>NZ_AP025465.1:0-1200000 GCF_024347355.1 Vibrio chagasii
GTGTCATCTTCGCTTTGGTTGCAGTGTTTGCAACAGCTTCAAGAAGAGTTACCAGCTACAGAATTCAGTATGTGGGTTCGTCCGTTACAAGCGGAGCTCAATGACAATACTCTAACTCTATTTGCACCGAACCGTTTCGTACTCGATTGGGTTCGTGATAAGTACTTAAATAGCATTAACCGTCTGCTGCAAGAATATTGCGGCAATGATATCCCGCATCTGCATTTTGAAGTCGGCAGTAAGCGTGTGTCGGCACCAAAGCCAGCAGCGCCTGCATCGGCTCCTGCGCCAACTCGCACTGCTGCTGATGTAGCGGCAGAGTCGTCAGCGCCTGCACAGCTGCAAGCTCGTAAGCCTGTTCATAACACATGGCGTGATGAAGAGCCTGTGGATGTGGATATCAACCACCGTTCAAACGTCAACCCTAAGCATAAGTTCAATAACTTCGTTGAGGGTAAGTCGAACCAACTTGGTTTGGCTGCAGCACGTCAGGTGGCGGATAACCCAGGTGCGGCATACAACCCACTATTCCTATACGGTGGCACCGGCCTAGGTAAAACTCACTTGTTGCACGCGGTAGGTAATGCCATTGTTGATGGCAAGCCGAATGCAAAAGTGGTGTACATGCACTCTGAGCGTTTTGTTCAGGATATGGTTAAAGCGCTACAAAACAATGCGATCGAAGAATTCAAACGCTACTACCGTAGTGTTGATGCCTTGCTTATCGATGACATCCAATTCTTCGCTAATAAAGAACGTTCTCAAGAAGAGTTCTTCCATACCTTTAATGCGCTGCTTGAAGGCAACCAACAGATCATCCTAACTTCTGACCGTTATCCAAAAGAGATCAACGGCGTAGAAGATCGTCTTAAATCTCGTTTCGGTTGGGGTTTGACGGTTGCGATCGAGCCACCAGAGCTTGAGACGCGTGTTGCGATCTTAATGAAGAAAGCAGAAGACCATCAAATTCACCTTGCGGATGAGGTGGCATTCTTTATTGCTAAGCGTCTGCGTTCTAACGTTCGTGAGCTAGAAGGCGCACTGAACCGTGTAATCGCGAATGCGAACTTCACTGGCCGCCCAATCACGATCGATTTCGTGCGCGAAGCACTGCGTGACCTACTGGCTCTGCAAGAGAAGCTGGTTACTATCGATAATATTCAGAAGACCGTTGCTGAGTACTACAAAATCAAAGTGGCAGACCTGCTGTCTAAGCGTCGTTCTCGTTCTGTTGCTCGCCCACGTCAACTGGCGATGGCGCTAGCAAAAGAGCTGACTAACCACAGCTTGCCTGAGATCGGTGATGCATTTGGTGGCCGTGACCACACCACGGTACTGCACGCTTGCCGTAAGATTGCTCAGCTGCGTGAAGAGAGCCACGACATTAAAGAAGATTATTCGAACTTGATTCGTACCCTTTCTTCTTAATACACAGTATTCTTAACCTTAATAAGCAGAATCTTGGTCACGTACATATGCTGCGTGCCATTTAGACCGTAAGAGCAAGATATGAAATTTACCATTGAACGTAGTCATCTGATTAAGCCGTTACAACAAGTGTCTGGCGCGCTAGGTGGCAGGCCAACACTTCCAATTCTAGGAAACCTACTGATTAAGGTAGAAGATAACGTGTTGTCGATGACAGCAACGGACCTAGAAGTTGAATTGATCAGCCGTGTAACGCTTGAAGGTGATTTCGAAGCCGGCAGCATCACAGTACCTTCTCGTAAATTCCTAGATATCTGCCGTGGTTTACCTGATAGCTCAGTGATCACTGTGGTATTGGATGGCGACCGCGTTCAAGTACGTTCTGGGCGTAGCCGTTTCTCATTGGCAACCTTGCCTGCGGCCGATTTCCCTAATATAGAAGACTGGAGCAGCGAAGTTGAAGTGTCTGTGACGCAAGCCGAACTGCGTGGTCTTATCGAAAAAACTCAATTCTCAATGGCGAACCAAGACGTTCGTTACTACCTCAACGGTATGTTGTTTGAGATTGAAGGCTCTACATTACGCAGTGTGGCGACCGATGGTCACCGTATGGCGGTATCTCAAGCGCAGCTTGGTGCGGATTTCGCACAGAAGCAGATCATTGTTCCTCGTAAAGGCGTGCAAGAGCTGGTGAAGCTATTGGATGCGCCTGAACAACCGGTAACACTGCAGATTGGTAACTCAAACGTACGCGCTGAAGTGAACAACTATGTCTTCACTTCGAAGCTGGTTGATGGTCGTTTCCCAGATTATCGCCGCGTAATGCCGCAAAACACCACCAAAACGCTAGAAGCGGGTTGTGATGAACTGCGTTCAGCGTTCTCTCGAGCTGCGATTCTATCGAATGAAAAATTCCGTGGTGTTCGCGTTAACCTTGCAGATAGCGAGATGCGCATTACTGCTAACAACCCAGAGCAAGAAGAAGCCGAAGAGATGCTGGACGTGACCTTTGAGGGGGATGCACTAGAGATCGGCTTTAACGTAAGCTATGTACTTGATGTTCTCAATACACTGCGCTGTGAGCAAGTTCGTATCTCAATGTCAGACGCGAACGCGAGTGCCTTGATTGAAAATGCACAAGATGACAGCGCAATGTACGTTGTTATGCCAATCCGTCTGTAGAGTTGGTGCCATCGTTAATGATTAATATGATGACGCTATGCCACTCTCTCGTCTAATCGTTAAGCAGTTTAGAAATATTGAAGCCTGTGACATTCAACCGTCATCAGGCTTTAACTTTCTTATAGGGCCTAACGGAAGCGGTAAAACCAGTGTTCTTGAAGCGGTATATCTGCTCGGCCACGGTCGCTCATTTAAGAGTTCCCTAACGGGACGCATCATACAAAATGAGTGTAGCGAACTGTTTGTGCACGGCCGTTTTATGACCTCGGATCAATTTGAGCTGCCAATTGGCATTAATAAGCAGCGCGATGGCACAACAGAGGTTAAAATAAGCGGTCAAACTGGGCAAAAACTCGCGCAGTTAGCGCAAGTCTTACCTTTGCAGTTGATTCACCCGGAAGGGTTTGATTTACTGACAGATGGACCTAAGCATCGCCGCGCATTCATTGATTGGGGAGTCTTCCACAGTGAGTCGGGTTTCTATGATGCATGGGGCAGGGTAAAGCGCCTCAATAAGCAGCGAAACGCCTTATTGAAAACGGCAACGCATTATCGAGAGCTGAGCTACTGGGACCAAGAACTGGCCCGTTTAGCGGAAAGCATCAGTGAGTGGCGTGCCACCTACGTTGAGCAGCTTAAAGAAGTCGCCGAAGAGATCTGTGCGACCTTCCTACCTGAGTTTGAGATAAAGATTAACTACTATCGCGGCTGGGACAAAGACACCCCATACGCCGAGATATTAGAGAAGAATTTTGAAAGGGATCAGCAGCTTGGTTACACCTTTAGTGGGCCAAACAAAGCGGATCTGAAGATAAAAGTGAACGGCACTCCAGTGGAAGATGTCTTGTCACGAGGTCAATTGAAGTTGATGGTGTGTGCGTTGCGAGTAGCACAAGGGCAACACCTCACTCAAATGACAGGTAAGCAGTGCATCTATTTAATAGATGACTTCGCTTCCGAATTAGATAGCCAACGCCGTGCACGTCTTGCTGAGTGTTTAAAGGCGACCGAGGCTCAAGTTTTTGTAAGCTCTATTACCGCTGATCAGATTGCAGATATGCATGATGAAAATAGCAGGATGTTTCATGTGGAACATGGCAAAATAGAGCAAGGATAATTAGTCAGAGAGTAACTATGTCAGATAATTACGATTCATCGAGTATTAAGGTACTGAAGGGTCTGGATGCGGTTCGTAAGCGTCCTGGAATGTACATTGGCGACACGGATGATGGTACCGGTCTGCACCACATGGTCTTCGAGGTAGTAGATAACTCTATTGATGAAGCGCTTGCTGGTCACTGTAATGACATCATTGTTACTATCCATGAAGACAATTCAGTATCGGTACGCGATGACGGCCGTGGTATTCCAACTGAAATTCACCCAGAAGAGAACGTGTCTGCTGCTGAAGTAATCATGACGGTTCTTCACGCTGGTGGTAAGTTCGATGATAACTCATACAAGGTATCAGGTGGCTTGCACGGTGTAGGTGTTTCAGTAGTAAACGCACTGTCTAAGCAGGTTACTCTTACTATCCACCGCGGTGGTAAAATCCATACTCAAACGTACCACCATGGTGAGCCTCAATCGCCACTAGCTGTGATTGGTGATACGGACCAAACGGGTACAGAAATCCGTTTCTGGCCAAGTGAAGAGACATTCTCAAATGTACTTTTCCACTACGATATTCTAGCTAAACGTCTACGTGAACTGTCGTTCCTAAACTCAGGCGTTTCTATCAAGCTAATTGATGAGCGTGAAGAAGATAAATCGGATCACTTCATGTTTGAGGGTGGTATTCAGGCGTTCGTTGATCACCTAAACACCAACAAAACTCCGATCATCCAAAAAATCTTCCACTTCGACCACGAACGTGAAGACGGCATTACTGTTGAAGTAGCGATGCAATGGAATGATGGTTACCAAGAGAACATCTACTGTTTCACAAACAACATTCCTCAACGTGATGGTGGTACTCACCTTGCTGGTTTCCGTGCTGCGCTGACGCGTACTCTGAACAGCTTCATGGATAAGGAAGGCTTCTCTAAGAAAGCGAAGACAGCAACATCAGGTGATGATGCTCGTGAAGGCCTAACTGCGGTTATCTCGGTAAAAGTGCCAGATCCTAAGTTCTCTAGCCAAACTAAAGACAAGCTGGTTTCTTCTGAAGTGAAATCTGCCGTTGAACAAGCGATGGGTGAAAAACTGTCTGAGTTCCTTATCGAGAACCCAACAGAAGCGAAAACCGTTTGTACTAAAATTATCGATGCAGCACGAGCTCGTGATGCAGCGCGTAAAGCACGTGAAATGACGCGTCGTAAAGGTGCTTTAGACCTAGCTGGCCTACCAGGTAAGCTTGCAGACTGTCAGGAAAAAGACCCTGCACTGTCTGAACTATACATAGTGGAGGGTGACTCGGCAGGCGGCTCCGCAAAACAAGGCCGTAACCGTAAGAACCAAGCGATTCTTCCACTAAAAGGTAAGATCCTAAACGTAGAGAAAGCACGCTTCGATAAGATGCTTTCTTCACAAGAAGTGGCAACCCTAATCACGGCTCTTGGCTGTGGTATCGGTCGCGACGAATACAACCCAGATAAGCTGCGTTACCACAACATCATTATCATGACCGATGCCGATGTCGATGGTTCGCACATTCGTACGCTACTATTGACCTTCTTCTACCGTCAAATGCCAGAGCTTATTGAGCGTGGCTACATCTACATCGCTCAGCCACCGCTTTACAAAGTGAAGAAAGGTAAGCAAGAGCAGTACATCAAAGATGAAGATGCAATGAACCAGTACCAAGTGGCATTGGCTCTAGACAACGCAGCGCTACACGTAAACCCTGATGCACCAGCATTGGCAGGTGAAGCGCTAGAGAAGCTAGTTCAGCAATACAACTCTGGTATCAAGCTGGTAGAGCGCATGAGCCGCCGTTACCCATATGCTCTAATGCATGAAATGATCTACATGCCTCGTCTAACTGCAGAGCAGTGTCATGATGAGTCAGTAGTAGAAGCATGGGGCAAGCAGCTAGTAGAACAGTTGAACGCGAAAGAGGTTGGTGCAAGCCAGTACTCTCTAGAAGTTGAGAAGCATGAAGAGCTAGGTCTAAGCCTGCCTAAGATTGTGGTTCGTACTCACGGTGTGACACACGAACACGCGCTAAGCGTTGATCTGTTCAACTCGAAAGAGTACGGCAAGCTAGCAAGCCTATCAGAAGCGTTAGACGGTCTGATTGAGGAGGGCGCTTACATCAAACGTGGTGAGCGTACTCAAGCAGTATCAAACTTTGTTGAAGCGTTGAACTGGTTGATTAAAGAGTCTCGTCGTGGTCTAAGCCTACAACGATACAAAGGTCTAGGTGAGATGAACCCAGATCAGCTTTGGGAAACCACAATGGACCCAGAGACACGTCGCATGATGCAAGTAACTATTGAAGATGCAGTCGGTGCAGACCAACTGTTCACCACGCTAATGGGTGATCAAGTTGAACCGCGTCGTAACTTCATCGAAGAGAACGCACTTAAAGTATCAAACCTAGACGTTTAGTCATCAATATGGCTTGAGAGCTTTGGTTATGCTTTCCATTAAACCACCTCATTCGAGGTGGTTTTTTTGTCTCGAAAAACGGTGACTTTTGAGAGTTTTACTATTGAAATCGGCAACTTATCGGCCGTTATCTTGTATGGGTTCGAAGAGGCATGTTGATAAATATGCCACCAAATTGTATGCAACTTGTTGTTTTTGTGTGGATTGGTTCAAATATTGTTCAATTGATCTTTGTCTATCTGGCATGTTTATGGATAACTACGGAAATAATAATTTTTAGCATACTGGAATGAAAGGCATTTCCTTTTTAAAGGTTAATGTCCACCAGAACGTGTTTATCTTCAAAAAAAAGTCATACATAAGGATATATTATGAGCAAATTCAGGCTGTTGCCTTTGGCCATGTTGGTAGCATCAAGCTTTGCTATCGCAGATGATGCCAAAGTTTTTAAATATTCAGATAATGGAACACCGACTTCATTTGATACGACACAAGCTGGCACCAGCTACTCCAATACTATTGTGACGGCCGTTTACGATACTCTGTATGAATATAAGTATCTCAAAGTGCCTTTTGAGTTAAAACCTAACCTTGCCGTCGCATTACCTGAAGTTTCGGATGATGGCCTAACGTATACCATCAAAATCAAACAAGGCGTTAAGTACAGCGACGATGAAGCCTTTAACGGCGGAAAAGGCCGAGAGGTGGTAGCCAGTGATTTTGTTTACTCTATTAAACGACATTTTGACCCTAAAAATCGCTCACAAGGTGCTTGGTTATGGGCGGGAAAAATTGTTGGCTTAGATCAATGGAAAGCGGATGGCGCAGATTACTCGAAGGACATTGAAGGCCTGCATGCTCTCGATGACCACACCATTCAGATCAAGCTTACTCAACCTTTCCCTCAGTTGACGTATACATTGGCGATGGGTTATTCCGCCTTGGTGCCGCACGAAGCTGTCACAAAGTATGGTCGTGAACTTTCAGTACACCCTGTAGGCTCTGGGCCTTACAAATTGGTCTCACACAACAGTACGAAAACTGTCCTTGAACGGAACCCCACCTACCGAAATGAAACGTTTGATTTGGCTGGCTCGGGTTACGATCCTGCGGTTCATGGTAAAGCGGGTATTGCGGCGCTTGATGGTAAAACACTGCCGATCGTCGACCGTATTGAAGCGAACTGGATAAAACAGCCTTCCGCACGTTGGAATTCGTTCACAAAAGGCAATGAAATCCAAGTATCTACCTTGCAAAATGAGCAAATTGAAACGGTTTTGTCATCCAAACAGCCAGTAACATTGAATCCAGAGTATGCGGAAAAATACCACTATCGGGTAACGACGCAATCGGAATTAATTTATAACTTATTCAACTTCGATGACGACTATTTTGGTTTTGATGATGACGCAAAAACAGAGGCGCAAAATAAGGCATTACGTTGTGCGATCGTTAAATCTTTTAATTGGGATGAGCGTATTGAGCGTTTTTATCTCGGTTTAGGTAAAGCCTATCCAGGGTTTATTTTACCGGGCACGGATGGCTTTGATCCAAATATGGATAAGGCCTCGATACAGCAAGATATTGCTGGTGCAAAAGCGTTATTGAAAGCCAACGGTTGGAACGCAAAAAATCTACCGACTCTAGAATATCCAAGTGTCTCTAGCACACGTGATAAGCAGTTTTTTGAACAGTTTCGTGGCAACTTAATTAAGATAGGTTACCCGAAAAACAAAATTAAATTCAAAGGTTACGCAACGTTTGGGGATTACAACCGTGATTTGAAGAATAGTCAGACGCAGATGATGGGTCTTGCTTGGCTACTGGACTACCCAGATGCGGAAAATACTTTACAACTATTTTACGGTCCAAATCGCTCGCCTGGCTCCAACAGCTCAAATTACAGCAACCCAGAATACGATGTATTGTATAAGAAGTCATCGGTCATGCAACCAAGCCCAGAACGAACGGCGATCTATCAAACCATGAATACTATGCTAGTGGAAGACTGCGTCGGTATTGGCAGCTTTTCTCGCACGAGAATTGATTTGTGGAATAAAGACGTCGTTGTGTGGCCTCAACATGACTTTGTTGGCAACTACTTCAAATATGTGGATGTAAAGTAAGGCGAAGCTGAATGGAAACGTTGCGTTATTGTGGTAAAAAGCTGATATACAGCATGCCTCTACTATTCGGTGTTACGCTGATCAGTTTTATCTTGATGGTCTATTTTGGCCCGGATAAAACATATGATCTATTGGGACGAAACCCGACCATTGAAGACATTAATGAAATGCGTCATCAACTCGGTTACGACAACCCTTTTTGGGTCCGTTATGCTGAATATGTGAAGCAGGTTTTTACTTTTGATTTTGGGTATTCAGATTCAACGGGTGAAAAAGTTACCTCTATTTTAAGCAAAACCATTCCTGTCTCGCTTGCACTGCAAGCACCCGGCTTTATTTTGGGTCATTTGATGGGGGTTGGTTTGGCGTTATTGGCTGCGCAAAATAGAGCCTCGCTTATCGATAAGCTGGTGATGTCGTCTTCGGTTGTTGGCATGAGCATTTCATACCTGATTGTGATTATCGCAACACAACTGATTTTCTGTTCAAGTTTTGGCCTTAACCTCTTCCCAGTCTATGGCTGGGAAGTGAACTCTTTGTCTGATTATATTTACTATACGACAGTCCCTACGATCTCCGCAGTTTTTGTGTCAGTTGGATACAATACTAGGTTTTACAGGGCGGTGTTGGTCGAGGAGTTAAATCGAGATCACATTCGTACTGCCAAAGCATTTGGTCATAAGCCGACCACCATTCTTTTTAAACATGTGTTAAAGAACGCAATGATCCCCATCATCACGAGAGTGGTGTTCTCTATTCCGTTTGTTGTCATTGGTGGCTCTTTACTTTTAGAAAGTTATTTTGGTATCCCTGGAGTTGGGCTGATTACCTATGATGCGATTACAACGGGCGATTTACCGGTACTGAAGGCTGTCATTGTTCTAATTACATTCTTATTCATTGCTGTTGTGAGCATTGTTGATGTGCTTTACAAAACAGTGGATCCAAGAGTTTCTTTGAAGTAGGGGGAATACAATGTTAGAAGCGTTAGCTAAGCCTAGTACGGAGGAGTTAACCCTACAAAAGCGAGAGTCTTTATGGACAAAAGCTTGGGTTAAATTCAAACGAGATAAGATAGGTTTAATCAGTTTTTTCGTGGTTGCCGTCTACTTTACTGTTGCACTGCTCGTTTGGGCTGGCTTTATCGCTCAAGACTGGGATGAGATGATGGGGGCGAGTTTTTCAGCCCCAACAATAGAGCATTGGTTTGGAACAAACATCAATGGGCAGGACATCTTCCAGCGTGCTACATATAGCACCAAAACGGCTTTTGAAGTCGGCTTAACGGTTGCCATCTTCGCGACTCTTGTTGGAGCGGGGTTCGGTTGTATCACGGGGTATTTTTCAGGCACCGTTCTAGACGAATTTATTCTGTGGATCATGAATAGTATCGACTGTATTCCCTACTTTTTGATGGTCGCTGCGATTGCAGTCGCTTTCGATGATAGCCCATACTCTATGCACTTTGCCATGACGATCGCATTTTGGACGGGGACGGCGCGGGTTGTTCGTGGTGAGGTTATAAAACTTAAAAGCATGGAATTTGTTGAGGCGGCACATTCATTGGGTGTACCGACTTATCGAGTTATCTTTAAGCACCTTATGCCCAATACGATGCATCTGTTGTTGGTGGATATGACACTGTTGTTTATTACGGCCATAAAAAGTGAAGTTATTTTAAGCTTTCTAGGGTTAGGTATTAAAGACAGCATTAGCTGGGGATTAATGATTTCAGAAGCAAGCAGCGATGTGACTGCTGGGCACTTTGCGAATTTCTTTGCAGCATCCGGTTTGCTGTTTGTCCTAGTATTGGCGTTTAATTTGTTTTCAGACTCTTTGCAAGATGCATTAGATCCAAGGAAGGTATAGCGTGAGCGATGATCAACCGTTATTAAAAGTGAGCAATCTTGCTGTCGATTTCAAAAATGATAAAGGGACGGTACGTGCTATTGATGAAATATCCTTTCACGTAAACCCTGGAGAAACCGTTGCGATTGTCGGTGAGTCTGGTTGTGGTAAATCAGTGAGTTCTTTGGCTGTGATGGGGCTAGTTCCTTCACCGCCAGGGAAGATAGCGTCAGGCAGTATTCAGTTTAAAGGTAAAGAGCTTGTTGGGTTAAAAGAAAAAGAGTATCGCAGAGTTCGTGGTAATGATATTTCTATGATTTTCCAAGAGCCGATGACTGCTCTTAATCCTGTGCTAAAAATTGGGACACAGATGGTCGATGTGATTCGTTTGCACAGTAACCTTAACAAGGTGAATGCGAGACAACGTGCTATCGAAATGCTCGAAACTGTTGGTATTCCATCTCCAGAAACTCGCATTGATGAATACCCTCACCAGTTATCTGGAGGGATGCGACAGCGTGTCATGATTGCGATGGCTCTCTCATGCGGCCCGGATTTGCTGCTTGCAGATGAGCCGACAACGGCTCTGGATGTTACTATTCAGGCGCAAGTTATGGAAGAAATGGTTCGGTTGCAAAAAGAGTTCAACATGGCTGTTGTGCTGGTGACACACGATCTTGGAGTTGTCGCTGAATCCTGTCAGCGTGTTATTGTCATGTACTGCGGACAGATAATAGAGCAAGCACCGGTAGAGCAGATCTTCGCATCCCCCAAGCACCCCTACACAAAAGGCTTATTGCAATCTATTCCTGTTGTGCGAGATAAGAAAATACCTCGCTTACCCACCATTGAGGGAATGGTTCCAGATTTGGCCAATTTACCTAAAGGTTGCCGATTTGCTGACCGTTGTGATCGTGTCATTGACCTTTGTCGAGAGTCAAGACCACAGCTAAGTAAGGGAGAAACGCACCAAGTCGCATGTTTTCATGCAGAAGGGAGAATGGCATGAATATACCGCTGTTAGAAGTTAAAGGCCTCAAGAAAGAGTTTGTTGTTGGAAGTAGCTTTTTCAAAAAAAATCGTGCGGTTTGTAAAGCGGTGGATGATGTTTCATTTACTATTTACAAAGGAAAAACATTAGGCTTAGTGGGAGAGTCTGGGTGTGGGAAGTCCACGTTAGGTCGTTGTATTCTGCGTTTACATGAACCTACAGCAGGCAAAGTAAGCTTAAATGGTCAAGATCTGGTGGCCTTACCTAGTAAGGAACTTAAAAACTTACGTAAAGATATACAGATTATCTTTCAAGACCCTTTTGCCTCATTGAGCCCACGTATGACGATTCATGACATATTACGTGAACCTCTCGATATTCATAACATTGGAACTATTGAAGAGCGAGAAGCAAAAATAGCAGAAGTGATTGATATTGTTGGTTTAAGACCGCACGTTCTGAATCGTTATCCACATGAATTCTCGGGCGGCCAGCGTCAACGTGTAGGAATTGCGCGTGCTTTAGTTCTTGAACCAGAGTTTATTGTTGCTGATGAGCCTGTTTCTGCGTTGGACGTATCAGTACAGGCACAGGTGCTTAATCTCATTGCTGAATTGCAGGAGAAGAAGGGAATATCTTTTCTATTCATTGCCCACGATTTAGCGGTTGTGCAACATATATGCGATGAAGTCGGCGTGATGTATCTGGGGCGACTCGTTGAAAAAGCTTCAGCTGAGGAGCTCTATCGCAATCCGAAACACCCTTATACAAAAGCATTGTTATCTGCGATCCCGGTCCCAGACCCTACCAAAACGAAAGAGCGAAACTTTTTACAAGGGGATGTTCCGTCACCGTTAAGCCCTCCTAGTGGCTGCACCTTTAGAACGCGTTGTCCACAAGCAACACTCGAGTGTAAAAACGTTAAACCGGAGTTAACAAACCTGGCATTTGACGGTGAGATTGAGCACTTAGTTAGTTGTCATTTGTATAAATAACATCAATCACACCCAATGAAATATTGAGCTTATAGCAAAGTGCCTTCCTTGAGGGCACTTTTTTTGTTTGAGACCCTTGAAACTATTTTGCTCAATCCATATATCTATTTGTGAAGAGGATGACTGTCTTGCTCTACAAGAGAAGAAACAGAACCTTCATTACCGCTGACGAAGTATCGCTCAACAGAGGATAACTTTAGCAGCACACAACTTAAAAATTGATTCACTGTCATGTCCCAGTGTTGTCGCCAACAGAGGTGAAACCCGAGGAATGCGAATTGAATCTCTTAGCTGTTTACTTGGTCTCATACACAGGTTCGATCAAGTAAAATTCGCAGCTAAGATTATTGCTTACTAAAAGGATAGCATTATGAGAACTGTAGATTTCACTCCACTTTACCGCAACGCAATCGGCTTCGATCGTCTATTCAACATGATGGAAGCGAACACATCGAAGAATACTTCTGGCGGTTACCCTCCATACAACATCGAGCAAAAAGACGAGAACAACTACCGTATCACTATGGCTGTTGCTGGTTTTGCTGATGACCAATTAGATCTGACTCAGAAAGAGAACATGCTAATTGTTAAAGGTGAGCGTAAACCTGAAGCAGAAAAAACCTATGTGTATCAAGGTATCGCAGAGCGTGATTTTGAGCGTAAATTCCAACTTGCAGATTACGTAAAAGTAGTAGGAGCAAGCATGGAAAATGGTCTTCTTCACATCGACCTAGAACGCGAAATCCCAGAAGCGATGCAACCACGTAAGATTGCTATTAATGGTAATAGCCTACTAGAAGGCTAATCCCCGTCATACTTGAAGCTACAGCGTTGTTGACGTCGTAAATTCCCCCTAATCACATAGGTTCCCTATGCTCATAGGGCTGAATTTTCTAGTCGCCTAGCTGAACCCCCAATTATTTAGGGTATTCAAGTGACAAAACTATCGGGAAGTAAAAGTGAAAGAGCACCTATGAGGTGCTCTTTTTGTATTTGGTCTACGGTAAGCTAAAAGCTCTGATTACTGTTCTGCGTAAGCCTTTTTCACTTCTTCAGCAATAATCGCAATACCTTTTTGCATTGCTTCATCGTCTTGTACGTAGTTCATACGTAGGCACTGATGAGCATGATCCCACTCATCTTCTTGGCCGATAAAGAAGTATTCACCCGGAACAATCAGCACGCCGCGAGCTTTTAATCTGTCGTACAGTTCCATGGTGGTGATTGGCAGTTCATCAAACCATAGCCACAAGAAGATAGCGCCTTCAGGTTTGTGAATACGGAAACGTGGGTCATCAATCGCTTCTTGTAGCAGTTCGACAGCGCGCAAAGACTTCTCTTTATAGAAAGGTTTAATCATTTCGCTGCTTAAACGCAATAGATCACCTTTTTCAATCATGTGATTGGCAATCGCTGGCCCAACACTGCTTGGCGCTAAGCTTATGATGCCATTCATGTTGGTTAGTGCTTGAGTGACTTCTTCGCTCGCAATCACGATACCGCAGCGCACTCCTGGCAAACCAAGCTTAGAAAGGCTCATGCACAGAATCGTGTTTTCATTCCAGAATGGTTCCACATCTTCAAAGATGATGTTTGGAAATGGTAGGCCGTAAGCATTGTCGATCAGCAGTGGGATGTTGTTGTTACGCGCCAGCTTATCCAGTTTACGCACTTCTTCGTCGGTCAGTACGTTACCGGTTGGGTTGGTTGGGCGAGACGCACAGATAGCGGCGACTGAGTCATCCACTTTTAGCTGTTCGAAATCGACGTGGTATTTGAACTGGCGGTTTTCTAGCAGTTCGATCTCTGGGTGGTAAGAGATAAAGATATCGTCATCAATTCCCGCATCGCCGTAGCCGATGTATTCCGGTGCGATCGGCAGTAGGATTTTCTTATGTGAGCCATCTGGCTGTTGGCCTGCTAGCAGGTTGAACAGGTAAAAGAAGCCACTTTGACTGCCATTAGTTAGGCTGATATTCTTTTCGCTGATGTCCCAGCCATAGGTCTCTTTTAGCATCGCCGCTAAAGATTTAATAAAGCTGTCTTTGCCCTGCGGGCCATCGTAGTTGGCGAGGGCGGCGATGAGTTCTCCACTGGCGAGCATATCTGCACTGGCTTGGTTAAAGTAATCGAGCATGGCTGGGATAGCGGCTGGGTTGCCACCACCAAGCATGATTGCGCCAGGAGTGCGCAGGCCATCATTCAAATCATCCATCAAACGAGTGATTCCAGAGTAACGATTAAACTTTTCACCAAACTTAGAGAACTGCATTACTTATTTTACCTAATTCATTGTGATTGCTTGTTATGTGTCATTAAGGCAGACCTTATGTCTGCCATCAGTGTAATCCTTGAACATACCGCAATGTTTTTGCGACGCATAGCGCCAAATGCTCTAACACGTAAAAAACTTCTATAAAGTTTGGCTAATGAGTAACTGCTTGCTTATTACACTAGTTTTTGAGATCAAAAAGGAGAAGCCGAAGCTTCTCCATGAGTTTTGACTGTTTAACCCTGCTGGCTTATTTCGAGCCGGTATACACAACTAGCACCTTGTCATCTTGGTATTGACGTTCGAAGGCGTAATATCCCTTGCTGTTGCGGATGATGTGCTTACCTTGCGCGACAGCTGGGTGGCGTTGGCGGAATTGTCCGAGTGCTTGCCAGTGCTTTAACAACTCGGCATGCTCTCCGGTGATTTGCTCCCAAGGCATGTCTGAGCGAGTGCCTTGCATTGGGTCTGATCCTGTTGGTCCAAAGTCACGGGCTATTTCATCTCCGTAATAGATCTGGACTGCACCCGGAGCCAGCATTAACGCATTCGCGGCTTTGGTTTGTTTGGCAAAGTCATTGCCGTGCTGCGTCCAGAATAGTGAGGTGTCGTGAGAGGATAAGTAACTCAACACGTTGAACTCGCTGTCACTGCTGATCTTCTCTGCATAGCGAAGGTAGTCAGCATCGAGATCGGATAGGCATTTAAGCGCTTTAGGGGCGATATCGCTCTGGAATTCAAAGTTGATGATCGAATCAAATCCGTTAGCGAAGTAATCTGACTTCACCACGCTGTGTGCCCATACTTCGCCGGTCATCCAGAAGGGTAGGTCATCTAGAGCTTTGTCTGGGTTGTTCTGTTTCCATTCAGCCAGTGCTTGGTTAGTGCTCTTTTTCAGTTCTGCCCACGCTTCCAGCTCAACGTGCTTGGCGGTATCGACTCTAAAGCCATCCACGCCGTATTCACGTACCCAGTCTGAAAGCCAAGTGATGAGGTGGTCACGAGGTGTTTTGAGTTCATCAGTCGCGCTGGTGGATTTGTTGCGATAGAAATTCGGTAGCCCTGTGGTTTCTGTCGATTCTGTTTTGAAATCAGGCAAGTGCGCCAATGACATGGTCAGGTTGTTGTAACCCGGAGAGTCGTAAGCACCGATATCGCTACGCAGCCAGGCTTTGCCCCACCATTTTTCCCACGCTTCTTTGTCACCGTAAGAGATGTAGTTGTTGAAATAGTGCCAGTTCTGACCTTTTTCGGGTTGCCAATCTGTCCAGTTCTCACCAAGCTTTTTTGTTTCTTCTTCATCACTCAGGTTGAGCTTACCAAAGTCGAACTCCTGCATATCGGCCAGGGTAGCGTAGCCAGTGTGGTTCATGACTATGTCCCAGATGACACGAATGCCTTTGCTGTGCGCAGTATCGATGAAGGTTTTTAGCTCGTCTTCGGTACCCATGTTGTCATCAAGTTTGGTCCAATCTTGATGGTAGTAACCATGGTAGCCATAGTGTTTGAAATCGCCACGGTCACCACCGCCAACCCAACCATGTATCTGCTCTAAGGGAGACGTAATCCAGATCGCATTAGCACCGAGCGATTCAATGTAGTCGAGCTTTTCAGTTAAGCCTGCTAGGTCACCGCCGTGGAAGGTGCCGATTTCATCTTGCCCGTCTTGGCTACGGCCGTAGCTATTGTCGTTGTCAGGGTTGCCGTTGTGGAAGCGGTCGGTCATCACGAAGTAAACCGTAGCGTTATCCCAACTAAAATCTGCTTTGGTTTCAGGCTCAACCTTTTCTAGTAATAAGACGCCTTGGCTACTTTCAGCTGGTTGCATGGTGACACTGCTGTTAGTGACCGTTGTTTGTATTCCGGAAAGGGCATCTCTGACTAAGGTGCCATCGTCAAAGGTTTGAGCAACATTGATTGTGGTTGGCCCGTCACTAGGAACCGGACAAGCAAAGCTTTGGACTTGTTGCTGTTTTGGTTTTATTTGAACCGTTAACTCGTTGGTTTGCGGGTTGAGTGTAAATTGGTAGGTATTCGCGCGAAAGACCTTAATAGCGAGCTCAGATTTCTCAGCGCAGTCGTCTAGGCGAAGGGGTTTATTGAATTTAATGCGACTCTCTTCCGCCAGTGCATAGTTGGTGCCACAGGTGTTTTTACTATCGCTGATAGAGAAGGTATAGCTACCTTTAGCGAGTTCCTGTTCTGCGATCACAGTGCCTTTGCCTGTTGATTCGAATACAACTGTGTCGTTATCAATCGTCAGTAATAGGTTGTTGTCGCTGGTTTGGCTGCATGCGCTGAGTGCAAGCATTGAAAGTGCGAGTACTGTTTTTTTCATTGTTCCCTTCCCCTGAATAATCAGGTCAGTTATAGCAAACAATGCCCTCTACAGTCTGAGTGCTGATTCATTCAGTTAATCAATAACACCTCTACAAACAAATGCTTGGTTCACAAAAACAAAAAGGGAAGCTTTCGCTTCCCTTTGGGTATTTACCTTTCATTGTTCAGAGCATCGCTTTGAACAGCTTTCTCACTCGTACTTATTTTTGCAGTAGAGAGATGTCAGCAATCTGTAGGAACAGGTTACGTAGGTTATTCAGTAGTGTCAGACGGTTCTTCTTAAGTGCTTCGTCATCAGCCATAACCATTACGTTATCGAAGAACGCATCAACAGGCTCACGTAGAGCTGCTAGCTTGCTTAGGGCTTCTTGGTAGTTACCTGTCGCAAATGCTGGCTCTAGTGCTTCTGTCATTACAGCAACGTTTTCAGCCAGTGCTTTCTCTGCATCTTCTTGAAGAAGGGCTAGATCGATATCTGCTGCTAGCTCACCATCGAATTTCGCAAGGATGTTACCTACACGTTTGTTCGCTGCTGCTAGTGCTTCTGCCGCTTCTAGTTCACGGAAGTGAGAAACCGCTTTAACACGTTGGTCAAAGTCAGTTGGCTTAGTTGGACGGTTAGCTAGTACTGCCTGGATGATATCCACGCTGAAGCCAGCATCTTGGTACCATGCGCGGAAACGACCTAGCATGAAGTCGATAACGTCAGCTTCTACGTTGTCGTTGGTTAGCTTGTCGCCTAGTAGTTCTTTCGCTTTTGCGATCAGATCTGTTAGGTCTAGGTTGTAGCCGTTTTCAACGATAATACGTAGTACACCTAGTGATGCACGACGTAGAGCGAATGGGTCAGAACCTTTTGGAGCTTGGCCAATACCGAAGATACCTACGATAGTGTCTAGCTTGTCTGCCATTGCTACTGCAGAAGAGATACCAGTGCTTGGTAGGTCATCACCTGCGAAACGAGGCATGTACTGCTCGTAAAGTGCTAGTGCAACTTGCTCGTCTTCACCATCGTGAGTCGCGTAGTGCATGCCCATTACACCTTGAGTATCTGTGAATTCGAATACCATAGAGGTCATTAGGTCACATTTAGCCAATAGGCCTGCGCGCTTCGACTTCTCAACGTCAGCATCGATTTGTTCAGCGATGTAGCCAGCAAGCTCAGTGATGCGGTCTGTTTTGTCTTTGATAGTACCAAGCTGCTTCTGGAAGATAGCTTGGTCCAGTTCTGGAAGACGGTCGATAAGAGGACGCTTACGGTCAGTGTTGAAGAAGAACTCAGCATCCGCAAGGCGTGGGCGTACAACCTTCTCGTTACCTTCGATGACGTGGCGAGGCTCTTTAGACTCGATGTTCGATACGAAGATAAAGTTAGGCAGTAGCTTCTTGTTTTCATCGTAAACAGGGAAGTATTTTTGGTCACCCTTCATGGTGTAAACCAAAGCTTCAGAAGGAACTTTTAGGAACTCTTCTTCAAATTTCGCTGTTAGTACTACTGGCCATTCAACCAGAGATGTTACTTCTTCAACAAGGTCATCTTCTAGGTCAGCTTTACCGCCAACCGCTGCTGCTGCTTTTTGCGAATCAGCTAGGATGATTGCTTTACGCGCTTCGTAATCAGCCATTACTTTACCGCGCTCTTCTAGGATCGCTGGGTATTGCTCTGCTGAATCGATAGTGAACTCTTGTTCACCCATGAAGCGGTGACCACGGATAGTGCGGCCAGATGCTACGCCTAGGATCTCACCTTCGATAAGGTCAGCGCCCATTAGCATAGTCAGTGTTTTAACCGGACGGATGAATTGAGTCGTCTTGTTACCCCAGCGCATCGGCTTAGCGATAGGCAGGTTACCTAGTGCTTTAGCCGCTAGCTCAACAACGATTTCAGACGTTGCTTGACCTTTTACTTCTTGTTTGAAAAGAAGCCATTCGCCTTTGTCTGTTACTAGACGGTCAGCTTGTTCAACCGTGATGCCGTTACCACGAGCCCAGCCTTGAGCCGCTTTTGTTGCGTTGCCGTCAGCATCGAATGCCACAGAAACTGCAGGGCCGCGTTTTTCAACAACTTTGTCTTCTTGGCCTTCAGCCAGTGCTGCTACTTTTAAAGCAAGACGGCGAGGTGCTGCGTACCACTTCACGCCTTCGTGCGCTAGGTTTGCGCCTTTTAGCTCTGCTTCGAAGTTTGCCGCGAATGCTTCTGCTAGAGTGCGAAGTTGCGTTGGTGGTAGCTCTTCAGTACCCAGTTCAATTAGAAATTCTTTAGCCATGATTACTTCTCCTCGTCCTTCTTGCACATTGGGAAGCCAAGTGCTTCACGTGATGCGTAGTATGCTTCAGCAACTGATTTAGTTAGGTTGCGAATACGAAGGATGTAACGTTGACGCTCTGTTACAGAGATAGCTTTGCGCGCATCAAGGATGTTGAATGCATGGCCTGCTTTTAGAATGCGCTCGTAAGCTGGAAGCGGAAGTGGCTTCTCAAGCTCAAGCAGCTCTTTACACTCTTTTTCACACTGGTCGAAGAAACCGAATAGGAAATCTACGTCTGCGTGTTCGAAGTTGTACGTTGATTGCTCAACTTCGTTTTGGTGGAAGATGTCACCGTAAGTTACGTTAGAGCCGTCTGGTGCAACGTTCCATACTAGGTCGTAAACTGAATCTACTTCCTGGATGTACATTGCTAGACGCTCGATACCGTAAGTGATCTCGCCTGTTACAGGCTTACACTCAAGGCCGCCAACCTGTTGGAAGTAAGTGAACTGAGTTACTTCCATGCCGTTTAGCCATACTTCCCAACCAAGACCCCATGCACCTAGTGTTGGGTTTTCCCAGTTATCTTCAACGAAGCGAATGTCGTGAACAAGTGGGTCAACACCAAGAACCTCTAGTGAGCCTAGGTACAACTCTTGGATATTGTCTGGCGATGGTTTCAGCGCTACTTGGAATTGGTAGTAGTGCTGCAGACGGTTAGGGTTTTCACCGTAACGGCCATCGGTCGGACGACGAGAAGGTTGAACGTAAGCTGTAGACATTGGCTCTGGGCCAAGTGCTCGTAGACATGTCATTGGGTGAGAGGTGCCTGCACCTACTTCCATATCTAGAGGTTGAACAATGGTACAACCGTTTTGAGCCCAGTAATCCTGCAGCGCGAGGATCATTCCCTGGAAGGTTTTGATATCGTATTTTTGCATAGTCAGGTTCGCGCGATTCTTTTAAATGAATGAGAAAAATAACCTCTGAGTATACCGAGATATTCGTAAAGCGAGTAGGGGTAATCTTGTTTAATTAGTGGTCTAAAATGTCGTTTAATGGATTTTTTTGCCTTTAATGTTTGTTTTTCGGTGCAAGTAGATATTTTGATAAGTTTGACACTTGTTTTTGTCTACGTGGGTGATTAGAATCTCGCGGTCTTTGGGGAGTAGCTTACTTGTTCATATCCTAGTGAATGAGTTCGTTCGTCAACATAATTGATGCAAAATCATCATGGCGTTCGAGGCAACCACCACCTTGGTGGCGCTTAGCAAGACCTTAGACAAGCATCGTGAACCGGGATGGGGCGCGAGGTTTGTCTTTGGTTAAATATAATAATCTCCATCCCAAATGAGCATGTCGTGAGCGTTTTAGCAATTTCAATTACAACTGTCGCCTTAGCCGAGATCGGTGATAAGACCCAGTTGCTATCCCTTTTATTAGCCAGTCGATATCGCAAGCCGATACCTATCATTGCGGCTATCTTCTTTGCCACCATAGCCAATCATGCCCTTGCAGCATGGCTCGGTGTGGTCGTCGCCGATTACTTATCGCCAGAAGTTTTAAAATGGGTGCTGGTGGTCAGCTTTATTGCAATGGCGGGCTGGATTCTGATTCCCGATAAGCTCGATGATGACGAACAAATTTCAAACCGTGGTCCTTTTGTCGCCAGCTTCATTGCGTTTTTTATCGCTGAAATTGGTGATAAGACTCAGATTGCGACTTCTATTCTAGGGGCACAATACGCCGATGCTTTGGCGTGGGTGATTCTGGGTACAACCATAGGCATGTTGCTGGCGAACGTACCTGTGGTGATCATTGGTAAGCTGTCGGCAGATAAGATGCCACTTGATCTGATTCGTAAGATCACAGCCCTGTTATTTGTTGGTTTGGCTATCGCTGCTGCGTTTTACTCATGAGTGTTTTGAGTCTTATTATACTCAACCAGTGGAGTAATGTATTGTAGGTCATACTCTTACAGAATTGTGGGGTTTATCGAGCGAATGGACATATAACTGTCATACTTGTCATGATATTTTAATCTTGTGAGTTAAGAACACGAGGGCATGATTATGTTGACGCGTTATATGGGTATTACTCCACAAAGCCAAAGCTATCTATTTACCTTTGGTCTTGCACTTACACTATTAGGCATGGTGCTGACGGACATGTGGCTACCAATGGTCGCCGGCGCTATGATCATGACTGGACTTGCAGTTGAGGCTTGGATTCGAGTCGCGCATATTATTCCGATGCGTAAAGACATCCGAGCGTTACAACAACAGCTTGTTTATCTGCAAACCAAGTCTAGAGATGAATAAACAAAAAGCCGCTGGTACTCTGAGTTCTGCTTGAGAACATAAGGTACCAGCGGCTTTTTTGATGTTTGATTCTCGGTGGGGCGTTACGCCTCCAATCCCTTTTTGATCAAATACTGGTATGGCAGCGTTTCTGTCTCTTGGCCTACCAACTGGTGATCCATGAATCGACAAAAGCTCGGGATATCTCGAGTGGTCGACGGATCGTCAGCTTTTACCAGTAACACATCGCCATCCTGCATGTTTCTAATTGTCTTCCTGACCATCATTACTGGCTCTGGGCAACGCAGGCCTTCAGCTTCTAAAGTATGGGTTGCCAGTTCAGGTTTGAATGTCATGGTTTGTATCTCTATATCTATCTAACGTGTGAATAATACGTCTGCAGAAAAAATATGCAATAAGTGCTTGGCAAACAGAATCATTTCCTATAACTTAGTTAACAAGTTGATAACAACTTGAAACAAAGGCAACTAGCTAAGGAGTGGCGATGTTGACAGGATTAGATAGATTAACAATTTATTCGGTTCTCTGTTTTATTTCTTTTTGTGCGTTAGTTTTACGCTCATCAACAGAGACCTCACTGATGCCTATTTTTGGCATAGTAGCAACGATTATTGGTATTTGGGTTGAGATGCGCCGTTGGCAGGGTGTAGCCGAAGAGCAAGAGCACTAACCTAAGTACAGCAAACAAATTCCGATACGACATTCCGACACTATCCCCAAATTTTCTTGGGCTTCCCCGCGTAATTGCGGGATTTTTTTTATCTAAAGCATGCTATAAACAAGTTAGTGAACAATGATCATTGTATTCAGCTAGGTAAGTGGCGTGGAATTAGAAGACATCTATCGTAGAGACCTTAATTTATTGGTCGCTTTAAAGGTATTGATTGAAGAGGGCAGCGTTAGTCAGGCCGCGCTTCGTCTTAACTTGAGTCAGTCGGCAACCAGCCGAGTGCTCGGGCGCTTAAGAGACCTGCTCAACGATCCTCTGTTTACTCGTCAGGGCCAACATCTTATTCCGACCAAAAAAGCGCTCGAGATCAGTCAGCGAATTGATCAGCCTTTAGAATCATTCCGCCAACTACTTAGCCCTAGTGATTTCGACCCTTACTATTGCAGCGAACGCTTTCTAATTGCGACCACTGATTACGCGATGCAAACCATCTTGCCTTATGCATTGCCGAAGATTTATGAGCAAGCACCAAATATCTCTTTGGAATTTGCCCCGCTGCAGCATGAGCATTTGTTTAAGCAGCTTAGTACCGAGCGCGTCGATATGGCGATTTGCCGACCAAGTGGCAGTGTTGCGCCACTTCATCAAGAGGTCCTTGGCCCTGTCGGGGTGTCGTGCTTACTCTCTAAAAATCACCCTTTGGCAGACAGTTCATTGAGCCTTGAGGATTATGTCTCTTTACCTCATGCGATGATTGCGATCAGTGATGGTGTAAAGGCGTTATTGGACAACGCTTTAGCCAATCAACAACCTCGAAAAATGGTACTGCGTGCTTATCACCTTGAAGCGGCATTGGCGATTGTCGATAGAATGCCGTTAGTGATTACGGTACCGGCTGATTTGGCATACTTGGTTGCAGAGCGTTATGACTTAGTCGTTAAGCCGCTGCCATTCGAGTTTATGCCGTTTGATTACTCGTTGATTTGGCATTCACGCTGTGACTCTTCTGCCTCACAACAATGGTTGAGAAGCGTGGTCAAAGAAGAGTGTGGTGAGTTAATTCAAAAGCGGATTGCTGATGTCGGTTTAGGCTAGACTTAAGAGTTGGTAGCAAGTAGCAAAAAGGGCTGATCATGATCAGCCCTTTTGTTTTTTACATGTCGCACTTTAGAGTCCGAGCGATTACAGCTTGATAACGACACGGCCTGTGATTTGACCGTTAGTGATGTCTTCTGCCGCTTGAATCGCGTCATCTAGAGATACTTCTTTTGTCGCGCTGCCGTAGAAAGACTCAGGTAGCAATTCAGCCAGTTGTTCCCACGCTTTAATGCGTTTTTCACGAGGGCACATAACAGAATCAACACCTTGTAGGCGAACGTTACGTAGAATGAATGGCATTACCGTCGTTGGTAAGTCAAAGCCACCCGCTAGGCCACAGATTGCAACCGCGCCGTTGTAATCAATTTGTGCCAATACTTTCGCAAGTACTTTGCTGCCTACGGTGTCGATAGCACCAGCCCACAGTTGTTTCTCAAGTGGTTTCGCTGGCTCTTCTAGTTCAGCACGCTCAACAATGCGAGTTGCACCGAGCGATTTTAGTAGCTCACCATTTTCTGAAGCTCGACCTGTTACTGCTGCTACTTTGTAACCTAGCTGGTTTAGTAGAGTGATAGACACGCTACCTACACCGCCACTTGCGCCAGTAACTAGGATTTCACCGTCTTCAGGTTTGATACCTGCATCAACAATTGCTTGAACACAAAGCATTGCTGTTAAGCCTGCTGTACCAATCGCCATTACTTTCTTAGCGTCTAGACCTTTAGGCATAGGCACTAACCAGTCACCGTTTAGGCTTGCTTTCTCAGCCATGCCACCCCAGTGACCTTCACCAACACCCCAACCAGTTAGAACCACTTCGTCGCCTGCTTTGTAGCGAGGGTCATCAGATTGTGAAACCACACCAGAAAGGTCGATACCAGGAACCATAGGGAAGTTGCGAACAATGCGCCCTTTACCTGTAATCGCCAAACCATCTTTGTAGTTCAAAGAAGAGTAGCTTACATCGATCTTCACGTTACCTTCAGGTAGTTGAGACTCTTCAATTTGAGAAACTGATGCGATAGTTTTTTTGTCTTCTTGGTTTAGTACAAGTGCTTTAAACATGATCTGCTCCATGGGAGAAATATTAGGAAACTGAAGTAACTTTAGTTGAATCGTTGGAGAAAAAAAAATGAAACATCAACATTGAATCTATGCGTTTTATGCATAGATATTGTTGGCTACTTTCCTCCTGATTGAGTTTGCTGAACGAACCTATCGTTTGTCTGATAGTTGGAAATAAAAAGTGCAGCTATATAAAGATAGCTGCACTTAAGATTATCCGACAAAATTACCGTCGATGAGTGCTATGGGCGTTCAAATACCGTTGCAATACCTTGGCCTAAACCAATACACATGGTTGCTAATCCGTATTTCACGTCTTGCGCTTCCATTAGGTTGATTAGCGTTGTAGAGATGCGAGAGCCTGAACAGCCTAGAGGGTGACCTAGGGCAATGGCACCGCCATTTAGGTTCACTTTTTCGTCAACCACATCCAGTAGACCTAGGTCTTTAGCACAAGGTAGAGATTGCGCCGCGAACGCTTCATTCAGCTCAATCACACCCATGTCTTCAATTGTTAAACCTGCACGCTTCAGCGCTTTTTGAGTTGCAGGTACTGGGCCGTAACCCATGATTGAAGGATCGCAGCCTGCGATAGCCATAGACTTAACGCGAGCACGAATCTTAAGACCCAGTGCATTAGCTTTTTCTTCACTCATTATAAGCATTGCCGATGCACCATCAGATAGAGCTGATGAAGTACCTGCAGTTACTGTACCGTTCGCTGGGTCGAACACTGGGCGCAGTTGAGATAGACCTTCAACCGTCGTTTCTGGACGAATAACTTCATCGTGATCCAGTGTAAACAGCGAACCGTCAGCAGCGTGACCTTCTGTTGGTAGAATTTCGTTTTTGAAACGACCTTCAACCGTTGCCGCATGTGCACGGGCGTGTGAACGTGCAGCGAATGCATCTTGGTCTTCACGGCTAATACCGTGCAGTTTGCCAAGCATTTCAGCGGTTAGGCCCATCATGCCTGCAGCTTTTGCTACGTTCTTTGACATGCCAGGGTGGAAATCAACACCGTGTGTCATTGGTACGTGACCCATGTGTTCCACACCACCGATTAGGCAAATTTCCGCATCACCAACCATGATTGAGCGAGTCGCATCATGCAGAGCTTGCATAGATGAACCACACAAACGGTTAACCGTGACAGCACCAATCTCAATTGGCAAACCAGCCAGTAGAGCTGCGTTACGTGCAACGTTGAAGCCTTGCTCTAGTGTTTGCTGTACACAGCCCCAGTAGATATCTTCGATCTCTGAAGGGTTAACTTCTGGATTACGCTCTAAAATACCCTTCATTAAATGTGCAGACAGATCTTCAGCGCGAGTGTGACGGTAAGCTCCACCTTTGGAACGTCCCATTGGGGTGCGAAGGCAATCAACAACAACTACATTATTCATTTTGCTATTCCTTTTCCAAATGTGGGTTACAGAGAACTTGCTTGTTGAGCGTCGTAAAAGCTTTCGCCTTTCTCTGCCATATCAAGTAATAGTTGAGGAACTTGGTACATTGCACCTAAGTCTTGGTAGCTCTTCGCCATTTCTACGAAGTTACCAATACCCACACTGTCTAAGTAACGGAATACGCCGCCTCGGAATGGAGGGAAGCCTAAACCGTAAACCAGTGCCATATCCGCTTCTTGCGGTGTTGCGATGATGCCTTCTTCTAAACAAAGCACGACTTCGTTGATCATTGGAATCATCACACGTTGGATAATTGTTTGGTCATCAAAATCTTGTGGTGCTTGGCATACGTCAGCCAAGATAGGAAGAATGTCTTCAGAGAATGTCTTCTTCGGGCGACCACGCTTGTCTACGCTGTATGTGTAGAAACCGCTACCGTTTTTCTGACCGTATTTTTCAGCAACGTAAAGTGCATCAATCGCATCACGACCTTCTTTGCCCATACGCTCTGGGAAACCTTGCGCCATCACAGCTTGTGCGTGGTGTGCAGTGTCTAGACCTACAACGTCTAGTAAGTAAGCTGGACCCATTGGCCAACCGAACTTGCGCTCCATGACTTTATCGATCTTAGTGAAATCAGCACCGTCACGTAGCAACATGCTGAAACCGCCAAAGTAAGGGAAAAGTACACGGTTAACGAAGAAGCCTGGGCAATCATTTACAACGATAGGGGATTTGCCCATCTTCGCTGCGTAAGCCACAACGCGATTAATCGTCTCTTCTGAAGTGTGCTCGCCACGGATGATCTCAACCAAAGGCATGCGGTGCACTGGGTTAAAGAAGTGCATACCACAGAAGTTTTCTGGGCGTTTCAGAGATGTCGCTAGCAGGTTGATAGGAATCGTAGAAGTATTTGAGGTCAGTACAGTGTCTTCACCGACTAGGCCTTCCACTTCGCTCAGTACCGCGGCTTTTACTTTTGGATTCTCCACCACGGCTTCTACGACAACGTCTGATTGCTCAACACCAGCGTAATGCAAGCTTGGAGTAATCGAAGACAGGATGCCTGCCATCTTGAAGCCATCTAGGCGACCGCGAGATAGGCGCTTATTCAATAGCTTAGACGCTTCGTTCATACCAAGGTCAAGCGATGCTTGTGCGATGTCTTTCATCATCACTGGCACGCCTTTCAGCGCAGATTGGTAAGCAATGCCGCCACCCATGATGCCTGCACCTAGTACAGCAGCACGTTGAGTGTCTTTGGTTGCTGACTTACCTGCTTTTTTAGCAAGACCTTTGATGTATTGGTCATTTAGGAACAGACCAACCAGCGCTTTGGCTTCTTCAGATTTCGCTAGCTTGATGAAGTGTTTACGTTCGATATCGAGTGCAGCATCACGATCGCTTCGTGCCGCTTCTTCAATAGCAATGACTGAAGTAATCGGAGCTGGGTAGTGAGGGCCAGCTTTTTGAGCAACGAGGCCTTTCGCCATGGTAAAGCTCATCATCGCTTCGAGTTTGCTTAGCGATAATGCTGATGTTTTCTGTTTGCGGCGTAATTGCCAGTCTAGTTTTTCATTAGCAGCCAGAGAAACGGTATTGATTGCCGACTCTAGCAGTTGGTCTGTTTCTACAATCGCGTCTAACAAGCCAATTTTTAGTGCTTCATCAGCTCGGCATGCTTTGCCTTGAGTGATGATTTCCATTGCACTGTCAGCACCAATAACGCGAGGCAGGCGCACACAACCACCAAAGCCAGGCATGATGCCAAGTTTGGTTTCAGGTAAGCCAATGCTGGTGGTCTTGTCACCGATACGGAAGTCAGTTGCCAATACACATTCACAACCGCCGCCTAGGGCATGGCCGCGCATCATTGAAAGAGTTGGAACAGGAAGGTCTTCTAGCTTGCTGAAGATGGAGTTTGCAAATCTTAACCATTCATCAAGTTCTGATTCTGGCTTAGCAAATAGACCAAGAAATTCAGTGATGTCTGCGCCTACAATGAACGCGTCTTTGTTTGAAGTTAAGATTAAACCACGTAGTCCTGCGTGAGCTTTAAGAGCGTCTAACGCTTTGTCTAGTGATTCTAAAGTAGCAAGGTCGAGTTTGTTTACAGAGGCTGGAGCACAGAAGCTTAATTCTGCAATGCCATCTTGTAATTCCTTTACCTGTAGGGTGTTAGCTTGGTAAATCATTGTCTATCTCCATGACATACAATCCACGATTGTTTGAGAGAATCTTGTTGTCTTTCTATTATTGTAGAATACCTGGTAAGACCAGTTAACTTAGTCTGTACCTCTGTAAGATGAATTTCAATACATTTTTTAAACAATTGTTTAACATTGTGCGATAGCACAGATCCTCTAACCCTTATTATTCACGCGTGATACACTTCGCCGCTCTTATTAATTAAGTTAACGATATGAATGAACAGCCTTATTTAATACCGTCAGCTCCGGCTCGGTTTGAAGAAGAGATCAAGAAGAGCATCTTTATTACTCACCTTGCGCATACTCCAAGTGTAGAAGCCGCGAAGCAGTTCGTAGAGCAGGTAAAAAAAGAGCACGCTTCAGCGAGGCATAATTGTTGGGGCTTTGTTGCTGGTCGACCTGAAGACTCAATGCTTTGGGGCTTTAGTGATGATGGAGAACCCTCCGGTACCGCGGGTAAGCCTATCTTGGCGCAATTGTCTGGATCTGGTGTGGGTGAATTAACGGCTGTCGTCACGCGTTACTCTGGCGGAATTAAGCTTGGAACCGGTGGTTTGGTTAAAGCTTATGGTGGCGGAGTGCAACAAGCTCTCAAGCTGCTTCAAACTATCGAGAAAAAAATAACCACAAAATTACGGCTAGAGTTAGACTATGGCTTTGTGCCAATCGCACAATCCATCATGGCTCAGCATCAGGTTGTTGAGATCCAAGCGGATTATGGTGTGCAAGTTGAGCTTATTATTGAGATAGAGCTCCTTCAGGTAGATGCGTTTACCCAAACCATGATCAATAAAAGCGGTGCCAAGGCACTGGTAACGAAAGTAAAAGACAACTAGGAAGTGTGAAGCATTTCGCTTCGTTCAATAGCTCATGCAATTTCGCTCAATTATTCGAATCGTCGGATTATTATTAGCACTTTTTAGTGTATCAATGCTCGCACCTGCGTTAGTCGCTCTGATCTATCGAGATGGTGCGGGTGTGCCATTTGTAACGACTTTCTTTGTTCTGTTATTTTGTGGTGCGACGTGTTGGTTTCCAAACCGACGTTATAAGCATGAGTTAAAAGCGCGCGATGGCTTTTTGATTGTGGTTCTGTTTTGGACTGTAATCGGTAGTGCGGGTGCGTTGCCGTTTTTGATCGCTGATAACCCCAATGTTTCGGTAACCGATGCCTTCTTCGAATCCTTTTCTGCACTGACCACTACCGGTGCGACGGTGATTGTCGGCCTTGATGATTTACCTAAGGCGATCTTGTTTTATCGCCAGTTCCTGCAATGGTTCGGTGGTATGGGTATCATCGTATTGGCGGTAGCCATTCTTCCTGTTCTGGGTATCGGTGGTATGCAGCTGTACCGAGCTGAGATTCCAGGCCCGGTAAAAGACAGCAAAATGACTCCGCGTATCGCTGAAACGGCAAAAGCGCTGTGGTACATCTATCTCAGCCTAACCATTGCTTGTGCGGTGGCGTTTTGGCTAGCCGGTATGAGCTTCTTTGATGCAATCAGTCATAGCTTCTCTACTATTGCTATTGGTGGCTTCTCCACTCACGATGCAAGCATGGGCTATTTCAACAGCCCGGCTATTAACATGATTACCGTGGTGTTCCTGCTTATATCTGCGTGTAATTACTCTCTTCACTTTGCTGCATTTGCTTCAGGTGGTGTGCATCCTAAGTACTATTGGAAAGATCCTGAGTTCCGTGCCTTTATCTTTATTCAGGCAGTACTGTTCTTGGTTTGTTTCTTATTACTGCTCAATCATCACTCTTATGACTCGTACTACGATGCTTTCGATCAAGCCTTGTTCCAAACCGTGTCTATCTCTACGACCGCTGGTTTTACAACGACTGGTTTCTCAGAGTGGCCATTGTTCTTACCCGTACTGCTTTTGTTCTCTTCTTTTATAGGGGGATGTGCAGGTTCTACGGGTGGTGGTATGAAAGTGATTCGAATCTTACTACTTACTCTGCAAGGTGCTCGTGAAATGAAGCGTCTTGTTCACCCTCGGGCTGTCTATACCATCAAGGTTGGCGGTTCTGCACTACCACAACGTGTCGTAGATGCGGTCTGGGGCTTCTTCTCTGCATACGCATTAGTGTTTGTGGTTTGTATGCTGGCTCTTATTGCAACTGGTATGGACGAGTTGAGTGCTTTCTCTGCGGTAGCGGCGACATTAAATAACCTTGGCCCGGGCCTTGGTGAAGTCGCGGTGCACTTTGGCGATGTGAACGACAAAGCAAAATGGGTACTTATCGTATCTATGCTGTTTGGCCGATTAGAAATCTTCACCTTATTAATCTTATTGACCCCTACGTTTTGGCGTAGCTAAGGACAACATTGTGGCAAAAGCTCTATTTTTGTATTCAAGCCGTGAAGGGCAGACCAAGAAAATCTTGAACTATATAAAAGAAGAAATGAGTGAGTTCGAATGTGAGCTTCAAGATCTGCACACTATTGGCAAGGTGGACTTTGCTCAGTACGACAGAGTGTTGATTGGCGCATCGATTCGTTATGGCCACCTTAATAAGAAGCTATATCAATTTATTGATGCCAACCTTACTCAGTTGCAATCAAGCAAGGTTGCGTTCTTCTGCGTGAACTTAACGGCGCGTAAAGAAGACCAAGGCAAAGATACACCAGAAGGCAGTGCGTATATTAAGAAGTTCCTTATCAAGTCTCCATGGCAGCCGACTTTAATCGGTGTATTTGCAGGTGCCCTCTATTACCCACGTTATAACTGGTTCGATAGAACCATGATCCGCTTTATTATGAATATGACAGGTGGTGAAACGGATACAACGAAGGAAGTTGAGTACACAAACTGGGAAAAAGTCTCTTTGTTCACTGAAAAACTGAAGAATATGTAAGATAAAAGCCTACTTTTGAGGCGTTTTGAGTTCTTTTTAATCGAACGAATAAAAAAACGAAAAAAACTTAAAAAAGGGCTTGCCAGTGTGATCGAAATCTCTATAATGCCACCTCGCTGACACGGGATGGCTTCTTAGGAAACCAGAACGAATCAGCAAGCCAAATTAGCCAAGCCAAGCGCTTGAAAAAAGTTTTGAAAATAGTGGTTGACACTAAAACTTAAATCGCTAAAATGGCCGTCCGATTTGAGCGAGGCTCAAAAAGGAAAAGCTCTTTAAAAATTTAAACCTATCAATCTGTGTGGGCACTCGTTGATGAATATCAAAAAATGAAACTTCGGTTTCAACTTGATTTCAATGAACTGAGTGACCAATCGATATTTTATTATCGGCACAGTCAATTCATTATCATTCTGTTGGAATGGTAATAGCTTTAAAATTACACAGTAGTTTTGAAGTCAGTATTCGTTGAGTCACAAAATCTTAAATTGAAGAGTTTGATCATGGCTCAGATTGAACGCTGGCGGCAGGCCTAACACATGCAAGTCGAGCGGAAACGACTTAACTGAACCTTCGGGGAACGTTAAGGGCGTCGAGCGGCGGACGGGTGAGTAATGCCTAGGAAATTGCCTTGATGTGGGGGATAACCATTGGAAACGATGGCTAATACCGCATGATGCCTACGGGCCAAAGAGGGGGACCTTCGGGCCTCTCGCGTCAAGATATGCCTAGGTGGGATTAGCTAGTTGGTGAGGTAATGGCTCACCAAGGCGACGATCCCTAGCTGGTCTGAGAGGATGATCAGCCACACTGGAACTGAGACACGGTCCAGACTCCTACGGGAGGCAGCAGTGGGGAATATTGCACAATGGGCGAAAGCCTGATGCAGCCATGCCGCGTGTATGAAGAAGGCCTTCGGGTTGTAAAGTACTTTCAGTTGTGAGGAAGGGGGTGTCGTTAATAGCGGCATTTCTTGACGTTAGCAACAGAAGAAGCACCGGCTAACTCCGTGCCAGCAGCCGCGGTAATACGGAGGGTGCGAGCGTTAATCGGAATTACTGGGCGTAAAGCGCATGCAGGTGGTTCATTAAGTCAGATGTGAAAGCCCGGGGCTCAACCTCGGAACTGCATTTGAAACTGGTGAACTAGAGTACTGTAGAGGGGGGTAGAATTTCAGGTGTAGCGGTGAAATGCGTAGAGATCTGAAGGAATACCAGTGGCGAAGGCGGCCCCCTGGACAGATACTGACACTCAGATGCGAAAGCGTGGGGAGCAAACAGGATTAGATACCCTGGTAGTCCACGCCGTAAACGATGTCTACTTGGAGGTTGTGGCCTTGAGCCGTGGCTTTCGGAGCTAACGCGTTAAGTAGACCGCCTGGGGAGTACGGTCGCAAGATTAAAACTCAAATGAATTGACGGGGGCCCGCACAAGCGGTGGAGCATGTGGTTTAATTCGATGCAACGCGAAGAACCTTACCTACTCTTGACATCCAGAGAAGCCAGCGGAGACGCAGGTGTGCCTTCGGGAGCTCTGAGACAGGTGCTGCATGGCTGTCGTCAGCTCGTGTTGTGAAATGTTGGGTTAAGTCCCGCAACGAGCGCAACCCTTATCCTTGTTTGCCAGCGAGTAATGTCGGGAACTCCAGGGAGACTGCCGGTGATAAACCGGAGGAAGGTGGGGACGACGTCAAGTCATCATGGCCCTTACGAGTAGGGCTACACACGTGCTACAATGGCGCATACAGAGGGCAGCGAACTTGCGAGAGTGAGCGAATCCCAAAAAGTGCGTCGTAGTCCGGATTGGAGTCTGCAACTCGACTCCATGAAGTCGGAATCGCTAGTAATCGTAGATCAGAATGCTACGGTGAATACGTTCCCGGGCCTTGTACACACCGCCCGTCACACCATGGGAGTGGGCTGCAAAAGAAGTGGGTAGTTTAACCTTCGGGAGGACGCTCACCACTTTGTGGTTCATGACTGGGGTGAAGTCGTAACAAGGTAGCCCTAGGGGAACCTGGGGCTGGATCACCTCCTTATACGAAGATATTCACGATAAGTGTCCACACAGATTGATTAGGTTTAGAAAGTAAAAGAGACGAAGAACTCCCAAGTTCTTCAATCCAGTGTCCCGTTCGTCTAGAGGCCTAGGACACCGCCCTTTCACGGCGGTAACAGGGGTTCGACTCCCCTACGGGATACCATTGGGTCGTTAGCTCAGTTGGTAGAGCAGTTGACTTTTAATCAATTGGTCGCAGGTTCGAATCCTGCACGACCCACCATTCTTTCTCCACGAAGGAATTAAAACTTTTAGTGGGCGATTAGCTCAGTTGGGAGAGCACCTGCCTTACAAGCAGGGGGTCACTGGTTCGAGCCCGGTATCGCCCACCATTCTCTAAATATTCTTGGAAGTTAAAACTCCAAACCACTTCTTATGTCGTTGGTTGGTTTTTTCGACTGTGAGAGTCTTTAGAAAATGAATTCTTCGGAATACATGCTCTTTAACAATTTGGAAAGCTGACTGATTAACTCTAAGAGTTAATCAAATTAAAAGTTCTCAATGTTTATCTTTTGGATAAACACAACACAAACACATTCAAGTGTCTTGTATTCGATTCAAACTTGTTTGAATCATATTGAGTCCGGCAAACACGTAATAAGAACTAACCCTTCTTGTTACAACCAAAAACCTTGGTTAGTTGCCATACACTAAGACCCTTTCGGGTTGTATGGTTAAGTGACTAAGCGTACACGGTGGATGCCTTGGCAGTCAGAGGCGATGAAGGACGTATTAACTTGCGATAAGCCCAGATTAGACAGTAAAAGTCATTTGAGTCTGGGATTTCCGAATGGGGAAACCCACTTACATAAGTAAGTATCTTGTTGTGAATACATAGCAGCAAGAGGCAAACCGGGGGAACTGAAACATCTAAGTACCCCGAGGAAGAGAAATCAACCGAGATTCCGAAAGTAGCGGCGAGCGAAATTGGATTAGCCCTTAAGCTTTTAATGAGACAGACGAAGGCTCTGGAAAGTGCCGCAATAAAGGGTGATAGCCCCGTAGTCGACATCTCATCATCAGTGAAAACGAGTAGGGCGGGACACGTGATATCCTGTCTGAATATGGGGGGACCATCCTCCAAGGCTAAATACTACTGACTGACCGATAGTGAACCAGTACCGTGAGGGAAAGGCGAAAAGAACCCCTGTGAGGGGAGTGAAATAGAACCTGAAACCGTGTACGTACAAGCAGTAGGAGCACCTTCGTGGTGTGACTGCGTACCTTTTGTATAATGGGTCAGCGACTTAATTTTAGTAGCAAGGTTAACCGTTTAGGGGAGCCGTAGGGAAACCGAGTCTTAACTGGGCGTACAGTTGCTAGGATTAGACCCGAAACCAGGTGATCTAGCCATGGGCAGGTTGAAGGTTGAGTAACATCAACTGGAGGACCGAACCGACTAATGTTGAAAAATTAGCGGATGACTTGTGGCTAGGGGTGAAAGGCCAATCAAACCTGGAGATAGCTGGTTCTCCCCGAAAGCTATTTAGGTAGCGCCTCGGACGAATACTACTGGGGGTAGAGCACTGTTAAGGCTAGGGGGTCATCCCGACTTACCAACCCTTTGCAAACTCCGAATACCAGTAAGTACTATCCGGGAGACACACGGCGGGTGCTAACGTCCGTCGTGGAGAGGGAAACAACCCAGACCGCCAGCTAAGGTCCCAAAGTATAGCTAAGTGGGAAACGATGTGGGAAGGCTCAGACAGCCAGGATGTTGGCTTAGAAGCAGCCATCATTTAAAGAAAGCGTAATAGCTCACTGGTCGAGTCGGCCTGCGCGGAAGATGTAACGGGGCTAAGCTATACACCGAAGCTGCGGCTACGCACTTATGTGCGTGGGGTAGGGGAGCGTTCTGTAAGCCGTTGAAGGTGGTCTGTAAGGGCTGCTGGAGGTATCAGAAGTGCGAATGCTGACATGAGTAACGATAAAGGGAGTGAAAAACTCCCTCGCCGGAAGACCAAGGGTTCCTGTCCAACGTTAATCGGGGCAGGGTAAGTCGACCCCTAAGGCGAGGCCGAAAGGCGTAGTCGATGGGAAACGGGTTAATATTCCCGTACTTCTTACAATTGCGATGGGGGGACGGAGAAGGCTAGGTGGGCCTGGCGACGGTTGTCCAGGTTCAAGTACGTAGGCGGAAGAATTAGGTAAATCCGGTTCTTCTTAACGCTGAGATACGATGTCGAGCTACTACGGTAGTGAAGTCATTGATGCCATGCTTCCAGGAAAAGCCTCTAAGCTTCAGATTGTAAGGAATCGTACCCCAAACCGACACAGGTGGTCGGGTAGAGAATACCAAGGCGCTTGAGAGAACTCGGGTGAAGGAACTAGGCAAAATGGTACCGTAACTTCGGGAGAAGGTACGCTCTTATCAGTGAAGTCCCTTGCGGATGGAGCAGACGAGAGTCGCAGATACCAGGTGGCTGCAACTGTTTATTAAAAACACAGCACTGTGCAAAATCGTAAGATGACGTATACGGTGTGACGCCTGCCCGGTGCCGGAAGGTTAATTGATGGGGTTAGACTTCGGTCGAAGCTCTTGATCGAAGCCCCGGTAAACGGCGGCCGTAACTATAACGGTCCTAAGGTAGCGAAATTCCTTGTCGGGTAAGTTCCGACCTGCACGAATGGCGTAATGATGGCCACGCTGTCTCCACCCGAGACTCAGTGAAATTGAAATCGCTGTGAAGATGCAGTGTACCCGCGGCTAGACGGAAAGACCCCGTGAACCTTTACTACAGCTTGGCACTGAACATTGAACCTACATGTGTAGGATAGGTGGGAGACTTTGAAACCGCGTCGCTAGATGTGGTGGAGTCGTCCTTGAAATACCACCCTTGTAGTTTTGATGTTCTAACGTTGGTCCCTGAATCGGGATTACGGACAGTGCCTGGTGGGTAGTTTGACTGGGGCGGTCTCCTCCCAAAGAGTAACGGAGGAGCACGAAGGTGGGCTAAACACGGTTGGACATCGTGTGGTTAGTGCAATGGCATAAGCCCGCTTGACTGCGAGAATGACAATTCGAGCAGGTGCGAAAGCAGGTCATAGTGATCCGGTGGTTCTGAATGGAAGGGCCATCGCTCAACGGATAAAAGGTACTCCGGGGATAACAGGCTGATACCGCCCAAGAGTTCATATCGACGGCGGTGTTTGGCACCTCGATGTCGGCTCATCACATCCTGGGGCTGAAGTCGGTCCCAAGGGTATGGCTGTTCGCCATTTAAAGTGGTACGCGAGCTGGGTTTAGAACGTCGTGAGACAGTTCGGTCCCTATCTGCCGTGGGCGTTGGAAAATTGAAGGGGGCTGCTCCTAGTACGAGAGGACCGGAGTGGACGAACCTCTGGTGTTCGGGTTGTCATGCCAATGGCATTGCCCGGTAGCTAAGTTCGGAATCGATAACCGCTGAAAGCATCTAAGCGGGAAGCGAGCCCTGAGATGAGTTTTCCCTGACACTTTAAGTGTCCTAAAGGGTTGTTCAAGACTAGAACGTTGATAGGCAGGGTGTGTAAGCGCTGTGAGGCGTTGAGCTAACCTGTACTAATTGCCCGTGAGGCTTAACCATACAACACCCAAGGGGTTTTGATGGACTCAAAGATACAAACGCTTGAATGAGTTTGATGAGACAACACTTTTAATAAGCTTTCCAGATTATTTTGCCTTCAGTTTTTAAAAAAGCTGAAAGTAAAAGCAAAATTTTGCTTGGCGACCATAGCATTGTGGACCCACCTGATTCCATGCCGAACTCAGAAGTGAAACACAATAGCGCCGATGGTAGTGTGGGGCTTCCCCATGTGAGAGTAGGACATCGCCAGGCTTTGATTTCGTTATTTGCTATGCAAATAACAACCTCAACAGTGTACTAATCTGTTGATGACAACTTGTTGGAGGGATGGCTGAGTGGTCGAAAGCACCGGTCTTGAAAACCGGCAACCGTTAATAGCGGTTCTAGGGTTCAAATCCCTATCCCTCCACCACCATTAGAAAAGCCCGCTGAGAAATCAGCGGGCTTTTCTCTTATCTGCGATATATAAATAAAAAAGGGAAGAGCACTAACGTGCTCTTCCCTTCTTAGTATTGAAAGCCGTGACAACTAGTCAGCCAAATACTTACCTTCTGCGACTTTCCAGAACGCTCGAATTAGAGGGTTATCTAGCTGTGCTCGCTTACAACATACGCCTAACTCAAATGGCTTGATGGGCTCTATCTTTAAGCGGCTAACCTTATCTCTTACTGGACTGTTGTTTATGACCACATCAGGTGCGATGCCAAGTCCACACCCTAGTGCCACCATACTTACAATCGCCTCATGGCCAGAAACTTGCGCGTATATGTTGGGTTTTATCTTCATCTTTTTAAACCATGCATTGGCTCGTTCACGCGCTGTACCCGCTTCAGGGATGATAAAAGGCACTTCATTCCAGTTTGGCTTGTCGGATTGCAGTTGTTGAGTAAAGCTACTGACACCAGATGGGATGATGACAGATAGTGGTATATCACTAATGGTTTCGAACTCTAACCTTGAAGGGAGGATGTCTGGTTTCGCTGAAATCGCGATGTCTGCTTCGTCATTTAATATCTTATCGATAGACTGAGCAGGGTCGCCTGTAGAAAGCTTGAACTCGATATATGGGTGAATGGCTCTGAATTCGGTAATTAGCTCAGGAAGATGGCTATAGCTTGCAGTCACGGAGCAAAATATCCTGATCTCCCCCTTTAACTCTTGTTCACCGCCTTTTAGGTGAAGGTTATATTGCTGCCACTCTCCAACAATACTCAACGCTACTGGCAATAGGTGTTTTCCTGCCGGAGTGAGATCAACGCTGCGGTTGTCCCTGATAAGCAGTTCCTGTCCTGTTTCTTCCTCAAGCTTTTGTATCTGACGGCTCAGTGCAGAAGGGCTGACATGCATGGCTGCAGCGGTTTTGCTGAAACTCTTGCTATCACATAAATGTATAAATAATTGTAGAGATTTTATGTTCATGTTCTGTGATCGTTTCCATGTTGCATTTATTGCAATAACTAATTGTGAATATATCACTTTCAGCAACGGAATGTCTGTTTTAGTATGAAGTCATTCGATAGAGAGATATCGACCTTACGGACTTATTTTTAAAGGAGTGCCTCAAATGGCTAACTATTTCAATACATTAAACCTTCGTGAACAACTAGACCAACTAGGTCGTTGCCGCTTCATGGATCGTGAAGAATTTGCGACAGAAGCTGAATACCTTGAAGGCAAGAAAATCGTAATTGTTGGTTGTGGTGCTCAAGGCCTTAACCAAGGTCTAAACATGCGTGATTCAGGCCTAAACGTGGCTTACGCTCTACGTCAGGCGGCGATTGACGAGCAACGTCAGTCTTACAAAAACGCAAAAGAGAACGGATTTGAAGTAGATAGCTACGAGAAGCTGATTCCTGAAGCGGATCTAGTAATCAACCTAACTCCAGACAAACAACACACTAACGTAGTTGAAACAGTAATGCCTCTAATGAAAGAAGGCGCTGCATTAGGTTACTCACACGGCTTCAACGTAGTTGAAGAGGGCATGCAAATCCGTAAAGACCTAACCGTTGTAATGGTTGCACCTAAGTGTCCAGGTACTGAAGTACGTGAAGAGTACAAGCGTGGTTTTGGTGTTCCAACACTAATCGCTGTTCACCCAGAGAATGACCCTAAGGGTGAAGGTTGGGATATCGCTAAAGCTTGGGCTGCTGGTACAGGTGGTCACCGCGCAGGTTGTCTAGAGTCTTCTTTCGTTGCTGAAGTTAAATCTGACCTTATGGGTGAGCAAACAATCCTTTGTGGCATGCTACAAGCTGGTTCTATCGTATCTTACGAGAAGATGGTTGCTGATGGTATCGACCCAAGCTATGCAGGTAAGCTTCTACAATACGGTTGGGAAACGATCACTGAAGCGCTTAAGTTTGGTGGCGTAACTCACATGATGGACCGTCTATCTAACCCAGCTAAAATCAAAGCATTTGAGCTTTCTGAAGAGCTAAAAGACCTAATGCGTCCGCTTTACAACAAGCACATGGACGACATCATCCAAGGCGAATTCTCTAGCACTATGATGGCTGACTGGGCGAACGACGATGCGAACCTACTAGGCTGGCGCGAAGAGACAGGCGAAACAGCATTCGAAAATTACCCAGCTTCTGATGTAGAAATCTCTGAGCAAGAGTACTTCGATAACGGCATCCTACTTGTTGCTATGGTTCGTGCAGGTGTTGAGCTAGCGTTCGAAGCAATGACAGCATCTGGCATCATCGATGAGTCTGCATACTACGAGTCTCTACATGAGCTTCCACTAATCGCGAACACGGTTGCTCGTAAGCGCCTATACGAAATGAACGTTGTAATCTCTGATACTGCTGAATACGGTAACTACCTGTTCGCTAACGTTGCAACACCACTACTACGTGAGAAGTTCATGCCTTCAGTAGCAACAGACGTAATCGGTCGTGGTCTAGGTGAAGTATCTAACCAAGTAGATAACGCTAAACTAATCGAAGTTAACGAAGCTATCCGTAACCACCCAGTTGAGTACATCGGTGAAGAGCTACGTAGCTACATGAGCGACATGAAGCGCATCGCAGTAGGTGGCTAATCTCTTAACTCGATAACATCGAACAAATTTAAAGAGCTCCAAAAACTGGAGTCATAAATAAAAAACACAACATCTAATTAAAAGGCTTGGTCGCCGTTGACCAAGCCTTTTTGTTTATTGGGAAAGATGTATCGCGACTCGGAGTGTTGTTAGGAGTCTAGATCGAAAAACTCGAGTGCATAAAAAAGGGCTGACGTTTTCACGTCAGCCCTCTTATCTTTGCTCGCTTGAGTGCTTACTTGTCTGCAAGCTTAGCTTCTAGCTTTGCAAGCTTTTGTTCCATTTCAGTCAGCTTTTGACGAGTGCGCAGTAGTACTTGAGTTTGAACATCAAACTCTTCACGGCTTACAACATCTAGTTTGTTTAGCTGGCCTTGGATAACTTGGCGAACTTTCTGGTCTACGTCTGAACCTAGTTCTTTCACTGGCTGAGGCATAGAGTCGTGGATCTGCTTAGCAATTTGCTCTAGTTTTTTTGGATCAAACATATCGATTAAAACTCCTGACTATTTATCACTATTCTATTTAATCACATCTAAGATGTCGCCTATCGCGTATAAAAAAAGGCCACCGAAGTAGCCTTTTTAATTATTTTACGACTCAGCGATTACTTGTTGTCTGCTAATTCTCTGTGTGCTGCTTTTGCTTCATCGACGCGAGCTAGTTTTTCTAGATCTTTGTCTTCAACAAATACAGGAAGAGGTTTGTGTTTTTCAGCTAGGTAGCTGTAAATCACTGGCAGTACAAACAGCGTAAAGATAGTACCAATCGCTAGACCTGCAACGATTACAATACCGATACTAAAACGCTGAGCTGCACCCGCACCACTTGCGTACATTAGTGGGATTAGGCCCGCGATCATAGCTGCCGTTGTCATCAGGATTGGACGAAGACGAACTTTCGCCGCTTCCATTACCGCTTCAATACGAGTTTTGTGGTGATGCAGCTGTTCTTCTTTTGCAACCTCACAGATCAAGATACCGTGCTTGGTAATCAGACCGACCAGCGTGATCAAACCTACTTGTGAGTAGATGTTCATCGTTGCCGCGCCCCAAGCTAGAGCAATTAAGGCACCACAAATCGCCAGTGGTACAGATACCATGATAACCAATGGATCTTTTAGAGATTCGAACTGAATCGCCAGTACTAAGAAGATGATTGCTAGCGCCAAACCAAAGGTTGCGTAAAGTGCGCTACCTTCTGTTACGTATTGACGTGCTTCACCCATGTAATCGTGGTTGTAGCCACTTGGTAGCTTGTTCGTTGCCGTATCTTCAAACCACGCAATCGCATCACCCATGGCTGCGCCCGGGGCTGGTACTGCACCAATCGTTGCTGAGTTCAATTGGTTGAAGTGAGGAAGAGAGCGAGGCTCTGCCACAACATCAATCGTAATTAAACTGCCCAGTGGCACCGCTCTGCCATCTGCAGCACGAACGTAGTAGTTATTCATCGATTCAGGGTTCAAACGGAACTTACGCTCTACCTGAGGGATAACCTCATAAGAACGACCGTTTAAGTCGATACGGTTTACGTAGCCATCAGACATCATTGTACCAAGTGTGATACCAATATCTTGCATGGTCACACCGTATGCGCCTGCTTTGTCTTTATCGATGTGTACTTTCATCGTTGCTGAATCGTAGTTCAGATCAAGATCTGAGTAAACGAACAGTGGGTTCGATGCTACATCAGCCAAGATGTCAGTAGTGATTTGGAACAAGCTCTCAAAACTGTTTGGTGTTGTAATAACAAACTGAATTGGAAGGCCTGAACCGGCACCTGGAAGTTCAGGCATTTGGAACGCCGTTACTGACATTCCTGGTACGTCTTTTACTAGCTCACCTACGCGATTAGTCACTGCTGACTGGCTTTCCTTACGCTCACCCCATGGAACCATAGATGCGATACCAAACGCTTGGTTTGCATTTGGCATACCAGTAAACACCTGTGCATACGCCACTTCTGGCTGATCAGACAGAATCGTGTTTACGTCGCTCATGGTATTTTGCATGAAGTCTAAGTTTGCGTTTGATGGTGCTGTACCCATTAGCACGACCACACCTTTATCTTCAGAAGGTGCTAACTCACTTGGGATAAACTTAAACAGCATCGGTAAGCTGGCAAATACGATAACCGCAAAACCAATGAATACCGGGCGATGGTTCATTACCGCACCAAGCATACGCTCGTAACGGTTAGTTATACCATCCAGTACGCTATGTACCTTTTTTTCAAACTTGCTTGGCTCTGCATGAGCTTTCAGCATTTTTGAACACATCATTGGCGACAGCGTTAATGCCACGATACCGGATACAAATACTGAACCCGCTAGGGTTAAAGCAAACTCTTTAAATAGTGAGCCTGTGATACCACCCATCATCGCGATCGGAGCGTATACCGCGCCTAGCGTTAATGTCATTGCAATAACGGGTACCGCAATTTCACGAGTACCGATGATTGCAGCACGGAAAGGGGATTCCCCGAGCTTGATATGTCGGTCGACGTTCTCTAGCACTACGATCGCATCATCTACTACCAGGCCGATGGCGAGTACCATTGCCAGTAGCGTCATCAGGTTCCAAGAGAAGCCCATTGCCTGCATTACCATTGCTACACCAATCAAAGACAGTGGGATAGTAACGATAGGGATCAGTACCGCACGGAACGAACCTAGGAACAAGGTAATTACAACCAGTACGATTAATGCTGCTTCAAGGATGGTCTTGATAACCTCTTGAATCGATTCGTTAATCGCAATCGTTGAGTCATACATTACGTTCATTGAGATGTTGCTTGGTAGGTTCTTCTCTAGCTGAGGAAGAAGCTCAAGAACATCGGCTGCAATGTTGATCGGGTTAGCACTTGGTGCCGCGTTAATCGCTGCAACAACCGCTTCCTGACCGTTCGCACTTGCACGGTACACATCGTGGCTTTTCTCTAGAGAAACCTTAGCAATGTCAGATAGACGGATGATTTCGCCTTCACCGCTTCGTACTACAAGATTCTCTAGCTCTTCAACGTTAGATACTTGGGTATCAGAACTGCCGTTGTAGAGAACGAACTCACCCGTTGCTTGACCGGTTGCCGATTGGTAGTTGTTGGCATTCAGTACCGACATCACATCGCTAGCCGTTAGATCAACGGCAGCCATTTTTGACGGGTCTAGCCACACGCGTAGTGCGTATTTCATACCACCGATTAAGTCGACTTTCGATACACCGTTTACCGTAAATAGCTGCGGGTTGATTACACGCTCTAGATAATCGGTAATTTGGCTCGAAACCAACTCATCACCAGTAAAACCAATGTAGAGTACCGCCGTTGTTGAACCGGTCGACATGGTTACGGTTGGATCTTCCGCTTCTTTTGGAAGCTGAGAACGAACCGAGTTTGTCTTGGCCAGTATGTCAGATAGCGCTGCATTCGGGTCGGTGTTCAACTTCATGTTAACGGTAATCGTAGAGCTACCGAGTACAGAAGATGAAGTCATATAATCGATGTTATCCGCTTGTGCCACAGCCTGTTCGAGGGGCTGGGTGATAAAGCCTTGAATAAGATCGGCACTTGCCCCGTAGTAACTCGTGGTCACGGTTACGACGGTATTCGTCATTTCAGGGTATTCACGCACCTGCATTTTGAAGATTGCTTGTAAGCCAAGCAGAGCAATCAAAAAGCTGATGGATACCGCTAGAACTGGACGTTTAATAAAAACATCAGTAAAGCGCATTATGCCTCCAGTTACAGCTTAGGTGTTTCAGTTGGTGGTGTGATTGCATCACTTTCCACAACCTTAACTTTGGCACCGTTACTTAGACGTACTTGGCCAGAAGTCACAACGGTATCGCCAACTTTCACACCTTCAAGGATGTGTGCGATATCAGCGGTACGTTCACCAACTTTTACAACATGTTGAGTAACGCGTTGAACACCGTCTTCTTCATTCAGGATGTAAACATTGTCACCGTATAGAGTGAAAGTAATCGCTGTTTGAGGCAGGGTTACTTGGTTCTCTAGTTTAGGCAGAATGATGTTAGCGCGAGCAAACATACCGCTACGAAGCTTGCCATCATTGTTTGGAATGTCTGCTTGAACTTGAATAAGACCGCTTTGTACGCTTACTGCTGGCTCAATAGCACTGATTGATCCTTCAAATGGGATTTCAGGGTAAGCGTCAACGAAGATATCAACCGCTTGACCCACACTGATGCGAGAGATGTCAGTTTGAGATACTGTGAAGCGTAGGCGCATTACACTGGTGTCTTCTAGACGAACGATATCTGTACCTGATTGTAGGTACTGGCCTAGGTAAACGTTACGGATACCAACGGTGCCATCGAATGGTGCGCGAATTTCACGACGATCGATAGACGCTTTTAAGCTCTCAATATCAGCCGAAAGAGAGAAGTAGTTTGCTTCTGCTTCGTCATAAGCTTCCTTAGAGATAGACCCTTTTTTGAATAGGCCTTGGTAACGCTTGTACTTCGCTTTTGCAGCAGGTAAGCGCGCTTCAGAACTTTTCAAATTCGCTTTCTCAACATCAGAATCTAAACGAACAAGTTGCTGACCGCTTTTAACTTCAGTGCCTGATTCGAAAGAAATTTGGTCGATTACACCACTGGTTTCATTCGCTAGAGTGACACCTTGGTTTGGTTCGATGAAGCCGATAGCTTCAATCACCGGAACCCAGTCGATCGGCTGAACTTCAGTAACGGTGACAGGAAACTCTGGTTCAGGGCGATTTGCCAAGTATTCCGCTATTTTTTGTTGCTTGAACATGTTAAACCCAATAACGCTGCCGAAAAGTAATACAGCGATGAGTAACATGAAGAAAGTCCACTTTTTCATTATGGTCAAAACTCCGATCTAGTGTGTAATTATTGCGTCCCAACTGGCTTCTATTGCTGCTTCTAATGCTGCCTCATCCATTTGGTAAAATCCTAAAGAATGCTTTCGCGCTAGAGAAACACTAGCCGCTAAGCTCAACCCGCTTAATACTTCGTTATGAAGCGGTTTAAACAACCCTTGCTCTTTCCCCTCATTAAATAGCTGCTCAACTTGGTCAAACATTTTCCGTTCAAGTTCCCTGAAGTTTAGGCTATTTGTGATGGGTAGAGCCTCATACTGGACCCGATTTTTAATCGCAGCCAAGTTCGTTCCTGCTAAGTTCCAGATGTTAAGCCACATGGTTCTATAGCGTTGCTTGATTGGATCTGAATCGTTCACGCCTTCTTGAACAGCATCAGCTACTCGTTGAGTTACGAGTACACAAACATCAGCAATCAAGTGTTCTTTATCGTCGAAGTAGCGATATATCGTCCCCGCAGCGACTCCAGCTTCCTTTGCAAGCTTTTGCATCGACAGACCTTGAAAACCGACGTCAGCAATCAGTTTTTCTGCAGCAGAAAGTATTTGCTGGCGTTTGTCCCTATGTGTATGAATTGTCATATACTTATCACCCCAGCGAATGAACGTTCATTCATTATAGCCTAATAACTAGACTTATGTGTAACCCCCTTTTGTATGAATGATGTAAATTCTTCAATAGGAGAACGTAGCATTCGTGATGTTGCAGCATTACTATAGGCACGCGACTAATTTGACCTTGTAAAAACAGATAGAGAACCAAATGAAACTGAACCCCAGACAAGATGAAGCCGTGAAGTATGTTTCAGGACCCTGTTTAGTATTAGCAGGCGCTGGATCAGGCAAAACACGTGTTATCACCAATAAGATTGCTTATTTGGTTCAGGAGTGTGGCTACAAGGCGCGTAACATCGCGGCTGTGACCTTTACCAATAAAGCTGCGCGTGAGATGAAGGAGCGTGTTGGGCAAACCTTAGGTAAAGGTGAAGCGAAAGGACTTATCGTTTCGACGTTCCATACTATGGGCCTAACCATTATTCGTCGCGAGTACAAAGCGCTGGGCCTAAAAGCGGGCTTCTCTCTATTTGATGACCAAGACCAGTTAGCCCTATTAAAAGAGCTAACTGAAAGACAAATCGATGGCGACAAGGATTTACTGCGTGCATTGATGAGTGCAATTTCGAATTGGAAGAATGACATGCTGACGCCAGACCAGGCGAAAGCGCGCGCTCAAGGAGAGCAAGAGCAGCTATTTGCGTTCTGCTTCGAGATGTATCAAAAACAGATGAAGGCCTACAACGCCCTCGACTTTGATGACTTGATTGCACTGCCAGTACAATTACTCAAAACCAATCAAGAAGTGCGTGAACGTTGGCAGTCGCGTATTCGTTATCTACTTGTGGACGAATACCAAGATACCAACACTAGCCAGTACGAATTGGTTCGCTTACTGGTTGGAGAGCGTGGGCGTTTGACGGTAGTAGGTGACGATGACCAATCTATTTACTCATGGCGTGGTGCGAAACCGCAAAACTTAGTGTTGCTGGGTGAGGACTATCCAAACCTTCGCTTAATTAAGCTGGAGCAAAACTACCGCTCAACCAGTCGAATCTTGCGTGCAGCGAACATCCTGATCGCCAACAATCCGCACGTATATGAGAAGTCTCTATTCTCTGAGATCCCAGACGGCGAAAAGCTTAAGGTATTGAATGCCAAGAACGAGGAGCATGAGGCTGAGCGTATTACTGGTGAGATCATCGCACACAAGTTTTTGAACCGTACTGAGTATAAAGATTACGCGGTGCTTTACCGTGGTAACCACCAATCGCGCTTAATTGAAAAAGCGTTGATGCAGAACCGTGTGCCTTACAAGATCTCTGGCGGTACCTCGTTCTTCGCTAGAGCGGAAATTAAAGACATCATGGCTTACTTGCGTGTGTTGGTGAACCCTGATGATGACAACGCCTTCCTACGTATTGTAAACACGCCACGCCGTGAGATAGGCCCGGTTACGCTAGAGAAGTTAGGTAGCTACGCCAACATGCGTGGCAAGAGCTTGTTTGAGGCCAGCTTTGAGATGGGTTTAGAGCAAACCCTAACAGGCCGAGGCTTAGAGAACCTGCGTCGATTCACGGATTGGATTGTTCGTATCTCAGATAACGCAGAGCGTGGCAATACCGTAGATGCGGTTCGTGCTTTGGTTCGCGATATTAACTACGAAGATTGGTTATACGAAACCTCAGCAAGCCCGAAAGCGGCAGAGATGCGTATGAAGAACGTCTCTGATCTCTATAGCTGGATTGTCGCCGATTTAGAAGGTGATAATTACGATAAAGAAGAGAAGACGCTGCGTGAGGTCGTGCAACGCTTAACCCTGCGCGACATGATGGAACGAGGTGAAGACGATGACGATGCTGACCAAGTACAGTTAATGACACTACACGCATCGAAAGGCTTGGAGTTCCCATATGTGTATTTGATGGGAACAGAAGAGGGCATCTTGCCGCACCAAACCAGTGTTGATGAAGGTAACGTTGAGGAAGAGCGTCGCCTGATGTATGTGGGTATTACTCGAGCGCAGAAAGAGCTGACTTTTACTAAGTGTCGTGAACGTCGTCAGTTTGGTGAGTTAATTAAGCCAACACAGAGTCGTTTTCTTGATGAATTGCCGCATGATGATGTGGAATGGGAAAGCGTGAAGAAGCTACAGTCTGCTGAAGAGCGAATGGAGAAAGGGCAGGCGCACATTGCCAATATTCGAGCGATGTTCAATAAGAAGTAATGTTCTGCTTTATATAGCACTATATAGAAGACAATAAAAAAGGTGACCTGATGGTCACCTTTTTTGAATTTGGCATTTTTAACTATAGATCGGCAAATTACAGACCAGCAATCATGTGCTCGATAGCATCTTTGATTTCGTCGTCTGAACAGTCCATACATGAACCTTTTGCTGGCATCGCGTTGAAGCCGTTGATTGCGTGGTCAGCCAGAACATCGCGACCTTGAGCAATACGAGGACCCCAGTCACCAGCATCACCTGTTTTAGGTGCGCCACTTACGCCAGATGCGTGACAAGCTATACAAAAGGTACCATAAACTGTTGCGCCATCACGAGGGCCTGTTGGTTCAGCGGCTACTGGCTCACTGCCGACTAGGTATACTTGACCAACTGGTTTGATGCGCTCAGCAATTGCATCTTGCTCTGCTTTACTTAGGCCTGAAGCCATTGCACCAGTTGAGAAGGTTAAAACTGCGATGACAACGCTTAAAATTCGACGAGACATATCCATTAAACTCACTTTACATTCCCAAGGTAAGTACATGCTTACCAAATTATAGTGTTGGAGGGGGTGTTTTGGCTTTAACCAGTAAAGAGCAACTGTTAAACCAATGTAAATAATGGGTGATTATATCCCGATAAGTTGTTGCAATAAACAACAACTTATAAGCTGTGGCGGGTTGTAGTACTCAAATAAGGGGTTTATCACATATTAACTGTCGAAAAAGAGACCAAACAGAAAAAAAAGTTAAAAAAGTACTAGACGGCATTGGGTGATATACGTATTATTCCACTCCGCCGACAGGGCATGCGCCTGTAGCTCAGCTGGATAGAGCGTTGGCCTCCGGAGCCAAAGGCCGAAGGTTCGAATCCTTTCAGGCGCGCCATCCGGTCACTTACTTCGGTAAGCGAGAAATTGGCAGAAAAAGAAATTATGGTGGCTATAGCTCAGTTGGTAGAGCCCTGGATTGTGATTCCGGTGGTCGCGAGTTCGAATCTCGTTAGCCACCCCATTCTTTCTTTACAAATTATCGGTAGCTTCGGCTTCCAGTGTTGATTCACTATCCCAAGAATCGATACAAAACTAGTCGGTGAATAGCGCAGCTTGGTAGCGCATCTGGTTTGGGACCAGAGGGTCGGGGGTTCGAATCCCTCTTCACCGACCACTATTTCAATAATCGCTTGTTAAGCGGTTATACAAAAAGATTAGTGGTGGCTATAGCTCAGTTGGTAGAGCCCTGGATTGTGATTCCGGTGGTCGCGAGTTCGAATCTCGTTAGCCACCCCATTAATTTTGTCGGTGAATAGCGCAGCTTGGTAGCGCATCTGGTTTGGGACCAGAGGGTCGGGGGTTCGAATCCCTCTTCACCGACCACTATAAGAAAGCCTCGTCAGAAATGACGGGGCTTTTTTACATCTGAAATATAGATGGCTTTAGACCTGAGTGTCGGGGGCTGGATCGCCAGCCCGGTGAAAGCCCAGTCGCATCGCCTCCCTCTTCACCGACCACTATAAGAAAGCCTCAACTAGCCGTCCGCGTCAGAAATGACGGGGCTTTTTTCGTTTGGTGTTTAGAGTATTTGTGCCCAGAAGGCTGTTGGCTTGAGAGCTAACCCGATCGAACCTACTATAAATAGCCTTAACTAGCCGTCCGTGCCATAAATGCGGTACAAGAAAAATAACCTCTTCGAAGTGTCACGCGTTCAATGTGACTGCTCTTCTCCACACAAAACCACAATTCATTAAACCGGTCGATCTATATCTAATTTTATATAATTTAATGGCTAATAAATTCGACAGATTGATAGGTTTGATCTAAGGACTTTTACGAAAAATGAAACCTAACCCCAATACTGTCGATTAATGTCCGTATTTAGCATTTTTCCCCCTCTCAAATCGCCGAAAATTCCAACTAATTTATCCATCTGCTTGTTTTGTTATCTCATATTTGCCTAACCTATATTAATGGTTGTAAATATGGCTCACACAACCCTATTTAGTTGTTCTGTTTGATATAAATAGATAAATTAGATTATGTTTCTATAGTGTTAATTGTTTTTTGGAATAATTATTTGTTTTTGATGATTGGTAGTGAGATCTGCTCTCAACCATGGCTTTAGCTTTACAAGTAAGTTGTGGCAAGGGTTTTGTGAGTGTTTATTACCACTAGTATAATGCTGTTTTTTCTTACTATATGCCTTTGTGGTGAATAGTTATGTGTTGGTTTTGCTTGTTAAGCGTTTAATGTCGACTTTTTATCCTATTTTTGTTGATTTTCTGTGAATTATTTGCCAAATTGTCAATCGTATAAAATATCAGAACAATATTCTGGTAAGAATGGATTCAATTTTGCAGACAGGGCAGAAAGCTGCCAAAGCAGTAGAGGTCTGGTAATGTCACTTTTAGAAGTAAAAAATCTTCGTATCGAATACCCATCTCGTCATGGAGTTCACGCCGCAGTTAAATCGCTTTCGTTCAATATTGAACGTGGTGAGATTGTTGGTGTTGTAGGCGAATCTGGTGCTGGTAAGTCAACGGTAGGTAACGCGGTTATCGATCTGTTGAGCCCTCCTGGTCGCATTGCTAGCGGCGAGGTATTTCTGGATGGCGAAAAAGTCTCTGGCTTATCTCCTGAACAGATGCGTTCTGTTCGCGGCTCAAAGATTGGTTTTATCTTCCAAGATCCAATGACGTCTCTTAACCCTCTATTCACCGTAGAACAGCAGTTAAAAGAAACGATTCACGCCAACATGAAGGTTTCTGATCAAGAAGCCTATGAACGCTCCCTCGACTTGATGAATCAAGTTGGTATCCCACAGCCAGAAAACCGCTTAAAACAGTATCCTCACCAATTCTCTGGCGGTATGCGTCAGCGTGTGGTTATAGCGATTGCATTGGCAGGTGAGCCTGACCTTATCATCGCAGATGAACCAACCACCGCACTGGATGTGTCTATCCAAGACCAAATCTTAGGTTTGATTCGCGATCTATGTATTAAGAAAAACGTAGGTTGTATGTTGGTAACGCACGACATGGGTGTGGTATCTAACGTAACCGATCGTGTAGCCGTAATGTATCGTGGTGACTTAGTTGAGTTTGGCCCAACTGCCAAAGTGCTTGGTACGCCAGAACACCCATACACACACAGCTTGATCTCTGCGGTTCCGCGTTCAGACCGTAAACTCGATCGTTTCCCACTAGTGAGCTACATCGAAGAAGCACACGAGATGGAACCACTTGATGTGAAAAATCACTGGTTGGGTCAAAGCCAAGATCACCGTGATTACACAGGCCCATTATTAAATGTTGAAAACGTAAACCTGCGTTTCACCACTAAAGATTCGTTCTTCGAGAGCCGCCGTGAGTACGTACAAGCGTCGAACAACGTTAGCTTTGAGGTGCATGAAGGTGAGACGTTTGGTTTGGTGGGTGAATCAGGCTCAGGTAAATCAACGATTGCTCGTGTAATTGCTGGTTTGTACGCGCCAAACTCGGGCAAGGTAACGTTTGAAGGCGTTGACCTGACTGGCCTGAAATCTGAAAAAGAGCGTCGCCCTATGCGTCGCCAAATGCAGATGGTTTTCCAAAACCCTTATACATCAATGAACCCTCGAATGAAGATATTCGACATCATTGCTGAACCTATTCGATTCCATAAGCTTACTCGCAACGAAAGCGAAACTCGTCAGATCGTTAATGACCTGCTAGAGCACGTTGGTTTAGGTAAAATGGCTGGGGTGAAGTACCCACACGAATTCTCAGGTGGTCAACGTCAGCGTATTTCTATCGCTCGCGCTTTGGCGACTCGCCCACGTCTTTTGATTTGTGATGAACCAACATCGGCACTGGATGTGTCGGTACAGGCTCAAATCCTCAACCTACTAAAAGACTTACAAGACGAGTTAAACCTAACCATGCTGTTCATTAGTCACGATTTACCGGTTATTCGCCAAATGTGTGACCGTGTTGGCGTGATGCAGATGGGGACACTATTGGAAGTTGCGCCTACAGAGCAGCTATTCCAATCACCTCAGCATGAATACAGCAAACAACTGATTTCTTTAATGCCTGAATTTACAGGTTTGAGAGAAGAAAAAGCAGTGGCACAAGCCGCGGTATAAAAGTCAGCAGGCTGGAGTTTAGCTTGCTAACAACAATAAACAGACGCAAATACAACAACTAGGGATCTGGATTCCCGCATGAAGGAGTTATGCAATGAAAACCATGAAAAGCAAATTAGCAGTAGCTTTGATGGCAGCTGGCCTAAGCTTTAGTGCAGCAGCAGCAGATATTACCGTTGGCTATGCAGCTGACCCTGTATCACTTGACCCGCACGAGCAGCTGTCTGGTGGTACACTGCAAATGTCTCACATGGTATTTGACCCTCTAGTACGTTTCACTCAAGAGATGGACTTCGAAGGCCGTCTAGCGACAAGCTGGGAGCGAATTGATAACGAGACTATGCGCTTCAATCTTCGTAAGGGAGTCAAATTCCACTCAGGAAATGCATTTACAGCTGATGATGTAGTTTGGACTTTCGAACGTTTGAAGTCTTCGGCAGATTTCAAAGGCATCTTTGGTCCTTTGGTATCTTTGACTAAGGTAGATGACTATACCGTTGAAGTTAAGACTGATGGTACGTATCCATTGATCGAAAATGTGGCGACCTATATTTTCCCAATGGACAGCAAGTTCTACTCTGGAAAAACTGCAGACGGAAAAGACAAATCTGAGTTGGTTAAGCATGGTAACTCCTTTGCATCAACCAATGAGTCTGGAACGGGGCCTTTTATCATCAAGTCTCGTGAACAGGGTGTTAAGGTTGAGTTTGAACGTTTCGCTGATTACTGGGATAGCGCTTCAAAAGGTAATGTCGACAAGCTTACGCTTGTGCCAATTAAGGAAGATGCAACGCGAGTCGCTGCTATTCTTTCCGGTGATGTTGATATGATCGCGCCTGTTGCACCAAATGATTACAAGCGAGTTAAAAATGCTGATGGTGTTGATTTATATACAATGCCTGGAACGCGTATTATTACCTTTCAAATGAACCAAAGCAGTAATGAGGCACTGAAAGATGTGCGCGTTCGTCAAGCGATTGTTTATGCGATTAACAACGAAGGTATCGTTAAAAAAATCATGAAAGGTGCGGCTACTGCAGCTGCGCAACAGAGCCCTGTGGGATACGCTGGCTATAACGAAGAACTAAAACCTCGCTATGATGTTAAAAAAGCAAAAGAGCTGATGAAAGAAGCGGGCTATGAAGATGGCTTTACGCTAACTATGATGGCACCAAATAATCGTTATGTGAACGATGCTAAGATTGCGCAAGCAGCGGCGGCAATGCTATCTAAGATTGGTATTAAAGTTGATCTTAAAACTATGCCTAAAGCGCAGTATTGGCCTGAGTTTGATAAGTGTGCTGCTGATATGATGATGATTGGTTGGCACCCTGATACTGAAGACTCTGCGAACTTCTCTGAATTCCTCACGATGACCCGTGATGAAGCTACAGGTAAAGGTCAGTATAACTGTGGTCACTACTCAAATTCTGAAATCGATAAAGTAGTTTTAGAAACGAATTCAGAAACTGATCTTGTTAAACGAAGTGCGATGCTGAAGCAAGTTGAAGCCGTCCTATATGATGAAGCTGCGTTCGTACCACTTCATTGGCAAGACCCTTCATGGGCAGCTAAGAGTAACGTTGAGATTGGTCCAATTATCAACGGCATGAACTTCCCTTACTTCGGTGATCTAGTTGTAAAATAACCTAGCTTGCTAGAATCGAGAGCCTGAAGCTTTCAGGCTCTCAAACTATTAAGAAATATATTTAAGTTTAGGTATTTGGTCTTCCTTCAGTCTGGCTAAATACCTTTTTTAAGACTGAATTTTTGTTATCTGGTCGCGGATTTTGATTAGATAATCATGGATAGATAAGGGGCAAGGAATGGTTACGTTTCTGGTCAAGCGCCTGTTTCAGGCACTGATAGTGATGTTTGTGATCAGTTTGGTGGCGTTTGCCATTCAGGATAACCTGGGCGACCCGTTGCGTGAGTTAGTCGGTCAATCTGTGTCAGAATCGGAGCGTCAAGCGCTGCGTGATGAACTCGGCTTAAATGATCCCTTCATTACAAAATACACTCGCTTTGTAGGCGCAGCTCTACAAGGTGATCTTGGTACTTCATATTTCTTTAAACGCCCTGCAGTGGACGTAATCTTAGATAAGCTGGTGGCGACGCTTGAACTTGTGTTTGGCGCTTCTCTGATCATCGTTTGTCTGTCGATTCCACTTGGCGTTTATTCAGCAATACACCCAAAAAGTTTCTTCACTAAGCTGGTGATGGCGGGCAGTAGTATCGGTATCTCTGTGCCTGTTTTCTTAACGGCAATCATGCTGATGTATGTCTTCTCAATTGAACTTGGCTGGCTGCCGTCGTTTGGCCGTGGTGAAACTGCAAACTGGTTTGGCTGGGAGTCTGGTTTCCTAACGCTAGATGGCCTTGCACACTTAGTTCTGCCAAGTATCGCGCTTGCGTCTATCATGCTACCGCTTTTCATTCGTCTGGTTCGTTCAGAGATGCTAGAAGTGCTGAGCTCTGAGTACATCAAGTTTGGTAAAGCGAAAGGTCTGGAACTGAACAAGATTTACTACCAGCACGCTCTGAAAAACACAATGCTACCTGTACTAACGGTAGGTGGTGTTCAGATTGGTACTATGGTGGCTTACACCATTCTTACTGAAACTGTATTCCAGTGGCCGGGCACCGGCTTCCTATTCCTTGAAGCGATTAACCGAGTGGATACACCACTGATTACCGCATACGTTATCTTCGTTGGTCTTATCTTCGTAGTAACGAACACCATTGTTGACCTGCTATACGGCATCATTAACCCAACAGTGAACATCACAGGGAAAGGAGCATAATCATGGAACAAACAACAACAGCTCCATCTCGTTGGGAGCGATTTAAGCAGTCAGACATTTTGTACTACTTCTTGCGTGACAAAGTGGCAATGTTCAGCTTTGCTGTTTTCACTGCTTTCTTAGTGATGGCATTGGCGGCACCTGTTCTAGCGCCAACAGACCCGTATGACGTGACGTCTATCGACATCATGGACTCTGAGCTACCACCGTCTTGGATGGAAGATGGCGAAGAGCGTTTCCTACTGGGTACGGATGAACAGGGTCGTGACATTCTATCGACCATGCTTTACGGTTCTCGCTTATCACTGACGATTGGTTTCCTAGCCGTTGGTCTACAGCTGACCCTAGGTATCATCATTGGTCTATCTGCGGGTTACTTCGGTGGTCGTATCGATAGCTTCTTGATGCGTTTTGCTGATGTTCAGCTCTCGTTCTCCACCATGATGGTTGCGATCATTGTCTCGGCTATCTTTAAGGCGAGCTTCGGTAGTGACTTCTACGCGCAATATGCGGTAGTGATGCTGGTGGTGATCATCGGTATTGCTGAATGGCCGCAGTATGCTCGTACGATTCGTGCATCGGTATTGGCTGAGAAGAAGAAAGAGTATGTAGAAGCAGCACGCGTGATGGGCTTCAGAGCTCCGCGCATCATGTTCCGTCATATTCTACCAAACTGTTTATCGCCAATTTTGGTTATCTCTACGGTACAGGTGGCAAATGCCATCATGTCAGAAGCGGCACTTTCTTTCCTAGGTTTGGGCCTACCGGTAGACCAACCGTCACTAGGTGCACTAATCAGTACTGGTTTTAACTACATTTTCTCTGGTGCGTGGTGGATTACAGCCTTCCCTGGTGTCGTATTGGTGACGCTAGTACTGGTGATCAACCTACTGGGTGACTGGTTACGTGACGTGTTTAACCCTAAAATTTATAAAGGGTGATAGCTTGGTTTGATTTTTAGTAAAAAAAATCACTAAACTAAGAGCCGTAAGCAATTACGGCTCTTTTTTTGCTTAATGGATCTTGAACTAAGTATCATTGATAGTGTCAATAATACTTAAAATGGAATTCGTGTTTTATCGACATTAATTCGGTAACAATTAACCCGTGAGGGTTTAAGTGGTGGTTATGAAATTGACAATGAATGATGTATGTCGCGCTGTGATTAGAAATTATCGTATGGGTCTTATTGCTGCATCCCTCTTGGTATCGAGCCAAGTCAATGCAGAATCGGTTTTATGTGATGCTACTCAGGCAAGTACTAATCAATTACCACAGCTAGAGCAATCATGTCCGATCGGTAAGGGTGTTTGGGGTAATAAAGCGCCTAAGCGTCATTCAGATAATGAGCTGTTTTGGGTTCAATGTGGCCTGCTGAACAAGCCTTTGTCACTGAGCCAAGCAAAACCTCTTTACGGCAAAATTTCGACCAACGTATGGATGAAACCTGAGGGTGGTGATTATCGTTGTTTGATTGGTCCTTACTCTACATTTTCAGATGCGAGAAAAGATCTAGCTCAGGTTCGTAAGGTGCCAGGTTATGGCGAAGCCTTTATTCGTATGGTTGATAAGTCGAAGACCTCATCACAACCTATCGTGGCAAAAGCGGCCGAGCCTAAAGCAGCAAAACCGACACCGGTTAAGGCTCCAGTAAAACCTGCAACTAAGCCTGCGGCGAAACCCGTAGCAGCCAAGCCAGCGGCAGCAGTGACGAGTGCGGCTGCCATTCAGGCACTGCCAAGTGGTGACAAGAATTCAGATAACGATCTAGAGATTGAAGTTCGCGTGACGGCAAATGTTGCCGGTAGCCAATATGCGATCCCTTACTTGCTAGACCATGAGCAGCAGTTCTACATGGAGCAAGGTAAGCCTTGGAGTCGTTTGGATTATGGCAGCGCAGAGCTGGTATGTAATAAGATCAACATGAAGCTGATGACTGAAAAGCAATGGCAGAGCATCCTCGGCTCAAGAGTGATGGAAAATCAGAATTGGCCAATGCACCTACCTTATTGGGGAGCGGATAAGAAAGGCCTGTTCACCAATGGTAACGTAAACCAACTCAAAGGCTCTTCATTACTTAACGTGATGTGTGTGAATTAGCTTCAATCATACCTGGGCTCTCATAGACTAGAAGGTTTTGATAAAAGAAACCCCAGCGCTGTGCTGGGGTTTTTGTTTGGGGGGATGAATATTACTCGTGATTAGACTTACCATCCCAAGTCATGTTGAAGCGGATATCGGTAATGTATTCACTCCAACTATCTGATATATAACCCATGATGCTGTATGTTTTATCTTGCTCAAGACGGTAATTGTTATCATAATTGAATAAGAATGATATCACTGCGCTTGGTGTTCCATCTTCGTCAACTGTGAAACAAGAGTTATTGTTCGCGTAGATACCATTTGGGCTATCGTCAAAAGTCACCATAAATCTTTCAAACATAGCCTCATCACCATCCTGACCTTCAAATAGACCATCACAGCTAATACCATTCATCCACACTTTAATATAATCATGAGAATTACCAGAGCCATTAGCTACATCCATTTGAAGGGTGGTAGAGGTCAGTGTGAATTTATCTTCTTGAGATGTTGGCCAATAGATAGCTGCGTCTCTAACATCAGAGCTATCGCTTGATAATACTTGAATACGTTTCTCAGCATCCAGCTCATTCTTAAACCAAGTGTAACGACTTGATTTATTATCCTCGGTATGAACTACTGCCTTTGAGCCATTTGATATTGCATCGCTATCGTAATCATTTTTCACATCATAAGTGATGATACCACCCTCATCGCCCACTTCATATTTGGCTTCCAACAGATCGTCTTTGATAGAATACGTACCTATCTGAATATCAGCTTCTGCTGTACATTCGGTTTTGTTTTCAACAGTTCTTTTATTTTGATAAACATTGCCATCTTTGAAAAGAACAGTGTCACACCAAACACGGCTTGGTCCACTTTCATCACTTCCATTTGAGTGACCTTCTTCAAGGTAATACCAAGTTTTACCTTCTAAAGGGTGAGTCTCAGGTGGAGTGTAGCCTTCCAATACTTCAGGTAACGTAAATGTCACGTAGGTTGGTTCGTTATCATCATCAACGCCACCGACATTGAAAGTTTGCCCTGCTGGGTATGACTTACTTGGTGTGCCCGAAATAGTAACGATTGAATTTGTGTCTTCCTTTGGGGTAATGGTTAACCCATCAACAGTCAGAGCACCAGAGCGGTATTTAACGATGTCACCATCAGCATCGTTAAATAAGCCTGATAGATCGAGAGTTTGGTTGAAGACTTCACCTTCTTGAGGTTGCCAGCCATCAATGACACTTTGTAGTCTTACTTTTTCTTCATCGACGACTTCTGGAGCTAGGTTCTCAGCTAACTTAATGACTTTAAGGTGCAGTGGGTATGACAGTGCGCCATGCTCATCTTTTGCGAAGATTTGGTAATTGTAAGTGCCAGCCTTAGTAAGATCACCACTGATAATGCCAGTATTGCTATCGATCACTAGCCCATTGAGGTCGTTGGCTAGCTCTTTGAGTTTGAACGTTAATCTATCGCCTTCCGCATCTTGGAAAAGAGTAGAAGCATCTAGGTCTAACCAAGCATCTGAAGGAGCGAGAGTAATATCTTTCAATACAACATTTTCACTATCAACAGGACGAGAGTTAGGGGTTACCGTGATTCGGTTACCATCGGCAGGAACATTAACCGTTGGGGAGAAATCATCAATCTTTTGTGAAGGATCAACAATGATAGCTTGAGCTTTTACTGCCACAGCTTCAGTCAGTTCTAGTTGCTGTTCGATCGTTAAATCTGAGTAATCAACCAGTGTTTCACCGATAGCGTTCAGTGCCTGTGCTTGCTCGGAGTCATCTGCAATGTAGTCACCAAAGAGCAGCTCTTTAGAGACAGTTAAGCCAGAAGCCATTACTGATTGTAAAACCTTCGCTTCAGCTTGTTCTCGAGTCAGTTCAGTACCAGCAGCTTTTGCCCCTTCAAGTTGTTCAATGACCATATTTGTCATTGGGTTGATGATGGTTGAACCCGCAGTCGTAGCCAGTTCGAAGCTGTCTGTAACTAGGCCGCGTGTTTTATCGTTTGTCTTATCTTCGATTGCTTTGATAAATACAACGCTATCTTTGTACTCATTTGGCAGAATAAACTGACCCTCTTCATCAGTCTTATCATTTAGCTTTTTATCAGAAGGGTCAAGCTTGAAGTTGCCATCTGTATCAACCCACACTTCAGCATTTTGTAGGTAGCCATCGATAGCGGTAATCACTACACCACTGGGAGCTTTACCTGAACTATTCCCCCCCGAAGCTGAGCCTGAACTATCGCCATTTGATGTTGTTCCTGAATTATTGCTATCTGAACCACAGCCAGTAAGAGCTAAGGCCACTGAAGCGGCCAGTAAACTCATCTTCTTCATTCTTCCATATCCTTTTTTTGAGGGGGAGGCTCTATGTAAGCCTACTTATTTCATTAGTTGAGCTAATATAAATTTGCTGAATGTTTTACTTGGATGTGGGTTATGTTTCAATGCACGTAAAGTAATAATAAATCCGTAAAGTTTATTTCATTTTTGCGTGTTGTATTGATCATCTTAATAATAGTGGTCGGGAGTTTATTAAGGTTATATTGCTATATAAATCAATATTTACTGGTATTTAGTGATTGTAAGCCGATACTGCTATGCTCAGTATCGGCTTGTCTGCGTTATGGCGACTTTAAAAGTCAGGGTCTAGATATCGAACATTGAGTTTCATCTCTTCAACCTTATGACGCCACTCCTTCTTAGGGCGGAGTATAATGCTAAATACCTCGCCATGTTTAAACTCATCGAATTCCAAGAAATCAACATCAAAGAAAGAGTATTGAAGGTGACCTAGAGGACGTTCGTCACACTTGATCGGTTCGAAGTTTTTGCCGACGGTTTGACCGATGATGTCGCCGTATACCCCTTGTCCACCAACTGAGTAGTGATCAAATTTGTGGAACAAATCTTCACAAACAACCGTTGTGTTGTAAGACTGCACATTTAAGTCGCCATCCATCTCATCGGGCCAATTGGGGTTGGTTTGTTGATAGTTGCTTAGGTGCATGCCATAACGCCCAAGATAGTACCGACCGTCGTTGGCAAGATACATGTAGTCCTGCTTAGTTATTTGTAGCGCTTCTAAACCCGTTACGGTGTTTATGCGCTGCTCTATTTGAACTTTCGAGGCCACCGTATAGGTTTCATACTCATTACCCATTTTAACTTGCGTTACATGAGCAGTTGTGAACGTAGGGTGACTTGGGTAGGTCTCTAAAATTGTCCAGCGCATGTCAGTGTCAAAAATAGACAGATTACTAGAGACAACTAAGGTATCGCCATCAACATGATACCCTCCAACGTTACGCAGATTGTGCTCGTTCGGGCAGGTAGTTAAGTTGCTTGAAGAAGCAAAGAATACTTCGTCATTGATGAACTTAAACGCCTCGCAGTAGACCTTTTCATAGTTGTATGTCTTACCTGCAAATTGGTGGTTGGTCTCTAGTCGATACCAAGTTTCCCCAATCAAAGGGTGTACGTCATCTTCCTCTAAACTTGAAGACATTGAAGGAAGTGAAAAGCTGGTGGTAACCCAGGCATTCTCTTCTGAGCCGTGGTAATCATCTTTAGCGCGAGCAATCAGCTGAGTGGGCGCTTCTTTAATTTTCGGGGTACCTTGGACGCTTGTTAGCCCGCCGAGATTTGAAACCGAAAATTTCGGATGATTGACGGCAATCTGTGTCGTCAGTAAGTCACTATCAGGGTCTTCAAATAGGCCGGTAACATCAATCGAGTAGTTAATCGGAGAGTTTTCGGTAAGGGACCATTGATTGATTTCGTGTTGAATACTTTGTTGTACAGCTGGGTTTACTTGTGGTTTCTGATTGCGATCTGCGCGGTCTTTGTCGTCAGCGACAATCAAGGTTTCGGTATCGCTGTAAAATTTCTCAGTTGGATCCTCAAATCGATCCGTTTGGCTTTCGAATGTAGCTGCTGGGAATGAAACCTCTGAAAGAGTTGGATCGGCCTTACTTTTTATCAATCTCGTTGATGAGGTACGACTTTGCGTAGGCTGCTCGTTCACGGCGGCCTGCGGTCCTGAAGAGGCAGTTTGTTTGACTGAAAGTAACGAGTCACCTCGGATTAGACGGGGTGTATTCACTTCTTCAGAAGAAAGCCAATGTGGTAGCAGAACGAAGGCTCCGCAGCCAGAGACAACCAAGATACAGAGATGCTTTTTCATGTTAAGCCAGTTTGCTTCGCAACCAACAACGCGAGAATTTGAGGTCTTTCTCGATCAAGCTTGCGCTGCACTCAAGTAGCTCGCTGATTTCACGGTTTCGCATGCCCATTAGATATTTGAGCTTTAGCGCCTGAGATTGACGAGGGTAGTGAATGCTAAAGTTGTCGATGGCTTTGTCCATCATCATGAACTGCTCAAACTTGTCGCTATCTTGGTTGCTAATTATGGTCATTTGCTGACGTTTTTGCGCCTGTAGGTGGCGGGCGTTATCGATAAGAATCTGGCGCATCACCTTAGCCGCCATCAAAAAGAAATCTTTTTTGTTCTCGATCGATTGCAGGTCTGAAGACGAGATTTTCAGATAGGCGTCGTGAATTAATGCAGTGGTGCTGTTCATGCTGTCGCTCAGCACTTGGTTATCAGTGCCGTACTTCTGTGCGCTACGAGTGCGCTCCTGTTGAGCGATTTGACGAAGTTGTAAGTAAGCGAATTGGTACAGGTCTGCTTCGGCGCTTTTGTCGCCGGATTGCCACTGGTGGATGATCTGTGTGATATCTGGAGTTGAAGTTGCCATTAGTTGTTAGACCTCACTTTGGTAAACTCAGAAACAGATAGGGTGCTGATATTATGAGATTTATCTGGATTTAGCGAAATTTTTTGTTTGAACCTGTAGAGGATGCCTTGGTCCCAGTTTTTGCCTGCAGGTAGGTATTCCCAGGCTGTGAAATGTTGTTGAGGTACCGAGTCGTACCAACGAACTACAACATTCATCTGCGCGAGGGATGCCGTAGGATCTGGATTGCTCAACCACCACATGTCGCCAAACTTTTCCGTCACATCTTGTGTGTATTGCTGGTGGTTTGTCGAGCAGGTTTCGGATTCGCTAGGCTCTAACAGAATGCGTTTGTCCTTTACCAGGAGGCACTCTGTGATGATGTCCGCGTGCTGGTATTGGGTATGTTGCCAGATGCCTTCATAAGGAATGTGGTTACCCCGTTCATTGGTGTAGGTGAACCAGGTCATCTCTCCCTTATTAGCATGACGAATGTGCTCTTTCTGACCTAATCCCTGAGTTTTTTCCATTAAGAGTTCGGTCTCGGTATCGAAATCCAAAGCAACAGTGCGATACTTCCAGTCACCTTCATCGTTGTAGTCTTCGATTGAGAACCCACTTAGATCGTGGCGGGTACAGCCCGTTTGTGCGCAACTAGTAAACCCCGTCCAGCCATCGCCAATTGGTTCGCGAGTGATCTCTTGAGGTGCGTGGTAAGGAAGTAGATTACAACCTTTAAAATAGTCGCCCGTTCCTGGGAATAGAATCAGCTCAGTGTCGGTAATCTGGTAGCTTAACTCCCCAATTGGCCCCTTATATTTTGGGTTAGCCTGATGAGCTAAATCGTAGAAGCAGGCTCTTCCCGCGTGATCTTTTTTGGCGATGATGATGTTATGCAGCACTTTGCCTCTTGGAGAGAAGATGATCTCTTCAGATGCAAACTTATCCTTGATGTATTCCTGACTCTTATTCAGGTGTTCAGCCGCTTCCTTAACTGAAATCAAATCGATCCCTAGGTCTTGGTCATCTAGGTAGCTTAAATCTAGGTTTTTAAGTTTCTTTTGAAACTCGACATCCGACAACACCTTACTGGCTAAGATAATCTCATCGCGGTGCTCTGGCGTGTCATCTAATGACAATAATAATCGCGTCATATTGATGCTGCGACTTGGTCGCGTCGATGATAACGTTGGCGTAATGACTTCTTGGCCGGATAGGGTAGTCAGTAGGTAGCCCGAACTATCGGTGCCAATAAAGAAACTCACGATATCACCTGAGTTGTATTGGAATGCCCCTTTATCTGTGGTGCCAGAGAGGTTTGAGCTGGTCTCGTAGTAGAGACCCGAAACTGGTGAATCGATAAAGTACCCAGTCAGAGGTTGGTTAGCATCAGCGTGCACGTTTAAGCTCAAAGCGCACGTTGCAATAAAAGATAAGAGAGCTTTTTTCATAATCAGTTACTAGATGAACTTGATTTATTTTTATTAGTCACGGATTTTTCTGGCGCAGGCGTTAGCATCGCCAATAGCATTTTTTGCTTAACGTCTTTGGGTAAATCTGGGTTCGATAATATTCGACGTCTTGTGAGTTCGAGCATGGTACCTACCGACATTTTGGCGGCATTACTGCCCTTAGCATGAAACAGCAGGCTTGTTACCTCGTACATCATCTCCTCGGCAACCTGCTTCTCTTTTTGCAGTTGCAGGTTCTTGTTGAAGATCGTTGTCGAGAAGGTAGCGCCTGAAATTAATAACAGAATGGTCAGGGCACTCTGTACTGGGCGACGCTTCAGTAGCTTAGATAGAGTATGGAGTGGGTGTTTCTCTCGGAGTGAAATAGGTCGGCACTCCAACATGCGCACAATATCTTGGCGCAACTCACTCACGCTGGTATAGCGTCGATAAGGCTCATGGTGTGTCGCCTTTTCAACAATAAGGTCGATATCCAAGTTAGATGAAGAGTCAAAGATCAATGCCAGGATTTTACCCAGAGAATAGATGTCACTTTGCTGAGTCAGAAATTGCCCTGCAGCTTGTTCTGGGCTTGCGTAAGCCTTGCTATAGGCTGTGAGCAGAGATACGTCGGTGTTTTTGTTTGGAACTGGCTGCTTAACCTTTTGAGTCAGGTTGAAATCCAGAATCTTAGGTGAGCTTAGTGGATCAATTAGGATGTTTTCTGGTTTGAGATCGGCGTGCAGTACCTGTTTTTGGTGTGCGTGTTCGATAGCAGAACAGATCTCTTTAAATAGGTTGAGCTTTTGCTTTTCATTCAAAGAACGATTCTGCAAGTGCAGCGAGAGCGTCTCTCCCTCTACACGCTCCATGACGATGTAGACCGACTCCTCATAGACCCCACCATCGAACACTTTGGCGATACAAGGGTGGTTGAGGTGAGCAAGCAGTTGCGCCTCTTGAAACAGAGCGTGTTCACCGAGGATATGTGAGAGAGCGGGCTGAATGAATTTCACCGCTAAATCTTGTTCAAAGGTTCTGTCTGCTCGGCTCGCAGCATAAACGACTCCCATACCACCGCGACCCAGCTCATGAGAAATCTGGTACTTGTCTACTAGGGTATTGGTGAGGTCGAGCTCTGTTTCGGTTACTCGCTGTGCGTGGAAGCCGAACAGTGATGTGATCTGCTCTGAGGGTTCTTCGTTTATAAGTGGAAGAACTTGTTGGTATAAGCCGGGTTGTTCAGCCTTTAATCGCTCTAGGTAAAGACTTTTTTCTTTATCTGACAGATCCATGAGGTGATAGAAAACCTCAGTGGAGCCACTGCTTTGTTTTTGCACAACTGATCTTTTTTATATCTTTATTATGCGAGCATTCTATAAGATTTTTCGATGTTTTTTCGGCATTTTTATCAATTACATATGAAAAAATGAGTGCATGATCCGCATTTTTGAGAAGAAGGGTGAAAATTCCAGCGTGCGATCTTTTCCCCAAATTTGAGCCCTGTTTTTTCTATCTCAAAAGCTAAAGCTGGGTGAATGTATGAGGATTTTATTATTGGTGGGGTTTATCTAAATTGTTCTCAAACACGGTTTGTTTCGTACTGTTAGTGAATCACTGAAATGAGGTTACAAAGATATGAAATTGAAGACGTGGATAGAGGGCATTTCCCCTCAATTTGAAGCTGGGGGTAAGTACGAAAAGCTCTACCCAGTGTATGAGGCATTTGCGACCATATTTTACACGCCAGGGAATGTGAACCGAGGTATAACTCATGTCCGAGATAGTATTGACCTAAAACGGATTATGATTCTGGTGTGGTTAGCCACTTTCCCCGCTATGTTTTGGGGTATGTACAACGTAGGTCATCAATCCGTGATGGGGTTAACCGCTACCTATTCCGGTGCCGAGCTTGCTTCTATCATCGATAGTAGTTGGCGCTTATCGTGGGCGTTTGGTGATGCACCGTCGTTAGTAGCAAGCGGCTGGGGAAGCCAGATGTTTTTGGGGGCGCTCTACTTCTTACCTGTTTATGCCACCGTATTTGTGGTCGGGGGCTTCTGGGAAGTTTTATTTGCCGTTGTAAGAAAACACGAAGTGAATGAAGGCTTTTTTGTAAGCTCAGTACTGTTCGCACTTATTCTTCCGCCAACTATCCCATTATGGCAAGCAGCCTTGGGCATAACCTTTGGTATTGTCGTTGCCAAAGAGTTGTTTGGTGGTACAGGGCGAAACTTCCTCAACCCTGCATTAGCGGGTCGAGCGTTCCTCTACTTTGCCTATCCCGCTAACATGTCCGGTGGCTTGGTATGGGTTGCCGCTGACGGCTACTCAGGAGCTACACCGCTCAGCCAATGGTATGAAGGTGGTGGCTCATCGCTGATCAATAACATGACAGGTGAGGCCATCACTTGGATGGATGCCTTTATTGGTAATATCCCGGGCTCGATGGGGGAAGTGTCTTCACTGCTCATCATGTTAACTGGTGTGATTCTGATTGTCATGAAGATAGCGTCTTGGCGTATTGTGGCTGGTGTGATTGTTGGCCTTGTAGTGACGTCGAGTCTACTGAACTGGATTGGATCGGATACTAACTCAATGTTTTCGATGCCGTTTTACTGGCACTTTGTATTAGGTGGTGTCGCGTTTGGTACCTTCTTCATGGCGACCGACCCGGTATCTGCAGCGTTCACCAATAATAGTAAATGGGCTTACGGGATTCTGATAGGCGTGATGACGGTCGGTATTCGAGTTCTTAACCCTGCCTACCCAGAGGGCATCATGCTCGCTATCTTGTTTGCGAACCTGTTTGCTCCGCTATTTGATTTCATGGTGAAAGAACAGAATATTAAGCGTAGGCAAAAACGCATGGCGCGTTAAGCCACTAAAGAAAAAGGCTTGCCGATGTGCAAGCCTTTCTATTGATAAAGAAACATAAAAGCCATTCAACTCCACTTCAAATCAATTTCGAATGGTTGTGTACTGCCACAGTGCTCCCCACACATCTCATCGTAAGCGCTGTTATGTATCAGTGTTGCTGACGATATGCCTTGATCACTAAAGTGGTCACGCGCTTGATTGACACTCAAAAACTTCATCGGGTGCTGGTGGTCGTCTTTAATTAACCGCTTTTGCTCGCCAACGACTTGGTAAGCTAAGTAAATTCCGCCTTCAAATGATTCAATTAGTAGATTCATCACAAACTCCATTTTCTAGTTAGGTGGATATTTGTGTTACGTCGAATCGAGAACCAAGGTTCAAAGCGGGCATAAAAAAAGCAGTCCCAAGGACTGCTTTTTAAAAGTATCAAATAAAGGTGTTGATTAACGCATAGTAACGAATTCTTCGCTGCCTGTTGGGTGAATTGCCACAACAGAGTCGAAGTCTGCTTTGGTTGCGCCCATCTTCATTGCAACGCCGAAGCCTTGAATCATCTCATCAACCGTGAAGCCGATGCCGTGTAGACCAACGACAGTCTCTTCTTCGCCAGCACATACTAGTTTCATCTTACAAGGTTGACGGTGCTTGGTTACGGCTGTGTACATCGCAGTGAAGCCTGATGTATAAACCTTGATATTGTCTTTGCCGTACTTCTCTTCAGCTTCTTGAGTCGTTAGACCGATTGTGCCGATAGGTGGGTGGCTGAATACAACAGTAGGAACTAGGTTGTAGTCCATTTTCGCGTTAGTTTGGCCGTTGAATAGGCGCTCAGAAAGCTGACGACCTGCTTTAACCGCTACAGGAGTTAGCTCGATACCGCCTTCCATGATGTCACCAACACAGTAGATGCCAGGAACGTTAGTCGCTTGGAATTCGTCTACCTTGATGTAGCCACGGTCGTTTGTCTCCACGCCAGTTGATGCTAGGTTGATAGCGTCAGTCGCTGGGTGACGGCCGATAGCCCAGATTAGGTGGTCAACGTTTTGAGTGTTGCCATTCTCTAGGTGTAGAGTCAGTGTGCCGTCCGCTTCTTTCACAACTTCTTTAGGCACTGAGTGCGTGTGAAGTGTTGGACCTTCTGCTTCCATTACCTCAACCAATGTCTCAACGATCATTGGGTCGAAGCTACGTAGCGGAGACTCTTTACGGCAGAACAGGTGTGTTTCTGTACCAAGTGCGCTTAGTACGCCTGCGATCTCAACTGCGATGTAGCCTGCACCGATAACCGCAACGCGTTTTGGCTGCTCCATTAGTTCGAAGAAGCCATTTGAATCGATGCCGTATTCTGCACCTGGGATGTTTGGAATCGTTGGACGACCACCTACCGCGATCAGGATATGATCAGCTGTGTAGTGTTCACCGTTTACTTCAACTGTCTTTTCGTCAACGAACTTAGCAAAACCTTTGATTACGTTTACCTTGTTGTTACCAAGTACGCGATCGTAAGATTGGTGGATACGACCAATGTACGCTTGGCGGTTCTCAATCAGTTTGCTCCAGTTGAACTTCTTCACTTCAACATCAAAGCCGTAGTCTTCAGAGTATAGGTTGATCGCTTCAGCGACTTGAGCGCCGTGCCACATTACCTTTTTAGGAACACAACCAACGTTTACACAAGTACCACCAAGGTCCTGAGCTTCGATAAGTGCAACTTTTGCACCGTGCATTGCCGCGCGGTTTGCTGATGCGATGCCGCCGCTGCCGCCACCGATACAGATGTAATCAAAATGAGTCGCCATTACTTTCTCCATTTATTGAGGGTTGTAGTCACAGTGAGCACACTGGATACCTACGTCCTATAGATTCTAAAATTGTCTAATTATTATATTGAGGGCAGATTGGTTGAACTCAATCTCCCTGTTTTAAATTTATTCGTCCACATCACAGTCTTTTGACTGCTCTTTGAGCTTCAATGTGGTATCGAGGTTACTCAGGTACGATCCACTCTACTTTGTAGTGACCGGTTGCTGGAGCAATTGCTTCCTTCAAGAATGGAAGAATCTCGTTCATTTGGCTTTCTAGTTTCCAGGGTGGGTTGATAACAATCATGCCTGATGCTGTCATGCCACGCTCGTTGGTGTCTGGTGATACACCAAGCTCGATCTGTAGAATCTTGTTGATGCCCAAGCTTTCTAAGCCTTCGATCATGTCTTCGATGTCACAACGGTTCACTACTGGGTACCAAATTGCGTAGATACCCGTTGCCCAGCGTTTATGGCTTTGAGCAATGGCGGTCACTACATCACGGTACTCTTTTGCAAGTTCGTACGGTGGGTCGATCAGTACTAAGCCACGGCGCTCTTTTGGCGGCAGGCTTGCTTTTAGACGCTTAAAGCCATCTTCTTTGTAGATCGATACCTGACGATCGCGGTGGAACTCTTGCTCAAGCAGCGGGTGGTCAGCTGGGTGAAGCTCGGTCAGTACCATACGGTCCTGGTCACGCAGGTGAGCACGTGCAACACGTGGTGAACCTGGGTAGTAGCGCAGCTTGTCGCCGTTGTTTAGTGTTGAGATAGACTCAAGGTAGCTTTGAATGTCTTCAGGAAGGTTTTGCTGTTCCCAGACGCGAGCGATACCTTGTTTGTATTCACCGGTTTTTTCAGACCATTCATGCGTTAAGTCGTAACGACCTACACCAGAGTGAGTGTCATGGTAAACAAAAGGCTTATCCTTCTGTTTCAAAGAATTAAGAATAAGGCTCTGTACGATATGCTTTACTACGTCGGCATGGTTACCTGCGTGGAAGCTGTGGCGATAACTTAACAAATTAAACTCTCGTAACACTCTCGTTTTAGAGTGTGGTTAGTGTAGGTGGGTTAATCTGATTATTATAACCCTCAATGGACCATAAATTCTCGAACAATTCAGGGACAGTCGTCAGCTATCTGCAGTTAGTTATTGGTTCTACTATTGAAATTTGCCTTTATGGGCACTATTTAATAACTATTCGCAGGTGATTTTTTAGGGCGCTGCTTAGCCTGATGACTGTAAGACGACCTCATTACAAAAAAGACGAAAGTCTCTAACGCCAAAGGAATGTTTATATGTCTAATCCGCTATTAACCTTCACGGACTTACCTCCGTTTTCACAAATCAAACCTGAGCATGTTAAGCCAGCGGTTGAGCAAGTGATTGAAGCGTGTCGCAACAAGATAGAACAAGTACTTGAAGGTAATACTTCACCAAGCTGGGACAACTTAGTTGCTCCAATTGAAGAAGTGGATGATCGTTTAGGCCGTGTTTGGTCACCAGTAAGCCACATGAACTCGGTTGTGAACAGCGACGAGCTGCGTGAAGCGTATGAAAGCTGTTTACCTCTGCTGTCTGAGTACGGCACTTGGGTTGGTCAACACAAAGGTCTGTTTGAAGCGTATAAAGCGATCAAGGCGAGCGAAGCGTTCTCTGGATTAAATCGTGCTCAACAAAAAACAATTACCGATGCACTGCGTGATTTCGAACTATCAGGCATTGGTTTACCCGCTGACGAGCAGCACCGCTATGGTGAGATCAGCAAGCGTCAGTCTGAGCTGGGTTCTCAATTCTCAAATAATGTACTTGATGCAACCATGGGTTGGAGCAAGCAGGTCACTGATGTTGCTGAGTTGGTAGGCATGCCTGAATCAGCACTGGCGGCGGCAAAAGCGGCGGCAGAGGCTAAAGAGCAAGAAGGTTACCTGCTGACTTTAGATATCCCGTCGTACCTACCAGTAATGACCTACTGTGATAACCAAGAGCTGCGTAAAGAGCTGTACGAAGCTTACGTTACTCGCGCTTCAGACCGTGGTCCAAACGCAGGCAAGTGGGACAACACTGAGATCATCACTGAGCAGCTTAAACTGCGTCACGAGATCGCGCGTATGCTTGGCTTTGGCACTTACAGCGAGAAGTCTCTGGCAACCAAAATGGCAGAGACGCCAGATCAGGTTCTGGGCTTCTTAAATGATTTAGCGGTGAAAGCAAAACCTCAAGGTGAGCGTGAGGTGGAAGAGCTGCGCCAGTTCGCTGAAAAAGAGTTTGGTGTGTCTGAGCTAGAACTTTGGGATATCCCTTACTACAGCGAAAAACAGAAACAGCACCTTTTCCAAATCTCAGATGAAGAGCTGCGTCCTTACTTCCCTGAATCGAAAGCGGTATCGGGTTTGTTTGAAGTACTGAATCGTGTATTTGGTATGACAGTGAAAGAGCGAGAAGGTGTCGATACATGGCATGAGTCGGTACGCTTCTTTGATATCTTTGATGCTAATGAAACATTGCGTGGCAGTTTCTACTTAGATTTATACGCTCGTGAACACAAGCGTGGCGGAGCATGGATGGACGACTGCCGTGGTCGTCGTATTACCGCTGCTGGTGAACTACAAACGCCAGTTGCTTACCTAACGTGTAACTTCAATAAACCGGTTGGCGACAAGCCAGCATTGTTTACCCACGATGAAGTTGTGACTCTGTTCCACGAGTTTGGCCATGGTATCCACCATATGCTGACTCAAGTAGAAGCAGGCGCGGTTGCCGGTATCAATGGTGTGCCTTGGGATGCAGTTGAGTTGCCAAGTCAGTTCCTAGAAAACTGGTGTTGGGAAGAAGAGGCATTGGCGTTCATCTCTGGTCATTTCGAGACCGGTGAAGCGCTACCAAAAGAGATGCTAGAGAAGATGCTAGCGGCGAAGAACTTCCAATCAGCGATGTTTATTTTGCGTCAGCTAGAATTCGGCCTGTTCGACTTTACGCTACACACTACTTACGACCCAGAAGTGGGCGCGCGCGTACTTGAAACACTGGCTGACGTGAAGTCTAAAGTGGCGGTACTACCAAGCCTTGATTGGAACCGTTTCTCGCACAGCTTCAGCCATATCTTCGCTGGTGGTTACAGCGCGGGTTACTACAGCTACCTATGGGCTGAAGTGCTATCGGCAGATGCGTTCTCAGCATTTGAAGAAGAGGGTATCTTCAACACTGAAACGGGTAATCGCTTCCTGAATAACATCCTAGAAATGGGTGGCAGTGAAGAGCCAATGGAGCTGTTCAAACGCTTCCGTGGTCGTGAGCCGCAAATCGACGCGATGCTGCGCCATGCAGGTATCAGCGCGTAATATTGTGCTGGTCAGAATGTAAAAAGAGCCTCCTTGTGAGTAATACCGATCAGTTAAGAAATTTGTGAGATCATTTGACCGATCCTCAAAAGGCTTCAGAATCCGATATTAGGAAACTAATATCGGATTTTTTTATGTCTTTAGAAAGCCAACTTGCCAATACTTTTCAGTCGTGTAATACCTTCCACCACTTTGAAAAATACTCTGAAATTCTTAGTCCAGAGCTTATCCAGCAAGGTTTTGAGCAAGCTGGCGTCGCAACCGTTAGAAGAAGACGGTTACCTTTGGAGGCCGTACTTTGGTCCGTTGTTGGAATGAGTCTCTTTCGTCAACAATCTGTTTGGGATATTGCTAACCAACTCGATATTGTCCTGCCAGACAGACAACGCTTTGTTGCCCCAAGTGCTGTTGTTCAAGCGAGACAGAGATTAGGCGAAGAAGGCGTTAAACAAGTCTTTAAGAAGATGGCTACGCATGGCTATCACTCGTCTAATTTCGAAACTTGGTGTGGACTAAACCTTCTATCCGTCGATGGTGTCGTTTGGAGAACGACAGATACACCTGAAAATCATCAAGAGTTTAAAGCACAGAGCAATCAATCATCGGAGAATATTTACCCTAAGGTACGTATGGTTTGCTTGATGGAGCTTACAAGTCATCAACTAATCGATAGTACATTCTCTGACTATCGCACCAGCGAAATGCGCCTTGCAGAAGAACTCATCGAACAAACCCCCGATCATTCGCTGACTATTTTTGACAAAGGATACTACTCTCTAGGGCTACTTAATCGCTGGAATAAGGTAGGCAAAGAAAGGCATTGGATGCTTCCTGTGAGAAAAGACTTCCAGTATGAAGTCGTTCATAAATACAGTCAGAGTGACGCTATCGTTGATATAAAAACGACACCTCAGGCAAGAAAGAAGTTCAGTGATCTCCCTGAGACAATAGAAGCAAGGTTAGTGTCGAAAATCATCAAAGGGAAGACATATCAGGTACTTACATCAATGCGTGATGGGTTACGCTTTCCTGGTGAAGACATCGTAGAGCTTTATCGCTATCGTTGGGAAATCGAATTAGGCTATCGGGAAATGAAGCAAACCTTGCTTGATAGTGAGTATACATTACGAAGTAAGCGCCCAGATATGGTCAAGCAGGAGCTCTGGGGGATTTTGCTCGCCTATAACCTTATAAGACAAGTTATGACAAAGGCTGCGATTAAATTAGATAGCGTCTGGCCAAATCAATTAAGCTTTACGAGTAGTGCTATGGCTGTGACTCAATACTTCGCGGCTTTACCTTTAACGAGTCCTGGAAAACTTCCTAAACATTATGAAGTCTTACTCAAGCAAATATCCATGTTTACCCTGCCACCTCGAAGAGAAGATAGAAGTTACCCTCGTTGGGTGAAACTGAAACCCCAAAAATATGCAACGAACAGGAAAAATGCCAGTCAGCTTAACTGACTGGCATTACTCCTTGTGAGGCTCTTTTTGTATCGGCTTATCAATCGATTATGGGTTCACATTACGATTGATTGGGTTTTGCAGTGAGATTAGCGTCTCGGTCGATTGCACCTCATCAATTGCCTGCAACTTATCGATCAAAACGAACTGTAGCTCTTCAATCGATTTACACATCAACTTAACGAAAATATTGTAGGCACCAGTGGTGTAGTAGGCTTCAACCACCTCATCTAGGGCATTCAGTTTAGCGATTGCCGAGTGGTAATCTTTGGCTGCATTCAGGTTGATGCCAATAAAGCAACATACGTCGTAACCTAGCTTTTTCGTGTTTACCACCACTTCGGTGCGCTCAATAATGTCGGCCGATCTCATTTTCTCGATACGGACGTGAATAGTCGCAGGGCTTACGTCAAACTGCTTGGCCATCTCGGCGTAAGGCGTACGAGCATCTTCCATTAAGGTTTTCAGAATGGCACGGTCTAGGTCATCGAGACGAGCGGTAGTTGTGGACATGCTTAACCCTTAGATTTAATGAAAATATATCGGCTAGAGTACATATCATAGCCAAGGGTGATAATATTAGCAGCAACAATGATGTTAGGGTGAATTCAGTGCGATTTTGGGTGTTATTTATTGCGATGTGTTGGAGCGTATTGGCTTCGGCGCAGACAAAAGATGTATTGGTGATCCACTCCTACCATCAAGGCTTCTTTTGGACTGATGATTTCCATAAAGGGTTGTCCGAAGAACTCGATCGCGACGGGTTGTCTTACCGCGTCGTTTATCTCGACAGCAAACGCACTCAAAACCCTGAATACCTCGAGCGCGTTTACCAGCTTTATCACACCAAATTAATGCACGAAGAGTTTGCAGCGGTTGTGGTGAGTGATAACAACGCTCTTAATCTGATGAAGCGCCTAGCGTCAGATCTCGATGGAACCCCAGTTATCTTTGGTGGCATCAACAACTTCTCTCCTAAAATGATCGAAGGTTTGAACGCAACGGGCATCACTGAAGACATCGATCTGGTTGGTAACATCGAACTTATCAAGCGTCTCCAGGCGACCGTGAAAAAAGTTTATATGGTGACCGATCACTCGGTGACTGGTGAGGCCATTCGAGCGCAAATCGATCTGTTCATTGAAAAAAATCCTAACTTTGCAGACTTAATTGAACACTATGTTCCAGACTCATACCAAGAATTGACGACTTTTTCGCAGCGTGCAGACCTTGGGAAAAGCTTGCTGTTTTGGGCGTATTACCGAGATGCTAAAGGTGATGTGAGTAGTGATGAAGACTGGCGCCAGCTGAACATTAAAACGCAAATGCCGTTGTATATGGTGCACGACTTAGGCCTAGGCTTTGGTGCCATTGGCGGTGTGATTCAAAGCGGTGAAACTCAAGGACGTAACACGGGTCGTGTTTTGTTGCAGGTGTTGGCGAACCCTAATGAACCGTTGCCTCCTGTGGTCGCTGGTGCTCCGGAGATTAAACTCGACTATCAACAAATATCGCGTTGGGACTTAGGTGCTGAAAACGAAGCCGCGGTGACGTTCCTTAACAAGCCTAAGCCTTTCCTGATGCGCTACCGTGATGAAATTCGCACCATAGGTTTAATGTTCCTTGGCATGTCATGCGTAATCGCCATCTTGGTGTATTACCTCAATCGTCTCAAGAAGAGCGAACGTGCTAGCCGCCAAAGCCAACGATTGTTGGAGTCGATATTCGACCAGAGCCTTCAGTTTATGGGCATTATCGACAAAGGCGGTGTGTTGCTGTCGAGTAATAGCAAGCTGCATGAGCTGCTCTATAATCAGGGCTATAAGCTAGGAACACCTTTGCAAGAACATCAGCACTGGGAAGATTCTGCCAGTGAGGTGTTGAAAGAGTATTTTATTGAGCGAGATGATCCCCCATCTTTACGCTTTGAAGCTGAGGTTTGGTGCCGAGATCGCGGTGCGATGGTATTGGACATCTCATTAAAGCCGATGCCGGGTAGTGAAGAAGGTGATATTCAGTTCTTGTTTGAGGCGCGCGATGTCACTTCACGTAAGTTGGCTGAGAACAAGCTTTTCCAGCGGGAAGCGAACCTAAAACTCTATTACGACAAACAACCGGTGATGATGATCACCTTGGATGGCAATAACCGCATCCAACAAGTGAATCAGTTTGCCGAAGAGCTGCTTGGTTACCCACTGGATGAACTTTTAGGTCACCGTCCTAGAGAGTTCTATGTCGATGAAAACGCGATGATTCCACGTCATATCTTGTTGCAGCCACAGCACAAGATTCGCGGTGTATGGCGTCGTGATATTGAGTATCGTCATGCCGATGGCAGCACGATTTGGATTCGAGAAAATATCCGTCCGCTGGTGGAGTCTGATCAGCTGTTGATTGTGGGCGAGGACATCACCGAGACACATGAGCTTTCTGAAAAGTTGGAGTATCAGGCACGTTATGATCTGCTGACTGATACCTTTAACCGTAACCACTTTGAGCAAGAGCTACAGAAGGCACTCAAAGAGGTTGAGAGCCACATGCGCACCCATGCAATGCTGTTCTTAGACCTAGACCAGCTGAAAGTACTGAACGATACCGCAGGGCATGAAGCGGGCGATGCTGCGATCTTGTTTAGCGCGCAGTTATTGGAAGAGGTACTGCCATACAATGCGGTATTGGCGCGTATGGGTGGAGACGAGTTTGCGGTACTCATCAAAGACTGTACTGAGAGAGACGCGGTGAATGTGTGTCGCAGTATCATCTCGATGATGGGCGATAATCCATTCTTGTGGGATGACATCCGACTTAACTTAACCTGCTCTATCGGTATTCGATTGATCGACCATACTGCCGCAACGCCACAAATGGTGCATGCTCAGGCAGACGCGGCGTGTCATGCTGCTAAAGAGGAAGGACGTAACCGCTATCACCTTTACCATCAAGATGATGAAGACTTACGTCGACGTCATCTAGAGATGGAATGCGTTAACCTAGTGCATGAAGCCCTAGCCAATGATCGCCTGGAGCTGTTTGCGCAGCGTATTCTTGGCTTAGATGAAGACAGCGATAAAATGCACTTCGAGATCTTGGTGCGCATTAAGAATGTGGATGGGGAATACATCTCTCCGGGTATCTTCATGCCTGCTTCCGAGCGCTACAACATCGCGCATTTAATTGACCGCCAAGTGATCGGTCAGACATTGAGTTGGTTAGAGCAACGCCCACATCTGATTGATGACTTAGGGATGTGTTCTATCAACCTTTCTGGTCACTCGATGGGCAATCGAGAGTTTGTTGAGTTCCTGATTGAAAGCTTGAGTAACTCGTCGATTCCGTGTCATAAGATCTGCTTAGAGATCACCGAAACAGCGGCGATGAGCAACATGAAACAGGCGATCAAGTTCTTCACTCGAATCAAAGACCTTGGCTGCATGATTGCGCTCGATGATTTCGGGTCTGGGTTATCGTCGTTTGGTTACTTGAAGAAGCTACCAGTCGACATCGTTAAGATCGATGGTTTGTTCGTGCGTGATATTGATGTCAATGAGATGGACCATGTGATGGTTCGTTCTATCAATGATCTAGCCAAGCAGATGGGGAAGCACACAGTGGCTGAGTTCGTTGAAAACACCCAGATCATCGACAAGCTGATTGAGCTCGGAGTGAACTATGCACAAGGTTATATCATTGGCCGACCTAAGCCGCTTGCTGAACTGGTTGATGAGCTTCAGCAAGAACGAGCGCTAGAAAACGCAAACTAACTAGGCCTTGTGTACAGCCTTGTTTTAATCTCGTGACTTTCAGTGCTAATAGTTTGCACCGCTAATATGTATTGTTGAGGCAATCAGGTAAACTGGTTGCCTCTTTTGTTTTGAATACTACTGTCTGTTGGAGACGACCTTGCAACTACAACTGATTTGCGAAGATGCTACCCAAATCGATCATCTGAATGACTTAGCGACTCGTTGGAATTTATCTCACGATGAAAACAGCGAATTTGCTTTGGTGCTGACTAGCGAGCGACTTGAGCTGCGCAAAGTAGACGAGCCCAAACTAGGCGCTATCTTCGTTGATCTAGTTGGCGGCGCGGTTGGTCATCGACGTAAGTTTGGTGGTGGCAAAGGCCAAGCTATCGCCAAGGCGGCAGGTTTAAATAAAGGCGTTACGCCAACCATTCTTGATGGTACGGCTGGCCTAGGGCGCGATGCATTTGTACTGGCTTCCCTAGGTTGCAAGGTGCAGATGGTCGAGCGTCACCCTGTTGTTGCAGCGCTGCTTGATGATGGATTACAGCGTGCGCAGCAAGACCCTGATATCGGTGGCTGGGTTAGCGAACGCATGAAATTGATTCATGCTTCAAGCCACGATGCGCTGGATAAACTCAGTGACGATCCTAACTTTGAGCAACCGGATGTGGTGTATCTAGATCCAATGTACCCACACCCAGAGAATAAAAAGAAATCGGCTCTAGTCAAAAAAGAGATGCGCGTATTCCAATCTTTGGTTGGTGCAGATTTAGATGCTGATGCTCTATTGGCGCCTGCAATGAAGCTCGCATCAAAGCGAGTTGTGGTCAAAAGACCCGATTATGCGGCTTGGTTAGATGAGCAAAAACCGAGTATGGCGATCGAAACCAAAAAGAACCGTTTTGACGTGTATGTGAAAGCATCAATGACTTAGCGATGCGCTAAGAAAATTTCCCGTCATAAATACGATAAATTGCTATTTAACACTTGCGATAGTCGCGTTACGGATGTATATCTAACTAAGAATCATTATTATTCTTAGCTGGAGTTGTAGCATGGCTAAACGCTTTTGTAAGTTAAACCGTCGAGATATTACCGAACACCTAGGCGAGATCCACAGCTTGGTTACTGAACCTAAGTTTGTGTGCCGCTCTTGTGCACGTTCATCGGCGGACGAAGCGAACCTATGTAAACCAACAGCAATTCCACCGCTCGGTTGTCAGAATAAGCCTGCTGAAGAAAAGGCAGCTTGTGGCCTGTTAGCCGAAACGCTACCAAAGCCTGAAGTTACCTTGGCAGAGATGCCTGATTCATCTGTACAGATGTTTGACCCAGCCGTTGTTCTTGGAGACGCAGAGAAACAAGCGTCACCGAAAAAAGCCAAATTGAAAAAACGCATCGCTAACGCGAGTGGTGATGAGAAATCAGAACTGAAGCGAGCGAAGAAAGCGGCTAAGAAACAAGAGAAATACAATAAGAAGCTGGCGAAGATGATTAAGAAGCAGCAAAAGCTGTTTAAGAAAAGCCAGAAGCTGGAAAGTGAATTGGAACGCATCAATCTACGACTTGATGATGTAGCTTTCACGGAAAACCAGGCTGTGGTTGTGAATCATATTCACTAACACCAACTGTTGAACATTATTCAACACGTTAGCCAGATCTAAAAAGAGCGACCTTAGGTCGCTCTTTTGCTTTTTGTCTCCGAAGAGAACTTGGCCGCGCTGGCGCATAAAAATTTGTTAGGCGTTCGCCGCGGATCTCGCCACACGCTTTTTCACCCACGTCTCATTCACGATGAGAGAAAGCAAGATAACCCCGCCGCCAATCGATAGTCGTACCAAATCAACGTCTCGGTTCCAGATCAGGATGTTCACCACCAAACCAGCAGGCACCAACACGTTATTCATTACGGCAAGTGCACCTGCGTTTACCATGCATGCGCCTTTGTTCCACATAAAGTAACCCAACCCAGAAGCAATTAAGCCAAGGTAGATTAGGATTCCCCATTGCAGTGAAGTGGTTGGTAGTTTTTCAGGGTTGCCTAGAAGCATGAACGCAACCGAAGCCACGCACAGAGCGCCTAGGTAGAAATAACCAAATACCGTATGTTGAGGAAGCTCTGTCGACTCCTTCTCCATCACCACTTTGTAGCCCACCTGACCAATCGCAAAGCAGAGGTTTGCACCTTGCACGACAAGGAAGCCAACCAAAAAGTTGTCGTTAATTCCAGCGAACTTAATGAATACTGCGCCCAATACCGCAATCGCAGCCGTGACTAAGTACCAAGGTGAAAACTGTCCTTTGAGGAAGTCATAAATCAGAGTGACATAGATTGGAGTAAAGACGGTAAATAGCAGCACTTCCGGTACGGATAACAGCAAAAAAGATTGATAGTAGAAGCAGTACATCAGGCCAAGCTGAATACCACCAATCGCCATCAATTTAGCGATCAACTTACCAGGGATGCCACGGAACTTCAGGAAAGGAAGAAAGACGATACCTGCTAGCGCAACACGCATCAAAACAGAGAACCAAGAATCAACCTGACCAGCAAGGTAGACGCCAATCAGGCTAAAAGAGAAGGCCCATAGGAGGGTAACACCAGCTAAATAGCTCATAGTAAAACTTCGTTATTAAGAGATGAGCTGTATGTTACCTAACCTTAAATCATTAGTCTTCTGAATCTCTTAGAGGCACGACCAGCATATCAACCGGAGTGGCGTTGATCAGTTGTCGTGTAGAAGAGAGCAGTTTGCTCCAAAAGTCCTGATGGTGACCACACACCACTAAATCAACGTTGTATTCGGTGATGGTATCGCACAACTCATGGCTCAAATCGCCGCTACCCACAAGCGTGTGAGTGATCGGGTATTGAGCATGTTCAGCAAAGTTTTGTAGCTGAATCCGAGACGCTTCCATCGCGTTGTGTTGGGTTTCTGCCATGTTGATGTCAATCAGCCCTGTATAGAGCTCGGCATAGTTAATATCGATATGGATAAAAGAGACTTTGGCTTCTAATGGCTTTGCCAATGCTACCGCTTTATCCACAATTAATTTGCTGTCATCTGATAAATCGACTGCGACCAAAATATGTTTGTAACTCATATCGCTACCTCCTTTATTCATTGTCTGATTAAAGATTAGCACTATGCGATGCCTTTTTTTGCTGAAGTGATCTCATATCCATCGTCTTGCGTAGTGAAGGTTCGAAATATCGGCTAACTAATGGTCAGCGAGAAATTAATAAAATAGTGATATAGTAGAGAAAATTGAGGATGTACTTAGGAGTCTTAAATGCTGTCACAAACTATGGTTGAGCAACTGAACGAGCAAATTAATCTAGAATTTTTCTCATCCAATCTATACTTACAAATGAGTGCTTGGTGTGAAGACAAAGGATTTGAAGGTGCAGCAGAGTTTCTGCGTGCTCATGCGGTAGAAGAAATGGAACACATGCAGCGTCTCTTCACTTACGTAAGTGAGACAGGTGCAATGCCAATTTTAGGTGCGATCGAAGCCCCAAAACATGAATTTGAAAGCCTTGGCGCAGTATTCCGCGAAACCTACGAGCACGAGCAGATGATTACTGAAAAGATCAATAAGCTGGCTCACGTTGCTTTCAGCACACAAGACTACTCAACCTTTAACTTCCTGCAATGGTACGTTGCAGAGCAACACGAAGAAGAGAAGTTGTTTAAAGGTGTATTGGATAAGCTAGAGCTTGTTGGTGAAGACGGTAAAGCACTGTTCTTTATTGATAAAGACCTAGCGCAATTGGCAAAAGATGGTTCATCTTCAATCATGGATGCTCCTGCAGCCTAGGCTGTAAGAAAAAGACTCTGATTATCTTTTTCTTTTGAGTTTTCCTTTGAAGATGTAGGGAGGAAAGGATGATCAGCGGCGACACTATTCTATTTGCACTAATGGTTGTGACTTGCGTGAACTGGGCGCGTTATTTTACGGCGCTACGAACGCTTATTTATATTATGCGAGAAGCACATCCTCTACTTTATCAACAAGTAGACGGAGGCGGGTTCTTCACAACTCATGGCAATATGACCAAGCAAGTTCGCTTGTTTAGTTACATCAAAAGCAAAGAATACCACCATCACCATGACGAGGTTTTTACTTCTAAATGTGATCGAGTAAGAGAACTATTCATACTTTCTTCGGTTTTGCTTGGTGTGACGTTAGTGGCCGCGTTTATCGTCTAGGTAAATCAGCGAGTGCGCTTAGAGTGTCGGTTATTCTCTCGTTGGACTTTGTAAAACACTAGCCAGTATACGAAGTTTGAATGGTAGAACACCAATTGCAAAGTTTAAAATTGCCGCTAAAATAGCGAGCAATTAGTAAGGATGTGCTGTTAATGCACATCCTTTTTTATTGATGGCATTTTGAGAACAGGGCGCTCTCAAGGTGCAAAGTGAAGAAAGCAGAACCGCAATGAGTGAAAAATTTGATGTAATCGTGATTGGTGCGGGCGCCGCAGGCTTAATGTGTGCCGCGGAAGCTGGTAAACGTGGCCGACGAGTGCTGGTGGTTGATCATGCGAAAAAACCAGGCAGAAAAATTTTAATCTCAGGTGGTGGCCGTTGTAACTTCACCAACTACGATGTGTCTGCGAATAACTTCCTGTGTAAAAACCCCCACTTCGTCAAATCGGCTCTGTCTCAATACACCAACTGGGATTTCATCTCTATGGTGAGCAAGTACGGCATTGAGTTTGAAGAGCGCGATCACGGTCAGCTATTTTGTGTGAATGACCACACAGCAAAAGATATCGTGAGCATGCTGCTTGAAGAATGTCAGCAAGCGAAAGTTGAGCAACGCTACCGCTGTGACGTTCACTCTATCGAAAAGACCGACTCTGGCTTCAAGATGCACCTCAATACCGACCAAGTTGAATGTGATTCACTGGTGGTAGCGACTGGTGGTTTGTCGATGCCTAAGCTGGGCGCAACGCCATTTGGCTATAAGATTGCAGAGCAATTTGGTTTGTCCGTCATGCCGACTACAGCAGGTTTAGTGCCGTTTACGTTGCATAAAGAAGATAAAGAAGATTTCGCAGAGCTTTCTGGTATCGCGATTCCTGCGGAGATCACAGCGCAAGATGGGACCTTATTTAAAGAAGCGCTGCTGTTTACGCACCGCGGTCTATCTGGTCCATCGGTACTGCAAATCTCTTCGTTCTGGAAAGCGGGTCAGTCAGTTTCAATTAACCTAGTACCAGAAGCTGATGTGACTGAATTGCTGGCCAACTCTCGTGAGAAGCACCCAAACCAGAGCTTAAAGAACACACTAGCAAAAGTATTACCGAAGCGTTTTGTTGAGGTGTTGATTGACCGTAAAGAGCTGGAAGACAAACCGCTTAAGCAGTTCAACGAAAAGCAGCTTAATGGCATTGTTGAGCATCTAGAAAACTGGAAAATCGCACCAAATGGCACAGAAGGCTACCGTACGGCGGAAGTTACTCTTGGTGGCGTTGATACCGATCATCTATCTTCAAAAACCATGGAATGTAAGAACATCAAAGGCTTGTTCTTCGTTGGTGAGGTGATGGACGTAACGGGCTGGCTTGGTGGTTACAACTTCCAATGGTGTTGGAGCTCAGGCTTTACTGCTGGTCAGTGGGTGTAGTTAACAATTTCTCCGCAACAGCGATGGACTCATAATGACGACCATCGCTGCTGTTCAATACCGTATTAGACTTTGCCGAAAGCTAAGAGCTTATGATGCTTTGCTTGTTGGTGGGTTGCTTAGTTCAACACAACGCCCTCGATATAAAATCTCACTGTTTGGGTCGCGATTAGCGGTCACTAGCAGTTCAGAACTGCTTTTAAGCGTTTGCCACTCAGTTGGCGACATATAGCGGACGTTATTTACATTTTCTAGGCTATCAATGAGTTTGAGCTCACCAGTATTTCCATCTCTCATCCACACCATTGCTCTATCCATAGGTACTTTCGCCATCGCACGATTTCTCTGCATGCGGATACTTGATTGCCCGGGCTTTTCTCCTTGATAGGCGACCAAAGCAAAATGGTCTTTTTGGCTCTCAGAAGACATCATGGCTAAGTAACTAATAGGGCGTACTTGTGCGATCTCTGCTAGTTGCGAGGTTGGTGATACAAAAGGTTGTAGCGACAATCCTAGGAGCAGAGAAAAAGCCATGCCAATAGGGAGCCACCACCAACGCATAGTCTGAGTCTGTTTCGGTGGGGTGATTGTTTGGGACGCGATGTTTTTCCATACTTGGCGTGGCGGAGGTTTCAAGTTGCCTTCAGAATGTGCCATGTCGACTGCTGGGGTTAAGCTAGACAAATGCTGATGCCAAAGGTCGATGTGTTCCCACCAAGTGGGATCTGATCGTATGAGGGTTTCCAATCTCTTTCGTGCGAGTGGCGTTAATGTTCCCAGAACGTATTCGCTGACGAGTTTTTCTCTTAGCTCTTGATTTTGATAACGTACGTTTTTTAATTGGTCAGGCATCGTTTTAGCTCCTGTAAACCTCGGCGAATCCACGATTTCACTGTACCAAGTGGAGTGCTCACATGGTGGACGATCTCTTGATGACTCATCCCGTGCTGATAGGCCAAGATAATCGCATTCCTTTTCTCTTCAGCGAGCGTGTTTAGACAGTATGATAAGTTGGCCCTTGAGTCAGATGTTACTTCGAGAGCGATCTCTTCAGGAGGCTTTACCAGTTGTTCTTCCCCTCGATTGTTCCGCTTTCTAATTTCATCTATAGCGAGGTTTCTCATACTTTGGCATAACCAAGCCCAAGGGTGATTTACTGGATATTGCTGGTTGTTGTGCCAGAGCTTTACGAACCCCTCTTGGAGTATATCCGCTGCAACGTGTTCGTCTTTAACGACGCCGAGGATAACGTTGAAAAGCCGGGTACTGGTCAACTGGTATAGCGCTTCGAACGCAGCTTGATCTCGAAGCGCTACTTGGGAAAGCAGTAAACCTATCTTATGTTTATCGGTGTTCACGCTTTCCTCATTATTGTTCTACCATGTGCCAGACTTGTTTTACGCCATTGCCACTAGTTTCACCGGGCTTTTGGTCTTTTATCCAACGATAAAGCGGTTTGTTGTGATATGTCCATTGATATGAGTCGTCGTTGCGCTGAGTCACCCCAAATCCTCCCGTCAGATTTAGATCTTCTATCCCCTTTTGAGTTATCTCTGTATCCACGAGGGCAGGTGGCCACTTGGAGGCGCAATCGTCGTAGCAAACGGATTGGTTTGGTTTGTCTTTATCAAAGGTATAAAGGGTCTGATTATGTCTATCGACCAGATAACGTTGCTTACCATCATTGAACAGTCTGATGGTGACATCATCCGCTCGAGCTAGCGGCCAAACGCCTTTGATGCTTGCACCTGTGATCTCTCCTTTCTGGGAGTCCTGATGCCAGCGATAAAGTGGTTTTCCGTTCAAAGCCCATTGTTTGTTGCCGTCTTCTCTTGTGATTTGGCTGAAGTCTGCCAGCATGCCGAAGTGCTCGCTGGATTGTGCGGTTTCGAGAACGGGCGGCCATAACTTTTCACATTGGTCAGTACATACAGATTTCCCAACTGGATCTTTGCTAAAGGTATAAAGTGACTTGCCTGAGGCATCAGTGTACACCTCTCCAACTGACGTAGTTGTTGTTGGCGCAGCAAAACTAGTTGGGGTGATCAGTAATGCCGAAAATAATAGTTTTTTCACAGTCGTTTTCCTTATTAACGAGTCCAACCTTCGCGAGTGAAAAAGGTTTCTCCCTCACTGCTGTTAACGAAATCAATGAAAGCTTGAGTTTGTGGATCTGCACCTTTTGCCTTTGCTAGGGTGAGATCTCGGTAGATGCGTCTTTCTGGCTCAATTTCTACATAGTCGACTTTATCGGCATGGTTGAGCGGCCAGTGAATCCAAGTGATCCAAGCATCAGCCTTTTGCTGTTGAAAAGCTTTGAAACTTGCTCCGCTGCCTTTAGCGTAAGCAATGATTTTTTTGCGAAAGTTCTGTACGTCAGCCAGTGAGCCTGTGCGTCCTGCGACGTCTTCCCAAACGCCTGTACCGGAAGTGTTGTAAACCCCTAGACCTTCAGTCACGACTATTCGTGCTGGTTTTTCGAGTAGGTCTTTAATCCCATTGATATTTTTTGGGTTCCCCTTTGGGACCGCAATCACTGCACGGCGCAAGTACACTGGCTCTACATCTTGATCGGTAATAAAGGGGTAGGTTTCAACAAAAGCACTCATGGATTGTTCCGAGGATCCAAAGATTAGGTCAGCATTTTGCTGTGCGTCTTTCGTCCACTTTGATTCAGGCCCAGCGATCACGTTTACCGTCACCTTACTTTTTTTACTGAAAGCTTCTGCGGCATGACGAAGCGAGGTGTCGGGGCCTCCTGGGCCATAGATATTGATTTCTCCATCTTGAGGTTGATGGGTGATGTCTGAATCAAGTTGGGGTGAGGCGAGTGCTGAAGTGCTCGCAAGCAGTATGCTTAGGCCTACAGTAGTTAGTTTAAGTTGCATCTTTTCTCCTAATCTAAACTCAAAATGCTTACAAGAGACGCAAGAGCTCACCGATTGGATGCAGTAAAGGTAAATTTTTTTGTTCAGCCTTGTTATTTAGGTCGTGATTTTATTTTTTCTCAATGAGATAGAGGGTGTAGTTGAGGGGCAAAGAAGTGGATAGTTTGCGATTTTAGGTGCCAGCCTTGAGAGGGTAGGCACCTAACAATGTTTACCAAGAGAAGAGGTTAGCAAGCGATGTTTTATAATGAGCCTGATCTATTTACTTACTTTGATTTGTTGAATCACCAAACCAGCAATAATCAGCACTAAACCAAACAGGGTTGATGGGTGAATTTCTTCGCCGATAATGGTGGAAAGTAGCATCAAAGAGATAAAAGGTGAGGCGAAAATCAGGTTGCTGATGCGTGCCGTGTTGTTGGTTAACTTCAATGCCGATAGCCACAACACAAAGGTAATTCCCATCTCAAACAAGCCAACGTAAGTCACCGCCATCCAACCTTTCGCCGTGATTTGGCTAAAGCTTTCGCCCTCGAAAATGGTTAAACCAATCGCGAAGGGTAACGCCACTAAGAATCCAAGTAGTACACCAACCACAGGATCAGCCTTGTTTTTGGTGTTAAGGATCCAGTAGCCCGCCCACAGTAGGGTTGAAAGCAGTGCTAGCGCAACACCAAGTGGGCTATCGAACTGCATACCTAGTACATCGCCTTTGGTAGCAATTACAACCACACCCGCATAACTGAAGGTACAAGCCACCCAATCTTGCTTGCGAACCCTTTGTCCCAGAAAAACCGCTGCCATCAGCGTTAGCGTGATAGCCCAGCTGTAGTTGATGGCCTGAGCTTGAGAAGCTGGCAGCAGGTCGTATGCTTTGAAGAGAATCAGGTAGTAGGCCAGCGGGTTAACCAAACCAAGCAGTAGGTAGTACCAAGGGTTTGATAGGAATGTTGTGCTTAGCTGAGAAAGCTTACCTTGAAAGGCGCAGACCGCGATTAGCGCAGTCGACGACACAATGCTGGCAATGGTCAGCATTTGAATAGGTGAAAACTCAGCAAGGGTCAGCTTAAAAGCAGTAGCGACCGTTGACCACAGCAGCACTGCGGAAAGGCCAAAGCCCAAGGCACGACGTTCATTCATGGTAACTCATTCTAATTGGGTGGGACTGAACACGGAGCGCTTAGTCTATCTGTCGAATTTTAATACGGCAAACTGGACATTTATCCAGTATCAAAATACCATTTAATGAGTTATTTCCAATTAGGCTAAATCATTATCATGCAATGGATTATCGAACATCAGGCAACGCTTATTGCTGCAATTTCTGGCGCACTCGTCAGTGGCGGCGTCGTGGGTTGGTGGGTTAAACAGAAACTCTCTTTTCAGCAGCGATTGCTCGAGCAGCAACTTGAGTCTGATCGTTTGTTGCATGAATCTCAGCAGTCACAGCTCAAATCCTCCTTGGCAGAGGCACAGCAAGAGCTCGATGAAATGGATGACGAGCGAGACAAAGCCGCATTTGAGCTTAAACAAGCACACGGTAAGGTGATGGCGGCGATGGAAAAGCTTCGCTACTTCGAAGCGGTCAAACAAGAACGACAGCAGTATGCCGATGAGATTAACGTACTGAAAGACCATAAGTCGGAGTTGGAGGCTGAACTCCGTGAGCAAGAAGCAAGGCACGATCAAGAGAACCTTGCTAACAGTGAAAAGCTGCAGCTCTTAGAGCAGGCTGAATCACGCCTAAAGCAGCAGTTCGAGCATCTTGCCAATCAGCTGTTTGAAACCAAAACTGCTAAGGTCGATCAACAAAACAAGCAGAGTTTAGAAGGGTTACTCTCACCGCTGAGAGAGCAACTAGAAGGCTTTAAGAAGCAGGTTAACGATAGCTTTAGCCAAGAAGCCAAAGAGCGTCATACCTTAGTACATGAATTGAAAAACCTGCAGCGCCTTAATGAAAGTATGACTCGCGAAGCGGTTAACCTGACTCAGGCGCTCAAGGGTGACAACAAACAGCAAGGTAACTGGGGGGAAGTGGTGCTGGCTCGTGTGCTTGCGGAGTCAGGCCTGCGAGAAGGGCACGAGTACCAAACGCAAGTGAACCTACAGAATGATGCAGGTAAGCGCTATCAGCCCGATGTGATAGTCCATTTGCCACAAGATAAGCAAGTGGTGGTGGATTCTAAAATGGCATTGGTCGCGTTTGAGCGCTACTTCAATGCTGAAACTGATCAGCAGCGTGATGTCGCATTGCGTGATCACTTGGTCTCACTGAGAGCGCACATCAAAGGTCTGAGCCAGAAGGATTATCACCAGCTTAAAGGCATCCAAAGTTTGGATTACGTATTGATGTTTATCCCAGTTGAACCTGCATTCCAAGTGGCGATTCAAGCTGACCCTAGCTTGGTGAAAGACGCGATGGAGCAAAACATCATCTTAGTCAGCCCTACTACTTTGCTGGTGGCACTGCGCACCATTGATAACTTGTGGCGCAATGAAAGACAGAACCAGAACGCGCAGGTGATTGCCGAGCGCGCAAGCAAGCTTTACGACAAACTGCGCCTGTTTGTCGATGACATGGAAGGTCTTGGTAGCTCGCTAGATAGAGCCAATCAAAGCTATCAAGGCGCCATGAACAAGCTAGCAACAGGTCGCGGTAACGTGATTCGTCAGGCTGAAAGTTTCAAGCAATTGGGCGTTGAGGTGAAGAAACCTATCTCTATTGGCTTGGCAGAAATGGCGCAAAATGAGGCTTTTTCAGAAAATGCCTCCTTAGTAGAAAGACAACCCGCTGAGGATAAAGTAAACTAATCGGCCGCAGCGCCTCTAAACACAGAGTGTGCTGTCGATGAGAACTTACCATGGTAGATAACAGCATTATGGACACAAGCGTGCAGACAAATTCAGCAGTAGAGTCAGAAACCACACACTTTGGTTTCGAAACAGTCGCGAAAGACGAAAAAGTCGCGAAAGTAGCAGAGGTATTTCACTCTGTAGCCGCTAAATACGACATCATGAATGACTTAATGTCGGGTGGTGTTCACCGTTTGTGGAAACGATTCACGATTGATTGCAGTGGCGTTCGCCCTGGTCAGCGTATTCTAGACCTTGGTGGTGGTACTGGTGACCTGACGGCGAAATTCTCGCGCATCGTTGGTGAAAAAGGCCACGTAGTTCTTGCTGATATCAACAATTCAATGCTGAATGTTGGCCGCGATAAACTGCGTGATAGCGGTATTGTTGGCAACGTACATTACGTACAAGCGAATGCTGAAGAGTTGCCTTTCCCAGACAACTACTTCGATTGCATTACTATCAGTTTCTGTCTGCGTAACGTAACCGATAAAGACAAAGCACTGCGCTCTATGTACCGTGTGCTTAAGCCGGGTGGTCGCCTATTGGTTCTAGAATTTTCTAAGCCAGTACTTGAGCCACTTTCAAAAGTATATGATGCGTACTCATTCCACCTATTGCCAAAAATGGGTGAGTTGATTGCTAACGATGCAGACAGCTACCGTTACCTTGCTGAATCTATCCGCATGCACCCAGACCAAGAAACGTTGGAAGGCATGATGCAAGAAGCGGGCTTTGAGAATACGAAATACTACAACCTAACGGGCGGCATTGTAGCGCTGCACCGAGGTTACAAGTTCTAGTTGAACTTGGTAGCAAGCGCTTTGAGCGTGTTAGATAGAAAATAAGAATAAAGATAGAACGGATAGGTTAAGGCTTATCCGTTTTCAAAGGTAAGGACAGTCATGCCATTTGATCCATTGGTAACCGCGGTTATTGAAACCTCTTTGAATACGCAAGTAAACGACGATCCAGCACTGGTTCGTCGTTTGTCTCGTTTAAAAGGGCAGATCATTCAAGTCAATTTGAAAGAGTTGAATAAAACACTTACGTTCGTTTTTAGCCAACAAATTGATGTGTTGTCAGAATACGAAGGGCAACCTGATTGCTACTTATCTTTGAATCTATCTGTATTGCCAGAACTCCGTGAACAATCGAATATTACTAAGCTTATCAAGCAAGATAAGCTGATTTTGGAAGGTGATATTCAGTTGGCACAGAAGTTTTCTCAGCTGATGACAGACTGCAAACCCGACTTGGAAGAGTGGTTGTCTCGCGTGACAGGTGATGTGGTAGCTCATACCTTGGTGCAAGGCGTTAAGAACGTTGGTGGCCTTGTGGCAAAGCAGGCAACAAAACATCAGAATCACTTCGCTCAGGTTCTGACTGAAGAGTGGAAAATTGCTCCTGCGCCATTAGAGGTGGCACATTTTTGCGATCAGGTTGATGACGTAAAAAGCTCAGCTGCACGCCTTGAAGCTAAGTTGAACGCTCTGTTGGAGAAAGCATGACCCCAACAGAACTGAAACGTCTTTATCATATTATCAAGGTACAGTTGGAATATGGCCTTGATGAACTGATGCCAGAGCACCAATTGACCAAAGCGCCTTTGTTGGCGAGAAAGTCACTGTTTTGGATTAAGAACAAGCACAAAGATAAAGAGTTAGGGCATCGTCTACGCTTGGCTTTGCAAGAGCTAGGGCCAGTGTGGATTAAGTTTGGACAGATGATGTCGACACGTCGTGATCTGTTCCCCCCTCATATCGCTGATCAGTTGGCACTTTTACAAGACCAAGTGGCGCCGTTTGATGGTGAATCGGCTAAGCAAGATATGGAGAAGGCTCTGGGTGGCAGTTTAGATAACTGGTTTACCGACTTTGATATTGAACCACTTGCTTCAGCGTCCATCGCTCAGGTGCATACTGCGAAGTTAAAAGAGAACGGCCGAGAGGTGGTTCTGAAGGTAATTCGACCAGATATTCGCCCGGTGATTGATGCAGATCTAAAACTGATGCATCGAATGGCGAGTATAGTCGCTAAGTCACTTCCTGAAGCACGTCGTTTAAGACCGGTTGAGGTGGTTCATGAGTACGAAAAAACCTTAATTGATGAATTGGACCTACGCCGAGAGGCTGCAAATGCCATTCAACTGCGTCGTAATTTTGAAGGCAGTGAAGAGTTATACGTTCCTGAGGTGATTCCTGATTTAAGCAGCGAAACCTTGATGGTGTCAGAGCGTATTTATGGTATTCAAGTGTCGGATGTCGAGACTTTGAAAGCCAACGGCACCAATATGAAATTGCTGTCGGAACGTGGTGTGACGGTATTCTTCACCCAGGTATTCCGAGACAGTTTTTTCCATGCAGACATGCACCCGGGCAACGTATTCGTTAACCCAGATAACCCAGATAATCCTCAATGGATTGGTCTCGATTGTGGCATTGTCGGCACGTTAAGCAGCGAAGATAAACGTTATTTAGCGGAAAACCTGCTGGCTTTCTTCAACCGAGATTATCGTAAAGTTGCAGAGCTGCACGTTGATTCGGGCTGGGTACCTCATGATACCAACGTTAATGACTTCGAGTTCGCGATCCGCATGGTGTGTGAGCCGATTTTTGCCAAGCCACTCGGTGAGATCTCATTTGGTCATGTGTTGCTAAACTTATTTAATACAGCAAGGCGTTTCAACATGGAGGTTCAGCCTCAGTTGGTACTGCTAGAAAAGACCTTGTTGTATGTTGAAGGGTTAGGTCGTCAGTTGTATCCACAACTCGATTTGTGGGAAACCGCAAAGCCTTTCCTTGAAACTTGGATGATGAATCAGGTGGGGCCGCAAGCTGTGATTAACGCAGTCAAAGAGCGCGCGCCATTCTGGGCAGAAAAACTGCCAGAGCTGCCAGAGTTACTTTATGACAGCTTGCGCCAAGGTAAAGCGATGAACCATAGAATGGATCAGCTTTATCAAGGTTACCGAGAGAGTAAGCGTCAGCAAGCAACTGGAAAGTTTTTGTTTGGCGTTGGGGCCACTTTAGTCGTATGCTCCGCAATATTAGTTTCAAGCCCTTATGAGCAGTTATCTATGGGCTGTGGCATCGCAGGTGTCACATTTTGGCTGCTTAGTTGGCGAGCTTACCGTCGTTAGACAGTAGACTCTCTTTATATTTTTTTGTGTAGACAGACCCGAGGACAATGACAATGGGTGGTATCAGTATTTGGCAACTTCTAATCATTGCTGTAATTGTAATTTTGCTATTCGGAACAAAGAAACTGCGCGGTATGGGCGGTGACTTAGGTTCAGCGGTTAAAGGCTTCAAGAAAGCAATGAGCGATGATGAAAAGCCTGCAGATCAGAAAGATGCAGACTTCGAACCAAAGAATATTGAACAGCAGAAGACAGAAGCGACTGCTGAAACAAAGAAAGACAAAGAGCAGGCGTAAATCGTGTTTGATATCGGTTTTTGGGAACTGGTATTAATATCTGTCGTTGGGTTAGTGGTTTTAGGGCCTGAGCGTTTGCCTGTGGCAATTCGTAGTGTATCCAAGTTTGTGGGTGCGGCGAAAAGTATGGCAAACAGTGTGAAAGATGAACTTTCTCACGAGCTTAAGGTACAAGAGCTACAAGAAAATCTACGCAAGGCGGAACAAATGGGTATGGAAGATTTATCTCCAGACCTTAAAGCGTCAGTCGATGAACTAAAGCAGGCCGCTGCTGAAGTTCAACGTCCATACGCTAAGCCTGAGTCTGATAAGCCGAGTGAGACTACACCTAGTGTCACGGAAACTGTCGAATCTGAAACCATTCAGGTAAACAGTGAAGCTTCAGCACCGTCAGATAAAAAAGCCGAATAGTCTCGCAAGGAGGGGTCGCCAGATATACGCGGCTCCTTTTCGATCTTCCTGTTTAAGAGGTTTGAAATGTCTTCGACTGAGCAGACACAGCCTTTAATTAGCCATCTTCTAGAACTCCGTAATCGACTACTACGCTCGATTCTCGCCGTTCTAGTGGTGTTTATCGGGCTAATTTATTTTGCTAATGATATTTATGAATTCGTATCCGCACCTTTAGTAGATCGTCTACCTGAAGGGGCGACGATGATCGCAACCGATGTTGCATCGCCATTTTTCACACCTTTAAAACTAACGTTAATTTCCGCAGTGTTTGTCGCGGTACCGTTTATTTTGTATCAGGTGTGGGCTTTTGTGGCTCCGGGTTTGTACAAGCATGAGAAGCGCTTGATCATGCCACTTTTGGCTTCAAGTTCTCTGCTGTTTTACTGTGGTGTGGCGTTTGCTTACTTCGTGGTATTCCCGTTGGTATTCAGCTTCTTTACGGCTATCTCGTTAGGGCAGGTAGAGTTTGCGACGGACATATCGAGTTATCTTGATTTTGTACTCGCACTGTTCTTTGCTTTTGGTATTGCCTTTGAAGTACCAGTGGCGATTATCTTATTGTGCTGGACGGGTGCAACGACACCTAAAGCGCTAGCTGAGAAGCGCCCTTACATTGTCGTGGGTGCTTTTATTATCGGTATGATGCTGACACCGCCAGATATGATTTCTCAAACACTGTTAGCGGTTCCAATGTGTATCCTGTTTGAGATCGGTCTGTTCTTCGCTCGCTTCTATGTGCGCAAGCCAGATGGCGACGAAGAGGAAGAAGCAGAATCTTAACTTAGAGTTTGTAGTAAAAACTAGAATAAAAAAAGCGGCCCTAGGCCGCTTTTTTTATTCTTCTTCGTTATCGAATTTTCAACTGATAGCCACAGTTCTGACATACATAGAGCTCTTTAATGCCCAAGATTTTATGCCATAGAGTTCGATGCTGACGTTGTAAGTATTGTGAGTGGTCACACATTATTAACTACCTCTATATGCAGGTGGTTGATAATATACAGGTAGTCCTTTTTTAACAAATGAATTTAGTTGAAAACAATAGAAATTGGTTATCCAAATTATTTATAACTTAAACAATGATTTAGCATTGGCTGTTGTGATCTTTTCAACTTCTTCTAAAGTGATGCCTCGTAGGTCTGCAATACGCTTGGCGACCAGCTCTGTGTAGGCTGGTTCATTGCGTTTACCACGGTTTGGCGCTGGCGCTAGGTAAGGGCAGTCCGTTTCTAAGATAACGTAGTCCATATCTAGGTGTGGAATGACCTTATCCATACCTGAATTCTTAAAGGTCGAAACACCACCTAAACCAAGGTGGAAGCCGAGCGCATTGATAGCTTGAGCTTCTTCTAGACTGCTGCCAAAGCAGTGAAATACACCACGTAAGCTGCCATCTTGCTCTTGTTTTAGCAGAGTCAGAGTCTCTTCTATTGAATCTCGAGTGTGGATTACCACCGGTAGGTCGAGTTCCTTTGCCCATTGCAGTTGGGTAACGAAAGCCATCTCTTGTTCGGCTTTAAAGGTTTTATCCCAGTAGAGATCGATACCGATTTCACCCACCGCGATAAAGTCGCGTTTATCGAACCAAGCGCGAATGGTCTTTAGCGTTTCTTCAATATTTCCATCAACATAACAAGGGTGTAAGCCCATCATTGAACGACATACTTCCGGAAATTGAGCTTCCGTTGCCAGCATTGGCTCGATAGATTCTAGGTCGATGTTTGGTAGTAGAATTGTATCAATACCTTGAGCCAGTGCGCGCTGCACCACTTGTTCGCGGTCTTCATCGAATTCGCTAGCGTAAATATGAGCATGGGTGTCGATCATTGTTTTGTCCTGAATGCGGTCTTTACTGAGTTGCCATGAGTATACGGCAGTGTGAGGAGAAGGTCATTTTTTGCCATTTCTCCCTGTTTTTGAGTGGGTTTTATATTTTACTGCTAGCGTCCTGAGCCATCAGTGATATGCTTTTGCCTGTATTTAGCACTTTTCATATCTAAGTATTTCGGTACTTAGACTAGGCAAGGAGAATCTAGTGTCTGTTTCAATTCAAGGTCAATTCCCAGGTCGCCGCATGCGCCGTATGCGTAAGCACGACTTTAGCCGTCGCCTAATGGCAGAAAATCAATTGTCTGTGGATGATCTAATCTACCCAATGTTTATCCTAATGGGTAAAGACCGCCGCGAGCCTGTAGAGTCTATGCCGGGTGTTGAACGCCTGTCCATCGACCTTATGCTTGAGGAAGCGGATTACCTTTCTAAATTGGGTGTTCCTGCGATTGCTCTATTCCCAGTCGTGAACCAAGATGCTAAAAGTTTATGCGCAGCTGAAGCCCATAACTCTGAAGGTTTGGTTCAGCGTGCTGTACGTTCACTAAAAGAACACGTGCCGAACATTGGTGTTATCACAGATGTCGCACTCGACCCGTTCACCACACATGGCCAAGATGGCATCATCGATGAAGATGGCTACGTGATGAATGATGAGACCACAGAAGTGCTAATCAAACAGGCACTGTCTCACGCTGAAGCGGGTGCCGACGTGGTTGCTCCATCGGACATGATGGATGGTCGTATTGGTAAGATTCGTGAAGCGCTAGAAGAAGCGGGTCACATTCACACTCAAATCATGGCGTACTCGGCGAAATACGCGTCGTGCTACTACGGTCCATTCCGTGATGCTGTCGGTAGTGCATCTAACCTGAAAGGTGGTAACAAGAAGAACTACCAGATGGATCCTGCAAACAGTGATGAAGCTATTCACGAAGTTGCTATGGATCTTAACGAAGGTGCGGACATGGTGATGGTGAAACCTGGTATGCCTTACCTAGATATCGTGCGCCGTGTGAAGCATGAGCTGCAAGCTCCTACGTATGCATACCAAGTGTCTGGCGAATACGCGATGCACAAAGCGGCGATTCAAAACGGCTGGCTGAAAGAGCGCGATACAGTAATGGAATCACTACTGTGCTTTAAGCGTGCTGGTGCGGATGGCATCCTAACTTACTTTGCTAAAGATGTAGCTGAGTGGCTAGCTGAAGACAATGCAAATGCCGCTGAGCATCTAAGAGAAAAGTAACGATTTTAGGTTAAGCCAAAAGAGTATTTAAAGGGTTGGCCTTCGTGCCAACCCTTTCGTTTATTAGGGTGGAAAGTATGTCAGTCATCGTACGTGAAGGCTCGCTGGAAGAAGTGGTTTCGGTTGTTGAGCAGATTAACGAGTTTGCTCAAAAAGAGAGTGTGGCTTCTCTTTCGCAACGCTTATCAGGCAAGAAGAGTTTGATTTTAGTCGCGGAAGAAGCGGGTGTGCTACTGGGTTTTAAGATCGGCTATGAATTGGAACCGAACACTTTTTACAGTTGGTTTGGTGGCGTATCGCCGCTTGCGAGAAACAAAGGAGTCGCACAGGCTCAATTAGATGTTCAGGAGCAGCGGGTGAAACAGCAAGGCTACCAACAACTCAAAGTGAAATCGCGTAATCAGTTTCCTGCCATGTTACGTCTACTATTGAGGAATGGTTATCAGATCGAAAAACTGGAAGAAAAAGAGGATATTCGAGAACATCGCATTCACTTCGTAAAGCAGCTATAGGTTTAATCAACGCGTTGCAGTCGTAGCATTAATCAGTCAATTAAAATTAAATGAGATTTATTATCATTTAGTGGTTGACTATTAAATGATAATCATTATTATTAAACCTGTCTTAGGGAATGAGGAAATGTTCACAAGGATGTTAAGTAATCAAGTATCAACTTGGTTACCCAACAGAATTCTCGCGAACTTATACTAAGTTCTTTTTGACACGACATTGCTCACATTGCTTCCAGTGTAATTTATAGCTTTTAGGTAAAGCTGTGGTATTCAATTTGAATGGCTTTACCGGTTTTTGCTAGGCGACATCTTCGGGTGTCGCTTTTTTTATGTCTACCATTTCAACAGGACGCATATTTAGTAGCACGTATTTTTATGAATAAAACGCCATCAGCATTCTTTTCCACAACGTAAGATCTTAAAAAGATCGTTGATCATCTGTTCGATCTGTAAATTTTTACTTTATTTTCAATGGTTTGTTTGTGTTTTTTGCTTTGTTTGCCTTAGTTCTCAACAGGGTGGATAAATAATATAAACAGAGTTATCCACAGAACACCTGTGTCTAAGAACAAAAAATAACAACAAATTGATTATATCGAACACAACCGAGTGAACGGATACGGATCGACAACGTGGAATCCAACCAACAGACGTGGCATTCTTAACAGATAATTTCTGTACTTACTGGATACACAAACATTATGGCTCGTATTCCTGATAATCCATTGATTCTGATCGATGGCTCTTCTTACTTATATCGCGCGTTTCATGCTTACCCTGGCACCATGAGCAATGGTGATATCCCGACTAACGCGGTTTACGGTGTAGTTAACATGCTGCGCAGCATGATGCGTCAATTTGCTTCTGATCGTATTGCGGTGATTTTTGATGCGAAAGGAAAGACGTTCCGTGATGACATGTACCCAGAGTACAAGGCTAATCGTCCACCTATGCCGGATGATCTGCGTTGTCAAATCGAACCCTTGCACAACGTGATTCGTGCTATGGGTCTGCCACTTATCTCTATCCCTGGCGTTGAAGCGGATGACGTGATCGGTACGCTGGCTTCGCAAGCATCTAAAGCGGGCATGCCGGTTTTGATCAGCACGGGCGATAAAGATATGGCCCAACTGGTTGATGACAACGTTACTTTGATTAACACCATGACTAACGTAGTGATGGATCGCGAAGGCGTTATCGAGAAGTTTGGCATCCCACCTGAGCTTATCATCGACTACCTGGCGCTGATGGGCGATAAAGTGGATAACATTCCTGGCGTACCAGGTGTCGGTGACAAAACAGCAACTGCTCTACTGCAAGGCATTGGTAGCATCGAGAAGTTGTACCAAAACCTAGATGATATTGCTGCGCTTGGTTTCCGTGGTTCTAAGACGATGGCTAAGAAGCTTATCGACAACAAAGATAACGCTGAAATGTCTTACCAACTGGCGACGATTAAGCTGGATGTTGAGCTTGAAGAGACGCCAGAATCACTCGTAAAAACGCAACCAAATACCGATGAGCTGATTAAGCTATATGGTCAACTGGTCTTCAAATCTTGGCTGAATGAGCTTCTTGAGGGCGGTACTGGCGTTGTTGAAGCTGATGAGCAATCTGGAGCCGTACGCAGCAGTGGCACATCGGCAACCTCAACCGTTGAGATGAACACTTCAGCAGTGACGATTGATCGTAGCAAATACGAAACCATTCTTGATGAAGATACTTTCAACGCTTGGCTAGAAAAGCTGAAAGCGGCAGAGGTGTTTGCTTTTGATACTGAGACAGACAGCCTAGATTACATGGTGGCTAACCTGGTTGGCCTATCGTTCGCAACAGAAGAAGGTGTTGCTGCTTACGTACCGGTTGCTCATGACTACCTAGACGCACCACAACAGCTGGATCGTGATTGGGTACTAGAACAGCTTAAGCCGATTCTTGAAGATGATGCACAAGCTAAAGTGGGTCAGAACCTCAAATACGATATGAGCGTTTTAGCGCGCTACGGTATTGAGATGAAAGGCATTAAGCATGACACCATGCTCGCTTCTTACGTTTTCAATAGCGTTGGCGGTAAGCATGATATGGACAGCTTGGCGTTGCGTTTTCTACAACACAGCTGCATCTCATTCGAGCAGATTGCAGGTAAAGGTAAGAAACAACTGACGTTCAATCAGATTGAGCTGGGTGAAGCGTCTCCATATGCGGCTGAAGATGCTGACGTAACACTGCGTCTGCATAACCGATTAATGGAAAACATCGAACAAGACGAAAAGCTAAAAGCGATTTATGAAGAGATCGAAGTACCGCTGATTCCAGTCATGTCTCGCATTGAACGTACCGGTGTATTCGTCGATGACATGTTGTTAGGCGCACAGTCACAAGAGATTGCGGTTCGTCTTGATGAGTTAGAGCAAAAAGCTTACGAGATTGCAGAGCAAGAGTTCAACATGAACTCGCCGAAACAGCTGCAAGCGATTCTGTTCGAGAAAATGGGCCTGCCTGTTATCAAGAAAACGCCATCTGGTTCGCCTTCAACTAATGAAGAAGTACTACAGGAGCTGGCACTAGATTACCCGCTACCTAAGTTGATCATTGAGTATCGTGGTCTGGCGAAGTTGAAGTCTACTTACACTGACAAACTACCGAAGATGATCAATGCAGAAACGGGTCGTGTTCACACCTCGTATCATCAAGCGGTAACGGCGACAGGTCGTTTGTCTTCGACCGATCCAAACCTACAGAACATCCCAATTCGTAATGAAGAAGGCCGTCGTATCCGCCAAGCATTCGTTGCACAGCATGGCTGGAAGATTCTAGCGGTCGATTACTCTCAAATTGAATTGCGTATCATGGCGCACCTATCGGGTGATAAAGCGCTTCTGGAAGCTTTCCAACAAGGCAAAGATATCCACGCGGCAACCGCAGCTGAGATCATTGGCGTTAATATTGAGGATGTGACTTCTGAGCAACGTCGTCGTGCTAAAGCGGTTAACTTCGGTCTTATTTACGGCATGAGTGCTTTTGGTTTGGCTAAGCAGCTAGGTATTCCTCGTGGTGAAGCACAGCACTACATGGATACTTACTTCGAGCGTTACCCTGGTGTGATGCAGTACATGGAAGACACACGCAGCGCAGCTTCAGAGCAGGGCTTCGTTGAAACCATTTACGGTCGTCGTCTGCACCTACCTGAAATTCAATCTCGTAATGGCATGCGTCGTAAGGCTGCTGAGCGTGCAGCGATCAACGCGCCAATGCAAGGTACAGCCGCAGACATCATTAAGAAAGCGATGCTGTTGGTGGATGAATGGATTCAAGCGGAAGGTGATGGTCGAGTTAAGCTATTGATGCAAGTACACGATGAATTGGTATTTGAAGTGGAAGAGTCATCTTTAGCCGAAATTGAAAGTAAAGTACAAGAATTGATGGAATCTGCTGCTGACCTAGATGTGCCGCTTGTTGCGGAAGCAGGTCACGGTGACAACTGGGATCAAGCCCACTAATCAGTTTTTGACCTTATTGAGCAAATTAGTATGAGCCAGTGCACAAACACTGGCTTTTTTTTGTCTCAAATAAAGTTCAATCACACAAAGGGTTTAAGTGTTTTAATAAAACATTCATGAAAAAAAACTACAAAAATTGTTTTCATTTCTGAGCAATTGTTGTACATTAAATCTCGTAGGGTACAGAGGTAAGATGTTCTATCTTTCAGACCTTTTGTTTCACGTTATTGGATTAGGCTGATTCAGCCGCCCCAGTCAGTATTTGACTGGGGCGTTTTTTCTTGTGCGAAAGAAAAATATTTCCACCCCACAGCTCCCCCTGAAAAACGCCTCATTTCTAGTGCTTTTATTACGCTTTTTACGTGTATTCTTTCTCTCTTTCATTCGTGGTGAATTTGGAATTCAATCAGCATTTGGTAATTTAAATCCACACATAAAATGATTGTTTTATCATTTGAAATAACTTTTATTTTACAAGTTGCCGATAAAGGATTGATCGCTCGCGCCCTATTTATCAGTGCATTGAGTGGGTGAATGCTCAATGTAGTCCATGATTTGCTGTTGTTTTTCTGTGCTGTACTTGAGGGCTTCGGCGGTGATCTGTATGGACTGCGCCATTGAGGAGATATTGTTGGTCGCCTTTACCAAGGTTTGCTGCATAGGCTTCAAGATCAGTAGATAAATCGCGGTTAGGGCGATAATAATCACACCCACAACGGCAACCAACGCGATGATGATTTTGGTTTGGATATCATCGATCAGCGTTTGGCTTGTTTGCTTAAAGGCGGCGCGTGATTGGTCTAAGGCTTGTGGCAGTTGCTTGAGCGAGGTTTTGGTGGTGTCGGCGAGTTTGTTAATGCTTTCAACCGTTTGATTAAGCGCCAGTTGTTGCTCGTCGCTAAGGTTAGGGTTATTAACGATGGCCTGCAGCGATTGTGATATTACCTCAAGAGACTCACTCGCATCTTGAGCGTATTTCTCCATACCATCTAAGTCTAAGGTCATATCAACGTTGATCAGCGGAGTTTCTGTTGTGTCTGCTTCAGAGGCGAACCCTGAAAATGAAACCATTATCAGTGCCATTGTGACTAGGGGTATTTTCCACATGAGTGTTCTTTTCTCATTGTACTGTTTATAAAAGTTTGTCTTTTAGTATGGTTCACTTTTGTTGTTTGTAGCGGGTTTATCTTGCTTTTTATTCTTGGTTTTTGAGTTTAAACCGCTAATTTATAGACAAAAAAATACCCCACCTATATAAGGCAGGGTATTGATAAGGTGAGATCTGTTGAAGTCGCGATCGATTCGCTATGTGTTCCCTCTATATATAGAGGTTACTCTGAATCGTTGTGCTCTTCGTTTTCTAGCTCGTCGATGAGTTGTTCAGCAAGCGCTGGAGCAAACCATTCATCCATCTTGTTACGCAGTTGGTCAACACCAATGCCTTTCAATGAAGAGAATACGTCAACAGCGACATCACCACCGAAAGACTCTGCATCTTTGCGAATCTTCAGCAGCTGTGCTTTACGCGCGCCTTGTTTCAGCTTGTCGGCCTTAGTTAGCAGTACTTGTACTGGAATACGGCTATCAATGGCCCAGAAAATCATTTGTTGGTCTAGGTCTTTCATCGGGTGGCGAATGTCCATCAATACCACCAAACCTTTTAACGATTCACGTTTTTGTAGGTATTCACCTAGCGACTTCTGCCACTTTTTCTTCATCTCAAGCGGTACTTGAGCAAAACCGTATCCAGGTAAATCGACGATATGACAACCGTCGGTTACCTTAAATAGGTTAATAAGCTGAGTTCGACCAGGTGTTTTACTGGTTTTCGCTAAGCTTTTTTGGTTGGTAACGCGATTTAGCGCGCTAGATTTACCAGCATTGGAGCGTCCTGCAAACGCAATTTCGATCCCTTCGTCTTCTGGTAAGTGACGAATATCAGGTGCACTGGTAATGAAATGCGTGTTTTGATAATGAATTTTTACGCTCACTGTTAACTCCATCTCGACTTTGTGTAGTCGATTGATTACTTTTTTGTGAATTTGTGTAAAATAACCGTGCTCGGCATAAGGTCGCCTATTGTACCATGAGTGGCAACATAGAGTGGTACTGGAAGCTTGATAATTATAATGGAATGTCATGAAGAAATTAGCGCTAATTTTGAGTCTTTTAGCCAGCTGCTCAGTATGGGCTCAAGGTAGTATTGAAGCTGGTAAAGCCAAATCACAAACATGTGTTGCCTGCCACGGTGCTGACGGCAACAGTCTGATCACTCAGTACCCTAAGTTGGCTGGTCAACATGAGAAGTACCTAGAGAAGCAGTTAAAAGAGCTTAAGCTAGGTATGACAAGTGGTGGTAAGCAAGGTCGTAATGAACCTGTAATGGGTGCAATGGCGATGCCTCTGTCTGAACAAGACATGGCTGACCTAGCGGCATACTACGCATCTCTGCCAATCTCTAATAACTCTACTCCTGAGAACGTAGTTGAAGAAGGTAAGATCCTATACACAGCGGGCAACGCAGAGCGCGGCCTAACAGCGTGTATCGCTTGTCACGGCCCTCGTGGTAACGGCACCGAGCTGTCAGGCTTCCCTAAAATTTCAGGCCAACACGCAGAATATATCAAGGCTCAACTTGAAAAATTCCGCGATGGTAGCCGTAATAACGACATGAATGCGATGATGCGTGATGTAGCTAAAAAGTTAACAGACGCAGAAATTGATACCTTATCGAAGTACGTTGGTGGTCTACACTAATTTGTCGGTTTCTCGCTCTTAGCCAGAGTGAAGAAATGTACGTTCGAGCGAGATTGAAGAAGACGCCCTGATCAGAAATGATTGGGGCGTTTTCTTTTTTAAGTGCCATTTAATAGATATTGGTGATGCTTTGTATTTTTATGTCTAATTTATCTATGTGTGATCAATTTGTGTGCGAAAGTGTGAAGTCGCACTATTGTAGTCTTTTTGTAACACGGTAAAGTAACCGCCATCAGCTAGGAGCTGACTTAGATATGGATGATCATCTAGTCTAACGGTATAGACAGAAACGGATCAGGCTAGGACAGCCCAGCAACAAGGTGTTAGAAAAGGATAGCCAAAACTCATCAGGACGATGAACAACAAACAAATTTGGCATGGAAAGCACCAATAACAAATGGAGATTTGTGTACCAAGTTGAGTATGCAAATTTTGGCCGATATAGGCAGATTTAGAGAGCGATAGGTTTTCCTATCGCTTTTTTTATTGATTTGATGAAAAAACACCCAATACCTCTCCACTATAAACGCAGTTTCTGGTATGTTTCGCATCCCTGTTTAAGGATGTGCTATGTATACTTGTCCCTTATGTCATCACCATGGCGTGAATCACTATTTTGAAGACAAACGCAGAGCCTATCTGCAGTGTCAGCAATGTGAGCTGGTATTTGTAAAACCAGATCAAAGGTTAGAAGCAAACGAAGAGAAAGCGCACTATGATCTCCATGAGAATGATCCTAGTGATGCCGGCTATCGCCGCTTTTTATCTCGCATCGCGGATCCATTAACAGACAAAATTTCATCTAACTCACACGGGTTGGATTTTGGTTGTGGCCCGGGCCCTACGCTATCTATTATGTTAGAAGAAGCCGGACACACCATGGAGTTATACGATATTTACTACCACCCAGAAACTTCTGTGCTGGAGAAAACGTATGACTTTATGACTGCCACCGAGGTGATAGAGCATCTTTACCACCCAGATAAGGTGTGGCAGCAATGGTTGAATTTAGTTAAGCCCAAGGGCTGGATTGGTCTGATGACCAAGCTAGTAATAGACGTGGACGCGTTTGCTGGTTGGCACTATAAGAATGACCCGACACATGTCGTCTTCTTTAGTCGTCAAACATTCCAGTTTTTGGCTGAGCGGGATAAGCTCGAACTCGAATTTATTGGAAATGATGTAATTTTACTGAGGAAGACCCAGTAATGAGCCGTAGTAAAAAATCTAGAAAGCCGGGAGCATATGGTGCTCCTGAAGTTATCGTTACTCGTAACCGTAGCGAATCTGACGTTGAAGGTCGTGAACGTAAGCGTATTAAAAAGCGCAAGGGCCTAAAATCGGGTAGCCGCCACTCAGATGGTAGCGAAGCAAAACAGCGTAAAGCTGCACAAGATCGCGACCCACGTTTAGGTAGCAAGAAAAAAATCCCACTGATCGTTGAACCAGTGAAGAAGCTGACTAAGCAAGAGCGTAAGCTATCTAACGAGCAAGAGTTAGAGATGCTTGAGAATGATCCACAGCTGAACACACTACTAGACCGTATCGAAAATGGTGAAAACCTAGGTGCTGGTCTACAGAAGTTCGTTGATGAGAAGCTTGATCGCATTGAGCACCTAATGGGCCGTTTAGGTTTGCTAGAGCCAGAAGACGATGAAGAAGAAATCTTCGAAGAAGCACCCGTTGTATCGAAAAAGAAAGCAAGCTCTGACGAAGACTTGTTATCTCAGTTCGAAGACATCGACTTAGACAGCTTTAAAGGTTAATAGCCAATGAACGTAACCTTATTAGCAATTGCTGGTGGAATTATCATTCTCGGCTTGGGCTCTTACGCAGGTTACCTTCTACTTCAAGTGAAGAAGCAGACGGAGTTGCAAAAGCAGCATCAAGCACTAGCGATTGAAAAACGTAACGCGACGATTTACGAAAACGTAAATACTTTGTGTCTTGCGGGTATTCAAGGCCAGTGTGATTTGCCTGAGATCAGTATCCGAGTGTGTATCATCATGGATAATGTTCAGGGAGATGAGCGTGTCGATCTTGACGCAGAATATCCGGCCCTTTCCGAGCTGTACCATATTGTTAAAGATATGGCGCGCGGAGAAGAAAGGCAGGAGCTGACAAAGAAAGAGCGCATGCAGCAGAATCTCACACGCCACAAGGCAGAGACTCGCTTGAACGATGCTGTCATCGAGGATTTGAAAAGGTTGCAGGAGAAGGTTAAGCCTCTTAACAACCAAATCAACATCCAGATGATCTAGTCGCTAAGACTATTAAATATAGAGGCTTGTTTACTACCGGTGTTTTTAAGATGAATTATCTTTAACCCGAGTGCTAAATGAGCCTTCTTACCTTTTGCACCTCCGTATTCCGGTGCATTGTTAGTGATCAAGCTAGCAGTTCTGAGTTTTTATCTAGAAAATGGATTTTGTCTTGAAACGACCTTACAGGTCGTGTGACAAAATAACCCATCTATATTTTAATGTATGTAAATTGATTTGAGAGAGCCTACGTTCTCGCGGATCTAAATTGGAAGTACCGCTATGTCGAGCAAGCCAGTAACAACGAATCAGCAAATCGTTTGGGACCAAGAAATCTTAAACAAGTACAACTATTCGGGACCTCGTTACACTTCATACCCAACTGCGTTGGAGTTCCATGAAGCGTTTACCGTCTCTGATTACGACATGGCGTGTACGCAATACCCAGAGCGTCCACTGTCGCTTTACGTGCATATCCCGTTCTGCCATAAGCTTTGTTACTACTGTGGTTGTAACAAGGTGATTACTCGTCACTCGCACAAAGCGGACGAGTACCTAGATGTGATTGAGCATGAAATCCGCCAACGTGCTTCTTTATTGAATGGTCGCGAAGTGACTCAATTGCACTTCGGCGGTGGTACACCAACCTTCCTAAGCAAGACACAAATCACGCGTCTAATGATGATTCTACGTGATGAGTTTAACTTCACTGCTGACGCTGAGATCAGCATCGAGGTTGACCCTCGTGAGATTGAACTCGACGTGCTGGATCACCTGCGTAACGAAGGCTTCAACCGCCTGAGTATCGGTGTTCAAGATTTCAATAAAGAAGTGCAAAAGCTGGTTAATCGTGAGCAAGATGAAAAGTTCATCGTCGCTATGGTTCAGCGTGCTAAAGAGCTTGGCTTCCGTTCAACGAACCTAGATTTGATTTACGGCCTACCGAAGCAGACTCAAGCATTGTTCGCTGAAACGCTGAAGCAAGTGCTTGAGATGAAACCGGGTCGTCTATCGGTATTTAACTACGCTCACATGCCACAACTGTTTGCGGCGCAGCGTAAGATTAAAGATGAAGACCTACCAAAAGCTGAAGAAAAGATGGCGATCTTGCAAGATACTATCGAGACTCTAACGGGTGCTGGTTACCAGTTTATCGGTATGGACCACTTCGCACTTCCTGAAGATGAGCTAGCAGTGGCGCAGCGTGAAGGTGTGTTGCACCGTAATTTCCAAGGCTACACGACTCAGGGCGAATGTGACCTAGTAGGTTTTGGTGTGTCGGCTATCTCCATGGTGGGTGACTCTTACGCGCAAAACCAAAAAGAACTTAAGAAATACTACGCTCAAGTGAATGACCTTCGTCATGCGCTTTGGAAAGGTGTCGCACTAGATAACGATGATTTACTGCGTCGTGAAGTGATTAAGCAGCTGATCTGTAACTTTAAACTCGACAAGACGATGATCGAATCTGAGTTCGCTGTTGATTTTAATTGTTACTTCAAAGAAGACTTAGAGCTTCTGCAAACTTTCATTAACGATGACTTGGTTGAAGTCGACGACAAAGAAATCCGTGTAACGCTTCGTGGTCGTCTGTTGATTCGTAACATCTGTATGTGTTTCGATAAATACTTGCGTGCTAAGGCTCGCCAACAGCAGTTCTCGCGCGTTATCTAATCACTCGTTCAAGAATAAACACATAAAAAGTGCCAGCATCATGCTGGCATTTTTGTATTCGGCTTACTCTAATCTTAGCTTGCTTAGGCAGTAGTCTGTTTGCGGCCTTGTTTAGCGTTAGCAAGGTCAGTCGGCCATTGGTCAAACGGCACCGGGCGACTGTATAGGAAGCCTTGCGCCTGCGAACATTGCAGCTGTTTAAGCAAGTCAGCTTGCTGCTGAGTCTCAACCCCTTCAGCGACTAAGCTAACCTTGAAGCCTCTGGTGATATTGACGATAGCGGCAACAATTGAGCTGTCTAGGTTCTCTTTATCGAGCTTGCTGACAAAGCTGCGGTCGATCTTAAGGCAGTCGAAAGGCAGTTTTTGTAGGTAGGCCAGCGACGAATATCCGGTACCAAAATCATCAATCGCAATTGAGATACCTAATGCTTTGAGTGTCAGCATATTGTCGATGACCGTTGGGTCGTTATCGACGATTCGCGATTCGGTGATCTCCAAGGTGAGGTTCTTCGCTGGTAGCTTAGTGTCACTCAGAGTCTTCTTCACTAAATCAATGAACCCATTCTCACTAAGCTGGTCAACCGAGAGATTAACGTGAATAGAGAAGTCTTCACTCCACTTGCCTGACTCGATTGCGATAGCCGTATCTCGACAAGACTTATGCAGGATCTGCTTATCTATGTCGTAGATAAGGCCGCTCTCCTCGGCAAGAGGAATAAACTCTAATGGTGAGATAATGCCTTCATCTGTTACCCAACGCGCTAGCGCTTCAGCCCCTATGGTTGAGCCTGATTCGAGATCGATGATTGGCTGATAAAATGGTTCGAACTGTTGAAGGTCGATCGCTTTATTGAGGCGCGCCAACATCTTGGTTCTATGCCTAGAAGCGTTCCCCATTTCCGGGCTGTAGATACTGACGCGGGCTTTGTCTTGCTTGGCGTTACTCAATGCGATGCTGCTATTACGAAGCCACACGGTAAAATCTTGCTCATTGGACACATGGACAATACCGATTGAGACTTTAATCATCACGCTCTCAGATTCCATTGCAAACGGAGAGGCGAAGGTCTGCAGTAGGCGATTTGTCAGCAGCTGAACGTCACTCTCTTGAGTGACGCTCGGTGCGTAGATAGCAAACTCATCACCACCAGTACGAGCCAGTAGATACTCTGAAGGTAGCATGCCACGTAAGCGTGCCGCGGATATGATCAATAGTTGGTCACCATTGTAATGGCCAAGGCTGTCATTGATGTCGCGGAAGCGGTCAATACCCACCAAGAATAGCGTGCCTTTCTCGTTAGCTGCACTCTTCTTAGCGGCATCGATCAAACCTTCTCTACTATATAGCTTAGTGAGCGAGTCGTAGGTCAGTTGAGACTGCAATTGCTTAAATGAGGCCTTTAAGTTGTTGGCCATTTCATTGAACGCTTCAACCAACATACTGGTTTCATAGATATGGCCAGACCTCGGCATATTGGTATCCCAATCACCGTTGGCAAGGCGCTTTGCCGCATCAGCGGTTGAGGTGATTGGCTGAGTAACACGGTTAAAGGCGATTAAGCCTAGGATGATGCCAATGCAGCTCACGGTAAGTCCAATTAGCCAGCTATTTCTTTGATTTTCAGGCAGCTCGCCAAGCAAGTTGGTTTTGGGTATCGACATACCGATAAACCAAGTGATGCCATGCTCATCCTGGTAGGGAGTGATTTGATTGAAGTACTGTTCGCCATCTAGGGTAAACCTGAAGCGTTGGGCGCCCATATTTTCAATCAAGTGCAGTTGGTCAACGTAGCTAGCACTCTCGCGTATTATTGTATTAGCGCTCTCGGTAGCTAATAAGCGTTGGCCTCTATTAGTTTTGCCTGTTCCCCAAGAAATCACACTGCCAGCGCCAGAGTGGGCGACTAAACGTTGCTGTTGATCGATGACGTAAACTGACACATCGGTTTTTTCCTTCAGTTCTCTTAAGAACGCGTTGAAGGTGTTGATCTTGATATCGCTAACGATAACCGCTTTGAACTCGTTGTCGTCATAGATAGGAGCAAGAGCTGAAAGGGTGATCTCTTGGCGTTCGTCCGCGTTGGCATAGATTGGAGACCATGACGGCTGTTTGTCATTGACAACAGGGCGATACCAAGGACGAACTCTAGGATCGTATCCGGAAATGACCGAGCGAATATCGTCACTGATCTTACTGCCGCGATAGATAACCAGCTGATCTTGAGTGCGGTCATCTTGGAGCATTAAGGTATAGCCGTTGTTGGCCTCTTTACGAAAACCGACATAGTTACCGTCTTCTGAACCAAAGCCGATCACATCTAATTGAGGGACGGCTGTGAAATGGTCAGAAAACTTATAAAGGATGTAGTCTTGAACCTTGCTAAGGTTTCCAGGCTGATACAGCTTGTGATAGCCGATGTTTTGGCTTAACGAGAGGTTGGCGTGAAATGGCTTCTCTAAGAACTCATCTAGGCTTTGATGAACGTTATCTGTGAGTGATGTTAGCTGGCGTGCACTAATATCACTCACCATCTCTTGGTAGCTTTGCTTTTGAGTGAAAACCATTACGCCCATAGTGAACAGAAAAATCAGCACGAAGGGCAGAACCACAGCGGTTCTCAATGTAATTTGTGTTTTCAAAGACATCGTTGCTACAACTTTGGTGAATAGTGTACTGTAATCGTACCGACACTATTCAAACCAAGCGACACTTTTTTGGTTAAAAAGTAGCTGCATCGAGAGTCATATAAGCCTAGTACAGTTCTTTGAGTTTACGAGTTAGGGTGTTTCTTCCCCAGCCCAAAACCTTGGCTGCGTCTTGTTTGTGACCATTCGTATGGTTGAGTGCAGCCTCTAGCAGTATACGTTCAAACTCCGGAAGAGCATAAGTGAGCAGCTCTTTTTCTCCTGAATCAAGCGCACATTTTGCCCAATTAGCAAGTAGCTGCTGCCAGTTATCTCCAGTACCTGATGGTGCGACGGTTTTTTCTTCCAATAGCTCCGGTGGTAGGTCTGAAGGAAGGATTTCACTACCGCTCGCCATCACGGTCAACCAACGACAGATGTTCTCTAGTTGACGCACGTTACCCGGCCAATTTAGCTGATTCAGCTTGATTATGGTTTCTGGGTGCAGTGTCTTCACTTCCACACCAAGTTCTTCAGCCGCTGAGGCTAGGAAGTGATGAGTCAACTTTTCGATATCTTGTTTACGTTCACGTAGGGCAGGAATGTGAATCCGAATAACGTTGAGTCGGTGGAACAAATCTTCACGGAAATCGCCTTCATGCACTAGTCGTTCTAGATCTTGGTGGGTTGCCGCAACGATACGAACGTCTACCTTAACTGCAGAGTGACCGCCGACACGATAGAACTGACCATCAGAAAGTACACGCAACAAACGAGTTTGAATATCGAGTGGCATGTCACCGATCTCATCCAGAAATAGTGTGCCGCCGTTGGCTTGTTCAAAACGTCCTTGGCGAACGCTGTTAGCGCCGGTAAAGGCACCTTTCTCGTGACCAAACAGTTCGGATTCGATGAGGTCTTTCGGTATTGCCGCCATATTGAGTGCGATGAAAGGCTTTTTTGCTCTTGGGCTATGACGATGCAAAGCGTGAGCAACCAACTCTTTACCAGTACCCGACTCACCATTAATCAGTACTGATATTGATGAGCGAGACAGACGACCAATAGCCCGAAATACCTCCTGCATTGCCGGAGCTTCACCAATGATCTCTGGCGCATTGGTCTCTTCAGAGGCCTCACTGGCTTGTTCGCGCTTCTGCTCTTGGCTGTGGGCGATCGCTCGTTCTACGAGCGTTAGCGTCTCATCGATATCAAATGGCTTAGGCAGGTATTCAAAGGCACCTTTTTGATAAGCATTGACTGCAGCATCTAAGTCGGAGTGCGCCGTCATGATGATCACCGGGAGGTCGGGAGAGCGCTGATGCACTTGGTGCAATAGTTCGATCCCGTCAATGCCGGGCATACGGATATCAGACACCAGTACATCGGGCGTCTCGCGCTCAAGCGCAAGTAGTACGCTCTCTGCATCAGCAAATGTTTCACACTTTATATCAGCTGATGAAAGTGTCTTTTCTACTACCCAGCGGATAGAGCTGTCGTCATCGACGACCCAAACGTATCCCTTACTCATAATTCAATTCCTTTGCAGCCAAATCTATTGTGATAATCATTGTTTTTATTGTTCTGTATTCGTTCCTTGCCTGAAACTCAGTTTCTCATTGATAGGTGTCACTTCGTTTAAATCGGCAAGTAAATCGTAAATGTGGTGTTCCCTGGCCAGCTCTCAACATCGATTTTTCCGTTGTGCTGGTCGATCAGGTTCTGAGAAATGGATAGTCCCAGCCCTGTGCCGCCTTCACGGCCACTGACCATGGGGTAGAACAGGGTGTCTTTTAATTCATTGGGGATGCCCGGACCGTTATCGCTGATCTCAATACGTGCCGCGAGTTTGTGTCGCTGACCATGAATGTTGGCTTGATGCACCGTTCTGGTGCGAATAGTAATTTTGCCTGAATCTTGTGCCTTTAAAATCTGCGCCGCATTGCTCACGATATTGAGCATCGCCTGTTCCACCTGCGCTGAGTCCATCACTATTGGTGGCAGGCTTGGATCGTAGTCTCGCTCAATCGCCAGTGTGGATCCGGACTCGAGCTCGACCAACTGTCTGACTTTTTCGAGTATCTGGTGGAGGTTCTCTTCAGACTTGGTTCCCGGCTTTTGTGGGCCAAGTAGGCGGTCGACCAGAGCGCGCAAGCGGTCGGCTTGCTCAATAATGATCTGGGTGTATTCATTCAGCGACTGATCGGGAAGCATCTTTCCAAGTAATTGCGCTGCCCCTCTTAAGCCACCTAAAGGGTTCTTTATTTCATGAGCTAAACCGCGCACTAACAGCTTCGCCGCTTGTTGTTGCGCATGTTGGTTTAACTCTTGGCTAAGGCGCCTTTGCTGGTCTATCTTGCGCATCTCTACGAGCAACAGGGTTTCACGCTGCCAGGTAATTGGACTAACCGTCACCTCAAGCATCAGCGGGCGGTTGTCGACGACAAAGGTCACGTCACTGTCGGTAATGCTCTGGCCGCTTTGTAGAGGTTGCGTAAGCAGTGCTAAGTCGAGCGAGGCGTGTTGGATAAGTTGACTTAGTGGGTGATCAACAATGCGTCTCGCACTTTGTGAAAAGAGTTGTTCAGCCGCCGGGTTGGCGTATCGCACGTATAACTGTTCATCGAGCATCAATGTCGAAGTCACCATATTGTCGAGAATGGCGTTGGAAAGATGGTGTGTATCTATGCTGTCGCTTTTGGCTGATCGATTCACTGTTTCGTCCTTGAACTGGTGTTTTTCTCACTGCACCAAATTGGTGCGTAGCTAAGTTCAAGTATGGCGCATATCAATCAGAAGCTAAAGATAATTCATAAAAGTCGCGAAAAGCTGCTGAGAACAGGCAAAAATTGATGTTATTCAGTCTCTTTTAACCTATTGGCCTACTTGATCGTCGCTCGATGTAAATACACGGTGACTGGACTAGTAGATGCAATAAGCTTGCCGCTTCTATGTGCTTGAATTGCAATGGTGTGAGTGCCACGATCGATATCTTTCAACTGCCAGTTGGGTTGGGTTTGTGGTGCGCCATAGCGTCGCCCATCGAGCATCAATTGCAGCTGCTCGCCAATGCCCAGTTTACGGTTGAGTTCGATTTGAATTGAGATGAAGCCACGATTACTGCGGATAGTTTGGTCGTGAATGGGAGTGAGCATAGTAAGAGCTAATGGCGCTGGGACTTCTCGCTCGGTCTGTTGTGCTTTTGGTTGCTCTTGGCTTGGAATAGCCGAGGCGCTTTGATCGTCAACGGGTTTCGATGGCTCGAATTTAGGTGCGGGTGCTGAGGCTTGAACATCCGGAAGCTCAAGAGACTTAGCGCCCTTGCCTGTCGGTGTATCACTAAAATGAAGTACGCCATCTTCACCTACCCAAGTATAAACTGTTTGAGCAGAGCATGAGAATGCGACTGTTAACCCGACCAGGAACAGTATTTTTTTCATATGGTTGGCCCCTTTCACCGTTAGGTGATTTCATGTTTGGCGTTGGTTTGTTATTGATTTTATTGTATTTAGCTCGACAGCCTCTGAGGGCTTTTGTCTATTTTCTAAGGCATGTTACGAAGAAGGAGAGGTTGGGAGAATATAAAAAAGGCCCGCCTGCGAGGCGAGCCTAATATTTAGTCAGCGATTCTTACATGATTGCAGTAAGAGAGCTTATCTACCAGAGATTAAACAGAGTAGTACAGTTCGAACTCAAGTGGGTGAGTTGTCATGTTTACTTTCTCTACATCTTGAGACTTAAGGTCGATGTAAGAGTCGATGAAGTCGTCAGAGAATACACCGCCAGCTGTTAGGAACTCACGGTCAGCGTCTAGACACTCTAGAGCTTCTTTTAGTGAGTAAGCCACTGTTGGGATTTCTGCCGCTTCTTCAGCTGGTAGGTCGTATAGATCTTTATCCATAGCTTCGCCTGGGTGGATCTTGTTCTTAATACCGTCAAGACCAGCCATTAGCATTGCTGAGTAGCATAGGTATGGGTTCGCTGCTGGGTCACCAAAACGTAGCTCGATACGACGTGCTTTAGGGCTTGGTACCACTGGGATACGGATAGAAGCAGAACGGTTACGTGCAGAGTAAGCAAGCATAACTGGAGCTTCGAAGCCTGGTACAAGACGCTTGTACGAGTTAGTTGATGGGTTAGCAAATGCGTTGATAGCGCGAGCGTGCTTGATTACACCACCGATGTAGTAAAGTGCCATTTCAGATAGGCCGCCGTACTTATCACCAGCAAACAGGTTTACACCGTCTTTTGCTAGAGATTGGTGAACGTGCATACCAGAACCGTTATCACCAACTAGTGGCTTAGGCATGAATGTCGCTGTTTTACCAAATGCGTGAGCAACGTTGTGTACAACGTACTTGTAGATTTGAGTTTCGTCAGCTTTCGTTGTTAGCGTGTTGAAGCGAGTTGCGATTTCGTTTTGACCCGCAGTTGCTACTTCGTGGTGGTGCGCTTCTACAACTAGGCCCATCTCTTCCATTACTAGACACATTGCTGAACGGATGTCTTGAGATGAATCAACTGGAGCTACTGGGAAGTAACCGCCTTTAACGCCTGGACGGTGACCTTTGTTACCGCCTTCTACGTCAGAACCTGTGTTCCATGCTGCTTCGATGTCGTCGATCTTGAAGAAAGAACCTGACATGTCAGTTGCAAATTTAACGTCGTCAAATAGGAAGAACTCTGGCTCAGGACCTATTAGAACTGTGTCTGCGATACCTGTAGAGCGCATGTACTCTTCAGAACGTTTTGCGATTGAGCGTGGGTCACGGTCGTAGCCTTGCATAGTTGCAGGCTCTAGAATGTCACAACGGATGTTTAGCGTTGCGTCTTCTGTGAATGGGTCTAGAACAGCAGATGATGCGTCTGGCATCATTACCATGTCAGATTCGTTGATGCCTTTCCAACCAGCGACTGAAGAGCCGTCGAACATTTTACCTTCTTCGAAGAAGTCTGCGTCAACTTGGTGAGAAGGAATAGAGATATGCTGCTCTTTACCTTTAGTATCTGTAAAGCGTAGGTCTACAAATTTAACTTCGTTCTCTTGGATCAGCGATAGTACGTTTTCTACTGACATCTTGGATAACCTCCAGTGTTATTAATTTGGTATTAGCTCGATTCGGTTGAAACTAGCATTGATTAATGTCTAACAAGTGCATTAATCGATGCTGATTTATCTATAGCCAAAAGCGTGCCAAAAAAATTATTCCATTAATTTCAATGTGTTACTTGTTTTGCTGTTTCGCCTGTCTCTAGTTTTGCACCAAAATGATCTTTGGTTGCACTATATTGGTGCATTTGTTTGTCGATGCACCAATATGAGACAAAAGCGAACACCATTCAGCATTGAATTGCAGACATTGTCAATCCACTTTTGTCATTTAGCCGGAGTTTTGGCGAGTTACTCGCGTACGAGACTTTTTAGAATCCTACAGATTTTGCTAGCCAACACTGTACTGAATCAAAGTTAAGCCAATGTGAATCGCTAACTAAGAAAAAAGCCTTGGTTCAGATCACATATTTCTGGGTTTTTGTCTAGAATCTGGTATATTATTGACCGTTTTTTTAATCAAGCTAGTGGCATTTCCTCTATTTTCAGAGGTCATTTGCGGCTACTTTTTATGAGTGAATCGAGAATCCATGTCTACTCCACAGATTGATAAGTTAAGAAATATCGCGATCATCGCGCACGTTGACCACGGTAAAACGACTTTGGTTGATAAACTGCTACAACAGTCAGGCACTCTTGAGTCTCGTGGTGAAGCTGAAGAGCGTGTCATGGATTCGAATGACATCGAAAAAGAGCGTGGCATTACCATTCTTGCTAAGAACACAGCAATCAACTGGAATGATTACCGTATCAACATCGTAGATACCCCGGGACACGCGGACTTCGGTGGTGAAGTTGAGCGTATCATGTCTATGGTTGACTCTGTTCTACTGATCGTTGACGCAGTTGACGGCCCAATGCCTCAAACTCGTTTCGTAACGCAAAAAGCATTCGCACACGGTCTTAAGCCAATCGTTGTAATCAACAAGATTGACCGCCCAGGCGCTCGCCCTGATTGGGTTATGGATCAAGTATTCGACCTTTTCGACAACCTAGGTGCGACTGATGAGCAACTAGACTTCACAGTTGTTTACGCTTCAGCTCTAAACGGTTGGGCAACAATGACTGAAGGCGAAACTGGTACAGACATGGAACCACTGTTCCAAGCTGTTATTGATACAGTAGACGCGCCAGCTGTTGACCTTAACGGTCCACTACAAATGCAAGTTTCTCAACTAGATTACAGCTCTTACGTAGGTGTTATCGGTGTTGCACGTGTTACTCGTGGTTCTGTTAAGCCAAACCAACAAGTATCTATCATCGGCGCTGACGGTAAGAAGCGTAACGGTAAAGTAGGTACTGTACTAGGTTACCTAGGCCTTGACCGTCACGAAGTTGAACAAGCTAACGCTGGTGACATCATTGCAATCACTGGTCTTGGTGAGCTTAAAATCTCTGACACTATCTGTGACGTGAACAACGTTGAAGCGATGACTCCGCTTTCTGTTGATGAACCAACAGTAACAATGACGTTCCAAGTAAACACTTCTCCGTTCGCGGGTAAAGAAGGTAAGTTCGTAACTTCACGTAACATCCTTGAGCGTCTAGAGAAAGAACTAGTACACAACGTTGCACTACGTGTTGAACAAACAGACGATCCAGACCGTTTCCGTGTATCTGGTCGTGGTGAACTTCACCTTTCTATCCTGATCGAGAACATGCGTCGTGAAGGCTTCGAGCTAGCAGTATCTCGTCCAGAAGTAATCATCAAGAAAGATGAAGATGGCAACCTAACAGAACCGTTTGAAACAGTGACTATCGATGTGCTTGAAGAGCACCAAGGTGGCATCATGGAAAACATCGGTCTACGTAAAGGTGAGCTAACTGATATGTCTCCAGATGGCAAAGGCCGTGTTCGCATGGACTTCATGATGCCTTCTCGTGGTCTTATCGGTTTCCAAACTGAGTTCCTAACGCTAACGTCTGGTTCTGGTCTTCTTTACCACACGTTCGATCACTACGGTCCACACAAAGGTGGCGTAATTGGTCAACGTAACAACGGTGTTCTAATCTCGAACGCAACCGGTAAAGCTCTGACTTACGCACTATTCAACCTACAAGAGCGTGGTCGTCTATTCGCTGAGCACGCAGACGAAGTATACGAAGGTCAAATCATCGGTATTCACAACCGTTCAAACGACCTGACAGTAAACTGTCTGAAAGGTAAGCAGCTAACGAACGTTCGTGCATCTGGTACTGATGAAGCACAGGTTCTTTCGCCACCTATCCGTCACACTCTAGAGCAAGCTCTTGAGTTCATCGACGAAGACGAACTAGTAGAAGTAACGCCAGAAAACATTCGTATCCGTAAGAAGCTTCTTACTGAAAACGAACGTAAGCGTGCAGCACGTCCAGCTAAAGCTTAATTGCTCGCTGACTAGCTTCTAGTTAAATAAGAAAGCCCTGAGTAGCTAAGCTGCTCAGGGCTTTTGTTTTTTAGTTAGCTAAGATACGAGTACACGAGATGCAGGATACGAAGAGCGTATTTAGATTGGAAATATCTAGGTACTAAGAGGGTAAGTATCTTTGGTGCCCTATTTCCTATCATCGAATCGTCATTCCAGAATAGAGGAACGAGATGTCTGCAATCTAGTTTTTAATTCCTAGGTGGCTTTCAACGAACAGCACTCGCTCAGCGACCGACATAAACGGCACTTCAACCACCTCATAACCTAGCTCTTGATAGACGTTGACTAGAGCGTGGTGAAGCTCTAATGCTTCTTCAAAGGGGTAAGGGCGCACTTCATCTTGAACATAGATCGAAGCCTCGGGGCGACAGAACAACACTTGAGGGTGATAACCTTGGCTTGCTTCTTGGTAGGTCGCATCTATCTCTAGGCTAGCCTGAGCCAAATAGCCACAAATGTCCGGAATAGCGCGATCGAGAAAGGCAATCGGATGTTGATTAGCTTGACCCTTTTGCTTGCTCATTACACCTAGACAAAGCTCAGCAAAGCCGGGAAGGTCTACCCAAGGTAAGATACCGCCTTCAAGCTGACTTTGCTGTTCTATTAACTGACGAGAGGACTCTGCGAAGGTGGGGTAACCCGTATCAGCCAATGCATTAATCAGAGTAGTTTTTCCGGCGCCAGGGCCGCCAGTTATAATGATTGGATTCATACGGGCTTATCTTGTTTTGTCTTTTTAGGCGTTACTTCTGATTGAGTTGAGCAAGGAACTTATCCGACTCAGCAATCGCTGCATTCATCTGTTTGATCGCGTACGCGATGTCTTTTTCTAGACTCATAAACTCACCTTGCAGTGAACCAACCGCACTCGCATTGAGGTTGTGTTTTAGATAAAGGGTGTTGTCGCGCAGAGTATTGAGCACAGGATCCATCTTCTTCTCTGCACGCTTCATAGCTGACAGCATGGTTTGGTAAGACGATTTAGTTTCACGCAGTTTTTGCTCACTCGAACGACGTAGGGAATCACTGGTGTAGAGATCGAGCTCGGCTTGCCACTCTTCAAACAGCGCATCAGACACATCTTCAATCGCAGCGATTCGGTCAGTCACATTTTGCGCTGCTTTTTCGCTGTCTTGGTATTTATCGTTTATCTTGTTGTACATGTCTTCTAGGTCGCCGCCACTGAAATTAGTCAGGCTGCTGAGCGCTTCAAGTGCGCTGGTAAACTCTTCCTGAGCATCCTGCTGCGACTCTTTTGCATCTTCTACTCTGTCGACCATGATGTCACGTTTGTGATAACCCACTTGTTCCATTGCAGAGTAATAAGCGGATTGGCATCCAGTAAGAGTAAAAATAGAGAGGACTATAACTATTAAATAAGGCATCCTTGTTTCCTATAGTTAAATAATATCAATCGTAGTAAATAACTTACTCACTTTGGTTGGTATAACGGATTATTAATTAAAACTATGAACGAGTTACCAGGGAGTTACAAGTTGAAGATAAGAAAGGTCGGCATACTTAGTATCCAGTATTTTCGCTACCTCTTAGCGCGTATGACGCATGATCGAGTCAATGTGAATGCGGGCTATTTGGCGTACATTACTTTGCTTTCAATCGTACCCATGTTGACGGTTTTGCTCTCTATCTTGTCATCATTTTCCGTGTTCGCGGATGTGGGTATCGTGATTCAAAACTTCATCATTACTAACTTTGTTCCAGCGTCAGGGGATGCGGTGCATGGTGCCTTGTTGGAGTTTGTCGCCAACACGGGCAAGATGACGGCGGTTGGTAGTGTGTTCTTATTTATCGCTGCGCTGATGCTGATCTCTAATATCGATAAGAACTTAAACTACATCTGGCGTGTGACCGAGAAGCGACGTGCAGTATTGTCTTTCTCGATGTACTGGATGGTGCTCACTCTCGGGCCAATCTTGGTGGGAGCGAGCATTGCAGCCACCTCATATGTGACATCACTAAGTTTGCTGCAAAACGAAGTGGTGTCTAGTGCTTTTAATACTCTGATTCGCAAACTCCCTCTGATTCTCTCTTTTTTTGCGTTCTTTGGTTTATACCTATTGGTACCTAATAAGAAAATCCACTTTTCTCATGCAGCTGCTGGCTCTTTGGTGGCGGCATTACTGTTCGAACTCAGTAAGAAAGGCTTCGCTGCTTACATCACTCAGTTCCCTTCATATCAGGTGATCTATGGCGCATTGGCGGCGATCCCGATTCTGTTTGTTTGGGTTTATTTATGCTGGTTGATAGTGCTGGTGGGGGCTGAGGTGACGGCTGCGCTCGGTGAGAAGGAAGAGTGGAGTGAGACGCAAAAAATAATGGTACACTCCACGGATAACGACAAAATCACAGAGCAAGGAAACAACAGTGATAGCACTGATTCAGAGAGTAAGTGAAGCTGCCGTCCGTGTTGATGGCGAAGTAGTTGGTGAGATTGAACAAGGCTTATTAGTACTATTAGGCGTAGAAAAAGGTGACGACGAAGCCAAAGCGAAACGTTTGATGGAACGAGTGACGACTTATCGTGTCTTTGGAGATGAAGACGATAAAATGAACCTCAACGTGAAGCAGGTGAATGGCAAGGTGCTAGTAGTTTCTCAATTCACACTTCCAGCCGACACCAAGAAAGGCACACGAGCAGGCTTTTCTCGTGGCGCTCACCCAGAAGATGCCGAGCGTCTTTACAATTATTTCTCTGACCAATGTGAATCAGTATTGCCAACGGAACGTGGCCGATTTGCAGCCGACATGAAAGTGTCTCTGGTTAATGATGGCCCAGTAACATTCTGGCTGCAGGTTTAAGCTTAAAGGAATAAGCATGTTTAAACTCATAACCCCAACCACCGAAAATCAACTGAACAAGTATTACCATTTTCGTTGGCAGATGTTGCGTGAACCTTGGCGAATGCCAGTGGGTTCCGAGCGTGACGAATACGATGGCATGAGTCACCATCGCATGATTGTGGATGGTCGAGGTCGTCCGATGGCGATTGGTCGTCTGTATATCACCCCAGATCTCGAAGGTCAGATCCGCTACATGGCGGTAAAAAACTCTCGCCGTAGTAAAGGCATGGGCTCACTGATTTTAGTCGCACTAGAGTCGCTGGCTCGCCAAGAGGGCGCTAAGCGCTTGGTGTGTAACGCGCGTGAAGATGCGATTTCATTCTATGAAAAGAACAGCTTTGAGCGTCGTGGTGAGATTAACGACCAACGTGGTCCTGTTCGTCACCAACAGATGGTGAAGCCGCTTGATCCAATGGCAGATGTTCTGCGCAAACCTGAATGGTGTAATGAACTTCAGCAGCGTTGGGAGCATCAGATCCCTATCAGCGATAAGATGGGTATCAAGATAAACCAGTACACAGGTTATCAGTTCGAGTGTAGTGCTCAGCTGAATCCAAACCTGAACCCACACAACACCATGTTTGCTGGCTCAGCTTTTACGCTGGCAACCTTAACTGGCTGGGGGATGACATGGTTACTGATGAAAGAGCGCGGCCTAACCGGTGACATCGTTCTCGCAGACAGTAATATTCGCTACCGTCATCCGGTCGAGCAAAACCCTGTCGCCTCTACTTCTTTAGACGGTATCAGTGGTGACTTGGACCGCCTTGCATCAGGCAGAAAGGCGCGTATTATTATTCACGTGACCATTCATAGTGGCGACGTGGAAGCGGTAGAGTTTACCGGAACTTATATGTTGATCCCTGACTACAAGAAGATCCTGTCGAGTGACAGCAAGGTGAGCGAATAACTTCACGCTTGCTTGATGATAGCTTGAGTTATGAATTGAAAGCGCTACTCCTTTGGAGTGGCGCTTTTTTGTTGGCAGTTATTAATCGCTGTGTACTCCGGCTGATCAAGTTTGCCAGAGACTTGGTTGCATGGGTCGGACAGCATAATTGAGAGAGAGTGTTGCTCTGCTTTGAGTAGGTCTAGCTCTCCAGAAGCCTCACCATTGAGCGTTTGAACTCTTTGTGAGCCTTCCTCTACGGCCGATGCACCAATAATGTGCATCGGTTCTAGTGTGAAGCGACCACGGTCAAAATTCGCGCTGAGTTCAGGGATTTCAAACACGTTATCGGTCGAGGTTTCAGAAAGCTTATCGTTAAAGGTCATCACACCCTGGCGAACGCTGCCTTTAAGTTGACCTGTGGTTGAATAGCCCAACATGAGCGAATCACCGTAGAGACCAGAAGCTTGAAGCTCAAACTCACTATAACCTGTTGCATCGAGTGGTAAGTCGAGTTGCTGCAACATGGGTGAGATAGGCAAGCCATCGGCTGAGATGTCTATGCTCCATGGCTTACTGATTTGGTTAAAATCGAGTGTCGCATTAGCTTCAATGTAGCCATTTCTGAGAGGTGCAAACAGACGTGTCAGCGTCCATTTCCCTTGTTCGCTATTCATTTCAACCACAGGCTGTGCGCTGAGAATATTTTTGTAGCTGGCATCATTGGCGCTCGCCATCAGCTTCCCTTGCCACAAACCTAGCTTTCTATCTTGAAGCAGTTGAACTTGGTGTCCTTCAATGTGCAGCCCAGAGACTTGCCAGTAAGGCTTTTGTGCAAGCTGGATAAGTTGGGTGCGTTCTACATTCAATCGTTCTATAGAGATTTGCTGAAGCTCTTTAAGCCAAGGTAATAAGCGCATGGCTGGCAGAGTTTGATCTTGGTTTTCTGTGACCCATTTAATACCTTGCAGATCGAGCTGCGCTAATTCAATGCTGCTGGGCGTGACTTCGCCGTTGAGCTGAACGGTGCCTTGCAGGACTTGAGCGTAGAAATCTTCAATCTGTATCTGGTTTGGCTCTAGGCTTAGCTTGATATTTGGCTCGACAAACATGTCATCATCAACAGTGACTCCTTCGGCTTGCAGAGAGAAAAGCGCTTTCTGTTGTCTCCATAGTTCGAAAGGTAACTTGATGTTTTCTAATGAAGCATCAAAGGCTGCAAGGTGCCCGCTTGGCCATTCGATGTCGCTGCGTAAAATGTCTAAGCTGTTGATATGGTTTATACGAATGCCCGCTACGTCCCATACTTTGCTTAATAGGCTCTGAGTTTGCTGCTGGCTGAGGCGTAAGCCATCAACGGTAACATTCACTAGTGACCAATCATGCTGATACTGTTCTGCTTGTCCTGAAATTTTGGCACCGCGCCATTCAAACGAAGCGCCATAAAGTGTGCTGTCGCTCGGTTTTAGGTCAAGGTCGATCAGAATGTTATCGAAGGCTTCGCCTTGCCAATAGAGTTGCGAAGCGGAAAGTTGGGTTTTGCCGTAAGGCAGCAGTGTTTGATTATTGCTAAAGGTTGGCTCGGCGATCTGCAGATCGATGCCTCGCACATTAAAGCTGTTGGTCGAAAAGTCCAGATTATTGAGCGCCAATTGGCGGAGCTTGAGGTTTTGCTCGGTTAATAGTGGTGAGAGCGCTTCGAGATCGCTCGCTTCCAACTGGATACCACTGATTAATACAGAGTCTAAGACGAGTGTGGCTTCAATGAGAGAGTCAGGGCTGAACCAGAGATCGACCTTATCGATATACAGAGGTGGTTGCTTTTCTGGTTGGGTATAGGTGATTCCCATTAGGGTGATGTGATAAGGCGCTTGATACTCGACATCTTCAATGACCACCGGTTGGTCAACCGTGTGTTTGATAAAAAAGTTAGCAACATCCGCACGGTATTGAGTTTGTAGGCTTAATAGCAACGCTGCGATAGCCGCAACGGCGATAGCCAACACAATGCCGAACACCATTAATACCTTTTTCATTCCCTGAAAGCCTTACATTTCAATAGTCTTAAAACAGAGTGGAACAAAAAGGGACAAGCATCAACAAAAAAGCCCCTCAAAAGAGGGGCTTGCTACAAAAATATCGTTTTAAATGGGCGTTCGCTTTTGGCTTAGCCCGAGCAGATGCTTGGATTAGTCGAGTTGTGGACCAGCCGCAACCAGTGACTTACCTTCAGCGTTGTCAGTGTACTTATCAAAGTTGTTGATGAAGCGCTCTGCTAGATCTTTCGCTTTGCTTTCCCATTGTAGTGGGTCTGTGTACGTGTCGCGTGGGTCTAGGATCGCTGGGTCAACATCGTGCAGCGCTAGAGGCACTTCTAGGTTGAACATAGGGATAACCTTAGTTTCAGCCTGGTCGATAGAACCATCTAGGATAGCGTCGATGATGCCACGCGTATCTTGGATAGAGATACGTTTGCCAGTACCGTTCCAACCTGTGTTTACTAGGTAAGCTTCAGCGCCTGCTGCTTCCATGCGTTTCACAAGTACTTCAGCGTACTGAGTTGGGTGAAGCGTTAGGAACGCCGCGCCAAATGCTGCAGAGAAGGTTGGAGTCGGCTCTGTGATACCGCGCTCTGTACCTGCTAGTTTCGCTGTGAAACCAGATAGGAAGTGGTACTTCGTTTGCTCTGGAGTCAGTTTAGAAACTGGTGGTAGTACACCAAATGCATCAGCAGTCAGGAAGATAACCTTTTGAGCGTGACCTGCTTTTGATACTGGCTTAACGATGTTGTCGATGTGGTGAATCGGGTAAGAAACACGAGTGTTTTCTGTTTTAGAACCGTCATCAAAATCGATAGAACCATCGCCACGAACCGTTACGTTTTCTAGCAGTGCATCACGACGGATTGCATTGTAGATTTCTGGTTCTGCTTCTTTAGAAAGACGGATCGTCTTCGCGTAACAACCGCCTTCAAAGTTGAAGATACCGTCGTCATCCCAACCGTGCTCATCATCACCGATTAGTTCACGTTTAGGGTCTGTTGATAGCGTTGTTTTACCTGTACCAGATAGGCCGAAGAATACCGCTACATCGCCTTTCTCGCCAACGTTCGCACTACAGTGCATTGAAGCAATACCTTGCAGAGGAAGTAGGTAGTTCATCATTGCGAACATGCCTTTCTTCATCTCACCGCCGTACCAAGTACCACCGATGATTTGAACTCGCTCTGTTAGGTTGAAAGCAACGAAGTTCTCAGAGTTTAGGCCCTGTTTTTCCCAATTAGGGTTGGTTGTTTTAGCACCGTTCATTACCACGAAATCTGGCTCGAACGTTGCCAACTCTTCGTCTGTTGGACGAATGAACATGTTCTTAACGAAGTGCGCTTGCCACGCTACTTCAGTGATAATACGTACACTTAAGCGTGTATCTGGGTTAGCACCACAGTAACCGTCAATCACAAACAGACGCTTGCCAGATAGCTGAGTTGTTACAAGCTCTTTTAGCTCGTTCCATACTTCAGTTGTGATCGGTTTGTTATCGTTTTTTCCTTGATCTGACCACCACATGGTATCGCGGGTCGTGTCATCTTTAACAATGTACTTATCTTTCGGTGAGCGGCCAGTAAAGATACCAGTGTCAACAGCAACTGAGCCTAGTTCCGTTACTACGCCTTTTTCGTAGCCTTCCAAACCAGGCAGTGTTTCTTCAACGAATAACTGCTCGTAGCTAGGATTACGAAGAACTTCGGTAACGCCAGTAAGTCCGTGCTTAGTTAGATCAATTTGTGCAGCCTTAGTATGTTCCATAACGGTCATAGGTGCTCCTTGTAGGATATTTTGTAGGGATTTTGTATTAATTTTTTATTGTTATCTGCTCACCATGCTAGCAACGAGACTCGGGGGAAACAGGGATACAGCTCAAAAAATATCCATATTAACCATGGGGTTTTAAGTGTCTCGTCACATATTGGCCTAACTAGTCTATCCTGTACGCAAACCTTTGCGCTAGGGGCGGGAACATTATTAATTGATTAAAATTAAGCGGTGATTTTATTACGAGATGTTACGAAGTTTGCGCTATTTTGATCACAAAAAAGGCCAGCTTAGTGCTGACCTTTTTGGGGTAAATTACGTGTTTTTGGTACGACGTAAATTAATGAACCGTATTGCTGCCTTTATCTGCTGCTTCTGCATACAGTGCATCAACATCGTTCTTATCGAACGAGTAGTTTGTGCCACAGTAATCACAGTGCAGAGCAACGCTTCCTTCGGTGCTTAGGATGTCGTAAATCTCTTCTTGAGCAACGGTAATGATCGCTGCAGCGCTTCGTTCACGAGAACAGCCACAGAAGAACTCAACTGGTTGTGGAGTGAACAGCTGTACTTTCTCTTGGTTGTACAAACGGTAAAGCAGTTCGTTTGCTTCAAGAGAGAATAGCTCTTCGTTTTTCACTGTGTCTGTTAGTTGCTCTAAGTGCTCGAAGTCATTTGGAGTACCAGTGCCATCAGGCATAACTTGCAGCAACATACCTGCAGCGTGTGCTTTGCCTTCGTGCTCACCAGTACGTAGCCATAGACGAGTCTTAAGCTGCTCAGAGTTCGCGAAGTAACCTTCAAGTACTTGAGCTAGTGTGTCGCCTTCAAGACCAACGATACCTTGGTAGCGTTCACCTTTCTTAGGATCAATAGTGATCACTAGGTGGCCTTTACCCATTAGGTCGTGTAGGCCAGCATCGTCAGCAATTTCGCCTTCAAAGCGAGCAACACCACGGATCTTCTGGTTATGGTCGCCATTAATAACTGCTAGAGATACCGGGCCATCACCTTGCAGCTGCATAGTGATAGAGCCTTCAAATTTTAGGGTCGCAGTCAGTAGCGTAGTTGAAACCAATAGCTCACCCAGCAGTTTTTGTACTGGAGCTGGGTATTCCTTGCTAGAAATAATCTGTTGGTACGCTTCATCCATTTGTACCAATTCACCACGTACTGATAGGTCTTCAAATAAGTAGCGATTTAAAACATTGTTTGCCATTTGGCTATTCCTTCTAGCTTATTGATGCTTGAACTTGATGATGTCACGACGTTGCTTTTTATCAGGGCGACGCTCTGGAGCTGGGTTATGTGCATGCAGTTTACGCTGTTTTGCAAACTCTTCTCTTTTTGCCAAGCTCTCGGTGGTTTCTTCATAGAGGGTTTGAGCGATCGGTGCTCCACCACGATGGGCTGAGATTTTCTCGATCGTTACCGTCTTTTCTTCATTACCTTGGCGCAGTGTAATAACTGCCCCAAGTTCGACAATCTTACTTGGCTTGCTGCGCTGACCATTATAGTGGACTTTGCCACCATCGACCATGTTACGAGCAATAGACCGAGTTTTGTAAAAGCGTGCTGCCCACAACCATTTATCGAGTCTGACAGCTTCATTAGAAGTTTTCATATAGGGCTGTGCCTTATTAAGTGAGAAATGAATGCGGTTTAACTGTAGTGAACAGTGCGCAACATGTTTTTGATGATGCTTATCACATTAGGTAGAAGTTTTATGTGGAGGCGGCTAGCATTTTTTTCAAGTCATATTGCAAAATCGCTATGTAATGCCGATTTATCGATTTGCTATGATATAGTTCAAGATCTTATGCTTATATAAGCTCGGTATCGAACGAATGAATAAAAAAGCTGAAAGTTTAATAGTTTGCAGCGTTTGTTGTCATGAGAAGGGGCAAGGGAAGTGAACTTTTTAGAGCTCAAAAATCGTATAGGAAATTCTCCTATGTTGAGCCGCTTATTAGATAATGGATTTGTGCTTCAGCAGAAACTGAGTATCGCCACTTGTTGTGTACTCATTGCCGCTTCAGCATGGATTTTAGGACAACTTGTCTGGTTTGTTGAACCTGCCGAGCAAACGGTTGTGCCTTGGAAAGCAACGGTGTCGTCGTCTGCTACGCCTCAGTCGACTCTCGATATCTCTTCTTTACAACAGAGCAACATGTTTGGTGCCTATAACCCAAGCAAACCCGCAGTGGTTGAGCAACAAGTGATTCAAGATGCCCCCAAGACACGCCTTAACCTCGTCTTGGTTGGTGCGGTTGCCAGTTCTAATCCTGAATTGAGCTTAGCGGTGATTGCCAACCGTGGTACGCAAGCGACTTATGGGATCAATGAACAGATAGAAGGCACCAGAGCTAAGCTAAAAGCCGTGTTAATCGACCGCGTGATCATTGATAACTCAGGTCGTGATGAAACGCTGATGCTAGAAGGTATTGAGTACAAGCGTTTAGCGGTATCAGAACCTGCACCACGTCGTGCCTCTTCTTCAGTTCGTGGTAATAACCCGGCTTCTGCAGAAGAGAAGCTTGATGAGATTAAAGCGAAGATAATGAAAGACCCGCAACAAATCTTCCAATATGTTCGATTGTCTCAGGTGAAACGCGACGACAGTGTGATCGGTTATCGTGTGAGCCCTGGCAAAGATTCAGAACTTTTTAACTCTGTTGGGCTCCAAAACGGAGATATTGCCACTCAGTTAAATGGTCAAGACCTGACAGACCCAGCCGCTATGGGCAACATATTCCGTTCAATCTCAGAACTGACAGAATTAAATCTGGTCGTCGAGAGAGATGGGCAACAACATGAAGTGTTTATTGAATTTTAAAACTTTACGTCTAATGAAAGACGAAAGTGTAGGAGAAGTACGTGAAGCATTGGTTTAAGAAAAGTGCATGGTTACTGGCAGGAAGCTTAATCTGCACACCCGCAGCCATCGCTAATGATTTTAGTGCCAGCTTTAAAGGCACTGATATTCAAGAGTTTATTAATATTGTTGGCCGCAACCTTGAGAAAACGATCATCGTTGACCCATCGGTGCGCGGAAAAATTGATGTGCGCAGTTATGACGTACTCAATGAAGAACAATATTATAGCTTCTTCCTCAATGTATTAGAGGTTTACGGCTATGCGGTCGTTGAAATGGACTCAGGTGTTCTGAAGATCATCAAGGCTAAGGATTCTAAAACCTCTGCCATTCCTGTTGTCGGTGATCGTGATTCTATCGCGGGCGACAGCGTAGTAACACGCGTTGTTACCGTTCGTAATGTCTCGGTTCGTGAGCTTTCTCCTCTGCTTCGTCAACTGAACGATAATGCGGGCGCGGGTAACGTTGTGCACTACGACCCAGCGAATATCATTCTAATCACTGGTCGTGCGGCGGTCGTAAACCGCTTAGCGGAAATCATCAAGCGTGTTGACCAAGCCGGTGATAAAGAGATCGAGGTGGTTGAGCTAAAGAATGCTTCAGCCGCTGAAATGGTGCGTATTGTTGATGCGTTGAATAAAACCACCGACGCGAAGAACACACCAGCATTCCTACAACCTAAGCTGGTGGCCGACGAGCGTACCAATGCAATTCTTATCTCTGGTGACCCTAAGGTTCGTAGCCGTTTAAGAAAGCTGATTGAGCAACTTGATGTCGAGATGGCAACTAAGGGTAATAACCAAGTTATCTACCTTAAATATGCAAAAGCAGAAGACTTAGTCGATGTACTGAAAGGCGTGTCGGACAACCTGCAATCAGAGAAGCAAACTTCAACTAAAGGCAGCTCATCTCAACGCGATAAAGTCGTGATTTCAGCGCACAGCGATACTAACTCGTTAGTCATTACCGCACAGCCAGATATCATGAACGCGCTACAAGATGTGATTGCTCAACTAGATATTCGTCGTGCTCAAGTATTGATTGAAGCCTTGATTGTTGAAATGGCAGAAGGTGACGGCGTTAACCTTGGCGTGCAATGGGGTAACCTAGAAACGGGTGCCATGATTCAATACAGCAACACCGGCGCATCGATCGGTCAGGTTATGGTTGGCTTAGAAGAAGCCGAAGACAAGACAGTTGATAAAGTTGTTACGCCAAGTGATGGTTCAAAGCCTTACACTGTGCAAGAGACAGAGCAGGGTGATTACTCGACATTAGCTTCCGCTCTTGCTGGCGTAAACGGTGCCGCAATGAGTGTGGTGATGGGCGACTGGACAGCTTTGATCAGTGCAGTTGCGACCGATTCAAACTCAAATATCCTATCGTCTCCAAGCATTACTGTGATGGACAATGGCGAAGCGTCGTTTATCGTTGGTGAAGAAGTACCGGTTCTTACTGGCTCGACGGCGGGCTCAAGCAACGACAACCCATTCCAAACGGTTGAGCGTAAAGAAGTGGGTATCAAGCTTAAAGTGGTTCCACAAATCAACGAAGGCGACTCAGTTCAGTTGAATATTGAACAAGAGGTGTCGAACGTATTGGGTGCGAACGGCGCAGTCGATGTTCGTTTTGCCAAGCGTCAGCTAAATACTTCAGTGATTGTTCAAGACGGTCAAATGCTGGTTCTTGGTGGTCTAATTGATGAACGTGCATTAGAGAGTGAGTCTAAGGTGCCACTATTGGGCGACATCCCGGTGCTCGGTCATCTATTCAAATCAACCAGTACTCAGGTTGAGAAAAAGAATCTAATGGTATTCATCAAGCCAACCATCATTCGTGATGGCATGACAGCCGATGGTATCACTCAGCGTAAATATAACTTCATCCGCGCTGAACAGCTGTACAAGTCAGAGCAGGGCCTGAAATTGATGGATAACGACAACATCCCAGTGTTGCCTAAATTCGGTTCTGAGATGAATCACCCGGCTGAAATCCAAGCCTTCATTGATCAGATGGAAACAGAATAATGGCTGAATTGGTAGGGGCGGCACGAACTTATCAGCGCTTGCCGTTTAGCTTTGCGAACCGTTACAAGATGGTGCTCGAGTATCAGCACCCAGAACGTGCTCCGACACTGTATTATGTTGAGCCTCTGAAATCGGCGGCGATCATCGAAGTGAGCCGTGTAGTGAAAAATGGTTTTACACCACAAGCGATCACTGCAGACGAGTTTGATAAAAAACTGACCGACGCGTACCAACGTGACTCTTCAGAAGCGCGTCAATTAATGGAAGACATTGGTGCTGACAGTGATGACTTCTTCTCGTTGGCGGAGGAGCTGCCACAAGATGAAGACTTGCTTGAGTCTGAAGACGATGCGCCAATCATCAAGCTAATCAATGCGATGCTGGGGGAGGCGATCAAAGAAGGTGCTTCGGATATCCATATCGAGACCTTTGAGAAGTCGCTATCGATCCGCTTCCGTATTGATGGTGTGCTGCGTGATGTTCTTGCACCAAGCCGTAAATTGGCGCCGCTGCTCGTGTCACGTGTAAAGGTTATGGCGAAGTTGGATATTGCGGAAAAACGCGTGCCACAAGATGGTCGTATTTCACTGCGTATTGGTGGCCGAGCAGTCGATGTTCGTGTATCAACCATGCCTTCATCACACGGTGAGCGTGTGGTAATGCGTCTGTTGGATAAAAACGCGACCCGCCTAGATCTGCACAGTTTAGGTATGACGGCAGAGAACCACGAGAACTTCCGTAAACTCATTCAACGTCCGCACGGCATTATCTTGGTAACGGGTCCAACAGGTTCGGGTAAATCCACAACCTTGTATGCAGGCCTGCAAGAGCTCAACAGCAACGAACGCAATATCCTTACCGTTGAAGATCCAATCGAATTCGATATCGATGGTATTGGTCAAACACAAGTGAACCCTAAGGTTGATATGACCTTTGCCCGTGGTTTACGTGCGATTCTTCGTCAAGACCCGGATGTGGTGATGATTGGTGAGATTCGTGACTTAGAGACTGCGGAGATTGCCGTTCAAGCTTCTTTGACTGGTCACTTAGTGATGTCGACCCTCCATACCAATACTGCAGTAGGTGCCATTACGCGTCTACGTGATATGGGTATCGAACCATTTCTTATTTCCTCTTCACTGCTTGGTGTGTTGGCGCAGCGTTTAGTTCGTACTTTGTGTAACGACTGTAAAGAACCGTACGAAGCGGACAAAGAGACCAAAAAGCTATTTGATTTGAAGAAGAAAGATAGCCTAACGCTGTATCATGCGAAAGGTTGTGAGGCGTGTAATCACAAGGGTTATCGTGGCCGAACTGGTATTCATGAGTTGCTGATGGTTGATGAGTCGGTACAAGAGTTAATTCACAGCGAAGCCGGTGAGCAAGCGATCGAAAAATCGGTTCGTAGCACAACCCCAAGTATTCGCGATGATGGCCTAGCTAAGGTTCGTCAAGGTATCACTTCACTAGAAGAAGTGATGCGTGTGACCAAGGAAGTCTAGTATGGCGGCATTTGAATACAAAGCACTGGATGTCAAAGGCAAAAGCAAAAAGGGCTCGATTGAAGCGGATAACGCTCGTCAGGCTCGCCAGCGCTTAAAAGAGCAAGGCTTAATGCCGGTTGAAATGGCTGAAGCCAAAGCAAAAAGCAGTAAAGGAGGCAGCGCGCCTTCTACTGGTTTTAAGCGTGGTATCAGCACGCCAGACCTTGCTTTGATTACTCGCCAAATTTCTACATTGGTTCAATCAGGCATGCCGCTAGAAGAGTGTTTGAAGGCCGTGGCAGAGCAATCGGAGAAGCCTCGCATTCGCACTATGTTATTGGCTGTACGCTCTAAAGTGACGGAAGGCTATTCGTTAGCGGATAGCTTAGCTGATTACCCGCACATCTTTGATGAACTGTTTAGAGCAATGGTGGCGGCAGGTGAGAAATCTGGGCACTTAGATGCGGTACTAGAGCGATTAGCCGACTATGCAGAAAATCGCCAAAAGATGCGCTCTAAGCTGCTGCAAGCGATGATTTACCCTGTGGTGCTGGTGGTGTTTGCGGTGACTATCGTTTCGTTCCTATTAGCAACGGTAGTACCCAAGATCGTTGAACCAATCATCCAGATGGGACAAGAGCTTCCTCAATCAACCCAATTTTTATTGGCATCGAGTGAATTTATCCAAGATTGGGGCATCCAATTACTGTTGCTGATCATTGGTGTGATTGTGTTGATTAAGACCGCGCTCAAAAGACCGGGCGTTCGTCTAAGTTGGGATCGCAAATTGTTGAGTATCCCGCTGATCGGCAAGATAGCGAAAGGTATCAACACCTCTCGCTTTGCTCGTACACTTTCAATCTGTACCTCAAGTGCGATTCCTATTCTTGAAGGGATGAAAGTGGCGGTTGATGTAATGTCGAACCACCATGTCAAACAACAAGTATTACAAGCATCAGATAGCGTGAGAGAAGGGGCGAGCCTGCGTAAAGCGCTTGATCATACTAAGCTCTTTCCGCCGATGATGCTGCACATGATTGCTAGTGGTGAGCAGAGTGGTCAATTAGAGCAGATGCTGACTCGTGCAGCCGATAACCAAGACCAAAGCTTTGAGTCGACGGTAAACATTGCGTTAGGCATTTTTACCCCGGCACTTATCGCTCTGATGGCAGGTTTGGTGCTGTTTATTGTGATGGCGACTCTGATGCCAATGCTTGAAATGAACAATTTAATGAGCGGCTAATTCCGTCCATAGAACGTTTTTGGATTATCGAGAGAAGGACAATATTCCCCTCAACTCGTTGTCTTTAATTTGGAGAAAATAATGAAAAACAAAATGAAGAAACAATCAGGCTTTACCCTACTAGAGGTGATGGTGGTTGTGGTTATCCTTGGCGTATTGGCGAGCTTTGTTGTACCTAACCTATTGGGTAACAAAGAGAAGGCTGATCAACAAAAAGCCATCACAGATATCGTGGCACTAGAGAATGCGCTAGATATGTACAAACTGGATAACAGCGTGTACCCAACAACGGATCAAGGTCTTGATGCACTGGTTTCTAAGCCAAGCAGCCCAGAGCCTCGTAACTACCGCGACGGTGGTTACATCAAGCGTCTACCTAACGACCCATGGGGCAACGAGTACCAATACCTAAGCCCTGGCGATAACGGCACTATCGACATCTTTACACTTGGCGCTGATGGTCAAGAAGGTGGTGAAGGTATTGCTGCGGATATCGGTAACTGGAACATGCAAGACTTTCAGTAAGCCTAGGCTTATTGTCGCTTGACGCCGTTATTTGATGGTCGAACGTAAACATATGGAGTCTGCAAGGTGAAAACTACGCACAAACAGCCAGGTTTCACCTTGATTGAGATTCTTTTGGTGCTGGTATTACTTTCAGTAACGGCGGTCGCAGTGATTGCGACCATTCCTACCAATAGTAAAGATGTCGCCAAAAAATACGCTCAAAGTTTCTATCAACGAGTTCAGTTACTTAGTGAAGAAGCGATTTTGAGTGGGCTGGATTTTGGCATTCGCATCGATGAAAAGAAATCGACCTATGTTCTGATGACGCTGAAGTCTGAAGGTTGGCAGGAAGTCGAATTCGAAAAAATACCCTCTTCAACAGAGTTACCGGAAGATCTTGCTCTATCACTCAGCTTAGGCGGTGGCGCATGGGCAGACGATGATCGGTTATTCAACCCAGGAAGCTTATTTGATGAAGATATGTTTGCTGACCTTGAAGAAAAAAAGAAGCCTAAGCCACCACAGGTTTTCATCTTGTCGAGTGCTGAAGTGACACCATTTACACTATCTTTCTACCCCAACACAGGCGATACCATACAAGATGGCTGGCGTATTAAAGTGTCGGATAATGGTGTGATTCGATTGTTAGAACCAGGAGAAGAAGATGAAGAGGAATAACCGTTCTCCTTCTCGCTCTCGTGGTATGACGCTGCTTGAGGTGTTGGTGGCGCTTGCGATCTTTGCTACTGCGGCGATCAGTGTGATTCGCGCCGTAACTCAGCACATCAATACATTGAGTTATTTAGAAGAAAAAACCTTCGCGGCTATGGTCGTTGATAATCAAATGGCCTTGGTGATGCTACACCCAGAGAAGCTGAAAAAGACACAAGGTACGCAGGAGCTAGCCGGTCGAGAGTGGTTTTGGAAAGTTACCCCAATCGATACGGCCGATAATATGCTAAAAGCTTTTGATGTCAGCGTGGCAACCAGCAAGCAAGCTTCTCCAGTCGTTACGGTGCGCAGCTATGTGGTCAACTAAAAGCGTGTGGTCAACTAAGAGAATGCGGTTAGTTAAAAGCATGACGGTAAATAACAGTATGGCTCGCAAACAAGGTCTATCTTCAAAAGGGAGAGGTTTTACCTTAATTGAAGTTTTGGTCTCAATCGCTATCTTTGCCACACTGAGCATGGCGGCCTATCAAGTAGTGAATCAAGTGCAGCGAAGCAACGAGCTTTCAGCTGAGCGCAGTGCTCGTTTGAACCAACTGCAGCGCAGTTTAGTTATCTTAGATAATGATTTTCGCCAGATGGCAGTGCGACAATTTCGTACTGATGGTGAAGAAGCATCATCTAAGCTGGTTATAGTCAAAGAGTATTTATTGGACTCCGATAGCATTGGTATCGTGTTTACTCGCCTTGGCTGGCACAACCCACAGCAGCAGTTTCCTCGAGGTGAAGTGACGAAAGTGGGCTACCGTCTTAAAGAAGAGACGCTTGAACGCCTGTGGTGGCGCTACCCAGATACACCCGCTGGGCAGGAAGCGGTCATCACCCCTTTGCTTGATGAGGTTGAGGCCTTGGAGTTTGAGTTCTACGACGGAAAGCGTTGGGGCAAAGAGTGGCAAGGCGATAAGTCGTTACCAAAGGCGGTGAGACTTAAGCTGACGTTAAAAGATTATGGTGAGATAGAGCGAATTTATCTTACACCAAGTGGCACCTTAGATCAGGTTGGTGGTGATTCAAACAGTGACTCTTCAAGCCGTAACTCCTCAGACAGTAGCGAGGGGGACGGTGATGCGTCGAACTAGTCAGCCTGTACTAACAAGACGTTCGCTAGGGCGTAAGCAACGTGGTGTCGCGCTGATCATTATCCTGATGTTACTGGCGATTATGGCAACCATTGCAGGCAGCATGTCGGAACGCTTGTTTACTCAATTCAAACGCGTTGGTAACCAGCTGAATTACCAACAAGCTTATTGGTATAGCATTGGCGTTGAAGCGCTTGTACAAGATGGTATTAGGCAAAGCTACAAAGACAGTGATACGGTCAACCTAAGTCAGCCATGGGCATTGGAAGAGCAGGTATACCCATTAGATTATGGGCAAGTTAAAGGGCGTATTATTGACGCACAATCTTGTTTTAATCTCAATGCATTAGCTGGAGTAGCAACCACTTCCAGCAACCAGACACCTTATTTAGTGACAGTTTGGCAGACCTTATTGGAGAACCAAGACGTCGAGCCTTATCAAGCTGAGGTGATCGCGCATTCAAGCTGGGAATTTGTCGACAGCGATACTCGAGCAACCTCTTCGGCAGGCGTCGAGGACAGCACCTATGAGGCGATGAAGCCACCTTATGTCGCAGCAAACAGTTTAATGGCGGATGAGTCTGAGCTTAGAGCGGTGTATCAGGTGACTGGTGAGGTCATGAATAAGGTTCGTCCTTTTGTGTGTGCCTTACCGACCGATGACTTTCGACTGAATGTGAATACATTGACTGAGCAACAAGCGCCGTTACTGGAAGCGATGTTTGCACCTGGCTTAAGTGAGTCGGATGCGAAACAGCTGATTGATAAACGCCCGTTTGATGGCTGGGACACCGTAGATGATTTCATGGCCGAGAGCGCCATTACCGCGGTCAGTGCTGAAGTCAGCAAAAAAGCAAAAGCATATTTAACTGTAGATAGTGCCTATTTTGAGCTAGATGCAGAGGTTTTAGTTGAGCAATCTCGTGTACGTATACGAACGCTTTTCTATAGTAGTAATCGAGAAACAGTGACGGTGGTACGCCGTCGTTTTGGAGGAATCAGTGAGCGAGTTTCTGACCGTTCGACTGAGTAGCGAACCACAGAGCCCAGTGCAGTGGTTAGTTTGGTCGACAAGCCAACAAGAAGTGATAGCAAGTGGTGAACTGTCTAGCTGGGATCAGCTTGGTGAGTTAACGCCTTACGCTGAAAAACGCAGTTGTATCGCTTTATTGCCGGGAAATGAGTGCTTAATTAAGCGTGTTGAGATCCCGAAAGGTGCTGCTCGCCAGTTCGATTCTATGCTGCCGTTTTTATTAGAAGACGAAGTCGCGCAAGATATCGAAGACTTACATCTGACTATTTTAGATAAAGACGCAACGCATGCCACCGTGTGTGGTGTGGAACGCGAGTGGCTGAAGCAGGCGCTGGATACTTTCCGCGAAGCTAACATTATCTTTCGTAAAGTATTGCCTGATACCTTAGCGTTGCCTTTAGAAGATCAGGGCATCAGTGCGCTGCAGATCGACCAACATTGGTTATTGCGTCAAAGCAACTATCAAGCAGTGTCGATCAATGAGGCGTGGCTAGCGATGTTCTTACAAAGCGATTGGGTTGCCTTAGATGACGAAGAGCAGTCACCAACGATTTTTAGCTACACCGCACTGCCAAGTGATGACATTCAACAGCAAAGTGGCATTGAGTGGCAAGCTAAGCCTGCTGAACTGGTGATGTCTTTACTGAGCCAACAAGCCATCACAAGTGGCGTAAACTTACTGACTGGCACCTTTAAAACCAAATCTTCATTCAGTAAGTACTGGCGTGTATGGCAAAAAGTAGCGATCGCAGCTTGTTTGCTGGTGGCGGTGATCGTCACTCAGCAAGTCTTAAAGGTTCAGCAGTACGAAGCACAAGCCGAAGCGTACCGAACGGAGAGTGAACGTATTTTTAGAAGTGTACTTCCGGGCAAGCAACGTATTCCGACGGTCAGCTACCTTAAGCGCCAGATGAACGACGAAGCTAAGAAGTATGGTGGCTCGGGTGATGGTGATTCCTTACTTGGATGGCTAGCGTTACTGCCAGAAACTTTAGGACAAGTGAAAGCCATCGAAGTGAATAGTATTCGCTACGACGGCAACCGCTCAGAGGTGAAATTGGAAGCGAAAAGTTCTGACTTCCAACATTTCGAGACTGCGCGAGTGAAACTTGAAGAGAAGTTTACCGTTGAGCAAGGGCCATTGAATCGTAATGGTGATGCCGTATTTGGTAGCTTTACCCTTAAACCCCGTCAATAAACTGCGTAAGGAGATCAGTGATGAGAAATATGATTGAGCCACTCCAAGCGTGGTGGACTTCAATAAGTCAAAGAGAGCAACGATTAGTGATCGGTTGTTCGATTCTATTGGTGCTAGGCATCGTGTACTGGGGGCTATTGCAGCCGCTTAGTCAGCGAGCTGAAATGGCACAAAACCGTATTCAAAGTGAGAAGCAACTACTGGCTTGGGTAACCAACAAAGCCAACGAAGTGGTGGAGCTTCGAGGAAGTGGTGGGATTGTTGCTAGCCAGCCTTTAAACCAATCTGTGCCTGCTTCTATGCGTCGTTTTAAGATTGAATTAATTCGAGTTCAGCCGCGTGGCGAGATGCTGCAAGTCTGGGTGAAACCTGTGCCTTTTAATCAGTTCGTAGATTGGCTGACATACTTGAAAGAGAAGCAGGGTGTCGAAGTTGAGTTTATGGACATTGATCGCTCCGATAACCCAGGGGTTATTGAGGTCAACCGACTACAGTTTAAACGAGGTTAATGTGAAACGCGGTTTATCTTTGAAGTTAGGTTTACTTTTTGGCGGCATCTTTATTGTCTTTTTCTCGGTTAGTCTGTTGCTGCACTTACCGGCCTCATTTGTGCTCAAACATGCACCGGCTGTGCGTGGCTTGAATATTGAAGGTGTTGAAGGAACGGTTTGGCAGGGCAGCGCCAATAATATCGCCTGGCAGCGTGTTAATTACGGTTCAGTACAGTGGGACTTCCAGTTCTCTAAACTCTTCCAAGCCAAAGCTGAATTAGCGGTTCGTTTTGGTCGTAATAGCGACATGAACTTGTCAGGAAAAGGGCGCGTTGGGTACAGCATGAGTGGTGCGTATGCGGAAAACTTAGTCGCATCAATGTCCGCTGCTAACGTGATGAAATATGCGCCAGCGATTCCAGTCCCGGTTGCAATTGGTGGACAGGTTGAGCTGACGATCAAGCATGCGGTTCATGCTCAACCTTGGTGTCAGTCTGGAGAAGGTACTGTGGCTTGGTCTGGTGCTGCAGTCGATTCACCTGTGGGTTCGTTGGACCTTGGGCCTGTGATTGCTGACATCACTTGTGAAGATAATACACTGGCAGCCAAGGGCTCTCAGAAGAGTGCTCAAGTGGATAGCGAGTTCTCTGCGAACGTTACACCAAATCAAAGCTACACCTCGGCAGCATGGTTCAAACCGGGTGCAGAATTCCCACCAGCCATGCAGAGTCAGCTGAAATGGCTTGGTAATCCAGATAGCCAAGGTAAGTACCAATTTAGTTACCAAGGACGTTTTTAATACTTTTTAAAAAATGAATGAGTAAAAGAAAAGGGGATAGAATTAAATTCTATCCCCTTTTTACTATTTACATGTTAATACTTAGTCAGCGTAGTATTTGCTTTCTAGCATTTTCCCTGCGTAAATTTTCTTTAATTGGAGTGATTCCAGTATTTGTCTACTACTACGAGCGGCAGGAGTAGGTCTAGCAACTGAATCAGGATCCGTTGTTGACCACTGATTTATAGGCACAAGGTCATAGCTGAGGTTATCATTAACCTCAATTTCAAATACATGCCACCATAGTTCAGCGTTACCTTCTGGTGGAGTAAACACAGTACGAATGCCATCTAAAATGACTTCTACTTTAGTTTCTCGACGTTGAATTTCGCCAGTTCTAGAGAAGTTGTATACGCCATAACGATAGGTTCCAGGAATAGTAAAGTCAGGAACGGTTACTATTTCGGGGCCGTAGCTACTTGTATCATCAACATCTAAGAAGATATTGTTGCCAGATTGAATGAAGTTCCTATTACTATAGTAAACGTGGAATCGATCGTCTTCACCATTTGGACCATAGAAGTGCGTATCTAAGTCTTCAGGTCTTTGTCCCCAGGTAAGTTGGATCTTAGTTGTAGCATCATCAAGAGTTAAGCACTCATGCGTATTAGGTGAGCTGGTATGAATAGTTTCTGTGCGACTTTGATACTGACTTTCTGCAGAGATTAGCACTCTGCTATTCTGTCTAACCGGTATTCTAAAGTTACCTTGAACATCACTATAGGCAGATGAACTGCCATTGTAGTCAATACCTTCCGAGCGAATTCTTGCATTAACAATTGGTTGGTTTTCTTTGTCAACGACACAACCGTTAATAAATATGGTTTCATAAACCCTATCAGCATTCCACGTTGTAAAGTGGGCTACTTCCCCAACGTAGAATCCATTTTCTAAAGTTGCAGTACCCTCTTTTACCCAAATACCTTGTACTTCATCGTAATAGAAGAGTGGAATTGTCGCCGGTGGATTAGCACCTGAAGCAGGGATTCGAACTCGTGCAGTTTTACCATTTGCTAATTGGAGTTCATTTCCATCACTATCAGTAAAGGTTGCAGTGATAGCTCCAAAAGATTCAATTGGAACTATTTCTCCTGAAGGAGTCTCAGTAATCATTTCACCAGGCATCAAATCAATATCTAACGACGGATCTATGACGAATAGCTCTGAATTAATTTGTCCATTTATTGCTTCCCCGTGCACGTTTACAAAGCTATGAGCCTCAACTGAAACAAGAGTTTCATTATCGACTTGTAGATCTGAAGCTACTTGACTATCAAAGCTAATATTTGCGTGAATCGTTGGTAGATATAAATTTATTGCTGTACTGATATCCGAAAATTGCTTGGACTCTGAAGCTTCAGAAAAACCTACCGCATCAGCTGAAACTATAATTGCTCTGCTGGTATCTAAATCAGTATCCAGTACCTTAATACTGTATTTACCTGATACGCCAGTATTCCCTTCAGCTAAAACAGAACCGTTATTCGATATTTTGACGATGCTGTCTGCAATCGCTGTGTTCTCATAATAGCTAGAGATTTCACCTTGTACGGTGTAGTAGAACAGTTCAGAGAGTTTGAAATTGTTTTGCGCAATTACGGCGCCATCTTCTAAGCCATCTTGAACCTTTAAAACGATGTCGTCATGAATGGTTGAGGCAAGAACAGAAGAGGATATTGTCAGGTTCCCTGTCTCTGAAACCGACAGTCCATTAGGCGCGTTGGTCAAAGAGAACTTAATATCAGAACCATTGTTTTCATCGTCTGGATCGGTGACTTGAACTTGAAAAGATAGTGATTCACCAGCTTCTACACTTAAGCTAGTAAAAGATTCTACTTGTACAGGGTCATTGATTGCTGAAATTAATACAATGCCACTATTACTGATAGTAAATTCTTCATCTGAAACATTGAATGATAAGTTCGCACTGCCATTGTAATCTTGCATTGCTGTAAGAGTAATCGAGTCACTGTTTTCAGTAATAGTTATGGCTGGGTTATCAATTGATAAGTTTGTGATTGTTAAATTACTAGAGTCTACATCTATCACATTGCTTAGAAGAGTTGCATGAGAAATAGTAAGAGCGACATCCTCATTAGTATTAAGCTGTAATGGTGTATCTGCTACCGGAGTGTCGTTGACAGGCCTGACAGTTATTGAAAATGTTTGAGTGTCAGATAGGTTTGCATCACTTGAAGCGAATGCCTTAACGGTAATCTCACCAGATGTAAGGGTACCTTCTAGTGGTGTCCATGTGAGCAAACCATCAGTGCTCAAACTCATACCAGTAGGTATATTAGTAGCAGAGTAGGCTACGGATTCTGAGTGGTTTGTCGATAGTTGATATTGGTATTGAATATCTTCTATGGCGTTTGTGCTTGCCGTAGAGTTGATCTTAAATGATGAGCTTGGTGGTGTTTGTGGACTATTATCTGAGCTGTCGCTACCGCATCCTGATAGAATTAGGGCGAGGGTACATGATGAGCTTGGTGGTGTTTGTGGACTATTATCTAAGCTGTCGCTACCGCATCCTGATAGAATTAGGGCGACGGTACTAGCTAGCAAACTAAGACGTTTCATGGAGTATCCATTCCTATTTATTTTTTTAGTCGCTTTTTATAAATAGGAATAGAATCAGTATCAAACTATTTGCATTATGAATGGTTACTCTTTGAGCTTTATTCATGTTTTATATTTTAAAGTTAGACTGAGGCCTCAATGCTATGTAATTGATAAGACTAATCTTTACCCTGTAAGATCTCGACCCATGGTAAGTCTGAATCACCCAGTACAATGAAGTTCGGGTTCTCAAGCGTCTCTCTTTCATTGTAAGAGAGTGGCTCTAATTGCGTGCTTAAGATGCGTCCACCTGCCTCTTCAACAATGCATTGTGTCGCCGCGGTATCCCACTCGCCAGTAGGCCCAAGGCGCAAGTAACAATCGACAGCACCTTCTGCGACTAAACAGGCTTTCAAAGCTGCTGAGCCTAATGGCACTAAGTCATAGTTCCAAGCGGGACTCATACGGCTAGTGATACGATTGATGTCTTGGCGACGGCTGATCGCCATTGCAATAGATTGGTTTGGTAACTCATGACGATGCGTTTTGATTTTAACGCTGTCGTTAAGGTCTGGAATCTTCCAAGCTCCCTTACCGCTGTAAGCGTAATAGCTCACACCAGAAACTGGTGCATACACCACACCCATCACCGGCTTATTGTGCTCAATTAGTGCAATAATTGTCGCGAAATCACCGCTTCTTGCGATGAACTCCTGCGTTCCATCTAATGGGTCAACCAGCCAGTAGCGATCCCATTGCGCGCGCTTTTCTAGGCTAATGTCAGCGGCCTCTTCAGATAGCACTGGGATATCTGGCGTGAGTTCACTCAGTTTTTTCGAGATCAGTTTATGCGCTGCCAGATCGGCACTGGTGACTGGCGTGTCGTCACTCTTGGTGAACTCTTCGTAATCTTTCTTTTCGTAGATCTCTAAGATGAGTTGGCCTGCGGAGCGAGCAACCTCAATCACAGAGGGTAGGAGATGAGACAAATCTTTTGTTGTTGGCATAAATATTCTCTTACTCTTCGGGGGCGCTTATGGCTTTAATTATTATTTAGCGAGCGAAGGGTCAATAGTAGGGCGGTAATACTGCGAGCTTCACAGAAGTCGAGATGCGTTAATAGCTCTTCGGCTTGAGCAAGCGGCCAGCGCACAATGTCCAATGGTTCAGGTTCATCACCTTCTAGCTTCTCTGGGTAGAGATCTTCCGCGATAAAAAGCGTCATCTTGCTAGAAAAGTAAGAGGGGGCGAGAATCACTTCCTTGAGTGGAGTGAGCTTGTTAGCACCAAAGCCAATTTCTTCTTTGAGTTCACGAACCGCAGCGTCACTTGGTTGTTCACCTGGATCAATCAGTCCTTTCGGAAAGCCGAGCTCGTAGCGTTCAGTTCCCGCTGCATATTCACGGACTAATAGAATATCGCCTTGCTCAGTAATCGGAACCATCATCACTGCGTTGCGCCCGCTAGGCTTCATGCGTTCGTAAGTACGCTCTTCACCGTTTGAAAAGCGTAAGTCGAGAGACTCGATAGAGAATAGTCTTGATTGAGCGACAGTTTGTTTAGTCAAAATCTCTGGCTTGGTCCTTTTTGTCATTGCGCTCGCTCCTTAGCTCATTGGAATTCTTTCTTATAAAGTCATTCTAATATAGGGGAAATGACCTTGAGTTCCTAGATCCGAGTTTTCATATCCGAAAATTATTGAAGCAGGAATCGATTACGATCACTTGAATACCTTACTCAAGATGGTAACGAGGTAAAAATATTGCTGGATAACAAAAGAGTATAGAGAGAACGTGGTAGTCCTAACTTGCTTATCCATATAACAAAAAAGGCTGACGCTTGCGCATCAACCTTTCAAATAGCGATTAACTCTAAATTAGAGATTAGTAGTAAGAGTGCTCACCACGATCGTGCTCAGTTGCATCACGAACAGCAGTCAGTTCACCTTCGAACTGTTGAAGAAGTTCTTTTTCGATACCTTCTTTCAGCGTTACATCAACCATAGAACAACCGTTACAACCACCACCGAATGCTACGATAGCTGCGCCATCTTCAGTGATTTCTACCAAGCTAACGTGACCGCCGTGACCAGCAAGTTGTGGGTTAACTTGTGTTTGAATTGCGTATTCAACACGTTCTAGAAGCGGTGCATCGTCTGCTACTTTACGCATCTTAGCGTTTGGTGCTTTAAGCGTTAGCTGAGAGCCCATTTTGTCAGTAACGAAGTCAATTTCAGCTTCGTCTAGGAACGGTAGGCTTAGCTCATCTACGTATGCAGAGAAGGCTTCAAATTTAAGTTCTGTGTCAGACGCTTCAATAGCATCTGTTGGGCAGTAAGAAACACCACACTCTGCGTTTTGTGTACCCGGGTTTACCACGAACACACGAATGTTTGTACCTTCAGGCTGCTGTGACAGCAGATTGGCAAAATGAGTTTGAGCTGTTTCTGTAATAGTAATATTTGACACGACGAATACCTGAGTAAATTTGTAGGCTATTAGCGCCATTCTACTCCTGTCAGATTTGTAATTCAGCCCTTTTTTGTTGGATTGCTGTACAAGTAGCGACTCACGCCAGTTATCCAGAGGGCTCAGGAGTGCGGCAGATGCAGTAAATATCAATCCTTTTCACCCCTACTTCAAGTAATAATTGGCATAATTGATACACAGTACTGCCTGTGGTTACAACATCATCAATTATCGCGACATGCGAGTAATCCATCGCTGAGAAGCTGGTGTTTTTCATCGCGAATGCACCTTTCAAATTACTTTTTCTGGCTGATTTAGTTAGCCCTTGCTGCGAACCGGTTGAACGGATGCGCTTGAATAAAACGGCATGCTCCACCTTGAGGTCTTGAGCGGTGTAACGCGCCAGTAGCTGACTTTGATTAAAACCACGATGAAAGTATCGACGCCAATGTAAGGGAACACTGGTGACGAGAGATGCTGGTTCTTCGATGCGTGACGCGAGCAAGGTCGACAAATCTCGAGCAAACCAGAATTTATCGGCATACTTCATCTGTTGGATATAGCCTGCGGTTGGAAAGGTGTAATCACCAACACAATAGAGCCGATGCCAAGGGGGTGGGGCAGCCAAGCACTCACCGCATTGCTCGACGGCTGTGACCGTTTTCAGTCCGCACCTTTGACAGCGAGGCACGAGCTCGAACAGTTTTAGGCAACTATCACACCATCGAGGGTGGTGATCATTAGGCTGTTTATCTAGCTTGCAGAGGTGACATTGAGGTGTGACCAGACGTGGTGTGTGTTTTTGTAGCCAATCGGATAACATAGCTCGCGATGCTTTTGGGTTATGGTGTTCCTTTTGCTCACCATACTGAAAAGTGCAGGTTATCGCTGATGGAAAAAGTAGGGAATATTGAGAATGAGTGACGCGTTATATTGGCATGTTTCAGGGCAGGGACCCGATTTGGTGTTAGTCCACGGCTGGGGAATGAATGGTGCAATCTGGCAGCAAACCGTAAATGCGTTAGAGGCCGATTTCCGAGTGCACGTTGTCGATTTGCCTGGTTACGGTCATAGCTCTCATTGTCATGCTCAAGATCTTGAGGAGATAGCCCAGCAACTATTGGCCGAAGCTCCTAAGCAAGCTATTTGGGTCGGTTGGTCACTTGGTGGCTTGGTCGCAACGCACATGGCATTACATCATCCCGATTATGTAAGCAAGTTGGTGACGGTTGCTAGTTCACCGAAATTCGCTGCCGCAAAAGAGCCGGTACTATGGCGCGGCATCCAACCCAACGTATTAACCGCGTTTACGGAACAGTTGGTTGAAGACTTTCAAACCACCATCGAACGTTTTATGGCCCTGCAAGCCATGGGCAGCCCTTCGGCAAGGCAAGACGTAAAACAGCTTAAGCAAGCGGTACTGTCCCGCCCATTACCAAACCCTGAATCATTATTGGCAGGACTAAAGATGCTGTCTGATGTCGATTTAAGAGAACAATTACCGGAGATTTCCGTTCCTATGCTGCGCTTGTACGGTCGATTAGACGGGCTGGTGCCAATCAAGGTCGCTAAAGATCTGGGCAATGCACTACCTCACACCGAGCAGTACATCTTCACTCAATCCTCGCATGCACCGTTTATGACGGAAGCGGATGCCTTCTGCAGTGAGCTAGTCAGTTTCGCACAAAAATAATTGCTAAATTTATCACCATCTTGGTCGATATATAATCTAACCAATGCACTGCATGATACTCAGACATCTCTCTCTCACCTGAGCAGAGTGCAGTAACTTGGGCCATGCCTGTTGTGTGTTCTCGGTACAACAGTGTTATGGCAATAGTGATGGGCGATTCTTGAGGAGAGTTCGCGATGATTGTGTCACCTGCAACTGCAGTGAGTGTGCCACTAATCGCCCCGTCCGTTAATGTGCAAACAGAGCAAGTTGCGCGTGATAATAGAGTCCGAGAGCCTGTTGCTCCCGCAGTAGCATTGGCGAGAACCAATGCAGAGCGTAAGGTAAAATCAGACGATAAACGAAGGCAGCAGTCGGCTTGGGATCCTTCAGACCATCCAGGTTATGAAATGGAGAACGAGTCAGAGGCCAATTCGGTTAGCCAAGAAGAGCCACAAGACCCTTTTGAGCGGCTGTTCAGCTTGTTAGCGCTGAGAACATACAGTGCTGACCAAGGAAAAGGCTATACCATGCGTTTCCGCCTGCCAAAGCATGTTTTAGATGCGGCGATTCAGGAGGGACAGATGGAGAAACGACGTAAGGTCATAAAGTATCATTATGGTCATGCTGTTGCGCCTCATGCTCCATCTGAAATGTTAGTCGTGCTATGAATCGATAATTCATGATTCAGCTAAATTTCGATGTCTTTTTTGAACAAATAATAAAAAACCTGCATACCCTAAGGGATGCAGGTTTTCTGTTTTAGGCGAATCTGTTTTTCAAATGCGCTATTGGATTATTTTTTCGCTTTAGCAAAAGCAGCTGCGAATGCACCGCCCATTGCGCCATTTTGTTGTGGCTCTTCACGACGGCGTTGTCCACCTTGCGAGTGTTGATTCGGGCGGCTTTGCGTGCGAGGTGCACTTGAACGTTGAGCTCGGTTGTCTTGTCCCGGCTCGTCTTTCATACGCATGCTGAGTGCAATACGTTTACGCTGAACATCCACTTCCATCACTTTCACTTTCACGATGTCACCCGCTTTAACCACTTCACGTGGATCAGAGACAAAGCGATCGGTAAGCGCTGAAATGTGCACTAAACCATCTTGGTGAACGCCGATATCGACAAAGGCACCGAAGTTAGCCACGTTTGAAACCACACCTTCTAGAATCATGCCCGGCTCTAAGTCTGAAACGCTGTTTACACCGTCGGCGAAGGTAGCAGTCTTGAACTCTGGGCGAGGGTCACGGCCGGGCTTATCTAGCTCTTTGATGATGTCGGTCACCGTAGGCACACCAAAGTTTTCATTGGTGTAATCAATGGCATGCAAGCCACGCAGGAAGTCTGTGTTACCCACCAGAGATTTGATGTCTTTGTGGTTTTTCTCAGCGATGCTTTTCACCACAGGGTAAGCTTCTGGGTGAACCGATGATGCATCGAGAGGGTTCTTGCCGTCCATAATTCGTAGGAAACCAGCACACTGTTCAAAGGCTTTTGGCCCCAAGCGAGCGACTTTCTTCAGCGTAGTACGCGCTTCAAAACGACCATTTTCATCACGGAAATCCACGATGTTCTGAGCGATGGTGCTAGAAAGGCCCGCTACGCGAGTAAGTAGTGCGGCAGACGCGGTATTCACATCAACACCTACGGCGTTTACACAGTCTTCGACAATCGCATCGAGGCGTTTAGCTAGCATAGTTTGGCTCACATCGTGTTGGTATTGGCCCACACCGATCGATTTAGGGTCAATCTTCACCAGCTCTGCCAATGGATCTTGCAGACGACGCGCGATAGACACTGCACCACGGATCGATACGTCCATGTTCGGGAACTCTTTTGCTGCTAACTCAGACGCAGAATAAACCGATGCGCCCGCTTCGCTAACAATGATCTTTTGTGCTTTTAGGTTGCCACGCTTAATCACATCAGCCACGAAGCTGTCGGTTTCGCGGGAAGCTGTGCCGTTACCAATCGCAATCAGGTCAACGTTGAACTGACGAACCATCTGCTCAACCACGTGTGCTGACTTGTCGTATTGCTTTTGCGGTGGGTGAGGGTAAATAGTCTCTGTCGCTAGAACTTTACCTGTTGAGTCCACAACAGCGATTTTCGAACCGGTACGTAAACCTGGATCCAAGCCCAATGTTGCTCGAGGGCCAGCAGGCGCAGCCATTAGCAGGTCTTTAAGGTTGGTGGCGAATACTTCAATTGCTTCGATCTCTGCTCGTTCTTTCATCGCGCCCATCAATTCGGTTTCCATGTGCATAGAAACCTTGATGCGCCATGCCCAGCTAATCACTTGCTTACGCCAAGCATCTGCAGGAGCGCTGTTTAGGGTAATGCCGTAGTGATCAGAGATGATGTTCTCGCAGTATGAACCACGTACTCCTTCTTCTTGCTCTGGGTCTGCGTTCATTGCCAGTGTTAGGAAGCCTTCATTTCGGCCACGCAGCATTGCAAGGGCACGGTGAGACGGTATTTTGCTAAGCGCTTCGTTGTGCTCGAAGTAGTCTTTGAACTTCTCACCTTCGTTCTCTTTGCCAGCCACAACACGAGCACCAAGCTCTGCATTGCGGTTCAGGTGTTGGCGAATCTTTTCAAGCAGGTTTGCGTCTTCCGCAATGCGCTCCATGATGATCGCGCGTGCGCCATCCAGTGCAGCCTTGGTATCAGCAATGCCTTTATCGCTGCTGATGAAGTTAGCTGCTTCCGTTTCCGGATCGTGCTGTGGTTCATTCCATAACGTATCGGCAAGTGGCTCTAAGCCTGCTTCAATCGCGATCTGACCTTTGGTACGGCGCTTTGGTTTGTATGGAAGGTATAAATCTTCTAGACGAGTCTTGCTGTCTGCTTGAGTGATATCACGCTCGAGTCCTGGCGTGAGTTTTCCTTGGTCTTGAATCGACTTAAGAATCGTTTGGCGACGATCGTCTAGCTCGCGAAGATAAGAAAGGCGGCTATCAAGGTTACGTAGTTGGGTATCGTCTAAGCCACCCGTAACTTCTTTACGGTAGCGGGCAATAAAGGGAACGGTGTTACCGTCGTCAATTAGGTTTACTGCGGCAGTGACTTGCTCAGAACGGACATTCAGTTCTTCAGCGATCAGTCGACAGATAGCTTGGCTCATCCGATGAATCTCTTATTTAATATCATGACAAATACATGGGGGTGAGCGTACGCTTTTTCTAGCTTTGGCTGTGTAATTATCCTGTCAGAAGTCGAATTTCCGTTTGTGATACCTGCTTTGTGCGAGATCTCTTACAAGTGATGTGAGACTAAGTCTCTTTAAATCGATGAAACTGTCTTGAAATTAACCTAAGTCACTGATTTTATTTGATTGTGTATTTTCGGGTGTATTTCCCACCTGAAATGTTTTTTGCGACTATCTAGGAAACTCGCTCAATTACCGTAATATTTAACTTGTCGACAGGGAGTTGGCAGGAACAGGAAAAAGCCTAATGGACTAGGTATCTTCAGGATGAAGATTTGATTACTTAGGATGAGTAGTCAGCAAGGAAGTAACAATCTCTGGATGAGATTCGCCAGTCAGGATGACAGGCTAGAATGGACACCGCTAGGATGGCGATGAACAAAAAGGAAATTGGTTAAAGGATTTAGCCACTATCAAGGAAAGATGCAGGGAGCACCTTATCTCGAAGAGATAAACAGTAGCCGGATTGCTGCGATAGAGACTTAACCCCGTCAGGCGAAAGCCTAGCGGGGTTTTCTTTTGTCTGGAGTTTGAGTTTGCTTGAATACTCAGCTCATCGCTAAGTATTTATTAAGTTTGGTTATTCGTTGTCTGCGTAGCGAATCGAGTTAATGAACCACTCTTTGTCGCCTTCCGGTGTTTTTACCGTAAACTCATCATCCACTTCTTTCTTGAGCAGAGCTCTAGCCATTGGTGAGTCGATAGAGATATAGCCTTTAGCATCGCCGTATATCTCTTCTGGGCCGACAATTCGAAACTTCTTAATTTCCCCATCATCATTCTCAATTTCGACCCAAGCCCCGAAAAATACCTTACCTTCTTGTTGTGGCGAGTAATCAACGATCGTGACATCAGGTAGGAACTTTCTTAAGAAACGTACTCGGCGATCGATCTGACGAAGTAAACGCTTATTGAAGGTGTAATCTGCGTTTTCTGAACGATCTCCAAGGCTTGCAGCCCAAGTGACTATCTTAGTAATTTCAGGGCGTTTCTCGTGCCATAAGTGGTCATGTTCTGCTTTGAGCTTGTTATAACCTTCTCGGGTGATAAGTTTGGTTTTCATAAATCTGACTTAATGAAATGATGATCTAAGATAGAATATATAGAAAGGCAACATACGTTAACAATTATTTAGGCGACTTTTTCTCCAATAATGTTACATTTTTAATGTATTAAACTCATTAGACTGTGCCCAAAAGCTTATAACCCAATAAGCGATTAATAGGTGGAACCATTACATGCAAGAAAACTACAAAATTTTAGTGGTCGATGACGATGCTCGTTTACGTGCACTGTTAGAGCGCTATCTGTCAGAGCAGGGCTTTCAAGTGCGTAGCGTGGCAAACAGTGAGCAGATGGACCGCCTGTTAACCCGTGAAAATTTTCACTTGATGGTATTGGATTTAATGTTGCCGGGCGAAGATGGTCTATCGATCTGTCGTCGCCTAAGAAATGCAAACAACTCGCTACCAATCCTGATGCTTACTGCAAAAGGTGATGAAGTGGATCGTATTGTTGGTTTGGAAGTTGGTGCTGATGACTATCTACCAAAACCATTCAACCCACGTGAACTGCTTGCTCGTATCAAAGCAGTATTACGTCGCCAAGTAATTGAAGCGCCAGGTGCCCCAAGCACAGAAGAATCAGTGGTTGAGTTTGGTGAATTCCGTTTGAATTTGGGTACGCGTGAGATGTTCCGCGGTGAAGAGCCAATGCCGCTGACTTCAGGTGAATTTGCGGTACTTAAATCATTAGTCACCAACGCACGTGAGCCAATGTCTCGCGATAAGCTGATGAACATGGCTCGTGGTCGTGAGTATTCAGCGATGGAACGTTCTATCGACGTGCAGATTTCTCGCTTACGTCGCCTAGTGGAAGAAGACCCAAGTAAGCCTCGCTATATCCAAACAGTGTGGGGTTTAGGTTATGTCTTCGTTCCTGATGGTAAGGCGTTGTAATTTAGTATTGAAAGCCCGAAAGCCGTTTCATTGATTCTGCGATTCAGAGCTCTCTATTTGCGGGCCATCTCATTGATATGTGATGGCCCGTTTTCTATTCAGAGCGAAGGTTTATGGTTATAGTCATATAACGCTTTGTTTTTTCTTTCAACATCTTGGGTGCCCCATGCGTATACGTAGTTCCTTTACTCAGTCGATAGTACTTTTCTTAACGTTATTGGTCGCAAGCCAAATCTTTTCTTACTACGCAGTATTTAATTACGCTTTAATGCCTAGTTTGCAGCAGTTCAATAAGATACTGGCTCATGAGCTGAATTTAGTTCTAGACCAAAGAAATAATATTGAGATTGAGGCCCCAATGCGCCAGCGCGTGCTTGAGCAATTAGGGGTGACGGTACATGCTAAAGATAGCGAAGTCGCGAACGAATATTATCACGCAGTCTCGATTGACTTGATGAGTGAGGAGATGACCAAAGAGTTAGGATCTGAGACTGAAGTGCGTCTGATTCTAGCCAAAGATAGCTATGTGTTGTGGATGGATATTGCAAAACTTCCTAATTCACTGATTCGCATACCGTTATCAGAGCTTCAAGAAGAAGACTTTATGCCACTATTTCGCAATAGTCTGATCATGGCAATGTTGATCGTTGCTGGTGGATGGTTATTTATTCGTTTGCAAAATCGGCCATTGATCGCTTTAGAAAGAGCAGCGCAGGAGGTTGGGCGTGGTGAAATTCCACCGCCATTAACGGTGCGAGGAACAAAGGAAATTCGTTCAGTGACTCGGACTTTTAATCAAATGTCTAAGGATATCCAAGAGTTAGAAGAAGATAGAACGTTGTTGATGGCAGGGGTGAGTCATGATTTACGTACCCCACTTACTCGTATTCGTTTAGCGACAGAAATGATGTCACCGGAAGACAGTTATTTAGCCGAAGGTATCATCAGTGATACGGAAGAATGTAACGAGATCATTAGCCAATTTATGGATTACCTAAAGCCAGTTGATCGAGAGTCATTTGAAGCGGTCGATGTCGATGACATTGCACGCGAGGTATCGAGTTCTGAGGGAGGGTATGAGGTACAGATTGAAACGGATATTCCGGATACCATGAAGCCTGCATTAGGCAACCCGATCGCGATGAAGCGTGCCGTGAGTAACTTGGTAGTGAATGCGCTGCGTTATGGCAATGGTTGGGTCAAGGTATCAACCGGCATGACAGCGGATAACAAACTGGCTTGGGTGACAGTAGAAGATAACGGTCCGGGTATCCCACAAGACCAGATCGGCAAGCTATTTGAACCCTTCACTCGTGGCGATACGGCTCGTGGTAGTGAAGGAACGGGGTTAGGTTTGGCGATCGTCAAGCGTATTGTTAGCCAACACCAAGGCGCAGTGGTGGTCAATAATCGCAGTGAAGGTGGCTTAAAAGCGCAGATCAGTTTCCCTGTTAAGCCCTAGTTGTCATCGGTCCGTGTGATTTCGATGAGTTTGGTTCGGGGAACTATTAAGAGATCCCCGACTCGGTCATTATTCTCTCTCGGGGATGACAAAAAATACCGTCATTCCCTATCGTGAGGAACGAACGAGTAGGGAATCTCGCTCTTGATTGAAGAAAGTAACGTGCACTAAAAAGGCTTCCTTGTGGAAGCCTTTTTACTTTGTAGGCTTGAATATCTGGGGCTATCAAGCCTTCGAATACACATCACGTTCACCTAGCCAGCGATTGATGATCGCCTTAGCGTTATCGGGATAGCTGTCATGAATATGGCGTGCGATACGCTGCACTTCGGGGATTAAACGTTGGTCTCGTACTAAGTCGGCAATCTTGAAATCCGCCAAGCCGGTCTGTTTAGTGCCAAGCAGTTCACCGGGGCCACGGATCTCTAAGTCACGCTGTGCAATCACAAAGCCATCGTTACTTTCACGCAGCACACCTAAGCGCTTCTGAGCGGTTTTAGACAGCGGTGAGTGATACAACAATACACAATGGCTTGCGACTGACCCTCGGCCTACACGACCGCGCAATTGGTGAAGTTGAGCTAGACCAAGACGTTCTGGGTTCTCGATGATCATTAAGCTCGAATTCGGAACATCCACACCCACTTCAATCACCGTAGTCGCAACCAATAGGTGCAGTTTGTTTTCTTTGAACTCCTGCATCACTGCTTGTTTTTCGGCAGGTTTCATTCGGCCGTGTACTAAACCAATTTTCACATCAGGCAGTTTTCGTTGCAGCTCTTCTGCGGTGTCTGCAGCAGCTTGCGCTTCCAATACTTCAGACTCATCAATCAGTGTGCACACCCAATAGGCTTGCTTACCCTCATTGAGGCAGGCATTACGCACGCGTTCGACGATGTCATCACGCTTGGTATCTGGAATTGCCACAGTTTGAATGGGCGTTCGACCCGGTGGTAATTCATCAATGATTGAGGTTTCGAGATCGGCGTAGGCCGTCATTGCCAATGTTCGTGGAATTGGCGTTGCTGTCATCACTAACTGGTGAGGATAGTAGCCTTGCTTAGCGCCTTTCTCACGTAGCTCTAGTCGCTGGTGGACACCGAATCGGTGTTGCTCATCAATGATGACTAAGCCAAGGTTTTTGAACTCGACGTGTTCTTGGAATAGGGCATGAGTACCGACCACCATTTGCGCTTCACCACTGCCAATGCGCGTAAGCTCAGTCTCACGAGCTTTACCTTTGAGTTTGCCCGCCAGCCAACCGACTTGAATGCCCATGGCTTCAAACCAATTGGCGAAGTTGATTGCGTGCTGTTCTGCTAATAGTTCGGTTGGTGCCATCAAAGCGACTTGCTGACCATGTTCCAGTGCGCGAACCGCCGCTAGCGCAGCAACCAAGGTTTTACCTGAACCTACATCGCCTTGTACTAAGCGCATCATTGGGTGCGGCTTTTCTAAGTCAGTTTCAATTTCTTGGGTTACGCGTGCTTGAGCATTGGTTGGCGAGAATGGTAGCTGATCCAGTAGTTTATCTTTGAGTGTATTCACGGGAGGAAGCGGCATCGCTTTATCTTGCTGTCCTTTACTGCGAACAGACAGCATCGACAGGTTTTGAGCCAGTAATTCTTCCATAATCAAACGCAGCTGGGCTGGGTGTTTACCTTCATCAAATAACTCGAGGTCGATACCCGGAGGCGGTCTGTGAATGGTATGCAGTGCTTGTGCGAGAGTAATTTGGTGGTCGTACAAACCAGACGGTAGTAGCTCATTGACGGCTGCTTTGTCGATCAGTTCTAATGCTTGGTCGGTCAGGTTACGCAGTGTGACTTGTCTCAGTCCTTCAGTGGTTGGGTACACCGGAGTTAGGTTCGCTTCCACGTCTGGTTGCTGTCTTGGAGCAAAGAATTTGTAATCCGGATGGACGATCTCAAGTCCCATATTACCACGCTTGATTTCACCATAAGCATGAACTTGCTTGCCCTCGGCAAAGTTGTTCTTCATACCAGCGGTGAAGTTGAAAAAGCGCAGTGTAATAGTGCCATTACCGTCGCTGATCTTTACCGCCAACATCTTACGTTTACCGAAAATGGTATCCACGCTCATCACCTTGCCTTGGACTGCGGCCCAGATTCCAGCGTGCAGTTTGATGATCGGATAGATTCGCGTTCTATCTTCATAACGTAATGGCAGATGAAACAGTAGGTCTTGTACATTGCTAAGCCCAACCTTTTCCAGTTTCTCTGCGACTTTAGCGCCGACTCCAGATAAAGAGTTGAGAGGGATAGCAGATAAAAGCTGTGACATAACAAGGCTCATAAACGTAAGAGTGATGATCTATTCAAGCATTTTACTGGATTTTTGTACAGGATAAAGCTTAGAAGCAGATACGGGATTCGAGTAAACGAGATGCGAAGAGATAAAAAGCAAATAGGATCTTAGAGTTATCGGTGTGATGAAAGAATAAGGCAGTAGAAAAAATTAAAGCAGACTCGAAATACGAAAAGTTGAGTGCTGAAAAGCTTTTGCTCTTCGCATCTCGAGACTCGTATCTCTCATCTGCTTTATCTATCTGCTTTTAGAGCTAGTTCTTACGGCGTCTTACTTTGAGCGCGTGTGGCATCACACGTAGCTTCTTCATAATGCTCGCAAGGTGAACACGATCTTTAGTAGTCAGCAAGATTGTCACTGTGTACAAGCGTCCATCACGCTCTTCGGTCGAAATACCGTGAATGTTTGAGCCTGTTTTCGAGATAACGTTAGTTAACTCAGCCAGTGCACCTTGGTGGTTCTGCAGATCAACCTGAAGTTCAGCTGTGAATTCTTGGTCGTAATCGTCAGACCATTCCACCGCCATATACTTGTCTGGTTCTTTTTGGTAGCCACGAACGTTTGGACACGTTTCACGGTGAACCACAAGACCACGACCTGGAGATACATGGGCAATGATGTGATCATCTGGAATCGGGTGACAACAGTTGGCGAACGTCAGCAATAATCCTTCAGCACCACGGATCGGAAGTTTCTTCCTTGGTATCCCGCTGTTGTTTTCCACTTCAGTCAGTTCGTCAGCATCGCCCAGTAAACGACGAGCAATCACGATACTCATTAGCTCACCAAGACCAATCGATGCCAGCAAGTCTTCGATATTGTCGAGACGAAGATCTGACAATACATGTTCAACGTTTTCTTGGCCGATATCACCAATCGAGTGTTCGCCAAGTGCGTGGTTCAGTAGACGACGACCTAAGGTAATCGACTCTTCACGGCGCATAGTCTTCAGAACCTGACGAATCTTAGTACGCGCACGTGATGTCACCACATAGTTGAGCCATGCTGCATTCGGACGTGCGCCCGGAGCACTGATGATCTCAATGGTTTGACCGTTCTTCAGCGATTTGCTGAGTGGGTAAGGGTTCATGTCTACACGAGCACCTACACACATGTTGCCGACATCGGTATGTACCGCGTAAGCAAAATCGACCGCTGTAGCACCAGCAGGAAGCTCGACAATGCGACCCTTCGGCGTGAACACGAAGATCTCATCTGGGAACAGATCAGACTTAACGTTTTCAATGAATTCGAATGAGTTACCTGCGCTTTGTTGTAGCTCAAGTAAGCTCTGCATCCAACGCTGTGCTTTAACCTGTGCGGTAGTGCCATTACTGCTGCGTGAGCCATTGCCTTTGTATGACCAGTGCGCCGCGACACCTTTATCTGCCATTTGATCCATATCTTCAGTACGGATCTGAACTTCAACTGGTACCCCGTGAGGGCCAATCATTGATGTATGCAGAGATTGGTAGCCGTTGGCTTTTGGTACCGCGATGTAATCTTTCATGCGGCCAGGACGAGGCTTGTACAGGCTGTGTGCCTGACCCAATGCGCGATAACAAGTATCTGGGGTATCAACCACCACGCGGAAAGCGTAGATGTCCATAATGGTGTGGAAGCGCTGCTCTTTAGTTTTCATCTTGTTATAGATGGAGAACAGGTTCTTTTCACGACCAAGCACGCGAGCAGGTAGACCAACCTCTTCAAGGCGACCTTCGATTTCGCTATGGATACGTTGAATCATTTCCTTACGGTTACCACGCGCAGCTTTCACTACGTTTTTCAGTACGCGATAACGGTTAGGGTAGAGGGCTTCGAAGCCCAGCTCTTCTAGTTCGGTCTTGATGTTATGAATACCAAGACGGTGAGCTAGTGGAGAATAGATTTCTAGGGTTTCACGAGCAATACGACGCTTTTTGTCAGGACGAAGTGCCCCAAGCGTACGCATGTTGTGAGTACGGTCAGCTAATTTGATCAAGATAACGCGGATGTCTTGCACCATGGCGAGAACCATCTTACGGAAGTTCTCTGCTTGCGCTTCTTTGCGATCACGAAATTTAAGCTTATCCAGCTTAGATACACCATCTACCAATTCAGCAACGGTATTGCCAAACTTTTCCTCTAGATCTTCTTTAGTGACATCACAGTCTTCAATCACATCATGAAGTAGAGCAGCTTGTAGAGTTTCGATATCCAGTCGCATTTCTGCCAAGATTCTTGAAACAGCTACAGGGTGGATAATGTATGGTTCACCGCTTGAGCGGGTTTGCCCTTCATGGGCGTCTCTCGCTACCACATAAGATTGACGCAGAGCCTCAATTTGAGGCTCTGTTAGGTATTCTTGGGCAACGTCTTTGAGGCTATCGAATAGATACAAATTAAAGGCCCGGAAGGTTAATTAGTTCGAATGACGTTCTTAACGAGAGTGAGCGATGCTGCTTACTGCTGCAAGTTCAGCCGCTTCTTGCTCTTGTTGCTCTTGACGTTCACGAGCATCTAGTACGTCTTTAGTGATAAGACCTTCTTCGATTTCGCGAAGAGCGATAACCGTTGGCTTATCGTTTTCTTCAGGCACTAGTGAATCTTTACCGCCAGTTTGCATTTGACGTGCGCGGCGAGCCGCAATAAGAACTAGGTCGAAACGGTTGCCAACTTTTTCAACAGCGTCTTGAACAGTTACGCGTGCCATGAGGACTCCAAATAGTAATTAACTAATAAATTTTTGATGACGAGAAAGTATACAAGTTTAACTAGAGACTTTCTAGATCACCGTATACTTATCTCAATGGAAAATCTAGCCTTGCTAAATTATTCCGCCAGTAATGCAGTAAGCATGCCGCTGTATTTTGCTGCTTGCTTATCTTCTTTTAAGCGTTCCGCACGAATGATAGCTCTGAAGTCCATTAGGGCTGCATCAAAGTCATCATTCACGATCACGTAGTCATACTCATTATAATGAGAGATTTCTGACTTCGCTTCGTTCATGCGTTTCGCAATAACTTCTTCGCTGTCTTGACCACGAACGTTTAGGCGACGCTCTAGCTCACCATTTGATGGTGGAAGAATGAATACACTCTTCGCTTGAGGCATCTGTTCACGGATCTGACGAGCACCTTGCCAGTCGATATCTAGGAATACATCGATACCGCGGTCTAGGTTTTCTTCAATCCAAACGCGTGAAGTACCATAGTAGTTGCCGAATACTTCAGCGTACTCTAGGAATTCATTCTTCTTGATGAGGTCTTCGAAGTGATGCTTCTCTACAAAGTGGTAGTGAACACCATTTTCTTCACCAGGGCGCATACCGCGAGTGGTGTGTGAAACAGATACCTTCATTGCGTAGGTTGGATTGGTTTCTAGCATTGCTGAGATCAAGCTCGACTTACCTGCGCCACTAGGTGCAGATACGATGTAAAGAGTACCTTTGCCCATCTGTATATTTCCACTGTTGGTTGGATTGAGTGAAGGCGATAAACCGACACTATAAAAGATAGCACTGACCTTAACTGCGTTCCGGTAATTGCACGTATATAACGACAATTGGTGAAAATTAGGTCAGAAAAATGGAGGCGAAGAGTAGCATATTTAGGTGATTGAGAACAACTGGCTTGATCGTTATTTATTAGCGAATGATCCTTTCAAAGATCATTCTAGAAATGTAATCACTCATCAGCTGCAGTTTTTTATGTGATCTATACAAAATTTATTGAAGTTTTAATCTCAATCCTTACAATTCGCGCAAACGATTAAATGCTGTATATGTCTAGTAAAAAGGTCTAGACGTTTCTACTACCAAGCCTATCTTGGTGACTACAGTTTTTAGTGTAGAGACTTCTCTATTCTCACAGCATTTGAATCCCCAAATTCTTAATTTATTGCAAAGGTTTTGTTGTGAGTACCGATTCCACCCTGAAAGCCCAGAACACCTCTGGTTCGCTTGATTCAATGTTTAAAATCACTGAAAGAAAGACCACGATTGGCACTGAGTTGTACGCTGGTTTCATTACTTTCTTGGCAATGAGCTACATTCTGGCGGTTAACCCAGCGATTTTGGGTGGTATCCCGGGGATGGACAAAGGGGCGGTATTTACTGCAACGGCTTTGGCTGCAGCCATCTCGACGTTAATCATGGGCATCTGGGGTAACTACCCTGTGATGCTAGCGCCGGGTATGAGCATGAATGGCTTTTTCAAAGGCCTGTTATTGAGTGGTTCTGTTGCCGTGCTGTGGAATGAAGCGCTCTTTGGTATCTTCCTTTCTGGTATTTTGTATCTGGCATTCTCACTGACCAATATTCGTAAATCGATGATTGAATCGATCCCTGAGGGCTTAAAGCTGGCGATTACGGTATCGCTCGGTTTGTTCATCGCTTTCTTGGGGCTTAAGAACGCGGGCATCATCGTTTCGAATCCGTTTGTATTGGTTGGTTTAGGAGATATCTCCGACCCACAAGTGATCATCGCTTACATCAGCATCTTTATTGCCCTTGGCTGTATGGTTCGTGACATTAAGTTGGCGACGTTTATCTCATTCGTATCAGCGATTGCACTGACAATCCTGGCTGACGTGTTCATGGGTACATCAAATGCGCCAATCCCAGAGCAGCTAGTCGCGATGCCACCGAGCATGGCAGGTAGCTTTGGTGCGATCTTCGATTTCTCTGCGTTTACTCCTGAGAAAATGTTCGATCTATTGTTCATCGTACTTATCTTCCTGATTGTCGACTTCTTTGATGGCTTGAGCACGATTGTTGGTGTTGGCCGTGATGCGGGTATCATCGATAAAGACGGTAAGGTGCCAAATGCGAAATCTGCTCTAGTGGCAGATGCGGGTGGTACGGTGATTGGTTCTGTTCTTGGTACCACATCGATTACGGCATTCTCTGAGTCGGGTATTGCTTCTTCTCAAGGTGCGAAGACAGGTTTGGCGGCAGTGATGGTTGCAGGCTTGTTCCTAATCTCGCTATTCCTGTACCCAATCTTCTCTATTTTCTCGGCGGCTATGGTTGCGCCGGCGATGGTCGTAGTTGGTATCTACATGGTGGGCCGCCTTGGCCAGATTAATTGGGAGAAGAAAGAGTCTCGCATCGCAGCCTTCTTCACCATTATGTTCACGGTACTAAGTTTTTCACCTGCAAACGGCATGGCGATGGGTTTTATCAGCTATGCGTTCACTATGGTTGTCGCGGGTAAGGGTAAAGAAGTTCACCCGTTAATCTATGGCCTGTGTGTGGTGTTCCTGACCTACCTGATTCTTCTTTAAGGCTAATCGGCGATTTAAGTTGAAACGAAGAATGAATAGATGGCTCTACAGTGAATGTGGGGCCATTTTTGTATCTTCTGTCTCCACATAAGGTGTGTAATTGATGGTTTCTCCGCTAGAGAAGGAGCGGCTTATATTGAGGCATGCTATTGTAGAGATTGGATTAATTTTTTTGCAGAGTGACAATGCCTTCTCATTTACCTAAATCTTTTAGTAAGCCTTTCTTGAAAGTTTTTCATACTCTTGAAGCGGTACTGTTGGTGGCGATTACTCTCGCTACCGTGTTTGCGATGGTTGAAGAGTTCATGCATTTGTTTGTTGAGCGACAAGTTCGGCTGACCGATATTCTTCTGATGTTCATCTATTTAGAAGTGTTGGCTATGGTCCAACAATTTGTGATGAACGGTAAGATTCCGGTACGTTACCCTATCTATATCGCGATTATGGCGATTGCTCGTTACATAACACTTGGAATGAAGGAGCTGGATGCGGTTCTCATTGTTTGGTTATCTTTAGCCGCGTTTATCTTAGCTGCCGCTACCTTGTTGATTCGAGTTGGGCATCACTATTGGCCGTATGTTGATCTTAGAACCAAGCAACCGGACGAGTAAACCGTCGACTGACAAATCATTTAGAGCCCAGCCATGTCGCTGGGCTTTTTACTACCTTTTAAGTGTCAAAAAGACATATAAATGTTTTAATGACTCTTCTTATTTGAGAGTCTTAATGACTTCTTTCCCTGGCTTTTCCTTGAAATATAAGGCTTTGTTTTCTGGCATGAATGTTGATTAGTGAATATTAGACTCATATTAAGGAACACGATATGCATTTTGAAAGCACTCATTATAAACCTGAAATATTCTCCGAAAAGGTTGCGCTTCTTGTTACTCGACTTCTCAAAAAAACGCTTAACCTGTTTTATGGAAAACATTTAGCCAAACGTGCGATGTTGTTGGAAACCATTCCGGCTGTACCAGGCATGGTCGCAGGTGTATTTAACCACCTTAAAGCATTACGTCGTATGAAAGATGACGGCGGTTGGATCAAAGAGCTATTGGATGAAGCAGACAATGAACGGATGCATTTGATGATTTTCCTGACCGTTACCAAGCCGTCCATTATAGAACGCATCTTAGTGATGTTACTGCAGTTCATCTTTCTCATCATCTACGGCGTTATCTACCTAGTTTCATCTAAAACAGCGCATAGGATTGTCGGCTACTTTGAAGAGGAAGCCTGTAACAGTTATTCCGAGTACATATCCAAAATTGAAGAGGGGGCTCTGCCCAACCATCCTGCGCCGAGAATTGCGATGACCTATTACGGGCTACCTGAAGATGCGACATTCTTAGATGTACTTTTCCGTATAAGAGAAGATGAAGCCAAGCATCGTGACAAGAATCACGACATTGCCAATCTATACAAAACCAAAGACTTACCTGAGCATCAATGTTGATGGTCCTTTATTACTAAAATAAAGAAAAGCCCCTGCATCTCTCGATACAGGGGCTTACTTGTATTAGCTCTGCGTTGGCTTATTCAATGTTCTGGATCTGTTCACGCATCTGTTCGATAAGAACTTTCAGCTCTACGCCTGATGCAGTGATGTCAGTGCTGATAGACTTAGACGCTAGCGTGTTTGATTCACGGTTGAACTCTTGCATCATGAAGTCCAGTTTACGGCCACATGCGCCGCCTTTCTTCAATACTGCATTGGCTTCTTTCACGTGAGAGTCTAGGCGGTCTAGCTCTTCGGCTACGTCTGACTTCTGTGCGAGTAGGATTAGCTCTTGCTCAACGCGAGAACCTTCAAGCTCAATCTTCGCTTCTTCAAATTTGTTAAGCAGACGCTCACGTTGCCACTCTAGGATTTCAGGCATGCGTGCACGTACTTTTACCACTTCTTCAGTGATCGCATCTAAGCGCTGTACGATTAGCGCCTTCATGTTCTCTCCTTCACGAGCACGAGCATCAATGAACTCTGCAATCGCATCGTTGAACGCTGCTAGCAGGTCTTTGTTGATCGCATCCATGTCTTGCTCAGGTGTTTCCATCACACCAGGCCAGTTCATGACTTGGAATGGGTTAAGACGGCTCTCTTCACCTGTCATGGTCATCACTTGGTTCGCCGCATTAATGACTTGCTGCGCTAAACCTTCGTTGATGCTTAGCTCGCCTTTTGCTGCTGGGTTAGCTTCAAAGCGTAGGTTACATTCTACTTTGCCGCGTGCTAGGCGCTTACGGAAACGCTCGCGTAGGATTGGCTCTAAACCACGGAACTGTTCAGGCATACGGAAGTAAGTTTCTAGGTAGCGTTGGTTTACACTACGGATTTCCCATACTGCGCTGCCCCAATCGCCTTTTACTTCTTTGCGTGCGTACGCGGTCATACTATAAATCATCGAATTTTCCTGTCTTTTATCATTCTGAAAATAACGCGCACGCATAGTATCACGATACGGGTGACAGCCGAAGCTCATCACTTTCGCTAAGGAATTACTTTTCTTGAACAGCGTCTTCGAATGGTAAATAGCTTTGCGCAGTAAACTGCTATATAATCTCGCCCCAACCAAATATGTCTCACCCCTTTCTTAGGTGATGCACGCTTTCGATAGTAAATCACTTCAGACTGTTAATAAGGTAGATACCAATGCGTCCAAATGACCGCGCTGTAGATCAAATTCGTCCAATTAAAATTACTCGTAACTACACAGCTTATGCTGAGGGTTCTGTATTAGTTGAGTTCGGCAACACTAAAGTTCTATGTAATGCGACGGTAGAAGAAAACGTACCGCGTTGGTTGAAAGGTCAAGGAAAGGGTTGGGTAACGGCTGAATACGGCATGCTGCCACGAGCAACGCACACTCGTAACCGTCGTGAAGCGGCGAGCGGTAAGCAAGGTGGTCGCACGATGGAAATCCAACGTCTGATCGCTCGTAGCCTACGTGCTGTTGTGGATCTTAAAGCGATGGGTGAAATCATGATCACTGTTGATTGTGATGTTATTCAAGCAGACGGTGGCACACGTACTGCGTCTATCTCTGGTGCAAGCGTAGCAATGGCTGATGCAATCAAGAGCCTACTAGACAGTGGTAAGTTGAAAAAGAACCCAATGAAGGGCCACGTAGCGGCTGTTTCAGTGGGTATCGTTGGTGCAGAAGCACTGTGTGACCTTGAGTATGTTGAAGACTCAGCAGCCGATACCGATATGAACGTTGTAATGACGGAAGACGGTAAGATGATTGAGATTCAAGGTACTGCAGAAGGCGAACCGTTCAGCCACGAAGAGCTGATGAAGCTTTTAGCGCTGGCGAATAAGGGCATTGCCGATATTGTTGAAGCGCAGAAGTCGGCGTTGGCAGAATAATCAATTTTAATAGCTCCCAATTTGGGGGCTATTTTTTTGTCTGTAAAACCTGAAAGGGTGGTACAGAGCGTAAGTTAAGTTTTATTGAGTAAACATAGAGGATGAGCATGAAAGCATATCAACGTGAATTTATTGAATTTGCACTAGAGAAAGAAGTACTTAAGTTTGGTGAGTTTACTTTAAAGTCTGGCCGTAAGAGCCCTTACTTCTTCAATGCTGGATTGTTTAACACAGGCCGTGACTTAGCGCGCTTGGGTCGTTTCTACGCAGCAGCACTGGCGGATTCTGGTATTGAATTTGATGTACTGTTTGGCCCTGCATACAAAGGTATCCCAATCGCAACGACAACAGCTGTTGCACTGGCCGATCACCACGATGTAGACACGCCTTACTGCTTTAACCGCAAAGAAGCAAAAGACCACGGTGAAGGCGGCAACCTAGTCGGTAGCGCACTGGAAGGTCGCATCATGCTGGTGGACGACGTAATCACTGCAGGTACTGCAATTCGTGAATCGATGGAAATCATCCAAGCGAATGGTGCTGATCTAGCGGGCGTTCTTGTTGCGATTGACCGCCAAGAGAAAGGTAAAGGCGAGCTATCTGCGATTCAAGAAGTAGAACGTGACTTTGGTTGTGCGATTATCTCGATCGTTAGCCTGACTGACTTAGTGACTTTCCTTGAAGAGAAGGGCACTGATGCAGCGCACCTTGAAGCAGTGAAAGCGTACCGCGCTCAGTACGGCATCTAACACAATTTGTTATAGCTATAGAATGCACAAGGGGCTGATGAATCATCAGCCCCTTTTCTTTTGGTTCAGAATATTATTTATAGTGGCTACTCTACTTATAACGAATGCCGCGTTCAGCTTCTGGGTCTTCCATAGTTTTGAAACGCTTGTGTAGCCACATCCACTGCTCTGGTGCGCGTAAGATAATCTTCTCAAGATAGCTATTCATGTAAGCAGCGGCCGCTTTTTCATCTTTTTGTGGATAGTTATCTTCGATGGACTCATCGGCCATGATTTCATATTTGCCGTTGTCGTTTCTAAAACCAGAGCCTGGAACAATCGCGCAGCGGCTGGTGTAAGCCAGAATACTAGTACCAGTAGTAGTACACGCATCAGGCACGGCGAAGAACGGTACAAACACTGACTTATTACGGCCGTAATCATGATCTGGAAGGTAGAAAAGGATCTCACCCTGACGCAGGATTCGGATCATGCGCTTCACATCTTTACGGTGAATTAGGCGGTTGCCATTTTGGGTACGACCACGGTACTGAATAAACTCATAAGCAGGGTTGTTGTGTGGACGATACACTCCTAAGCCAGGAATACCGAGTACAGCCATCGCTCGTGCGGTGATCTCTAGGTTCAAGGCATGCACGCAGCACAGAAGGACACCTTTGCCATTGGCTTTGTGTGTACGCAGCATCTGAGTGTCTTTATCTACTAAAATTCGCTTAAAGCGCCACGTCGGCCAGAACCACGTAATGCCGGTTTCGATCAGCGCCATACCCGTATTCTTAAAGTTCTCGCTCACCATAGCCGCAACTTCATCTGCTGGCTTATCTGGGAAGGCGAGTTCTAAATTGCGAGTGGCGACTGCGACGCGTTTTTTACCATAACGAGCGCCCAAAGTGCCCAATGAACGGCCTAACAGTAATAACAGGCGGTAAGGGAGAACGTTAACGATAAGCGCCAACAGCCCAAAGCCGAACCATACTCCCCAATATTTAGGGTGAAGCAGTGCCAGCGTAAAAGGCGGCTTAGTAATAACGTGTTGTGAAGTGCTGCTTGTCGGAGAAGTTTGCGTCATAACCATCACTTAAAGTTGGATTGCTACTTAATCTGAGCGCTGAGTAGCGCCCAATAAGCATCGAAGTTTTCTGTCGGTTGATATTTGAAGTCAGAACGTACAAAGCGATTCAGACTGCCTTCAACTTGGCCGAGCAATTGTGCCGCTAAGATTTTTTCATCAACGGGAAATGATTTTCCTTCACGAAGCTTTCTCTCTCGCAGAATTTGACGAAGTTGAGTCTCAATGCGTTCGAATAGCTGATTGATGCGGTCACGTAGGCGCTCGTTTTCAAACATTAGAGCATGACCAGATAAAATTCGAGTCAGGCCTGGGTTACGTTCTGAGAAAACTAAGATCAGTTGCAGTACTAGGCGTATGCGCTCTAGCGTGTCTTTCTCTTCATCCAGAATGCGGTTGATTCGAGACATCAAGGCTTCTTCAATAAACTCGATAAGGCCTTCAAACATGCGAGCTTTGCTAGGGAAGTGGCGGTAAAGTGCTGCTTCAGAAACGCCAACTTGCTTGGCTAATTTTACCGTCGTGATACGAGAAGCACCTTCGGTCGATTCCAACATTTGTGCGAGAGCTTGTAGGATTTCTTCACGACGGTTTGATTTTCGAGTACCAGCCATCTATTTACTTCCTTTCCTAAAGATGAGGATTGAGTGAAGAAGGATTATAAACACCATTCAATTCTGTTTCCTAGTTTTGTAAGCCCTAGGTCAACAGAATCTAGAGGTGTCAGCAGATTGTCAGCTCAAAATTGTCTACTTATCCGACAATATTGCTTTAATCAGTGAGCTAGTGATTTTTTTCTAGCAGTTGTTGGATCTGCTCAAGGATCTGGAATCCAAGCGCACCTTTGCTATCCAATGGCAGAGATTTATCGCCACCTTTCCAATAAAGGTGCAATTCGTTACTGCTACTATTGAAGCCTTGGCCTTCGACAGAAACATCATTAGCGCAAATCATATCGAGGTTCTTTCGCTCTAGCTTACCGCGGGCATATTTCTCTACATCTTGCGTTTCAGCCGCAAACCCCACTGTAAATGGACGGCCTTCAGTCATTGCCGCGACAGAAGCGACGATATCTGGGTTTTTCACCATTTGAATCGTCATGTCATCTTTGCCATCTACTTTTTTAAGTTTCTGGTCTGCAATGGTCTCAGGGCGGTAATCAGCAACCGCGGCACAACTGATGAAAACATCGTGTTGAGCGGCGCGATCAGTAACGGCATCAAACATCTGTTGAGCACTATCGACATCGACGCGAGTCACTTTGTCTGGTGTAGCGAGTGACACAGGGCCGCTCACTAAAGTGACCGTTGCGCCTTGTTTAGCTGCGGCTTCAGCTAACGCGTAGCCCATTTTACCTGAGCTATGGTTGGTGATGTAACGTACAGGGTCAATGGCTTCACGAGTTGGCCCTGCAGTAATAAGTACAGAGCGGCCAGCAAGTGGTTTAGGTTGGAAGAAGTCTTCACAGCGGTGCACAAGCTGCATTGGCTCTAACATGCGGCCCATGCCTACATCACCACACGCTTGTTCGCCAGCCGCTGGCCCCCAAATCTCACAACCACGACGTTTTAGCGTCGCGATGTTCTCTTGAGTGGCAGGGTGGCTATACATTTGTTGGTTCATCGCCGGTGATACCGCAACAGGTGCATCGGTCGCTAAAACCAAAGTGGTCAGTAGGTCATTACCCATGCCTGCAGTCATGCGTGCAATAAGATCGGCAGTCGCCGGTGCTAACAATACTAAATCAGCCCATTTTGCGAGTTCGATGTGACCCATTGAAGCTTCAGCAGCAGGATCAAGCAAACTATCAGACACTGGCCTTCCCGAGACCGCCTGCATGGTCAGTGGAGTGATGAACTCTTTGGCTGCATTGGTCATAACGACCTGCACTTGTGCCCCACGTTCAACCAAACGTCGAGTCAGCTCGGCACATTTGTAAGCAGCGATACCACCACTAATACCAAGAAGAATTTTTTTCCCTGCTAGGCCTTGTTGGTCAGCGTTACTCAGTGGATTAACCTGTGTTTGCATGATTCTGTTCCTTAATTTTTCTGCGACTTACGATATCAGAACAAAGGATGAGTGCCTAGAAGCAGAACTTGAACAGACTTGACGCTCATCAAATTGGCGTTATCAAACTTATCAATTACACGTTTTTGTTAGTGACTCGGCTGGCTTTATCTCTATTAAAGGATCTCTGGATACTAGCTAGTTACGCTGAGGGGTTATGTTCATAAGCAATGGATTTGCTCTTCTATGCCGATAAATAAAATGCCAGCTGAATCAATGCCAAGAGAGAAACTACTGACTCGAGGGCCTGATTCTTTGAGTGATGCAGAGCTGCTAGCCATCTTTCTCCGAACGGGCACGCAAGGAATGAACGTTCTAGAGCTGGCAGATAAGCTGCTCAAGGACTTTGGCTCACTTAGACACCTGTTTTCAGCAACACAAGCTGAGTTTTGTACTCATAAAGGGATGGGGCAAGCGAAGTATGTTCAATTGCAAGCCGTACTGGAAATGACGCAGCGTTACCTCGCGGAGACCTTATCTCGAGGCGATGCTCTGACCAGCCCGAGCCATACTAAGCTTTATCTGTCGAGTATGTTGCGCGACCGCCAGCGAGAAGCCTTCTATATATTGTTTCTTGATAATCAAAATAGGGTGATAAAGGATGAAGTGATGTTTGAGGGGACGATTGATGCTGCATCGGTTTACCCCAGAGAGGTCGTTAAACGGGCACTTCATCATAATGCTGCCGCCCTCATATTGGCACATAATCACCCTTCGGGTATCGCAGAGCCGAGCCAAGCTGACAGGCGAATAACTTGCCGATTGACCGATGCCTTGGCGCTGGTGGACATTCGAATTCTCGACCATTTTGTTGTCGGAGACGGTGAAGTTGTCTCTTTTGCTGAGCGCGGATGGATTTGAATCACATTTTAGGTTGTTAACTACGTTAAATCTGCTATCATTCCGCCCACATTTTTAGACCTAAAATCAGCTCTGATTACTCAAGCAAGCTGCGCTGCACAAAAAAAGATCACGAAATCCGCAAAAAGGATCTGTTCGGGTCTTGAGCAATGCGTGTCAAGTTAGTATAATGCGCGACCTTTGATAGCCTTGTATGGATTTTCCATAACGGTTTTTACCTTCTATTTTAATTGATAGAGAGGTTCGGCCACCAAGGTTGATATCGAGCTGAAACGATTGGAGAAGACATTCATGTCCCGAGTATGCCAAGTAACTGGTAAGCGTCCAGTAACGGGTAACAACCGTTCACACGCACGCAATGCTACTAAGCGCCGTTTTCTGCCGAACCTACAAACTCATCGTTTCTGGGTAGAGAGCGAAAAACGTTTTGTTAAACTACGTCTAACTGCTAAAGGCATGCGTATCATTGATAAGAAAGGCATCGATGCTGTTCTTGTTGATATTCGTGCACGTGGCGAAAACGTTTAAGAGGAATTAAGCAATGGCTAAAGGCATTCGTGAGAAAATTCGTCTAGTATCTTCTGCAGGTACTGGTCACTTCTACACAACTGATAAGAACAAGCGTAACATGCCAGGCAAATTTGAGATCAAAAAGTTTGATCCAGTAGTTCGCCAACACGTTATGTACAAAGAAGCGAAAATCAAGTAATTGATGCTTTTTTGGCTCTTCTTCAGTAGAAGAAAGAATTGAAAAACCCAGCTTAATCGCTGGGTTTTTTTATGCTTAAAATTTGGTGACCTCACGTACCTTTTAGTTTTTATAAGGATCTAGCCGGTACAAATAGCAACATAGAAAGTATCGCCACTTTCACGATATACTGAAGACTCAATAGGTTAGATGGCAGAATCAGATGAGATATCGTGGACGCAGGTGGAACAACATACTCATGTTAAGCGTGATCGCTTTTATTGGGGTGCTCAACCTTCCTACTTTGATCAAAGCGTATCTTATCGAGCCAGAACCTGAGCAACAGGTTAGTAGCCCCTATCCCTATCTGTTAAATCCTGGAGCAGAGCTTCAAGCGTTGCACTTTGCTAAGTGGTCATTGGTACTCGAAGATGGCCAGTGGAGCTATCAATTGAAAGGTTCCGCCCCAGCTCAAAGCATTAGCGCTCAAGAACGCTCTCAACGCTGGCAGCAGCTTGTTGGTACCGAGGTTGATTCGCAAACCTATACTGACCTTGCTTCTCAGCTTACTACCCCACACACCATAGAAGTGTGGTATCAAGACCAAGAAGAGCCGCAACGTATTACTTACTATCAGCTGCCAGAGTTTTGGTTACTAAAAAATTGGAATGATCAGTGGTTGGCGGTGTCTATTGAAGAGAGCTACCTGTTTCCAAGTCTTAGCTCAGAGAATCCCTAAAATCGGACGATTAGATTATGCCTGAATTACCCGAAGTCGAAGTAAGCCGTATGGGGATCTCGCCTCATTTAGTCGGCGAGACCATTAAGACACTGACCTTTCGTACGCCAAAGCTGCGCTGGGATATCCCACAAGAGCTTAAAAAGCTAGAAGGGCAGGTGATTCGTGCGATCTCACGTCGTGCTAAGTATCTGTTGATTGAAACTGATACAGGAACTGCAATTGTTCATCTTGGAATGTCGGGATCACTGCGCGTATTAGATGCCGATTTCCCAGCAGCAAAGCACGATCACGTGGATCTCAAGCTCACTAACGGCAAAGTACTGCGCTATAACGATCCGCGTCGTTTTGGTGCTTGGTTGTGGTCAGCACCTGATGAAGTCCACGCTGTGTTGCTTGGCTCTGGCCCTGAGCCGTTAACGGATTACTTTAACGCTGACTATATCGCTGAAAAAGCAGAAAAGCGTAAAGTCGCGGTTAAGCAGTTCATCATGGACAACAAAGTGGTGGTCGGTGTCGGGAATATCTATGCTAATGAAGCTTTGTTCTCTGCAAAAATCCACCCGTTACGATCAGCAAACAAAGTAACCAAAGCAGAATGGATCTTGTTAACCGATGAGATCAAACAAGTGCTCGCGACGGCTATCAAGCAAGGTGGTACTACGTTGAAAGATTTTTCTCAGGCTGACGGTAAACCAGGCTACTTCGCACAAGAGCTGCAAGTGTATGGTAAAGCAGGTGAAAAATGCCCAAGCTGCGAAGCGCTGATTCAAGAGCTAAAAATCGGACAACGTAATACGTTTTATTGCGAAGAGTGCCAAGTATAGAAAATCTGAACTCGTGTTCACTTTTTATTGCTAGTCGGTAGGCTAGCGAGTGGCTACAATTGTACTAATTATATGAATTGAGAATAGTAGAATGAAATATTTAGTAACTGGCGTTGCTGGTTTTATTGGCTCTGCAGTGTCAGAGCGACTATGTGCGGCAGGGCATGAGGTTATTGGTATCGATAACCTAAATGACTACTACGAAGTCTCTCTGAAACACGACCGCCTTAAGCGAATCGAACATGAAAACCTTACCTTTATCGAGCTTGATCTCGCTGATAGAGAGGGTATCGCTGAGCTTTTCGCACAGCAAAAATTTGACCGTGTGATTCACTTAGCGGCACAAGCTGGCGTTCGTTACTCAATCGATAACCCAATGGCTTATGCGGACAGCAACCTTGTTGGTCACTTAGCGATTTTGGAAGGCTGCCGTCATAACAAGGTCGAGCACTTAGTTTATGCTTCTTCAAGCTCGGTATATGGCCTGAACCAGAAAATGCCATTCCACACGGCAGACAGCGTTGACCACCCGATTTCATTGTACGCAGCGACTAAGAAGTCGAATGAGCTGATGGCGCATACCTATTCTCATCTATACGATGTGCCGACAACAGGTCTACGCTTCTTTACGGTTTACGGCCCTTGGAGCCGTCCTGATATGGCGATGTTTAAGTTTGCGAACTTAATCGTGGCGGGTAAAGAGATCGACATTTACAACAACGGCGACATGATGCGTGACTTCACTTATATCGATGATATCGTTGAAGGCATTATTCGTGTACAAGACCGAGTTCCAGAAAAACAGCCAGATTGGACCGTAGAGCAAGGTTCACCAGCAACCAGCTCAGCACCATACCGTGTATTCAACATCGGTCATGGTAGTCCAGTTAAATTGATGGATTACGTTGAAGCATTAGAAACGGCTTTAGGTATTGAAGCGAAGAAGAACTTCATGCCAATACAACCTGGTGATGTGTACGCAACCTACGCCGATACTGAAGATCTGTTTGAAGCAGTAGGCTACAAGCCACAAGTAAAAATCCAAGAAGGTGCCAAAGCATTCGCGGATTGGTATAAAGATTACTACTCGTTGTAAGTCTCAGTCCTTCTAACAAAAAAATAGCGCTCAATGAGCGCTATTTTTGTTTTTGAATACAGGATTATTCCACTGTTTTCAGCTTGATTTCATCTGCAACTTTCTGTGGCACAAACTGACTTATGTCCCCACCGTGTATCGCGACTTCACGAACAATAGTCGAAGATAGGAAAGCATACTCTTCCGAAGGGGTTAGGAACACGCTTTCCAGGCCGGGCAGGAGCTTGCGGTACATGCTAGTGAGACCGAACTCGTACTCAAAATCCATAGTTGTTCTTAGACCACGAACCAATACGTTAGCTTTCTGTTGCTTGGCAAAATCGACAAGCAAACCAGAAAAGCCTTCAACAGATACATTAGGCAAGTGAGACACGGCATCACGTAACAGTTCTACTCGTTCATCTAGCTTAAACATGGTCTTTTTACTTGGGCTCGCGGCGACACCGACGGTGATATGATCAAACATGCTTGCAGCACGGACGATGATATCGAGGTGACCATTGGTTACCGGATCGAAAGTGCCTGGGTAGATAACGTGTGTGGTCATATTAGCTGTCCTTGCTTGGTGTTTTAATCGAGTTTATAGCTTTGTCTAATGTCTGTTTTACCATGTCGAGCGTGATGTCTTTCATTAAATCACCGCCTTTTGCTCGAGTTCCCCATGGAAGGTCTTTAACCGGTTTCCCTTGTTGCGCCTCTACGTGCTGTTGATAAACACTGACCACAATATCAAGGTCATTGTAGGGGCCTGTTCTTCGAGGATCACTGTGTGCGTATAACCCGATGACAGGTGTTGATTGTGTCGTCGCCAGATGTGCTGGGCCGGTATCTGGTGCGATTACCACGGTCGCATACTTGAGTACTGCGGTGAGCTGTTTTAGGTTAGTTTTACCAATTAAGTTGATAACTGGAGATTGGCATAACGCTTCGATGTCTTTACCAAGGTTTACTTCTCGTGGAGCAGGAGAGCCACACAGCACCACTTGCATCCCTTTTTCTACTGCATAATCGGCAATAGCGGCATATCGTTCAGTTAACCAGTTACGTGAATCTTTACTTGCTGCAGGAGAGATAACTAAGGTTTGTTTCCCAGCCATGGTGTCGATGGCTAGTTGTTCGTCTTCCGGCGTTAAAGGAATATCCCACAGGGGTTTATCGAAGGGTACACCAATGTAGCGAGCAAATTCGGCAAAGTTATCTAACACATGAAACTTATCTGAAATAGGCAGGTGGCGGTTAGTAAAGAGTGATTGCATTTCACGAGTACGGTTTTTGCCAAATCCTACCTTATACTTCGCCTTTATTCCCCAGGAAAGTACGCTGGCTCTGAGTGCGGCTTGCATGTGTAGCAGTGCATCAAATTTTCTATCTGACAATTGGCGCCAGAGTTCACGCATTCCTTTGAAGCCTTGTTTCTTATCGAAAACAACGACTTCAATACCTGGCAGGTCGCCGATCAGCATGGCTTCTATTTTTCCGGTTATCCAGGTAATTTTCGTTTCAGGCCACTGCTTCTGGATGGCTTGAACCACAGAAATAGCATGACAAACATCGCCAATCGCGGATAGGCGAAGTATGCAAAGAGATTGAGGTGCAGTTGAGAACAGTGACATAAAGAGCCCGAAAAAGTGAATAACATCAGAATTATGCAGATACTCGCATTAGTTGTAAAATAGCAATGACGAAAAGCGACCCAAAGGCCTCATAGATGGAAACTATTAACACTAAGAACCAAATAATTTGGTATGACCCTGAACTTCTGGCACAAGTGCCGGAGGGTGAGATGGTTCAGATCTTTGAGGCTGAATACTGGCAGCAACGTGATGCTATTTCAGGGAGTGCACAGGGGCGTGGTACCACCTGGTTTATTCAACTTGATGGAATGCAAGCCGCGTTGCGTCACTATCGTCGTGGTGGGCTATTTGGCAAACTCGTTGAAGATCAATATAGATTCTCTGATTGGGAAAGTACGCGCTGCGCGATGGAGCTTAATGTGCTTAACGTATTGGCTAACGCTGGCGTTAATGTACCTAGGCCAGTTGCGGCTCGGGCGACGAAAAGCGGGCTATTTTATCGTGCAGATCTGATGTCAGAGCGGATTCCCAATGCGAAAGATCTGGTTGATGTCTTGGTAGCTAATCCGATAGGTGCGGACATTTATCAAAAAATTGGTCAAGAGATACGTAAAATGCACGATGCTGGCGTTAATCACACTGATCTTAACATTCACAATATCCTGCTTGATGATTCACAAAAGGTGTGGATTATTGACTTTGACAAGTGTGGCCAGCAAGCGGGTGATGACTGGAAAGAAGGTAACTTGAATCGCTTAAAGCGCTCATTCCTAAAAGAAGTAAACAAGCGCCAGATTCAATGGCAAGAATCTGATTGGGAGCCGTTGTTAAAAGGCTACCAAAGCTAACTAAATGATTGCTAGTCAAGAACGTGCTGTAAGGTATTATCCAACGCCCCTCGATTCTGCTCAACCACTTGATAAGCGGCTAAGCCTTTATCTTTACGTAACTTAGGTTGTGTGAACAGCTCTGTTAGCTGGCCTACAATTTCATTGCTGTTTTGGCAAATAGTGACAGCTTGAGCTTCAAGCAGTTTGTCGGTGATCTCGCTAAAATTAAAGTAGCTAGGGCCATTCAGTAAGGGTAGCTGTAGAGCTGCTGGTTCTAGCAGATTATGCCCCCCAACTTTATCTCCAACAAGGCTTCCACCCATAAAACAGACATCAGCGCCGCCGAGTAGTACCAACATTTCGCCCATGGTATCAGCGATATAGATTTCAACATCAGATGTTAATGCTTGCTGACTCGTTCGAGTGACGGTGTTGAAGCCGTGCTGCTTAGCGAGCTCTGTCACTTGGTTGAATCGCTCGGGGTGGCGAGGCACGATGATCAGTAGCGCATTCGGATTGTTTTTTGTAAGTTGCCTATGAGCATCTAAAACCACATCGTCTTCACCTTGGTGGGTGCTAGCCGCAATCCAGACATCGCGTTCAAAACCCACCTGCTCCCTTAATGCTTTGCCTTTTTCGACTTGTTCAGCAGAGACTTCAATATCAAACTTGATAGAGCCCGTCACATGTACTGATGACTTATCTAGTCCTAGTCTAACAAAACGCTCCGCATCACTAGGGTACTGGCAGAGTACCTGAGATAGTTTTTTAGCTAGAAGGTTAAATACAAGCTGGAATTTGGCGTAGCGCTGGCATGAACGTTCAGAAAGGCGAGCGTTGAGTACTGATATAGGAATCCCAGCTTTCGCGACGCAATGCAGCGTGTTTGGCCAAAGCTCTGTTTCCATAATCAACATCTGCTTTGGTTGTACTGATTTAAGGAAGCCTCGTACACACCAAGAAAAATCAATCGGCATGTAGCGATGTTCGACCAAATCACCCAGCTTGTTTATTTGCTCAGCACCTGTGCTGGTTGTCGTGGTAACGATGATGGCTTGATTTGGGGCTCGCTGCTTCAATTGCTTGATAATAGGTATCGCAGCAATAGATTCACCCACCGACACCGCATGAATCCAGATCGGGCTTTTACCTTGAACTTGTGGCGTGATACCGAAATGTTCTTTCCAGCGCTTGCCGAAACTTGGCTTTCCGGGTTTGCTCTTGTAAAGCCCATAGAGGAGCAGTGGAGAGACCAATGACAATATAAGAGTGTATATAAGTCGTATAAGCATAAGAACAGTGACACCAGAGGGTAAAATCAGTAATCAGAAGAGTATTTTCTTCAATCTCGAAAGTAAAGAGCGTTATAATTAAATGCTTAGTGACACTTTCAAACGGAAATGGTGAACTCTATCTCATCGCTTATTCAAACCGATCAATCCTATCGTTTTTTGCTCTATGTCGAGCAGAACTACTCATTTGCTATCCTTCGTCCATTTTATAACTACGCGAAGCAACTTGGCCATGACGTAAAGTGGTTGCTCGTTGGTGAGGATGCTTCTGAACATCTCTTATTAGAGCAAGAGCAGCGCGTGTCTTTGACAGAAGCTGTCGCCTATAATCCTTCTGCTGTTTTAGTACCCGGAGACCGCGTTCCTGCTTTCATTCCAGGGTTGAAGGTGCAAGTGTTTCACGGTTTGAATGAGAGTAAACGAGGGAACTTATATCCTGAGCGTGGTCTATTTGATTTGTATTGCACAGAAGGCCATGAAAGAAGCAACTCATTGGAGCCATTAGCTAAGCAGCGCGGCTACTTTCAAGTCAAAGAGACTGGTTGGTTGAAGCTAGATAGCTTGTTAAATTACCAAGCCAGTGACAAGCATTTTGAAAGACCTCAAATTCTATTCGCTTCCACTTTTTCGCCAAGTTTATCCTGTGCTGAATTGGTTTATGAAGAGCTTAAGCGCCTAAGCAAACTGAGCCAGTGGCAATGGTTAGTCACACTGCATCCTAAAATGAAGCAAGAGACACGAGAAAAATACCAGGCGTTGGAAGGGGACAACCTTCTGTTCTTCGACAATGATCGAGTGATTGAAATGCAGCATCGTGCTGATGTGATGGTATGTGACAACTCATCGATCTTTCAGGAGTTTTTGTTGCTCAATAAGCCGGTTGTTACGGTAAATAACCGAGCCCCTCAAGCGAGTTTCATCAATATTACCCAAGCCGAGCAGTTAGAATCCGCAATTCAACAAGCGATGCTACCGGATGAAGCAAGAGACAAAGCCATCGCTAATTATGGTCCGTCAATAACGCCATATTTGGACGGTCAATCCTCAGCGAGAGTTCTGAGTGCGATTACGGATGTGCTAGAAAGCGGTTGGCAGGATAAAAAACCAAAAAATTGGATTCGTAACTTTAAAATCCGTAAATCATTAAACTATTGGAAATTCTAGGGCTGAATAATGAGAAAACATACCCTGTCTGTCATTGTTATTACCAAGAATGAAGAAGACCGAATTGAAACTTGCCTAAAATCTGTGGTTGATATTGCCGATGAGCTAATTGTGTTAGACAGCGGATCAACGGACACAACCGTTGAGATATGCCAAAAATACACAGACAACGTGACCATCACCGATTGGCCGGGCTTTGGTAAGCAAAAGCAAAGAGCACTAGATAAAGCGACATGTGATTGGGTGTTATCAATCGATGCGGATGAAGCTTTAGACCCTGAAATGAGCAATGCTCTTGTTGAGTTATTAAAACAAGATCAAATCAAACATACCGCTTATAAACTTCCGTGGGGAGTAACGCTCTATGGAACAACACTTAAGTATGGCCGTAGTGCTCGTGCTGTGTTGAGACTCTTCAAAAGAGAGGGCTCTCGATATACCTTGGATGAAGTGCACGAAACCGTTGTGCCGGAACAAGGAGCGACGGGTACCCTGAAAGGATACTTACTCCACTACACCCATCGAGATTATGGGCACGGCTTAGATAAAGCGGCGCAATATGCTTGGCTTGGTTCTCAAAAATATCACCGTAAAGGTAAGAAATCACACGGCTTATTCCTTGCTCTACTTCGAGCGATGTGGACGTTCTTCCTTGTGTATATTATCCGTCGTGGTTTTATGGATGGCAGTGTCGGTTTCATTATGGCTATGACTTACGCTCAAGTGAATTTCAATAAATATGTCGGTTTGTGGATTCTTGAAAATCGCTCAGAAGACAGTTCAACAGACCAAGCTAAATAGGGACCGAGAGATGAAGATTTTAGTTTGTGCATCTTACTTACATGCATGGAACAGTTTGCGTCCAGAGGCTGCGATTTTTATCGAGCTAGCTCGTCAAGGGCATCAAGTGACGATCATGACTCAGGGAGAATCTGAGCACGTATCGAAGCTAGAAGAGCACGGCATCCGAGTTGTTGATGGCTATCCTAAACGTAAAATTTGTTTTGATACCATTAAAAAGATCCGTCATGAGTTAAAAACGCACAATTACGACATCTGCTATGCTTTTAACTCTAAGACAATCCCCAATGCAGCTTTTGCGTGTATTGGTTTTGACGTTAAGTTGGTTGTTTATCGAGGTACTACTGGCGGGCTATATCGACATGACCCAAGTGCTTATCTAACTCAGCTCCATCCTCGTGTAGATGGCATTGTGTGTGTGTCTGAAGCAGTGCGACAAGATGTAGTGAAGCGCGTTTGGAAGAACAAAGATAACGTTGTTACCATATACAAAGGGCATGAATTGGATTGGTACAAGGTACCACCAACTGAGCGTTCTGAATTTGGTTTGAGTGAAGAAGATGTTGTTGCGATTACCGCAGCGCACGTAAGGCCAAGTAAAGGTATTTCCGTTTTGCTCGAAGCGACCAAACACATTACGGCACCCAACTTCCACCTGATTTTAGCTGGGAGCGGTTATGAGCCTCACTTTGATGAGATGAAAGCGAGCCCGATGAGTGAGCGAATTCATTACATAGGCCACCGAACTGACATTCCTTCGATCATGTGTATGGCAGACTTTCAAGTTCAACCATCGATCAGCGGAGAAGGGCTACCACGCACCATTGTAGAAGCAATGGCCAATGGTACTACTTCTGTAGTCACGACTACTGGTGGAGCACCTGAACTCGTTGTGGATGGTGAAACGGGTTATATTGTCCCTACGGGAGACGCTAAAGCATTGGGTGAGGCTATGGACAAGCTCGCACAAGACAAGGCCAAGTGCACAGCCATGAGTGAAGCGGCTAAGAAGCGCCTAGATGAAAGCTTTAGTTCACGAGTGACAGTGAGAAAGCATTTGGAGTTTTTTGATAGATTGTTGAGTAGATAGCTATGAACTTGTATTTGTGTTCTACATTGCGGCACTTTCTATTTGCTTTACTGAAGTCATTAAAAGAATCTGAGCAAGAAAGTCGAATAATCGTTGTTACTGACCAGCAAGGTTTAGAGCCGGATAGTTTTGACTTATCTATTTTACCTAACACAATTACAGTTAAGTTTATAGGTAGAAAAAAGCTCCTTAAAGAAACATATAGCGGTGGTATTGGGTTTATTCATAAGCTTTTTGCTGTTGCTAATTGTCAGAGTGAATTTTTTAAGAAAAGAACAGTTAATAAATTATATGAAAGCAAGATACTGGCCGAGAGGCAGGTAAAAGGAAAAATACGTTTATTCTTATTTAATGATCGTAACCGTCTTTCAAGGTTAATGCGTTTAGCTTTTCCTTTTTATGAGGCGATAGAAGATGGTTTGTCGAATTATACCGGGACTGAGTTAAGTCTCATTGAACGCTTTCTTTCTAATAAAAAAGGTCGGCGCTATATTGGAGATGATAGACGTTGCAAGTTTATTCATTTATTACAGCCAGAACAGGCGCCTAGCCAGATAGCAAAAAAAGTACAACGTATAGAATTTATCGATTCTAATAACGTCAATAAATTTTTATATTCAATATTTAAATTGGATAATTCAAGCGTTGATGTTCCTGATGTGATCATTGCAACTCAACCTATATCTATATCCGGGATGAGTGATTCGGGATATGATATCAATGTTTATCGAAGTATGGTGGAGCACCTTGAAGCTAAAAACCTCACATATGCTTTTAAGGTACACCCTAGAGAAAATGAAGATAAGTACAAAAATGCATTTACAACTTCAACGTTTGTAAAAAGTAAAATTCCATTGGAGTTGTTAGTATTTTCTTCTTCAAGTGCACCAATAATCTTATCTGTTTACTCTAGTGCTGGTATGGGATTTGAAGGTTTTTGCCGTAGAGTGACCTTAATAACGGATGATGAAGCCGAGATACAGGCTGATATTTATAATAAATGGAAACAAAGTCTTTTAGACTTAAATAAACGTTTAGAGGCAATATTTTGATGAAAAAGATGGTTTTTGTAATATCAGCTTTGCGTGGTGGCGGGGCTGAGAAATTTGTACTTAACCTTTACAAAGCAATGGAAAAATATCAAGGCTATGAATGTCATATTGTTTCTATAGAAAAAGCAGTTGAGCATAATGTTGATGGCTACAGAGTGCACTTTGTTAGTGATTTTTGTAATGTTTCGAAAAAAGGCCTCAGACGCCTTTCCTATAAGAGAAATGTAGCAAAATCTATTGATTCCTATATCACTAAAGAAATATCAAAGGATGCATTGGTGTTGAGCAATATGTTGCTTGCAGACAAGATCATGTCTGAAAGCACCTTGCGAGTAAATCACGTAATTCATAGCTCATACCATTCTGCGTTTTTACTAGGGAAAAGTTGGCTTAAGCAAAAACAAATAAAACGAAAAATAAACGCTACTTACAAAAATCACCCTCTGATTTTTGTGTCTGAAGCTTCAAAATGTGAGTATGAATCATCATTTAAATCTAAATTTTCAAATACTGTTATTTATAACCCAACAGAGTTAGAGGATCTTAAAAACTTAGCTGATGAACCTGTTGATGTGGACAGTTTAGGTGACTATCTTGTACATATTGGGCGATTTAATCGAGCTAAGCGACATGACCGTTTGATTGATGCGTTCTCAAAAATGACCAACACATCAGCCAAGCTTGTCTTACTTGGAAATGGTGGTCTGTTAGAGAAAGCTAAGCAACAAGTTAAAGCCCTAGACCTTGAAGAGCGTGTCATTTTTAAAGGTTTTTTAGCGAATCCATACCCTTATTTAAAGCACTCTAAAGGCTTAGTACTGACCTCTGATTTTGAAGGTTTACCCACGGTATTGATAGAGGCAATAGCCCTCGAAAAGCCGTTACTTACTACAAAATGCTCGGGTGGAATCTATGAGATCATTGGTGATAACCAATTCGTAATTTCGGCAGAAAAGGACCTTCCCGAAAATATTGATGAAATTATAGCTAACGGTCAGTGCTACACCGTACCGTTTGATGATAAATTTTCAGCGGAATGTATATCAGAAAGTTACAATAAACTTTATTTTTCTGAATGAGCTTATAATGTCTAAAAAATTATTAACTCCAGCTTTTAAACTTCAACTGATGAAGTTGAATATTCAGGTGGCTAAAAATACCACACTGTTTAGTCGTTTTTCATACAACAAATCGATAAGAATAGAAGAGAATACAGGCTTTTTTTTTGGTAAAAAGTTATGGGCGATGGGACGTTATTCTTACTCTATGAGTTCACTGCCTAGAGATACTATTGTTGGTCGGTATTGTTCAATATCATTTAATGTGGCAGTCATGGGTGATAATCATCCTATCGACCGCTTTACAACAAGTACAGTCACTTATAGTAATGAACAGTTCAATCTGCCATCACCACCAATAGATTTAGTTGATTTTGAACAAGATAAGCAGCCTATAGTTATTGGTCATGATGTTTGGATTGGGGCTAATGTTGTATTGAAACGTGGTATTACAATTGGAAATGGTGCTATTATTGCTTCTAATGCAGTAATAACAAAAGATGTCCCATGTTACACTATTGTAGGTGGGGTTCCGGGTAAGGTTATCCGTAAACGTTTTAGCGATAGTCAGATTACACAGCTTGAAAGCCTATGTTGGTGGGATTTAGATTTGGAAGGTATTGGCAAGTTAGTTAAATCCAACTGCAATATTGAAGACTTTATTGAGAGAATTACAATCGGTAAAGAGACAGGGGAATTAAAGCCATCCCCCCTTAATTTTATAGAATTGTAATTGTTTAAAAGAACTTTCCTTTAAGTTTGAATAGATACTTTTGGTGAGTATAGAGTTTTCCCCAGAAGTTTTTATGTTTAGATTTTAAGAATATTATGCCTTTATTACTTTTCCAAGAGTGTTGATACCAGTGGGTCATATAGCGAGGTATGTCACTATTAATATCAAGTAATTTCTCGCCATCATATGCATAAAAATAAGCTTGCTCAAAGAGTCGGCAGGGCTCTAAGTCTTGGAATTTATCAACAGTTAGCTTGTGAGATAAAACCTTAGGGCCCATATATAGTGGAGAACTCATGATTTCATTCTCATAGAAGTCGACAATTTTAGCTAATATCTTTGAGTCTTTTTCTGCGTAAATAATGGCATTGCCTAGAAACTTATCACTCTCCCAACCAGCAGCGAAGTGTAAACCCTCAAATAGTGGGAAGGGATCTTTGGTAATTGTTACGTCCGTATCTAAATAAAGCCCGCCTTCTAAAGACAATATTTTTAGGCGTAAGTAGTCGGTAACAAAAGCATAGAGGCCTCGTTTATAACATTCACGAGCAAACTCACAATCGGCTATTAAATTTTGTATCTGTGGGTTGTCGTCGAGCCAGACTTTATAAGTGAACCCCTGCTTTTCCCAATCATCGATACATGCATTTGAGAAGCTATTAGGAGTTCCTCCCAGCCAGATTGCGTGAATTGTTTTATTTTTCTTCATTTTCAATGTCACCTTTGAGCTTGTAACTGTACAGTATCCCTAGAGCTAGTGTGTGCACTAAAACTCCACTTTTTACAAAAATATATGACTCAAAAAGGTTTATAACACCTAATAAAGAGTACAGGCATATAGCAAGAATTAATGTATCCTTGCCCCCATTTCTCATCCCAACTTTAAAAACATAAAAATACAAATAGCCTATTAAGGTAACGCCAAATAAACCATAGGATGCTACTATCTCCATATAGCTATTATGAAGGTGTTTGAAATTTTTCTTTTTATATGCCTTTTTGTGGTTAGAATGTTCTAATATGTATTTATTTGCATTATTCCCTAAGCCAAAAATTGGGTTGTATAGGAATTGTTTGACAGTATCAATCCAAAAGTGAAAGCGGTAACCTACAGATGTGTAAGGTATATTCTCAGAGATATGGTCTAAATTTTTAACCATATTTTCTCTTAAACTTAAACGCTCGATTAGTTCTGGATCGTGGTTTAAGTTTTCTACTTTCTTAGCTAAAGGCAATTTAGGCTTAGTTGTTAAAAGATGAGACTTTTCATTATTAATTTCAACATTATGCTCATACTTTTTTTGAAATACTTTAGCTTCGGAGTTTACTCGGGGCATAGAGGAGTAAATAAAGCCACCAATTGCCAATAGAACAATTGGAATAGTAAAAGCTAAGTTTTTCTTACTATTTTTACCGCTGTAGTACACTAAAATAGTAAATGGTATGACTAACGCTACATAAGCTGAGCGAGACTGAGTTCCCATCAATAAAAAGACGATCATTGCTGAAAGCAGGAGTAATAATCCCATATACTTTACGTCGGACGCTAACTTTGAAGTCATGTATGTAACACAGACTAAAGACGTAGCAAGAAGTGCTGCAGAATGGTTTGCATTCATGAAGTTATAGTCAGTTCTTAAACCACTAATAATCTTTGTGTAATCGGCATAAATGTTTTTAGAGTGCAGTAAGCACGTAAGTATAGTGCCGAAAACGAAAGCAAGCATCGTGGCATTTATTTTCTTTTGATCCCCTCTGAGCCAAAGTGCAACTGTAAAAAATATAAATAGGTAGCCCAACCAAGTAAGTGATAGCTTGTTCGGATAAGTAGGGTCTAATAGGTGTAAGTTATACCAACTGATCGTTTGTAAGAAAATGGATAACAAGAAAAGCTGTACTATGCGGCACTTAAATATATTGACCTTATGTAAGCATAAAGCACCTAAAGTTCCTAGATATAGTAGAGCTTGAAAGACATCACCCAGATAACGATAAGATGTTTTAAACATGAAATACCCCAAAATACTTATAAGCATAATTAGGCTAAACAAGTTGTTGTTTTTTTGTGATAAATTCAAAGTGTTCATTATTTATAAGGGTTTACATTACTATCCGGACGAGTCTTAAGCAGTCTTAAGATCCACATATATTGCTCAGGCTTTTTGCTCACGTAATCTTCAATGCATTGATTCATCATACGCGCATCCTGTTCTTCGCTTCCTGTTGGAAATGGTAAAGCGGGGTAGAAGTCCAGAGTGTATTGGCCAGTGTTGCTATCGTATTGAGCGAATAGTGGAACAATTTTAGCCTTGCTCAGCTTAGATAATCGACCAAGGCCTGAAATAGTTGCTTTTTGTGTCGCGAAGAAGTCTACGAAGACACTATGCTCGCGACCAAGGTCTTCATCAGGAAGGTAATAACCTAGGTAACCATCTCGTACAGATTTAATGAAAGGTTTTATACCGCCGCTACGGTCATAAACTCGACCGCCGTATTGTACGCGCTGTCGATGCATCAGCCAGTCACTGAGCTTGTTTTTTTGGGCTTTCGCCATTGCAGATACTGGTAGGTTGCGTGATGCTAGCAACACTGCTGGGATATCTATAGCCCATGTATGTGGTACTAACAAGATAACATTCTCGCCACTATTCGTAATATCGGTTAGGTTGCTCAGACCGTTAATTGACGTATTACTCTCTAACCAACCTTTGCTTTTAAGGGTTAGGGATGCAAAGCCCATCAAAAATGAGATGGATGTAATGTATGATTTATAAAGAACTTCTTCGCGCTCTTCGATTGATTGCTCAGGAAAACACATCTCAAGGTTTACACGCGCTCGACGGTTGGCTTTATTCTTTATTTTTACGGCTTGTCTAGCCATAAACTTAGCTATAGCTAAACGAATGCTATTAGGCAAAAAGCTAACTAACGAAGATAGCATTACTGCGATCCAGGTGCCCCAATATTTAGGTGCTAAAAAGCCCCATTCAAATTCAGGGTTGTATGCTTTTGGGTCAAAGTCATTACGTTGTGTGGTCATCAATACACTACAGTTTTATTAAAGGAGCGAACTATGAGCCCGCTAGCCAGGAAATGAACATATTTTTTGTAATGACGTTTCTAACAAGAGACCCGTCATTAAATCCAATATTTGATAACTTATTGTGCGTTAACAAGCTTCATGTATTCAGCAACACCGTCGGCGACAGATTTAAACTGAATATCACAACCTGTATTACGTAGTTTGGTTAAGTCAGCCTGAGTGAACTCTTGATAAGCGCCTTTTAGGTGCTCTGGGAATGGGATGGTTTCAATTTCTCCCTTGCCATGATGTTTGATTACCGCTTTTGCTACTTCTTCAAATGACTCTGCATTGCCGGTGCCTAGGTTAAAAATACCAGAGGCGCCATTTTCTAAGAACCAGAGGTTTACGGCTGCTACATCACCAACATAAACAAAATCGCGCTTAAAGGTCTCGCTGCCTGCAAATAGTTTTGGATTTTCACCTGCGTTCATTTGATTATTCAGGTGGAATGCAACGGATGCCATGCTACCTTTGTGTTGTTCGCGCGGGCCATAAACATTGAAGTATCTGAAGCCTACGATTTGTGAAAGTGTCTCGTTGTGCGCTGCTGCATCAGCCGTTAAGCGACGAACGTAGTTATCAAACTGTTGTTTTGAGTAGCCATAGACGTTTAATGCACCTTCGTATTCGCGCTCTTCAATGAAAGTATTAGTTTCACCGTACGTTGCAGCGGAAGAGGCATATAGGAATGGAATTTCACGTTCAACACAGTAATGAAGCAGTTCTTTTGAGTACTCATAATTGTTAAGCATCATGTACTTGCCATCCCACTCAGTGGTTGCAGAGCATGCACCCTCGTGGAAAATCGCTTCAATATGACCGAAGTCATCGCCAGCCATTACTTGAGTTAGAAAGTCATCACGATCCATATAATCTGTGATGTCTAAGTCGACAAGGTTTTTAAACTTCTTACCGTCTTTTAAGTTGTCGACGACTAGAATATCGTTGTGGCCCGCTTCGTTAAGCGCCTTAACAATATTGCTGCCAATCATGCCAGCACCACCGGTTACGATAATCATAATTCTCTAACTCTTTTGAATACAAAACTATCACGAGTATAGCAAGGAATGGATAAGGCGGGCTAGTGGAATAATTCCCCAACCGGAGTATGATACGGCAAGCTAAGTTATAAATTTTGTTGAGTTAATTGCTCAAAACTATAGGTATTATCATGAAGATTGCAGTAGCTGGGACAGGGTATGTAGGTCTCTCAAATGCGATGTTGTTAGCTCAGCATCATGAAGTGATCGCAGTGGATATCATCGATGAAAAAGTGACGATGCTTAACAACAAACAGTCGCCTATTGTTGATGCTGAAATAGAACACTTTCTGGCAAGTAAAGTACTGAACTTCAGGGCAACGACCGATAAATCAGTGTATGAAGGTGCCGAGTTTGTCATCATTGCAACGCCTACCGATTATGATCCTAAAAACAACTACTTTGACACCAGCTCCGTCGAGTCTGTTATCAAAGATGTGATGGCAGTAAATCCTAAAGCTGTAATGGTCATCAAATCAACGGTACCTGTTGGCTACACAGAACGGATCAAACAAGAACTGAATTGCGAAAATATCATCTTCTCCCCTGAGTTTTTGCGCGAAGGTAAAGCGTTGTACGATAATTTGAACCCTTCTCGAATTATCGTTGGTGAGTGCTCTGAACGAGCTAAAGTGTTTGCCGATCTTCTTGTTGAAGGTGCGGAGAAAGAGAACATCGATGTTTTGTTTACTAACTCGACCGAAGCGGAAGCTGTAAAACTTTTCTCTAATACGTATCTAGCAATGCGTGTTGCATATTTCAATGAACTTGACTCTTACGCGGAAGCACATGGATTAGACTCTCGCCAGATTATAGAGGGTGTGGGTTTAGACCCTCGAATTGGCAATCACTACAACAACCCTTCGTTTGGTTATGGTGGCTATTGTCTACCGAAAGATACCAAACAGCTATTAGCTAACTACCAAGATGTACCAAATAACATTGTCGGTGCTATTGTTGACGCTAACCGTACCCGCAAAGATTTTATTGCGGATTCAATCATCAAGCGTTCCCCTAAAGTGGTCGGCATTTATCGCTTGATCATGAAGGCAGGTTCGGACAACTTCCGTGCCTCTTCAATTCAAGGGATTATGAAGCGTTTGAAAGCGAAAGGCATCGAAGTGGTTGTGTTTGAACCGGTATTACAAGAAGAGCATTTCTTCAATTCGAAAGTCTATTCTGACCTTGCTGAATTTAAAGCGGTGTCTGATGTGATTGTTTCCAATCGAATGGTAAAAGAGATCGCTGATGTGGCAGATAAGGTTTACACACGAGATTTATTTGGCAGTGATTGATTTGGTTCTATTTTAGCTAGTGCTAATTAGACCAGATGTTAACAGCTCGATCTATCTGTTTAGTGGCGATATACTGAACCACTAAACGGATAGGGATACTAATAAATAATGAAAACACGTGACAAGATTGTTTACGCTGCTGTAGAGCTTTTTAACGAGCATGGTGAGCGTAGTATTACGACTAATCATATTGCTGACCACATCGAGATCAGCCCTGGTAACCTCTACTACCACTTTCGTAACAAGCAAGAAATTGTCCGTGATATCTTTACCCTCTACTCTACTGAATTGCTGGAAAGGTTTACCCCGATCCAAGGTCAGAAAGAGAGCCTCACTCTATTAAAACACTATCTAGATTCGATATTTACTCTGATGTGGAAGTACCGATTCTTCTACGCAAACCTTCCTGAAATCTTGTCTCGTGACGAGAAACTTCATCTTGATTACATGGCTGTGCAAGAAAGGTTACAAACTAACCTTGTCGATATTATGAGAGCTTTTGTTGAATTGAACTTGCTGAAAGCGTCCGATTCAGAGATGAAATCGATGGTGACGTCTCTTCACTTGATTGCATCGGGCTGGTTAGCTTACCAGTCTGCGATGTCCCCAAAAGCGCAAATAACGGAGCAGGTTGTTCATCAAGGTATGTTGCAGATGATCGCGACCGTTAAACCAATTGCCACCGCGCAAGGTTTTGAACAGCTGACATTATTGGAAGATGGTGTAAGGGCGTTGAACTCTAAATAGAAAGATACGAGTAAGTGCGGTATGGGATACTAATTCGCATCCCGTAGCTGCTTTTATCTGACCAACCAACTCTTTGGGTTTTGAGCTTGGCTGTTTCTGCGGATTTCAAAATAGAGGGATGGGCGAGTTTGACCACCAGTATCACCAGCAAGGGCAATCGCTTCACCGGCTTTCACTTTATCGCCTTCCTTCTTGAGTAGTGCTTGGTTAAAGCCATAAAGCGTCATGTCACCTTTACCGTGATCAAGAAGGACTACTAAGCCATAACCTCGCAGGTACTCAGCAAATACAACGGTGCCTGAGTAAACAGATTTAACCTGCTGACCATATTTGGCATTGATTACCATCCCTTTCCAATTAACTTGTCCGGTTTGGCGTGAACCGTAGTTATGCAGAACTTTTCCTTTGATTGGCCAAGGTAGTTTTCCTTTACGTTTTGCTAAGCCATCCATAGGCACCGCGTTACGTCTTTCTCGTGCAGCTTTCTCTGCTTTGGCGATCTCCGCTTTGAGGCGAGTCTCATTACGCTGCAGCTCGGCTAAGTAATTTTTATCGCCTGAGATGTTTTTCTTAATACTGCCAACGGTTTTCTTACGCTGCGTTTGAGTCTGGGCTAATTTATCGCGTTTTGTTGTCTGTTGTTTTAACAGAGTTGCGATCTGCTCTTGTTCAAGTTGGCGCTGTTTATGGCTTTCTTCTAACTCAAGTTGTGTTTGTTCAATGGTTTTGATTGTTGCAGAACGGGCTTTAGCAAGATGTTGGTAGTAATGGCTAATACGATCTTCTTCGACGCCCGTGTTGAGAATGTTAGATGAGGCTTTGGCGCGGCTTGTCATATAGTAAGTTTGAATCAGTTGTTCCAACTTATCGGTATGAGCTTTTTTCTGAGCGGTAAGAGCTTTGATCTTAGCATCTAAGCTAGCAATATTGGCATTCGCCGTATTAAGCTGCTTTTTACTGTCTTGGATGGCTTTTCCCAGTGCAGCTATTGATAGCTCTTGTTTTTTTAGGCTCGCTTGTAGACTATCGAGCTTCTTTTGCTGTGAAGAGAGGGCTTTTTGCTGGCGAGAGATCTCGCTAGACACACCCTTTAATTCACCTTGAGATGCGGCAAATGACGATGTTGATAAAAGCGCAGCACTGAGGCTGGTAGATATAAGAAGAGTTCGGCTGATAGCTCGAATATGTTTCATCATTATCGTCATTTAGTTGTATTCATCTGCTCTTAAATTTTCGAATTCCGCTGAATCGAATCCACACTCGCTTCGTATCTCGGTTACTTGACTTCCGCTTCTGCTTTTAATCTCTTCATATCTCGATACTCGTATCCCGTTAGTGCTGTTTTATATCCCATCACCATGGATAAAGCTTTGTGAGCGACCATTGAACCCTTGGTCCATATCAAGAGAAGGCTTATCTGTCTTTGGCTTACCGACAATCTTAGCGGGAACACCAGCGACCGTAGTATGTGGTGGTACAGCTTGTAGTACCACAGAACAAGAGCCAATTTTAGCGCCTTCACCCACTTCAATATTGCCGAGTATTTTCGCACCAGCACCAATCATCACGCCTTCACGGATTTTAGGGTGACGGTCGCCGCCTTCCTTACCGGTACCGCCGAGAGTAACATCTTGAAGGATGGATACGTCGTTTTCGACTACCGCCGTTTCACCGATAACAATACCAGTCGCGTGGTCGAGCATGATAGCTTTGCCGATACGTGCTGCAGGGTGGATATCCACTTGGCATGCGACTGAAATTTGATTCTGCAGGTAAGTGGCAAGTGCAATACGCCCTTGCTTCCATAACCAGTTAGCCACGCGATAACCTTGCAGTGCGTGGTAGCCCTTAAGGTAGAGCAATGGCATAGAGTACATTTCTACAGCCGGATCTCGAGTAACTGTCGCGCAGATATCACAAGCGGCCGCATCAATGATCGAGTCATCTTCTTCAAAGGCTTGTTCAACAACTTCACGCACTGCCATCGCAGGCATTGAGGCTGTCTTTAACTTGTTAGCAAGAATGTAACTGAGTGCGGCCCCTAGGCTTTCATGGTTGATAATCGTGGCATGGTAAAAACTCGCAAGCATAGGTTCTTGCTCAGACTGCTGTCGAGCTTCCTTCACAATGCATTGCCAAACTTTTTGTTGTGCACAGTGTTTCATTTTTCCATCCATTCTTTATCAGGGGCTGATGCGATGGCGAGATGAGAGTTTCTAAGAGCTACAAGAACAGAAGCGAGTAACCGAGATTCGAGTAACGAAAAGTAGCCGTCATTAAGAGCTCAATTTGCTCTTGCTCTCTTCGTATCTCGTTTACCCGAATCTCGTATCTGCTTTTACTCTTTTCGCATCCCGCATCTGCTCATATTATCTTTCTGACTTTTTATCTCGAGCAAGTAGATCTTGCGCAGCTAAGTGTGCGTCTTTTGCTTGATACAACACTTGATAAATTTGTTCAACAATTGGCATCTCAACGCCCATACGTTCTGATAGTAACCAAACTTCTTTGGTGTTTCGATAACCTTCTACCACTTGGCCTATTTCTTCTTGTGCGGTATCAACATCTTTACCGGAACCTAACGCTAAACCAAAGCGACGGTTACGTGATTGGTTGTCGGTACATGTCAGTACTAGGTCGCCAAGTCCCGCCATACCCATAAAGGTCTCTGGTTGTGCACCAAGAGCAGCACCCAGTCGGCTCATTTCTGCTAAACCACGGGTAATCAATGCGGTACGTGCATTTGCACCGAAGCCAATACCATCCGACATGCCAGCACCAATCGCGATAACGTTTTTAACTGCACCGCCAAGTTGCATACCAATGAAATCTGAGTTTGCGTATACACGGAATGTCTTGCCACAATGTATCTTTTCTTGAAGCTCTTCTAAGAAGGTCTCATCTGGTGACGCGACTGAAATTGCTGTCGGCATACCCATAGCAAGCTCTTTGGCGAAAGTAGGACCAGATAGAACCGCTAAAGAGTAATGGTCACCAAGCACATCATGTGCGACATCTTTGAGTAGTCGGCCTGTTTCAGGCTCTAGCCCTTTCGTTGCCCAGCAGATACGAGAGTTATCAGACAAATGAGGCTTTAGGCTGTTTAAAACGATACCAAATACGTGGCTAGGAACGACGACTAGGAGATCTCGACTTGCTGTTACAGCCTTCTCGAGGTCTGACTCAATGATTAGGCTTTCTGGAAAATCGATATTAGGAAGAAACTCATTATTTGCTCGTTCAGATTCAAGGCGCGCCATGTGGATAGGGTCGTGCCCCCAAAGAACAACATTTGCACCGTTACGCGCGAGAGATATAGCTAAAGAGGTCCCGTAAGAACCAGCGCCAATGACAGTCATTGCGATATCTTTGCCGTAAAAGCTGTCTTTACCAAAAGCGCTTGTCGTGTTAGTCGGGCGAGTTGTGTCTGTCATGCTTCCACCTAAAAATAATGAGGGAAATCGAAGAGTCCTAGAATAGCTTTCAACTAAAATTAGAAGGCTCTATCTTAGTACAGTGTAAAGAAAAAATGCACACCACAGAAGTTGCGATGTGCATTTAAAAGCTAACTAGCGATGAATCGTTAGAATTAAGTTCTACTTTTGAGGCTTAAGCCTGCTCGCCTTCAGCTTGCTGAGCTTGGTTCTGTAGGTAGTTCATGAACAAAGCATCGAAGTTTACAGGTGCTAGATTCAGTTGTGGGAACGTACCTTTAACCACTAGGCTAGAGATTGTTTCACGAGCGTATGGGAATAGAATGTTCGGGCAGAATGCACCTAGGCAATGTGCTAGTTGGCCAGCTTCCATTTCGCTTGCAGAGAAGATACCACCTTGCTGAACTTCACAAAGGAATGCAGTGTCGTCTGCGTTCTTCACAGTAACCGTTAGGCGTAGGATTACTTCGTAAACACCTTGACCAAGTTCGCGGCTTTGAGTATCTAGGTCCAGTTTTACATCTGGATTCCACTCTTTTTGAAACATGTCTGGAGAGTTTGGCGCTTCGAAAGATACGTCTTTTAGGAAGATACGTTGGATTGCGAAGTTCTGTTGTGCGTCTTGTTGTGCTGCTTCAGCCATTTTCTTGTCCTTAAAAATTTAAATTAGGTTTGGTTCGTAATATCTATTGAACAAAACCCGAAAGTTAGTTTACTAGGTCTGCTTGCTTTTTACCTTTACTATTTCTTACCTTTAACCAAAGGCAGGTTAGCTTCGCTCCAAGCCACTAGGCCACTTTTCAGCACGCTTACGTTTTCGAAGCCTGCTTTAACCAGCAAGTTAGCGCTTTCTTGAGCAGTTTGACCTGTCTTGCATACTACGATGATTGGGTCAGCTTTACGGCTTTCAAGGCTACCTAAGTTATTTGATTTGATGTCTGACGGCAAAATGTGAAGTGCGTCAGTAATATGGCCCTTTTTGAACTCATCTTTAGTACGAATATCAACCACAACGCCGTTCTCACGGTTAATCAGTTGTGTGGTTTGCGCAGCTGTGATCTCTTTGTAGGCTGCGTTTGATGTTTTGATTACGTTCGCAATGATGGCAACAACCAAGCCAACCCATACGATGGCTAAAATCATATTCTCTTGAACAAATGGAACTAACTCTTGCATGTCTTGAACTCTTATTCGTTATTGGGCGAAAAATTATAGATTGGGAGTATAGCGAGATTTTGGGGGTTAGTGTATAGGCAAGAGTGATCAACGTATATGCCACATTTCAAGGCGAGCACCTAGTATTTGCCTATTCAGACACGAAATGAGAAGATTAGTCATTTTAAAATGTTCAGTTGCCCACCTAATTACTTGAGTGGCTTCACGCGTCGTATGGTTTTCGCTTTATACCAAAGGGCGGTAGCGTGCCAGAATGTCAATAATGTTGTTATATTTAATAATGCTATGTGTGAATGTAACTTTTTGAAGTCTATAAAAGAGTGAAAAATGAAAAAACTCCTTTTTGCGATCAACGTGGGCTGGTATTACGATTTACACTGGAGGCATCGGGTGAATTCGGCTATGACTACAGGGTATTCCCCTCATATCTGTACGTCCAAACCGACCGAAATAAAGGAAAACATTCATTCATTGTCGTTGAAGCGTTCATCGTTGGGCATAGTTGATAATATAAAAACACTTTATCAAACGATAACTATTTTCAATAAAGTAAAACCTGACCTTATCCACTCGGTTACGATAAAACCTAATATTATGTTCGGCTTACTCGCTTGGTACAGCAAAGTTCCAATTCTTCTGACAGTCCCAGGGGTTGGCTCGATGTTTAGCCAAACAAAGTGGAGCAGTAAATTAGTAGCAAAGCTAATTTTGTGCTTGTATCGCTTAGTTGGGCGAAATAAGCGTTCTCGTTTTGTTTTTGAAAACTCTACTGATATGCAGTTGTTTATTGAAAATAATATATGTACCACATTCAATGCATTCACAGTGCCAGGCTCTGGAGTGGATGTCGATGAATATAGAGCTGAGTGCATAGAAGTCACCCCCCAAAGTCTTAAACTACTTTTTGCTGCACGGTTACTCGAAGGGAAAGGTTTAAGAGAGCTTGTACAAGCTGTAGATAGTTTGAAAAGTAAGGGATTAGATGTTGAATTAAATGTCGCTGGAATCATTGACGATGATAGCAACGAGGCGATCTCCATCAAGCAACTCGAAGATTGGCACCGACAAGGGAAAGTCAATTGGATTGGTCAAGTCAACAATGCTATGTGCGATGTCATTTCAGCTAATGATGTGGTAGTTCTTCCTACTAGATATGGAGAAGGTTTGCCTCGTATTTTGATTGAAGCAAATGCTTGTCAACGACCAGTCATTTCTACCAATATCGCTGGGTGTAAGGACTTTGTTATTGATGGAGAAACCGGTCTCCTTATCCCTCCCTTTGATCAAGCAGCTCTAGAAAATGCCATATTGAAATTAAGCGATCGTCAATATAGTCGAAAACTCGGAATAAGAGGCCGGGAACATGTCTTATCTAAGTATACAGTTAAGCATGTTATAGCTAGCTATAAAAAAATTTATGATGATTTACAAGTATAAAAGAAGAATGGTCAACTAACTTTAACTAAACAGAACTAATAACTTATGTTTGAAAGAAACTTATACATATTGTATACACTTGCTCACCTGAAACAAAAAGCAAATGTTAGAGGAACTATTCTAGGATACCTCTGGTGGTTTATTGAACCAATGATGTTAATAGCGCTTTATGGATATATCGTTGGTGTTATATTTGGTCATAAAGGACCAGAACAAATTATCTTAATTGCAATTGGTGTGACGTTGTGGAAGTGGTGGAGTACATCATTAAGCCGTGCGACAACGTCATTCCGAACTTATAAAGGAATTGTAACGCAAGTCAAGTTACCTCTTCCTTTACTTCCTATATCTGAAGTGTTCGGTCAAACATATTTATTTATGTTTGGTTATGCTCTTCTTCAAATTGTATTATTATACATGGGTTTTGTCCCTGATTTACTGAGCTTAATAATATCATTTTTCACCGCACTAATATTAATTAGTGCCTTATCATTAGGTTTGGCTATTCTAAATGTTTTTATAAGAGATACAGCATTTCTGATTAGTTTTAGCCTTCGAATATTTTTTTATATTACTCCTATTATATACCCTAAGTCACGAGTTCCAGAAGCTTATCAATGGGTAGTTTCTTTAAATCCATTTGCTTACTTAATTGATATGTTTAACGTGTCTCTCGTTTACTCAGAACAAGTTGATATCATGCATCATATGGTTGTACTTTCAGCGTCTGTTGCTTTACTTTTGATGCTTTTGTTTATTTCAAAGAAATTGAGAATGCAAATAGTTAGGAATGTATAGTAATGAATAAAAATAAAATTGTTGAATTGAAGAATGTAACGTTAGAGTATTCATCTAAAAAAAGCTTCTCATTGAAAAAACTATTCCTTTCTAAACATGAGCGTCAAAAAGTATCAGTTGAGTCTAATACTTATCGTAAAGCTGCGTTAGACAATGTATCTATGAGTCTTTACGAGGGAGACATTGTCGGAATTGTAGGGCGAAATGGCGCAGGTAAATCAAGTCTTTGTAAAATATTATCTGGCGTTTTTGCTCCAACAAAAGGGGAGTTTCACTCAAAGGTGCAAATTGGTTCTTTGCTAACGCTGGGTTCTTTCTTTGCCAAAGAGTTAAGTGGTTTAGACAATGTTTACTTAGCAGGAGCACTGTTAGGGAAAAATAAGGTAGAGATAGAGGAAAAAATTGATGAGATCATTGATTTCTCTGAGTTGGGTGAATCAATTAATAAACCAGTGGAAACGTATTCTAGTGGTATGGTTTCTCGCTTAGCATTTTCTATTGCGACATCGTATCGAAGCGATATACTTATTATCGATGAGGTATTAAGTGTTGGAGATAAGCACTTTAGGCAGAAGTGTTTAGAGAGAATGAAAAGTATAATTAATGATGCAAAGTTAATTATCATTGTCTCTCATTCTGATCATGATATTAAGACTATGTGCAATAGGGCTATTTACTTAGATAAGGGGAAGTTGATAATGGATAGTACTGTAAGTGAAGTTCTCAAAACATATCAGTAGTAATGACTCAAAGTACCTGGAAGTCTATATTAGCTATATTGAATATTATGAGTTTTAAATAAGGTTTTTAATTGGGTATGAAGTTAGTTAAATATAATATTGAGTTAGAAGGTTTCAGTGTCTATATATTAGAGCAGGATCAAGTAATATTAAATGAAGCTGAAGTTAAAGAGTTGGTTGAATTATTAAGGTTCAACAATTTTCAATGGATCTGGGTAGAGCATTCGAATAAAAGAGATGTATCTCTAATAAATTTTGATTTTAATAGTCCAAGAGAATTAATTCCGGAGTTTCTTGTTATATCAAATGAGTTTTATAATAGTAAAGACTTAGATTTCTTTGATATGATCGAATATCTAAAGTGTCAGGCACCGACGGGAATAATATGCACTACAAAATTAAAACAAGTTAGAAGTTTTGATATTGAAGAGGTTTTAAAAAACTATGAAAGGTTAGGCATGTTAAAGGGGGGAGTAGTTAAAAAATTATTTTCATCTTTACCAGTGTCCAATAACATCTTCCAAAATATAAATGTAGATGATGTTTTAGAATCAAAGGTTCTAAGTCGAAGACATAAAGTGTTGTTTTCAAAAGCTCGTGGATTAAATATACGTCGTGTCAGAACTCATAATGATGTTTTAATGTATATAAATCAACATCTTATCCACAAGTTAAGTCATAGTTTTGTGAAGATACATAATATTCGTAAGGATGATGATGGGAATTATGTCATTTGTGGTTATTTGACAACACTTTTTGATATGTCTGATGTGAAAATTAAGGTATCTTTATTTAAATATGGTTCTTATAACGATGTTAATTTTTTAAATAAAGAAAATAAACATAAACTTTCATATATAAACTCTTTTGAGATTTCAGCTAAGAATTTTGAATGTATGAGCTTTAAATTACTCCATATTGACACTAATGTGGAAGTAAAGGTGAATATTGAATTTGGTAAGTATAGTGGTCTTGATAAAAGTATAAAGCACTCATATTTTGCAATCGAAGATGATATTATTGCTCATGATAATAATAGTATCTATAAATCAGAGAAATCTATTTTATCAATGGTTAAAAGAGAAGTTAAGCTTCTCATTGGCCTGAGAAGAAAAAGAAATGTTATAGCTTACCGGATGCTTTACTGGTTATCTAAAGGATTCTTTAACAAAAAGAATATCAGCTTGTTCATAGATCGTATAAATAATGCTGGTGATAATGCAGAGGCATTATTTAACTATGCCCAAAGTTCCAATGTATCAAAAGATTGCTATTATGTGATATCAAAAAAATCTGATGATTATGAAAGGTTAGCTTCTCAAGGAAATGTAATTGAATATGGATCAATCAGACATAGGTTATATTTCCTGCATGCTAAAAATGTAATATCTTCACATGCGTCAGATTGGGCTAAGAATCCGTTTATGAAAGCTGAGAAATATTACAGAGATTTAAGAACGTTTGATTTTGTATTTTTGCAGCATGGTGTTACATATAATGATGTGTCGAAGTCCATTAATAAGTATAACGTGGGGATTAATAAGTTCATTTGTTGTTCTGAATACGAGTTAGAGTCATTAAAAAGTGAAAAATATGCATATAGTGATAATGAACTTGAGCTTACAGGGTTTCCTAGGTTTGATTTATTAAATAATTCAGGTGTTGAGAAAATTATACTTCTAGCTCCAACATGGAGAAGAGGCTTGACGGAAAACATAGACGTACGCACCGGTATTAAGAATTACTCTACTGCTTTTAAACATAGTGAATATTTTAGAAGATATAATGATTTAATAAACGATCCAAGACTAATAAATGTACTAGCACGAACTGGGTATAAGATTTTATTTATGCCTCATAATGAGATTAGGCGTCAGATTAGTGATTTTGATACCAACCCACATGTAATTGTTGCTGATGAAAATCAAAAGTATAGTGAAGTATTCAATATCTCTAGTTTATTGATTACGGACTACTCTTCAATATTCTTTGACTTTTCATTTTTAAGAAAACCAGTAATGTTTTATCAGTTCGACAAAGAAGCTTTCTACCGAGGACATTATGAGTCAGGTTATTTTGACCTAAATAAGTTCAGTTTTGGTAAGGTCATATCCGACCACGATTTATTGGTTGATTCTATTTGTTCACTTATTGAAAATGGTGATTTTCAAAAAGATGAAGGTATAATTGATTCAAGCGACTTCTATAAGTTCAATGATAATTCGAATAGTGAAAGAGTTTTTAATCTGATTTTTAAGGATGGATTGTCTTAATTTAATTTAATTTAATTTAATTTAATTTAATTTTTGGTAAGAATTAAATAGCTTGTACTTTAATTGCTAGGTGAGTAACCATATGAATTTTCTTATTTTGAGATCTAAGAAGTTAATTTTGAAAATAATTAGCTGTTTACCTGTAAGTTGGTTTAGTTTTATTGTTAATATTTTTCTTTCACTAAAAAAATTCATTCCGAATAAAAGTGAAACATACTCTAATTATACGGTTCGAGGGGATTATCCCATAGATATCGTTTATACATGGGTGAATAGTAATGATGAAAACTGGAAGAATAAGAAAGACCGACTTGCAGGAACTAATCATAATTTACCTCAAGAGTCTGACGTAGCGTCAAGGTTTCGAGAGAATGATGAGCTAAGGTATTCACTTCGTTCTGTCTTAGCGAATGCAAGTTGGGTGAGAAAGATATACATTGTTACCGATGATCAAAAGCCTAGCTGGTTCTACGAATTTGACGATCGTGTTCAGTTAGTATCCCATCGAGAAATCTTTGTTAATCAAGACGACCTTCCATCTTTTAACTCCCATGCAATCGAGTCTAACCTTCATCGAATTCCAGGTTTAAGTGAACATTTTTTGTATTTTAATGACGACGTTTTTCTTCGAAGTCCTGTAAAACCAAGTGACTTCTTCATACCTGATGGAAGCCAGACGAAGTTCTTTTGGAGCAATCAAGCGTTTATTCCTGAGTCTTTAGATAAGAATAGTTTACCAGTGGATATCGCCGCAGTTAATAATATGAATTTCTTAAAAGAAAACTATGGGTACATCAGTAATCGAAAATTTAAGCATACACCTATCGCTTTGAAAAAGAGCGTTATTACAGAGCTTGAAAAAGAACATCCAGAAATTTTCATTGCTAACTCTTCAGCTCGATTTAGAAGTAACACTGACTATTCTATATTATCTGCCTTGATACACCATTATGGTGTTGTTAAGGGCTATTCTGTGGAGGGAGAGTTACCTTATCTTTATGCTAGCTTTAGCGATGAGCTTTTTGAATTTAAAATGAATTTATTACTGTTATTGAAGTTCAAGAGCTTTTGTATTAATGATGTAGAAGTTGATGAAAAACGATTTGCTTACATATCTAAAGTATTTACAAAGAAAATGAAATTGCTATTTCCTAATCCATCTTCTTATGAAATAGATGAAAAAAATGAAAAAAATCAGTGATGTAGATATAGTGCTGCTTTGGGTTGACTCTAAAGACCCTAAGTGGCAAGAGTTATATGAACAATATTCTCCTGAAAGCGTAACGACAGCTAATCATATTTGCCGGTTTAGATCTTGGGATAACTTGCAGTATATCTTTCGAGGTATTGAAGAGTTTATGCCTTGGGTACGTAAAGTTCACTTTGTGACTCAAGGCCATCTACCTGAATGGTTAAATGTCTTAGATGACAAACTTAGCGTATTGACGCATCAAGATATATTTAAAAATCATACCCATTTACCAACATTTAACTCGAATGCTATTGAGGTGAATTTTAATAATATTCCTGACCTGGCCGAGAAATTCATCCTTTTTAATGACGACTTTTTCGTTTTAAAGCCCTTAAAAGAAGACAGATTCTTTAGAGATGATTTACCTGTCGACTTTTTGGTACAAAGCTTTGAAAGGCGTGGTGTTTTATATAATACTTTAAAGCCTAAAAACACTTTGAGTGCCAAGGCTATTAATAACAATATTGATTACCTTAATAATAACTATAATAAACGCAATTTACCTTCGGCTAAATTCTACTCACCAGAATATAATACTTTCAGTCGAGTTCTTAATATAATTTATAATTTTACTACATCCAATATACCTTGGTTGAAATTAAACCATGTGCCGCAGCCACACCTTAAGTCAACTTTAGATGACTTGTGGGATAGTCATTTTGATTTATTAGATGCAACGAGTAGTCATAAGTTTCGAGTCGAGTCAGATACAACACAGTATCTTTTTAGATATATTAATTTACTTACGGGAAATTTTTACCCTAAAGAATACAAGGATTATATTTCTCGAGAAATCAATGAAACCAATGATATGTCTAGGTTGTTGACAGAATTAGATGATATTAGTTTGTTAAGTGTATCTGATACTGAAAATCTTGGTCATACTGACTTTGATGAAGTAAAAAACATATTCAATCACTTTCTTTCTTCTCTTTTACCTAAGAAGTCAAGTTTTGAAAAGTAGAAGCTTTGGTATGTTTTTTACCATCTTGGTGTATTTCGGTTTACCTAAGTATTATTTAAAGTATACCCAGTAGGAGCTTCTAACAGTATTCTTCTGATACACTCCACCTTAAAATCATGGCAGCACTCGTCTAGCTCGTTCAATAGTATCTGCATCTCTGGCCAGTTGAGCTTACTCTCCATTGCCGTCATGATTTTTTCGTGGCTAGTTCCTTCGACATTGTCACCAATTAGAAGCTCTTCATATAGCTTCTCTCCGGGTCTTAAACCTGTAAATTTGATTTCGATATCTCCTTCATCGGAGCTTGAGCTTTCCTTCATACCCATTAAATGCACCATGCGTTTTGCAAGGTCTAGAATTTTAACGGGTTCACCCATATCCAGGACGAAAACTTGTCCATTGTTTCCCATCGCACCAGCCTGAATGACAAGCTGTGCAGCTTCTGGTATTAGCATAAAATAACGGATGATATCTGGATGAGTAACGGTAACAGGGCCGCCAGCTTTAATTTGCTTCTTAAAAAGTGGCACTACCGATCCGGAAGAGCCTAACACATTACCAAACCTGACCATGGTAAAGACAGTATCTGTACCTTTATCTGCAAGCGCTTGAAGAACGAGTTCAGCCATCCGCTTACTCGCTCCCATTACATTCGTTGGTCTTACGGCTTTGTCGGTTGAAATTAGAGTGAAGTTTTTCACACCGCACTCTATAGCCGCTTGTGCGCAGGATAGAGTCCCAAAAACATTATTACGAATCCCTTCAACAACATTATCCTCGACTAGGGGGACATGTTTGTATGCGGCCGCATGATATAAGGTCTCAATTTCATAGGTATTAATCAGTTTTTCAAGACGGTTCTGTCTTTGGACTGAACCTAAAGCTGCAATGACCTGGGTTTGGCTTTTTAAGTTTTTCTTCGTAGAAAGTAGTTCTTGTTCAATTTTGTATAGGTTGTACTCATTAAGTTCGAATAGGACTAATGTTTTAGGTTGCTGCGCCAAGATTTGACGACATAGCTCTGAACCAATGGAGCCACCAGCCCCGGTTACCATTACACACTTGTTATGAATATTCTTCGCCAGTAATTGACTGTCAGGTGTGATAGGTGCTCTGCCCAACAGATCAGCTACGTCGAGATCTTTGATCTCTGTCGCAGTCGCTTTACCTGCAGCTATGTCCTCTACCGATGGGACAGACTGAATCGCAATAGGCCAATCAGACAATTTTTCTACGAGTCTTAATCGTTTACCTTTATTAATATTATTAATTGCTAGTAATAGCTTTACTGGCTGGTAAAGAGATTGCAGATGTTCAAACTCACTTGGGTGATGGACTTTTAACCCAAATAGAATATTACCTCTTTTGCTCGGGTCGTCATCTAATAATACAACCGGGTTATATTCATCACCGTGTATTAGCGCATATACTAGTTCACGACCAGTAGCTCCCGCACCATAGATAAATACATTGGGCTTTTTGCGTTTTATCATCTGATCATAGGCTGAGCGGATCATTATTCTTGGTCCGCCCAATGTAAGTATGGCTAGCCCGGCATAGATAAATGGAACACTTCTTGGGATAAAGCTATGAAAAAAGAACTCACTAATCACTAATGTTAGAGATGAAATAAATACAGCAAGGAAGATGTGACCGACGGCAGGAAACATCATGTAGCGTAGTACTGCACGATACATCCCAAGTTTGGTGAAGGTGAATATCGTGACTGAAATTGTCAGGAATAATGTGACCCATTCGTTAGGCCCTACGTCAAAGGTATATGTTCCCAACCTTAAAGCAACGGCAAGGTAAATCGACATTGCTATTGCAAATATGTCGTAGCCAATACTAATTAAGCGCTTATTTTTCCGCTTGGTGTTGAGAATCACTCGTATTGGCTTAATCATTATTTTCCTTGATAACTTTTAATTCAGTCTAATAAGCTGTAGCTGAGGATTTGATATGAAGATATTTTAATGTTCTTAAGTGCGGTAAGCTAGATGTAATTGGTTGTTATGTGTTGCCTAATCGATTTACTGTTGATTTTGTTTATTATTTGTTCGTTTATTGAGCGGTTTGTTTTATGAAACTTTTGGTTACAGGTAGTACTGGGTTTGTTGGTGCTCGAGTGGTTGAGTTAGCAGAAGCGCGTGATTGGGAAGTAGTTTCTGTAGTTCGTAAGGGTTCCAGAACACAACCTAACTGCTTTTTGGTTTCGTCTATCGGTGCTGAAACTGACTGGTCTGATGCATTCGAAGGTGTAGACTGTGTTGTTCATTGTGCTGCTCGAGTGCATCAAATGAATGAAAGTGCGCAAGATGCTTTGGCTGCCTATCGAGATATCAACACCTTTGGCACTTTGAACCTAGCGAAGCAAGCCGCTGAGGCCGGTGTTAAACGGTTTGTGTTCGTCAGCTCTATTAAAGTTAATGGTGAGTTTTCCGAACCTGGTTCACCTTTTTTACCTAACTTAGATAACATCCCCGAAGACCCTTACGGTTTGAGTAAGTATGAAGCGGAGATTGCGCTAACTAAGCTCTCGAAAGAAACAGGCTTAGAGGTCGTTATTGTTAGGCCCCCACTGGTTTATGGGCCCGGTGTGAAAGCCAATTTCTTATCAATGATGCGTATGGTTGAAAAGGGCATCCCACTTCCATTTGGCGCGATTCATAATAAGAGAAGCTTGGTATATGTAGATAACTTATCAAGTTTAATATTAACTTGTTGTGAGCACCCCTCTGCACCTGGCCATACCTTCTTGGCTTCTGATTGCCAGGACGTTTCGACTGGTCAATTAATAAGAGCGATTGCGCTTTCAATGGATAAATCACCGAAGCTTTTACCGATTCCAATGTCTTGGATAAAGGTAGGAGCGTCAGTATTGCGAAGGCAGCATATAGCCCAAAGAGTATGTAGCAACCTTCAAGTGGAAGCTCGCCATACAAAAGAGATTTTGGGTTGGATTCCTCCGGTGACTTTCAAAGACGGGATCAATAAAACCGTAGAAGCATACTTGAAGTCACTCTGATGTGTTGCAGCTCACTTTCACTATTCATAACCGCAATCGAGTCGGCTACTGTCTACTACAATGAGTAGCACTGACGACATTCAGCATATTCGTTTAATCAGAGTTTAAGGCATCCATTTTGATTCGTTTATTAGATTTCTTTTTTGCATTGTTTGGCCTACTGTTCCTTTGGCCTGTTTTTGTGGTCATTTGTATTCTTGGTTACTTTGACACAGGCTCTCCAGTCTTCTTTCAGACTCGGGTAGGGCGTAATAAAAAGCCATTTACGTTAGTGAAATTCCGAACTATGCCGGTAGAAACACAATCAGTGGCAACTCACTTGGTGGGGGCTCGCTCGGTGACTAAACTTGGGGGATTTTTACGCAAGACTAAATTGGATGAACTACCACAGTTATACAACGTTCTGAAAGGTGAAATGAGTTTGGTTGGCCCTCGACCATGCTTGTTCAACCAGCAAGAGCTCATCGATGAAAGGGAATTGAGAGGCGTGCTGGCGGTAAGGCCCGGTGTCACGGGGTTGGCTCAAATCAATGATATCGATATGTCGACACCCAAGCTATTGGCGGAATGGGATCAGCGCATGCTCAAGACGCTAACGACTAAGCTTTACTTTCAATACATCATTCAAACGGTGTTAGGTAAAGGAACTGGTGATCGAGTGTGAGTGGCGATGCTTAAGGCTCACGATATATGAGATCTGTGCCAAACTTTACAGTTTTGCGTACTAGAGAGCTCTAATATGATGCTTTATAAGGTATTGCTTATGATTTACTCATTTACTTGATTGTGGTTATTATCTATGATGATCAGTCAGTTGTTTAAGCTGAACAACTTTTTGAGGGTGTGAAAATCATCCTCTATATATAAACGTTTATATCAATGGAAATTATTATGAAAAAGATGGCTCTAGCAGCTGCATTAGCAGTTAGCTTCTCAGGTGCTGCGTTTGCAGCTGAAGAAACTGCAGCAGCTGGTTCAAGTACTGGTACGGCTGCAGGCACTGGTGCATCTGCAGCAGCAGCTGGCACAGCAACAACAGTTGCAGTAGCGACAGCAGCAGTAGCAGCAGCAGCAGCAGTAGCAGTTGCTTCTAACGAAAGCGGTGCAACAACTACAACAACTACTCGATAATTTTTGAGTTGGTTTTTAAAACCATTTTATGTGAAAGCATAAAGTGGTTTTTTTATATCAGATTTTCATATTGGACATCAGCAACCAGGTTGCTAGGAAGCAGAACTCGTCATGCTCAAACCTCTAATCATATCTCTTGGCCTTTTACTTACTGGTTGTTCTCAGCAGTTTCAAGACGTAAATTCCACTTTTGATGAAGCCTTTTTTGGAAGCTCTGATGTTGAGCTATCCAAGGAATACATTCAAACCTTACCTTATTCCAGCATTTATGCGGAAGTAAACGATCAAGGTAAAATCTTTATGGTTTTGGCGTACGTCGGTGAAAATCCGAAAACGGGCGCAGAGCGGTTAAAGTGGATGTCTTCTGACAAAGCGATGATCGTTACTGAAAATGGACGTATCGTACAAACCCTATTACTTCCTTACGAAAACCTCTCTGGTTTGGCATTCCATCCGTTAAACACGTTCTCGTCAGCAAACAGCTCGTCACCAGATTCTTCTTCTGTGTTTGATGTGTCAGTTAACCCCGGAGCCAAAAAATGGCAAGCGGTTTACGATTGGCAACCAAATTATCGATTCGGCTATAAAGCGAACATCACCCGAACGTATGCGGGGAATGAAACCGTCGAAACCCCGCTAGCATCTATCGATACCAAGAAATTCCAAGAAAAAGTGAACTTCCCGATGTTAGAGCAAGAGATGACGAACGCATATTGGGTCGACAGTAAAGGTCAAGTGGTTAAAACCATACAGTATTTAGGCCCAAATATGACAAGGCTTGAGCTAACCGTCCTTAAGCCTTACCAAAGTAATTAACGAGTCTGAGTAACGAATTAAAATGATGAATAATATGAGTCACGCATCAAAAATGACGGAGTGTCGGCTGTCTGTTATGAGTTCTACGCTAACGATGAGAGTTCTGTTGACGTTTAGTGCGCTGTTATCTCTGTGTACTTTTAGCTACGCTTCTTCAGCGTCTAACGTTGTTAAGCCTTCGGTTAAAACAACAATCGAGCTTCCTCTTCAAGGTGTAACGCTTGAGTATAAAGCTAATGTTCGATTGCTTCAGGTATTAGACGACGCGAATGCTAGCGGCAGTATCGGTTATTTTCCTCTTTCAGCTCAATTTTTTGATAAAACTAATACTAAAGCTAACGGACTTTACAAAGATATCGAAGCCAAAAAGCGCCATGTATTTAACCAACTTGACGCTTTCTCGGCAGAAGAGCCAGAAGCAAAATTAGTAAAGCAACAATTAGCTTCTTTCCAATATCTCAATCGAGTTTTTATTGAATTGGACCGCAATGCGGTTATCTCGCAATCAGATAAGAACCCGTTACTGGTTTCCCGTTCTAATCTAGATAAAACATCGGCAACTCAAGCTCAAAGGTTTTCTCTGTACTTACCACAACGACCAACGTCAATTCAGTTGGTGGGGGCAATGAAAGAGTCGGTCACCATGAATCTGATAGAGCATGGCACCTTGAATGACTATCTCGACGCATTGCCGAACGGTTTTATTGGTGAATCAGCAGATAAAAGCGTGGCTTATGTTGTTCAGCCAGATGGCGTGGTACAAACCATTCAATACGCTTACTGGAACGAACAGCCGGTTTACCTAGCACCAGGTGCCATCGTATTTATGGCGTTTTACTCTTTGCCATCGGAATACTCAACGTTAAACCAAGATATTGTCGATTTGCTACGTCATAAGGTTGGCCTGTAATGCTGAAACAGAAATCATTCCCTCTATCGGCAGTGTGCACATCGGTTACCTGCGCCTTGTTAATGACCAGTAGCGCTTCTGTTTTTGCAGAGACGGTTTTTGCCGAAACAGCTATTGGTTCCTCTTCGATTCGAGCAGAGAAATCATCATTCGACGATACAGAATACAGAACGTCGCAAATGAACTTTGGTGGTGTTGGCCTAATGCAAATGCCAACAGGCCGAATGGCACCAGAAGGTGAGTTCAACTTTAGCGCCTCGTTTAATAACGAATACTACTTTTATAACGTCAGCTTACAGGTGATGCCTTGGCTTGAAACCACTATTCGTTATACGCAAGTACAAGACCTGCTTTATAGCGGAGGCGCAGACCAAGACTGCTCACAAAACTCATTCAGTGGTTGTACAAAATACACAGATAAAGGCATCGACTTTAAACTGCGTTTAATCGAAGAAGGGTACTACTTACCAGAAGTGTCGGTAGGCGTGCGTGATTTTGGTGGTACAGGCTTGTTCGATGGCGAATTTGTCGCGGCAACCAAACGCTTTGGCCCTGTTGATTTTACCTTGGGCATGGCTTGGGGATACATGGGCACCAGTGGCAATTTCACTAACCCACTGTGCAAAGCCAGTGACAAGTATTGTGAACGTCCGTCTGATTATAAAGGCAATGGCGGCAGTGTTGACTTTGAACGCTGGTTTAAAGGTGATGCGGCGATTTATGGTGGTTTTGAATATCAAACCCCTTATAAGCCTTTAACCTTGAAGCTTGAATACGATGGCAATGATTACTCTCAAGATTTCCCAGTAGTACGTGGTGGTGTCGACATGACACAACATACGCCATGGAACGTGGGTGCTGTGTACCGTTTCACTGATTGGGGCTCAGCGAAAGTCAGCTATGAGCGAGGCGATACTTTAACCCTTGGTTTCGATCTCTCGACTAACTTCAATGAAATGTATTCTGTGTGGAGAGATACTGAAACAGCCGAATTGCGCCCGAGTGGTGTTGAGGCGGTGGACGATATTGATATGGGGGCCCTCGCAGAACAGCTTGAAACGGTTGCAGGCTATGAACAAGCGCAAATCTTGGTCGACGATAACAGCATTGTAGTAAAAGGTACTCAAGTTAAATACCGAGACAGAGATATTGCTCTTGAACGCGGTGCAACGGTTATCGCGAATGCAGTCCCGAGTTACATCGACACCTACAAAATCATCGAAAATGATAAATCGATGGAACTCACAGAGACGACGGTAGATGCTCAAGCGTTCAAAGCGGCCGCTAATAACAATTATCTTAATGCTCAAACCAGTGATGCAACCGATACTCACGAATTAGAGCGCAAGAAATCCGTTATCTATCATGACGGGCGTGAACGATTCGATGTGTCGATTTCACCAAATTTAGCTCAATCGTTCGGTTCGGCTGAAAACTTCTACTTATACAGTTTGGGTTTATACACCAATGCTTCGTTCTGGGCGTTAAACAATGTCGAACTGTCGGGCTCTCTTTACGTTAACTTAATCGATAACTACGACAAGTTTAATTACGAAATCCCATCAGACGGCACTGACCAAACACCAAGGGTAAGAACCTTGTTCCGCTCTTACGTTGACGATCCAGTTCGCTTAGATCGCTTACAGCTGACTTGGTTTGAAGACTACGGCAGCGGTGTCTACACCCAAGCTTACGGCGGCTACCTTGAAAGCATGTTCGCGGGTGTAGGTGGTGAAATTCTTTACCGACCATTCAACCAAAACTGGGCAATTGGCGCAGACATGACCGCAATAAGCCAGCGCGATCCTGAAAGTTGGTTCGGCACGTTTGATGAAGAGATCCAGGTAAACCCAGACGACAGCAACCGAACGTACAAAGTAATCGATAAAGGCACCACTGGCTTTATCACTGGTTACTACACTCCACAATGGGATTTCTTGAGCGATACCTTGCTTAAAGTGGGTGTCGGTAAATTCCTTGCCGGTGACATCGGTACTCGTGTTGATTTCTCTAAGCAGTTCAAGAGTGGTGTGATTGCCGGCGCGTTTGTCAGCCTAACCGACATGACAACTGAAGAGTACGGTGAAGGTAGTTATACCAAAGGCTTCTACGTGTCGATTCCGTTTGATTTAATGACGGTGAAACCAAGCTCAAGCCGTGGTGGCTTCACCTGGTTGCCGATCACGCGTGACGGCGGACAAGTGCTGAATAAGCAGTACAACTTGTTCGATCAAACCGATGCTCGCTCACCTTGGTTCCAAAGGCCAAGTAGCGTTAAGTAGATTTAGGGGCGAATACGAGCAACGAGTAATCGGGATACGAAGAGCGAGAAAAGATAGATACGGTTAACGAGTAAGCCGGATACGAAAAGCAGGGAAAGAGCAGTCTCGAATAATTCAGTAACGAATAGCTTAAGAGCTCGTGATATTAATGGGGTCTAGCTTTTGGTTCTCCCCCTTGAACGTCGTTCGTTTGTGAGCGGTGATGTTAATCAAAGGGGGAGCTAGAGGGGGATGTTTATCTATGTGTTACCAACCCCTCTCAGCCTCCCGTCACGGCTTTATTTACTCTTGGCTCTTCGTTTACTCGTACCTCGTTACTCTCATCTGCTCTTGCGCTCTTAAGCTTTTCGCATCCCGTTTACTCGCATCTCGTTACTGCTCTTACCCCCTTAAAACCATTCAACTAGGTTGATAATAACCACAATTTGTGGATAATGCTTACGGATTAAACTAACCGTATGCAAGCACACTTTTTTGCTACGCCTTAGACAAAATACGCCTATTCAAATTCCATATTGATAGGGGCAGATTAACTACGCAGTGTGATGTCGCGGAATATCAAGGGGCGGTAGCGTTCCTATCTTTGACATTAAGATGGAAGCGAGATCACGATAGTGGCCTTCCTTAACTCTATTAAATGCTGCGTAGCTGATAAAATGATTCGTTTAATCCCTTATGGGTGTCCTTTGGGGTATCACAACACATTCCGTTTCTAGAACTTGGTTAACATGAAGATTAATAAAAATCGTCTCCTTTTGGCGCTCCTTCCTGTATTACTTGCAGGGTGTACGACTCCAGGTAGTCACCTATCTACTGGTGGCAAGAATGTGATTCAGACTTCTGAAGATCAGCAAGAGTCTGATATTTCTGAAGTGGTGAACGTTTACCCACTTACCGCACAGTCAGTCTCGACTTACCAAACGGGCGAAGTGTCGGTTTCAAGAGCAAACCCTGAGTTAGACGTAGACATCGCAAAATACGAATACAAAGTCGGCGTTGGTGACATCTTAAATATTACGATTTGGGATCATCCTGAGTTGACCATTCCTGCAGGTTCTTACCGCAGTAGTACCGAGGCCGGTAACTGGGTACATGCTGATGGCACCATCTTCTATCCTTACATTGGTACGGTAGAAGTGGCAGGAAAAACCGTTCGTGAAATTCGAGCTGATATCGCGACACGTTTGGCTAAATACATCGAAAGCCCACAAGTGGATGTTAACGTAGCGGCGTTTCGTTCTAAAAAAACCTACATTACTGGCGAAGTGTCTAAACCGGGCCAGCAGCCGCTCACCAATATTCCATTAACGCTACTTGATGCCGTTAACCGTTCCGGTGGTCTTTCAGAAGATGCGGATTGGCGTAATGTGTCATTAACGCGCAACGGTGTAGAAGAGAACCTATCGCTTTATGGCTTAATGCAGCGTGGTGATTTAACACAAAACCGCTTACTGCAAGCGGGTGACATTGTTCACGTGCCGCGTAACGATAATCAAAAAGTCTTCGTAATGGGTGAAGTGAAAGAGCCTAAACTTCTTAAGATCGACCGCGTGGGCATGAGCCTAACCGAAGCGCTAAGCAATGTTGGCGGTATCAACGAACTGACTGCAGATGCGACGGGTGTGTTTGTGATTCGTACCTCTGATGATAAATCGGAGCGTATGGCAGACATCTACCAACTAGACATTGAAGACGCATCAGCCTTAGTGATTGGTACTGAATTTGATTTAAAACCTTATGATGTGGTTTACGTAACAGCAGCACCAATCAGCCGCTGGAACCGTGTGATTGGTCAGTTGCTACCGACAATCAACGGCTTCAACAACTTGACTGAAGGTGCATTGCGTATTCGTAATTGGCCGTAGGCTAAGAGATAATGGCAATCAGGTCGTATGTTAAATGCGGCCTGATTTTTATGTTTATACCCAAGTCACTTCGGGATCCTTGAATCCTGCCTATTAAAGTCGCTTGGGGATACAAGCCCAATACAATTAGAGACAGCTATGTTTAATAAAATTTTAGTCGTGTGCGTGGGCAACATTTGCCGCTCTCCAACAGGAGAGCGCGTTCTGCAACAATTACTTCCAGGCAAAGAGATAGCCTCTGCCGGAATCGCGGCCGAAAAGAGCCGTTTACTTGGTAAGCCAGCCGATGAGACCGCGATTTTAATCGCAGCAGAAAATGGCGTAGATGTCGAAAACCATCAAGCGCAGCAAGTGACGCCTCAGCTTTGTGCGCAATATGATTTGATCTTGGTGATGGAGAAGGGCCACTTAGAAGCGCTCACTCAGATCTCACCAGAAGCACGCGGTAAAACCATGCTGTTTGGCCAGTGGATTGGTCAGAAAGACATTCCTGATCCGCATCGTCAAAGCCGAGAAGCATTTGAATACGCTTATCAGTTGATAGACGACGCCGCACAAGCGTGGGCCAAAAAGCTGTAGTTTGAGGTTTCGTCTTTAATTTGCGTATACGCTATTTATCGTTGAAGCGTTGAAGCGTTGAAGCGTCGAACCGTCACAAAGGCAACAATAACAGAATCATAGACAAGAGGTGCGTCGTTCACCCTCTTGAATAGCAATAATTTAGGAAGTAGCAAACAAATGACAACACAACCCTCCCTGCAATCGCATACAGATAACTCTGATGAGATAGATTTAGGAAAACTGCTTGGTCTCTTATTAGATGCTAAATGGCTAATCATGCTCACCACATTCATCTTTGCTGTGCTGGGTATTGCGTTTGCGCTACTTTCAACACCGGTATACAAAGCCGATGCGCTGATTCAAATTGAAGAGAAGAGCTCTGGCGGCATCTCTTCTATGGTCGGAGATATGGGTGAGCTATTCTCGCAAGAGTCATCAGCAACCACCGAAGTCGAGATCATCAAATCGCGCATGATCTTAGGCGAAACGGTGGATAAATTTAACCTAACGACGGTGACTGCACCAATTTACGCACCGATCGTTGGTAAAGGCTTTGCACGCTTAACCGGTGATATCAACCATATTGCGGTAAGCCGCTTTACCTTGCCAAGCTATGCGAGCAATTACTCACACACTATCCAGATTCTTGATGCCGAACAAGGCACTTATCAACTGTTGCGTGATGATGAACGCGTTATCCTACAAGGTAAAGTGGGTGAGTTAGCAACAGCCGACGACTACAGCCTGTTTGTGGCAGGGTTTGAATCTCACAACGGTTTCGAATTCTCTATTGCTAAACAAAGCCGACTAGAAGCGATCGAATGGTTGAAAAAATCCTTGTCTCTGTCTGAGCAAGGTAAGCAAACCGGTATTCTGAAGTTGAGCTTTGAAGGCGAAAACAAACAACAGATTACTGAGATTCTTAATCACATCAGCCAGATCTACTTTTTACAAAATGTGAAGCGCAATTCAGCGGAAGCAGAAAAGAGCCTAGAATTCTTAGAAAGCCACCTTCCAGGTATTAAGTCTGAGCTGACGGGCTATGAAGACACACTAAACAATTATCGCCAGAAGAACGAATCGATCGACTTGGGCTTAGAAGCGCAATCTACCCTAAAAGTAATGGTAGAGCTTGAAGCGCAATTGAATGAGCTGACGTTTAAAGAGAGCGAGATCAGCCAGCGCTTTACCAAAGATCACCCCGCTTACAAATCACTGCTTGATAAGCGTAAAACATTGCTACGTGAGAAAGACCGCCTGAACGAACAGATTCAAAAGTTACCGAAAACACAGCGTGAAGTGCTGCGTATGACACGCGATGTAGAAGTGAACCAACAAATCTACATTCAGCTGTTAAACAAGGTGCAAGAGCTAAGCATCATTAAAGCGGGTACCGTAGGTAACGTTCGTATTCTAGACGACGCCCAAGCGTATAAGCGCGCTGTAAAACCGAAGAAGCCACTGATCGTAGTATTAGCGACTTTGCTAGGTGGTATGTTGAGTGTGGCGTTTGTATTAGTGAAAGCGGCATTTCACCGAGGTGTAGAAAGCCCAGATCAAATTGAACAGATTGGCTTACCCGTTTATGCGGCTGTACCAAAATCAGATTTGCAAATTGAGCTAACCAACCGCTTTAAATCGAAGAAAACACAGACCAAAGGCGCGCAGGCACTGCTGGCAGAATCTAACCCAGCAGACCTTTCGGTAGAAGCGCTACGTGGCCTTCGTACCAGCTTGCACTTTGCGATGCTTGAAGCCAAAAACAACGTGTTAATGATCTCTGGCCCGGCGCCAGGTATTGGTAAATCTTTCATCTCGACCAACTTTGCCGCAGTAGCGGCTAAAACAGGTCAAAAGGTATTGTTGATTGATGCCGATATGCGTAAGGGTTACCTACAGCAAAGCTTTGGTGTGAAATGGGAAAACGGCCTTTCTGATGTGTTGAGCAACAAACAAGAGTTTGCGCAATCAGTGAAAGCAACACCAGTAGAAAACCTAGACATTCTTACTCGCGGCCAAGTGCCACCAAACCCATCGGAACTGCTCATGCACCCACGCTTTGCAGAGTTGATGGAGTGGGCATCAAAAGAATATGACTTGGTGATTGTCGATACTCCGCCAGTGTTAGCTGTAACCGACCCAAGCATCGTTGGTGCGTTTGCTGGCACCACACTAATGGTGGCACGTTACGGTCAAAACACCCTTAAAGAGATCGACGTTGCTCGTAACCGCTTCGAACAATCAGGCATCGAAGTGAAAGGCGTTATCTTCAACGCCATCGAGAAGAAAGCATCAAGCTCATACGGCTACGGTTACTACAACTACGCGTATTCGAGCGACAAGAAATAAAGAGCGGTAACGGGATGCGAGTAATCGGGTAACGAAAAGCTAAAAGGCAGATACGAGTGGCGAGAATGAAAAACACCACTCGAATCCGCTCTTCATCTTTTTATCTCTTCGTTACTCGTTTACCCGCTACCCGCGTCTATTCTTTTCAGCTCTTCGCATCTCGTTTACTCGCATCCCTCATCTGATCTTAATCTCTTCGCGTCTCGCTATACGTCACCCGTACCTATTTTTATCCCCTCGTACCTGCAGTTCAAATTATTCGAAGACTTAGCTTTTGGTTCTCCCCCTTGAACACTGGACTATTGTGAGTGATGGTGTTGATAGAAGGGGGAGTCAGAGGGGGATGCTAGCGGTGTCTAACCAACCCCTCCCTGCCTCCCCTTATATTAATATTTTTTGCCAAGTAACAATCGTGATATAGGGGAGGAGCTAAAAGCAAAACTCGCATACTTTTGTCTTTGATTTTCATATTGCTTGCTCTCTGCCTCCCGCTTTTTCATCATTACGTTTTATCGATCAATGAAATCGTCATTCCAGAACTGAGGAACGAAGTATCTGGAATCTGCTTTTAATCTCTTCGTATCTCGATACCCGTCACCAGTATCTGCTCCTTCAGCTCTTCGTTTACTCGTATCCCTCATCTGCTCTTCTACTTTTTAATCACCCCTCCCGTTAAATACAATCCAATCGCAGCTAACACCGGATAACCAAACGCTTCATTGGTCATTTCTCCCAACGGTTTCCAATCGTAACCGTGCATGCAGCCTAGAATGACCATCACATGAAGTGCGACATAGGGTATGGTGAACAACAATACAATGTAGCGTTGCACCAATTTAAAAGGTTCATACGCTTTCAGTAGTGCTAGCTTGTGCTTCGCCTTTTCTTCATCAGTAAAAAACATCGCATCTCCTGTGTTGGTGATTGCATCTAAACCTTTGCTAATGGAAGACTGGCTTCCAAATATTCTCCCGAACAACGTCATACTGCTCCTTAGTTTATTGATTGGCTTTGACCGCTTATATAGCCTTTGACTGTATAACCTTCTCGCTCTTTACCTCTGCTCCTTATGTCTTCGCATCCCGCATTCGCTTTGTTAGCTCTTCAAGCTTTTCGTTTACTCGAATCTCGTTACTCGCAACTGCCCCTGATCTCTTCGCTCCTCGTTTCCCCGTCACCCGCAACTGCTCTTCAAGCTCTTCGCATCTCGTTTACTCGCATTCCGCATCTGCTCTTAATCTCATCACCGGACACGCCTTATTCACTCCCCAATCTTTATGGCCCTTTACCGCTTCATCTGAAATAGAGAACTGTTCTTGCAACGCTGCCACCAAGCCAAACAGTGCCTTACGTTGCGCAAACGTGAAATTATCGTCTGGTTGCTGCTTTGCGTTACAGCCACCGATCATACAAACCCCAATATTACTTTTGTTGTGTCCTTTCACATGTGCGCCAGTCTGCGACAGCGGCCTACCTAGCTCTACCTTGCCATCACGACGAATCACAAAGTGATACCCCACATCGCGCCAGCCTCTCTTTTTATGCCAGCGGCGAATGTCATGCACACCTATGTCTTGCTGTGGTGACGTGGCGCTGCAATGCACGGTAATAAAAGAGAAAGCCAAACCGGCGGGGAGGTGACACAAAAAGGAGTAAAGGGATAAAGGTTGGCCCGTTAATCGTGGCCATTGAGTTCGATGAGTTGCTGGTGGAGTGCGTGACAAAATGCTTCCTCATGTTGTTGTAACCATTGTTGGGATGCAGGTACCTGGCTTAGTTCCGAATTGCTACGCTTTAGCCAAGCACGTTCCACAGTTTTCGCGTAAGCGTCGTGATAGCGCACATAGCGAAGGTAAGTAATGTAATAGCCAAGGGTTTCGCGCTTGCTAGCTCGGCTTATTGCCCAACAAACATCCTCATAGCTAACAGCGTTGAAGCCACAAGGTGCAGGTGGTGCGCTATATGCCGAGTTCTGATCTGAGCAACAGCGAGAGTTAGAGTGCGGGTTAGGGAGGGAGTAAGAGCAGCACTCTGCACTGGCCATGTTGCCTCGATAGGTGGAAATAAAAAGAGAGATGATTGCCTTCATTGAACACCTTATGGTTGCTACGGGGGAGGCAATGTAATTCAAGATTTGCGATTAGGGTTGCCGTTGCTCATCATTGAAATAGGCCTAGCTAAAAAGTGAGAGGTGTTTCCCAAAATACCTGTTTTATAGGTTTGATGTTGCATATAAATTCGAGCCAATTAACTAAACATCTTTTCTTACAACTTATCTCACGGGCGTTGCGCCCCCAATCCTTAAAAAAGTGTTGTTAATGCTCTGACTATCAATGGATCTCTTGATGAATCAACCGATAACAAGGAGCGTTAATGATGTGTGTTTCTCTCATTCTTTCTTTTATGCCACTGAAAACCGGTTCGCCAATTAGCAAATTGGTACTGTTAAAATTGGCCGATAATGCCGACGCGCGCGGCGTGTGTTTCCCCTCATTAAATTACTTAGCGCAATATTGCGAAGTGTCGCTAAGAACCGTGACACGACACGTTAACGAGCTGGAAAAGCAAGGTTTTTTACAGCGGATAAAGCGCTTTGATGATTCAGGGCGCCAGCGCAGTAACTTGTACCAACTGCGTGTGCCTGAAGGTTGCCATATTGAACAGCGCAACTTAACTCATGACGCCACACAGCCCGCTGCTGTATCGGTAACGGATCCAGTAGCCAATCACAACCCTAATACGGAGCAATCCGACACCCACCAGGAGGCCAACCGATCCAACACGGAGAGTGATCCCCTGGCACACATAATCTCTCATAAAGAACATAAAACAGGGCTGAGCCTAAAAACTAACACGCTTGAAAAGAGTCCCTCAGAGAACACAGTGGTAGAACGAGGAGATACAAGCACAACGGATACGCACAGTTCGAAGAGCAAAAGCACGGACATCACACGCACTAACACCGAAATCTCGGACGCCAAAAACTCGGACACCAAGAACCCAAATGACGCAGTGATTCACCTGCTTACCCAAGAGGGAAGTGCACCGATTTATCACGAGTTCTTTACCATATTAGAGAGCACCTACCCCAGCTTAGATGTGCTGCAACAACTGCACGCCATGCAAGCCTGGTTGTACATTAACCCCGATAAACGTAAACCGTTTGAGCACATTGGTCACTTTGTGAATGGCTGGCTAAGAAGAAGTGCGAAAGCCAAAACCAAACAGGGAGCGTTCGTGCCAACAAAGCGAACCAAAGGGACAAAGCTAACCAAGCGCAAACCACTAATGCGGCAGGCGCAAGCAAACCCTACGAAAGAACAACCACGAAGTAACCACTTACCTCACCAGCATAGCCAACAAGGCACAACGCCTGTGGCCCAAGCACTGGCTGAATACCAAAGTACTAACACCCACAACCCTTTTGAAGCACGCATTAAAGCGCTCATTCAATCTAAAGCGCAGATCAAAGATGACACTGAGTGAAGCCAAGCTCGGAGCAACCAAAGCAGGGAGCAACCCAAACCACACAATGTAAGTGAGCAAGCAATGCAAACAAGGAAGAAAATAACATGGAAGATACAAGCTTAAAAAAACTGACCACTGAACAGCAAGCCACGCTGTTGGCCAAAGAGGTGGCGCGAGTAGAAGGGCGAATTGGTGAATTCTTAAATTTACTGGTGAGCCATTACCCACAAGGCTTAACCCGCACTGAAATCAAAGCAATGCTGGCGGTGAACACTAACCCCAGTTTTGTTTCATTGTACCGTAACGGCAAAATATTCATCGACATAGAAAAGCGCTACTGCGACGCAGCACAAGAAAACCGATACTACATAGGGACACAATACCTGCAAGACGTACAATGTTTTCGCTGGGTGAATGCTTTGTGAGATCTTGGTTCAAATTTTAGATTAGTCAATATGCACATACTTTGTTACAATCTCGGCCCTGCAAAAACCGTATGAAAACCGCATTATCATGAAGTACGGTGAAAATCATGATTTATTGCCTTTAGGAGCCAAACCTAAGGGCGGTAGCGTGCCTGAATGCGAATTCATTGTAAGCTCAAGCGAGCAAATAGTGTTCTGGGTACCTATTGGGGCGGTTTTAAGAAAGTAAATTAATACTCCTCGTTATAAAAGACAATCGAAAATAGATTGTCTTAAATAGAAACATGCCTCGTGTGCCTTGAATTGCAGAGGCTCAAAGCTATAGAAATCACCTCATTTAACCTCACCTGTCGGTTAGAAATTACATAAAATGACTAAGAAAAAAATCCTTACTGTTTTTGGCACGCGTCCAGAAGCCATCAAAATGGCACCTTTGGTTCATGCTTTAGCGGCCGATGAGCGCTTTGATGCTAAATGTTGTGTTACCGCCCAACATCGTGAAATGTTAGACCAAGTATTAGAGCTATTTGAAATCACACCAGACTACGATTTGAACTTAATGAAAGTAGGGCAAACACTGAACGAAGTGACCGCGCGTATTTTGTTAGAGCTTAAGCCGGTACTAGAAGAATTCAAACCAGATGTGGTTTTGGTACATGGTGATACAGCGACCACATTCGCGGCAAGCTTAGCGGCTTATTACGAGCAAATTGCAGTGGGCCACGTAGAGGCAGGCCTTCGCACGGGTAATATTTATTCACCTTGGCCAGAAGAGGGTAATCGCCGATTAACAGGTGCGTTAACTAAATATCACTTTGCGCCGACGCAAACGTCTAAAGAAAACCTGCTAAAAGAAAACTTTAACTCAAAGGATATCAGCGTTACCGGCAACACTGTGATTGATGCGCTGTTGATGGTTAAGGATAAAATTGACTCGGATAAGAATTTAGAAGCCACACTTTCTGCTCAGTTCCCGTTTTTAGACGAGCACAAAAAACTCATTTTGGTTACTGGTCATCGCCGTGAAAGTTTTGGTGGTGGGTTTGAGCGCATTTGTGAGTCGTTGGCCATCACGGCTAAAGCGCACCCAGAGACACAGATTTTATACCCAATGCACCTTAACCCAAATGTCCGCGAACCTGTAAACCGAATTCTTGCTGGCATCGAAAATATTCATTTGATTGAACCTCAGCAATACTTGCCTTTTATCTACCTTATGAACCGCGCAAACATTATTTTGACCGACTCGGGCGGCATTCAAGAAGAAGCACCTTCGCTAGGCAAACCTGTGTTAGTGATGCGTGATACCACAGAAAGGCCAGAGGCGGTTGAAGCGGGTACGGTGAAGTTAGTGGGTACTGATGTTGAAATGATCGTTGATAGTTTAAATGAATTACTAACCGATGAAAGTGCTTATCAAGCTATGAGTTTTGCACACAACCCATACGGTGACGGCAAAGCTTGCCAACGAATTTTGAACGAATTAGAAAAATAAGAAATTTAGGAAATCAATATGTCTTTTGAAACAATTTCAGTAGTCGGCCTCGGTTACATTGGCCTACCGACAGCAGCCATGTTTGCATCCCGTAAAAAGAAAGTGATTGGTGTCGATGTCAATCAACACGCGGTTGATATCATCAACCGTGGCGAAATTCATATCGTAGAGCCGGATCTTGATATGTTAGTAAGCGCGGCTGTACAGCAAGGTTATCTAAAAGCTGTGACAACTCCTGAGGTTGCGGATGCTTTTTTGATTGCAGTACCGACGCCTTTCAAAGACTGTGCTGATGGTGAAGTTCCTGAGCCGGATTTAAGGTATATCGAAGCGGCATCTAAAGCGATTGCGCCAGTACTTAAAAAAGGCGATTTGGTCATTTTAGAATCAACGTCTCCCGTTGGTGCAACTGAGCAAATGGCCGCTTGGCTAGCAGAAGCACGTCCTGATTTGTCTTTCCCACAAACTCACGGCGAAACTGCGGATGTAAATATAGCCCATTGCCCTGAGCGAGTATTGCCTGGTCATGTTGTTCGTGAACTAGTAGAAAACGACCGAGTAATTGGCGGTATGAGTAAGCGTTGTTCGGAGCGAGCGGTTGAGCTCTATAAGACGTTTGTAATGGGAGAGTGTGTGATTACCAATGCTCGCACGGCGGAAATGGCAAAGTTAACTGAAAACAGTTGCCGTGATGTACAAATTGCCTTTGCTAATGAGTTATCGATGATTTGTGATGAATTAGATATCGATGTCTGGGAGTTGATTTCACTTGCAAACCGTCACCCGCGTATAAACATTCTACAGCCAGGACCTGGTGTTGGTGGCCACTGCATTGCGGTTGACCCTTGGTTTATTGTTTCCAAAACACCAGAGTTAGCAAAATTAATTAAAACTGCGCGTGATGTTAACGATAAAAAGCCAGAATGGGTAATTGATAAAGTGAAAATTGCGCTCGCTGAATTTTTACAAGCCAACCCAAATAAAACTGCACAAGATGTCACTATTGCTTGTTATGGTCTAGCATTTAAACCGGATATTGATGATTTGCGTGAAAGCCCGGCTCTAGATATTACAAAGGCAATTGCAGATTTTCATATAGGAAAAGTGTTAGCAATCGAGCCTAATATTGACTCCATTGATCATGAAAACATTAAGTTGGTGACAATTGATGACTCATTGAGTGAAACAGATATTCATGTGATGTTGGTTGATCATAAACAATTCAAGAAAATCAAATTGATCGAATCATTTGTTATCGATACAAAAGGTATTTGGTAGTGAAAATATTAGTTACAGGTGGTGCTGGTTTTATTGGTTCAGCCGTTATTCGCCATATTATTAATAATTCTTCTGATAGTGTAGTAAACGTTGACAAACTTACTTATGCTGGAAACCTTGAATCACTACACGAAGTGGCTTCAACTGATCGTTATCAGTTTGAAAAAGTGGACATTTGCGATCATGGTGAGCTTAACCGCGTATTTGCCAAGCACCAACCAGATGCAGTCATGCATCTGGCGGCAGAATCGCATGTGGATCGCTCAATCACAGGTCCTGCAGCATTTATTGAAACGAACGTAGTTGGAACATATACGCTGTTAGAAGCGACACGTGAGTATTGGAATACACTTGAAGATCAAGCGAAAGCGGAGTTTCGCTTCCATCATATCTCTACCGACGAAGTGTATGGTGACCTTCCTCACCCAGATGAAGTCTCAGAGGGTACTGAGCTCCCAATGTTCTTGGAGACGACATCTTATGAACCATCTAGCCCTTACTCTGCTTCAAAAGCATCAAGTGACCATTTGGTGCGTGCATGGCTTCGTACTTACGGCCTGCCAACTATTGTCACTAACTGCTCAAACAACTATGGCCCATACCACTTCCCTGAAAAACTAATACCTCTGGTTATTCTTAATGCGTTAGAAGGTAAAGACCTTCCTATCTATGGCAAAGGAGACCAAATCCGCGACTGGCTATTTGTGGAAGATCACGCGCGCGCTCTTTACAAGGTAGTAACCGAAGGCAAGGTAGGTGAGACTTACAACATCGGTGGACATAACGAGAAGAAAAACATTGAAGTAGTCAACACTATTTGTGACATCTTGGATACTCTTGTTCCGAAAGACACCAAATACTCAGAACAAATCACCTATGTTCAAGACCGTCCAGGACACGACCGCCGCTACGCGATTGATTCGGGTAAAATGAAGCGTGAGTTAGGTTGGACACCTGAGGAGACGTTTGAAACCGGTCTTCGTAAGACTGTTCAATGGTATTTAGATAACTCTGCATGGTGTCAAAACGTGCAAAATGGTAGCTATCAACGTGAGCGTTTAGGTGTAGAGACAGCTCAATCAAAAGGGAGAAAATAATGAAAGGCATTATTTTAGCTGGTGGTTCAGGTACTCGTTTATACCCGATTACAATGGGCGTTTCTAAGCAGCTTTTACCTGTGTACGACAAACCAATGATCTATTATCCACTCTCAGTTCTGATGTTAGCAGGTATTAGAGAAGTTCTAATTATCACAACTCCAGAAGATCAGGCAAGTTTCCAACGATTGTTAGGTGATGGTAGCCAATTTGGAATTCGCTTAGAATTCGCGGTACAGGCTAAACCTGAAGGCTTGGCACAAGCATTTATCATTGGTGAAGAATTCATAGCTAATGAGCCAGTGTGCTTGGTTTTAGGTGATAATATTTTTTGGGGACAAGGTTTTACTCCGAAGTTACTTAAAGCTGCTAACCAAAAGGAAGGTGCTACAGTCTTTGGCTATAATGTTCATGATCCTCAACGATTTGGTGTTGTAGAGTTTGACGAAAACAAAAAAGCAATTTCTATAGAAGAAAAGCCTCTGAAGCCTAAATCAAATTTTGCTGTCACCGGGTTGTATTTTTATGATAACCGAGTTGTGGATATGGCGAAGAATGTCCAACCTTCTGAGCGTGGCGAGTTAGAAATAACCACATTAAACGAGATGTATTTAAAAGAAGGCAAGCTAAATGTAGAACTACTAGGCCGAGGCTTTGCTTGGCTTGATACAGGGACACATGAAAGCCTACATGATGCAGCTTCTTTTGTTGAAACTATTGAAAAAAGGCAAGGCTTCAAAGTTGCTTGTTTAGAAGAGATTGCATGGTTCAATGGTTGGATATGTGATGATGTGCTAAAAAAATCGGCTGATAAGCTAGCGAAAAATAGCTACGGAAAATATTTGCAACAGCTTATCAGTAAAAGTCACTAAACGTTCAAAAGTCAGGTAGTTAAAAATGAACATTATGATATTAGGTGCTGGAATATATCAATTGCCGCTGATCAAAAAAGCAAAAAAAATGGGGCACAAAGTATATGTAGTATCGCCTGATGGTAAATACCCTGGTATTGAAGAAGCCGATGTATGGGTAAATAGTGATACAAGAGAAAAAAATTATATATTACAAGTAGCAAAAAAAGCGAATATAGATGGTGTTGTCACAACAGGAACAGATGTAGCTGTTCCAACTATAGGTTTTTTAATTGATAATTTAGGCCTTTCTGGTACAGGTTATAATGCTTCTAAAATAAGTATGAACAAATTTTTGATGAAGAAGTGTTTTATTGAAAATGGCGTCAATACTGCAGATTTTATGATTGTATCATCAAAAGAAAAAATGGTTGATGCGGTAGAAGTTATTGGCCTTCCAGTAATGGTTAAGGCTATTGATTCTTCTGGTAGTCGTGGAATCACAAAAGTAGATAATATTGGTGATTTAGGTAGAGCGTACGATGACGCAATAAGTGTTTCTCAAGAAAAGGAAGTTATTGTTGAGAAATTCCTTCAAGGTAAAGAGATAGGAGCTCAAGCCATTGTAGGTAATGGCAAGTTGAAGGGCGTTTTATTGCATGATGACTTAGTCACTCCTCCACCAGTATCTGTTCCTATTGGGCACTCGATGCCCATAACTCTTGAAGAGCAGTTAATCACAGCTATTGAAACTCAGATTATGCTGGCAGTCAGCAGTATTGGAATAAAAGAAACTATTGCAAATGTTGATATCATGATCTCAGAAGGTAAGCCATATCTTCTAGAAATAGGAGCAAGAATGGGAGCTACTTGTTTACCTGAGAACGTTTCAATATATACAGGGATTGATATTTATGAGCATCTTGTACTTGAAGCATTAGGGCAGAACCCATCGTTTGTAAACCCGAAGAATGGTATCGCTAATGCTGCTGTACTCGTTAGATCTGACAAAGATGGGATTGTGAATAATATCCATATTCCTGAAAGTGTATATTCTAACCCATGGTTAGAAAACGTTTCGATAGATGTCAGTGTTGGAGATAGTGTCAAACAATTTAGAGTAGGCCCTGATAGAATTGGTCAGGTGATCGTGAGAGGGAATTCATCGGAACATGCACATGAAATCGCACAATATATTCTCAGTGAAATAGATATCGAGGTTATTTAAAGTTAGTGAACTCAAAAATTGATGGAAATGCAAAAATATTTAACAATGTAAACATTAATAATTCGCAAATAGGTGTAAGCTCAATAGGTGATAATTCTAATATTGAAAGCACTGTGATAAAAAGCCGTGTAAAAATAGATCGTAATAATTATATATACCATTCATTCATAGGTGAATACTCCTACACGGGAAGAAATACTACAATAATACATACAAAAATAGGTTCCTTTTGTAGTATTTCTTGGAATGTGACTATTGGAGGTGCAAATCATGATTATTCGCGAATAACGCAACATTCATTTTTGTATGACGACTCATCGAAGTTAAGACCTGACGATTCAAAAGTTGTATATGATAGGTTTACAAAACCTTTGAGTATTGGAAGTGATGTTTGGATTGCGGCTGGCTCAGTGGTTACTCGAGGTGTTTGTATTGGCGACGGGGCTGTGGTCGGTGCCAATTCAGTAGTAACGAAAGATGTCCCCCCATATGCAATTGTAGCGGGTAATCCAGCGAAAATTATTAAATATAGGTTTTCTACAGAAATTATTGAATTGCTCCTAACTATAAGATGGTGGGATTGGCCATTAGAAAAGATCAGAAAACATTATGAAATGATATCAAATACTCCTAGCATAAAAGAATTAGAAAAATTTTTGAGGAAAGAAAATGATTCCATTTAACGTGCCACCTGTAACAGGTGATGAATTAAGTTACGTAAGTAAGGCAATTGAAAACCGCAAGTTATGCGGTGATGGCGAGTTTGGGAAAGCCTGTGAATCATGGTTTGAATCAAAACTTGAATGCGATAACACACTCCTAACACCATCATGCACACATGCATTAGAGCTCGCAGCGTTGTTAATTGATATTAAGCCAGATGATGAAGTGATTATGCCAAGTTACACTTTTGTTAGTACGGCCAACCCTTTTGTCTTGCGAGGCGCGAAGATTGTTTTTGTTGATATTCGACCTGATACAATGAATATTGATGAGACCCTGATAGAACAAGCAATAACTAATAGAACGAAAGCAATTGTTCCTGTTCACTATGCTGGAGTAGCATGTGAAATGGATACAATTATGCGAGTAGCTGAAAAATATGGATTGTATGTGATTGAAGATGCAGCTCAAGGGGTTATGTCTTACTATAAAGAGAAGGCTTTGGGCACTATAGGTCATCTTGCTGCGTTTAGTTTCCATGAAACTAAAAATTATACTAGTGGTGGTGAAGGTGGTTTATTACTAATAAATGATCAAAGTTTGGCAGAGCGAGCGGAAATAATAAGGGAAAAAGGCACAAATAGAAGTAAATTTTTTAGAGGTATGGTTGATAAATATTCTTGGGTTGATATAGGAAGTAGCTATCTTCCAAGCGAAATCCAAGCAGCATACCTTTATGCGCAGTTAAAAAAAGCAGAAAAGATAAATGAAAAACGATTATCATTATGGAATAAGTATCACGAAAGTTTGAGTGATTTTTCTAGTCAAGGGAGTTTCTCTATCCCAAAGATCCCTGATAATTGTCAGCATAACGCGCATATGTTCTACATTAAAACTAAAAATATTCAGGAAAGAAGCCAATTAATAGAATTTCTAAAGAGTAAAGGGATAGGTTGTGCTTTTCATTATATTCCATTGCATAGTGCCGAAGCTGGTAAAGATTATTCAATATTTTCTGGAAGTGATCAATATACGACAAAAGAGAGTGAGCGATTATTAAGGCTGCCTCTTTGGTATGATTTGAAAATGGAAGATGTAAATTATATTTGCCAGGTCATTAAAAAGTTTTATCAATGAATTTAAAAAAAATTTTACTCTTCGCTATTGGTCCATTGTTAACCGCTATTTTAGGTGTAATCACATTACCATTATTATCTTGGTTTTTTAATCAAGAAGACATTGGACGATTATCAATATTTCAGGCAATTATAAGTTTAAGTGGACTTTTTTTTACATTAGGGTTAGATCAAGCATATGTAAGGGAGTACCATGAACAAGATAATAAGAATAAACTATTTAAAAGCTGTATATTAGCTCCTATTTGCATGTTGATAATATTAGCATTTTTATACTACTTTAGTAATATAAGTGCTAGTCTATTCTTATTTGATGTGGATAGTAAAGTTATCAATTTTATTCTGATTTCATCGATATTGTGTTATGTGCTGTCGCACTTTTTAACGATTAATCTCAGGATGCAAGAAAAAGCTTTAGCATATTCATTATCAAAAGCAGCAATTAAGACTATTTTTGTTTTATTCTTAGTGTTTACAGTGATTTTTTATGATGAATATACTTTTACAGTTCTACTTTACCTATATTTAATTTCCTATGTAATATCGACATTAATAATATTTATCTATAATCGTGAGTTTATAAAAAAAAGTATAGTTCAAAATGTTAATAAAAAAGAAGTTAAGCATCTGTTAAGGTTAGGCTTCCCATTAGCATTTTCAGGTGTAGCATACTGGGGCTTGACGTCTTTAGATCGATTCTTTTTAAAAGAATACTCAAACTTTAATGAATTAGCAATTTATTCTGTCGCTATCAGTTTTGCAAGTGCGGGTACTATATTACAAACCATATTCTCAACTGTTTGGGCTCCTATGGTGTATAAATGGGTATCAAAAGGTGAAGGAATTGAAAAAATAAGTATTATTGCTGATAGAGTTCTAATTTTTGTATTAATGATATTTTCATTTATTGGGATGTTCTCTTTTATTATTGATTTTTTCTTACCAACTCAGTATCAAAATGTATCGAGCCTAGTAGTGATATGCTTATCATATCCTTTATTATATACTCTTTCAGAGGTCACTAAGTTAGGAATTGGTATATCAAGAAAGTCAAATTTTTCTTTATTAGCAACCACCTTGTCTTTTATTATAAATTTAGTAGGTAATGTTTTTTTAATACCGATATTTGGAGCATTCGGAGCTGCGACATCTACAGCAATATCCTTTTGGGTTTTCTTGATTCTTAGAACCGAATTTTCTTTATATCTCTGGCCAGAATTATGTTTAAAAAAACTCAAGATATATGTTTGGTCAATTTTTCCTATCGTTATTGCAATAACTTTAAACTATTTAAATCGTGACGAAAAGTATATCGATATATTAGTTTGGTTTATGTATATGCTAACTGTGATTTTTCTTTGGTGGGATACCTTAAAAATAATACTTTTCGATTTCAAAAAGAGGGCTAATGTTGATTCTTAATGTAATGATGGTTAATAAATTCTCAATTCCATTTATTCGCTTTGTGGAAAATGAGATTGATAACCAAAAGGTTAAGTACTTTTGTTATGGTAATATTCCGCCAAAGGATATTTTAAGTCTAAGTAATTCTTTCTACTCTAAATCAATATTATTTAGGTATATTTCAATGTTATACTTTATGTGTAAGTCGGAAAGGATAGTTTTACATGGATTGATTGATTTTAAAGTTGTGTTATTACTATTTTTCAACCCCTTTTTACTTAAAAAGTGTTACTGGTTAATGATGGGAGTTGATTTATATAGTTATAAACTAGATAAATCTAAAAAACTCTATAAATTGAAAGAGTTTTTTAGAAGTAAAGTGATAAGAAATATAGGGTTTCTCGTAACATCAGTTGATGGTGATTATGAGCTAGCAAAAAAATGGTATAAGACTATTGGTAAAAGATTGGATATGTATACCTTCCCTAATAGTGTATATACGCCTCTATCTACTAAAGATACCTCTACTAAAGATACCTCTACTAAGAAGAAAAAGAAAGTACTAATAGGAAACTCAGCTGATCCTACAAACAACCATATGGAGATCTTATCTTCATTAAAAGACTTTGATATTGAAGGTATAGAGTTTTATATTCCTCTTTCTTATGGGGATAAAAGTTATGCGAAATATATAGAAAAAGAGGCTAAATTAATTCTTGGTGATAATGTTATAATTTTGACTGATTTTCTAGATATTAATGAATATAATCTTATCCTTAGCGAAATTGATATTGCTATCTTCAATCATAAAAGGCAGCAAGCTTTAAGTGTGATAAGAACATTACTTGGTAATGGAGCTAAAGTATATATGAGAAGAGATGTTACTTCTTTTGATATGTTTAGTAAACTTGGAGTTAAAGTTTTTGATTTTAGTGATTTTAACTTAAATAAAGACTTTTACGAAAGGGAAAGTAATAAAGACATTATAACTAGCTTTTACTCACCAACTAAATTGAAGTTAAATTTAGAAGAGTTATTCTCATGACTGTTTTTATCTTCTATTTATTTTCCATGATATTTTTTATTTTGGGTTTGTATAATATAATTGATAAGCGAAAGTCTTTATTATGCTTTTTAATTTTAGTTGTGTTTCTTCCTATTGGTGGTGTTTTTAATAACTATTTCTTTAAATATTATATTTATTCATTTGAGTTTTATTATATAGGGCTTTTTCTTGCATTTTCCCTTTCTATTTTAAGCAGGCGCCGCCTTCAGAAATATTATATACTTTATGCGTTCTTTATATTTTCAATAATTTATTCAGTATTGCTTAATGACTCCCCGTTAATATATAAATTTAAAGATTTAAAACCATTTTTTATTTTATTAACAGCTTCGATGTTTTATTTTTATTATAAAGATATCTTTTCATTGAGTAATTCGTTTCACTTAAGTTTAAACTTAGTAACTAATCTTTTACTTATAAAATATTGTTGTATTGTTGTGATATTGTATTTGTTTGGATCTTCTTTTTTTTCAAATGATTTATATTATCAAATTAATAACTCCATACGTTATTCTGATGTTGGAATGCTTTTTATAAAGATGTTGTTTTTTTATTTATTGTTAAATAAGAGGCTAAATGTAAAGTTTGTTATTCTTCTCACTATGACTTTGCTTATCTCTGGAAATAGAACTGTCTTAATTGCATTACTATTATCTTTAGGGGTTTATTTTTTGTTTTATGCTAAACTGCACAAGAAATTAATTTTTGTTTTAATATTGCCATTAATAATTTTTCTTGTTGTATATATTTTTGAGAGTCGAGGAACATATTTAAACTTTGAGTACTTAAATTCATTTTTTATGAACCGTTTCTCCCCTTTCTTCATTGAATTATCACGATTTAGTGATTTTTCTTATATATTTGGCTTGGGGGTTGGTCATCCATTTTACATACCATGGTTTGAGTACAGAGGATTAGAGCCATATAATCACAGCCTTGATAATCTATATTTGACTATTTTTATTAAGCAAGGTATTTGTTCTGTTTTTACACTCTTTTTTATTTCATTTACAGCTTCAATAGTATGTGATAACAAAAAGTTTTTGTTTTTGACTTTATGCTACATTTCTATTCTAGGGCTTACTAGCTCTATAATATATCAGTCAACATTTATATTTTTATTTATTTTTCTTATGACCTTAAGAAGAGATTTTAAACTATTTGGTAAGCAGTGATGAAAGTATTACATGTTCTATATAATTATTACCCGGATTTAACCGGTTCAACGATTAGATCTGAAGGAATACTAAAGGGACAGGTACATAATAGTATTGATGTTGTTGCTGTAACTTCTCCTTTTCAAGAAGGATATTCGGTATCTGACTACGAGATACTAGATGGTATTAAAGTCTACAGGGCGAAAAATTCAATTGATAATAATTTAGAAATTAGTGAAAAAGAAAAGACCCTGTTTTCTAGGTTAAAGAAAGTATTTCTAATTTTTAAATTTTATTCATATTTGAGGAATAAGGCTGAAGTTGAAGCCGTCGATGTTATTCATGCTCATAGTATGTTTTACTGTGCATTGCCGTCAATTCTAGTGGCTAGAAAGTTAAAAATAAAAAGTATTTATGAATTTAGGTCTTTATGGGAAGAAAGATTTAAATCAAAAGGTGTTACTAATTTTATTATTTCAAAGTTGATTAAAGCAATCGAGACGTTATCTTTAAAATTAGCAGATCAAGTTGTCACAATAAATCAATCTTTGCGGGATGATTTGGTTAGACGAGGTGTAAATCCGAATAAAATTTTTATTGTTCCAAATGCAGTTGAAAATGATATTTTGGAATTAGCGACAGGTGTAAGTGCCCCCAAAAAAGTTAAAAGATTTGGATACGTAGGAAATTTTAGCGAAATTGAAGGTTTGGAATTATTGATTTCAGCATTTGAAAAGGCATTTCCTATTTCAGATTTTCCTGATACAAGCTTAACATTCTTTGGGAAAGGACCAAGCTTAAATAAACTAACTGAAATTGTTTCTAACTCTTCTGACAAACGTATTATGATTAAAGGAGCTTTTTCTCGAAAAGATCTCGTTAATATATACACCTCTCTTGATTGTATTGTTATCGCACGTTTAAATTTGGATATTACTCAGAAAGTGACGCCACTTAAGCCTCTAGAAGCTATGGCATTCAAACGTTTAGTTATAGGGAGTGATGTTGGGGGAGTAAAAGAAGTTATATCCGGTACCGATAACGCTCTATTTTTTGAAGCGGAAAATGTAAGTGATTTATCAGATAAATTACTTCAAGCTTATCATGGTGATAATTCTAAGTTTATAAGTTCGGGTAATAATTTCGTATTGAAAAATAGATCCTGGAACAATATTGCTAATATCTACAAGAGTATATACTAATGCAGAAGAAATGTGCTGTACTTTTTAGTTTTGGTGAAGGTGGCCATACTGCTCAGATGAACCGATTGGCTCCAAAAATAGTTGAGTCATTAAAAGAATTTGAAATAGTATCGTTATCAGATACTGCCATAATACCAGAATGGTCAGACTTTCATTATAAAACTTCAGAAGTGAGAGGAAAACATAGTCACTTCTCGATATTTATAAATTCTGGTCCTATTTTAGTTGTTAAGTCTATCGTTAATATAAATATTAAGCACAATATTAAGTGTATGGTCACGACAGGACCCGGCATCGGAATATTCTCTGCTGTAATATGTAAACTTTTTGGAGCAAAAGTTATTCATATTGAAACTTGGTCTAGATTTAATTCTCGTTCACTCACTGGTCGGTGTATGTACTTAATTGCAGATGAGTTTTATATTCAGAATAAATCCCTTCACTCTCTTTATCCTAAAGCTATATACTCGGGTATTTTATGAAGATACTAGTAACAGTAGGTACGACTGTATTTGATAGTTTAATTGAGCATGTTGATAGCCTCGCGGGAAGTGACAAAGAGAATGAGTATACATTTCAGGTTGCTTCTAGCAGAATAAAATCTAAGAATGGTAGCTATGTTAGCTTTGTTGAAGATATAGAGAGTTATTACTTAAATGCAGATTTAATTATTACTCATGCTGGTGCAGGCACTATTTATCGTTTGCTTGAGCTAAGAAAAAAAATCATTGTCGTTCCTAACCTTGAGCGTGTAGATAAGCACCAGAGTGATATTGCGAAATATATGGAAAAACATAAGCATTTACTTGTATCTTGGGAGCTTGATAATCTTCTAAGCAAAATTAATGAAGCTAAATCATATGTTCCAGTTTATTACTCAAAAGTTCCTTTTTTTAAAGTAGATGAAATTGTCTTATCGATTAAGGATTCATTAAAATGAAATTAGCTGTTGCTGGCACTGGCTATGTTGGTTTATCAAATGCGATGCTGTTGGCCCAGCATCATGACGTTGTCGCCGTCGATATTATCGAAGAAAAAGTAAAATTACTGAATAATAAAATGTCGCCAATTGTCGACGCAGAGATCGAAGGTTTTTTGGCAAACAAGCCATTAAACTTTACCGCAACTCTTGATAAAGAAATGGCGTATGCCGATGCGGAATTCGTTATTATCGCTACCCCAACGGACTACGATGTTGAAACGAATTACTTTAATACATCTTCTGTTGAAGCCGTGATTAAAGACGTAATGGCGATCAATCCGAATGCGGTAATGGTGATCAAGTCTACTATCCCAGTGGGTTATACTGCGCGTATCAAAGAAGAACTAGGGTGTGAAAACCTAATGTTCTCGCCAGAGTTTTTGCGTGAAGGCAAAGCGCTCTACGATAACTTGCACCCATCGCGTATTGTAGTGGGTGAGCGCTCTGAACGTGCTCGAGTATTTGCTAACCTGCTGTTAGAAGGCGCGGTAAAGAAAGATGTTGAAATCTTGTATACCGACTCGACGGAGGCGGAAGCGGTAAAACTGTTTTCCAATACTTACTTGGCTCTGCGTGTCGCTTATTTTAATGAGCTAGACACTTACGCAGAATCGCACGGCCTAGATACGCGCCAGATCATTGATGGTGTGTGCTTAGACCCACGTATCGGCTCACATTACAACAACCCTTCATTTGGTTACGGTGGTTACTGTTTACCGAAAGACACCAAACAATTGCGTGCCAACTACTCAGACGTACCGAATAACATCATTGGTGCGATTGTAGATTCGAATACCACACGTAAAGATTTTATCGCCGATTCAATCATCAAGCGTAACCCAACGCGCGTGGGTATCTACCGTTTAGTAATGAAATCTGGTTCGGACAATTTCCGAGCTTCGAGCATTCAAGGCATTATGAAGCGCCTGAAAGCCAAAGGCATTGAAGTGGTGGTGTTTGAGCCAGAGCTGAAAGAAAAAGAGTTCTTCCGCTCATTGGTGCTAACGGATTTTGAGCAGTTCAAATCAAGCTGTGATGTGATCGTGTCTAACCGCATGGCGCAAGAGCTGACGGATGTACAAGACAAAGTGTACACACGCGATCTTTTCGGTTCAGATTAAGGGTTAACAATGAAGTATTTAGTAACCGGCGCAGCGGGTTTTATTGGCAGTGCTGTGGTAGAACAGTTAACTGCAAAAGGCCATCAAGTTGTTGGTGTTGATAACCTAAATGATTACTACGATGTCGCTTTGAAAGAGGCTCGCCTCGCGCGTATTCAACATGCTAATTTTAAACTGGTCCAGTTAGACATTGCTGATCGCGATGGCGTGGCTCACTTGTTTGAAGCGGAGCAATTTGATCAAGTCGTTTATCTTCACTAAGAAGATTCTCGATGGCGACACGATCGACATCAACAACAATGGTGACATGTGGCGTGATTTTACCCACGTCAACGATATTGTTGAAGGTGTAGTACGCATCGCCGATGTCGTGCCAACGCGTCATAGCGAATGGACAGTAGAAGCCGGATCGCCAGCAACCAGTTCTGCCCCTTATGCGGTGTATAACATTGGCCATGGCTCACCAATCAATTTGATGGATTTTGTTAAGGCGATTGAAGACGAGCTAGGCATTGAAGCGAAGAAAAACTTCCGTGAAATGCAACCTGGTGATGTGTACCAAACTTATGCTGATACTCAAGATCTATTTGCAGCAACCGGCTATACCCCTAAGGTTACTGTGAAAGAGGGTGTCGCTGAATTTATTCAGTGGTACCGCGAGTTTTATAACAAGTAAAACCACAGTAGAGCTTTTTAAAGCTCCAATATAGAAATTACTCCATTTCTATAGACTTCTTCTATACATACAGCATCTCTGATGTTGCTAGTGCCTCATTCTATTCCGGTTTGGGGCACTTTTGTTTGCCATTCAGTTGCGCAAACAAAAGCCATACCCGCTGTACCTTGATAATAAAAACGAGAAAGAAAAAATAATGCTTAAACACTGCTTATTTCCTGCAGCGGGCTACGGCACGCGCTTTTTACCTGCAACAAAATCTATGCCTAAAGAAATGATGCCTATCGTTAATAAACCGCTGATTGAATACGGCGTTGATGAAGCCATTCAAGCGGGTATGACCAGCATGGCGGTGGTGACCGGCCGTGGTAAAAGCTCATTGATGGATCACTTTGATAAGAACTACGAGCTTGAGCACCAAATTCAAGGCACCAATAAAGAGCCTTTGTTGGATGACATTCGTTCCTTGATCGACTCCGCTCAATTTACCTACATTCGCCAACGTGAAATGAAAGGGCTAGGGCATGCCATTTTAACGGGCAAAGAACTGGTGGGCGATAACCCGTTTGCTGTGGTGTTGGCCGACGACCTTTGCATTAATGAAGACCAAGGTGTGCTGGCACAAATGGCGGCACTGTATCGCCAGTTCCGTTGCTCCATTGTTGCAGTCGAAGAGGTGCCAGAATCGGAAACCCACAAATACGGTGTGATTGCGGGTGAGCATTTGAGTGATGACTTGATTCGCATTACCGATATGGTCGAGAAACCAGAGCAAGGCACAGCGCCAAGCAACCTTGCCATTATTGGTCGTTATATTCTCACGCCAGACATCTTCGATATTTTGGAAGAGACTCAGCCAGGCAAAGGCGGCGAGATTCAAATTACCGATGCGCTGCTAGAGCAAGCGAAAACAGGGTGTGTGATTGCTTACAAATTCAAAGGTAAGCGTTTCGACTGTGGCAGCGTCGATGGCTACATTGAAGCGACAAACTACTGTTACCAAAACGTCTACCTTAAAGGCAGCAAAGCGGAAATAGACCAAACGGCGACAGAAAAGAAATAGTACTTTAGGCTGGGTGAATCGTAGTATGAAAGGTTATTTCATCAATGAGGTTCACCACCTTACTCTCCTTCCCCTATTCCAATGCCTTGTTGCTAATAGTTTAAAGAATGGCGTTAAATGGCAAGCTTTAAAGTCATGCGCCTTGCCATAATTCGCCATTCGGCCATTCTTCAGCAATAAAGCAATAAAGCAATAAAGCAATAAAGCAATAAAGCAATAAAACAATAACCAATTATAGGCTTACCCTGATGTCACTGTTTGAGTACCTCATCGAACTCTCGATGTTCTTCTTTATCTCCCTTGCTGTGCTGTACTGCATGCGCAAAGTCGGCTATGCGATTGGCCTAACCGATAAACCCAATGCCAGAAAGCACCACGAAGGCGTAGTTCCCTTAGTCGGGGGCATCTCTTTGTGCATTACCTTGTTGTACTTTCTGTATGTGAACGCAGAACAGTTCAATAACCTAGAGATAGCTGCCACGTGTTTAACTGTACTAGTACTGGTTGGGGTGGCGGATGATCGCTTTGATATCAGCTTTAAGCTCAGAATGGGCGTACAAGCGATGTTGGCGATGGTGATTATGCATTACACCGGGTTAACCCTTTCTCACGTTGGCGATGTATTCGGGTTTGGCGTGTTAGATTTCCCTGTGGTACTCGACAGCGTGATTACGGTGATCGCCGTAATTGCTGCAATTAATGCCTTTAATATGGTTGATGGTATTGATGGCCTGTTAGGTGGCTTGAGTATGGTGGTGTTTACTTCGTTAGGGGTGGTGTTCTTTGCTTATGAACTCGAGTTTTATGCCTTTTTTATGGCGGTCATGGTGGTCATGCTATTTCCTTTTGTTCTGTTCAACTTAGGCTACTTTGGTAAGCTTCGTAAGGTGTTCATGGGCGATGCGGGCAGCATGATGATCGGCTTTATAGTGATTTGGGTGTTGATTGGTGGCACGCAGTCCGATGACGGGCACTATATTATTCGCCCAGTGACAGCCTTGTGGCTTATTGCAGTGCCTTTGATCGATATGATGGCGATCATGATACGTCGTATTCGTAAAGGGCACTCTCCATTTAAACCGGACCGTGAGCATTTCCACCACATTATGCAACGTATCGGCTTTACCCCTCGTGAGTCGTTAGTGGTGATCTGCTTAGTGCAATTGCTTTATTCAACCTTGGGGTTATTGGGAGAGTACTTCCAGGTGCCAGAATTCGTCATGTTCTACACCATTGTGGCATGTTTCTCATTCCACACCTACGCAATGACACATTCGTTCAAGATGGCGAAGATTGTAAGAAAGTGGAAGAAGTTAGAAGAAAAACAATCAGAGGAAACAACAGTATAAGGTGATGGGTATGTAGAAATACCAGCATTTTGTGTATGTAGATGTGAAGGTTAGGCTTCATCTATCGCCTGCTTAATTCATCGTTATCTGTTGGTATTGCTTCGCTAATTCTGCATTTAGGTTGCCATCATTCAGTTATCACAAGCAAAAGGGCCCAATCTCGATATGAGGTTGGGCCCTTTTTGTTTTTGGTGGTAAGCGCTTCAGTTTTTAAAGCTGGCTTATTGGCACGGCCTTGTTTAAATCACTTTTGAAGTCTTAGCCATCAATGCGCTGCTGAGTTACTCATATACCTTCTCAGGAAGATTACGCCAACTTCTAATCCAGCTTGTGATACGCCAAACATAGCTCATCGCAACGGTGTACGAAACGAAGCAAAGCATAAACAGGATGAACATGGTTGATTCAGATATCCCCAAGAACTCACCGTAGATCCCGAAGCCGGCAAAGCCACTGGCGATCAAACAAATGATGGCCAGCGTCTGGCGTGATGTAAAACCGAGGCGCTGGAAAATGTGGTGTAAATGTTCTCTGTCGGGCTTGAATGGGGAATCGCCACGTCTTACTCGTCGAAACATGATTGCGGCCATGTCCATTAACGGAATAGCAATCAGCCATAACGCCGTGATCGGTCGCATGAGCGCTTCAGAAGGATCTTGGCTGGCACCAAGCAGTAGCCAGATGACGGTAAAGCCAATCATCATGCTGCCAGCATCCCCCATGAACACTTTGCGTTCTCGGCCTAGAAGCCCGAGGTTCATCAAGATATAAGGGATAGTCGCGGCAATGAATACGGCGCACAAATACGCTAAGCCGTTTTGGCTATCGATTTTGAGTAAAATGGCGATACCAGCAAAGGTGACGATAGCGAGCCCACCTAATAGGCCGTCGATACCATCAACCATATTGAACGCGTTAATGGCTCCAATCACCGCAAGTATAGTGACGACCGGGCTTAAGAATCCTAAATGTAATTCACCTATGCCAAAAATATTACCAATGTTTTCTAGGCGAATATCGGCAAAGTGCATCATGCAAATGGAAAGAATTGCTTGAACGACAAGCCGAATTTTGAAGCTAATATCAAACTTATCATCGAGCGCGCCGATAACGATAAGCACTGCGATAGAAGCTAAAAAAAGCTGGCTATGCGGTATCACATTGGGGTGGGTGAGTATGAACTGAGCTATCGACAAGCTTATTGAGATTCCGCCTACGAGTGGGATCGCTCCGTTATGCAGTTTTCGTTCGTTGGGTTTATCTACTAAGCCGACGGCTTTTGCTGCTTTTCGCATTACAAAGAGCGACGAAAAGGAAAAGAAGCCAACAAGTGATAGCTCTAATAACATGGTGAACTCTAGCCAAATTTTTAACTTTTTATTTACGTGTAGCTTACGTTAAAACTATCAATATGTACACTTGGTTGAGTATGATTTGTTCGCTTTTTTGGAACAAAGCCTACATTTTTAAATATGCACAAATATTCATACTTGGTGTAAATATTGCGTTGTTATGCGCTGTCTAATCCCTAATGTTGCCTCGGAGTCTTGAACACAAAATGACATTTTTTTTCACATTCGATCGGCCTACCTGAGACGTTTCTTGATCTTCCACTACAGTTTTGACTGTAAACTGTAGTAAAATTACGCTAATTTGTTTTTATACCGATTTATTTTGAATTGAACGAGGTCAGTCCTATGTCAGCTAAGAAGCCAATGGCTCTAGTGATCCTTGACGGTTACGGTTACCGTGAAGACAACCAAGACAACGCTATCGCGAACGCTAAGACACCAGTATTAGACGGTCTTATTGCTAACCAACCTAACACGCTAATCTCTGCTTCTGGCATGGATGTAGGCCTACCGGATGGCCAAATGGGTAACTCTGAAGTTGGTCACACCAACATCGGTGCTGGTCGTGTGGTATACCAAGATCTTACTCGTATTACTAAGTCAATTGCAGACGGTGAATTCGGTCAAACTGAAGCGCTAGTGAATGCTATCGACAAAGCTGTGAAAGCGGATAAAGCGGTTCACATCATGGGTCTTATGTCACCAGGTGGCGTTCACTCTCATGAAGATCACATCTACGCAGCGGTTGAAATGGCAGCAGAGCGTGGCGCAGAGAAAATCTACCTACACGCATTCCTAGATGGCCGTGATACGCCACCACGTAGCGCAGAAAATTCTCTACAACGCTTCCAAGATCTGTTCTCTAAACTGGGCAAAGGTCGTGTGGCTTCTTTGGTTGGTCGTTACTACGCAATGGACCGAGATAACAACTGGGAACGCGTTCAAACTGCATACGAGCTTTTAACTGAAGCAAAAGCAGAGTTCACATTCGACACGGCAGTTGCTGGCCTAGAAGCCGCTTACGCTCGTGATGAAAACGATGAGTTCGTTAAAGCGACTGAAATTAAAGCGGAAGGTGAAGAGTCTGCAGCTATCGTTGATGGTGATGCAGTTATCTTCATGAACTACCGTGCCGACCGTGCTCGTCAAATCACTCGCACATTCGTTGCTGATTTTGCTGGTTTTGAGCGTAACGTATTCCCAGCAATCGACTTTGTGATGCTGACTCAATACGCTGCTGATATTCCATTGCTATGTGCATTCCCACCGGCTTCTCTAGAGAACACTTACGGTGAGTGGTTATCTAAGCAAGGTAAAACGCAGCTACGTATTTCAGAAACAGAGAAATACGCGCACGTGACTTTCTTCTTCAATGGCGGTATCGAAGACGAGTTCGAAGGCGAAGAGCGTCAACTTGTTGCTTCTCCAAAAGTAGCGACTTATGACCTACAGCCTGAAATGAGCGCACCAGAACTCACTGAAAAGCTAGTTGCAGCAATCAAAGGTGGCAAATACGACGCTATCGTTTGTAACTTCCCTAACTGTGACATGGTTGGTCACACTGGCGTTTACGATGCAGCAGTGAAAGCCGTAGAGTCTCTAGACGAATGTCTTGGTAAAGTGGTTGAAGCAATTCAAGAAGCTGACGGCCAACTGCTTATCACAGCAGACCACGGTAACGCAGAAATGATGGTTAACCCAGAAACGGGCGGCATCCACACAGCACACACTAATCTACCAGTGCCACTTATCTACGTAGGTAACAAAGACGTTGAGTTCAAAGAGGGCGGTAAACTGTCTGACCTTGCACCAACAATGCTATCTCTAACGGGTACAGAGATCCCTGCTGAAATGTCAGGTGATGTTTTAGTTAAGTAACTTTTAACTTTCATCGAATACTAGAACGGCTGCACGCGAGTGTGGCCGTTTTTTTGTATCTGGATCTTGAAGAATAGATGCGGGATGCGAGTAAACGGGATTCGAAGAGCTGAAGGGCAGATGCGAGATACGAGTAAACGAGATGAGAAGAGCTTAAGGGTAGATGTGGGATACGAGTAATCGGGATACGAAGAGCTTTAAGAGCAGATTCGAGATGCGAGTAAGCGAGATGAGAAGAGCTAAACGCTATTTGTAGAGTATGCAGTGTTGAATGAGCAGTTGTTCTAAATTTTGTTTTTGCAATGCTATCACATCTACCATTACTCTCGTTTTTTTCGGGTGAGCTGACGGTAACGTTCGGTAGATAATACGAAAGCTATCGAGGTGAAATTCGCGAAAGTTTTTCACTCCAAGCTCTAGTAAAGGAGGGGCAATGTTTGCAGCATGAGGGTTATCAGAAACTAAGGCTTCAAATCGGTCGAGAAGAGCTTCTATGCGTTCTATGACGGCCCCTTCACTCGAATAATCACTTAAGTAGTTAATTAATGCATCAAGTAATTGATCAAAGGTGTCTGTGTACTCGATGGTTGTCATATTATTGAACCGACTGCTTACGCTTTGCCAATTTATCTCGAATCTGAGCGCTGGAGTTTACTCGGCCATGTTTTTCATCATCAACAGAAAATGATAATAGTTTCATTAATGCTATCGCTTCATCTCTACGCTTTCGATCTTCATAAGATTCAATCGTATAAGCGGGTTTACCATTTTGAGTAATGGTCATAGGCTCCGATAAATCGAGGTTAGCCGCGTGCTTTTTTAAGTAACTTATCGTTTCAGTGGACATTATCATTATCTCTTAATGTAGAAGTTTAAATGTAGACTATATTTAGTCTGATGACAACGGCACTTCTTGATGGTGAACTTTTATATTATCGATCTAGCGTGATAAGGCTTATTGCGTTCTATCTATAACCGAACGCTCAAAGTCGAGTAACCACTCTTTGCGATTCATGCCGCCGGTATAGCCGGTTAATGTTCCATTGGCACCAATCACTCGGTGGCAAGGGACTACGATGCTAAACGGGTTCTTGCCGTTCGCACCACCCACCGCTCTCACTGCTTTGGGATTGCCCATTCTCTTTGCTTGTTCGCCATAGCTAATAGTTTCGCCATAAGGAATAGAAGTGAGAGCCTGCCAAGCTGATTTTTGAAAGTCCGTGCCTTTTGTCGCTTTCAATGGCAAATCAAATTCAGTTCTTTGACCAGCAAAATACTCGTCGAGTTGGCGAGATACTTTGAGGCATAATTCATTGGGATTGCAATCAATAGCCTCATCATGGTTCACATGGTCGATTTCTATAATCGATACGCCATCACTAACAATGATTATCTTACCAATCGGCGCTTCGTAGAGCATTTTGTGAGTACTGCCTTCCATGCCATCTCCTTTCTTCTAGTCTCTTTCTACTCTAAAGCACTTAGAACTTCGTATCAGCTTGAAGCTTTTAACCCTTTCAGTATCTCGAACTTATTTTTAATCTTTTCGTATCTCGATACCCGAATCTCGCATCTACTGCAGTACCTTAAGTCGTCATTACAGAACTGAGGGACGAAGTGTCTGGAATCTCAAACAACGCGGTATTAGCAATGGAGAATAGATTTCCTACCAGGCTCGCTCCTCGCTATAGGGAATGATGGGTTGAACTCGAATGTCACTTGAGCCTGATATTTGTTCCGAAATCCTTTCGCATCTGCTTTTTAATCTTTTCGAATCCCGATTACTCGCATCCCGAATCTGCTTTACCCCTTATACGAAGCGCAAACAAATACCCTGAAATGCCACCCATTATGTTTCCTAGCGCTAGTCCAATAAATAGGCCTTCGACACCATCAATTTGGCTGCCTACCCAGGCAAATGGCAGGGTAAATACGAACAGGCGCATGAAGCTCCACTGGAAGGCTTTTAATGGTTGATGCATCGCATTCATTGCACTTATCAGCATCATCACAATACCTTGGAACCCGTAACTAAATGGCACGACTAACAGATAGTGCCACAAAATACCTCGAACCGACTCTTCCTGAGAAAAGAGCGCGGCTAAAGGGATGCTCAGTGGCACCATCATTAAAAAGATCAAACCTTGGAATAGCACGGCGAAACGCATGCTCAAGAATAGAGCTTTGAAACTGCGTTGTGGATTCTCTGCGCCAAAGTTTTGCGCCATAAAAGGGGTAAGAGCGGAAGTGAGAGACATTAAGACGATGATCAGAATCGATTCAATACGCTGAGCAGCACCATAAGCGGCAACGGCTTCGGTTCCTTGCTTGGCCAGCATCATCATAATGATAGCCCCCGCGAGTGGGTTCAGCGCGTTTGAAAGTGCGGCGGGTGTTCCAATGGTGAGGATTTGTTTCCAGTCATCAATGATGTTTTTTAGTTTGGGTGGAGCAAGCAGCTTTTCTCGTATGGTTAACACATACAGTGAGCCACATAACGCACCAAACCAACTGAAACCACTTGCAATGGCTGCGCCTTGAATCCCTAGCTCAGGAAAAGGTCCGTAACCGAAGATCAGCAGCGGGTCGAGAATGCCGTTAATCAGGCCCGCCAACATCATGATCTTGGCAGGGGTTTTGGTATCGCCACTCGCTCGTATCGCGCTATTGCCTGCCATTGGAATAACAAGTAGCGGTATAGCTAAATACCAGACCGTCATGTATTCAGATATCAGTGGCAGTAATTCTGGCTCTGCCCCCAATAAGGTAAACATGGGTTCTAGAGTTACCAGCCCTAGTGTTGATGCAAACCCAACAAGCAGTACGGCAAGCAATAATCCATGGCAAGTAAAGCGAGCTGCATTTTGTGCGCAGCCTTGGCCCAGTAGCCGCCCAATACAGGTGGAAAGCCCTACACCGATGCCCATGGTGATGCAGTTGATGGCGAAGGTAACTGGGAAGGTAAAGCTCACGGCAGCCAGTGCTTGTGTGCCAAGCAGTGAGATAAAGAAAGTATCGACCAAGTTAAACATCAAGATCGCAACCATACCGAAGATAGTCGGAATGGTCATGGTACGTAATGTACTCGCAATTGGGGCGGTTAATAGCCCGTGCTTATCTTGCATGTAAAACGCCAGTTGGAACGAAAGGTGTAGGATAAACAGATGTGGCTTGGAAAGAAAGAAAAGCTAAAAGCAGATGAGAGATGCGAGTGAACGAGATGCGAAGACCTTGAAGAGCAGATACAAAGAATTAGATGAGGGTAACGGGATTCGAGATACGAAAGGCGAAAGGCAAGAACAAAAGAAGGCGGTTCTATTTTTTGCCTGCTCTTGCCTTTCGCTACTCGTTTACTCGAATCCCGCATCAGCTCTTATTCTCTTCGCTACTCGTTTACTCGCATCCCGCATCTGCCTCTTAGATCACAAAATTTCCTTTCCACCCCTTGGGATCTTTCACTTCGCCCCAACATACTCTTTAACCCCATGCCAATCGTGGCAACTATCAAATTAAATGGAAATTATCAGGAGATACGACCGATGAATATCCGTCCTCTACACGACCGAGTTATCGTTGAGCGCCAAGAAGTTGAATCTAAATCTGCTGGTGGCATCGTTCTAACTGGTTCTGCCGCTGAAAAGTCAACACGCGGTGTAATTCTAGCTGTAGGCAAAGGCCGCATCCTAGAAAACGGTTCAGTACAACCATTGGACGTTAAAGTTGGCGACACTGTTATCTTTGCTGAAGGCTACGGCACTAAGTCTGAAAAAATCGACGGCAAAGAAGTTCTGATCATGTCTGAAAACGACATCATGGCGATCGTTGAGTAATCCGCGCTATACAAACTGAACTGACTGAATAAAGAATTTAAAGGAAATAAAGATGGCTGCTAAAGACGTTAAATTTGGTAACGACGCACGAGTTAAAATGCTAGAAGGTGTAAACGTTCTGGCTGACGCAGTAAAAGTAACGCTAGGCCCTAAAGGTCGTAACGTTGTTCTAGACAAATCATTTGGCGCACCAACGATCACTAAAGATGGTGTTTCTGTGGCACGTGAAATCGAACTTGAAGACAAGTTCCAAAACATGGGCGCGCAAATGGTTAAAGAAGTGGCTTCGCAAGCGAACGACGCAGCTGGTGACGGTACAACTACCGCTACAGTTCTAGCTCAAGCTATCATCACTGAAGGCCTAAAAGCCGTTGCAGCTGGCATGAACCCAATGGACCTTAAGCGCGGTATCGACAAAGCAGTAACAGCTGCTGTTGAAGAGCTAAAAGGCCTTTCTGTTCCATGTGCTGATACTAAAGCTATCGCGCAAGTAGGTACTATCTCAGCAAACTCTGATGCGACTGTAGGTAACATCATTGCTGAAGCGATGGAAAAAGTAGGTCGTGATGGCGTTATCACAGTTGAAGAAGGTCAGGCTCTACAAGACGAGCTAGACGTAGTTGAAGGTATGCAGTTCGATCGCGGTTACCTATCTCCTTACTTCATCAACAACCAAGAAGCAGGTTCTGTTGATCTAGAAAGCCCATTTATCCTTCTTATCGACAAGAAAGTTTCAAACATCCGTGAACTTCTTCCGACTCTAGAAGCAGTAGCTAAGGCATCTCGTCCACTTCTAATCATCGCTGAAGATGTAGAAGGCGAAGCGCTTGCAACTCTAGTTGTAAACAACATGCGCGGTATCGTGAAAGTCGCGGCTGTTAAAGCACCTGGTTTCGGTGACCGTCGTAAAGCAATGCTACAAGACATCGCTATCCTAACTGGCGGTACGGTTATCTCTGAAGAGATCGGTCTAGACCTTGAGAAAGTAACGCTAGAAGACCTAGGTCAAGCTAAGCGTGTAACTATCACTAAAGAAAACTCAACCATCATCGATGGCGCGGGTGAAGAAGCGATGATCCAAGGTCGCGTTTCTCAAATCCGTCAACAAATCGAAGATGCAACGTCTGACTATGACAAAGAGAAACTACAAGAGCGCGTTGCTAAGCTAGCTGGCGGTGTTGCAGTAATCAAAGTTGGCGCTGCGACTGAAGTTGAGATGAAAGAGAAGAAAGACCGCGTAGAAGATGCACTTCACGCAACTCGCGCTGCAGTTGAAGAAGGTGTGGTTGCTGGTGGTGGTGTTGCACTTATCCGTGCTGCATCTAAAGTGGCTAACATTGAAGGCGACAACGAAGAGCAAAACGTAGGTATCCGCGTTGCACTACGTGCAATGGAAGCGCCTATCCGTCAAATCACTAAGAACGCAGGTGACGAAGAGTCTGTTGTTGCTAACAACGTTCGCGCTGGCGAAGGTAACTACGGTTACAACGCTGCGACTGGCGAATACGGCGACATGATCGCTATGGGTATCCTAGATCCAACTAAGGTGACGCGTTCTGCACTACAATTCGCTGCATCAGTTGCTGGTCTTATGATCACAACAGAAGCAATGGTGACAGACAAGCCTCAAGAAGCAGCTCCAGCAATGCCTGATATGGGCGGCATGGGCGGTATGGGTGGCATGGGTGGTATGATGTAATCCCCCTCGCTATTTATAGTGACATTGAAAACGGAGACTTCGGTCTCCGTTTTTTTTGTTCTTATCTCATCTCGTTACCCGAATCTCGCATCTGCCTCTACCTGCTCTATACTCAAAAAGATAGCTATGACAGAGAGATAACATGTCTGGTTGTTGAATAAAGCATAATAAACGCTTGCTTGAGCATATATTAAATCAAGTTAACAATAAGTCAGTGGAGACTCCCCAATGAAAAAACTACTTTCAGTACTTGCTGTGTCGGCAGCGGTAATGGCACCAGCGGCATTCGCTTCTTCGCCTGTTATGTTTTCAACAATCAACGGCTTCAACGCACCTGATTCAGATGCAGTTGGTGGTGTGCGCTTGGCTCTGCTTCACGGACAAGTAAACGACCTTAAGGGTGTCGACCTTGCGGTTGTGGGTATGTCTGAGACTCAAACAACAACGGGTGTGAACCTTGGTATTTTTGGTGCATCTAAAGTGAACCAAGAGATGACAGGTGCATCGCTAGGTTTCTTCAACTGGAATACGGGTAAAACAACGGGTCTTAACCTGGGTGCTGTGAACATCACTAACGATGTAAAAGGTGCCAACGTGAGCTTCGTAAACTACTCTGAAGGCGACACTATGGTTGATGTTGGTGCGGCGAACCTTTCAGAGGTGTCGACTGTACAGGTTGGCATCTTCAACAAAACCAACAAAATCGAAGGTGTACAGATTGGTCTGATCAACTGTGCGGATAACGGTTTCTTCCCGTGCTTCCCAATTGTGAACTTTGCGAAGTAAGGTATAGTTTTACTACTCTGATTCGTAACGCCTAAGTGCTTCTTACTTAGGCGTTATTTCTACTCTGTATTTTAATATCCAGGTTCAAACTCTCTCGTACTGAATAATATAAGCATGTTGTTTTATATTTATTGTTGCAGTGAGTTTATTCATAAGTACAATGTGCGCTAAATTCACAACGATGATTGATATGCTTTGATTAATCCCCATACTATCGATTTTAAGAAGGCTTTCTTAGGCCTGACCGCCAGTTTTTTAGTAGTTTTGAGCTTATTGCTCGTTGATTCAGCGGAAGAATCAGACACACAGTATGGATCAGAAAACCAAGGCGTAACCCATGCACTCACTGAGCTCACTCAGATACTGAATGCGTTAGAGTACAACATTACAGCGCTCCACCCATTACATGGTGAGACTTATACCTTTTCGCATGAAAAAAAGACGGAGGACGATACCTGCTATTTTATTAGTGAAGGGCAGAAAGACCCTCTTTTTGATTTTATGTTCTCAGGCCCTACCGAGATGTGTGACTCTCAATCTGCGCTGTATAGGGAAGCGAGCAAGCGTCTGTTTATTGCTCCAACGATGGCTTACTTTACGAACACCATCAGTAGTGTCTCCGCCATTTATTTTATTTCCAAAGATAAATTTATCATCTCGGCCCCCTCGGATATTGCCCAATATATGAAAGGCGATACGTTTGACTCGATCGTTAGTCGTCGGCCCTATTGGATCAATACCATCCGCTATGGCGTATCTCAAAATAGAGATAAGGTTGTGTATACCGGCCAATACGACGATTACCTGACTGGTGAGAAAGTGGTGACCTTAACCAAAGGGATCTATATCAACGGTGAGTTTAAAGGGGTATTAGGTATTGATGGCTATACCTCTAGCTTATTTTCGAATGCGAAGCATGGCTATGAGATTACTAGTGTCAGCGGCAGGAATAAATATGGCTTGTTGGATTACTCTTTTTCACAACCCTTGTACGTGGATGGGGTGAATACGCAGCTGTATTTGACCATTCAAGAAACGAAGAGCGAGCACTTCTTACACATACTGGAAAGGGACTACAAAGGGTTACTGGTACTCTTGTTCTTGTATGTGGTTGCAGCATGGCGGCTATGGCGATTTTATCGTGAGCAAAGACACCGCCGCTTAAATGATCTTTCAATGACCGATCCATTAACAGGGTTACTCAATCGCAGTGGCTTTGAAGCGCAATTTTTGGCGCAAGATGAGAGAAATATTTTAGGGATTGGTGTCTTTGAAATCGATGATTTAAAGGCGATCTGCGATCGGTATGGCAATGAGATTGGTGATAGGGTGATTTGTCACGTTGCTAAACTTATCGTCAACAGCGTGAGGCAACACGATATCGTGGCGAGATTTGATGGCCGGGAGTTCGTGGTGGCGATTGCGGGAGAGTCGTTAGAATTGCTTTCTTCAATATTTGAACGAATCCAGAGCGATATTAGTTTACAGAACTACCAGTGTTCGACAGGAGAGAAAGTGGCTATTTCGGTTTCTGGGGGAGCAGTGCTCTACTCTTTACATAAGTTCGAGAGTATCGGACACCTATGGAAAAATCAGAGTGTCCGTTCTTCAAGTAAACAGCTGAGCATTGCTAAGTCCTTGGGCGCAAATCAACTGTGTATCCACGTTCATTGATATACAAAGAAGCCTAGTCGTGTGACTAGGCTTCTTTGTATTTGTGGTCTTGCTCACAGGTGACTGAGTGCAGCTTTATTTCTTCACGCGGCCTTTTCTCATCCACTTTTGGTGAACACCACGACGTAGGCTCTGGAAGCTGTTTTCCACTTTGTCGACACCAAGTAAGATCGCCAACGCTAATAGCGTGATAATAACCGATTGTGAAAGGTGACCAAGCGCTATCATCATCCCAAGTGCCGCCAATACCCAAATAATGGCAGCTGAAGTCACACCATGAATTTTGCCATCGAGTGTCATCATCACACCCGCACCCAGGAAACCAACACCAGTAATGATCTGGCCAAGTACACGAGCCTGATCGAGTGTGTTTGGAGATAGGCTAATCGCCATGGTAAGGAAGAAATAGGTACCGCTGATGATCAGAATCGAGGTTCTGATACCTACTGGTTTGCCGCGTGTTTGTCGCTCGATACCGATTAACGAACCACACAGCATACACACTGCTAGCCCTGCCCAGCTAAAGGGGGCAAGGTTTAACGTTTGTTCTATAAATTGTGACATATCACCCCTCCTAAAAATTTAGAATAGAGCCGAGTATGCTGATAATCAGCCTGACGATCGAACAAATATTTGTTGTCTTCTCGATTAATTTTATTGATCCCGCAATGGATAAAAGGAACATACAAGTGTTATTGATTCTACGGCTAAGAGGGGCGTGAGCGATCAGTGAGAGCAAAATAGGGATGGCTTTTGGGCATACTCTTTTCAGTAAGGTATCAGCGCGTTGGCTGTCTATCTTTCCTTTGAGTATCAAGGGTGTCACCGCTTTGAATGGTTTTCTAAGTTATTGATATTGTTACGTTATGCATCGCTATCACGCTTGACGTGGAAATACTGTTAAGGCCCAAAAAAATAAGCTCGAAATCCCAACATTCTCTAGAAGCATTTAATTTATTTAACTATCATTAAGTTAATAACTATAGGATGTTTTGTAATGGTTAAGATTCTCTCTAATAAAGTCATATCGATTCTGTTTCTTATTGCGACGACTTTTACTTCACTCTCTGCTATCGCAGCTCAACCTCCAACCCCGCTTCGTACTTATGCCCAATCTCCCGAGCAATCGACCCATTTAACCACGGAGCTACGTTCAGCTTTTCCGGTTGGAAACCATGGTGTAGAGCTGTTTGCATCGGGCACGATGGCGAGTGTTTGGGCAAGCTCTGCTGCTGCAGATCTTGATTATTACCAGAATCACATTTTCGTCGGTGCTAATTGGCAGGTAAACCCTCAATTGCAAACTGAAGTGAAATATCAATACACCTATGCGGCCAATAATCACCTAGATTCATTGACCATGGATTTCCACAGTTTTTTCGGCATTGGACAAAACGGACGTGATGAAGCAGGCAAACATCAATTCCATATATCCAGTGATGAATACGGTGTATCGATTGATGATTTCGAGGGGGAAGCGTTAGCGAAAGCCTTGCATTGGTACACTCAGTACCAGCTTTTTTCTTCGAATACGAGTGCTCTTGCCATCGGGGGAAGCGTTTATTATAAAAATGTCGACAGCGGTCCATTCAAAAAAAGTGCTTTTGAGCAAGCTGTACAGTTGAATTACAGCCTTGCCCGAGGGGCGAGTTCATTTTTTGCGAGCGCTGGTGTCACGCACAATGACAACAATAGTGCGTTAATAGGCACTGAAATCCGCGATTTTACCGGAGCGGTCGCCTTTGGGTATGGCTACAAATTTGGCTATTTTCATGAAGTGCTTGTTGAATATCACTGGTACCAAGGTTTGTTGGAAGATGAGGGGGCATTCTCTGAAGCCTCTAATGAAGTGGTTCTGGGCTATCGTTTGAACCTTGGCAACGCCATGTTAGAAGCCAGTATGATCGAAAACATTATCAACATGGATAATTCTGCGGACATTGCTTTTGGGCTCGGTATTCGTTACTTCCTATGATGTGTTTGATCGTGTGCTGTGCGTGGCCAAAGGTTATTGTTTTACCTAACTGAAAAGGGACTTAATTAAACAGCCGCTAACCTAAGCCGTGTTTGAGTGAAAATGTGAAGGGTTTAAGAACCATTAACCGACTTGTGGGCCATCAACGGATGTTGCTGGCCCTTTTGTTTGCTTTATCATTCAATATTATGCTTTATCACTCAATGTGTAGGTCGAGAGGTGTTTTACTGCTGCGGCCACCGATCTCGCGGGTTAACTTGGGTACTAGGTAGCCCGAAACCTCAGAGATTAATCCCTTGAAGTGATGCTTCGCCTCTTCATCTGAGATACAGAAGTGAGCGGCGCCCTGAACCTTATCCAGTACATGCATGTAATACGGTAGAATGCCAGCGTTGAATAGCTTTTCACTGAGTGCTTTTAATGCGTCAGCACTGTCGTTCACGCCTTTTAGCATCACGCCCTGGTTAAGCAGAGTCGCGCCAATAAGCTTTAATTTAAGGAAGGCTTGTTTAAGCTCTACATTGATTTCATTGGCGTGATTAATATGGCTTACCATCACTACATTGAGGCGAGTCTTAGATAAGATTTGGCACAGTTCGTCAGTAATACGAGCTGGGATCACGACGGGTAAACGGCTATGAATACGCACGGTTTTCACATGTGGTATCTGTTCGATAGCGTGAATCAGCCACTCGATTTCGCTGTCTTTGGCCATCAGTGGGTCGCCACCCGAAAGGATGACCTCGTTAATCTCAGAGTGTTGAGCGACATAATCGAGGCTGGTTTGCCACACCGACTTTGAGCCCTTGTTGTCTTGATACGGGAAGTGGCGTCGAAAGCAGTAACGGCAGTTAACCGCACAGCCACCTTTTACTATCATCAAGGCGCGACTTTTGTATTTATGCAATAAACCCGGGATCGCGTTGTCTTGCTCCTCTAATGGATCGGCCGAGTAGCCTTCATGAACTTCGAACTCTTCGCTCAATGGCAAGACCTGGCGTAATAGCGGGTCATGCGGGTTGCCTTTTTCCATTCGCTCGACAAAGCTTAACGGTACTCGCAACGCAAATAGGTTGCGTGCCGCAAAGCCTGCTTGCCATGGTGTTGGGTCTATTTCCAATGCTTCAAGGAGTTTTGTCGGGTCTGAGATCGCATTCGATAGTTGTTTGAGCCAGTTTTGCTCAACAGATTCGACTTTTCGGGTTATGATATGCGGCATTGAAATCAACTCAAAGATGTGTAAGAGGAAATCATGGCGTCAGTAAGCACCAATGAATTCAAAGGCGGTTTAAAATTCATGATGGATAACGAGCCTTGCTCAATTATCGAAAATGAATACGTTAAGCCGGGTAAAGGCCAAGCGTTTAACCGTGTAAAACTTCGTAAACTGCTGTCAGGCAAAGTGTTAGAGAAAACATTTAAGTCAGGCGACACAGTAGAACTAGCTGACGTTGTAGACGTTGAACTAGGCTACCTATACAGCGATGGCGAATTCTACCACTTCATGAACAACGAGACATTCGAGCAAATCGCAGCTGAAGTAAAAGCAGTTGGCGACACAGCTAAATGGCTAGTTGAAAACGACGTATGTACTCTAACGTTGTGGAATGATAACCCTATCACAGTAACTCCACCAAACTTTGTTGAGATCGAAGTAACTGATACAGATCCTGGCCTAAAAGGCGACACACAGGGTACTGGTGGTAAACCTGCAACTCTAGCAACTGGCGCGGTAGTTCGCGTACCTCTATTCATCGCTATCGGTGAAGTGGTAAGAGTAGATACTCGTACTGGCGAATACGTTGGTCGTGTAAAGTAATTTGATTGTGCTCACCTTGATTTAAGGTGGTTCAATGAAATGAAAAAGGTCGCTTGTGCGGCCTTTTTTGCATTTAAAAAGCAGATGCGAGTAAACGAGATACGGAATGCGAAGAGCTTGAAAGGCAGATGCGCGTAAGCGAGATACGGGATGCGAAGAGCTTGAAGGGCAGATGAGAGTATATGAGATATGAAAAACAAAAAAAGCAGAACAAAATGGTATTGTTCTGCTTTTAGTCTTTTCGCTCTTAAGCTTTTCGCATCTCGATTACCCGAATCCCGTATCAGCTCTTAAGCGCTTCGATATTCGTTTACCCGAATCCCGTATCTGCTCGTAAGCTATTCGATACTCGTTTACTCGAATCCCGTATCTGCTTTTCGTCCCTAACCCGCTATGGCTTAAGCAAGCTAAACACTAAAGCGCTCACGGCGACGACACCCACCAACAAGATGAAGACGCAGGATAAATCCTTTCTGTAGCGGCGCAATGCCTCTACCTTATACACGGCCACCATAGGCATAACGAACAAGATCATCGCAATTACAGGCCCAGACAAGGCTTCCATCATCCCTAAAATGCTCGGGTTGACAATCGCTACCACCCAGATCGATGCAAACAGCGAGATTATTGTCACTTTATGAGCCAAAGGTGTGGATAGGGAGGTACTTTTGGTTAGCATCCCGACCATGCTTTCTCTCGCGCCCAAGAAGTGGCCAATAAATGATGATGTTATTGCTAGGAAAGCCACAATCGGGCCAAGTGTCGCAATAAACGGGTTGTCTTTAACGTTGGCCAGATAAGACAGAATCGACACGTTTTGTTCCTTCGCTTGTGCTAGCTGTTCAGGAGACAGTGTCAGAACACAAGAAAATACAAACAGCATCACAAACAGGATCAGCATGATGCTGGTGCGTTGTAAGATGTGCTCTGATTTTACTCTTGCGCTGTCATCGTAATGGCTGCGTTGAGCGTGGGCAAAAGAAGAGAGTGCTGCTAAATGACTGAATGAGAAGATCACTACTGGCGTCGATAGCCAAAGCGTGCTGCCCAAAGAAGATAATGAAGGCATTGTCAGTTCAGGAGCTTGCCAGCTTGGAATCAAGTATACGGACAAAAATAGCAGAATCGCGACTAGGGGATAAACCATCAACGAGAGTGTACGAAGTATGATCTTCTCGCCAGCGATCATCACCGCGATTAACCCTGTCACTAAGGCCCCCGAAAGCAAAGGTCGCGGCAGTGACTCTAGCCCAGCTTGGTTAACCATAAAGCTATCTACGGTATTCGTTAGCCCGACACCATAAATTAATAAAATCGGGAAGATAGACAAAAAGTACAGCAGTGAAATGATTTGTCCCGCAGTGGCTCCAAAGTGCTCAGCAACGACATCGGTAAAGTCTGCGTCTTTTTGGCTGGAAGATAGAACGAACCGAGTAAAGCCACGGTGCGCTAAGAAAGTCATAGGGAACGCTAAGGTTGCCATGATGAGCAATGGAACGAAACCACTGAGGCCTAGGTTGATCGGTAAGAAGAGAATACCAGCGCCGACAGCTGTACCAAATAAACTCAACACCCATTGAGTATCGTGCTGTGTCCAGCGCCCGCTTTTATTATTTAAGGCTGTATCTAGTTGGTGCATGAGGAGACCACTTGTATGAAAAAAATGGATACTATCTCATTTGTAAATAACTTCAAATTCAACAATATGTTGAGATTATGGCAATCGCAAAAATATCACTGGTTTGCTACATATTAGTGACTGGGATCGTGTTCCTCACCTTCATATCCACTGATTAGGAAAAGATGTTTCAGTGGTTTTTTGTGATCTTATTATCAATTTATGAACGCTCATTTTCGGTGTCGTCTTTGGGTTTTAGGCCGATGTGAGAGGAAGGGGCGGGTGTACGTTTGAATTGATGAAAACTCTGAGTGGTATGACGCGAGTGACGGATAAAAAGTAGGGTACGCCGATATTTCATTATTATGAGATAACTCCTGCGTTAGCACGCTCGTATATCAGCGAATAAAGCGTGCTAACACTGGGGTTGCTTTTGCTTGTTTTATCTCTGATTAGCATTGTTATTCAAGCAGAGCTGCCTTTGCTTTATCGACATCGACGGCTTCTTTCGCCTTTTCTTTATCGATAGCTTCATAAGCTTTTTGATAATCAATGTCGGTCCCATCAACCGATGATTTCAATTCTTCTACATCAACAGATTCAGTGGCTTTTTCCTTGTCTACAGATTCTGCCAGTTTCGTGACATCGACAGCCAAGGCTGTGGTTGGTAAAGATAGAGCCAGAATACAGGTAAGTGAAACAATTTTCATAATGATATCCTCAAACGCGATTTAGCATCTAACAGTATAGGTGCTTCTCTCTATCAACGCATAAATGGCGCCTTGAGCAATCAATAGTCCGTTCTTTGGAAAGTGTAACTTTTCTCCTTTCTATTCCTAAGTAGTGTCGGTCTTTCCTTTTGATCACCGCTTCAATTTTCCTACCGTTCTGAACAGCCAAAGTTCATAAATTCAAAGCTTGTGAATGTAGAGGTTATTTTTATTGTTCGATAAAACCTTATTTATTTGATGAATCTTTCGAATGTTCCGAAGTGTAACAATTTGATACATTATTTCTCGTGGTCAGCGAGTTGCATATCAGTTTGATTTATTTCGATTTAACTCAATGACAACCCTAAAGGAGAATGACATGGAAAATCGAGGCTTGGGAAGAGGTTTGAAAATAGAAGAACGACGTCAGTTACTACATAAAGGGCTGAAAGCGGCAGTATTCGGCGTACCACTGCTGGCTTTAGGCTTAACAATTAATAGCTCAGTTTTGATGACCGATGCCGGTTACAGCTACGTGCATCAAAACAATATTACTGGTGAGTTGGATGTCTTTACCGAGCCTGGTATTCATTTCCGAATGCCGTTTTTATCCAAGATAACCCAGTACGATCAGGTGATTACGGTCTCTTTTGGCAACAGCAAAGGGGAAGATTTTTATCAGAGGTTAGATCCGGTGCAGGTGCGTTTTGCTGATACGTACATTGGTGAGATTCCGGTGACATTCCGCTTTAAGCTCAGCAATGACCCGAAGGCAGTGGAAAAGATGCATAAGGAGTTTCGCAACAACAGTAATTTGATCGATGCGTTGTTGGTTAAAAATGCGCGTAATGTGACAGTGATTACGGCGACTCAATACACGGGCGAGGAGTTCTTCCAAGGTGGCTTAAACCAATTCAAATCTAAATTGGGCGATCAGCTACGCGAGGGCATTTACCTGACGGAGCGTCGTCAGGTTGAAGTGGAAGAGTTAGATCTTGCGCCGGTTGGTGTCAATCAATCGAACTCGAATCAATTGCAACGAACCAATCAACTGGTTTGGAAGACAGTGCCGGTGGTGGATAACACGGGTCAGCCTATCCGTCAGGACAACCCGTTATCACAATACGGCATTCAAGTAACCCAGGTCACGATTGGTGATCCGCAACCAGAAAAGCAACTTGATCAGTTACTGGCGGATAAGAAGCGTTTGGTGGCCGACCGTATCCGTGCGATTCAGGAGCAAGAAACATCAAAAGCGCAAGCTGAAACCGAGCAACTCCGCAAAGAGATTCAGCGTACTCGAGAAGTCCAAGACGCGCAGCGAGGCAAAGAGTTAGCGATTATTTCCCAGCAGAAAGAAGTGGAGATAGCTCGTCAAATTGCTGAACGTGAAATTGTCGAAGTCGAAAAGACTAAGCGATTAGCTGAAGTTGAAAAAGAGAAAGAACTGGCAATCGCAGAAGCGAATTTAGCGATTCAAAAAGCCAATGCATTGTCTGCTGAATTTGAAGCGAAAGCGATTCTGGAAAAAGGTCGAGCGGAAGCGGAAGTGTTGAAAGCGAAATATGCCGCACTGGGGGCCAACCGCGAGGTGTATCTGGCCGAGCTGAACCGTGAGGTCGCTAACTCGCTGTATAACAACCTGCAGAACTTCCAGGTTCAGATGCCACAAAACTACATCGGCGGCAGTGACGAAACGGGTTTGAAAACCAACCTCGATGTCATTACAGGCTTCGGAGCGTTGGGGTTAATGGACCAAACCAAGAAGGTTACACAGCAATAAGATCATGGGTAACCAAGAGCTCTAATTGCCCCGTGATTTAGAACAACAAGGCCGATATACGGGTATTGGCCTCTTTATCTGTCTACTCTAGCTGCGCATCGACAAGTAAGGCCGCCAACATGGGTTCATTGACAACAAGTTGTTGTGAAGGATCTCATCACTTAGCGGAAGCCATTAATGCGAATAATCAATAATGAGTAAAGAAATGAAAATCAATAAACCAGGGGCATGGATAAGTCTAGGGCTCTTACTAACAATAAGTAGCATCGTTAAAATCACGAATTACTCTGGAGAGAAAAAATACATTGAAATCAATTCATTAAGCGCAGATTCACCCTATACGATAGACGAGTACAGCACACAGCGGTATGGCGTAACGCAAGAAGGGAAATTAGGTAAGATGCATCACTGCTTAACCCAATACCGGTCGGTTAATGATGCAAAGAGGTCAAAAGGCGCTTCCGGGCCGTCTGGCAGCATGACAGTAAAAGGGGCGACTTATCAACTGCTTTTTTCAATCTCGGATGGGGAAGTCACTAAGGCAAGGTTGAGTACCTACCATCCAGATGGTAGACCGCGCGCTTCCAGCTCTACTGTTGCGGTCAATTGCAGCATAAAATTACTGAATCAGTGAAGCTTGAAAATGTATCTGTGAAAAAGCAGAACAAGATAACCTTGCTCTGCTTCTAGTCTTTTCGCTTTTAAGCTTTTCGCATCTCGATTACTCGAATCCCGAATCTGCTTTTAGATCATAAAGATGAAAATAACAGACAATGCGCTAATTAGGCCTGCGAAGAAGTAGCAGCCCACTTTGCCAGCAATGCCGACATGAAATTTCAGGTCATGCATGCCGTGGTGAAGACGGTGCATGGCATGCCACATTGGCAGTGCCAGCGTACCGATGATGAACAGTGCACCGATAATGCTGGTGGCAAATTCAGACACACGTTCGTAGCTCATGGCTTCTGCATCGATGATGCCCATTGGTACTAAGATCCCCAACACTAAGATAGTGATTGGCGTGATCATCGCAAACCAAGTACCGCCAGCGCCGAATAGACCCCACCAGATTGGCTCATCAGAGCGTTGAGGGTTGTGGTTAACAGGCTTAACTTTGTAGTTTGTGTTCATAACGAAAGCTCCTTACACCACAACAAGAACGATTAAAGAAATAAAAGCCACCGCTGCCCATTGAGTCAGTACGATGATTCTTTTATCAACCAATTTACCTTTCAGGCGGATTGGCATGACTTGAGGCATCATGCTGAAGAAGGTTTGAGCGTGCATTAAGCTACCTAGCAGTGCCACGATATTAATACCGACAATGATAGGGTTAGCCATAAAGCTCAACCAACCAGCCCACGCTTCAGGGCCTTTCACTAGCGCACCCAAACCAAAGGTGAGGCATACAGTGAACAGAATCAAAGGCAGTACAGTTGCTTCACGTAGCATGTAGAAGCGATAGAACGGATGGTTGCTCCACCACGTTCTCTTCATCTCACGAACATAAGGCTTACGATTGCTCATCTTATGCCTCCTCTGCAGTTTTTACTTGGTTCTTGCTAACAGATGTACCGTCAGGTTTGAACATCGAGATAACGAAGTCCATTGAAGACTCAACTTTACCTTGGTTAACCGCCGCTGCTGGGTCTACTTTCTTTGGACATACTTCAGAACAGTAACCAACAAACGTACAGCCCCAAGCGCCATTTTGACCGTTGATAAGCTTCATACGCTCATCTTTGCCGTTGTCACGGCTATCTAGGTTGTAACGGTGAGCAAGAGTCAGTGCCGCAGGGCCAATGAACTCTGGGTTTAGACCGAATTGAGGGCATGCTGCGTAGCAAAGACCACAGTTGATACAACCAGCGAACTGTTTGTACTTAGCCATTTGCTCAGGTGTTTGTAGGTTAGTGCCGCCTTCAGGCTTACGGTCGTTACCAATGATGTAAGGCTTGATAGCTTCAAGGCGCTCGATGAACGGCGTCATGTCGACAATCAAATCTTTCTCGATTGGGAAGTTAGCTAAAGGCTCGATGGTCAGGCCGTTCGGGTAGTCACGTAAGAAGCTCTTACATGCTAGCTTAGGCACGCCATCAACCATGATGCCGCAAGAACCACAGATCGCCATACGACAAGACCAACGGTATGAAAGGTCTTTGTCTTGGTGGTCTTTGATGTAACCAATCGCGTCGAGTACCGACATGGTTTCATCGAAAGGCACTTCGAAAGTCTGCATGTAAGGTTCTGCATCTTTTTCTGGGTCGTAGCGCAGAATGTCTATTTTTTGGATACGATTCGCTGACATTATGCATTCTCCTCTTCAAGGCGCTCAGTCTGGGCGACCGTCGCTGCTGCCGCTTTTTCAGCGGCCGCGGCTTTCTCTGCAGCTTCACCGTAAAGGCGTGCTTTTGGTTGAGACTTGGTGATCTTAACGTTGCTGTAGTCGATAGTTGGTGCTGCATCTTCGTTGTAGAACGATAGAGAGTGTTTCAGGAAGTTCACGTCATCACGTTCTGTGCAGTTGTCGTCTAGGCGTTGGTGTGCACCGCGAGACTCTTTGCGAAGGATTGCTGAGTGAACCATCGCTTCTGCGACTTCTAGGCCGTAGCCCACTTCGATAGCGTAAAGTAGGTCAGTGTTGAACACCTTGCCTTTGTCTTTAATGCTGATCTTCTTGTAGCGCGCTTTCAGTTCAGTGATCTTGTTGATGGTCTCTTGCATCAAGTCTTCTTGACGGTAGATACCACAGCCCGCTTCCATGGTGTGACCCATTTCAGTACGGATATCAGCCCAGTTTTCGTCGCCTTCTTGGTTCATTAGCGCAGCGATGCGATCTTCAACCGCTTTTACTTGCTTAGCGATAGACTCTTCATTCCAGCCTTTGAACTCTGCTGCGCGTTTCACAGCGTGTTCACCGGCAACGCGGCCAAATACTACGAACTCAGCCAGAGAGTTTGAACCTAGGCGGTTTGCACCGTGTAGGCCAACCGACGCACATTCGCCCACCGCGAATAGGCCTTTGATGCGAGTTTCACAAGTACCGTTAGTTTCGATACCACCCATGGTGTAGTGAACAGTCGGACGAATTGGGATTGGCTCTTTTGCTGGATCGACGTTCACGTAGGCTTTTGCCAGCTCACAGATGAACGGTAGACGCTCTTGCAGGTACTCTTCACCAAGGTGGCGAAGGTCAAGGTGTACTACATCACCAAGCGGGTGCTTGATGGTGTTGCCTTTTTGCTGCTCGTGCCAGAATGCTTGAGAAACTTTGTCGCGAGGACCCAGTTCCATGTATTTGTTCTTCGGCTCGCCCACTGGAGTTTCAGGGCCCATGCCGTAATCTTGTAGGTAACGGTAGCCGTTCTTGTTGACGATGATACCGCCCTCACCACGACAACCTTCGGTCATCAAGATGCCCGTGCCCGGTAGGCCTGTTGGGTGGTATTGAACGAACTCCATGTCACGCAGTGGCACACCGTGGCGATAAGCCATTGCCATACCGTCGCCAGTTACGATGCCGCCGTTAGTATTACAGTGGTAAACACGACCTGCGCCACCTGTTGCTAGAACAACCGATTTTGCTTTGATGGTAACAAGCTCACCTTCAGACATATGAATCGCGATAAGGCCTTGTACTTCGCCTTCTTCAACGATCAAATCCACCACAAAGTACTCGTCAAATCGTTTGATTTGGTCGTACTTCATCGAAGTCTGGAACAGAGTATGAAGCATGTGGAAGCCAGTTTTATCCGCTGCGAACCACGTTCTTTCTACCTTCATACCGCCGAATCGGCGTACGTTTACTTCACCGTTTTCTTTACGACTCCATGGGCAGCCCCATTGTTCCATTTGGATCATTTCGCGAGTCGCGTTTTCAACAAAGTATTCAACAACATCCTGTTCACATAGCCAGTCGCCACCGCCAACGGTATCGTTGAAGTGGTTATCTAGGCTATCTTCGTCTTTAATTACCGCTGCTGAACCGCCTTCTGCTGCTACCGTGTGCGAACGCATTGGGTAAACTTTAGAAATCAGTGCTACTTCCAAATCAGGATTAGCTTCAGCTGCTGCAATAGCTGTACGAAGACCAGCGCCGCCTGCGCCGATGACTGCGATATCTGTGGTAATTGTCTTCACAGTTATTCTCCAGTGTGATGCGGAGTCTTCCGCTTGTTATTATTAAAAGCCTATTTAGAGCGCAGTAAACGGCATCAACCGATTATCACCTCTAAGCCTTAAGTGGTAGATTCAGTGTATGAGAGGGTGTAATTTCAAATATTGATTTAATTAGGTTTTTGCTTCGGTAATGCATGTGGAGGCATAGAAATTCTAGGTTATGTGATGCTAATCACAGCAAGAGTTTGTTCGTTGCGAAAAGTTAAGAAACGTGTCGATAAATGTATCGATATTGAGTGCATTGTTGTTGATGTTGTTAATTGCTCTTGACGCTAATTATCAATTTCAGTGTGGTAGGTCGAGTTTAAGAAGAGATGATTTTTGGCTAAACAAACGGTATCTTTCGATCCAGTTATTTCAGTGAGTAATTCTAAAATCATGAACCAAGCTAACTGGCAACCAGCTGCGCCGATCAAGCAGTTAAAACACCGTGCTTTACTGATTCGTCAGATCCGCGATTTCTTTTTTGAGCGTGATGTGTTGGAGGTGGATACCCCAGCCATGAGCCATGCCACTGTGACAGATGTGCACTTACATACTTTCAAAACTGAGTTTGTAGGGCCAGGGTATGCGGGTGGGCAAAAGCTGTTCTTCATGACCAGCCCTGAGTTCCATATGAAACGTCTTTTGGCGGCAGGAAGCGGCTGTATTTATCAGATAGCTAAGGCATTCCGCAACGAAGAGAACGGCCGTTACCATAACCCTGAGTTTATGATGTTGGAGTGGTATCGTGTTGGTTTCGACCACCATCAGTTGATGGATGAGATGGATGACTTGTTGCAGCTGGTGCTGAATTCTCGGGCGGCTGAACGAATGACTTACCAAAACGCGTTTCTTGAAGTGCTGGGTGTGTGTCCATTAGAAGGTTCAATGGAAGCGCTAAAGGTTTGTGCTGGTACATTAGGTTTGAGCGATATTGCTGACCCTGAACAAGACAGGGATACTTTGCTGCAGTTACTGTTTAGCATTGGTGTAGAACCTAAAATTGGCCAAACCGTGCCAGCATTCGTTTATGATTTCCCTGCGTCTCAAGCGGCACTGGCTAAAATTAATCCAAACGACTCGAGAGTGGCTGACCGTTTTGAGGTGTACTTCAAAGGCATCGAGTTGGCAAATGGCTTTAATGAGTTAGATAACCCGCAGGAGCAATTGCAGCGCTTTGAAGATGACAATGCCAAGCGTATCGATATGGGCTTATCGCCTCAACCGATTGACCATCACTTGATTGAGGCATTAAAAGCGGGTTTGCCTGATTGTGCGGGTGTTGCATTGGGTATCGATAGGCTAATCATGTTGGCTTTAGGTTACGACCATATCGATGACGTGACCGCTTTCCCATTCCCACGTTCTTAACTTTAGTTAGCTAGTAGAAGTTAGCGAGCAGATCGACTAGCTGACAAGAATACCAGTGCCACTATCTTACTAGGATACCTGTGCCGACCACTGCAACAATGGCACCGATCCAAGCATAGGCGTTTGGTCTCTGCTTGGTGTATAGCCATAGAATGGGCAGCAACATGATAGGTGTGGTTGAAGAGAGTAGAGCAACCATGCCGACATTTCCTTCTTGCAGTGCATACAAGATCAGCGTCATTCCTACCGCCATTGCAAGAAAGCCGTTCACTGCGGTAATCGCGAATATTTGACCATTCATTGGGTTGATTGCGCGTGAAAGTTTAGCACCCGTTAAACGAAATGCGGAGTGAGCAACAAAGGCGGTGATCATTCGAATCGCAGAGGCAGCTACCGGGTCGATGCTAGTTTGCATCACGGGCTTTGCGATGATCCCCCCCAATGCTTGGCAGATAGCCGCCGTGATTCCGAGAGCGACACCAATCCACACGGTGCCCTTGATGGTTTCAAGTTGGTTATTAGCTTGGCCTCGACGACCAAAGAATATCGCGGTTAATACGCCACTGAAAACCAAGGCCGAGCCAATAAGCTCGCCCGAGGTCATGCTCTCACTAAACAGGAAGTAACCGAGAATCGCAGAGAACACGGCGTGACAAGAGAACAGCAAGCCAGCTTGGCGCGGGCCCATTCGGTTCAAACAGGCAAATAGGGCAGTATCACCAATGAAGATGCCAATCAGGCCAGACAGCATCATCGGCGTGATTAGCTCTGTTTCGACAGTTGACCAGCCACCAGTAAACCAAGCCATGCTCGATAAGATGGCCGCAGTACAGCCCATACGCCAGCGGCTATAGGCAAAAGAACCTAAGTGTTGAGCTGGCTTTACGGACATTAGGCTTGCGATAGCCCAAAGAAAAGCAGCGGCGAGAGCCAACCATTCAAAACCCATCGATTAACAGTCCTTCTGTCTGGGATAAATTAGCTCATCAATATGCATCAAACCGAACTGAGAACAAAGTGATTCTTAACAAAAGAATCATGAAGGTTTACAGCTCGGCTTAGCTTGATGTGATTAATTACGCGTTACACTTTAAAGCGCTCCACATCTCTACGCATCGACTCAGCAGCGCTACTCATTTCATTTGAGCTATTGCGGCTGCTTTCCGCTTGTTGGGCTAGGTCGTCAGAGGCATCTTTGATTCCTTGTGTATTACGACTGATGTCTTCGCTCACTGCTCGTTGTTCTTCGGCTGCACTCGCTATTTGTAGAGCCATGTCGTTGATTTCACTGATGGCTTGGGTGATTTTAGACAGGCTGTCGTGTGCTTGTTCTGCGAAGCCAACACTGTTTTCTGCCAGTTGAGTGCTGGTGGTCATGCTTTCTACGGCATGTTCGGTATTCTTCTGCAGGGTATCAATCATCACGCGGATCTCTTCCGTCGAGCCATGCGTTCTTTGGCTGAGCACTCGCACTTCATCGGCGACAACCGCAAACCCACGACCTTGTTCACCAGCACGAGCTGCTTCAATGGCAGCATTTAATGCCAGCAGGTTAGTTTGCTCGGCGATGCCTTGAATGGTGGATAAGATCTGGTTGATGCTTTGCGCGTTGTTTTCCAGTTCTCGGATCACATTGGCAGCGTCTTCCACTTGGCTCGCAAGGCGAGTGATGGCATCGCGGTTCTGTTGAATCACTTCTTGGCCGTCATTACACGCGGTTGCAGAGGCTTGAGAAGCGGATGCGGTTAATTCTGCATGGCTCGCTACTTCGGCTGCGGTAGCCGACATCTCATGAATTGCAGTCGCAATCTGGTTGATATCGTTTTGTTGATTCTCCACTCGAATAGAGGATTGCGTTGCCAGTTGGTTGGCTTTTTCGGCGTGGTTGTTTAAATCGTGGCTGTGCTCAACGACGCCTTTCAGCATGCTCTGCATTTGACTCAAGAATTGGTTTACCAGCTCAGCAAGTTTACCTATCTCATCCATGCGGGTGATATCGATACGTTGAGTAAGGTCACCTCGACCTTGAGCAAGTTGGGTCAGCGCTTCTGACAAGGTTTGTAATGGGTAAAGCAGTCGGTTGATGACCATGGTGCTAGCGATTGAAATTACGATGTACAGAACAAGTGAGGTTAGTGCGATGAATTGAATCGCATCAGTGACCGCAGAGAACGCTAGCTCTTTATCGATAACAATGCCCAGAGACCAATCGGTATTCGGCACGTTAGCAATGTAAACCAACTTATCTCCCTGACCAGGCCAAGCTAATGTGGTGATCGTTTGGTTCTGAATCAGTTGTGACACTCGGTTTGCGGTCAACTCTGGGTTTAAGCTTGTGAGTGGTTTTTGACTTAACGCTTCATCGCTGTACGCAACGATGTTGTTGTTACCATCCACCAAGAAGGCGAAGCCATCGTTATCCAGTTTCACGTTAAGAACCGTATCGATAATGCTCGTCACGGTTAAGTCCGCAGCCAGTACGCCCTGCTTTTGGCCGCTAAAGGCTTTCGCAAAGCTGATGACGATACTGCCATCGAAATCTTGATACGGTTCAGTAATGATAAGATCGGATGCGGCGTTGGCATCCTTGTACCAAGGGCGGGTACGAGGGTCGTAGTCTGCTGGCCAGCTTTCCGTTTTATCACCATACGCGATCGTACCATCGCTAAATCCCGCATAAACCGATAGGAATCGACCAGCTTGTTTAGTCAATAATAGCTCACGGTCAGAGTTACTGTTATTTGCTATGGTCGGCTCATTGGCCAACATCATATTACTTCGAGTCGAGATCCAATCTGCAATGTAGTTGTTTATCCCTACGCTTACATTCTTCATTTCTTGATTGATCGCGACTTCCGTCTCTTGAGTGAGCTGATTTACTGATATCCAAGCTTGAGCGCCACTCACAGTGGCAATGATAATTGTAATTGCCATTTGGATTTTAAATTTGATTGTGTGTCTCAAGGTGCACTCCTCTTTTTAGACAAAACCTTATTGGTAGCGACGTGCTGAGTGGGGAAATGGGTGTGTCTTTGTTGGCCGAATAGTGTCGTTGTCTGAAGGATAATAAATGTGTTTAATATCAAAAAACTGAATATATCTATTCTGCTTTTTTATAAATAATGAAGTAGAATCACATTTCCACAATTGACTTTAGTATCAGTTATTTACTGCCTATTTAAATGTGGCGCTAAATGTAAATTTAGCGCCCTAGAGAATCAAAAGGGAGGGTTAGCGTCTACTAGGTGATGATAAACAGGGCTAGGTAGACCAACAGCAAACCGACAAGACCCAGGATCATCCCCATTTTCGCCATGTCTTTGCTTTCGATAAGCCCGGTTGAGTAAGCCAGTGAATTCGGTGGCGTTGATACCGGAAGAATCATGCCGAGTGATGCTGAGAAGGCAACCACAACCAATAACCCTTGTAAGCCCCCAATTGTTGCCAAGCTCTCCATAGAAGCGCCAATTGCCGCGGCTATTGGCATTAGCAAGTTGGCCGTCGCGGTGTTCGACATGAAGTTCGCCATTAACCAGCACACGATCGATAGCGTGATGACTACGGCTGCAGGGGACAGCGACTCATAGTCGATCGCATGTGCCAATGCAGACGCTAAGCCTGTTTTATCTAAGCCGATACCAATCGCAATACCACCGGCGACTAGCCACAACACATCCCAGTTAATCAGCTTGAGTTCTTCTTTGCCCATGATGCCCGTCAAGGTGAAGACCGCTAATGGAATGATAGAGACCACATAGGTGTTCATACCATGCAGCTTGGTGGTCATCCACAACAAGATGGTGGCGGCAAAGGTGACGTAAACCACGATCGCTCGCCAGCTCTTTCTGAATTGCCCATCGAGTTTAAGCACCATGTTTTTCTGCGTGGAAGGGAAGATTTTCTGAAGAAGGAACCAAGCAATGGTGAGCTGGATGATCACAAAGGGTAAGCCCATCATCATCCAGCTCAGGAAGTCGATGGTGTTTTCACCGGTCAGGTATTGCAGTGCGATGGCATTGGGAGGCGTACCGATTGGTGTTGCGATACCACCAGTATTAGCGGCAATCGGAATACACAATACGAGTGCTTTGATCCCCATATCGCCTTTTGGTGCAGAAGCTACGATAGGCCCAAGCAGAGCTAGCATCATGACAGTGGTTGCGGTATTCGACATAAACATTGAGAACACGGCGGTGATCAGCATTAAGCCAAGCATGATGAAGCGCGGTTCTGTACCGAATGGTTTCAGCAGCACTCGAGCTAGGTTGTTATCGAGTTCGTACTTAGATGCCGAGATTGCGAGAGCAAAGCCACCCATGAATAGAATGATGATTGGTGATGAAAATGCACCGAATATGTCGGTATATTTAATTAATTCACCGAGATCGTGTCCCGCTGGTGGATTTCGAAATAGGTGCAGACCTTTGTCGGAAATCATCACCAGTTCAAGTGCAATGATCAGTATTGAGGTGGCGAAAACTGGAACGGGTTCAAGTACCCAAAGTAGGGCAGCAAGTAGAAATATCGCTAGCAGGCGGTGTTGAATCAGCGTCAGGTCATCGATAGGTATTGAATCTATTGGCATGAATAACACGCCCAAGGGAATCGCAAAACAAATCAACAGCTTGACCAGAACGCCAACATTGAGTTTAGGCATGTACAAAGACCCTATGAATAAAATATCTTCAAATAGAGTAAGTTATCTGGATTTTTGGTACTTGGAGACGGGTTGGAAAATCAAAAAGTTGTTTAAGGTTTCGGCAACTGTTTTGTTTTTGGTCAATCTTTTATAGCGCTGATTTATGCATTGCTTTTTTAGGTCAGGGCTTATAGGGGTATTGGAAGGTTAGAGGGCTGGGTAATAAAAAGGCACGTTATTCATTCAAATAACGTGCCTTGAAAGCTAAATGAGTTTACTCAAATTATTACGCTTGGTCTGTGTTCTCTACTGCATCAACAGCTTCAGTCTCAACCTCTTTACCAGCGATGTGCGCGTAAGGCGTACCAAGAACCGTTTTCTCGCCATTTTGCATCGTGTCGTCGAACTTGATTGCATCTTTCGCAAATAGGTTGATAACCGTTGAACCAAGCTTAAAGCGACCCATTTCTTCGCCTTTCTTCAAGATGATTGCTTTATCGCCTTGTGCTGGGTAATCCCATTTGTACACAGAGTTACCGCGTGGTGGAGTAATCGTGCCAGCCCATACTTGCTCGATACTACCTACGATAGTTGCGCCAACCAGCACTTGTGCCATTGGGCCAAATTCCGTATCGAAGATACACACTACGCGCTCGTTACGTGCGAATAGGTTTGGAACATTCTCAGCTGTTAATGGGTTAACAGAGAAAAGGTCACCTGGAACGTAGATCATCTGACGCAGCGTACCGTCACATGGCATGTGTACGCGGTGGTAATCACTTGGAGATAGGTAAAGCGTTGCGAATTCACCGTCTTTAAACTCTTCAGCAAGACCGGCATCACCACCTAGCAGCTCACGTGCAGAGTAGTCGTGGCCCTTCGCCTGAATCAGTTGGCCGTCAGTAATTGGGCCAAATTGGCTTACGCGAGCGTCTGCTGGGTGAACGATAACAGAGTCGCCTTCAGCGATAGGGCGCATGCCGTCTTTCAATTCACGTACGAAGAATTCATTGAATGTTTTAAAGTGTTTTGGGTCGCTATGTAGCGCTTCATCCATGTTCACTTTGTATTGTTTGATGAACCAATTGATGATCGCTGTCGTTAAGCCGCCCGCTTTAGCAGACGCCAGTTTGCCGACTAGACGAGTTAGTCCATGTTGTGGAATCCAGTACTGCAATCCAACTTTAATCTTATCCATTGTATTAATTTTCCAATGCTATGTGTTTTTCAATTCAATCTGTCGATGACGCTTTAGGGCGCGAGATGTTACTTAAATTCGCGCCAATTGTCAGTAACTGCACATATTTGTTCACAAAAACGCGATTAAAGATCTGCTTTTTTGTTTCGTGAATACTGACGATTGTCTTTGTTGTTGACCATGCTCTCAATGATGCGGTGGTAGTTGTCGAAGCGCAGTCGACTGATCTTCCCATCTTCAACGGCTTCACGCAGGATGCATCCTGGATCATCATTGTGCTTACAATCTCGGAACTTACAGCCGCCAAGGTAAGGTTTGAACTCGACGAAAGCTTCGGTGATTTCATCGGCTTCTAAGTGCCATAGGCCAAATTCACGAACTCCAGGTGAATCGATTAGGTCACCACCTGAAGGGAAGTGGTACAAGCGAGCTGCTGTAGTAGTGTGCTGACCAAGGCCTGAGTTTTCAGAAACTTCACCTTCTTCGATGTCGAGTGTCGGCATTAGCGCATTCACTAGGCTGGACTTACCTACACCAGATTGGCCAACAAAGATGTTGATACGGCCTTTAAGTTCAGCTTCTAGCTCTTTAATGCCGTAGCCAGACTCTTTACTCACGAACATCACCTTGTAGCCGATCTCTTCGTAAATTTTCAGTGTCTCTTGGTACTCAGCAATTTGCTCTTCAGTCAGTAGGTCGACCTTGTTGAGTACAACAAGCGGTGCGATTTTTACTGTTTCTGAAGCAATTAAGTAACGGTCGACAATATTAAGCGATAGCTCTGGAAGTACAGCAGACACGATAACCATCTGGTCTACGTTAGCCGCAACCGGTTTTAGGCCGTCGTAGTAATCAGGACGAGTAAGCATTGAGGTTCTTGGTTCAACCGCTTCCACAACACCTGAAATACCAGCCATCGACTCTAAGCCTGCACGCCAAGTCACTCGGTCACCAGAAACTAAAGTCTCGATACTACGGCGTAAGTTACAACGATGAACTTCGTTTGTTTCAAGATCTTCGATATCAGCATGTTGACCAAAGCGTGTAATCACGAGTCCGCTTTTGGTGCCACCAAGCATGTTCTCATCCCACTGGATAGAATCTTCTTTCTTGAGTCGCTTGTTCTGGTTGCTACGTACTCGACGTACCTGACCTTTAGTTAACTTCTTTTTTTTAGCCACAATTTTTCACTTAACACATCTAACTTGATGATTGGGAACTCAAACTGGTGTTGCTGGTGCCATTTGATTTCGATGGTCCTAAAGCTAGTTTGAGTATAGTTATTTGGGTATAGTACCTCTTTTAAACATAAACAAATAGGCGACGCCTTATGTCCTTTAGCGATCAGAACCTAATTTGGGTAGATCTAGAGATGACGGGACTGGATCCTGAAACTCATAAAATCATTGAAATTGCGACTATCGTGACTGATAGTGAGCTTAACATCCTTGCTGAAGGACCTGTTTTGGCTATTCACCAACCTCAGAGTGAATTAGACAAGATGGACGAGTGGTGTACAACGACGCACACTGGCAGCGGGCTAGTGAAGCGTATTCAAGAAAGCACCATCACTGAGCAAGACGCTATCGAACAGACGATCGCGTTTCTTGAAAAGTGGGTACCAAAAGGTAAATCGCCGATTTGTGGTAACAGCATTGGCCAAGACCGCCGCTTCCTATACAAGCACATGCCTGAATTAGAAGAGTACTTCCACTACCGCTATGTAGATGTCAGTACGCTTAAAGAGCTAGCTCGTCGTTGGAAACCTGAAGTATTAGATGGTTTTTCTAAGTCAGGAAGTCACTTAGCATTAGACGATATTCGCGAGTCAATTGCCGAACTGCAATACTACCGAAAAACAATTATTAACATCTAGCCGGATAAACTGATCACGTTTGTCTAACTTTTCAGGGACATAAGAGCCAATTTTTTTGCAAATCTGTGTGCTTTTACAGCAGTTGAATAAAAAGTTTCGTAATTTTGCATTAAGGACTTGCATCACAAAAAAATGCTCTTATAATTCGCAGCCCTGAACGGCGAAAGACGTTTTCAGAATGCGACACTAGCTCAGCTGGTAGAGCGCAACCTTGCCAAGGTTGAGGTCACGAGTTCGAACCTCGTGTGTCGCTCCAATTTGTAGATTATGGCGAAAGCGGTAATCAGAAGGTGAAAGACCTTTCTATGCGATACTAGCTCAGTTGGTAGAGCGCAACCTTGCCAAGGTTGAGGTCATCGGTTCGAACCCGATGTATCGCTCCAATTTGCAGGTTACGGCGAAAGCGGTAATCAAAAGGTGAAAGACCTTTTCTAATGCGATACTAGCTCAGTTGGTAGAGCGCAACCTTGCCAAGGTTGAGGTCATCGGTTCGAACCCGATGTATCGCTCCAAATTCGCCTCTTAGAGGCAAGATTCATTGACTTAAACAATGCATCCGGACGCGGGATGGAGCAGCTTGGTAGCTCGTCGGGCTCATAACCCGAAGGTCGTCGGTTCAAATCCGGCTCCCGCAACCACATTACAGTTAAACGCGATAGCGGTTAACTTATGCGATACTAGCTCAGTTGGTAGAGCGCAACCTTGCCAAGGTTGAGGTCATCGGTTCGAACCCGATGTATCGCTCCAAATTCGCCTTTTAAAGGTAAGATTCATTGACTTAAACAATGCATCCGGACGCGGGATGGAGCAGCTTGGTAGCTCGTCGGGCTCATAACCCGAAGGTCGTCGGTTCAAATCCGGCTCCCGCAACCACATTACAGTTAAACGCGACAGCGGTTAACTCATGCGATACTAGCTCAGTTGGTAGAGCGCAACCTTGCCAAGGTTGAGGTCATCGGTTCGAACCCGATGTATCGCTCCAAATTCGCCTTTTAAAGGCAAGACTCATTGACTTAAACAATGCATCCGGACGCGGGATGGAGCAGCTTGGTAGCTCGTCGGGCTCATAACCCGAAGGTCGTCGGTTCAAATCCGGCTCCCGCAACCACATTACAGTTAAACGCGATAGCGGTTAACTTATGCGATACTAGCTCAGTTGGTAGAGCGCAACCTTGCCAAGGTTGAGGTCATCGGTTCGAACCCGATGTATCGCTCCAAATTCGCCTTTTAAAGGCAAGACTCATTGACTTAAACAATGCATCCGGACGCGGGATGGAGCAGCTTGGTAGCTCGTCGGGCTCATAACCCGAAGGTCGTCGGTTCAAATCCGGCTCCCGCAACCACATTACAGTTAAACGCGACAGCGGTTAACTCATGCGATACTAGCTCAGTTGGTAGAGCGCAACCTTGCCAAGGTTGAGGTCATCGGTTCGAACCCGATGTATCGCTCCAAATTCGCCTTTTAAAGGTAAGATTCATTGACTTAAACAATGCATCCGGACGCGGGATGGAGCAGCTTGGTAGCTCGTCGGGCTCATAACCCGAAGGTCGTCGGTTCAAATCCGGCTCCCGCAACCACATTACAGTTAAACGCGACAGCGGTTAACTCATGCGATACTAGCTCAGTTGGTAGAGCGCAACCTTGCCAAGGTTGAGGTCATCGGTTCGAACCCGATGTATCGCTCCAAATTCGCCTTTTAAAGGCAAGACTCATTGACTTAAACAATGCATCCGGACGCGGGATGGAGCAGCTTGGTAGCTCGTCGGGCTCATAACCCGAAGGTCGTCGGTTCAAATCCGGCTCCCGCAACCACATTACAGTTAAACGCGATAGCGGTTAACTCATGCGATACTAGCTCAGTTGGTAGAGCGCAACCTTGCCAAGGTTGAGGTCATCGGTTCGAACCCGATGTATCGCTCCAGCTTTCTTCTAAAAAAGCTAATAAGTACTTTAAACCTCTGTGTTTAAAGGCGACCACAAAGGTCACGCTCTTTCTTTAATGCTGCGAAGCATAATCCCCCAAAAAAGCAAATAATCCTCCATCATGGTGGATATTTTTTTGTCTTAAATTTTTCTTAGCAACTGGAATGCTAGTAAACATCAGGTCTCTGAAGCAGATACTTGAGGTTTTTCAAATCTATAAACAGACTTATCCACAAACAGTTAGATGTGGATAACTTGGTTGATAAAGTTATTTCAGGCTTAATTCTTTATATATCTCAAAAAGATCTTTCTTATTTTTAATATATTAGTTGAATTCTGATGTTTGTAACTTGTTGTTTTTTATGAGTTTAGGTGCGTCTGTGGAATTAAGCGAAAGATCGTTAACTTGTTGTTTTTTGATCTTAATCATTTATCAGTACTGTGTTTAACTTTGTGTAGGTGTCGGAAGTTTACGAGAGTTCTGAATTTTTTCCACATTGCCAAAATTGAGAACAAGGTCAAACATTGTTCTAAAATTATGTGCAACGAGTTGTCTTAAATGTTGGACTGTTAGTAAGAACTAGCCTGCCAAACATTGGTACATATAGGGCTAAGCATCTCTTGGTAGTCCTTTCTCAACGATGCGTATCAGCCGGTGCTTTTTAGTTGCGACTTTGCTGTTACCTTTTTGAACCTCAATAATGCTCGGCAACTGCTGTAATTGTTTTTCTAAAGCCCACTCGATATGAACATCTAACATGTCGTTATTACCTCGGTGAGACTCTAAGGTTTCAACAATGTGTTGTTGGAATGGCGCATTACCCATCGCAACATAAATATTACGTAACCACTGCGTATGACCAATACGTCTAATCGCTGAGCCTTCCATTTTCTTTAAGAAGGTCGCTTCATCCCAGCTTGCGAGTAAAACGAGGTCAGCTTCTTTAAAATCTTCTCTACGGTGGAAGTCTTTTTGTTCAGTGATCTCAGCATGCCGATTCCATGGGCAGACCAATTGGCAGTCATCACAACCATAGATTCGGTTCCCAATCGCTTCTCTGAACTCTTCTGGGATTACGCCATCGTATTCAATCGTTAAATATGAAATACATTTGCGAGCATCAACCACACCATCCGCAATAATGGCGCCGGTTGGGCAGGAGGTGATACATGCGGTGCATTTGCCACATTCGTCAACACTCGGCTCATCCGTTGGAAGAGGGATGTTAACCAGTAGCTCTCCTAAGAAGAACCAAGAGCCTGCGGCTTTATCGAGAATGAGTGAGTGTTTACCTGTCCAGCCTAGCCCTGCTTTTTGAGCTAGTGGTCTTTCTAAAATAGGCGCCGAATCGACGAAAGGACGAGAGTCTAAATCTTCGACCTCTTTTTCAATTTTTTGACCCAGCTTTTTCAATTGGTTACGGAACAATTTGTGATAATCGCGGCCTAAAGAATAACGGCTGATGTAACCTTGAGTGGTATCACTGAGGTTTGAGGCAAATTGAGCTTCTGGTGGTAGGTAGTTCATTCGGGCGCTGATCACTCGAATGGTTCCTGGGTGAAGTTCATTAGGACGTGCGCGCATCATGCCATGACGGGCCATCCAATCCATTTCGCCGTGATGACCTGCATCTAGCCATGCTTGAAGAGGGGCTTCATGTTCACTGAGATCAACATCGCAGATGCCAACTTTTTGAAAGCCTAGCTCTTTTCCCCAAATTTTAATTTTTTCAGCAAGATGGTCTAGATTCATGGCTTCATTCTTATAGAGATAAGGATAACTAAAATTCGGTTCGGTAAAAATGGGGGCGGATCTTAACGGATCTTAGTGGTGTTGACCAGAACAGACGTGTTTTGAACAGTATTTTTCATAGAACTTACACTTGAGTGCTTGTCTCCCAAAAGCATCACGGTTTACTATTCTTGTTCTTTTGATTTTTATATAGTCAACGATCGATTTTTAGAGAACGTATTCATGAGCACTAAACAATTTACTTTGAAAGATGAACAAGCAACGATTCAACTAGGAACGGAGCTTTCTAATCTTTGCTCACAGCAGACAACGATTTATCTGCATGGTGATCTTGGCGCAGGTAAAACGACGTTTAGTCGCGGCTTTGTAAAAGCACTTGGTCATCAAGGAAATGTAAAGAGCCCAACGTATACTCTAGTTGAACCTTATCAACTTGCAGATTGGCAGGTGTATCATTTTGATCTTTACCGCCTAGCCGATCCTGAAGAACTCGAGTTTATGGGGATTCGTGATTACTTTACGCCTGACGCGATCTGTTTGGTTGAATGGCCAGAGAAGGGCTATGGATTACTGCCAGAAGCGGACATGGATATTGATATTCGTTACCAAGACGATCACCGTATTGTTTCTTTAACCGCTAATAGTGAATACGGACAGCGCTTACTTAGTCAGTTGGAGTTATGTTGATTTCTAGACGCCTTTTTCCAACAGTAGCCATGATGGCTGCTGTTTTCTCCTTACTATTTTCATCACTGGTTTCTGCGAATTCACTAAAAGGTTTGAGGGTTTGGCCTTCTCCTGAAGAAACGCGTGTGGTTATCGATCTTAAATCTGAGGTCGACTTTAGCTATTTCACACTGAGTAGCCCGAGCCGCTTGGTTGTCGATTTAAAAAATACCGAATTGGCCACTAAGCTACCGGTGGTGGTGAAAGACAGCCCAGTACTGTCTAAAGTTCGTAAAAGCTCTCCCCCACAGAAGGGAACCTATCGCTTAGTTTTCGAATTGAAGAGATCTTCTAAAGCTGAACTCTTTAAGTTGAGCCCAACACCGGGCGGCCAATACGGGCACCGCTTGGTGATCGATCTGCCTCATGGTGCGGTGAGCAAGAGTAAGCCAGCTACAAAACCAAGTAAGCCAACGGTAAGTAAAGACATCAATCAGGTTAAGCGTCAGAAAGATATTCTGATCGTGATTGATCCTGGCCATGGTGGTGAAGACCCAGGCTCGATTGGTCCAAGTCGTAAATATGAAAAAGATGCGACGCTAAGTATTTCAAAGAAGTTAGCTGCTCAATTGAATGCGGTTCCGGGCATCAAAACTCGAATGACTCGTAATGCTGACTACTTCGTAAACCTCAATCGACGTGTTGCTATCGCTCGTGAAAATGAAGCTCACCTGTTGATCTCGATTCACGCGGATGCGTTTACCACACCTCAACCTCGAGGCGGTTCGGTGTTTGTATTGAACACTCGACGTGCGAATACAGAAATCTCCCGTTGGATTGAGAATAAAGAGAAGCAATCAGAATTGTTGGGGGGCAGCGGCGCTGCTTTCACTAATAATATTGATGATAAGAACGTAAACCAAACCTTGTTGGACCTGCAATTTAGTCACTCTCAGAAAGAGGGCTATAAACTGGCAACAGCAATTCTGTCTGAAATGGGTAAAGTCGCTAAGCTACACAATAGTAAGCCGATTAATACGAGTTTGGCAGTATTGCGCTCACCGCAGATTCCATCGGTATTGGTAGAAACGGGCTTTATTTCAAATCCAACGGAAGAGAAGTTACTTTTCCAACGCTCGCACCAAGATAAACTTGCGCGTGCTGTGACTAAAGCTGTGGTGAAGTACCTGAAAGAGAACCCGCCAGAAGGGATTATCTTGTCTAATGCGACATCATCAACAGGCAGTGCGAGTCAGCACAAGGTGTCTCGTGGTGAGTCGTTATCGGTGATTGCGAGTAAATACGGTACATCGACACAAGCATTGATGAAGTACAACAATCTGAAGTCGAGCAGCCTAGCGATTGGCCAAGTGCTTAAGATTCCAGGCGGTGCTTCAAGCTCATCATCAAGCAGTGCGGTTAAAACTAAGACTATCACTCACACGGTTAAGTCTGGAGAATACTTAGGTAAGATAGCTAGCCGTTATAAAGTATCTGTGGCTGATATTAAACATGAGAACCGTCTAAAATCAGAAACGGTGAGAGTGGGTCAAAAGTTACGTATTACGGTTGAGGTTAAGGATGTTCCTCTGCGCAAACATAAAGTAGCAAGAGGTGATTACTTAGGCAAGATTGCTGCGAAGTACGGGGTGAGTGTGAACAGCATTCGCCAAGCGAATAAGCTCCGTTCTGATGAATTGGCGATTGGACAAGTGCTGATTATTCCTCATAAATAATCGAGTTTAACTAACATAGAAGTGCCTTATAAACATGGAAGGGCTTCTATGAATGGCAGTAAGGTAGCTATAAATATGACGATCAAAATACTGCCAGCTCGCTTAGCGAACCAAATCGCAGCGGGTGAAGTGGTAGAAAGGCCAGCCTCTGTTGTAAAAGAGCTGGTAGAGAACAGTTTGGATTCCGGCGCGACACGCATCGATATTGATATCGAGAAAGGTGGCGCCAAGATGATCCGTGTTCGTGATAACGGTAAGGGCATCGTAAAAGATGAGCTTGCTCTCGCACTAAGTCGTCACGCTACCTCTAAAATCCATACTCTTGATGACCTTGAGGCGATCGTCAGCCTAGGTTTCCGTGGTGAAGCGTTGGCGAGTATCAGCTCAGTAGCGCGCTTAACCATGACTTCACGTCCAGCCACTCAAGATCAAGCTTGGGCTGCGCACAGTGAAGGCCGAGACATGCAGGTAAAATTGCAGCCTGCTGCACACCCAATCGGCACCTCGGTTGAAGTGCTGGATCTGTTTTTCAATACCCCGGCACGCCGCAAATTCTTACGTACTGAAAAAACCGAATTCACTCATATTGATGAGCTGCTTAAGCGTATTGCATTAAGCCGCTTTGATGTGACGATCAACCTGCGTCATAACGGCAAGATGATTCGTCAGTACCGCGCTGCTAAGACAGAGGTCCAAGCCGAGAAACGCATTGCAGCGGTATGCGGTAATCCATTTGTTCGTCATATGCTTAAGATAGAACTTGAGCACCAAGGGTTGAAACTTCACGGCTGGATTACTACGCCAGAGGGGGCAAGACAGCAAAGCGACTTACAATACTGCTATGTGAATGGTCGTATGATGCGTGACAAACTGATCAATCACGCGATTCGTCAAAGCTACGAAACCAGCTTGCGTCCAGACCAATTTGCCACTTATGTACTCTTCATTGAACTGGACCCGCATCAAGTCGATGTGAACGTTCACCCTGCTAAACACGAAGTGCGCTTTCATCAGGCTCGTCTGGTGCATGACTTCATCTATCAGGCATTGAGTGATGGTCTAGCACAAAGTAAGCAAATCGATGCGGCGCCTATTAATCAATCTGCTTTCCACCAATCAGAAGCCCCTAACTATCAACAAGATAGTTCCGTGCCTGAAGGGGAAGAGACGACGAACTTTAGCGCTCCAGAAAGCAATGTCCCAGCTCATTCGGAACAATCGCAGGTCTCTGAAAGAGTGCGACATGCGATTGAGCAGACTCCAGCCTATCCGAGAAAAGCAGAATCCGAGCAAGCCTATAACAACCAGCCTCAGCACAGCGTTAATGATGGTGGTCAGCACTATAGTTCAGCGTCGAATAGAGGCTCTTCAAGCAGCAGCTCTTCAAGTAATTTGGGCTCACCTGCTAACCGAAACTCGTCTGCTCGTGAAACCAGTTTTACCGGTTCGCCTCGTCAAGAGTGGATAGAATCACGACCTGCTCCGAAAAAAGAGAAAGAGTCACACCAACACCACGCCGAACCAGCGCCTTCGAAGCGTGAGGTGAGCGCTTACAAAGAGCTGTTGAAAACGCCAGATTTTGAGCGCCAAACAGTCGAGCCATCAGATGCTCAATATCCGGTGGCGCAAACAGTTTCAAGCGAAGCTGAGCCGCCTCAACAGAAGTTGCCTCAGTCGAAGCCAAGAACACCGGTTACCGATCTAGGTAAGGCCGTCTCTATTGTCGAGCGTCAGTACCTGATGATGGGCAACAAGAATGGTTGCGTGTTGGTCTCTTTGGCTAAAGCGGAATTACTGCGCGTTATTGGCCAGCTGGATACACGAAGCGGGGCACTAAAAAGTCAGCCATTACTGGTGCCTTTGTCGCTTAAAATTGGCAGTGAATTGGTTGAGGTAGCGAAGACATTAAACCAACCACTGGCTCGTCTTGGTATTGAACTTAAGGTTCGAAATAGCGAAGCCATTATGGTGATGGGGGTTCCTTCTCCATTAAGGCAGCAAAACTTACAAATTCTGATCCCAGATCTGTTATCGTACGCGGCTTCAATAAATGCCCAGAGTACAGTGAAGCTACCTGATGACATGTTGCCAGCTTTGGTTAACTGGATCGGGATTCAAACCGCACAAGTAAAAAGCGACTACACTTTATCTGAAGCGGTTCAATTAGTTGGGGAACTTGAACAACTTTGGCATGGTCTACTTCCATTAGATGATCCTGAGTTTGTTAATTCTATCGACTTTTCGGCGACTATTGCGGCATTTATGGCTTAGTTTATTGGTAAATTAAGCTTATTTACGGCTTAGGCTGTGTGTGATTTATTTTTTACGATGGGACTTTTTTGAAAGCAAGCCTCTCGTGACAAAAGCCCTTTGCTATAAAGCGCTATAACTGAGAAACAAATACTAACTATCATGACTGAAAAATTACCTTTAGCGTTGTTTTTAATGGGCCCAACGGCATCAGGAAAAACAGATTTAGCTATCCGCTTACGTCAGAAATACCCAGTAGAGATCATCAGCGTCGATTCGGCACTTATCTACAAAGACATGGATATTGGCACCGCTAAACCGAATGCAGAAGAGCTTGCGCTCGCGCCTCACCGCTTGATTGATATTCTTGACCCAAGTGAAGCGTACTCTGCGGCAGATTTTCGTCGTGATGCACTGAAAGAGATGAACGAGATCGTTGCTCAAGGCAAGATCCCTCTTTTAGTCGGCGGCACTATGCTCTACTACAAAGCGTTGTTGGAAGGTTTATCGCCACTACCGGCTGCGGATCCTGAGATTCGTAAGCAGATTGAAGCGGAATCTATCGAGCAAGGTTGGCAAGCATTACATGATCAATTAAGAGAGATTGATCCCGTATCCGCTGAAAGAATACACCCAAATGATCCACAAAGGCTTTCAAGGGCATTGGAAGTTTATCGAATTTCGGGTAAAACATTAACAGAGCTAACTCAAACGAAAGGCGATAGCCTGCCATTTCGTGTAAAACAATTTGCAATAGCTCCCAAGGAAAGGAAAGAACTCCATCGCCGCATTGAGCTGCGTTTCGAGAAGATGATCGAAGCAGGATTTGAAGAAGAGATGAAGGCGCTGTACGCCAGAGAAGATCTTCATCCTGAATTGCCATCGATCCGATGCGTTGGTTATAGGCAGATGTGGGATTATTTAGACGGTAATTGTGATTTAGACGAAGCGGTTTTCCGTGGTGTCTGTGCAACCCGTCAGTTGGCCAAGCGACAGATCACCTGGTTGCGCAGTTGGGATGATTTAACTTGGTTGGATAGCGAAAACATTGATCAAGCATTAGAAACTCTTTCAGATGCAATAGCATCTGATTAGTATTGCTGTGTATAATGTGATCGCTTTTGCGTGAATATACTCTGGAAAGGATCCGTTATTGAGGCTTTTTAAAATCACAGCCTTTCAATAACAACGGAGTTTTTTTATTCATTTAGCTCAGATGCAAAGGCCGCACCTTTTTGTGCACCACTAGCTAAATAATTACAACAAAATACAAAATAAGGAAAATAAAATGGCTAAGGGGCAATCGCTACAAGACCCATTCCTAAATGCACTCCGCCGTGAGCGCATTCCAGTCTCAATCTACCTTGTAAACGGCATTAAGCTGCAAGGCCAGATCGAGTCTTTCGATCAATTCGTGATCTTGCTGAAGAACACTGTAAACCAAATGGTTTATAAGCATGCGATTTCTACTGTGGTTCCTGCTCGTGCAGTAAGTCACCACAGCGGCGAGCAACGTGCTCCATCTGATCGTGCTGAGAAGACAGAAGATTAATCGTTCAATTAACACAGCAAATGCTGTGATAAGGAGTTGGTTGCTTGTTTGACCGTTATGAATCCGGTGAGCGAGCCGTACTTGTTCATATCAACTTCACGCATGAGGGAGAATGGGAAGACCTAAGCGAATGCGAAATGCTGGTCTCTTCTGCGGGGGTAGAAACGCTACAAGTGATTACTGGTAGCCGCCAATCCCCACTCCCTAAATACTATGTCGGAGAAGGTAAAGCCCTAGAAATCGCACAAGCTGTTCAGCTGACCGGTGCTGAAATTGTGATTTTTAACCACTCCCTCTCTCCTGCCCAAGAGCGAAACCTCGAGCAATTGTGTAAATGTCGTGTGATTGATCGCACGGGTTTGATCTTAGATATCTTTGCACAACGTGCGCGAACTCATGAAGGTAAGCTACAAGTTGAGCTCGCTCAGCTTCGTCATATCTCTACCCGATTGATTCGTGGTTGGACTCACCTTGAAAGGCAGAAAGGTGGTATTGGTCTTCGTGGTCCAGGTGAAACTCAACTGGAAACCGATCGACGTTTGTTGCGTGACCGTATAAAGGCAATATTACGTCGTTTAGCTAAGGTAGCTAAGCAACGTGAACAAGGGCGACGCGCTCGTAATCGAGCTGAGATCCCAACCGTTTCTTTAGTTGGTTATACCAACGCGGGGAAATCAACGCTTTTCAATCGAATCACTAGTGCCGGTGTTTATGCGGCAGACCAACTGTTTGCAACACTAGACCCAACACTACGTAAGATTGATTTGCCAGATGTCGGGCCTGCGATTCTCGCAGATACCGTAGGTTTTATCCGTCATCTACCACACGACTTGGTCGCTGCGTTCAAGGCTACGTTACAAGAGACGCAGGAAGCTGACATTTTGTTACATGTTGTTGATGCCAGTGATGACCGCTTTCGTGAGAACATTCAGGCTGTTCATGATGTATTAGAAGAAATCGATGCTCATGAAGTGCCAACCCTTGTAGTCATGAACAAGATTGACTGCATGGAAGACCAAAAACCTCGAATTGATAGAGACGAAGAGGGCGCACCACGCGCTGTTTGGGTTTCTGCAATGGAAGGTGAAGGTATCGAACTGCTGTTTGAAGCTTTAACTGAGCGTTTAGCGAGTCAAATGGTTCAATACCGACTGTGTATTCCGCATCAACATCAAGGCCGAATTCGTAGTTTATTTTTCCAGCTGAAATGTATTCAACAGGAAGAGTATGATGAAAATGGTAACTTGTTGATAGATATCCGAATGCAACAGATAGATTGGTCTAAACTTGAAAAAAGAGAAGGGGCGCTCTTGGGTGACTTTATCGTTACCTCAGAGACTGCTACAGTATAACGTCATATCAAATGATGGAGCTTTCTAATGGCGTGGAATGAGCCTGGAAATAACAACGGCGATAACGGCCGCGATAATGACCCTTGGGGTAATAAAAATAATCGCGGTGGCCGAGATCAAGGACCGCCAGACCTAGACGAAGTGTTTAACAAGCTGAGTCAAAAGTTGGGTGGCAAGTTTGGTAAAAAAGGTGGGAACGGAAACGGACCATCTATTGGTGGTGGCGGTGCAATTGGCTTTGGTGTTATTGCCGTTATTGCTATTGCTATCTGGTTCTTCGCAGGTTTCTACACCGTTGGCGAAGCAGAGAGAGCAGTTGTACTTCGATTAGGTCAGTTTGATCGTATTGAAGAACCTGGCCTTAACTGGCATCCACGTTTCATCGATCAAATCAGCGATAGACAGCTAGTCAATGTTCAAGCGATTCGCTCACTGCGTGCATCAGGCACAATGCTGACCAAAGATGAAAATGTAGTGAATGTATCAATGGATGTTCAGTATCGCGTAACTGATCCATACAAGTATCTGTACCGAGTGACGGATGCGGACGATAGCTTACACCAAGCGACAGACTCTGCTTTGAGAGCAGTAATTGGTGATTCTCTGATGGATGCGATTCTAACCAGCGGTCGTCAGCAGATTCGCCAAAGCACGCAAGAAACGTTGAACCAAATTATTGATAGCTATGATATGGGTATCACGTTGGTTGACGTTAACTTCCAGTCTGCACGTCCGCCTGAGCAAGTTAAAGATGCGTTTGACGATGCCATTGCTGCCCGTGAGGATGAAGAGCGTTTTATTCGCGAAGCTGAGGCTTACAAAAACGAAATCTTACCAAAAGCGACAGGTCGTGCTGAGCGTTTGAAGAAAGAAGCGCAAGGTTACAGAGAGCGTATTACTAATGAAGCAGAGGGTCAGGTAGCTCAGTTTGAAAAACTACTTCCTGAATACGCTGCAGCTCCTGAAGTGACACGCAACCGTCTGTATCTAGATACAATGGAAGAAGTATATAGCAATACGTCTAAGGTTCTTATTGATTCAGAGTCGAGCGGTAACCTACTGTACCTTCCGATTGACAAGTTAGCCGGTCAAGATAACGACAGTGCTAAAGCTCGTAAATCGAGAACAGGTTCTGCTTATGATGAGATTCAACTAGAGTCTGACCGTAAAGATGTTGCACCAAAATCTAACTCTGAAACTCGTTCAACATCACGTCAAGGGAGATACTAAGAATGCGTAAGTTAATGATCCCTGTATTAGTGATTACATTGGCTCTTATGTTGATGTCATTGTTTGTGATTCCAGAAGGTGAGCGTGGCATTGTTGTACGTTTTGGTCGTGTTCTGAAAGATAACAACGAAATCACTCGTATCTATGAACCGGGTTTGCATTTCAAAATGCCGATGTTTGATCGCGTACAGCGATTAGACGCGCTAATTCAAACCATGGATGGCCGCTCTGATCGTTTCGTAACTTCTGAGAAAAAAGACGTAATCATTGATTCATACGTAAAATGGCGTATTGAAGACTTTGGTCGTTACTACTTGGCGACAGGTGGTGGTAATGCAATGCAAGCAGAGGCACTATTAGAGCGCAAGGTAACTGATGTTTTACGTTCTGAAATCGGTTCTCGTGAAATCAAGCAAATCATTTCTGGTCCTAGCGACAAGAGCAAAGAGCTTGCTGACGGCGTTGAAGGTGAATTGGCAAATGAAGCTGCATTGAAAGCGTTAGAGATTGATGGCGAACGTGATCAAATCATGCAAGAGGTTTTAGATGATACTCGTAAGAGCGCACTAAAAGATTTGGGTGTACGAGTTGTTGACTTCCGTATTAAGAAGATCAACTTACCTGATGAAATTAGTGAGTCTATTTACCGCCGTATGCGTGCGGAGCGTGAGTCCGTAGCTCGTAAGTTCCGCTCTCAAGGTCGTGAAAAAGCTGAAGTTATCCGAGCTCAAGCAGAGCTCGAGGTAGCAACTATTCTCGCTGAGGCAGATAAAACGGCTCGCGTGACTCGCGGTGAAGCGGATGCAACGGCAGCAAAGATATATGCGGATGCGTATAATCAAGACCCAGAGTTTTTCAGCTTGCTACGTTCTCTTAAAGCCTACAAGAAATCGTTCAGCTCCAAGAATGATATCTTAGTATTGGATCCTAAGAGTGAATTCTTCCAATACATGAATCAAGCGAGCGGTGCGCCAGCTAAATAAGCTGAGCAGTTATTGAAGCAGCAAACGCTGAATTTTAATAACCAGACACGCTAATACTTAAAAGGCTCCCATTGTGGGCAATGTAGTTCACTTAAGCGGAGCTGCTTTGCGATTAATTGGGTAGCGAGTCTTTGATATTTTTACCGCCCTAGGCCGATTAGGCTTAGGGCGTTTGTCTATAAAGAGGACTGATAAGTCTCCCCTTAGACTCTTTAAACGCTTAGGTGTATTGCCTGGCGATATCGCTTTACTCATCACCTTCAGTTGGCTCGCTATAAACTGACAAGCGTATTTAAAGCTAATTTCATTCGGCATTCTTCCATGTTCAACTGCTGCCTGACTTGCTTCACGTCTTACCAAATTATAACCAAGCAACAGCCCCCAGAGTTCTTGATAAACAAGGTTTACTGTTTTACTGCGTAATACTAAGGCATTGTGTTGCATTGAGCTTTTGATATCACGATAACCTAATTCGATTTCCCAACGTTCATGATAAAGTTCGGCTACCGCTTTCGCGTCGTAGTCTGCTCTTGGAAGGGATGTAAAAACAGTTTTCTGCTTACCTTGTACTTCATAGGTCACCGCTCTGACTTGCCATTTTTCAGGTAAACTAGGGTTCTTTTTGAGAGCTTGCGGTGAGACGTTCATTTCGATGAGCATATCATTGCTTTCTTCTTCATCTAAAAGTGTGTATTTCAACCCTTTCCTTGCTGGTATCAACCAATGTCTATTAATACCGCTATTTTGAAGAGAGAGAAGTAAGTCTGCACCGTAAAAACCTTTATCTAGTAACGTCACAGAGTTATCTGGTAAAGAGTCGATGAAGGGCATAGCAAGTGGGATTTCACCACGCCGATAAGGGCTTATGGCAGCGTCAACGATGACATGAGAACGGACATTCATCATAGTCACAACTCTTAGCATTGGATGTGGTGTCTGCCTGCTACTCGAGGTATTACCCGAGCCAAAGTGCTCTCTAAGTTCGGGCGTATCCGCGGTGCGAAAAAGAGCACCGTCTACAGCAAAAACTTGTAATCCTTGCCACGTATCATCACGGTATCGTTCAAGACCCCACGTTCGCCCACATTGTTTAAACAACCACTCTGGTGCAGCACTGCCTAAACGTTGTCTTGCCTGGGTTAAAGCACTTTTTGCTAATAACTCTTCATCAGCCAAGCCATCCGCACAGACATTCATTCTTCGTGCGACTTCGGCAATTGGTTCATTACGGAAGAAGGCCATGCCGACAATTAACCACAAGACCATGTCACTTGGTAGTCGACGTCGGCGAATAGTCGCTTTATCAGAAAGACTAGCTGCCTTAACAACCCATTCATCTGGGATATGTTCAGAGAAAGTGGTGAGTTGAGCTACATCAACAGGATTTTCTTCGAGGAAATCGACAAAATAGTTTTGGATAGACATAAAAAATCGGAAGCCTAGAAACAGGCTTCCGATTATCTCTCAGAAGAAGGATCGGTCAACCGATCCTTATCTGATCTACATTGCCCATTGTGGGAGCCTTTTTACTTTTTAGGGTTCTGCTATTTTTATCTTGTCTGAGCGGCTTTGGGAGAGTGGTGGCTCGAACTATCTATCTGCTAGCAATGGTAAGGAACTATGCAGAGAACTATTGTGGATGCGATGACGCGAATTAGTGATGTGTCATAAAAGCGATCACGGCGCCAGCGACTACCAGGCAGCCACCAATGCGGCGCAATTGAGTATCGGGTTGCTCGCTTAGCTGAGCGACCATATTTCTCCAGCCATTTGGTGCGATTAATGGGCCAAGCCCTTCAACGATGAGAACAAGCCCAATTGCGAGCCAAATTGAATCAGACATGATGCTGCCTTATATCTATAAAAATATAATGATATCAGCATCTTTAGCGATCTGCTCTTCGTAATCGCTGTTTTATTTTTGTACAGCGTTAACGTTTATGAACAAAAAGTGACTGCAAGAAGTGTGATTCAGTGCTAGAATCCATTTTTAATTAGCAACAGAAATTGGAAAGATGGGAAATAACGTAGTCGTTCTAGGCACCCAATGGGGTGATGAAGGTAAAGGTAAAATCGTTGACCTTTTAACTGAAGATGCAAAATACGTGGTTCGCTACCAAGGCGGTCACAATGCAGGTCACACACTTGTAATTGACGGTGAAAAAACCGTTCTTCACTTAATTCCATCAGGCATCCTGCGCGATAACGTTAAATGTGTTATCGGTAACGGTGTTGTACTTTCGCCTGAAGCACTTCTTAAAGAAATGAAGCCTCTTGAAGAGCGCGGTATCCCAGTTCGCGAGCGTCTTTTCGTTTCTGAAGCTTGTCCTCTAATTCTTCCTTACCACATCGCTATCGACAACGCGCGTGAAATCGCTCGTGGCGCGAAAGCTATTGGTACAACGGGTCGTGGTATCGGTCCAGCTTACGAAGATAAAGTTGCTCGTCGCGGTCTACGCGTTGGTGACCTTTTCGATAAAGAAATGTTCGCTGAAAAACTAAAAGAAGTAATGGAATTCCATAACTTCCAACTAGAGCACTTCTACAAAGCTGAAACAGTAAGCTACGCAGATGTACTTGAGCAGTGCATGGGTTACGCAGATCTACTAACTTCAATGGTTATGGACGTAACTGACGAACTAGACGCAGCACGTAAGCGCGGCGACAAGATCATGTTCGAAGGCGCTCAAGGTACTCTACTAGATATCGACCACGGTACTTACCCATACGTAACTTCTTCTAACACGACTGCTGGTGGTGTTGCTGCAGGTTCTGGTTTCGGTCCTCGTCACATCGGTTACATCCTTGGTATCACTAAGGCTTACTGTACTCGTGTAGGTTCAGGTCCATTCCCAACTGAGCTATACGATGGTCTAGACAAGCAAGACCCAGTTGGTAAGCACCTAGGTGATGTTGGCCACGAGTTTGGCGCAACTACTGGTCGTCTACGTCGTACTGGTTGGTTCGATGCTGTTGCTATGCGTCGTGCAATCCAAATCAACTCTCTAACTGGTATGTGTCTGACTAAACTAGACGTTCTAGACGGCCTAGAAGAAATCAAGATCTGTACTGGCTACAAGATGGCTGACGGTTCTATCCTAGAAGTTTCTCCAATGGCTGCTGAGTCTTTCGAAGAAGCAACGCCAATCTACGAAACAATGCCAGGTTGGTCTGAAACAACATTTGGTGCTAAGTCAATCGACGCGCTTCCACAAGCTGCTCTTGATTACATCAAACGTATCGAAGACCTAACAGGTGTGCCAATTGATATCGTATCAACTGGTCCAGACCGTAACGAAACTATCATCAAGGTTCACCCATACAGTGCATAATGCCTGATTGAGTGATTACCACGGCACCTTTAGTGCTTTGATAATTAAATCGTTTTCTAAAAGCCGACTTTCTTAAGTCGGCTTTTTTATACTTGTAATTTGAGGGACGATACCAATCACAGTAAGTAAGTGATCAAAAATTCTAACGAAGTTATCGAGTATTTTAACAAGCTAGAGTGAGCAGTTATTTACTACGATTGGTATATAGCTTTCTGTGATGATCTTTTGAACGCCATCTGGCAAAATATTGCCCATTAGCGGCAAGTTTTGTCTAAAGCGATACGCTGAGTTGCCGATACAGATATCATAGTGAGTGAAATGTAATTGAGTTTGGGTTGCCCAAAGGCTCGATGCGTTTTTAAAACCGATAAAAGAGTGCAGGTATGAAGCTACGAATTGTGGCAGCTTCATTGATAATGGCGCTGAGCTCACCCTTGAGTCATGCAAATTTGGCTGATGTCGGGGAGCCGGTTCCAATATATACAGAAGCTGAACTGATTAATTTAATCGAGAATAATCAACACCTAGAGCGAGTGAAAGCTGATAAGTGCCAGTTAGTTGAAGATATCGTTGCTCGTGCAACGCGTATTAGCTTGCCTTCTTATGAGTTTTTATACGGTGATATGCTGGCGTGGGGCGTGTGCGTTCCTCAAGATGTAGAGCTTGGTCTTTACTACATGGAAAACGCGGCACACCAAGGTTTACCTTCAGCACTAGAGCAATTGGGTCGTTATTATTCTCGTGGAACCTTGGTTCAACAAGACCAAGAGCGAGCGATCCCATACCTGCGTGAAGCGGCCTCTCTGGGGAACCTGAGTGCCAGTATTCATCTAGCAGAGCTGTTGTTGCGTGACTATGGCAGCCCGTTAGATTACGAAGATGCTTACCGCTGGTTATACAACTCAGTCACTGCAGACCAAAGACAACACAAGCGCATTACTGTATTGCGAAGTGGTCTGGAAAAGAGAATGCCAGACAATATTATCGCGCGAGCAAAACGACGCGACGTATTCTGGTAATACCGAGCTAGAAACCTGTAATGATTCCTGCACTCATTGTTACAGGTTACAAGATATAAAAAGCCCCGCCTAATCAAATTAGTGCGGGGCTTTTTACGTTTAGATGGTCATGTTATTCGATAGCGAACTTATTGAACGACTTCACCAGATTCGATAACGGTTTCACGAACTACCTTGGTAAAGTCGAGCGCTTCCTGACGAATCTTATCTTCATTTACCGTTAGCATGTCGCGATCTTGCATGATGATCTTGCCATCGACGATCGTGTGACGAACATTGCCAGAGTTAGCTGAATACACCAGTGCTGAATACGGGTTGTAAACAGGAACCATGTTTGGTGCTTTAGTGTCGATCACTATGATGTCTGCTAGCTTGCCGACTTCAAGGGAGCCGATCTTATCTTCCATGTGTAGCGCTTTTGCTGCGCCCATTGTTGCCATGTCGATCACTTTGATCGGCGGCATTGCTGCACGATCTTTATTGACTAGCTTATGAACTTTAGCAACTTGGTTGAATTCATCGATAGTGCTTAGAGTGTTACCAGACATTGGGCCATCAGTACCTAAACCAATACGTACATTCTCATCATACATCTGTAGTGCAGGTGATACGCCTTTTGCTGACTTGATGTTCGCACTCATGTTATGAGCCACACCCATGTCCGACTTTTTCACAAGCTCAATATCATGGTCATCGATTAAGATCATGTGTGCACCAACTAGGTTTTTGTTGAGTGCGCCAATGCTATCCATGTATTGAACCGGCGATAAGCCTTCTGAACGCTCTGCGATCTTCTCTACTTCACGGTGCGATTCTGCAAGGTGGATCATCACTGGTACATCGAGCTCTAGTGACAATTTAGAAATCTTCTGCAGGACCTCTGTGGTGTTGGTGTAAGGCGCATGTGGTGCAAATGCAGGGGTAATACGTGGGTGATCTTTATATTCTTCAATAAAGTTCAACGCGTACTTGATACCTTCTTCGGCGTTTGCAGCATCGGCAACTGGGAACTTAATCACGGTTTCACCAAGGATGGCACGCATACCAATCTTATCGACGGTTTTTGCAACTTCATCCTCGAAGTAGTACATGTCGGCGTAAGTTGTCACACCGCCTTTGACCATTTCAACGTTACCTAAGTTGGCACCAATACGTACCATGTCGCGTGATACTAACTTCTTCTCTAGTGGGAAGATGTAGCGGTGTAGTCGGTCTGGCACATCATCGGCCAGTGAACGGAAAACCGTCATTGATACGTGGGTGTGAGTATTGATTAGACCTGGCATTACGATGTCGCCATCGACATCTAGCACTTGCTCAGCTTTGTATCGCTTCTCTAGTGAAGCATCGCCAACCGCAATGATTTTGTTGTCTTTGACGACAACCGTTCCGCTCTCATAAACCGTTTTGTCTTGGTTCATGGTTAGAACCATCGCATCGGTAATCATTAGATCTGCTTTTTCCATCGCAGAACTTGCGAATGGTAATAGCGCAAGGCTCGCCATTGCTGAAGCCAATAAGGTGCGTTTTAATTTCATATCAATACTCAGAACAGGAGTTGGTAAAAGTGTCTGGATAATAGTGCATTTCACTCATGAGGCAAACGTTTGTTTTATCGTTTGCGCGAAATTCTTATGGTAGTTTGTGATGATGAAGTGATGTTTCACAAAATGAAGATATGTATCAATCTGAGGTTATTTTCGGGTTTTCTAAAGCATATCTGTAGCTTACCTCTAGCATCGGATATACTAGGGGTATATACCTTCCTTGCTTAAGCAGGCCCGCCTATGTCAAAAAACACACCAATGTCAGAAAACACGACAGCTACCACTAACGTTGATCCTTTTGCCGATCGAGAGTCGAAAAATTACGACAATCCAGTACCAAGCCGAGAGTTCATTTTATCGTTTCTAACGGAAGCGAATATCCCAATGAACCGAAATGATCTATTCGAAGCGCTTGGCCTTGCTGGAGAGGAGCAATATGAAGGGCTACGTCGTCGTTTACGTGCTATGGAGCGTGATGGACAACTGGTCTTCACTCGTCGCCAATGCTACGCGCTACCTGAAAAGTTAGAGCTAGTGAAAGGTTACGTGATTGGTCACAAAGACGGTCATGGTTGGGTTCGCCCTGATGGTAGCAAAGGCAAGGATGACGATATTCTACTGCCACACCATCAGATGAAAACCATCATGCACGGTGACTACGTATTGGCTCAGCCAACGGACAACAGCAAGCGTGGCCGTCGTGAAGGTCGTTTAGTTCGCGTACTTGAAGAACGTACCACGCCAATTGTTGGCCGTTTCTTCTTAGAGTATGGCCACTCTTATGTGGTTGCTGATGACTCACGTATCAGTCATGACATCCTTATCCCAACCGAGCATAAAGGCGGAGCTCGAATGGGTAATGTGGTTGTGATTGAAATTACTGACCGTGGCGGTCGCTCTCGTAACATGATGGGTAAGGTAACTGAAGTGCTTGGTGAGAACATGGCCCCGGGCATGGAAACCAAGATTGCGATTCATACCCACCAGATCCCAAATGAGTGGCCAGAAGCTGTTGATAAGCAAATTGCTAACTTGGGTGAGCATGTCCCTGAAGAAGCGAAAGAAGGACGTGTTGACCTGCGTAAATTGCCATTGGTAACAATCGATGGTGAAGATGCGCGTGACTTCGATGATGCGGTTTATTGTGAAGCGAAGAAAGGTGGAGGTTGGCGCCTATGGGTAGCGATTGCTGATGTTAGCTACTACGTTCGTCCTGATACTGCATTAGATAAAGAAGCGATCAATCGTGGTAACTCGGTATACTTCCCGTCACAAGTAGTCCCAATGCTGCCAGAAGTACTTTCTAACGGCCTATGTTCGTTGAACCCACAAGTAGACCGTTTATGTATGGTGTGTGAGATGACTATCTCAGACAAAGGCAAACTGTCGGGCTACAAGCACTACGAAGCAGTGATGAACTCTCATGCTCGTCTTACTTACAATAAAGTAGGCGCAATCTTAGATGGCAACGAAGAGCTTCGTGAGCGTTACGTACAAGAAGTGCCGCATCTCGAAGAGCTGCACAGAATGTACAAAGTACTGAAGCAGACTCGTGACGAGCGTGGCGCAATTGAGTTTGAAACGGTAGAGACTAAGTTCATCTTCAATGCGGATCGTAAGATTGACCGTATTGAACCCGTTGTTCGCAACGATGCACACAAAATCATCGAAGAGTGTATGATTCTAGCGAACATCGCGTCTGCATCTTTGGTGGAGAAAGCGAAAGAGCCATCGCTGTACCGTATTCACGAAACTCCAGGAGAAGAGCGCTTAGCAGGCTTTAAAGACTTCCTAAGTGAGCTTGGTTTATCGCTAGACGGTGGTTTGTCTCCGTCACCAACGGATTACGCAAAGCTAATGCAGCAAATTAACGAGCGTGAAGATCGCGAGTTAATTCAAACTATGCTGCTACGCTCGATGAAGCAAGCGGTATACAACGCTGATAACGTAGGTCACTTTGGTCTGGCGCTAAAACGCTACGCTCACTTTACTTCGCCGATCCGTCGTTACCCTGACTTGCTACTGCACCGTGCAATTAAGTACCTTATTGCGAAAGAAGAGGGGCGTAACAGCGAACGTTGGACACCAACCGGCGGTTACCACTACACTTTCGATGAAATGGACTTCTACGGCGAGCAGTGTTCAATGACTGAACGTCGCGCCGATGACGCAACTCGTGAAGTGAACGACTGGCTGAAATGTGAATACATGCAAGACCACGTCGGTGAAGTAATGGACGGTGTGATTGCCAACGTTACCGGCTTTGGTTTCTTTGTGCGTCTAACGGAACTGCACATTGATGGCCTAGTGCACATCTCGGCGTTAGCGAACGATTACTACCAATTTGATGCGGTTGGTCAGCGCCTAGTGGGTGAAAGCTCTGGCAACATCTACCGCTTGGGTGACTCGGTTAAAGTGAAGGTTTCTGCGGTTAACCTAGAAACTCGCCAAATTGATTTTGATTTGGAAGACACTGCTCGTCAGCCTCGTGGCAAAGGTAAAACAGCCAAGAAGCGTGCTGCTGAAGCAATGAAAAAGGCGAAAAGTAAGAAACGCGCCGCAGTGAAGAGCAACAAACCAGGTGTCGCAGCTAAACCATTAGTTGAGCCAACTAAGCGACCAGATGGTAGTTCAGAAGCTTCTGAGAAAAAGAAAAAATCGCGTAATAAGACCGGTGCAGCAAAAGCTCGAGCGAAGAAAAAGCGCTCAGCAACTCGCAAGGCAAGGGCGGATAAGTCTTAGGACATCGCCAAGCGTTAACAACGAATGTAATGCGAGAGTATCGGGCGTGAAACGCATACTCTCGAAATAAACAACGCAGAGCTGAATGCATTGGAGTTAGTGCCGTTCATCTCTGAGCAATAAGAGTAATTTGAGACAATGAGTAACGAATTTATTTACGGTATTCACGCGGTGAAAGCCGTATTAGAAAAAGATCCAGCACGTTTCATTGAAGCGTATGTGCTGAAAGGTCGCCAAGATGAGCGTCTTTTACCACTACTGAATCAGTTGCAACAGTTTGGTGTATCAATCCAACAGATGGGCCGTAAGCCGCTGGATGACAAAGCACAAGGTGCAAACCACCAAGGCATTATCGCTAAGGTGAAGCCGGCTAAGCAGCTCAACGAAACTCACCTAGACGACATCCTAGCGCAGCACGAACAGCCATTGCTGTTGGTTCTTGATGGCGTAACAGACCCTCATAACCTAGGTGCGTGTCTGCGTAATGCGGATGCGGCTGGTGTTGCTGCGGTTATCGTGCCTAAAGACCGCTCTTCTCCATTAACAGCAACGGTTAGTAAGGTTGCATGTGGTGCTGCTGAAACAGTTCCGCTAGTACGTGTAACCAACCTAGCTCGCACAATGCGTGCTCTGCAAGAACAAGGGGTATGGTTTGTCGGTACAGCGGGCGAAGCGACGCACGACATCTATCAAGCGAAGCTAACAGGCCCTCTAGCAGTAGTAATGGGTGCAGAAGGTGACGGTATGCGTCGTCTAACGCGTGAGACCTGTGATGACCTGATCAAGATTCCGATGGCTGGTAGTGTATCAAGCCTGAACGTGTCAGTGGCTTCTGGTATTTGTCTGTTTGAAGCGGTACGTCAGCGTCTAGCTCAGTAAATTACTCATTGAATTGATTTATTTCTAACGCCCACCACATGCTGGTGGGCGTTTGTTTTCATCTAATTAAGGCAGATCTCAATAGAACCGCGGATGGTAAGGGGCTGTTGCTCTTTCGTGGTTGAATTTTGTTCGAGATAAAATCGTTTTAGGCGCGGCGAAGAGTATGTAGCCTAGTCATTCTAAGCAAATATTCTTCAACAAAGCACAAAATGATTTTTGCGGGGGCGCCTAGCTCGAACCCTTCGGGCAGCCTTTGTGGTTCATCTCTACTGCGTTATCGGCTTTTTATGTAGGCTAGCTACACGTCAAAGCCTCTGTCTTGTATAAATTTCCCACAAAGAGCTGCAAAAGCCAGCTCGAAAGATTAACAGCCCCTTAATGGCGAAAGAAAAACTGTTTCATTATTCGCCAAATACCACTTGCCAATACAGGGTTCTTTCTATAATATTTGCCGTCCTTAAAACTCGGTCATTTATCTTTAGTTCCTTGCTTCCTCTGGACGACCGAGCCATTCGTGGAAGCTAATAATCCGTAAGGAGCAACCAAATGCGTCATTACGAAATCGTATTCATGGTTCACCCTGATCAAAGCGAGCAAGTTGCTGGCATGATCGAGCGTTACACTGGTTCTATCACTGAAGCTGGCGGTACTATCCACCGTCTAGAAGACTGGGGTCGTCGTCAAATGGCTTACCCAATCAACAAGCTTCACAAAGCTCACTACGTTCTTATGAACGTTGAAGCTGGTCAAGAAGTGATTGACGAGCTAGAAACTGCTTTCCGTTTCAACGATGCAGTTCTACGTAACATGATCATGCGCACTAAAGGCGCTGTGACTGAGCAATCTATTATGCTTAAGCAAAAAGAAGAGCGTGCAGAGCGTGCTCCTCGTCGTGAAGAGCGTACAGAAGCTAAACCAGAAGCAGCTGCTGAGTAATTCTTTTTTGGCTTAATGCCTTAAAAAATTCTCAACTTGTTTTAAGTCTTTCACCACTTTCCGAAGTTTTGAAAGGCTGCATTATTAAATTTAAGATCAGGAGATAGCCCATGGCTCGTTTCTTCCGTCGTCGTAAATTCTGCCGTTTCACTGCAGAAGGCGTACAAGAGATTGACTACAAAGACGTAGCAACTCTTAAAAACTACATCACTGAAGCTGGTAAAATCGTACCTAGCCGTATCACTGGTACAAGCGCTAAGTACCAGCGTCAACTAGCTCGCGCTATCAAGCGTTCTCGTTACCTAGCTCTACTACCGTACACTGACAAGCATCAGTAATCGGTAATAGTTAATAATAGTTTAAGAGGACTAAGATAATGCAAGTTATTCTACTTGATAAGATCGGTAACCTAGGTGGCCTTGGCGACCAAGTAAACGTTAAATCTGGTTACGCTCGTAACTTCCTTATCCCACAGGGTAAAGCAGTTATGGCAACTAAAGACAACGTTGCTATGTTCGAAACTCGTCGTGCTGAACTAGAAGCTAAAGTTGCTGAGCAACTAGCTGCTGCTGAAGCTCGTGCAGAGAAAGTTAACTCTCTAGAAGGCGTTTCTATCGCTTCTAAAGCTGGTGACGAAGGTAAACTATTCGGTTCTATCGGTACTCGTGACATCGCTGACGCTATCACAGCGGCAGGTGTTGCAGTAGCTAAGAGCGAAGTACGCCTACCTGAAGGCGCTCTACGTAACATCGGCGAATTCGAAGTAAGCATCCAACTTCACTCTGAAGTTTTTGCTACTGCGAAAATCGCTATCGTTGCAGCTGAGTAATTTCAGTACCAAGACGAATTCTTTCTTTATGAAAGTTTTAAACACCAGCTTCGGCTGGTGTTTTTTTATATCTGGAATATAGGGAAGAGTAAGGGAGGGTTACAGTAGGCAAAAAGCTTACTATGATCCAAAAGCTCTGATGGCTGAACAAACAGCCATGGAAATTAGAATTGGAACAACAGGTTTATGGAGAGAACCGAGTCTTCTTTATCTAGCCCCTCGGGTACCTTGTCGTGGTACTGGCGAGAGTGTGCAATCTTCAGCGCGATATTGTCAGTAATATCGTTGATCGCTTCTAACTCGGTATCGAACTTCAAGTTACTGTGACCAGAGACAAGCGTCACATCGGCTTTTAGCTGCAAATTCTTCAACACCTGCCAAGAAGTATTCACGTTACCACGGAAAATTGCTTCTTCAACGATCTCTGGGAAGATGATGTCATCATCGTCGATCTCATCGAGGTTTGGTTCTTGGTAACGGAAACCCGGGCCCACTTCGACTTCCAATACAAACTCTTCGGTATTCGAAAACTGGTAACCCAGACCACTCGAAACGGTGTAGTCCTTAAAGTAAGCACTGTAGCGTGAATCGACGCCTTTAAAACTGCCGTAGAGATAGGTTTTAGGACTTAACTTGTAGTCACTCTGAGCTGTGTAAGTCGATTGCCTCTTATCTTCTTCACCATCTTTATAGAGGTTGTAGTATTTCCATTCGCCACTGGTTCTGTGGCGGCCAGCCGTGTACTCACCGTTTAAGCGTGCGTTTAGAGAGCGTGAATCGGAATTACCAGTATGCGACTGATATCCAAATTCGACTTCAGTTTTTAGTGGGCTTGGCAGTTCAGTGTCACTCGTATCACTTGGTGCGATATCCATATCTTTTTCTTCTGGTGCTGGTGCAACGACGATCGGCTCAGCAGTAGGTTCTGGTACTACTATCGAGTCGAGGATTGCATCAACATCGGTTTTAGCATCATCAGCTAAAGCCATCGGAGTGCTCAAGAGACCAGTGCATAGAATACCAGTGCTCAGAGCCAATAGTTTGGACACGCATACCTCAGTTATACAGTGAACGAATGGCGAGATCGTAATGCTAGCCTTGGTTAATTTCGTCAGCAATAAGTAAATTCTTCCTACATAATAAAACAAACTCATAGGAACGCATTACAAATGAGTGTTCTTGGGTATAATGAACGATCATTATTAGTTATTGAGTGTAGTCATAGTGGATACCAAAAGTCAGAAATCAGCCAAAGATCAGGTGGACGCCATTAAGGTCCCGCCACATTCATTAGAAGCTGAGCAATCTGTTATTGGCGGTTTGTTATTAGATAACGAACGCTGGGATACGGTTGCTGAAAAGGTTGTGGCCAAAGACTTTTATAGCCGTCCTCACCGTCTGATCTTTGAAGCGGTAAAAGATATCCTTGAAGAAAGCTCTCCTCTGGATCTTATTACACTCTCAGAACACTTAGAGCTGCGTGAGCAACTTGAAGAAGTGGGTGGCTTTGCCTACCTTGCTGACCTAGCTAAGAACACGCCAAGTGCGGCTAACATTAACGCTTATGCGGATATCGTAGCTCAGCGTGCATTAGTTCGTAGCCTGATTGGTGTGGCGAATGAGATTGCTGATTCTGGTTACGATCCACAAGGTCGTACATCAGAAGACCTGCTCGACCTTGCTGAAAGTAAAGTATTCGCGATTGCGGAAGGTCGTGCGAGTGAAAACGAAGGCCCGCAAAACGTAGATAGTATTCTTGAGAAGACGCTAGAGCGTATCGAAATCCTATACAAAACTCCGCAAGACGGTGTGACAGGTGTCGATACTGGCTTTAATGACCTCAACAAGAAAACGGCAGGTCTACAAGGTTCTGATTTAATCATTGTGGCGGCACGTCCATCGATGGGTAAAACCACATTTGCGATGAACTTGTGTGAAAACGCGGCGATGAAACAAGACAAGCCAGTGCTTATCTTCTCGCTAGAGATGCCGGGCGAACAGCTGATGATGCGTATGCTTGCATCCTTGTCTCGCGTGGACCAAACCAAAATTCGTACCGGTCAACTTGATGACGAAGACTGGGCTCGTATCTCTTCGACCATGGGTATCCTCATGGATAAGAAGAACATGTACATTGATGACAGCTCTGGCCTAACGCCAACCGAAGTACGTTCTCGTGCGCGTCGTATTGCTCGTGAACATGATGGTCTTTCAATGATCATGATCGATTACCTTCAACTGATGCGTGTCCCTTCACTGTCTGATAACCGTACCCTTGAGATCGCCGAGATTTCACGTTCCCTAAAAGCGCTAGCGAAAGAGTTGAACGTTCCAGTTGTGGCACTTTCTCAGCTTAACCGTTCCCTAGAGCAACGTGCCGATAAACGCCCTGTTAACTCGGACTTGCGTGAATCGGGCTCGATTGAGCAAGATGCCGACTTAATCATGTTCATCTACCGTGACGAAGTGTATAACCCAGACAGCTCGCTGAAGGGCATCGCTGAAATCATTATCGGTAAGCAACGTAACGGCCCGATCGGTTCGGTTCGTCTTACATTCCAAGGGCAACACTCCCGTTTCGATAACTATGCAGGTCCTGCATTTGATGACGAGTAATCGCTAATGACGTATATGAAAGCGGCGACCGCGAGCATTGATTTAAATGCGCTTGAGCACAACCTGAACCAAATTAAGTCGAAAGCCCCGCAGTGTAAAGTGATGTCTGTTGTCAAAGCCAATGGCTATGGTCACGGCTTACTGCACATTGCTAAGCACTCTAAAAGCTCAGATGCGTTTGGTGTAGCCCGTATTGAGGAAGCACTGCAGCTGCGAGCTGGTGGCATTGTTCAGCCTATTCTATTGCTTGAGGGTTTTTATTCTTCCGGCGATTTACCGATACTTGTCACTAATAACATTCAAACGGTGGTGCATTGTGAAGAACAGCTTAGTGCTCTGGAAAATTCAGTTCTAGAATCACCGGTTGTGGTATGGCTAAAAGTCGATAGTGGTATGCACCGTTTGGGTGTTCGTTCTGAGCAATATCACGATTTCGTTGAGCGCCTGCATCAATGCCCAAATGTGGCTAAACCTTTACGCTATATGAGCCATTTTGGCTGTGCTGATGAGTTAGATAAAACAACGACTGAGCAGCAAACAGAATTATTCTTATCTCTAACAGAAGGTTGTGAGGGCGAGCGTTCGCTTGCGAACTCAGCGGGTTTACTTGCTTGGCCTAATAGCCACCTGGATTGGGTACGCCCAGGAATCATTTCTTACGGTGTATCGCCGTTTATTGATAAAACAGCACAAGAGCTTGGTTTTTTACCAGTGATGACCCTCACCTCACACCTGATTGCTGTGCGTGATTTGAAGGCTGGTGAAAGTGTGGGTTATGGCGCGAACTGGACCAGTGAACGTGACACCAAAGTGGGGGTTATCGCGATTGGTTACGGTGACGGCTACCCTCGAACTGCGCCTAACGGCACACCTGTGTTTGTAAATGGCAGAAAAGTGCCTATTGCAGGCCGAGTATCTATGGACATGTTAACGGTCGATCTTGGGCCGGATGCTCAAGATAAAGTCGGTGATGAAGCGATACTTTGGGGCAAAGAGTTACCTTCAGAGGAAGTGGCAGAGCATATCGGTACTATCGCTTACGAGTTGGTTACGAAACTTACCTCGCGTGTAGCGATGGAATACGTGAAGTAACTTGGTTAGTCAGCCCCCCTAACTTATGATGCTTTAGTTTCCTGATAAACCAGCCTTTCTAAGTTAAGGTTTATCTGCTCAATTTTCTATTACTCAAGGGGGACGCATTTCTGTGTCCCCCTTTTTATTTCGCTACTCTAGGCTTAGTTACGATGAGCTATTCTCCTTGGATAGTAGCAATCACAGTGCGGCTACCACCGTAGTCTCGGTGTTCTCCCAAGTAAATGCCCTGCCATGTTCCTAAAGCTAAACGACCATTGGTGATAGGGATTGTCACACTGTTGCCAAGTGTCGATGCTTTAATGTGAGCTGGCATATCATCATCACCTTCATAAGTATGTTTGTAATAGGGGGCTCGTTCGGGCACAAACTTATTGAAGTGTGACTCCATATCACTACGGACGGTCGGATCGGCGTTTTCATTGAGCGTCAAGCTGGCAGAAGTATGCTGAATAAATAGATGTAATAAACCAACAGATAAAGAGTTCACCTCGTGTATCTGTTGTTCAATTTCATCAGTAATGAGATGAAATCCACGCTTTTGTGCATTTAGGTGTATAGTCTTCTGAATCCACATACGCCATCCTTTATAATGTATTTGGAAAAAAAGTGGTTTGAGGCTATCTTTTGAACTTGAATTTATCAGGTCTCGCTCACATTTAATTGTGTTAGAGCCAGAGTCTGTACCGATTCCTGTCTCAGGAAATCTAATCCTGATTTATCTCAAGGTACAGCTCTTCATATACGGCATAATACGTCGTGAAAAAAAATTACAAAGAATCTTTCAGTGGTGACGCGGTTTGGTCATCACAGAAAAATATAAACTTTCGCCTAATCGGGGGTTCTATTCATCACCCAGGTGACGTTTAGAATAAAACCTACAGTAACATCGGGATAGATACCATGTTGAAAAATATCAACCCAACGCAAACACAAGCGTGGAAAGCTCTAACAGCTCATTTTGAGTCTGCTCAAGATATGGATATGAAAGAGCTGTTTGCTCAAGATGCAAAACGTTTCGAGAGCTTTTCTACTCGTTTCGGTTCAGACATCTTAGTCGATTACTCTAAGAACCTAATCGACGCAGAAACGATGCAGCACCTATTTGCTCTTGCAAACGAGACTGAAGTTAAGTCTGCAATTGAAGCGATGTTTAGCGGTGATGCGATCAACAAGACTGAAGGCCGTTCAGTGCTTCACACTGCACTACGTAACCGTAGCGACAAGCCAGTAATGGTTGACGGCAAAGACGTAATGCCAGCAGTTAACGCTGTACTAGCAAAAATGGAACTGTTCACACACCGCATCGTTTCTGGTGAGTGGAAAGGTTACACAGGTAAAGAGATTACTGATGTTGTAAACATTGGTATCGGCGGTTCGGATCTTGGTCCATACATGGTGACTGAAGCACTAACGCCATACAAAACTCGCCTAAACATGCACTTCGTTTCTAATGTAGATGGTACGCACATCGTTGAGACACTTAAGTCTCTGAACCCAGAAACAACGCTATTCCTAGTAGCATCAAAAACATTCACGACTCAAGAAACAATGACGAACGCACACTCTGCACGTGATTGGTTCCTAGCAGAAGCAGGTGATGAAGCGCACGTAGCTAAGCACTTCGCTGCACTATCGACGAACGCAACTGCAGTCGCTGAGTTTGGTATCGATACTGACAACATGTTCGAATTCTGGGACTGGGTTGGTGGTCGTTACTCTCTATGGTCTGCGATTGGTCTTTCTATTTCTCTTTCTGTAGGCTTCGATAATTTCGTTGAGCTACTAGAAGGTGCTCACGAGATGGATAACCACTTTGCTTCAACTGAGTTTGAAAGCAACATCCCAGTAATCCTTGCGCTAATCGGTATTTGGTACAACAACTTCCACGGCGCTGAGTCGGAAGCGATTCTACCTTACGACCAGTACATGCACCGTTTTGCTGCTTACTTCCAGCAAGGCAACATGGAATCAAATGGTAAGTTTGTAGATCGTGAAGGTAACCCAGTAGAGTACCAAACAGGTCCTATCATCTGGGGGGAACCAGGTACAAACGGCCAGCACGCGTTCTACCAACTGATTCACCAAGGCACTAAGCTGATCCCATCAGACTTTATTGCTCCTGCAATCAGCCATAACCCAGCATCTGATCACCACCAGAAGCTAATGTCTAACTTCTTTGCTCAAACTGAAGCACTAGCATTCGGTAAGACAAAAGAAACTGTGGAAGCTGAATTCCTAGCGACTGGTAAAACTGCAGAAGAAGTGGCTGAACTAGTACCTTTCAAAGTGTTTGAAGGTAACCGCCCAACGAACTCTATTCTTGTTAAGCAAATTACGCCTCGCTCTCTGGGTAACCTGATCGCGATGTACGAGCACAAGATCTTTGTTCAAGGTGTTATCTGGAACATCTTCAGCTTCGACCAGTGGGGTGTAGAACTTGGTAAGCAACTAGCGAACCAAATTCTTCCAGAGCTTGCTGATGACGCAGAAGTGACATCTCACGACAGCTCAACGAACGGTCTAATCAACGCATTCAAAGCACTTAAAGCTTAATTGAGTTGATAGCATAAAAGTTAACGCCAACCTTAGGGTTGGCGTTTTTGTATCTGTAGAGTAAGCAATGGTTAAATCGCAGGTAATAAAAAAGGCTAACGTATCGACGCCAGCCTTCTAAATATTTTGCAGTAGTTACTTTTATTCGAAACAGATCTCGATGAAGGCATTACCCCACTGAGATGAGAAAGGCATGATGATGATTGCGCCTTCGCATTTGTGACGAATAGTATGGCCTTTACCAGAAACCACAATCGGCGTTGCCATGTCGAAGTCGAAGCCGCTTTCCGCAAGAATACGTTTTGCACCGCCTGTTACCATGTTGGTGATCTCACCAACCATGTCGGTTACTTCTTCGTTCAAACCGTTTGGTCGCTCACCAAGCATGTTTTCCATGATTTCCAGAGCCAGACCTTCATCAAAGGTAATCGACATTGAGCCACGTGATTGTGGACCAACCATACCGATTAAACCAGAGACATCACCACGAGCGATTTCATCTTTCTTAACTCTTGGTTTTTGTGGCTTCAATTCTAGAGAAGCCATCGTTTTTAGAACGTTCATCAAAGAAGCTAAAAACGGGTTTACAAATTCAGCGCGCATAATGTTCTTCTATAATCTTATTCTTTCATATCGGAGGAGCAAGACTGGCAAATGCCATGCGATTCAATGACGTGGTTGGTCAATTGAAAGCCATGCTTCTCAGCGTTACTCGCGAGCAGAGTCACAAGGGAATCGTCTTGTAGTTCTATCACTGTGCCACATTTATCGCAGATCAGTAGTTGGGAGAAATGTTTATTGGCATTACAAGAACAGCAGCATATAAAGCTGTTGGTTGACTCAACTCTGTGAATGAAACCTTGCTCCAACAAGAAATCCAAAGCGCGATACACTGTAGGTGGCTTTGCTTGCGGCTCACTGACTTTCAATTGCTCTAATAATTCATAAGCACTAGAGGCTTTCTTATTAGAGAAGATGAGCTCAAACACTCGCTTTCTTTGAGGCGTTAATCTAACACCACGCGATGCGCATATCCCTTCAACTTGCTCTATTAATGTGTGGTCCAAATTCTTCACCATTCAATCGGACATCCTTAAACAAACCCTATTTTCAGGTTATTTCGGCTAAGGAGCCATTGATTTCTATTAAAGTCAGGTACAGAGCGTATTGTGACCCACGACTTTTAATAAGACAAGGTAACTCAAAATGACATTGTGACTCAAGGCATAACTGATTAGTGACGCTGAATTAGAGATCTGGTGAATGGTTTATAAATAATGTTTGCATATTGGGAGTGCTCAAATAGCTCGAGACACCATGTTTTGGTGGGCTTTTTATTTGAATACGCATTGATAGGTCATATAAGACTATTTTATATGAACGCATTCAACGTAGCTTACAACTAAGCAAATTTAAATCTCAAGTTATTGAGAGAAATATTTTGCAACATCATAGTTGCTAAGTTGTATATTGATATTGTTGACTATGAGGCGTCAGATACCTACTATGCGCCCATATTTTTACAGGAGAAATATTATGGAAAACGACAGTCGAAGGTGGATTACTAGCTCAAGAGCGAGGATCCTATTGGAGTAATATGGACTAAACACTGTTTCCCCCTTCAATTCTTCTCTCCCTCTTATTAATGACGTTGGTTTCTTTCTTTGAAACTCAAACGTTATCTTGTTAGTAACCACCTGAAAATGAGGTTTTTTTCTATTGCTCGAATAGGGCAAGGGATCGTCATATCTAATAAAAAGGTGCGTTATTATGACCGTTATTAACACAGTAAACGAATACAACCATCATCAAACCGTTAGCTTCGAGTCTGGTGCGACTCAGGTAGATTTCACTCTTTTTAATCATTGGATTGAAATACGTGAGATACAAAAGCTTAACCAACATTTTAACGCTGAATACATTCAGCAAGCGCTTTGTTTTACTCCTCAGTTATCGGCAGAGTCGCTTCAACGTCTTTGTTCACTTGAGGGGTTCGACTATCAGCAAGATGTAGAGCTGTTTCTTCAAGCAAGGCATCCAGTTATCCATGCTGTTAATTCCGCAGCAATGACAGTGCTCTATCATGATATGTCCGTAGAGCAGGCGAAAAAAGCATTGAACAGTCTGTATGTTGAGTTTGCCTGTCTTACTATCGTCGATGATATGGGACGGTTTGTTGGCCTAATCAAACTGGATATGTTGTTTAAGTCTCAACCTGATTTAAAACTGTCTGAGATTGTACATCATGCCATCAGCTGTCATTTTAGCGCATCACAAGAACATGCGGTGGCGCTACTCAAACAAAGTCGTTTTGACGTTGTTCCAATCTTAAATAGTCAGGGACTTCCTGTCGGTTTGCTATCGGCTAAATCGGCGATAGATATCGTTACCGAAGAGCAAACTGAAGACATGGAACGATTGATGGGCATTCAGCAAGATGGTCATGTCGGCGACTATATGAACTTGTCTGTTATGGATCATGTGAGTAAGCGTATTGTCTGGGTAATAGGCCTAGCCATATTGGGTTTGCTATCCGGTATGGTGATCCATAGTTATGAAGATGCAATTGAAGCGTTTACGGTTTTGGCCTTGTACATGCCAATGATAGCGGACTCTGGCGGTAATGCTGGTACGCAGTCTGCGACTGTGATGGTGCGCTCTCTGGCGTTAGGAAGCATCAAGCTGCGTGACTGGCTGTCCGTGTTGTGGAAGGAAACACGCATTGCCATTGTTATTGGTGGTGCACTGGCTTTTATTACCTTAGGTAAAGTGAGCTTACTGTCTTATGGCGTTGAGTTGCCGGCGAATCTGACATTAACCATGTTGGGCTGTGCAATTGGCCTAGCACTCTTCTTCCAAATAGTCTCTTCTACCGTTATTGGCGCTATGCTACCTATGATGACTAAACGACTCAACCTAGACCCTGCCGTTGTCGCTAGTCCAGCGATAACCACCATCGTTGATATTGGTGGGCTGCTAATCTATTTCTTCTGTACTACTCGATTACTCGGTTTGTCTTAACCTCAGAGTAGGAGTTGTCATCATGAATATAGAATGGAGAGCTAGCAACGCTATAATGGTGTCCCAGATGCTACGAGGTGGTGAGGTTGGAACCATAGATATCAAGATCTATATGGATAGCCAACGTTATTCAGTTGCAGATTTCAGTGAGGAGGCAACTGATGATCTGTACCGTTCAATATTCCTCTATCACAACACTGATAGTCTATTAACTGAAGAAGCTCGACTGGAGCTCATCTCTCTGGAAATGGGTCACTGGTGTCCTACAACTGAAAGTAGACTAGTGGAATGGTTAACGTCGTTCCATACTGCGATACGTGCACGTTGTCTTTCGGTTTGTTGTGAGTCTGGATACCCTGGCGTGCCATCTTTGTGTTGGCAGGTGGAGAGGGTAAATTATAAGTTTGCTCTTTTGTTTGAGCGTTGCCCATCGGCGCGCTCATTACATCAACGCTTATTGGTCATCGCATGCCAAGAGCTGTTAAAACTCTATGAAAGGTTGAGAGACAATCATGCAGAGTCGTCATCGCAATCTGTGTTGAGCTGTTTGTCTCGGCTTTTGTTTGAACGCAACCATATTGCAGGCTGGCGTCCATACGAACAGAGAAAGAAAGCATATAGTGGAACGGGGTATCGTGATGAAATCGAGGAGTTTGCCTCTAGTTGGCCGGCTTATCGGCATGAACACTTATGTGCTCAGCGCCGTGCATCCGTAAACCACCTGATAACCATTGCTTTAAGCAGCATGCTCGCTATGTCAGTCGTGTTAATGTTCAATATTCATTTGATGAAACAGGATGGACATTTGACTTTGAGTCTACTTATATTGATCTGCTTACTTTATGGTGGGCGTGATGTAGTCAAAGAAGTTCTCAAATTAAAGATCACTAAGCAGCTTAACAAATTTAATTTCTACCGAAGATATAAATTGATTCGACCTGGAAGTTTTCGAAGTATTGGTAAACGAAAAACTCGGATGCAGTCTCAATTTAGTCCGCAAAAAGCATCATCTAAGATGTGTTTGCAAAAAGCGGAGAGTATCTCTGTTGCCAAAAGACTTAGTAAACATGCAGTATCAGTGTACTGCGAGACTCAAATATCACTAAACAGCTTAGACAAATATCGTAAGACGCAGCATTTTAGAGTGCTGAATCAGCATGGAGAAAGTGAACGTACACCAATACGAGATAATCGTGATTTGCATATTTGCATCCAAATTACCCAATCAAATAGAAACACCATAACAAAATCATTTCGTTGTAATAATGAGGACAATAGTCGTTGGTTTGAAATAAAACCGGTAAGCTAGATTGAGGTGGCTGGTGGCCTTTGAATTGCAATTGTTGGTCCGGATACGAGCTGGTAACCGCGTTGGTTCGATTATTAGCCACTTCGCTTTCTTTTTGAAACTCTTCCGCTCCCTGTGTATTATTGGCTGTTTTTTTGATCACGATAACCGCTTTATTACTGAGTGTGTGAAACTCCACAATATTCAAAGCGGATTTGATGGGTAAAATTATTAGGTAAAACAATGACCAAGCCAGGTAACATGAGTAAATTCCAATCAAACCGCTTATCCGTTGCACCCATGCTCGATTGGACTGACCGCCACTGTCGTTACTTTCACCGTTTGCTCTCTCAGCAGACTCTTCTGTACACGGAAATGGTAACAACAGGCGCGATCTTACACGGTAAGGGCGATTTCCTAGAATACAGTGAGCAAGAGCATCCACTGGCTCTTCAACTTGGTGGTTCAAATCCAGTTGATCTTGCGGCTTGTGCCAAACTTGCGGCTGAGCGTGGTTATGATGAAGTAAATCTTAACGTAGGTTGCCCTTCAGACCGAGTTCAAAACGGTCGCTTTGGTGCGTGCTTAATGGCGGAGCCAGAGCTAGTAGCAGACTGTGTATCAGCAATGAAAGAAGTGACTGATATTCCAATCACAGTGAAAACTCGCATTGGTATCGATGACCAAGACTCATATGAGTTTCTGACGAAGTTCATTTCAACGGTTTCTGAAAAGGGTGGTTGTGAGCAATTCACTATTCATGCACGTAAAGCGTGGTTGAGTGGTCTTAGCCCGAAAGAGAACCGTGAGATCCCACCTCTGGATTATGATCGTGCTTACCAGATCAAGAAAGACTTCTCTGATCTAGTGATCGCAGTAAATGGTGGTATCACCACATTAGAACAAACAAAAGAACATCTTCAGTACCTTGATGGCGTGATGATCGGTCGTGAGGCTTACCATAGCCCATTTATTCTGGCGGAAGTGGACCAACAGATCTTCGGATTAGATACGCCAATTAAGAAACGCTCACAAGTCGTGGAAGAGATGTACCCGTACATTGAACGTGAACTTTCAAACGGTGCAAGCTTAGGACACATTTCTCGTCATATGCTTGGCTTGTTCCAAAGCATGCCGGGTGCAAGACAATGGCGTCGCTACATCAGCGAAAATGCACATAAGAAAGGTGCGGGTATCGAAGTCATGCAGACGGCATTGGCTAAGATTCCTAAAGAGCTGAACGTATAGGTTAAATTCGCCATTAAAGGCTAAATTTACCACTTTGATTTATTTAAAAAGCCGCGCATGAGAATGTGCGGCTTTTTATTTGACTGATAAATAAGGATTTTATTGGTTTTGGCGACTTGGTACAGATGCTGCAATGTTAGAAAGTAGGAAAGATAGGTCATTAACTCATTAGGGAGACCATTATGTTTGAATTAATCTTTGTTCTTATTTTCGTTGCTACGCTACTTGTGACAGGCATTACCTTTATGACGGTATTAGCGGCAACTGGAGTCGCATTAGCTGTAATGTTGCTGCTTGGTATGATGAGTGTGGTGTTTAAATTACTGCCTTGGTTGATTGTGATTGCAATCGGTGTGTGGTTTTTCAAAAACTTTGTACATAGCTCGAATCAGAGACGCTACTAAAGTCATGACACCGTCAAATATCGGCTTGCCGTCGGTTTATCGTTTTAGTCTTTAAGATGTGTGGTAGAATTTTCCCCAATAATCTATGAATGTGCATACACTTAGCACAACGATATGGAATTGGAGCTATCTCAAATGAATAAAATGCCATTAATTGCTTTAGTGGGAATGCTATCTTTAAGTTCAGCGGTATCTGCTGAGGAAGAGTTTTCTTACACGGCTAAAGTCGGTGCCGATATGTGGTGGGGAAGTACCAAGCTAAATGAAGTGAGACAAGACGAAGACTCTAACTCTCCTTCTGTGTATTTCGCATTTGAGCATAATGCCCCAATGCTGCCAAATGCTAGCTTCCGTTATACGTCTATTGATACGGATGCATTGGCTTTTGATAAGTACGACTACACATTCTACTACACCTTGCTAGAGCACAAGTTGATGAACTTCGATGCGGGTCTGACGTTTACTCAGTACTCAAACTCGAATTACATTAAACCAAAAGCGACAGGTGCGAAAACATCAACCTTTGATGAGTTTACTTGGAGCTTCTACGGTAACGCAGAAATCAACGTTCCTGACACCAACTTCGATATCATTGGTACCATGGAATTCGGTGATAGCAGCGGTATTAAGAGCACAGATTTGATGGCGGGTGTTCAGTACCGAATACCAGTATCTGAGTCTGAAATCGCTCTGCGCGGTGGTTACCGTGTTATCGACTTAGATTCAGATGAGTTCTTTGATTCTGAGCTAGGTAAAAACTTTGTCATGGTAGATGGCTGGTTTGCTGGCGCAGAAGTACGATTCTAAGTTCACCTAAAGAACATCTAAAACCAATTTTAAAAACGCCGCTTTATTAAGCGGCGTTTTTTTATATCTGTTGATTATATCTTTCTGGAATTAGTTAGCACATTCATCACTTTCGACCATCCTTATACAGAGAGCTGATTAACGTCTATTCTTATAAGGTCTATGTTGTTGGGTCAGAACAAGGGATGGAATATGACACTCAATGAATTACGCAATTTATATCGAGAAAATTTGTTAGTTGAAGCCATCATAGAGCCCTCAATACAAGAAGGGTCTTGGGTTGTGGAGTTTCGCCATATGGGCGGCGGTTTTGTTCTGCTTACTGATGTCCATGGTGAGGAGTGCCATTATGCGGATTTAGATCTAGCATCTAAGTCGGCAATGGCGGTGGGTTTTCAACAAGTTCGTATTGAAAACCAGTAGCCAATTTACCCATTCAATCGCTTTTTACTTCCAAAAAGTTATAAAACATACTTTTATATTCTTTCTTGTTATTAGAAGGAGTGGTTAATCTATCGTCACGCAATGATTAGGGATGTCGTGACCATGTCTTTAAATAAGAAAGAGTCTTCACAAAATAATAATGCACAGTCTGGGGCGAACGAGCTACCTGGATTAGCTGCACCGCTTAATGACCAACAACTGGGTCATCTTCAACAAACTGTTTCCGAATTATCTTCTCAGCAATTGGCATGGGTCAGTGGTTACCTATGGGGTGTGAGCCAAGCTCAACCTGTGGGCGCAGCCGCACCGATTACTCAAGCAGCTGCGGCGGTTGCTGCAAAACCTGCTGGTAAGCTCAGCATTATCTTTGCTTCTCAAACCGGTAATGCTAAAGGCGTCGCTGAATCACTAGAGGCAGAAGCAAAAGCCTTAGGTATCGCCGTCGAGCTTTTCGATGCCAGTGATTACAAAGGCAAGAACCTAGCGAAAGAGACGCACGTCATTTTCGTGGCTTCGACTAATGGCGAGGGTGAAGCGCCAGATAACGCGATTGAGCTGCACGAGTTCCTACAATCAAAGAAAGCGCCAAAGCTATCAAACTTACAATACGGTGTGATTGGTCTGGGCGACTCAAGCTACGAGTTTTTCTGCCAAACCGCGAAAGACTTCGATAACTTCCTAGCCAAGCTTGGTGCCAAATCATTTGTTGACCGTCTTGACTGCGACGTGGATTACGAAGCGGCAGCAACAGAGTGGCGTGCTAAAGCTCTATCACAAGTACAAGAAACACTGTCGACGGGCGCAGAGGCTGAAGTAGTTCAATTACCAGTAGGTCAAGCCGCTTCAGGTCATTCGCAGTACACCAAGCAAAACCCGTATACAGCAACATTGCTAACAAGCCAAAAGATCACAGGTCGTGATTCGGGTAAAGATGTTCGTCATATCGAGATTGATCTGGATGAGTCCGGTATTACTTATCAACCGGGTGACGCACTGGGTGTGTGGTATGAAAACAGTTCAGAATTAGCGAATCAGATTCTTGCTCAAGTTGGGCTCTCTGGTATCGAGAGCGTAGATGTGGATGGTGAAAACCTCTCTATTCATAGTGCTCTAGTGAGTAAGTTCGAGATAACGGCTTCAAACCCTCAACTTGTGACTAAGTTTGCTGAGCTATCTGGTAGCAAGAAACTGTTAAAGCTGGTGGAAGATAAAGACAAGCTTCGTGAATACGCGGGCAACACGCAAATTGTTGATGTATTAGCTGAGAAGAAAACCAAACTATCGGCTGATGAACTTCTAGGCCTGTTGCGTAAGCTTACACCTCGCCTGTACTCAATCGCATCGAGCCAAGCTGAAGTGGATGAAGAAGTTCACCTAACCGTTGGTTTGGTTGAATACCAAAAAGGTGAAGAGTCTCGCTTAGGTGGAGCATCAAGTTTCCTAGCTCAGCGTTTAGAGGAAGGTGGTGAAGTGAAGGTGTTCGTTGAGAACAACAATAACTTCAAGCTACCACAAGACGACAATACTCCAATCATTATGGTCGGCCCTGGTACTGGTATTGCACCATTCCGCAGCTTTGTTCAAGAGCGAGAAAACAATGACGCTCAAGGTAAGAGCTGGTTGTTCTTTGGCGACCGTACCTTTACTCAAGACTTCCTATACCAAGTTGAATGGCAGAAGTACCTCAAATCTGGTGCGCTAACTAAGCTAGATGTTGCTTTTAGCCGAGACCAAAAAGAGAAAGTGTATGTACAAGACCGCTTAATCGAGCAAGCAGAACAAGTATGGCAATGGCTACAAGAAGGTGCGTACTTCTATGTGTGTGGCGATGCGACTCGAATGGCGAAAGACGTACATGAAGCACTAGTTACGATTGCTGAAAAGCAGGGCAATCAAAGTCGCGAACAGGCTGAGCAATTTATTAATGATTTACGTAAAGCAAAACGTTACCAAAGGGATGTGTACTAATGAGCAAGCAAGTAATAGAGCAAGAAGTGCTAGGCCAAGTACTTGGTCCGTTGGCTGACAATGAGCGTCTAAAGCGTGAGAGCAATAACCTGCGCGGTACGATTGAGCAAGACTTACAAGATCGTATCACTGGTGGTTTTACAGCAGATAACTTTCAACTGATTCGTTTCCACGGCATGTACCAACAAGACGACCGTGATATTCGTAACGAACGTGCTAAGCAAAAGCTAGAGCCTCTACATAACGTCATGCTTCGTGCGCGTATGCCAGGTGGTATCATTACTCCTAAGCAGTGGTTAGCAATAGATAAGTTTGCCGATGAAAGTACCTCTTATGGTTCAATCCGTTTAACGACTCGTCAAACGTTTCAGTTTCACGGCGTGTTAAAGCCAAATATCAAGCTGATGCACCAAACGCTAAATAGCATTGGTATTGATTCAATTGCTACTGCGGGTGACGTAAACCGAAACGTTTTGTGTACGACAAACCCAGTAGAATCTGAACTTCACCAAGAAGCCTATAAGTGGGCGAAGAAGATCAGTGAACACCTACTTCCTAAAACTCGTGCTTATGCTGAGATTTGGCTTGATGGCGAGAAATTAGAAACAACCGATGATGAGCCAATCTTAGGTAATAACTATCTACCGCGTAAATTCAAGACAACGGTCGTGATCCCACCACAAAATGATGTCGACGTTCACGCTAATGATCTTAACTTTGTCGCTATTGCTGAAGATGGAAAGCTCGTGGGCTTTAACGTGTTAGTTGGTGGCGGCTTAGCAATGACGCACGGCGATACTTCTACTTATGCTCGTAAAGCTGACGACTTTGGTTTCGTACCACTAGAAAATACGTTAGATGTTGCGGCAGCGGTTGTTACCACACAGCGTGATTGGGGTAACCGTTCAAACCGTAAGAATGCAAAAACTAAGTACACACTAGACCGTGTAGGTATTGATGTGTTCAAAGCGGAAGTTGAAAAGCGTGCGGGTGTTAAGTTCTCGGAAAGTCGCCCTTATGAATTCACGGAGCGTGGTGACCGTATCGGTTGGGTTGAAGGCATTGATGGTAAGCACCATTTGGCGCTGTTTATTGAAAATGGTCGCTTGCTTGATTTTCCTGGTAAAGCATTGAAAACCGGTGTCGCAGAAATTGCTAAGATCCACAAAGGCGATTTCCGTATGACTGCAAACCAAAACTTAATTGTTGCAGGTGTACCTAAGAACCAAAAAGCAAAAATTGAGAAGCTTGCTCGTCAATATGGTTTGATGGATGACGCGGTAAGTGAACAACGCAAAAATTCGATGGCGTGTGTGGCATTTCCAACATGTCCTCTAGCAATGGCAGAAGCCGAACGCTTTCTTCCAGAGTTTGTTACCGATGTTGAAGGCATTCTCGAGAAACACGGTTTACCAGAAGACGATAACATTATCCTTCGTGTAACCGGTTGTCCAAATGGCTGTGGCCGTGCAATGTTGGCTGAGCTTGGTTTAGTAGGCAAAGCTCCAGGTCGTTACAATATGCACTTAGGTGGCAACAAAGCCGGTACTCGTATTCCTAAGATGTATAAAGAGAACATCACATCAGCTCAGATCTTAGAAGAGATTGACACGCTGGTGGGCCGTTGGGCAGCAGAGCGAGAAGAGAACGAAGGGTTCGGTGACTTCACAATCCGAGCTGGCATCATCCAAGAGGTGATCATTTCAAAGAGGGACCTGCATGCATAATTCTGTCGCTTCAAAATTGAAGTTAGCAGAGCTGCTCGCATTGACCAAGACGGAGCAGGTACTTCGTCTTGGACAGATAAATGCAGAGTTAGAACAGCTAACTGCTCTAGAAAGAGTCAAATGGGCACTAGAAAACTTAGAAGGGACACATGTGGTGTCTTCAAGTTTTGGAATCCAAGCAGCACTCATGCTGCACTTAGTCACTCAGGCAAAGCCGGATATTCCAGTTATCCTTACCGATACCGGGTATCTATTTCCAGAGACCTATCGCTTTATAGATGAGTTAAGCCAGAAGCTCACTTTAAACCTACAAGTATTTCGTGCTCAGCAAAGTCCTAATTGGCAAGAAGCACAATATGGAAAACTTTGGGAGCAAGGGCTAGAAGGTATCGAGAAATATAACAAGCTCAATAAAGTCGAACCGATGAGAAGGGCGTTAGATGAACTTGAGGCAGGTACTTGGTTCTCCGGCTTGAGAAGAGAGCAATCCCAATCACGTGCAAATTTGGCAATCTTGTCTATCCAAAATGGTGTGTTTAAGTTCTTACCTATAATTGATTGGACCAATAAAGATGTTCACTACTACCTAGAAGAGTACGGTCTGAGTTACCATCCGCTTCGAGAGCAGGGTTACCTTTCAGTTGGAGATACACACACAACTAAGAAGTGGGAGCCTGGTATGACAGAAGAAGAAACCCGCTTTAACGGGTTAAAACGAGAATGTGGGCTTCATGAGGACGATGGCGAACAATATGGCTCAGGTATTTAGGCTCATTGTTTATTAAAAAGCTGCTTTAGGGCAGCTTTTTTGCTTTTCTGGGGGCAAGAAAGCAACTCCTGTGGATAACTCTGTGATTAGTTTGTAGGTACTTTGTAGTTAAACTTGAATAAATAAGCTCTTGGTGGCTTATCCATCATGTAAGCCTTGTTTTTGCATTTTTCTTAAATAAACACTTGCCAATGTGAGCTACATCTCTATAATGCCGCCTCACTGACACGGCAGACGCCATAAGGCTTCAGCAAAGAATGTTGGTTAGGCAACTAGCTTCAAGCGATTATTCGCTTCTACTTTTAGAAAGTAGAAATTAATTTTCAAAAGTGTTTGACACTGAAGATTAAGTCGCTAGAATGGCCACCTCTTCCGAAGTGATGTAAGTCACAACGAAGAGAAGTTCTTTAACAATTTAAACCTATCAATCTGTGTGGGCACTCGTTGATGAATATCAAAAAATGAAGCTTCGGTTTCAACTTGATTTCAATGAACTGAGTGACCAATTCGAATCGTAAGATTCGGCACAGTCAATTCAACATTACTTAGCTTTTTATTAAGCGAAGAGAATGTAATCAGTATTCATTGAGTCGACAAAATCTTAAATTGAAGAGTTTGATCATGGCTCAGATTGAACGCTGGCGGCAGGCCTAACACATGCAAGTCGAGCGGAAACGAGTTGTCTGAACCTTCAGGGAACGATAACGGCGTCGAGCGGCGGACGGGTGAGTAATGCCTAGGAAATTGCCTTGATGTGGGGGATAACCATTGGAAACGATGGCTAATACCGCATAATGCCTACGGGCCAAAGAGGGGGACCTTCGGGCCTCTCGCGTCAAGATATGCCTAGGTGGGATTAGCTAGTTGGTGAGGTAATGGCTCACCAAGGCGACGATCCCTAGCTGGTCTGAGAGGATGATCAGCCACACTGGAACTGAGACACGGTCCAGACTCCTACGGGAGGCAGCAGTGGGGAATATTGCACAATGGGCGAAAGCCTGATGCAGCCATGCCGCGTGTATGAAGAAGGCCTTCGGGTTGTAAAGTACTTTCAGTTGTGAGGAAGGGGGTGTCGTTAATAGCGGCATTTCTTGACGTTAGCAACAGAAGAAGCACCGGCTAACTCCGTGCCAGCAGCCGCGGTAATACGGAGGGTGCGAGCGTTAATCGGAATTACTGGGCGTAAAGCGCATGCAGGTGGTTCATTAAGTCAGATGTGAAAGCCCGGGGCTCAACCTCGGAACTGCATTTGAAACTGGTGAACTAGAGTACTGTAGAGGGGGGTAGAATTTCAGGTGTAGCGGTGAAATGCGTAGAGATCTGAAGGAATACCAGTGGCGAAGGCGGCCCCCTGGACAGATACTGACACTCAGATGCGAAAGCGTGGGGAGCAAACAGGATTAGATACCCTGGTAGTCCACGCCGTAAACGATGTCTACTTGGAGGTTGTGGCCTTGAGCCGTGGCTTTCGGAGCTAACGCGTTAAGTAGACCGCCTGGGGAGTACGGTCGCAAGATTAAAACTCAAATGAATTGACGGGGGCCCGCACAAGCGGTGGAGCATGTGGTTTAATTCGATGCAACGCGAAGAACCTTACCTACTCTTGACATCCAGAGAAGCCAGCGGAGACGCAGGTGTGCCTTCGGGAGCTCTGAGACAGGTGCTGCATGGCTGTCGTCAGCTCGTGTTGTGAAATGTTGGGTTAAGTCCCGCAACGAGCGCAACCCTTATCCTTGTTTGCCAGCGAGTAATGTCGGGAACTCCAGGGAGACTGCCGGTGATAAACCGGAGGAAGGTGGGGACGACGTCAAGTCATCATGGCCCTTACGAGTAGGGCTACACACGTGCTACAATGGCGCATACAGAGGGCAGCGAACTTGCGAGAGTGAGCGAATCCCAAAAAGTGCGTCGTAGTCCGGATTGGAGTCTGCAACTCGACTCCATGAAGTCGGAATCGCTAGTAATCGTAGATCAGAATGCTACGGTGAATACGTTCCCGGGCCTTGTACACACCGCCCGTCACACCATGGGAGTGGGCTGCAAAAGAAGTGGGTAGTTTAACCTTCGGGAGGACGCTCACCACTTTGTGGTTCATGACTGGGGTGAAGTCGTAACAAGGTAGCCCTAGGGGAACCTGGGGCTGGATCACCTCCTTATACGAAGATGTTCACGATAAGTGTCCACACAGATTGATGGTTTAGATTTAGTTAAGGCCAGAGCTTTAATTAATAACGCTAGTTATTGATTAAAGCTTTTTGCTTTAAGCTCTTTAACAATTTGGAAAGCTGACTGATTAACTCTATGAGTTAATCAAATTAAAAGTTCTCAATGTTTATCTTTAGATAAACACAACATAAACACATTCAAGTGTCTTGGCTTTTTGTCTTCACTTTTTAAAAGTGAAAATAAAGAGTATCAAATTGAGTCCGGCAAACACGTAATAAGAACTAACCCTTCTTATTACAACCAAAAACCTTGGTTGTTTACCATACATAAAGACCTCTTCGGGTTGTATGGTTAAGTGACTAAGCGTACACGGTGGATGCCTTGGCAGTCAGAGGCGATGAAGGACGTATTAACTTGCGATAAGCCCAGATTAGACAGTAAAAGTCATTTGAGTCTGGGATTTCCGAATGGGGAAACCCACTTACATAAGTAAGTATCTTGTTGTGAATACATAGCAACAAGAGGCAAACCGGGGGAACTGAAACATCTAAGTACCCCGAGGAAGAGAAATCAACCGAGATTCCGAAAGTAGCGGCGAGCGAAATTGGATTAGCCCTTAAGCTTTTAATGATGCAGGTGAAGAGTCTGGAAAGTCTCGCAATAAAGGGTGATAGCCCCGTAACCGACACATCATCATCAGTGAAAACGAGTAGGGCGGGACACGTGATATCCTGTCTGAATATGGGGGGACCATCCTCCAAGGCTAAATACTACTGACTGACCGATAGTGAACCAGTACCGTGAGGGAAAGGCGAAAAGAACCCCTGTGAGGGGAGTGAAATAGAACCTGAAACCGTGTACGTACAAGCAGTAGGAGCACCTTCGTGGTGTGACTGCGTACCTTTTGTATAATGGGTCAGCGACTTAATTTTAGTAGCAAGGTTAACCGTTTAGGGGAGCCGTAGGGAAACCGAGTCTTAACTGGGCGTACAGTTGCTAGGATTAGACCCGAAACCAGGTGATCTAGCCATGGGCAGGTTGAAGGTTGAGTAACATCAACTGGAGGACCGAACCGACTAATGTTGAAAAATTAGCGGATGACTTGTGGCTAGGGGTGAAAGGCCAATCAAACCTGGAGATAGCTGGTTCTCCCCGAAAGCTATTTAGGTAGCGCCTCGGACGAATACTACTGGGGGTAGAGCACTGTTAAGGCTAGGGGGTCATCCCGACTTACCAACCCTTTGCAAACTCCGAATACCAGTAAGTACTATCCGGGAGACACACGGCGGGTGCTAACGTCCGTCGTGGAGAGGGAAACAACCCAGACCGCCAGCTAAGGTCCCAAAGTATAGCTAAGTGGGAAACGATGTGGGAAGGCTCAGACAGCCAGGATGTTGGCTTAGAAGCAGCCATCATTTAAAGAAAGCGTAATAGCTCACTGGTCGAGTCGGCCTGCGCGGAAGATGTAACGGGGCTAAGCTATACACCGAAGCTGCGGCTACGCACTTATGTGCGTGGGGTAGGGGAGCGTTCTGTAAGCCGTTGAAGGTGGTCTGTAAGGGCTGCTGGAGGTATCAGAAGTGCGAATGCTGACATGAGTAACGATAAAGGGAGTGAAAAACTCCCTCGCCGGAAGACCAAGGGTTCCTGTCCAACGTTAATCGGGGCAGGGTAAGTCGACCCCTAAGGCGAGGCCGAAAGGCGTAGTCGATGGGAAACGGGTTAATATTCCCGTACTTCTTACAATTGCGATGGGGGGACGGAGAAGGCTAGGTGGGCCTGGCGACGGTTGTCCAGGTTCAAGTACGTAGGCGGAAGAATTAGGTAAATCCGGTTCTTCTTAACGCTGAGATACGATGTCGAGCTACTACGGTAGTGAAGTCATTGATGCCATGCTTCCAGGAAAAGCCTCTAAGCTTCAGATTGTAAGGAATCGTACCCCAAACCGACACAGGTGGTCGGGTAGAGAATACCAAGGCGCTTGAGAGAACTCGGGTGAAGGAACTAGGCAAAATGGTACCGTAACTTCGGGAGAAGGTACGCTCTTATCAGTGAAGTCCCTTGCGGATGGAGCAGACGAGAGTCGCAGATACCAGGTGGCTGCAACTGTTTATTAAAAACACAGCACTGTGCAAAATCGTAAGATGACGTATACGGTGTGACGCCTGCCCGGTGCCGGAAGGTTAATTGATGGGGTTAGACTTCGGTCGAAGCTCTTGATCGAAGCCCCGGTAAACGGCGGCCGTAACTATAACGGTCCTAAGGTAGCGAAATTCCTTGTCGGGTAAGTTCCGACCTGCACGAATGGCGTAATGATGGCCACGCTGTCTCCACCCGAGACTCAGTGAAATTGAAATCGCTGTGAAGATGCAGTGTACCCGCGGCTAGACGGAAAGACCCCGTGAACCTTTACTACAGCTTGGCACTGAACATTGAACCTACATGTGTAGGATAGGTGGGAGACTTTGAAACCGCGTCGCTAGATGTGGTGGAGTCGTCCTTGAAATACCACCCTTGTAGTTTTGATGTTCTAACGTTGGTCCCTGAATCGGGATTACGGACAGTGCCTGGTGGGTAGTTTGACTGGGGCGGTCTCCTCCCAAAGAGTAACGGAGGAGCACGAAGGTGGGCTAAACACGGTTGGACATCGTGTGGTTAGTGCAATGGCATAAGCCCGCTTGACTGCGAGAATGACAATTCGAGCAGGTGCGAAAGCAGGTCATAGTGATCCGGTGGTTCTGAATGGAAGGGCCATCGCTCAACGGATAAAAGGTACTCCGGGGATAACAGGCTGATACCGCCCAAGAGTTCATATCGACGGCGGTGTTTGGCACCTCGATGTCGGCTCATCACATCCTGGGGCTGAAGTCGGTCCCAAGGGTATGGCTGTTCGCCATTTAAAGTGGTACGCGAGCTGGGTTTAGAACGTCGTGAGACAGTTCGGTCCCTATCTGCCGTGGGCGTTGGAAAATTGAAGGGGGCTGCTCCTAGTACGAGAGGACCGGAGTGGACGAACCTCTGGTGTTCGGGTTGTCATGCCAATGGCATTGCCCGGTAGCTAAGTTCGGAATCGATAACCGCTGAAAGCATCTAAGCGGGAAGCGAGCCCTGAGATGAGTTTTCCCTGACACTTTAAGTGTCCTAAAGGGTTGTTCAAGACTAGAACGTTGATAGGCAGGGTGTGTAAGTGCTGCGAGGCATTGAGCTAACCTGTACTAATTGCCCGTGAGGCTTAACCATACAACACCCAAGGGGTTTTGATGGACTCATAACTGTTGTTTCCGCTTTAAAAAGCAGAGGCAAACAAGAACACTTGAATGAGTTTACGTAAGAACTTTTAATAGCTTTCCAGATTATTTTGCCTTCAGTTTTTAAAAAAGCTGAAAGTAAAAGCAAAATTTTGCTTGGCGACCATAGCATTGTGGACCCACCTGATTCCATGCCGAACTCAGAAGTGAAACACAATAGCGCCGATGGTAGTGTGGGGCTTCCCCATGTGAGAGTAGGACATCGCCAGGCTTTAATTTCGACTTTGTCTACAAAGTAGACAAGTCACCATAGAGTTCTAAGTTTTCTTAGTATTTTATGTTGACTTTCAAAGTAGAAAGCGTACTATACGCGTCCTGCTTAAGTGCTAAGGCACTGAAAGCAAAGCTCTTTAACAATTTAAACCTATCAATCTGTGTGGGCACTCGTTGATGAATATCAAAAAATGAAACTTCGGTTTCAACTTGATTTCAATGAACTGAGTGACCAATCGATAATTTATTATCGGCACAGTCAATTCATTATCATTCTGTTGGAATGATAATAGCTTTAGAATTACTTTTTGTAGTTTTGAAGTCAGTATTCGTTGAGTCACAAAATCTTAAATTGAAGAGTTTGATCATGGCTCAGATTGAACGCTGGCGGCAGGCCTAACACATGCAAGTCGAGCGGAAACGAGTTATCTGAACCTTCGGGGAACGATAACGGCGTCGAGCGGCGGACGGGTGAGTAATGCCTAGGAAATTGCCTTGATGTGGGGGATAACCATTGGAAACGATGGCTAATACCGCATAATGCCTACGGGCCAAAGAGGGGGACCTTCGGGCCTCTCGCGTCAAGATATGCCTAGGTGGGATTAGCTAGTTGGTGAGGTAATGGCTCACCAAGGCGACGATCCCTAGCTGGTCTGAGAGGATGATCAGCCACACTGGAACTGAGACACGGTCCAGACTCCTACGGGAGGCAGCAGTGGGGAATATTGCACAATGGGCGAAAGCCTGATGCAGCCATGCCGCGTGTATGAAGAAGGCCTTCGGGTTGTAAAGTACTTTCAGTTGTGAGGAAGGGGGTGTCGTTAATAGCGGCATTTCTTGACGTTAGCAACAGAAGAAGCACCGGCTAACTCCGTGCCAGCAGCCGCGGTAATACGGAGGGTGCGAGCGTTAATCGGAATTACTGGGCGTAAAGCGCATGCAGGTGGTTCATTAAGTCAGATGTGAAAGCCCGGGGCTCAACCTCGGAACTGCATTTGAAACTGGTGAACTAGAGTACTGTAGAGGGGGGTAGAATTTCAGGTGTAGCGGTGAAATGCGTAGAGATCTGAAGGAATACCAGTGGCGAAGGCGGCCCCCTGGACAGATACTGACACTCAGATGCGAAAGCGTGGGGAGCAAACAGGATTAGATACCCTGGTAGTCCACGCCGTAAACGATGTCTACTTGGAGGTTGTGGCCTTGAGCCGTGGCTTTCGGAGCTAACGCGTTAAGTAGACCGCCTGGGGAGTACGGTCGCAAGATTAAAACTCAAATGAATTGACGGGGGCCCGCACAAGCGGTGGAGCATGTGGTTTAATTCGATGCAACGCGAAGAACCTTACCTACTCTTGACATCCAGAGAAGCCAGCGGAGACGCAGGTGTGCCTTCGGGAGCTCTGAGACAGGTGCTGCATGGCTGTCGTCAGCTCGTGTTGTGAAATGTTGGGTTAAGTCCCGCAACGAGCGCAACCCTTATCCTTGTTTGCCAGCGAGTAATGTCGGGAACTCCAGGGAGACTGCCGGTGATAAACCGGAGGAAGGTGGGGACGACGTCAAGTCATCATGGCCCTTACGAGTAGGGCTACACACGTGCTACAATGGCGCATACAGAGGGCAGCGAACTTGCGAGAGTGAGCGAATCCCAAAAAGTGCGTCGTAGTCCGGATTGGAGTCTGCAACTCGACTCCATGAAGTCGGAATCGCTAGTAATCGTAGATCAGAATGCTACGGTGAATACGTTCCCGGGCCTTGTACACACCGCCCGTCACACCATGGGAGTGGGCTGCAAAAGAAGTGGGTAGTTTAACCTTTCGGGGAGGACGCTCACCACTTTGTGGTTCATGACTGGGGTGAAGTCGTAACAAGGTAGCCCTAGGGGAACCTGGGGCTGGATCACCTCCTTATACGAAGATACTCACGATAAGTGTCCACACAGATTGATACGGTTTAGAAAGTAAAGAGACGAAGAACTCCCAAGTTCTTCAATCTAGTGTCCCGTTCGTCTAGAGGCCTAGGACACCGCCCTTTCACGGCGGTAACAGGGGTTCGACTCCCCTACGGGATACCATCTTTAAGTGCATTTTTTATAGTGTTTTTAAAAATGGTTACTTCATTACGAAGTGATTAGCTCTTTAACAATTTGGAAAGCTGACTGATTAACTCTATGAGTTAATCAAATTAAAAGTTCTCAATGTTTATCTTTAGATAAACACAACACAAACACATTCAAGTGTCTTGGCTTTTTGTCTTCACTTTTTAAAAGTGAAAATAAAGAGTATTAAATTGAGTCCGGCAAACACGTAATAAGAATTAACCCTTCTTGTTACAACCAAAAACCTTGGTTAGTTGCCATACACTAAGACCCTTTCGGGTTGTATGGTTAAGTGACTAAGCGTACACGGTGGATGCCTTGGCAGTCAGAGGCGATGAAGGACGTATTAACTTGCGATAAGCCCAGATTAGACAGTAAAAGTCATTTGAGTCTGGGATTTCCGAATGGGGAAACCCACTTACATAAGTAAGTATCTTGTTGTGAATACATAGCAACAAGAGGCAAACCGGGGGAACTGAAACATCTAAGTACCCCGAGGAAGAGAAATCAACCGAGATTCCGAAAGTAGCGGCGAGCGAAATTGGATTAGCCCTTAAGCTTTTAATGAGACAGACGAAGGCTCTGGAAAGTGCCGCAATAAAGGGTGATAGCCCCGTAGTCGACATCTCATCATCAGTGAAAACGAGTAGGGCGGGACACGTGATATCCTGTCTGAATATGGGGGGACCATCCTCCAAGGCTAAATACTACTGACTGACCGATAGTGAACCAGTACCGTGAGGGAAAGGCGAAAAGAACCCCTGTGAGGGGAGTGAAATAGAACCTGAAACCGTGTACGTACAAGCAGTAGGAGCACCTTCGTGGTGTGACTGCGTACCTTTTGTATAATGGGTCAGCGACTTAATTTTAGTAGCAAGGTTAACCGTTTAGGGGAGCCGTAGGGAAACCGAGTCTTAACTGGGCGTACAGTTGCTAGGATTAGACCCGAAACCAGGTGATCTAGCCATGGGCAGGTTGAAGGTTGAGTAACATCAACTGGAGGACCGAACCGACTAATGTTGAAAAATTAGCGGATGACTTGTGGCTAGGGGTGAAAGGCCAATCAAACCTGGAGATAGCTGGTTCTCCCCGAAAGCTATTTAGGTAGCGCCTCGGACGAATACTACTGGGGGTAGAGCACTGTTAAGGCTAGGGGGTCATCCCGACTTACCAACCCTTTGCAAACTCCGAATACCAGTAAGTACTATCCGGGAGACACACGGCGGGTGCTAACGTCCGTCGTGGAGAGGGAAACAACCCAGACCGCCAGCTAAGGTCCCAAAGTATAGCTAAGTGGGAAACGATGTGGGAAGGCTCAGACAGCCAGGATGTTGGCTTAGAAGCAGCCATCATTTAAAGAAAGCGTAATAGCTCACTGGTCGAGTCGGCCTGCGCGGAAGATGTAACGGGGCTAAGCTATACACCGAAGCTGCGGCTACGCACTTATGTGCGTGGGGTAGGGGAGCGTTCTGTAAGCCGTTGAAGGTGGTCTGTAAGGGCTGCTGGAGGTATCAGAAGTGCGAATGCTGACATGAGTAACGATAAAGGGAGTGAAAAACTCCCTCGCCGGAAGACCAAGGGTTCCTGTCCAACGTTAATCGGGGCAGGGTAAGTCGACCCCTAAGGCGAGGCCGAAAGGCGTAGTCGATGGGAAACGGGTTAATATTCCCGTACTTCTTACAATTGCGATGGGGGGACGGAGAAGGCTAGGTGGGCCTGGCGACGGTTGTCCAGGTTCAAGTACGTAGGCGGAAGAATTAGGTAAATCCGGTTCTTCTTAACGCTGAGATACGATGTCGAGCTACTACGGTAGTGAAGTCATTGATGCCATGCTTCCAGGAAAAGCCTCTAAGCTTCAGATTGTAAGGAATCGTACCCCAAACCGACACAGGTGGTCGGGTAGAGAATACCAAGGCGCTTGAGAGAACTCGGGTGAAGGAACTAGGCAAAATGGTACCGTAACTTCGGGAGAAGGTACGCTCTTATCAGTGAAGTCCCTTGCGGATGGAGCAGACGAGAGTCGCAGATACCAGGTGGCTGCAACTGTTTATTAAAAACACAGCACTGTGCAAAATCGTAAGATGACGTATACGGTGTGACGCCTGCCCGGTGCCGGAAGGTTAATTGATGGGGTTAGACTTCGGTCGAAGCTCTTGATCGAAGCCCCGGTAAACGGCGGCCGTAACTATAACGGTCCTAAGGTAGCGAAATTCCTTGTCGGGTAAGTTCCGACCTGCACGAATGGCGTAATGATGGCCACGCTGTCTCCACCCGAGACTCAGTGAAATTGAAATCGCTGTGAAGATGCAGTGTACCCGCGGCTAGACGGAAAGACCCCGTGAACCTTTACTACAGCTTGGCACTGAACATTGAACCTACATGTGTAGGATAGGTGGGAGACTTTGAAACCGCGTCGCTAGATGTGGTGGAGTCGTCCTTGAAATACCACCCTTGTAGTTTTGATGTTCTAACGTTGGTCCCTGAATCGGGATTACGGACAGTGCCTGGTGGGTAGTTTGACTGGGGCGGTCTCCTCCCAAAGAGTAACGGAGGAGCACGAAGGTGGGCTAAACACGGTTGGACATCGTGTGGTTAGTGCAATGGCATAAGCCCGCTTGACTGCGAGAATGACAATTCGAGCAGGTGCGAAAGCAGGTCATAGTGATCCGGTGGTTCTGAATGGAAGGGCCATCGCTCAACGGATAAAAGGTACTCCGGGGATAACAGGCTGATACCGCCCAAGAGTTCATATCGACGGCGGTGTTTGGCACCTCGATGTCGGCTCATCACATCCTGGGGCTGAAGTCGGTCCCAAGGGTATGGCTGTTCGCCATTTAAAGTGGTACGCGAGCTGGGTTTAGAACGTCGTGAGACAGTTCGGTCCCTATCTGCCGTGGGCGTTGGAAAATTGAAGGGGGCTGCTCCTAGTACGAGAGGACCGGAGTGGACGAACCTCTGGTGTTCGGGTTGTCATGCCAATGGCATTGCCCGGTAGCTAAGTTCGGAATCGATAACCGCTGAAAGCATCTAAGCGGGAAGCGAGCCCTGAGATGAGTTTTCCCTGACACTTTAAGTGTCCTAAAGGGTTGTTCAAGACTAGAACGTTGATAGGCAGGGTGTGTAAGTGCTGCGAGGCATTGAGCTAACCTGTACTAATTGCCCGTGAGGCTTAACCATACAACACCCAAGGGGTTTTGATGGACTCATAACTGTTGTTTCCGCTTTAAAAAGCAGAGGCAAACAAGAACACTTGAATGAGTTTACGTAAGAACTTTTAATAGCTTTCCAGATTATTTTGCCTTCAGTTTTTAAAAAAGCTGAAAGTAAAAGCAAAATTTGCTTGGCGACCATAGCATTGTGGACCCACCTGATTCCATGCCGAACTCAGAAGTGAAACACAATAGCGCCGATGGTAGTGTGGGGCTTCCCCATGCGAGAGTAGGACATCGCCAAGCTTTAATTTCGACTTTGTCTACAAAGTAGACAAGTCACCATAGAGTTCTAAGTTTTCTTAGTATTTTATGTTGACTTTCAAAGTAGAAAGCGTATTATTCGCGTCCTGCTTAAGTGCTAAGGCACTGAAAGCAAAGCTCTTTAACAATTTAAACCTATCAATCTGTGTGGGCACTCGTTGATGAATATCAAAAATTGATTCTTAGGAATCACATTGATTTCAATGAACTGAGTGACCAATCGATAATTTATTATCGGCACAGTCAATTCATTATCATTCTGTTGGAATGATAATAGCTTTAGAATTACACAGTAGTTTTGAAGTCAGTATTCGTTGAGTCACAAAATCTTAAATTGAAGAGTTTGATCATGGCTCAGATTGAACGCTGGCGGCAGGCCTAACACATGCAAGTCGAGCGGAAACGACTTAACTAAACCTTCGGGGAACGTTGAGGGCGTCGAGCGGCGGACGGGTGAGTAATGCCTAGGAAATTGCCTTGATGTGGGGGATAACCATTGGAAACGATGGCTAATACCGCATAATGCCTACGGGCCAAAGAGGGGGACCTTCGGGCCTCTCGCGTCAAGATATGCCTAGGTGGGATTAGCTAGTTGGTGAGGTAATGGCTCACCAAGGCGACGATCCCTAGCTGGTCTGAGAGGATGATCAGCCACACTGGAACTGAGACACGGTCCAGACTCCTACGGGAGGCAGCAGTGGGGAATATTGCACAATGGGCGAAAGCCTGATGCAGCCATGCCGCGTGTATGAAGAAGGCCTTCGGGTTGTAAAGTACTTTCAGTTGTGAGGAAGGGGGTGTCGTTAATAGCGGCATTTCTTGACGTTAGCAACAGAAGAAGCACCGGCTAACTCCGTGCCAGCAGCCGCGGTAATACGGAGGGTGCGAGCGTTAATCGGAATTACTGGGCGTAAAGCGCATGCAGGTGGTTCATTAAGTCAGATGTGAAAGCCCGGGGCTCAACCTCGGAACTGCATTTGAAACTGGTGAACTAGAGTACTGTAGAGGGGGGTAGAATTTCAGGTGTAGCGGTGAAATGCGTAGAGATCTGAAGGAATACCAGTGGCGAAGGCGGCCCCCTGGACAGATACTGACACTCAGATGCGAAAGCGTGGGGAGCAAACAGGATTAGATACCCTGGTAGTCCACGCCGTAAACGATGTCTACTTGGAGGTTGTGGCCTTGAGCCGTGGCTTTCGGAGCTAACGCGTTAAGTAGACCGCCTGGGGAGTACGGTCGCAAGATTAAAACTCAAATGAATTGACGGGGGCCCGCACAAGCGGTGGAGCATGTGGTTTAATTCGATGCAACGCGAAGAACCTTACCTACTCTTGACATCCAGAGAAGCCAGCGGAGACGCAGGTGTGCCTTCGGGAGCTCTGAGACAGGTGCTGCATGGCTGTCGTCAGCTCGTGTTGTGAAATGTTGGGTTAAGTCCCGCAACGAGCGCAACCCTTATCCTTGTTTGCCAGCGAGTAATGTCGGGAACTCCAGGGAGACTGCCGGTGATAAACCGGAGGAAGGTGGGGACGACGTCAAGTCATCATGGCCCTTACGAGTAGGGCTACACACGTGCTACAATGGCGCATACAGAGGGCAGCGAACTTGCGAGAGTGAGCGAATCCCAAAAAGTGCGTCGTAGTCCGGATTGGAGTCTGCAACTCGACTCCATGAAGTCGGAATCGCTAGTAATCGTAGATCAGAATGCTACGGTGAATACGTTCCCGGGCCTTGTACACACCGCCCGTCACACCATGGGAGTGGGCTGCAAAAGAAGTGGGTAGTTTAACCTTCGGGAGGACGCTCACCACTTTGTGGTTCATGACTGGGGTGAAGTCGTAACAAGGTAGCCCTAGGGGAACCTGGGGCTGGATCACCTCCTTATACGAAGATATTCGCGATAAGTGTCCACACAGATTGATACGGTTTAGAAAGTAAAGAGACGATATTGGGTCTGTAGCTCAGCTGGTTAGAGCGCTCGCCTGATAAGCGGGAGGTCGGTGGTTCAAGTCCACTCAGACCCACCAATATCGACTTAGATGGGGCTATAGCTCAGCTGGGAGAGCGCCTGCCTTGCACGCAGGAGGTCTGCGGTTCGATCCCGCATAGCTCCACCATCTTTAAGTGTTCTTCCTTAAGAATCTTTAAAAATGGTTCATTTATTGAATCAAGCTCTTTAACAATTTGGAAAGCTGACTGATTAACTCTATGAGTTAATCAAATTAAAAGTTCTCAATGTTTATCTTTAGATAAACACAACACAAACACATTCAAGTGTCTTGGCTTTTTGTCTTCACTTTTTAAAAGTGAAAATAAAGAGTATTAAATTGAGTCCGGCAAACACGTAATAAGAATTAACCCTTCTTATTACAACCAAAAACCTTGGTTGTTTACTATACATAAAGACCTCTTCGGGTTGTATGGTTAAGTGACTAAGCGTACACGGTGGATGCCTTGGCAGTCAGAGGCGATGAAGGACGTATTAACTTGCGATAAGCCCAGATTAGACAGTAAAAGTCATTTGAGTCTGGGATTTCCGAATGGGGAAACCCACTTACATAAGTAAGTATCTTGTTGTGAATACATAGCAGCAAGAGGCAAACCGGGGGAACTGAAACATCTAAGTACCCCGAGGAAGAGAAATCAACCGAGATTCCGAAAGTAGCGGCGAGCGAAATTGGATTAGCCCTTAAGCTTTTAATGATGCAGGTGAAGAGTCTGGAAAGTCTCGCAATAAAGGGTGATAGCCCCGTAACCGACACATCATCATCAGTGAAAACGAGTAGGGCGGGACACGTGATATCCTGTCTGAATATGGGGGGACCATCCTCCAAGGCTAAATACTACTGACTGACCGATAGTGAACCAGTACCGTGAGGGAAAGGCGAAAAGAACCCCTGTGAGGGGAGTGAAATAGAACCTGAAACCGTGTACGTACAAGCAGTAGGAGCACCTTCGTGGTGTGACTGCGTACCTTTTGTATAATGGGTCAGCGACTTAATTTTAGTAGCAAGGTTAACCGTTTAGGGGAGCCGTAGGGAAACCGAGTCTTAACTGGGCGTACAGTTGCTAGGATTAGACCCGAAACCAGGTGATCTAGCCATGGGCAGGTTGAAGGTTGAGTAACATCAACTGGAGGACCGAACCGACTAATGTTGAAAAATTAGCGGATGACTTGTGGCTAGGGGTGAAAGGCCAATCAAACCTGGAGATAGCTGGTTCTCCCCGAAAGCTATTTAGGTAGCGCCTCGGACGAATACTACTGGGGGTAGAGCACTGTTAAGGCTAGGGGGTCATCCCGACTTACCAACCCTTTGCAAACTCCGAATACCAGTAAGTACTATCCGGGAGACACACGGCGGGTGCTAACGTCCGTCGTGGAGAGGGAAACAACCCAGACCGCCAGCTAAGGTCCCAAAGTATAGCTAAGTGGGAAACGATGTGGGAAGGCTCAGACAGCCAGGATGTTGGCTTAGAAGCAGCCATCATTTAAAGAAAGCGTAATAGCTCACTGGTCGAGTCGGCCTGCGCGGAAGATGTAACGGGGCTAAGCTATACACCGAAGCTGCGGCTACGCACTTATGTGCGTGGGGTAGGGGAGCGTTCTGTAAGCCGTTGAAGGTGGTCTGTAAGGGCTGCTGGAGGTATCAGAAGTGCGAATGCTGACATGAGTAACGATAAAGGGAGTGAAAAACTCCCTCGCCGGAAGACCAAGGGTTCCTGTCCAACGTTAATCGGGGCAGGGTAAGTCGACCCCTAAGGCGAGGCCGAAAGGCGTAGTCGATGGGAAACGGGTTAATATTCCCGTACTTCTTACAATTGCGATGGGGGGACGGAGAAGGCTAGGTGGGCCTGGCGACGGTTGTCCAGGTTCAAGTACGTAGGCGGAAGAATTAGGTAAATCCGGTTCTTCTTAACGCTGAGATACGATGTCGAGCTACTACGGTAGTGAAGTCATTGATGCCATGCTTCCAGGAAAAGCCTCTAAGCTTCAGATTGTAAGGAATCGTACCCCAAACCGACACAGGTGGTCGGGTAGAGAATACCAAGGCGCTTGAGAGAACTCGGGTGAAGGAACTAGGCAAAATGGTACCGTAACTTCGGGAGAAGGTACGCTCTTATCAGTGAAGTCCCTTGCGGATGGAGCAGACGAGAGTCGCAGATACCAGGTGGCTGCAACTGTTTATTAAAAACACAGCACTGTGCAAAATCGTAAGATGACGTATACGGTGTGACGCCTGCCCGGTGCCGGAAGGTTAATTGATGGGGTTAGACTTCGGTCGAAGCTCTTGATCGAAGCCCCGGTAAACGGCGGCCGTAACTATAACGGTCCTAAGGTAGCGAAATTCCTTGTCGGGTAAGTTCCGACCTGCACGAATGGCGTAATGATGGCCACGCTGTCTCCACCCGAGACTCAGTGAAATTGAAATCGCTGTGAAGATGCAGTGTACCCGCGGCTAGACGGAAAGACCCCGTGAACCTTTACTACAGCTTGGCACTGAACATTGAACCTACATGTGTAGGATAGGTGGGAGACTTTGAAACCGCGTCGCTAGATGTGGTGGAGTCGTCCTTGAAATACCACCCTTGTAGTTTTGATGTTCTAACGTTGGTCCCTGAATCGGGATTACGGACAGTGCCTGGTGGGTAGTTTGACTGGGGCGGTCTCCTCCCAAAGAGTAACGGAGGAGCACGAAGGTGGGCTAAACACGGTTGGACATCGTGTGGTTAGTGCAATGGCATAAGCCCGCTTGACTGCGAGAATGACAATTCGAGCAGGTGCGAAAGCAGGTCATAGTGATCCGGTGGTTCTGAATGGAAGGGCCATCGCTCAACGGATAAAAGGTACTCCGGGGATAACAGGCTGATACCGCCCAAGAGTTCATATCGACGGCGGTGTTTGGCACCTCGATGTCGGCTCATCACATCCTGGGGCTGAAGTCGGTCCCAAGGGTATGGCTGTTCGCCATTTAAAGTGGTACGCGAGCTGGGTTTAGAACGTCGTGAGACAGTTCGGTCCCTATCTGCCGTGGGCGTTGGAAAATTGAAGGGGGCTGCTCCTAGTACGAGAGGACCGGAGTGGACGAACCTCTGGTGTTCGGGTTGTCATGCCAATGGCATTGCCCGGTAGCTAAGTTCGGAATCGATAACCGCTGAAAGCATCTAAGCGGGAAGCGAGCCCTGAGATGAGTTTTCCCTGACACTTTAAGTGTCCTAAAGGGTTGTTCAAGACTAGAACGTTGATAGGCAGGGTGTGTAAGTGCTGCGAGGCATTGAGCTAACCTGTACTAATTGCCCGTGAGGCTTAACCATACAACACCCAAGGGGTTTTGATGGACTCATAACTGTTGTTTCCGCTTTAAAAAGCAGAGGCAAACAAGAACACTTGAATGAGTTTACGTAAGAACTTTTAATAGCTTTCCAGATTATTTTGCCTTCAGTTTTTAAAAAAGCTGAAAGTAAAAGCAAAATTTGCTTGGCGACCATAGCATTGTGGACCCACCTGATTCCATGCCGAACTCAGAAGTGAAACACAATAGCGCCGATGGTAGTGTGGGGCTTCCCCATGTGAGAGTAGGACATCGCCAGGCTTTAAATTATGAACGACTTGTCAGCGACGACAAGTAGTCCACTGCGGAGTGGTAGTTCAGTTGGTTAGAATACCGGCCTGTCACGCCGGGGGTCGCGGGTTCGAGTCCCGTCCACTCCGCCACTTATTCGATAACCTCGCCTAGTGCGAGGCTTTTTCGAATCTAAAGTACAAAAAGTTTTAGGGGTGTAGCTCCAATTGGCAGAGCAGCGGATTCCAAATCCGCGTGTTGGGAGTTCGAATCTCTCCACCCCTGCCACATTGAAAGGCTCTAGCAGAAATGCTAGAGCCTTTTTGCTTTCTGAATCTAATAATACTCTATTGGCAGAGCCGCGGATTCCCCTACTTACCAAAACTGTGCGTGTTGGGAGTTTATGCCTCAACCCTTGCCATATACTAAGCCTCAGCAGAAATGCTGAGGTTTTTTTTCGCGAAGCAAAGTTGGAATAACTACGCGTTCCCCTAGCTCGCCAGCTCAGTCTAATCTCTCCATTCCTGCCATATTTAAGTCTTTAGAGTGCGCGTCCCAGCAAAATGCTAGAGCCTTTATTATTCCTGTCATCTTTAGAAGTAACGCTAGAAGTACCAAGTGATCTCTATCTAGCCAATACTCATTTTGCTCTATAGTTCCGCTAGTTAATAACTAACGCTATTCTAGCGAGACATTGATTCCCGTTCTTTGTGTTTCCAGGTGAAAGGTGAAGTCTTTCGATTGAAGCTAATATAACTTGAGAGTGGGTTATTGGGGAGGCTAGTGAGTGTGCAGAACAATGAGGTATCTGTAGGACTTAACCTCCTGAAAGAGTTCCGGCCAAATTTAGTACTCCCCCTAAATTAAGGTTTTCGATTACTCCAATAATAGTGGTATCAAATATCTATATAAGCTTCTATGTTCTACACATACCTTTCAGCGATAGCTTCAGTGTGGGAATTGGTGAGTTTGACTTTCATTAGGTATAAAAAAGGCCACCTAAAGTAGGTGGCCTTGGTTAATCTATCTAGGTGTTAATCTAGCTCTTTCTCTGCTTGTTTTGCTTTCTCTATCATAGGAGTAATTGTCGAGCCTTGAACCAGAATCGAGAACACCACTACGGCATAGGTCATGACAAGGATTATCTCTTTAACATCTATCGCTTTGTCTTCAATTACCCAGATACCGGAAGGGATTGATAGAGCCATGGCTAGTGCTAAGCCTCCACGTAAGCCGCCCCAAGTTAGAATCTTAATCGACCATGGGTTGTAAGTTCTAAAGCGCTTAAATCCAATGTACGACAAGAAAACACTCAGGTAGCGTGCACTCAATACTAGAGGAACTGCGAATGCCATTAAGATCCAGTCTTCTTGGTGGAATTTGAACAGCAGCATCGACATACCAATCAATAAGAACAATACGCCATTTAAGAACTCATCTATTAGTTCCCAGAAGTGGTCAAGGTGGTCTTCACTCTCTTTAGAGAAGCCGATAAAGCGAGTCCAGTTACCAATCATGATACCTGATACCACCATAGCTAATGGACCTGATACGTGGAGAACTTCAGCAAAAGCATAACCTGCAGTAGGGACACCAATGGTGAGTAGCAATTCCATTGAGTGGTCATCAGTATTACTGATTAGGTAGTGGAATATAAGACCTAATGCAAAACCATAAACGATACCGCCAATAGCCTCTTGGACAAATAGCATGGTCACGCTGCCAACTGTCGGTGCTTCTGTGCCAAACGCAATGGTGAATAGAGTGACGAAGATTACCAAGCCAAAACCATCGTTAAATAGCGATTCACCTTCAATCTGAGTTGAGATTCGTTTCGGTGCATCGAGTTTCTTTACTATGGCTAAAACAGCGATTGGGTCGGTAGGGGAGATAAGAGAACCGAATAGTAAGCAGTAAATGAGATCGAATTGGATGCCGATGAACTGACAGAAACCATAAAGAACAAAACCAATAAAGAAGGTCGAGAAAAGAGTAGCGCCGAGTGCGAGCACTGTGATTTCCCACTTTTGGTCTTTTAGGTTTGGTAGTTTTATCCCTAAACCGCCTGCGAATAGTAAGAAGCCTAATATCCCTTTAAGTAGGAAGTCTTCAAAGTTGATACTGGCAACCGTTTCAGAAGCAATGTCGGCCAACTGAAACCAGTTGTTTTGGCCCGCAATGATAATTAAAAGAGACAGCATCATTGAGCCTGCTGTGATGGCGATGGTTGTTTGCATTTTACCAATTTTGCTATTAACAAAGGCAATGAGCATGGCTGCAGCAGACAAGAAGCATAAGGTGTAATAGACCGACATTGGGGTACCAACATGTAACAAAGTATGAATATGAATTTTCGTTGTCTCATGCTCAAATAGCAAACACTTTTTGTCAGGACTCGGTAATCAATTTCCTCTTTTAGACGTCTAGACTCCTTTTTAATGTGTGATAGGATGGAAGCATAATTAAAGGAATGAGGTTGTACCGTGGGAAGTAATGTAAGGCAAAAGATTGATGCTCTGTTGAAGCAACGAATTTTACTGATTGATGGTGGCATGGGTACCATGATTCAGGACTATAAATTGGAAGAGCAAGACTATCGTGGTGAACGCTTTGCGGATTGGCATAGTGACTTAAAGGGTAACAATGACCTTTTGGTACTTACACAACCTAAGCTTATCAAAGATATTCATTCGCAATATTTGGAAGCTGGGGCAGACATCCTTGAAACCAATACTTTTAACGCTACAACCATTGCTATGGCCGACTACGATATGGAAAGCCTTAGTGAAGAAATTAACTTTGCAGCAGCCAAGTTAGCACGAGAAGCCGCTGACGAATGGACTGCAAAGACTCCTGAAAAACCTCGTTTCGTTGCCGGCGTCTTAGGCCCAACAAACCGTACTTGTTCTATCTCTCCAGATGTTAATGATCCGGGTTATCGTAATGTGAGTTTTGATGAGTTAGTCGAGGCCTACTCTGAATCGACTCGCGCGCTGATCAAAGGTGGCTCAGACCTTATTCTTATCGAAACCATCTTCGATACACTCAATGCTAAAGCGTGTGCTTTTGCAGTGGAATCTGTTTTCGAAGAAGTAGGCATCACTTTACCGGTCATGATCTCTGGCACCATTACTGATGCATCAGGTCGTACGCTTTCAGGGCAGACGACGGAAGCTTTCTATAACGCCCTTCGTCATGTTAAGCCTATCTCGTTTGGTTTGAACTGTGCATTAGGCCCTGATGAGCTGCGTGAGTATGTTGGCGAGATGTCTCGTATCTCAGAGAGTTATGTTTCTGCTCACCCTAACGCAGGCTTACCTAACGCATTTGGCGAGTATGACCTTTCACCTGAAGACATGGCAGAGCACGTTAAAGAATGGGCTGAAAGTGGCTTCTTGAACTTGATTGGTGGCTGTTGTGGTACTACGCCAGAACATATTCGTCAAATGGCAGAAGCGGTTGAAGGTGTAACTCCTCGCCAATTGCCGGACCTACCTGTGTCGTGTCGTTTATCCGGTTTAGAACCTCTGACCATTGCAAAAGAGTCTCTGTTTGTAAACGTAGGTGAGCGAACGAACGTGACCGGTTCTGCGCGCTTCAAACGCTTGATCAAAGAAGAGCTTTACGATGAGGCATTGAGTGTTGCTCGTGAGCAAGTTGAAAATGGTGCCCAGATCATCGATATCAATATGGATGAAGGAATGCTAGACGCTGAAGCGTGTATGGTTAAATTCCTTAATCTATGTGCCTCTGAGCCAGAGATTTCAAAAGTCCCAGTAATGGTCGATTCATCAAAATGGGAGGTTATTGAAGCCGGCCTGAAATGTATTCAGGGTAAAGGTATCGTTAACTCAATTTCTCTTAAAGAAGGTAAAGAGAAGTTCGTCGAGCAAGCGAAGTTGGTTCGCCGCTATGGTGCAGCCGTAATCGTGATGGCGTTCGATGAAGTCGGTCAGGCAGATACACGTGAACGTAAAGTCGAGATCTGTACCAATGCTTACAACATTCTTGTTGATGAGGTTGGCTTCCCACCTGAAGACATTATTTTTGACCCAAACATCTTCGCGGTTGCGACTGGTATTGAAGAGCATAACAACTATGCGGTTGATTTCATTGAAGCGGTAGGCGATATCAAGCGCGGCCTACCTCATGCGATGATCTCGGGTGGTGTATCGAACGTGTCATTCTCATTCCGAGGTAATAACTACGTTCGTGAGGCAATCCACGCTGTATTCTTATACCACTGTTTTAAAAATGGTATGGATATGGGCATCGTAAACGCTGGTCAGCTGGAAATTTACGATAACGTGCCAGAAGATCTGCGTGATGCTGTTGAAGATGTTGTACTAAACCGTCGTGAAGACTCTACGGAACGCTTGCTGGATATGGCAACCGAGTATCTAGAGCGAGCGGTTGGTAAAGTTGAAGATAAATCAGCACTCGAGTGGCGCACTTGGCCTGTAGAGAAGCGTTTAGAGCACTCTTTGGTCAAAGGTATTACTGACTTCATCGTTGAAGATACTGAAGAAGCACGTGTCAATTCAGCTCGACCAATTGAGGTAATTGAAGGTCCGCTAATGGACGGCATGAACGTGGTCGGCGACTTGTTTGGTGCAGGCAAGATGTTCCTCCCTCAAGTTGTTAAATCGGCCCGTGTAATGAAGCAAGCTGTAGCCCACTTGGAGCCGTTTATTAATGCATCCAAAGAAGTTGGTGCGAGTAACGGTAAGATCCTTCTCGCGACAGTTAAGGGCGATGTTCATGATATTGGTAAGAACATTGTTGGCGTCGTTCTTCAATGTAATAACTATGACATCATCGACCTAGGCGTGATGGTTTCATGTGAAAAAATTCTCAAAGTCGCGAAAGAAGAAAACGTCGATATTATTGGTCTTTCTGGCCTGATTACTCCATCCCTTGATGAAATGGTGCATGTTGCCAAAGAAATGGAACGACAAGGCTTTAAGTTACCACTATTGATTGGTGGTGCTACGACATCCAAGGCGCATACTGCTGTTAAAATTGAACAGAATTACTCAGAACCGGTGGTCTACGTTAATAACGCTTCTCGTGCAGTTGGCGTATGTACCTCACTACTTTCTGAAGAGCTAAAACCTGCCTTCGTTGAGAAGTTGGACTTAGATTACGAGCGCGTTCGCGATCAGCATAATCGTAAGAAGCCTCGCACTAAGCCAGTGACACTCGAGCAAGCTCGCGCAAATAAAGTGGCGATTGATTGGGACGCATATACTCCGCCAGCACCAGCTAAACCGGGTGTGCATGTATTCAATGATTTTGATGTGGCAACACTGCGTAACTATATCGACTGGACACCATTCTTCATGACATGGTCATTAGTCGGTAAGTACCCAGCTATTCTTGACCACGAAGAGGTGGGCGAAGAGGCAAAACGTTTATTCAAAGATGCGAACGAGTTACTGGATCGTGTAGAGAAAGAGAAGCTACTTGAAGCCCGTGGTATGTGTGCGATGTTCCCTGCTAACAGTGTTGGTGATGACATTGAGGTGTATACCGATGAGTCTCGTACCGAGGTTCTCAAAGTTCTACATAACCTTCGCCAACAGACTGAGAAGCCTAAAGGCTTTAACTACTGTTTGTCAGATTACATTGCTCCAAAAGAAAGCGGTAAAGCGGACTGGATTGGTGGTTTTGCTGTGACAGGCGGTATTGGTGAGCGTGAGCTAGCGGATGAATACAAGGCCAATGGTGATGACTACAATGCCATCATGATTCAGGCTGTGGCTGATCGACTGGCTGAAGCGTTTGCTGAATACCTACACCAAGAGGTACGAAAGGACATTTGGGGTTACGCTCCAGATGAAGACTTATCTAACGATGATCTGATTCGAGAGAAATACCAAGGTATTCGTCCTGCTCCTGGTTATCCTGCTTGCCCTGAGCATACAGAGAAGGGCACGTTGTGGGAGTTGATGGATGTTGAGAGGACCATCGATATGTCACTGACGTCCAGCTATGCGATGTGGCCTGGTGCTTCAGTTTCTGGGATGTACTTCTCTCACCCTGATTCTCGATACTTTGCGATTGCTCAGATTCAACAGGATCAAGTAGACAGCTATGCTGACCGTAAGGGTTGGGATATGTTGGAAGCTGAGAAGTGGCTAGGTCCAAATATTAACTAGCTATTAAATCCGCGAGTTACTTGTAAAAATAGAAAGGGTTGCTTAATTGCAACCCTTTTTGTATCTGTACTTTGAGCGTTGAACTCTTATTAATTCACTATCGCCTTATTCGAATAGCTCTTGATGCAGCTTTTGAATCGCCTGTTTAGAGACTGACTCATTGAGCAGGAAGCATAAGTTATGAGGGCTTGCCCCGTAACAAATCATGCGCAGGTTGAAATCTTCAAGGGTGCTGAATACTTGCTTAGCGTAGCCTTTACTTTCACTCATGTTATTACCAATCAATGCCACCAAACATAGGTCATGTTCTACATCGACTGAACACAGTTCTTCTAGCTCAAGACGTGCTGCTTCTGGTAATTCAGGAGCACCACCAGATGTATCAGTTTGATCTAGGGTGAGTGAAACACTGATCTCAGAGGTAGTGATAAGATCAACGGAGATCTTATGTTTAGCAAGGATCTCGAATACTTTCGCAAGGAAACCGTAAGCATGGAACATATTAGCGCTACGTAGTGTAACCATGGTTTGGTTGCAGCGAAGGGCCAGGGCTCTGAACAGTGGGGAGCTTTCCACCTCTTGACGGATCCAAGTTCCACCTAATTCTGGTGCTTTTGAAGAGCCGACAAACACCGGAATTTGGTGACGTAATGCTGGAACTAGCGTTGATGGGTGCAGGATCTTCGCTCCAAAGTTTGCCATCTCAGATGCTTCACTGAAGCTGATTTCTGGGATTGGAGAAGCTTTAGGTGCAATACGAGGGTCGGTGGTGTAGATGCCTGGAACATCCGTCCAAATTTCTAAGCCAATCGCTTGTACTGACTCTGCAATAAGCGCTGCCGAGTAATCACTACCACCACGACCTAAGGTTGTTGTGTTGCCGTCATTGTCTGCACCAATAAAGCCTTGTGTGACTACAACTTGTTGTTGGCACAATGGAATCAGTTTCTCTTTCGCTAGCACTGAAATTTCTTCAAGCTGAGGTTCTGCTTTTCCGAAGTCATCATTGGTGCGCATCACTTCTCTGATATCGAAGCGAACCGCAGGTGCACCTCGTTCTCGAAGGATTTGAGCAAGAAGGTGTGTCGACATCAACTCACCACACGCAACTAAGTGGTCGGTTAACTTAGTGCTTGTTTGAAATGATGCAGCCTCGGCAGCGCTCGCAATGTCGTCAAGAATGGAGTGAACTTCTTTTTCGACGCTGGTTGGGTCAGCAAGTTGGTCAAGAATTGCATTATGAATGTCCGTCAACTGGGTCATCACTTCCTGACGGCGAGTTTTGTCTTGCACACCGTTTGCCAGTTCGACAAGTAAATTGGTTACACCTGAACACGCAGAACTTACGACTAACTTGGTATTTGAGTTGTTTTCAATAATGGCAGCACAACGGCTCATTGCTTTAAAGTTGGCAACACTTGTACCACCAAACTTAGCGACATTAAAAGAACCAGCTACATTAGATGCACTCACGATATATCTCCCACGACTTCCTAAAATAAAATTACGGTTGGGTAATCCAACGTCCAATGTTTTTCGAAGAGAGTTTTAGAGCAAAAAGAGAGGAATTATGTGAATAGTAACCTCAGAAGCTCTTCACCATATAGAAATGGTGACAGTTGCCGGGATTCAGCCCGCTCAACCGATAATAAAGGTCCTGCATCCTTTTATTATCTCGGCACTGCTCCCCATAAATGCTTTGTATCGGAAATGCGGTTCCACAAAACATCTGCCTGGGCAGTGCTCCTCTTCTGCTAGATAGCCATTTCATTGAACGTGTTTGCGCTCACAATGTCAATTGGTAACTTGAGATAATTTAAAAATAATTTTAACAATTATGTGACAGTGGTTTGACCTCAAGACCTAAGGCTAATTGCTGACATGTTCGATTTGCTTTAGGGTGGAATATCAACACCATTAACGTAAGGGATTTACATGTCTAACTTAACAAATACTTCTACTATCGATAGTTTTTATCCACCACATCGAACGTTAATGGGGCCTGGGCCTTCTGATATCTCACCTCAAGTACTGCAAGCTTTGAGTCGTCCAACCATAGGTCATCTAGACCCGCTGTTTATTGCAATGATGGATGAGGTCAAACAGCTTCTTAAGTATGCATTTCAGACAGATAATGAGTTTACGATTGCTGTATCAGCGCCGGGCAGCGCCGGTATGGAAACTTGTTTTGTTAACTTGATTGAACCCGGTGAAAAGGTCATCGTCTGTCGAAATGGCGTGTTTGGTGAGCGTATGCGAGAAAACGTGGTGCGTTGCGGTGGCGAAGCAATTCTCGTTGACGACGAATGGGGTAAGCCGGTATCTGTCGAAAAGGTACAGCAAGCATTGACAGAAAACCCAGACGCAGTCGCGGTTGCGTTTGTACATGCTGAGACCTCTACTGGTGCATTATCGGATGCTCAAGCTATCTCTGCGGTGGCTGGCCAGTTCGATGCATTGACTATTGTTGATGCGGTAACCTCATTGGGTGGTGTACCACTGTTAGTGGACGAATGGCAGCTCGATGCGGTTTATTCTGGTAGTCAGAAGTGCTTGTCTTGTGTTCCTGGTTTATCACCTGTGACTTTCTCTCAGCGTGCTGTTGATAAAATGAAAGCACGTCAGGCTCCTGTACAAAGCTGGTTCTTGGATCAGAGCCTAGTATTAGGTTACTGGAGCGGTGAAGGTAAGCGTAGTTATCACCACACTGCACCAGTCAATAGCCTTTACGCGCTGCATGAGTCTCTCGTGCTACTGAAAAATGAAGGCTTAGATAATGCTTGGTCTCGTCATCACGCCATGCATCAAGAATTAAAAGAAGGTGTAGAAGCATTAGGGCTGAAGTTCGTTGTTGATGAAGAGAGCCGTTTACCACAGCTTAATGCGCTTTACTTCCCAGAAGGAATTGATGAAGCGAAAGTCAGATCGCAGCTTTTAGAAGAGTATAATCTTGAGATTGGTGCCGGGCTTGGTTCTTTGGCCGGTAAGGCATGGCGTATTGGCTTGATGGGCTACGGCGCTCGTAAAGAGAATGTGACGTTGTGCCTTAAAGCACTGCAAGACGTACTTAAATAACCGAATTAGACTAGTTTCAAAGAAAAGCGCACGAGGATCGTGCGCTTTTTTTGTTTGCTTTAAAGGTAATACTACGAGTTAAAATTGGCTACTACTCTGCCGATGAGACGTTGTTTTCAGCTTGAGATATTTTCTTGTATTGAACCTGTGAAAAGTCTCTGTCTGGAAATAGAAACTTTGCTTCACTACGGATTTGCTCCGCTTTGCTCTCTTCCCCTAAACCTTGGTAAGCAAGGATCAGGTTACTGTAGAACGCTGGTCTTGGTTTACTCTTTATGATCTCTAGTGACCAATCAACGTAAGGCTGAATAAGGCTAGGGTCACCCTTATAAAGACCAATGTTCAGGTAGGTGCTGTATATGTCCCAATCGTAGCGATCTTTCCAAACCACAGGGTTAGTGACTTGTTTGAGAATGTCTGGGTTTTTAGGTTTAGATCGCTCAAATTTGGTCAGTACATAGTTAGTATGCAGTGCACTCAACATGTAAACACTCACCAGAATTGGTAACACCAAGCTGGTCACTCTAAATAAGGTTTTACTGATGATGCTGAACGGCTGCTGATAATGACGTGAAGCGCGCTGGTCGACCCAATAAATCAATATGATACAGGTTATCCAGTGTATCGCTGAGTGATAGAACGGGTACTCTAATTGAGAGTGTAAAAGTATCGGTATGAATAGCGCCAGTAAAGCCAAGCGTGTTCCTTTGGCTGAGCTTGAGATCCGCGACAATACTAATACTGCGGCAATCAATATTCCTATGATAGGTACAATACCGCCCTCAACTCCCCAGAATAGAAACTCATTGTGGGGGTGATCCATTGCTGGAAGCCCCGGGTGATAGTTTGAATTGAGTTGATGCTGGCGAGCGGTATACAGGGTGTACTCTGATTCAAATTTTCCGTAGCCGTAACCAGTAAATGGTTTCTCTACCAACATGTCTAATGTTTGCGGGAAGGTGTAAGCACGAGGGCTCTCTAGGTTCGCTTTTTTACTCGCTATGCTATCTGTAGTGCTAAGGCTGATTACTGAAAATGCAACTACGACACCGACAACAACGGATGCACACCATCCATAGAAGCGTTTCTTGGTCGAGAATCTGTATAAGTAAGGCAGAATACACAAGAACCCAATGAGTGCTGCTAACCAACCTGTGCGTGATGCGATTATGATCAGCAGTGGTACCGTTAACGTTGGTGTTAGGTAGAGTAAAAATGATTCACTAATCTTGTGGTTGTACTTGGCTGGCTGCCTCGCTAATAGGTAAGCAGAAAGGACAAAACCCGTCGCTAAAAAACTAGCCATCACATTAGGCTGCTGGAAGATCCCATAAGGACGATTGGCTTCAGTGTTGTAACCAAATAGGTTACCAGGCTCCAGCAAAAAATATTGCACATAGCCAAACAGTGCCTGTATGACGACAGCAAGTACGATGAACCACAGCATGCGCTGTTTATGTTTATTACTGAATTTGAACTGCTGAAGTACTACAAATAAAGCAAAGCCAGCCCATAACCCAAGTAATCGACTGGATGCTCCTTGCGGTGAAGCATTGCTGTATAGAATAGGCAATGTGAGTATCACACAGCTGATCAGTAAGCCTACGGTTAACTTGGAATACTTAAGTTCTCGATTGGTTGCTAGCTGGTAAAATCCAATCGCTAGAGTGAAGCTTAGAGCCAGCCAAGTCGTCGGATTAAAGGATAGAGCAAGGCCCGAACCACCTGGGTTAGGCATGAAAAAATGCATGGCGAGTAAGAACACAACAGCTAATGAAGCAAGGAATGCTTTGTTGAGAGGTAGCTGAGTGATCTGATGCTCTAGCTGGGTTCCGCTAGTGTGTATTGTTGCCATAAATCCCTAACCTTATAAAAACGGAGCTTGTTCCTTTTGAAACAAGCTCCGTTACTTTAACATTTTTCTGTCCACCCACAGGACGCTATTTTACACCTAGTTCAAATTTAACATAGGCTTAAGGAAGCGTGCTGTATGTGAACCTTCGACTAGTGCCACATCTTCTGGTGTGCCTTCTGCAACGATTTCACCACCACCTTGACCACCCTCAGGGCCGAGATCGAGTATCCAGTCTGCGGTTTTAACGACATCCAAGTTGTGTTCAATCACCACAACGGTATTACCGTGATCACGTAGGCGATGTAATACGGTTAATAGCTGTTGGATATCGTGGAAGTGAAGGCCTGTTGTTGGCTCATCCAGAATGTATAACGTTTTCCCTGTATCTCGTTTAGACAGCTCACGCGCTAATTTAACACGTTGAGCCTCACCACCAGATAGGGTAGTTGCGGCTTGCCCCAAACGAATATAAGAAAGGCCGACATCCATGAGAGTTTGCAGTTTGCGAGCGATCACTGGAACCGGATTAAAGAACTCACGTGCGTCTTCTACGGTCATTTCCAGTACTTCGTCGATGGTTTTACCCTTGTAGCGAACTTCTAGTGTTTCACGATTGTAGCGTTTGCCCTTACACACATCACACGGCACATAAACGTCCGGTAAGAAGTGCATTTCGACCTTGATAACACCGTCGCCCTGGCAGGCTTCACAACGTCCGCCACGCACGTTAAAGCTGAAGCGTCCCGGTTTGTAACCGCGCGAACGAGACTCCTGTGTCCCCGCAAATAATTCACGAATAGGTGTAAAGATCCCTGTATAGGTTGCAGGATTTGATCTTGGCGTTCGACCGATAGGGCTTTGGTCAATATCGATGACCTTGTCGAAATGCTCTAAGCCTTTGATTTTTTTATGTGGTGCAGGTACTGCTGTCGTTGCACCGTTGAGTTGGGTGTGAGCAATTTTAAAGAAGGTGTCATTAATCAGTGTCGACTTACCTGACCCTGATACACCTGTAATACAACTGAATAGGCCAACAGGGATAGTTGCTGTGACATTTTTCAGGTTATTACCGGTAGCCCCAATGATCTCGACGACTTTCTTTTTGTCGATCGGCGTTCGTTGTTTTGGTACTTCAATCTCTTTTACGCCACTTAAGTACTGACCAGTCAATGAGTTTGGATTGTCGATGATATCTTGCATAGTGCCTTCAGCGACGACGTGACCACCGTGAACACCAGCGCCTGGGCCGATATCGATCACATGGTCCGCACAGCGAATAGCGTCTTCATCATGCTCAACGACAAGCACTGTGTTGCCTAAATCTCTCAGGTGAACCAAGGTTTGCAGCAGTCGTTCATTATCACGCTGGTGGAGGCCAATCGATGGTTCATCCAAGACATACATAACTCCCACTAAGCCTGCACCTATCTGACTTGCGAGACGAATTCGTTGCGCTTCACCACCAGATAGGGTTTCAGCACTGCGTGACAGGTTGAGGTAGTTCAAACCGACATTAACCAAGAAGTGCAGGCGATCATTGATCTCTTTCATCACCTTATCGGCGATTTGTCCGCGCTGACCGTCTAACTTCAATTCTTGGAAAAATTGCAGTGCGTCAGCAATGCTCAGTTCAACGATTTCAGGCAGTGTTGTATCGCCAATGAAGACATTACGAGCTTCTAATCTCAAGCGTGTACCATCACAGCTAGAGCATGATTTCGTTGAGATGTATTTAGCAAGGTCTTCACGGACTGCGTTTGATTCTGTATCACGGTAACGGCGCTCTAGCGTATTCAAAATGCCTTCAAATGGGTGACGTTTGACTCGAATATCACCACGATCATTGATGTATTTGAATTCAACTTCAGTACGACCTGAACCTTTAAGAATAATCTCTTGAGTCTTCTTTGGGAGAGAATTAAAGGGTGCAAACAGATCGAAACCATAGTGCTCAGAGAGCGATGTTAGCATCTGGAAATAGTAGTAGTTCTTTTGATCCCAGCCCTTAATTGCTCCGTCTGCGATGCTTAAACTTTCATCCAAGATCACTCTGCTTGGGTCAAAGTACTGTTGAACTCCAAGGCCATCACACGTGCCACATGCACCTGCTGGGTTGTTGAATGAAAATAGGCGAGGTTCAAGCTCTTGCATGCTGTAACCACACTTAGGGCAAGCGAAGTTAGCAGAGAATACGATCTCTTCTTGGTCTGTTTCATCCATCCAACCGACAACAGCAATACCACCGGAGAGCTCTAATGTGGTCTCGAAAGATTCGGCTAAGCGTTGTTGAAGATCAGGGCGTACCTTAAATCGGTCAACCACTACTTCTATCGTGTGTTTCTTGTGCAGTTCTAGTGCTGGTGGATCGGATAGGTCGCATGTCTCACCATCAATACGCGCGCGGATAAAGCCCTGAGCCGCTAAGTTTTCCAGTGTTTTTACATGCTCACCTTTACGCTCTTTAACGATTGGTGCTAACAGCATCATCTTTGATCCAACAGGTAGTTCAAGTACCTTATCCACCATTTGGCTGATGGTTTGTGCGGCAAGTGGTGTGTTGTGTTCTGGACAGCGAGGTTCCCCGACTCGTGCGTAAAGAAGCCTCAGGTAATCATAAACTTCTGTAATCGTACCGACCGTTGAGCGAGGGTTGTGAGACGTCGATTTCTGTTCTATCGAGATAGCGGGAGATAAGCCTTCGATGTGGTCGACATCAGGCTTTTCCATAAGTGATAGAAATTGACGAGCATAGGCAGACAAAGACTCAACATAACGGCGTTGCCCTTCTGCGTAGAGGGTATCAAACGCAAGTGATGACTTACCTGAACCAGAAAGACCTGTGATAACAATCAGCTTATCACGAGGGATGGTAAGGTTTACGTCTTTGAGGTTATGCGTACGAGCGCCTCTAATTTCTATTTTATCCATCTCAACAGACCATGTAATTTTTAGTGGCTAAAGTATTACATAGAGTGAGATTTGTGCAAAGTTTTACTGGATAAAAAAACAGTGATTAAAAAGGGCGACTCCAAGAGCCGCCCATTACATTGTGTGAATTGTTACTTACCAGTCAGCAGTTATGCTTCTTTCTGTGTTGAGTGTTTGCCTAACTCAACTTGCTGCTGGTCTTTCTTGTATAGGTTTTCAAAGCAGTAGTTTGTTGCTTCGATGTAGCCTTCTACGCTACCGCAGTCAAAACGCTGGCCTTTAAATTTGTATGCCAATACACAACCTGCTTTTGCTTGTTTAAGCAGTGCATCGGTGATTTGGATCTCACCACCTTTACCAGGCTCTGTTTGCTCGATCAGTTCGAAGATATCTGGAGTCAGGATGTAACGGCCAATGATCGCTAGGTTGCTTGGTGCTGTGCCTTGCTCTGGCTTTTCCACCATGTCATCAACACGGAACAGGTCGTCTTTGATCATTTCACCTGAGATAACACCGTACTTATGTGTCTCTTCTTCAGGAACTTCTTGAACAGCTACGATAGAACAGCGGAACTGTTTGTATAGCGCAACCATTTGTGCCAACACGCCTTGTTGTTCATTTACACATAGGTCATCGGCAAGTACCACTGCGAATGGTTCGTCACCCACAAGTTCGCGACCAGTCAAGATAGCGTGACCTAAACCTTTCATTTCACGTTGACGAATATAGGTAAAGTTTGCAGCTTCAATTGTTTCACGAATATTAACCAGAAGGTCTTCTTTATTGGTGCCACTGATCTGGTGTTCAAGCTCGTAGTTCTTGTCGAAGTGATCCATGATCGAGTGCTTGCCACGACCCGTTACGATACACATTCCGTCCATACCAGCTTCGATGGCTTCCTCAACGCCGTACTCAATCAGTGGTTTGTTGACTACTGGCATCATTTCTTTCGGCATTGATTTGGTTGCTGGTAAGAAGCGTGTACCGTAGCCAGCTGCCGGGAAAAGGCACTTTTTGATCATCGTAAGACCCTTTATCTATAATAATTATTGATTCAACCTGAGCGGTTGATATTTCTGAGGGCAACTCTAGCACAAATTTTGTCGAAAATTCAGCAACAATCCGTATGGCTAACCAGAGCTTCCCTCAAAATTATCATCACTTTAAGAGGTGGATCAATTATGCAAGCAGATTTTGGTTTGCCCATGCGATCGCTTGGACTCTATTTTTTACCGCCAGTTTGCGGAATATTTGATAGAGGTGGGACTTCACGGTGAACTCACTGATAAATAGGTCGTCAGCTATTTGTGTGTTCGATGAGCCTGATTGGAGGCAACGAATGACCTGGATCTCGCGAATAGTGAGATCAACATTAGTAGGCGTTGTGTTGGTATTGACCATATTACGGTAGTAAAACAGCAATTGATTGGTAACCTTTCTTGGTAGCCAGTTTTCGCCATTGATTATCTCTTGTAAACCATGAGCAATTTTGTCTTTTTTATCTGTGTTATAAAACAGCCCTTTTAACACACCAAAAATCAAAAGCTCTGATGTCGGCAGTTGCTGGGGGACATTGAACAAAATGATCTCATGACTTTTCCACATCACGGTCAAGTTAGGGCAGGTTGCTAATAGCTCTGGCACTTGCTTATAGTCGACAAGAAGAATGCGATTACTCTGCTTTCTGTCTACTAACATTAAGTCGCCTGGCGTCATCTTGTACAAGATAATAGACAGGTGTTTTTCTATTTCTTTTACGTGTAAGTAAGTATCACTTGGGTCGATGCACATAAAGTGTAAAGTGCGAGCGTATCGAGACTTTCTCATTGAAACTCCATGTCTAAATTTAATGAGGTTTCACGTTGTCATGCAGACTTTTGCTTCTCTAGCACCATCGTTGTTACTTGCGTTGAATATCAACTCTTAAAGTAAATGAGTGGTTTATCAGTGGAGAAAAAAGCAACATCGCTCTGAATATCATGATTTGTTACGTTTTTATTCTTTGTCGTGAAGTGAGAATAGGAATGCGATTTATCACAGCAGAAAAGCATGCTATTCTTGTGCGCTAAAAATTTTCTGAGACTATGAATTTAGACGGAGCAAATCATGGCTAGCCGTGGAGTTAACAAAGTTATATTAGTGGGTAACCTAGGTAATGACCCAGAAATTCGTTACATGCCAAATGGCGGCGCAGTAGCGAACATTACCATTGCAACGTCAGAGTCATGGCGTGATAAAGCAACTGGCGAACAGCGTGAAAAAACAGAATGGCACCGTGTTGCTCTGTTTGGCAAGTTAGCTGAAGTTGCTGGAGAGTACCTACGTAAAGGTTCTCAAGTTTACATTGAAGGTCAACTGCAAACTCGTAAATGGCAAGATCAAAGCGGTCAAGATCGCTACACAACTGAAGTTGTGGTTCAAGGCTTTAACGGCGTAATGCAAATGCTAGGAGGTCGTGCTCAAGGTGGCGCACCAGCTCAAGGCGGCATGGGTGGCCAGCAACAGCAAGGCGGTTGGGGTCAACCTCAGCAGCCGCAACAGCAGCAGCAATACAGTGCCCCAGCTCAACAGCAGTCGAAAGCACCTCAACAAGCTCCTCAGCAGGCTCAACCTCAATATAATGAGCCTCCGATGGATTTTGATGATGACATCCCATTTTAAGCCCTGTTTTTAATATATTATAAAGACAGTATTAATTTGGAAAGAGCCGCGATTATCGCGGCTTTTTGCTACCTAGAATTCTTAACGCTTTATTAACAACCTCAATTTATAGTATAAGTAGTAATACGGTATAATGTGAGTTGAAAAGGATTTCTTTATTCATGAGATATACCCCCACACTAAAATTGAGCACCCGTTTGGTCGCATTTGTCACCGTGATAGTGATCAGTGCGATGTTCATTCTTTTTATTGGTGGCACCCTATCATTTAAGCGTATCGGACAAGAGTATTTAGACCATTATTTGGTGGGTATTGTCGACGTTGTAGATAAAGAAATGGAAGACCCAGGCGCTGCATATTCAATGCAACGTTGGATGCCTAAGATGTTGCAAGCAAGCAACATTGTTGAGATGAAACTCTCGAATAAGACCGGCATTGTTTATCGCTTCAAAGATACTTCACCACAGATTGATCCTAGTCGCCTTTATGAAAAGAGCTTTGTATTAGAGCGAAATACCGGTTATCAAATCGAGTTTAAGGCTCTGCCTCCTTATATTGGATACAGCTACTCATTGGAAGCAATGTGGTCGATTACTTTAGCGGTCGCTTTGATTATATTTTGCCTAGCTCGTGGCGTTCGATGGCTAAAAGAGCAATTGATGGGATCTGAAATGCTGGAAGAGCGTGGAAGGATGATTCTTGCTGGGCAGGTTGAGGCTCATGCCAAAGGTGATGAGCGAGAGTGGCCTTTTACCGCGAGTGAAGCTCTCGATGTTCTTATTGAAGAGTTAAAAGACGCTCGGCAAGAGCGTAGTCGTTTCGATACCTTTATTCGTACTCATACCTTCTTAGATAAACTCACAGGCACCGCCAACAGAGTACTATTTGATAACAAGCTTGAATCGGCACTGCATGAAAGTGGTGCGCGTGGTGGTGTGCTGTTAATACGTATCGATGAGTGGGAACAGGTACGTGATGATAATGATAAACAAGTTACAGATAATTTTATTATTGAGGTTGGTGAAATTTTATCGAATATCGTTCAGAGATACCCAGATGTAATTTTTTCTCGCTATTACGAAGCCGATTTTGCTGTATTTATTCCGCATCAAGGTGCTAAAGATATTGCAACACTGGCAGCCCAGTGTTTAAGACAACTTGATAAGCTAACACCACCAGAGCCTTTAGAGTCAGATAATTGGTGCCATATCGGTGTGACCATGTACACCGAAGGTGAACGTCACAGCCAAATCATGAGTGAAACAGAAACGGCATTAAAAAGTGCGCAATTGGAGCGTATTAATAACTGGAGCCGCTTCCCGAAACAAAACAAAAATGATCTTGATAGAGGTAGCGTTCGCTGGAGGACGCTGCTTGATACAGCGTTGATTCCTGATAATTTAGTAATCTTTGCCCAGCGGTGTTATCTTATGTCAGAGGTGGGTCAAGTTAATGAATTGCATAGAGAAATATTTACTAGAATTCAGGACCCAGAGAGAGGCTTATTGAAATCCTCTCGATTCATGCCTGCGGTAGAGCAAGTGGGTTATCAAGCTCAAATGGATCAATCGGTTTTGAAGGTGGTGTTGAAATCATTAAAAGAATCAACTCAACCTATTTATTATTCAATTAACCTCAATGTCACGCCATTTGCGAGTAAGCAACATTTTAAATGGTTTAGGAGTGAATTGCTGCAGCTCTCTGCACAGCATCGTTCGCAACTCGCTTTTGAGTTCTCTGAGGGGGATCTCATTGCCCATCTTGATTATATGAGGCCAGTGGCGAAGATGCTGCGCGGACTGGGGTGCAAAATCATTGTTGGTCAAGCTGGGCGAACTATTGTCAGTACTCATTACATCAAGGACCTGAAGGTTGACTATATAAAGCTTCATCGAAGTTTGATTAAGAGAATCGATCAACGGCATGAGAATCAGCTGTTTGTCCGTAGTTTAGTCGGGGCATGTGGTGACGCCCCAACTCAAGTAATTGCGGTGGGAGTTGAGACAAAACAAGAAAAGAACACTTTGATAGAAATAGGTATAAACGGCTATCAGGGAAGGTATTTCGACAAAGAACAACAAATTATCCCTTTGCCTAATAAAGACTCAAAGTCAGTGAAAACTGAATCGTTAGTAAAAATTGGTCGAAGAAATCGATGGCGTAAGAGTAGTAGCTAAGTATGAATTTTAAAGCGATTGTAGACAAATTGAAGCCAAGCAAAAGCGATGGCAACACTCAAGTTGTCATGCTGGGCAACGATGCTGTCTATATTTCATCGACAGGGCAAGAATCCCAAGTAATCAGTATTCCTTTCGTTAATGGTGACTGGGAAAGTGCGCTGAAAAAGTCGTTAAATAGTGGGGAGTTTACCAGCAATACTCTTCAACTTATTGTTAGTACCAACTATTACCAAACCCATCAGCTTGATAAGCCGGACATCCCAGAAAACGAATGGTCGGTAGCCCTACCATTTCTACTCAAAGACCTTGTTGCGGAGAGAGTTACGGAGATCACCGCGAGTGCGGTTGCTCTACCAACTTCGAATAAGCTACAAGTGTATGTATTGCCGAAAAAGCTATTGGACAAGCTGGTTAATATTACGAGCTCGGCGCAAATTGAGCTCAAAGGTGTAGTGCCAGAAGATGAAATCTGGGGTTATAGTGCTAGTGAACTGTCGAATTTTATCCTTTTACAACGCAGTACTAATTCGCACTTCAAGCTGGGTGCGTTTGTTGAACATACCGTTTGTTTCCAAAGAACCATTCGTAGTGTTGTGCCCCCCTTAACTGGAGTGGCGTCCAGTGCTCTGCAATTAGATGGCCTTGCCTTGGAGCTTCAACGCTCTATTGATTATTTGTCTTCTCAAATTAAAGGCACGCAGCTTCATCAATTAAAGCTCTGTTGTGATGAAGAGGATGAAGCGGAATTACAAAGTGCGTTAAATAATACACTGAGTTCGACGGTCTCTTTGCTCGTTGAAGGAGAGCGTGGAAACTCTGAGAGTTTTTTGGTTCAACTTGCGGCTAAAAAAGAGACGTTTAACGTCAATCTTTACCCTGAGCATTTAAAGCCTAAAAAAGAGTATTTTACTTTAGCGAATGTCGCTGCGAGTTGGGGAGTGGTTGGTGCATTGTTGCTTGGCAGTTACTTTGTGATGAACTACCAAGCTTCCAACTTAGATGCTGAATTAACAGCTCTGCAACAAGAGTCGAGCCAGCTTAACAAGCAACTTAACCAATTGAATAGTAAGTTAACTCAACATAAACCTTCCCCTGATAAAGTAGCGGCAGTTGAGCGTCTCAAACGTGAGACTCAAGCAAAAAAAGAGGCGTTAAAGGCGGTTGGACAATACGACGAATCTCAGCAAGTCGGGTATTCTGGCGTCATGAATTCCTTAGCTCAATTAGGCAGAAATGACATCTCTCTTTCGCACATCTATATGACCCATGACACGCTAGATATGAGTGGCTTCGCTCGTAATGCGAATGTCGTCCCTAACTGGATTGGCCAATTTAAAAATGAGCTTAATCTTGTTGGTCGTTCTTTTGAAAAACTGAAAATAGGTCGTAATGATCAAGATGTGGTGACCTTTGAGTTAAGTACTCGTAGGGAGAGCAAGTAATGCAGCAGTGGAATCAGCTTAGCGATAAGTTTCTTGCATTAAGCCTAAGAGAGAAGTGGCTGCTTTTCGTGTGTGGTTTCGTTGGTCTCTCCATGTTGCTATTTACTTTACTGGTGGAGCCTGCATACCTCGAGTTGCAAGCTAAAAACGCCAAAATGACGAATTTGACTCAGTCGAATCAGAGGCAGCAAGGTGAGTTACTTGTTCTGCAAGCTAAATTGAACAAAGACCCTGATAAAGAGATCAACCTCGAATACAAAAAACTGATGAGAGAGAGTCAAGAACTGTCTCTCGAACTTGCCGAAATGATTGATGGGTTGATTTCGCCATCCCAAATGTCGCAATTGCTCGAAAGTGTACTTAATGCAGGTAATGGCTTGAAATTGGAGTCGTTGGAGTCACTTAAGCCAGAAGCGATTTCGAACAACAAAGAGACCAGTGAATATTCAGGTTATTTTCTTCACCCGGTGAGAATGGAATTGACCGGTAGTTACTTTGACATTGCAGCTTACCTTGAGGCTCTTGAGTCTCTTCCTGTGAGCTACTACTGGCGTACATTTGAATACACAGTAGAAGAATACCCGAAAGCTCGACTTGTATTTGAGGTTTACACATTAGGTACTAGACAGGAGTTTATCGGTGGTTAGAGCTCTATTGTTGTCTCTGCTGCTTACCAGTTCATTGGTTTCGGCAGAGCAAGATCCAACCGCTCCTCTGGGTTGGATGGCACCTCAGCAAAAAACAGCGCCGGCGAAGAAAGCGCCAACTCATTATCGTTTACCCTCTTTGGAAAGTATCGTGTGTAAAGCGGATACGCCTTGCTACGCCATTCTCAATGGTGAAATTGTTGCTCAAGGGGAGATGGTAAGAGGGTATCGAGTTAAGAAAATAGATTCAGAATACGTCACTCTGCAGAGAAGCTCTAAGCAGTGGAAATTAGAGATGTTCTCTTTAGATATTAAGAATAATTAAGGTTTGAGTGAAGACATGCGTAAACTTGTAGTAGCAATCCTAGTGTCATCTTTGGTCGGTTGTTCGATGGGGCATCGTGACCCTGTTGAGATAAAAGAGTCTTTAAACGAATCTATTAATGAAGCGAACAGCAAGGCGCTTCACGACCTGCCTTTGTCTGTACAAGATGACCTTATGCCTCAGCTTAATACTGATGCTATGTCTCCTGTGGTGGAAACCGTGAAGCGTTTCCGTATTCAAGCAAAAGGTGTCGAAGCGAGAACCTTCTTTGCCAGTTTAGTGAAAGGCACAGAATACAGTGCAGCGATTCATCCTAGCGTGTCTGGAAAGCTTACGCTGAACTTAACGGATGTGACGCTAGATGAGGTGCTGGCTGTAGCTCAGGACATGTATGGCTACGATATTGAAAAGCGCGGCAAAGTGATTCAAGTCTACCCTGCAGGCCTTCGCACTGTGACGATCCCTGTCGACTACTTACAGGTTAAACGTGCTGGTCGCTCGTTGACTACGATAACGACGGGGACGATCTCTAATTCAGACAACAGTTCGTCGAGATCTTCAAGTTCGGACTTGAATTCGTCGAATTCATCTAACTCTTCAAATAATTCAAACTCTACCTCGAACGGTGGTACTGAGATTCAAACCACTTCTGAAAGTGATTTTTGGCCACAACTTGAGGCTGCGGTTGCACACCTAATTGGTTCTGGAAATGGGCAAAGTGTTGTCGTAACACCTCAAGCGAGTGTGATTACGGTTCGTGCTTTCCCTGATGAAATTCGTGAGGTTCGCGAGTTCTTAGGTGTTTCCCAACAGCGCTTGCAACGCCAAGTTATCCTTGAAGCCAAAATCATGGAAGTGACGTTGAGTGATGGCTACCAGCAAGGTATTAACTGGACGAAAATGTTCTCGTCGAACGGAACTAATTACACGATTGGTATGGGCTCTATCGTCAAGGATGCGGCAGGTACTATTATCCCAAGTTCATTACCAGGGATGGATCCAATTGGTCTTGCTTTGGGGGGCCAATCTAATCTCGTTGTTTCTGGTGGTAGCTTTGAAGCCGTATTAAGTTTCATGGATACACAGGGTGACTTGAACGTACTGTCTAGCCCTAGAGTGACGGCTGCGAATAACCAAAAAGCGGTGATCAAAGTAGGTACTGATGAATACTACGTGACTGAGTTATCAAGCGCAGTAGGGAGTGGTGATAATGCCAATGTGGTTCCTGAAGTGGAGTTGACACCATTCTTCTCAGGTATTTCTTTAGATGTGACTCCTCAGATTGATGATAAAGGCAATGTGTTTCTTCATGTTCACCCTGCGGTTATCGAGGTCAATGAAGAAATGAAAGAACTTAACCTTGGTTTAACTACAGGAGTCGTGCAGCTTCCGCTAGCGAAAAGTTCTATTCGTGAGTCTGACTCGGTGATTCGTGCACAAGATGGTGATGTAGTGGTTATTGGCGGTTTGATGAAATCCAGTACCAGTGATGTGACCTCTAAGATTCCATTTTTAGGTGATATTCCAGCTTTAGGGCACTTATTCCGCAACACCAACCAATTGACACAAAAGACTGAGCTTGTCATTTTGCTTAAACCGACGGTTGTGGGTGTGAATACTTGGCAAACTGAGCTGGAGCGTTCTCGTAATTTACTTCAGGAATGGTTCCCAGATGAAGAGTAACTGCGCCATTTGTAAGCTGGCAGCGCTTTAATAAGCTGGGCGAACCTATGTATCAAACTCATTTTGGTTTTGAACAGCTGCCATTTACTTTAACGCCGAATACCGATTTTTTTTACGGATTAGCCCCGCATTTTGAGGCTATTCAAACGGTCATTTCGGCGTTAGAGATGGGAGAGGGCGTCATCAAGGTGACTGGAGAAGTAGGCACCGGTAAGACAATGGTTTGCCGGATGTTGGTCAATCACCTAAAAGACTGTACCGCATTAATTTACTTGCCAAATCCTGTGTTGTCTGGAGCTGACTTACGTCATGCAGTCGCCAAAGAGCTTGATTTAACGGTTGAGAATGAAGCCTCTCTGGTGGATAACATTCAACATAAGTTGATTGAACTGCATAACTCAGGTTTAAGAGTGGTTGCGATTATTGACGAAGCGCAAGCTCTCTCTGACGAAGCACTAGAGACATTGAGATTGTTCGGCAATCTGGAAACTGAAGACAAGAAACTACTTCAGATAGTGTTGCTTGGGCAGCCAGAACTAGATACTCGCTTAGAGGCTTATCATCTAAGACAATTTCGTCAAAGAATCACTTTTAGTTCGACATTAAGGGCGCTAACTCTTGATGAGACGGTGGCTTATATTGATAACCGAATTGCTAAATCAGGCGGCAGCCCAGAACTGTTCAGTTTGAATCAAAAAAAAGCGATTTGTCGTTCTTCACAAGGTATCCCAAGGTTGATCAATCAGCTATGCCACAAGGCTTTACTGTTGTCGTTCAGTGAAAGCAAAAAAAATATCGATAACCAACATCTGTTCTCTGCGATGCATGAAACTTACGATGTGTGTAAGCCCAAATTTAAAACGCCAATACTGTGGGGTTGGAATTAATTATGAGTGTCATTAATAACGCCTTGTCTGAATTGGCAAAGAAAAAATCAGCGACAGCAATAGAAGCCGCGGTCGTGCCTAAGGTAAAAACGCGCTCACCATTGGTGTGGGTAGCTGCAGGTTTTACGCTGAGCTTGGCCATGGGCGGTTGGGCGATATCACAGGGCCCAACGGTTGAGAACTCAATTTCTACTCGAGATAGGCAGGTTCAGGTCTCTGTTGTAGATAGATCGGCAGAAGTGCCTGCCATTGTTACTCAAGCTCCGTCATCGCCAACTAAGAAGTTAGTGACGGTCGATGCTTCCTATCTAACTCAAGTAAGCCCAGAAACAAGCTCTCGAAATCAGGCACCAGTTGTGGATTCAGCGGTTAAAACGCAACATATAACAAAACCTCAGGTACAAGCGAAACCGACAGCAACAATAAAAGTAAATACGACACAAGTTCCTGAGCCGACCTTGATTGCGAGTGTTGCGAAGAGCAGCCCAGCTTCTATTTCTGATGAGCCAAAAGATTCAGAAAACAGTGCAATACTGATTGAACAAGTAGAACTGACACCAGAGCAGCTTTCTGTAAATGCTCAAGGGCGAGCTCAGAAAGCGCTCGATGCGAATGATCTTACTGGTGCATTGAAGGGATACAACGAAGCACTTCGTTATACGCCAAGAAATGAGGATGTTCGTCAAAAGCTCGCTATTCTCTATTTCGGCAAGGGTGACACTCGTAAAGCTTACGAACTTTTTCAGTCGGGCATTAAGCTCAACATCAATAGTGAAAAGCTACGTTTGGGTTTATCAAAACTGTTAGTTAAAGCGGACCAAGCAGAAGCAGCGTTAAGCCCTCTAATACATATGCCTCCGCATCCAACTCAAGAATACTTAGCAATGCGTGCTGCGCTGAGCCAAAAGTCACAGCAAGAAGATATAGCACTGGAGAGTTACCAAAAGCTGGTCGAGATTGATTCTGAGAACGCTCGCTGGTGGCTAGGTTTAGCGATACAGCAAGAGCGGCAGTTGGATTTCGCTGCAGCAAAACAATCATATCAAGGTGCGTTAACTCGAGTCGGTATCTCATCTCAATCACAAAGCTTTGTGCGTGACCGATTGAAAATAATCAGTGCTTTAGAGGAGAGCAGCCATGCAGATTAGATTAAGAAAAAGGCTTGGTGATTTGCTTGTTGAAGAAGGCATCATCACCGAGGCCCATGTTGATCAAGCACTTGCCTCTCAAAAGAGTACTGGTCGTAAGCTTGGTGATGCTTTGATCGAACTTGGCTTCTTGTCTGAGCAGCAAATGCTGAGCTTTTTGTCGCAACAGCTTGCTATTCCTCTTATCGATCTAAGTCGAGCGAACGTTGATGTTGAAGCGGTCCAGCTTTTACCTGAAGTACATGCCCGCCGCCTTCGTGCATTGGTTATTGGTCGTCAAGGTGACACGCTGCGTGTGGCGATGAGTGATCCTGCGGATCTGTTTGCTCAGGAATCACTGCTTGGTCAATTGGGTGATTACGCACTCGAATTTGTTGTTGCACCAGAAAGACAACTTGTTGATGGGTTTGATCGCTACTACCGTAGAACCAAAGAGATCGCCTCATTCGCTGAGCAGCTCCATGCTGAACACCAAGTTAATGAAGCCTTTGACTTTGATATTGCAGAGGAAGACAGTGACGAAGTGACAGTGGTTAAGCTGATCAACTCGCTGTTTGAAGATGCGATTCAAGTAGGCGCTTCCGATATTCATATTGAACCTGATTCTAATGTACTGCGTCTTCGCCAGCGTATTGATGGCGTGTTACATGAAACTCTCCTTAACGAAGTAAATATAGCGTCGGCGCTAGTATTACGTTTAAAACTGATGGCAAACCTCGATATCTCAGAGAAGCGTCTTCCTCAAGATGGTCGCTTCAATATTCGAGCCAAAGGTCAGTCTGTCGATATTCGTATGTCGACGATGCCAGTGCAGCATGGTGAATCTGTGGTTATGCGTCTGCTTAATCAGTCTGCTGGTTTACGTAAACTGGAAGCGTCGGGCATCCCAAGTGATCTGCTGGTTCGTCTTCGTAAACAGTTACGCCGCCCGCATGGGATGATTCTAGTTACTGGTCCTACGGGCTCTGGTAAAACAACCACTCTTTATGGTGCGCTAAGTGAACTGAATGAACCGGGTAAAAAAATCATTACCGCGGAAGACCCGGTGGAATATCGCCTGCCTAGAATCAACCAAGTTCAGGTTAACCCTAAAATCAACCTCGATTTCTCTACTATCTTAAGAACCTTTTTACGTCAGGATCCCGATATCATTCTTATTGGTGAGATGCGTGACCATGAGACGGTTGAGATTGGTTTGAGAGCAGCTCTTACCGGTCACTTAGTGTTGAGTACGCTTCACACCAACGATGCGGTAGACAGTGCACTGCGTATGATGGATATGGGAGCGCCAGGCTACTTAGTCGCGAGTGCGGTTCGTGCGGTAGTGGCACAGCGATTGGTTCGTAAAGTTTGTACTGACTGTAAAGTTGATGACGAGCTGGATGAAGCGCGCAAACAATGGCTGAGCGTTCGATTCCCAAATCAAGTCGGCGTGCCTTTCATGAAAGGTCGTGGTTGTCAGAATTGCAACTTAACTGGTTATCGTGGGCGTATCGGTGTATTCGAGATGTTGGAGCTTGAACACAACATGATGGATGCTTTGAGAGCTAACGATGCAGTTGGTTTTGCTCAAACCGCAAGACAGTCTGAAAATTACAAACCGTTACTGGCCTCAGCGATGGAGTTGGCTTTGCAAGGTGTTGTGAGCCTTGACGAGATAATGAACCTCGGTGAAGGTGACGCGTCTGGCTCAACCGACCCAATTTATTTGTAGGGGTAGAGTGCTATGCCAACGTATCGTTATGTAGGTCGCAGCTCTGATGGCAGCCAAGTCAGTGGTCAATTAGACGCGAAGAACGAAGATCTTGCTGCGGAAAGTTTGATGAGTAAGGGGATAATCCCAACCTCGATTAAGCTTGGGAAAAGTGGTGGTTCCGTACTGGATATGGATGTATCGGCCCTATTCTCACCAAGTGTGCCGCTTGAGGTCCTGGTGCTGTTCTGCCGTCAGTTATACAGCTTAACCAAAGCAGGGGTTCCGCTATTAAGGTCGATGAAAGGCCTGACCCAAAACTGTGAGAATAAACAGTTGAAAGCTGCGCTTGAAGAGGTGGTTGCTGAGTTAACCAATGGTCGTGGACTGGCGGCGTCGATGCAGGTGCACCCTAAAGTGTTTAGCCCACTGTTTGTTTCTATGATCGGTGTTGGTGAAAATACAGGTCGTCTTGATCAGGCCTTGCTGCAATTAGCGGGTTACTACGAACAAGAAGTCGAGACTCGAAAGCGAATCAAGACCGCGATGCGCTACCCAACCTTCGTGATCAGCTTTATTTTGATCGCGATGTTCATACTTAACATCAAGGTTATTCCACAGTTCTCCAGTATGTTCGCTCGGTTTGGTGTCGATTTGCCACTGCCGACTCGTATCTTAATCGGTATGTCTGAGTTCTTTGTGAATTACTGGGGAATCATGCTCGGTGTGATCTTTGGTCTTATCTTTGCTTTTAAAGCCTGGGTTAAGACGGACAAAGGCCTAGAGAAGTGGGACAGGATTCGCTTAAAGATACCTGTCATCGGTGGGGTCGTGAACCGAGCATTACTGTCACGTTTTTCGCGTACCTTTGCTTTGATGCTGAAAGCGGGTGTGCCGCTAAACCAATCGTTAGCACTATCGGCTGAAGCCTTGGATAACCGCTTTTTAGAGCTGCGGGTGCAAGCCATGAAGTCGGCTATCGAAGCGGGCAGTACGGTTTCATCTACGGCGATTAACAGTGAAATCTTCACACCGCTGGTGATACAAATGATCTCGGTAGGTGAAGAGACTGGTCGTATCGATGAGCTACTGCTTGAAGTGGCTGACTATTATGATCGAGAAGTCGATTATGACCTGAAAACCTTGACCGCAAGAATAGAACCGATCTTGTTGACTATAGTAGCAGGCATGGTGTTGATTCTTGCTCTCGGTATTTTCTTACCGATGTGGGGAATGCTGGATGCAATCAAAGGTTAAGGAATGCTAAATAACCTACAACGCTCACGTTTTGTGATTTGGACTGTGGTTATTCTTTTTCTAACTATAGGGCTACTTTCTGCATGGGAGTCACTAGAAGAGGATGCGACCAATACGGCATTAATCGCGGCAAGTAAGCGTATCCTTGAGCAAGCCAATCTGTTCAAACAACAATACTTGTTAAAAGGTGCAGAGCAAGAAAGCGACTCGGAACACCGTAAAAACTACAGCAGAACAGGTTGGGTAATACCGACTCAAGGCTCAAAGGTCGACTGCAATTATTGGCTGGATCAATTATATCCACCGAAGAGTATTCTAGGGCTAAACTCTCCAAGAGTTGAAGACCAAAGTGATAACATACAGTTTCATTGCACTTATCATTATGGCGATAAATATCAGATAGATATATTACTCAAAAGCGAAAGGTTTAGCGTGAAAGCCAATATTTTGGCTTTGTGAAAATATTGACAGTTTTAGTATGGTTTTATACGTGCGCGAATGTATAATGCGCGTTAATAATTAGATGAGTAGGTAGAAAATGCTTAAGAATCAAAAGGGTTTCTCCCTTGTCGAATTAGTGATAGTGATCGTAGTTGTTGGTTTATTGGCGGTCGCTGCGTTGCCTCGTTTTCTCGATGTGACGGATGAAGCCAAAAAATCCAGTATTGAAGGTGTCGCTGGTGGCTTTGCAACGGCTGTTTTGTCAGCAAGAGCACAATGGGAAGCGGAAGCAAGACCCTCAGAGAAGATAGGTGTTGAAACATACAATACTGTAAATTATGATGGTGTTGATTTTTGGTTAACAAGATCAAAGAACAGTAACAACGTAGATACTGGCTTTCGAGACGGTTATCCATGGACCCTGAACAATAATTCTGGTACTGCGCCACAAGACATTTCAGACGAAACATGTTCTGAGTTGATGGAAAACTTGCTGCAAAATCCACCGAAAGTGGGTCCTATTTCAGATGCAGCGAACGACTCAAACTACAAGTATTCAGCGCAAGCAAATTCTGGTGATGCAACCTGTACCTACGTTCAATTAGAAGGTAGTACTGAGCATGAATTTGTTTACGAAATTAAAACTGGTCGTGTGACCGTAACTTTGCAGTAAGTCTGCGTAAAATTAAACATAGAGAGAGCTTAACTATGAAAAGACAAGGCGGTTTCACCCTAATCGAACTAGTGGTTGTAATTGTTATTCTAGGTATTCTTGCTGTAACTGCGGCACCACGTTTCCTAAACCTGCAAGATGATGCTCGTGAGTCTTCTTTGCAAGGTCTTGCTGGAGCAATGCAGGGTTCTGCTGGTATTGTATTTGGTAAGGCGGCAATTGAAGGGAATGAAGCTTCAACTACGGATGTTGATGTTGATGGAATCATGACTATTTTTGGTTACCCTACAGCAACATCTGCGGGTATTGGTGCAGCGACAACAATTGATGGTTTTGTTGAATTGGATAGTGACACTACTAACAATACAATTAACTACGGTTTTGATAACTATTCTGTTCAGTGTGTTCGCTATACTCAAGCGACATCTGCTGCAGAAGCTTCTGCAGTTGTAATCACTAGCGCTGATGAAGCGAACAGTACTTGTGTTGCACCTTAGTTGAAATTGTTAAGCAAAAAAGGCCAGCACCTGCTGGCCTTTTTTCTATCCAAACCACATAAATATTAAAACTATTCATATAGATAAGACTGAAAGCTTCGTTATCTTATATAATCAGTATTCGTTAGGCAGTTAGAGGCTAATGATGGATAGAAGTCCTGTATCTAAAGGTTTTACCCTGGTAGAGCTGATCATCGTTATTATTATTCTCGGTATTGTTTCCACTTTTGCCGCGAGTCGCTTCGTTGGTACCTCCAGCTTCTCTACTTTTTCTGCGCAAGAGCAAGTCATCTCCGTTATTCGTCAAATTCAAGTTAATCGAATGCAATCAAACGTTTCTTCTGCTAATGATAGTTTCCGTCTTGCGATCAATAGTGACTGCTTAGGTTCGGTTTCGGCATGTAGTTTAAATTTATCGAATAGCGCTCAAAAATCACAAGCCGATGCGCGTAGTGATTATGTGCGTGAGTCGGATATTACATTTTCTCCTGCCAATACGATTATCGATTTTGATCTATTGGGGAACCCTTCAGTCAGCGCTGGCGTTAATATTACGATTAACTCAACCACTTCGAGCAATAGCGCCCAAGTCTGCATTAACTCTCAAGGCTATGTGCGTGAAGGGGCCTGTTTATGATTCGCTCACGTGGATTTACTCTGATTGAAAGTATTGTTGTGATTATCGTCCTAGGAATTGCGATGGTCACAATTACCAGTTTTTTAACACCACAAGTTGCAAGCTCCGCTGATCCACAGTATCAAAATCGCTCAGTCGCGTTAGGGCAAAGTTTGATGAATCAAATATTGGCTCGTGGCTTTGATGAACATAGTGATTTTGATGGTGGAATCATACGGTGTGGTGATGCGGGGGCAGTAGCTTGCTCTGCTCCGGGGGAGCTCGGTGTTGATGGTTCTGAAGCAACGCCTGCTGCTTTTAATGACGTCGATGACTATATTGGATGTTGGTATACAGATACCACAGAGTCAGCTTGTATTTCCTCTGTAAAGTACCCGCTTGCTAATATCCTTGAGGGCAGCTATGCCAATTTTCGGGTCGAAGTGTCTGTTTTTTACGATGCCAATATGGATGGAATTGATGACAATACGATTGGCACGATGAAGCGTGTTGAGATACAGATATTTGGTGGTAACAATCGCTACAGCGTTATCGCTTACAAGGGGAACTACTAATGAAGCAACGTGGTTTCACTTTAATAGAGATGATAGTAACGATAGTTGTAGTTGCTGTTATTGGGCTAGCGATTGCTGGTCTTGTTGAATACGGAATGAAAGGGTATGTCGACACTATCGATCGACAAAAGGTGCAAGTAAAAGGGCAGTTTGTTGTAGAGAAAATGTCGCGCGAGATAAGCCACGCAGTTCCTAACAGTTTTAATTCGAGCATTATGCCTGCTTCGGCTTTTGCTCAGAAATGCCTCACTTTTTACGCTATTAAGTATTCGGGCTTTTATCATTTAGATGAAGCGACCAATGAGCTCAATTTTATCATCGGGCAAGACTCCCCCATACTCGATGCTAACGATTTCCTAATTATCAACCCAACGAACTTCTCTGAACTAGGAGCGGGTTCAACCAAGCGGATTGCAGTGTCAGGGCTAATTTCAACTAATAATGTTTTTACAGCCCCTTCTGTGACTTTAGATAGTCGTTCGAAGGCTGAGCGACATTATATTTACGATGAGAATGCCTCTGTGAGTTATTGCTTAGTGAACGATACTATTCAGAACCAAGGGTTAATTCAACGTAATGGAGTCACTGTTGCAGACAGTATTAATTACGCTCAAAGTAATTTTCGTTATGAAGAGCCAAGCTTGCAAAGAGGTGGTGTGATTCACATCGATCTTGTACTTGAGCAGAATAGTGAAGTAAGCGTTTACCAACAAGATGTGCAGGTACTCAATGCGCCATAGAAAATCATCTCAACAAGGCAGTGTTTTGGTCGTCGCAGTATTTGTTATTGTGGTGATGGGCTTCCTTGCGACTTCTTTAGTACAAGTTCAGTGGTCAAATCACGATACATTGACACGTAAACAACTGGGTACCCAGGCTTGGCTTTTAGCGCATTCTGCTAATGAATGGGCATTGACTCAAGTTTATCCATTAACTGTTTCGCCTGCGGTTTCAACGAGTGTGAGCGCTGTGTGTAGTCTCTTAAATTCAAACCAAGTGAGTGGTGGTATGTCGACTATCTGTACCGTAGATCAATTAACTTGTCGACAAATCGGTGTGCTAGATGGTGTTGGCTTTTTCAAAATTGAATCAACAGCAATCTGTGGTTCGGGTATTAACCAAGTGCAGCGCATTCAAGAGGTATGGCTTCGTGATTAGTATACTCATTCGCTTTCCCTCGGTGATTTTTTTCTTTTTGTGTGTTGTGGCATTCGGTGTGGCTACACCTTCGTACGCTTACGATGAAATCGGTATTGAGCACTTTCCAAATGTTGTGCAGGGACATGCGAATAGAGGTATACAGTGTAGTTTATCAAGAAATGCGAGTCAGCTTTTTGTCTACAATGATGCCACCATCAAAGGAACAAAAGGCCTCGATTTGCATTTCTGTCGTGGCTTTAACTATATGCCCTCTACCTCATGCGACGATCAATATGGCGGCCGTAGAGCTTGTTCGATAAGTTATACACAATACCCAGCATTGCAATTAAAGCCTTTTCAAAAGGCCAGTGGTCGTGACAGTGTTAGCTGTACTGCACCGCAAAACATTTATTCACCAGACTTGAAATTCTTTACCGGTTTTCAGGGGTGTCATGCTGCTTTCATGACTTCTGAGCATAAAATAAAAAGCTTAGTGCTTTATGAAGCTTCTGTGATTCATTTTTTTGATGGTGAGCATTGGATTGAAGATCTCGGTATGCATGACGGCTCGCGTATCATCATACACGGCCATGTCAAAATTCATGTGAAAAAAACAGCCCAGTTAAATGGCTCACAGATTGAGTATGCAGATTCTAAAGCTCAACTGATATTGGTTTCTCGAAATGGTGTCGAGTTAAATTACAGTTGGTCATCTCAGCAACAGTCAAAAATATCAGGGTATGTATACGCCAAGTCTTATGTAAGCCTCAATAATGGCTCTGTGATCAGTGGCAGGGTGAATACTCAAATGCTGACCGTCAGTGATCAGAGTGTGATTGAAGACCAAGAAATACAGCCTGCTCGTTGTGAATATTTGCCAAAAGAGACATTCAGCTCGAGTAATACCGACAATTGGTCGATCGTTGCTTATAAAAATAGCATCAAACCGCATGTGGAAAATGGTCGCTTTAGAATGAATTCATTGAGGTACGATCAAGCTACGGCCGCTGTTTATAACTATCTGTTTCCATCAGACGATAACTATTTGGAAGTGGAATTTGATCATTATGCTCACTCTGGTAGCGGTGCCGATGGCCTAGCGTTGGTACTTTCTGATGCGAGTGTTCCACCGCAAACGGGGGCTTTTGGCGGCCCTTTGGGTTACGGGCTCAAACCCGGGATTCAGGGCTTTGCTGGGGGGTGGCTTGGCTTGGGTATTGATGAGTATGGTAACTATGCTCGCTCGGGTGGAACCGATATAGGTCCTGGTTTTACCCCCAATAATGTCGCGCTACGAGGTTCTGGGCGACAGGATGCCGCTGGTAATTGGGTCGTTGGGTATCGTTATATAAAAGGTAATCATAGCCTGGGCAATTTAGATGGGCGTAAAGGGCAAGCACATCGCTATAAAATGATCATTGATTCCCGAGACTCTGGGAAAGTGTTTGTGACAGTAAAGCGCATGGTTGGAGATACTAACCTCTGGCAAACAGTGATCCCTCGATTCGATGTAATGCAGCGTTATGGTCAATCCGTCATACCGGAAAACTTTCGTGTATCTATTACGGCTTCAACTGGGTCGTTGACCAATGTCCATGATCTCGACAACTTTCAAGTCTGTGCCGACAAGCACCAAAAAATCACAGAAGGTATCCATCATTTTGAGTTTGACTACGCGGGGTCGGGCAGTACCTGCCAAAGCTCAGATATTACTTTGAGGGCTTGTTTAAATGAGAGTTGCTCTAAGTTGTATCCTCGAGATGCATATAACGATGGTTCTCTGCCTGCTCTTTCGGTTGACTTGTTGCCTGCGCAAGGGAGTGATGTCGCAAACTGGGAAGGAGGAACATCAGTTAGATTCGATAATGAAGTTCGTCTTAAATTGAAAGGAGAGCGAGCTGGTAAAGTCAAATTGGGTATTGCCAAAAGTTCAATCCCTCAATCTGGTTTTGATGAAGCACGATGCCGTATTAACGGAGGACCGTTATCTGTTGCCAATTGTGAAGTCACTTTCTCAAGTCATGTTCTAGCTGTAAAAGTTAAGGATATTGTGGCGAGCAAACAGAGTCCTGGTGATAATTATTTGTCATTTTGTAGTCAAAACACCAGTCAAGAAGGGCTCTCAAGAGACGTTAATATGTCGATCGAGTATGAAGTAGCACCTGTTGATCGTTCAAAACCTGTTTCGTTTATCTATCAGAAAAAACGCAAGAGTGGAGAGCTATTTTGGAGCCAACCTTTCGAGTTGAATACGAGTAATACAAAGCTAAAGGATGTGTATTTTGATAACAAAGGAAGCGCTGCGTTTAAAATAAGATACGCTGAAGTAGGGAAAATTAAACTTAAAGCACGTGTGGCTGATATTGATGATTCTTCAGGCTTTAAGAGTTTTGTAAGTTTTCCTGCTGGCCTCAGATTAAGTGCTTACAATCATGCGGGAACCAAGGGGGATTGCTCGGATACAACTGAGCAGTGTTCTAGAGGATTTGTCGCAGCAGGGGAGGTGTTTGAAACAACGGTAGTTGCTTATCAATACGATAATTCAGTTGCGAGAAATTACCAAGAAAGTGATCTGTTGATGGGTAACCATGTTTTATACCCTGTGCAAGGCGTTGATGGGCAGTTGTTAAATACGACACTTCCGGAAGGAGCTGTTTGGAAGGAGGGAGAGGTTAAAGTACCTCAGGCCGTATCAGAAGTGGGTGCTTTTGAGTTGACTGTCCAAGCTCCGATTGCACGCCAATTTGGTAGTGGGGACATTGGTAAGTCAGTGTATTTGGGCAGTCAGGCATTTAAGATTGAGGATGGCCGCTTAGCCATTGGCCGTTTCTATCCGAAATACTTCTTGCAAGAGAACCCTGAATGGCATGTCGCTAATCAAAACGACATTGCTTATTTAGGTCAGCCTTATGACTCAAGCGTTCATCAAGTGTTCCCAATGGCATCTGGTGAAAGCAGTGTCGGCAACGCGCTCAACAATTATCGCTTCTTCCATCCAGACTTACAGGCGACATTTGGGGTTCTAGATGACACAGCCGTCGATAATAGGTTCTTACTAGATACTGATGCTGGGGCTTGGTCTACAGATCGCAAGCATTGGTTGTTGAACGATGGTGCCGCTATTCTTGAGCGAGTTACGGGGACTGATGGGATTAGCCGCAAGGATAATCCTTTTAATACATCAGATGCTAACTCTACAGTCACACATTTTGGTTTGACGGTAGATGGCGTTGATCCCGTGTCATTTACTGATTCTGATACTTTGACAGACTCTGCAGAGTTTCTGGTTCAACCTCCTGCTCGATATGGTCGAATGGCCCTAGATGATATTGGCGGCAACTCAGGCATTACCTTAACTATTCCATTGCGAGCTGAGTTCTGGGATGGCAGCGAATTTGTCGTCAACGATGATGATAATCGCAGCGCCTTTGATGGTTCAAAAGCTTGTAAACAAGTGATTTGGCACAGTGACGGGGCGATAACCACGTTAGCTTCGCTTAACGGCAGTGGCAGCGTCGATAATGGTGAAGAAGAGGTCACCGCGGATCAAAATACGCCTGCTGGTAAAGATACACCGCGCGAGCAAGTTCGTTTATGGTCAAGAATGGGCAACTCGAAGCCAAGCAAGAAGACGGGCGAAAATGAGATATCATGTTCGACAGATTACGAAGATCAACCTTGGTTGCAATACAATTGGCGTCAGTTAGGCGATGAAGATCCCTCAACTGTCGTCACATTCGGCATCTACCGTGGTAACGATCGAGTGATCTACCGAGGTGAAACTGGCTTAACAGGTCAGTAATAATATAATTTTTGATGGTTAAGTTAGGAATCTGTAAGAAATTACGGATTTCAGTCCATGTTTATACTTCAATGCCTTGCCGTGACAGCAAGGCATTGGTACATTTAGTGCAATTTTTGTCTTCTAATTCTTGCAGGATGAGCGAAGAGTATGTTTAAAAAACTTCGTGGCATGTTTTCAAACGACCTATCGATTGATTTAGGTACTGCCAATACCCTTATATATGTCAAAGGCCAAGGCATTGTTCTTGATGAGCCTTCAGTTGTAGCTATTCGCCAAGATCGTGTGGGTTCTGCAAAAAGTGTCGCTGCTGTGGGCCACGCTGCTAAGCAAATGCTTGGTCGTACGCCTGGTAACATTTCAGCGATCCGTCCAATGAAAGACGGAGTAATTGCTGATTTCTACGTAACGGAAAAAATGCTTCAGCACTTCATTAAACAAGTGCATGACAACAGTGTGCTTAAACCAAGTCCTCGCGTTTTGGTTTGTGTACCTTGTGGTTCAACGCAAGTTGAGCGTCGTGCTATCCGTGAATCTGCACTGGGTGCTGGTGCTCGTGAAGTTTACCTAATCGATGAGCCAATGGCGGCAGCGATTGGTGCTGGCCTACGCGTATCTGAGCCAACGGGTTCAATGGTTGTAGATATCGGTGGTGGTACTACTGAAGTTGCGGTTATCTCTCTAAACGGTGTGGTTTACTCATCTTCTGTACGTATCGGTGGTGACCGTTTTGATGAAGCGATCATCAACTACGTTCGTCGTAACTACGGTAGCTTGATCGGTGAAGCGACGGCAGAGAAGATCAAACATGAAATCGGTTCAGCTTACCCTGGCGATGAAGTAGAAGAGATCGAAGTACGTGGTCGCAACCTTGCTGAAGGTGTGCCTCGTAGCTTTAGCCTGAACTCAAATGAGATCCTTGAAGCACTTCAAGAGCCTCTATCTGGCATCGTATCTGCAGTAATGGTTGCACTTGAACAGTGTCCACCAGAGCTTGCTTCTGATATCTCAGAAAACGGCATGGTACTAACAGGTGGTGGTGCACTGCTTAAAGACCTTGATCGTCTGCTAACAGAAGAGACAGGCATTCCTGTTGTTGTTGCAGAAGAGCCACTAACGTGTGTTGCTCTAGGTGGCGGTAAAGCCCTAGAGATGATCGACATGCACGGCGGCGATCTGTTTAGCGAAGAATAATATCTAGTGTTAGGCTCTTTTATTATCTAGTTTTATGTAAAGAGCCTAGGACCTTGTCTATAGGATCAAATGTAGCTCTAGGATCAAATATAGAATGAAGCCAATTTTTGGTAGAGGTCCCTCTCTACAATTGCGCCTGTTTTTTGCTGTAATTTTATCAGCCAGCCTTATGCTGGCTGATAGTCGTTTAGATGCTTTCTCAAATGTCCGCTATCTATTGAACAGCATGGTTGCCCCAATTCAATATGCAGCAAACCTACCTCGTACGATGTTTGACGGTGTATACGACCGTTTTAGCACTCGTAAAGGGCTGATCGAATCAAACCATAAGATGAAGCGAGAAGTCTTGCGACTGAAGAGCGAACTTATTCTGCTTGAGCAATATCAAGAAGAAAATAAGCGCCTTCGTAAGCTATTAGGCTCCCCGTTTATACGTGATGAAAAGAAAGTCGTTACTGAAGTTATGGCCGTGGATACCTCTCCATATCGTCATCAAGTTGTGATCGATAAAGGTCAGATTGATGGGGTGTATGAAGGACAGCCGGTGATCAACGAGAAAGGTATTGTTGGTCAAGTGACGTTTGTTGCGGCTCACAATAGCCGAGTCTTGCTGCTGACGGATGCAAACAATGCGATTCCCGTCCAAGTTATCCGTAACGATATCCGTGTGATTGCTTCTGGTAATGGCATGATTGATGAAATTCAGCTAGAGCACATTCCAACCAGTACTGACATTCAGGAAGAAGATCTCTTGGTAACGTCAGGCCTTGGTGGTGTTTATCCAGAAGGTTACCCAGTCGCTTATGTTTCTAAGGTTGATTACGATCCGAAACGTGAGTTTGCGGTAATCAAAGCGGAACCTGTGGTTGAGTTTGATAAGCTTAGATATCTGCTGCTTGTGTGGCCTGACGAAAACAAACAGAAACAGACCGATCAATCCAACATAGAGCAAGCAATGTTAGAGGATGAAAATGGCCAATAGCGTTTTAAGAAGCAAGACAGTAATTGGCTGTTCATTATTGATCGCGCTTATTCTGCAAACCATTCCATGGCCGGGTAGTTTAGACCTGTTCAGGCCGTCTTGGTTACTGCTGGTTACTTGTTACTGGGTTCTGGCTTTACCTCATCGTGTTAATGTAGGCAGCGCTTTGATTCTGGGCCTTTTGTGGGACCTTTTGATTGGTTCGACATTAGGTATTCGAGGCATGATGATGGCAATAGTGATGTACATTGTTGCGTTAAACTTCCTCGTCATTCGTAATATGGCGCTGTGGCAACAAGCCATGATCATTGCAGCGTTAACGGTATTGTTTGAAGTACTGATATTCTTCGGTGAATATTTGATTCAAGATGTTGTCTTCAATCCATTATCGTTATGGAGTGCATTGATAAACTGTATACTTTGGCCTTGGATGTTCTTGTTGATGAGACGCGTACGTCGCCATTGGCATGTGAGGTAGCGTGACGATGGAAAAGAAACATTTAGTTTTGGCATCCGGTTCGCCGCGCCGCAAAGAATTACTATCTCAACTCGGTTATGAGTTTTCTGTCTTAGTCACCGATGTTGAAGAGTGTAAACACACTCAAGAAACCGCCGAAGAGTACGTTAAGCGACTATCTTTAGATAAAGCTCTAGCTGCGCTGTCTTTATTAACAACGAATCCTTCTGAAAAGCAGCATGTAGCTCCTAGTTCTGATACTGTAGTTGTTAGTTCTGATGCTATTTCTCTTGATTCTGAAATAGTGGTGCTTGGCTCTGACACTGTAGTGGTAAGCCAAGGGCAAGTACTCGAGAAACCCGCTGATTTTTCTGACTCTAAGCGTATGCTGACTCAGCTAGCGAATGAACGACATCAAGTGATGACGGCTGTTTCAGTGGTTTCACAAGAAAAACAAAAAACAGAAATCGTTATTACCGACGTATGGTTTAAACCCCTCAGTGAAAAAGAAATAGAACAATACTGGCAAACAGGGGAGCCATGCGATAAAGCCGGTAGCTATGGGATCCAAGGTTTGGGTGGGCGCTTTGTCACCCGAATCGAAGGTAGTTATTACGCCGTTGTCGGCTTACCTTTATTTGAAACGGACCAGCTACTGCAAGAATTCTTATAATTACTAATCTGAGGTGCACCATGAGTGCTGAATTGTTGCTGAACGTGACCCCGAGTGAAACTCGCGTGGCCATGATTGAAGGGGGAACTCTTCAAGAGATCCATATCGAACGAGACGCTCGACGCGGAATCGTAGGAAATATCTATAAAGGTCGCGTTAGTCGTGTTCTTCCGGGAATGCAGGCTGCGTTTGTGGATATCGGTCTTGAGAAAGCAGCTTTTCTACACGCCTCTGATATTGTCCCCCACACTGAATGTGTCGCTGAAAATGAAAAGAAGCAATTTCAGGTTCGCGATATTTCAGAGCTTGTTCGTCAAGGGCAAGACATTGTGGTTCAAGTCGTAAAAGACCCGCTTGGTACCAAAGGTGCTCGCCTAACCACTGATATCACTCTGCCATCTCGTTACCTCGTGTTTATGCCGGGAGCGAGTCACGTTGGTGTTTCTCAACGTATCGATAGCGAATCCGAGCGTAATCGTCTTAAGAAGGTCGTCTCCCATTACTGTGATGAGCATGGTGGATTTATTATCCGTACTGCTGCAGAAGGCGCTGATTCAAACGAACTCGCACAAGATGCGGCATTCCTGAAGCGTTTATGGCTCAAGGTATTGGAACGCCGTGGCAAGCATAAAGCGCGTACTCGTTTGTACGGCGAATTGTGTTTAAGTCAGCGTATCTTGCGTGACTTCGTGGGAACGGAACTGAGCAAGATTCAGGTCGATTCTCGCCTTGAGTATGAAAACCTAAAAGAGTTTACCTCTGAATATGTGCCTGAGCTGACTGATAAGCTTGAACTGTATGAAGGTGATAAGCCTATCTTTGATATGTACGATACTGAGAACGAAATTCAGCGTTCTCTGGATCGTAAAGTCGAGCTCAAGTCTGGTGGCTATCTGATCATCGACCAAACGGAAGCAATGACTACGGTTGATATCAATACCGGCGCGTTTGTTGGTCGTCGTAACTTAGAAGAGACGATTTTCAATACCAATGTAGAGGCGACACAAGCGATTGCTCGTCAGCTACGTTTACGTAACTTAGGCGGTATCATCATAATCGACTTTATCGATATGCTGTCGGAAGACCACCGTAAGCGAGTACTAACTTCTTTAGAGAGTGCATTAGACAAAGATCGTGTAAAGACCAACATTAATGGCTTCACACAGCTTGGTTTAGTAGAGATGACGCGTAAGCGCACTCGTGAAAGTATTGAGCATATTCTGTGTTCGAGTTGTCCTGCTTGTGAAGGTCGTGGCAGCGTGAAGACAGTTGAAACCGTTTGTTATGAGATACTTCGAGAGATCACTCGTGTCAACCGTGCCTACGATGCTGACAAGTTTGTGGTTTATGCTGCAGCAGCGGTTGCTGAAGCGCTAGAAGGCGATGAGTCTCATGCGCTTGCTGAGCTTGAAGTGTTTATTGGTAAACAAGTTAAAATCCAGGCTGAGCCTCTGTACATACAAGAGCAGTTTGATGTTGTTATGATGTAATGGAAATTTTGTGAGCTCAAGCGTTACTCTGATTCTACGTGCATGCTTATGGTTAGTGGTTACTCTCTTAGTAACGCTAGCCATTGCTGTTACTACACTGCGTGTAGCCTTACCCAATTTAAACAAGTATCAATCTGAAATTGAGCTTTGGGTAAATCAACATTCTGGTTTTGAGTTTTCTATTCAAGACGTGGGTGGTTTTTGGCGTAACACTCACCCCTCCATCGCGTTGCAAGGTGTAAAAGCCAGCCTTCCTAATGCAGAAGATGTAACCTTCTCTGTTGAGCGTGTTGAAGTCGAGTTTGACTTGATTCAATCGCTCGTTCAGATGCGTCCGGTTGTAGCCGATCTGGTTATGAATCAGATGTATCTTGATATCCGTTCTATTGACCTGTTTGCTGGGCAAAATGAGACAGATAAACCCAAAGACTCTGGCTCTTCTAAGCGAGTGGTGAATGAGCTCGATAACCTGCTGCTGAAAACATTGGTCGACGTCACCGCGAAAGATTCCACCATTTTGTATCGTGCTGTTTCTGATGAAGAGCGTCAGCTTGATATCGAAACTTTAAAGTGGCAGAACTCAGGTAAACACCACCTTGCAGAAGGCGTGGTGAGTATCAAAGACGCTAACCTCAACTCTTTGTCAGTAAGCGCTAACTTTATTGATGGCGGCTCACTCACTGATGTGACTGGTGAGTTTTATGTCAGTGCAGATAACATCTCTATAAAACCTTGGTTAACCCGTTACATGCAGGCGGAGTCTGGCATTGAAACGGGGACCTTGAGTCTAAATAGCTGGCTCACGCTACGTAATAGCAAGCCAGTCAGCGCCTACGTCGAAGTGCTGCCTTCAGAATTGACCTGGAACGAAGACGGTAAGCATGACTTGATGCTTGAATCAGGCGTGTTTAAGTTGTCTCCAATCGATGATGGCTGGCAAGTGAATGTTCACTCTCTTAACTTGAGAACCGATGACACGCCTTGGCCTGAGCTTGATGTAGCATTTAAATGGCAACAAGGTCCTTGGCTGCTTAACGTCTCTGAGCTTGATATTTCGACCATCACACCACTGATTAAGCTGCTGCCAGACTCAGAAGAGTCAACCAAGATGATAAATGTGCTGTCTCCGGGCGGTACGGTCTCTGATATTCGTCTATCGATGGAATCTGGTATCGAGAGCCTACGTTACTCCGCCAGTTTTTCTGATCTTGCGATTGAGCAATGGGATTTAGTACCGGGCTTTAGCCAAGTTTCTGGTAGCGTGTTCGGCTCTATGACCGAAGCAAAAGCCAGCCTACATGTTATTGACGATGTATTCCCGTATGGCGATGTTTTCCAAGCGCCTTTAAACATCAAGCAAGGTCAAGTTGATATTGTATGGCAGCAAGACGAGAGCGGCTGGAAGCTTTGGTCTGATAAAGTCACGGCAGCCACGCCAGATTTACAAGTGTTAGGTGCGTTTCGATTAGATTTCCCTAAAGATGCGAGCCCTTACTTATCATTTTATGGTGAAGCAGACGCTTACAACGTTGGCGAAACATGGCGTTACCTACCGACCTTAGCGCTTGGGCAAGACCTGACTGATTACCTATCTACTGCGATTCAGGCGGGTAAGGCTGATACGGTGAAGTTGCTGTGGCACGGTCAATTGGATAACTATCCGTACACCAATCACGATGGTATTTTTCAAGTTTGGGCTCGATTAGAGGACGCTAAATTTAGCTTTGATACCGCATGGCCGCTGATTACAGACCTGCAACTTGATCTATTGTTTGAGAATGATGCGATGCATCTCGATTCTCGCTCTGCACAATTAATGGATGTGACTGCCGATCGAATCACAGGTCGTATTCCTTATTTGGGTGAAGGCGGCCATATCGAGATAGAAGCAAAGGCCACCGCGTCAGGTAATGCGGTACGTGATTACATGACGGCTTCGCCACTGGTTGACTCCGTGGGTGCTGCGTTAACCGCACTTCAAGTGAGCGGTGATGTCTCTTCCGAATTCCAGCTTAATATCCCATTCGACTCTGATAAAGAAGCCAGAGCGTGGGGTTACGCTGACCTAAGCGGCAACCATGTTGAAATTGAAGCGCCACCAATGGTGTTAGAAAACACCACGGGTCGTATCGAGTTTGATAATGATGTTGTGACAGCGAATGGTTTAGCGGCAGACTTGCTTAAACAAGGCATCTCTATTGATTTTAAAGGGCAGAATGATGGCCCTGGCTATGCAGTTGATATTGACGTTCTGGGCGATTGGGATGTGAAACCTTTAGAGCCTTATATTGGAGAGCAATGGTTGAGTCGTCTATCTGGTCATGCGCAATGGCAAAGCCAGATTGATATCCAATTGAATGACATCGGCTTTACTTACCAATTAGATTTACAGTCTGACCTAAAATATCTCGCGAGCGATTACCCATACCCACTGGCGAAAAAGTCATTAGAGAGTGGTTCTGCAAGGCTACAAGCATCGGGTAACCAAGAAGCGATTACTGCGCGTTTGCAGTTGCCGAATACCAAGTACCAAGCTGAAATTGATATCACAGGTGATGTGCCTGAGTTAACCGCGACCAACCTAGTGCTAGGTCGAGGCGGCTATAAAATTAGCCCTGTGGTTGGGCACCATGCATTGATTCGTACGGATAAGTTTAATGCTGATGATTGGCTTTCGGTGATCATGGAGCCGGTACAGCCATCAACTGCTGTTTTAAGCCAAATGAACACACCAACAATTCCTGCTCCAAGTCGTGTGACTTTTGAAAGTAAAGAGCTGATTCTTGGTGGTATTGCTTGGAATGATGTTGATTTTAGTGCACGCAAGAATAAACAAGCTTGGCAAATGGAAGTATCGAGCCAAGAGTTAGAAGGGGATATTAACTATCTGCCTCCTTATGATTTAACCGTGTCATTGGATCGCTTGCACCTGTTTGTTCCTGAATGGAGTGATAAATCAAAGCAAGAGCCATTGCTGCAACGTAAAGAGCAAGAAGCACCGTTGATCTCTGAGTTGGATCGAAAGATTCATGATGTGATGCCGAATCTCAAGCTAACCCTGAATGACTTTTGGCTACAAGGCTATAAAGTTGGCAAAGTGGATTTTGAGCTGGCGAGAGAAGACAATCGCCTTGCGTGGAAGAAAATTCAGGTACGCAGTGGCGGCAACAAAGCAGATGTCAGTGGCTGGTGGGAATTGAATGGTGACAAGAGTCATTCTTCGCTGAAAGTTGATGTGGAAGGTGAAAACAACAGTGAGTTGATGGAGCGCTTTGGCATCACCTCGGGGATTCAAAAAGCACCATTTGAGCTAGAAGCTCAACTTGACTGGGACGGTTCACCTTGGGGTATTAAGATGGATACTCTAGATGGCGACGTAAAAACCAAGTTCGGTAAAGGTATTATTTCAGATGTGAGCGGGGCAGCTCGCTTACTTGGTTTGTTTAGCTTAGATTCGATCATCCGTAAAATGCAGCTCGATTTCTCTGATGTGTTTGATAAAGGCATGGCATTTAACAGTATTACAGGCTCGGGCAAGATTCAAAACGGTATATTCTTGACCAATGACCTGAACATGGATGCCGTGGCGGGAGAGATGAAGATCAAAGGTATCGCTAACCTAAATACTCGTCAGGTAGATGCAGAAGTAAACTTTACGCCAGATATCACGTCGGGTATTCCTGTACTGACAGCGTTTGCGGTAACGCCTCAAACAGCGTTGTATGTGTTGGCGGTAACTACGGTGATTTCACCGGTTGTTGAGGTCTTTACTCAGGTTAATTACTCGGTGAAAGGTCCTCTGGATTCACCAACGGTAAGTGAGCTTTCTCGTAGCTCTGGTGAGTTCCAACTTCCAGAAAATCTAAGAAAGTTGGCAGAGTAAAAGTAAGCCCTAATATACAGATAAATAGTGATTTCTGAATCATAATGAATGGAGAAGCAGTACACATGGATTGTGTTGGTTTGATTCAAATGACTTCGGGCCCAGACCCTGACTGTAACCTTGATTATCTCGCCCAAGAGGTAGCTAGGTGCAAAGCGTTAGGGGCTAAATGGGTCGTGTGCCCAGAGAATGCATTGGTATTTGGTAGCAAAGCTGATTACCACCAGTATGCTGAGTCCCTAAATGATGGCCCACTGCAGAAGAAGCTGGCTGAGTTAGCCAAGCTTCATCGCATTTGGATCATTGTGGGCAGTATGCCGATAAGCACAGCGAGAGGTGTCACTACCACGACTTTGGTGATAGACGACTTTGGCAGTTTAGTGGCTCACTACGACAAGCTACACATGTTCGATGTTGATGTCGCCGATGCTCGCAAGTGCTATCGAGAGTCTGATATTTTCACTCCGGGTGACCGAGTTGTGACAACAGAAACGCCTTTTGGTCACTTAGGTTTAAGTATTTGTTATGATGTGCGCTTTCCTCACTTGTATTCAGAGTTACGCAAGCAAGGCGCGCAGATCATAGTGGTACCAGCGGCGTTTACTGCGGTAACCGGTCAGGCGCATTGGGAAGCACTGTTAAGATGCCGGGCAATCGAAACACAATCGTGGATTGTTGCGGTAGGGCAAGGTGGTAAGCACCCTTGCCAAAGAGAAACATGGGGACACTCTATGGTGGTTGATCCCTGGGGAAGAGTGGTCGCACAGTTAGACCAAGATCCTAAAAGTATGGTTGTCGAGATAGACACATCCAGTTGTGAATCCATTAGGCAAAATATGCCAATCACACAACACACTCGATTTACCAATCAATTTTAATTACAAACAAGAGCCATCTATGAGCATTAATCAAATTGAAGAAGCGCTACTGAACCCAACAGGGCTTACGGAGCAAAATATCGCAGATACATTGGCGAGTATTGCTACCCGCCAAATTGATTATGCTGATATCTACTTTCAGTCAAGCTGGCATGAATCTTTGGTGCTTGAAGATAGCATTATTAAAGACGGCTCTTTCAATATCGATTGCGGTGTTGGCGTTCGTGCAGTATCAGGAGAAAAGACCGGCTTTGCTTACTCTGACCAAATCCAACTGGATGGTCTAAAGCAAAGCGCGATTGCAGCTCGTGGTATCGCGAAGCAAGGTCAAAACGGAAAGGTGCAGGCCTTCAAGCGTAACTCCAACCAAACTTACTATGATGCAGTTAACCCGCTAGCAAGCTGGGAAAAACAGCAAAAAACAGAACTTCTTAAGTCATTGGACGCTTACATTCGCACTAAAGAACCTATGGTGACGGAAGTTTCAGTAAGCTTAAGTGGTGTGCATGAGCAGATGCTGGTTGCTGCGACGGATGGCACCTACGCAGGCGATATTCGTCCGCTTGTTCGTCTATCAATCAGTGTACTTGCACAGAAAGGCGATCGCCGTGAGCGTGGTAGTGCTGGTGGTGGTGGCCGTTTTGGTTACGACTTCTTCCTAAGCGATGACAAAGGTACTCAAGTTGCTTACCAATTTGCTGATGAAGCGATTCGCCAAGCGCTTGTTAACCTTGAAGCCGTTGCCGCGCCTGCTGGTGCAATGCCTGTGGTTCTTGGTTCTGGTTGGCCGGGCGTTCTACTGCACGAAGCGGTAGGTCACGGTTTAGAAGGTGACTTCAACCGTAAAGAGTCTTCAGTATTCTCTGGTAAAGTTGGTGAACAAGTTACTTCAAGCTTATGTACGATTGTCGATGACGGTACATTGACTGACCTTCGTGGTTCATTGAACGTCGATGATGAAGGTGTTAACGGTCAGTACAACACGTTGATCGAAAACGGTATCTTAAAAGGTTACATGCAAGACAAGCTGAACGCTCGTTTAATGGGTGTTGCACCAACCGGTAACGGTCGTCGTGAGTCTTACGCGCATCTTCCAATGCCGCGTATGACGAACACCTACATGCTACCGGGTGAGCACACACCAGAAGAGATTATTGCGACAGTCGATAAAGGTATCTACGCACCAAACTTCGGTGGTGGTCAGGTAGATATTACGTCTGGTAAGTTTGTATTCTCAGCTTCTGAAGCCTACATGATTGAGAACGGTAAGATCACTCATCCCGTTAAGGGCGCAACACTGATCGGCTCTGGTATCGAAGCGATGCAGCAGGTGTCTATGGTGGGTAACGATCTAAGTATCGACCGTGGTGTTGGTGTATGTGGCAAGGCTGGTCAAAGCGTGCCAGTGGGTGTTGGTCAACCAACATTGAAGCTAGATTCGTTAACGGTTGGTGGTACTGAGTAAATCAGGCTCGCTGAAGCAACGTTAGCACAAAAATAGAATTGAAAAGCGCCTCCATTGTGAGGCGCTTTTTGTTTTTAAAGGAGGGGGAGTAATAGCAAAAAGTGATTACATGTTCTCTTCCGCAAACTCTGCCAGTCGGCTACGTACCACGCCATTGAGGTGGATATTGGCGCTGCCTTCGAAGTTTTTAAAACGCTCAACCATGTAGGTTAAACCTGAAGTTACAGGGGTTAGGTAAGACGAATCGATTTGCGCTAGGTTCCCTGAGCAGACAATCTTGGTGCCTTCACCACAACGGGTGATGATGGTTTTGATTTGTGAAGCAGTCAGGTTTTGACACTCATCGAGAAGCACAAACGCATTCTGGATGGAACGGCCGCGCATGAAGTTGATCGACTTGAACTGGATATTGGCTTTATCACAGATGTACTTCATTGACCCTTCGGTGCAGTGGTCGTTTTTGTGCAGCGCTTCCAATGTATCGGTGACGGCGGCCAACCAAGGCAGCATCTTCTCTTCCTCAGTACCAGGAAGGAAGCCAATAGACTCACCAATGTCAGGCGTGTTTCGGGTGACGATGATCTTATCGAACTGTTTACGCTCAATGGTTTGCTCAAGTGCTGCGGCCATCGCGAGCAGTGTTTTACCACTACCTGCCGCGCCAGTTAGGATCACCAGGTCAATATCTGGGTCGAGTAGCGCATCAATTGCCATTCCCTGATAAATATTCTTAGGTGTGATGTCCCAGGCTCTGCGATTCATTAGGCGTTCACGGCTTAAGTCTCTGAGTGTGACGGTTTCGGTATCAATCTCTTCAACTCTTGCTGCAAAGTCGCTCTCTTCATCAATCACATATTGGTTGAGGAAGGTAGGTTCGAAAGGCTCTCTTGCTAACGTATGGAAGGTTTTGCCAGCTAAGGTCTTACTTTCCACATTGTCGATACCATCCCAAAATGCGCCCTCAAGTTGTTGGAAACCTTTGGTGAGGTATTGGATATCATCGATGAGTTGGTCGGTTTGATAATCTTCAACGAAGCGTACGCCCGCGCCTTTTGCACGTAAACGCATGTTGATGTCTTTGGTGATGAGAACCACTTCACGTGGCGCACGTTTATTTTGAAGGTAGAGTACAGCGTTGAGGATTCGGTTATCGCCTGCCTTGTCGTCGGCAAAGGCTTTGATGCTTTCTTGAAGTTCGTAATCGGCGAGTATTGAGATACTGCCTGAGGCCTTAATGTCTTTAGTAAAAGGGATGCCTTCCGATATTTGGTCTGGTGTGGCTTCCCTGAATAAATCTTCGAGAGTTCGAATCGCAATTCTCGCATCTCGTGCAACGTCCCTCTTACTGTCTTTGATTCTGTCTAGTTCTTCTAGCACTGTCATGGGGATAACGACATCGTGCTCTTGGAAAGAAAATATAGCGAAGGGTTCGTGAAGTAGGATATTGGTGTCTAAAACAAATAGCTTCCGGTTGGTCTCGCCCATAGCATCTCCTTGCCGCGTGCGGCTTGCTTTGCATCGATTGAACGTAGATTAAGCTCACTTAAAGGTTAGTCTCTCATTCTGGTGATAGTCAACTGCTCACCTAAAGTTCAACGAGAGAAATATTGCCATATTGTGATCGGTGAACATGGCGTGTTCACTAACGGCAGCAATCTACTACCAATAGGTTAACCATGTTTTTTTGACAGTTTGATTGCATTGGCGAAAACAGAAAAAAAGCATGAAATCATCTCCTTTAGACGTGACCTAAATCACAGCATCGAGTAAGATTAGCGACCTTTTTCTGCACCATTTTCTCGAGATATTTATTATCTAGAGCGCACTTAAAAAGTGGCTGCAAACTAGGCATTTTTGGCTATATTTTTAGTTCAAGAGCAGTAAGATTCTTGTTTCAAATATCAGTTAAAAAGACCAAATTCCAACTATAAGATTGAGGTAGTCGATTCATGACATTTGCTTTGGGGCAACGCTGGATAAGCGATACGGAGAGCGATTTAGGTTTAGGTACCGTTGTAGCAATGGATGCTCGCACAGTGACACTAATGTTTGCAGCATCAGAAGAAAACCGTGTGTATGCACGTACGGATGCTCCCGTAACCCGAGTAACGTTTAATGTGGGCGATGTCATCGAATGCCAAGAAGGTTGGTCTTTGTCTGTCGAAGAAGTTATCGAAGATAAAGGGTTACTAACCTACCTAGGTACACGCGAAGATACCCAAGAATCAGAAGTGACTCTGCGTGAAATCTTTTTAAGCAACCAGATTCGTTTTAATAAGCCACAAGATAAACTGTACGCAGGTCAAATCGACCGTATGGATAACTTCGTGTTGCGTTACCGTGCACTAAGCAATCAATACCAACAGCACAAGAGCCCAATGCGTGGCTTGTGTGGTATGCGTGCTGGCCTAATTCCTCACCAGTTGTATATCGCTCATGAAGTTGGCCACCGTCATGCGCCACGTGTTTTGCTAGCCGATGAAGTTGGCCTAGGTAAAACCATCGAAGCGGGTATGATCATCCATCAACAGGTGTTGTCTGGTCGTGCGGAACGTATCTTGATTGTGGTGCCTGAAACACTACAACACCAATGGCTAGTTGAGATGATGCGTCGTTTCAATCTGCACTTTTCTATCTTTGATGAAGAGCGTTGTATTGAAGCCTTTGCAGAATCAGATAACCCATTTGATACCCAGCAATACGTTCTGTGTTCGTTAGATTTCTTACGTAAGAGTCGCAAGCGCTATGAGCAAGCACTTGAAGGTGAGTGGGATCTATTGGTTGTCGATGAAGCGCACCACCTTGAGTGGAGCCAAGACAAGCCAAGCCGCGAATACCAAGTGGTAGAAGGCTTAGCAGAAAATACTCCTGGTGTGCTTTTGCTGACAGCGACTCCTGAGCAATTGGGCCGTGAGAGTCACTTTGCACGTCTGCGTCTATTGGATCCTGACCGCTTCTACGATTACGAAGCCTTCGTTGAAGAAGAAGATCAATACGCACCGGTTGCTGATGCTGTTACCGCACTATTCTCAGGCGTGAAACTTGAAGACAGCGCGAAGAATCAGATTACAGAGCTGCTTTCTGAGCAAGATGTTGAGCCTCTATTCCGCGTTATCGAAGGTGATAGCAGCGAAGAAGAGCAAGCATTAGCTCGTCAAGAACTGATTGATAACCTTATGGATCGCCATGGTACTGGTCGTGTTCTATTTAGAAATACACGTGCCGCTATCAAAGGCTTCCCTAAGCGTAACGTCAATCTACTGCCGATGGATATTCCAACGCAGTACACCACGTCGATGCGTGTATCAGGCATGATCGGTGGCAAGATGGCACCAGAAGCTCGTGCGATGAAGATGCTTTATCCAGAAGAGATCTTCCAAGAGTTTGAAGGTGAAGACTCAAGCTGGTGGCAGTTCGATTCACGTGTTAACTGGCTGATTGAAAAGATCCAAGACAAGCGAAGCGAAAAAATCTTAGTGATCGCATCACGTGCAAGTACTGCTCTTCAATTAGAGCAAGCACTACGTGAGCGTGAAGGTGTACGTGCAACCGTATTCCACGAAGGCATGTCGATTCTAGAGCGTGATAAAGCAGCGGCTTATTTTGCTCAAGAAGAGGGCGGTGCTCAGGTTCTTATCTGTAGTGAAATCGGCTCTGAAGGCCGTAACTTCCAGTTCGCTAACCAGTTAGTGATGTTTGATCTTCCGTTCAACCCAGACTTGCTTGAGCAACGTATTGGTCGTTTGGATCGTATTGGTCAACAGCGTGATATCGATATTCATGTTCCTTACTTGAAAGGCACATCACAAGCGATCCTAGCGCGTTGGTTTGACGAAGGTCTGAATGCATTTGCGGAAACTTGTCCAACAGGTCGCACAGTTTATGACAAGTATTCAGACGTGCTGATCGAGATGCTAGCTTCTGGTAACACAGAGCAGCTTGATGAAGTGATCGAAGAGTCAGCAAAGCTAAATCAAAGCCTAAAAGCGGATCTAGAAAAAGGCCGAGATCGCCTACTAGAGATGCACTCAAACGGCGGTGATAAAGCGCACGAGATTGCAGAGAAGATCGCATCAACTGATGGCGATACTAACCTAGTTACTTTTGCATTGAGCTTGTTCGATACAATTGGTTTGAACCAAGACGACAAAGGTGAAAATGCGCTAGTAGTAACGCCATCTGAGCACATGATGGTACCAAGCTACCCAGGCTTACCTTATGAAGGTGCAACTATCACGTTCGACCGTGATACAGCGCTTTCTCGTGAAGACATGAACTTCATTAGTTGGGAACACCCAATGATTCAGGGTGGTATTGATTTACTACTTAGCGAAGGGGTGGGTACTTCTGCGGTATCACTACTTAAGAACAAAGCGCTGCCGGTTGGTACTATCTTGCTTGAACTGGTTTACCTGGTGGATGCACAAGCACCAAGACGCAGTGGTATCAGCCAGTTCTTACCTAAGACTCCGATTCGCTTGATGATGGATGGCCGTGGTAACGACCTATCTTCTCAGGTTGAATTTGATAGTTTTAACCGCCAGTTGAGCCCGGTGAACCGTCATCTAGCAAGTAAGTTAGTTAACTCGGTACAAGGCGAAATTCACAAGCTAATCGAAGCGGGTGAGGCACAAGTTCTTCCTAAAGTTGAAGAAGTGCGTCAGCAAGCGCAAAGAGATATGCAGACAAACCTCAACGGTGAACTAGAGCGTCTACAAGCTCTGAAAGCGGTGAACCCGAACATTCGTGATGAAGAGTTAGAAGTTATCGAAGCTCAGATTAACGAACTGACCGGCTACATCAGCAAAGCTCAGGTTCAACTAGACTCGCTACGCTTGATTGTAGTTTCTCACAATTAATATTAGCTAGTCCGTGAACAACAAATAAGGCCTTCACCATGAAGGCCTTATTTTTATCTCGAGTTTGTAGATGGTGGTGATTGGAGGGTTACATCAACCATTTCCACCAAACAAATACGGCTAAGAAACCGAACAAGTAAACTAGGCCTGCGACAGACAGCCATTTTAGTTTGCTGCCAATGGCTAACGCTTCTGGAAGCTTAGCTTTGTTCACCAAGATGAAATTAAGCAGCGCGAAGAATGGCGTCGTTGCGAAAGCAAGTACCATTGCGAAATCCAGCATTGGCATCAACGCAGCGCTGAAGAACATCACAATCGCGAGTGCGGCGATAGAGACAATGATAATCCAGCCTTGTAGCATGCGCGGGCTCGACTCTTTGTTGAATAACAGACGTTGTGATTCCGCGAGTACACGAGAGTAGCCGTCGATAACCGTAATCGTGCTACCAAAGATACAGAAGAAAGCGATAATGGCGATGAGTGGTCGTGACCATTCACCAATCGTCGATGCGTAAATACCAACTAACTGGTGAGTAAAGCCTACACCAGAGCGAGACAGTTCCACGCCTGAACCGTGAAGTACCAGCGCGCCTAAAGCGACAAATACTAAAGCAAGCAGTGCCGTACCAATGTAGCCGACGTTAAAGTCGAATAAAGCAGATTGAGCAGTGACTTCTTGTTTCTCTTTTTGGCTTTTTAGCCACATAGAGGTGATGCTTGAAATCTCGATAGGGGCAGGCATCCACCCCATGGTCACCACGATAAAGCCAATTGCTGCCAATGACCAAGGTGATGGTGGAACAAAAGCAGCATCCGGTTCGACAGGTGAGCCGATAGCAATGGCGACAGCGGCTAGAGTGGTGATCGTAAGGATCGCCATGATCGCTTTTGAAAGGGTGTCCAGAGCACGATAGTGTCCTGCAAATAAGATGATCAAGCAGGTCGCAAGTACGATCATACAAAGCGTGCTGGTGGCTAGCTCAAAAGGAATGAAGTAGCTAAGCAAACTCGCACTAAACAGCAGTAGTGCGGCTGTGTTTACGACGGCTGAAATAGCACTTAGTATCGAAAAGATCACTAGGTAAGGGCGGCCTAGGTTTGAGTAACCCTCAACCAAGCTTTGTCCTGTACCAAGCGTGTATTGGATGCCGGCACGAAAGAATGGGTACTTGAATAGGTTTACTAAGATGATCAATGCAGCGAGCTGCCAACCATAGATGGCTCCGGCTTTGGTTGAGGCAACTAAGTGTGAACCGCCGACTGCCGCTGCAGCCATCATAATACCCGGGCCAAGAGATTTAATTAAACTGGATAGGGGAGCTGAGGTTTTTGTTGTGGTTGTTTTAACCGTACTGTCCATCATTGTTCCTTTGATGTTGGCTTGTTATTTTCCGTTACCCTATCAATACCATGTTTTGTAAACTCGTCAACTTTTATGTACGAAAACATTAAAAATTGTATTTATTAATAAACGAATTAACTGTGAATTATTTGTTCACTAGTAAATAAGAGGCTTCAATGGCGCTAGAGCAGTACACACCACCACGCGAACCTTGGATTGATATTGTTTATCAAGATGATGACATTCTGGTGGTGAACAAGCCTGCGGGGTTACTTTCAGTACCGGGCAGGTTGCCAGAGCATTACGACAGCATGTGGAGTCGTTTGGTAGAGGAGTTCGTTGATATTCAAGTGGTGCACCGTTTGGATATGTCGACCTCAGGCTTGATGTTGCTGGCTAAGCACAAGCAGGCAGAACGTCACTTGAAGAAGCAGTTCCAATATCGCCTGACACACAAACTGTATTACGCACGCGTATGGGGAGCGGTTGAACAAAAATCAGGATTGATCGATCTGCCACTCATCTGTGATTGGCCAAATCGCCCTAAGCAGAAAGTCTGTTTTGAAGACGGCAAACCATCACAAACTCGTTATGTGGTAGAGCAGCAAGAACCCCAAACGACTTTACTTAAGTTACTGCCAATTACCGGGCGTTCTCACCAATTGAGAGTGCACTGCATGGAAATAGGTGCACCGATTGTGGGCGATGAGTTTTACGCAACTCCAGAAGCGTTTGAATACAGTGATAGGCTAGCTTTGCATGCGTGTGAGTTGAGCTTTTATCATCCAGCGAATAATCAGCTGTTCAAAGCCTTTGTTCCCTGTGACTTTTATCCTCAAGCATCCCCACAAATCGAACAGCACTTTGAAATTGCGTCTGAGCTTCCAGACTACAGTAAGCTAAAAGCATAGAATGGACTGACTAATAGGTTTAACCAAGGAAGAAGAATGCCAACGTTGAAAGTCGTGTTTCTCGATAGAGCGACCATCCCGTCTCAAATTCATTTAAAACCTCTGAGCTTTGAGCATGAATGGGTGGAGTATGATTTCACGGCTCCTGAGCAAGTATCGGAGCGAGTTGAAGAAGCTGATGTGGTGATCACTAACAAGGTGGTGCTCAATGAGTCGAATCTAGCTAGTGCGAAAAAGCTCAAGTTGATCGCGGTTTCGGCGACCGGAGTCAACAATGTCGATGTGGAATACTGCAAATCTAAAAACATTGCAGTGGCAAACGTACAAGGCTACGCGACGCAATCGGTTCCTGAGCATGTCATCGCAATGCTATTCGCTCTTAAACGAAACCTTGTTGGTTATCACAAAGACATTGAGGCGGGTGAGTGGCAAAAGGACAAGCAGTTCTGCTTCTTTACTCATCCGATTCAAGATGTGGCTGGCAGTACATTGGGTTTAATGGGCAGTGGCAGCTTAGGTCAAGCCACCGCAATGTTAGCCAAAGCGATTGGTATGAAGGTGATGTTTGCCGAGCGAAAAGGAGCAGAGTCTTGTCGAGAAGGGTATCTGCCTTTTGATACGGTATTGCAGCAAGCGGATGCGATCAGTCTACACTGTCCATTGACTGATGCGACCCCAAATCTGATTTCAGAGCGAGAGCTTACAATGATGAAATCGAGCGCGGTATTAATTAATGCCGGGCGCGGTGGATTAGTAGATGAGCAAGCCCTAGTTGAGGCTTTGAAAAAACATGAGATTGCAGGCGCAGGTATGGATGTGTTTACACAAGAGCCAGCCGACAACTCAAATCCACTATTGGCTAATAGCCACTTACCGAACTTACTGCTGACACCTCATGTGGCGTGGGGCAGCGACAGCTCGATTCAAAAACTGTCTGATATCTTAATGGATAATATTGATGGCTTTATTGCGGGTAGCCTGCAAAACATAGTGAATTGACTCTAAAGCTATGTAGCATGAATTAAAACACAAAAGGTTGGCCTGTAGGCCAACCTTTTTAGATGGTGTGTCGATTAAATGACTTAACCTTGCGGTTTAACCACCAATACATTGATTGGTGAGTTCTGTACTACTTTGCTTGCAACTGAGCCAAGTACCACTTTGTCGATTTTTGAACGCTTATGGCTAGGCATCACGATAAGGTCGGCGCCAAGCTTTTCTGCGTAATCAAGAATCGTCGCGTAGGTTTTACCTTCAGCAACATGAACTTTGTAAACCACTTCATCGTCGATGTGTTTGTCGGCGAACTCTTTCAGCTGATTTTTAACATCCAGCTTCATTTGGTTCGCTGCATCTTTCGGGAAGTAAGACGCCACCATCGACATGTGAATGCCTGGTAGTACGTTCAGAATATGGATTTCAGCATTGCTGTGTTTTGCGTGCCATACCGCCAGTTCGACTGCCTTATCAGAAAAGCCTTTGTCATTAAGATCAACAGGAACAAGGATTTGTTTATACATGTATTCGTCTCTTTTTAATCAGTGCCAAGCTCTCACTTAGCACTGTAATTATCCTTTCCATGTAATAAAGCTAAATAGCGTTAAGCACTACTCAGCCTTATCCATTACGCGCTAATCTCATCCTTACGAGCACGTCTTCTTTGGTTCATCGCTAAACCAATCAAAATGATCAGAGCTGGTAAGAATACCCACTCTTTCATTGGTCGATCTGCATCTTGGATAACGGATTTGATTTCCCAATCGAAATCAATACCAGCCGCTTCTGCTGGGCTACCGAACTCGACCATATCAACAATCATCTTGCCTTCTGATTCAGTCAGCATTAGACCCATAGAGGCAATACGATCTTCACTTGAGGTCGCAGAATCTTCAAACGGTAGGCGAACTGTCTTTTCAGAATAGTCACCTTCTAAGTTTTCGCCACCCACTCTAAGTTCAAGTGATTGTCCCACATCCAGCTTTTCCGTGATTTGAGCAATCTCAACTCCAGGTGAAAGAACTTTCTCTGGGTAAATCATGTCCCACCAGAAGCCAGGGCGGAAGAAAGTGAAGGTTAATGCAATAAGCAGCACCGTTTCCCACCACTTGTTCTTAGTGAACCACCAACCTTGTGTTGCAGCTGCGAAGATAAGTACCGCAGTTACAGATGAAAAGATAGTCAGTGCTAAGTGCCACCAAGAATCAATGCCCATCAGCAGTAGCTGAGTGTTGAAGATGAACATGAACGGCAAGATTGCGGTACGGATATCGTAGGTGAAGCCTTGGATACCAGTGCGAATCGGGTCTGATTTCGCAATTGCCGCTGCAGCAAAGGCCGCAAGACCTACAGGAGGTGTATCATCCGCAAGAATACCGAAGTAGAACACGAATAAGTGCACCGCAATCAGTGGAATGATAAGGCCGTGTGCAGCACCTAGAGTCACAATTACTGGTGCCATCAGTGTCGATACAACGATGTAGTTTGCTGTGGTTGGTAAGCCCATACCCAGGATCAAGCTGATTACCGCAGTAAATAGCAGCATAAGGATGATGCTACCGCCTGAGATAAACTCAACGAAGTCAGTCATTACAAGACCGATGCCCGTCAGCGTTACCACGCCTACAACAGTACCAGCAGCTGCTGTCGCTACACCGATGCCGATCATGTTACGTGCACCTGACACCAGGCTTTCAGCCAGATCAACGAAACCAGCTTTGGTTTGTTCTGCAAGATCGTCTGATTTGTTCATCAGAGTCATCAAAGGACGCTGGGTGATCAAGATGAAGATCATGAACACTGTTGCCCAGAATGCAGATAGGCCAGGTGAGAAACGTTCAACCGTCAGACACCAAACTAGCACGACGATAGGCAGTAGGAAGTGTAAACCTGATTTAATTGTTGGGCCTGGATCTGGAACTTCTTTTAGATCCGCATCGATTTCCATGCCACCTTCAGCTGCGTATTTTGCAGATACGCGAACCAGAGCAACATAAGCGATTAATAGCGCCACAGTAACGATTGGTGTTGCTGCTTCGCCAAATACATCTTTCGTCCAACCGACACCGTAGTAAACCGCGGCACTGATAACACATAGACCTAAAATGGTCCCAGTGAAAGAGAGTAGGCTTTGTACAATAGTTGGTGTGTGACGACGAGGTAGGCCAGTCATGCCTGCTTTACATGCTTCTAGGTGAACAATGTAAATCAGAGCGACGTAAGAGATCAGAGCTGGCAGTAGCGCCGCCTTGATAACTTCCACATACGAAATACCCACATATTCCACCATCAGGAATGCGGCAGCACCCATGATAGGTGGTGTAAGCTGACCATTGGTTGAAGCCGCAACTTCTACCGCGCCTGCTTTTGTTCCAGGGAAACCAACACGCTTCATCAGTGGAATGGTGAAGGTACCAGTGGTTACTACGTTAGCAATCGAAGAGCCAGAAACCAGGCCAGATAAGCCAGAAGCCACAACGGCTGCTTTTGCAGGACCGCCTTTCATGTGACCAAGCAATGAGAATGCGACCTTGATGAAGTAAGCACCTGCGCCCGCGCGCTCGAGCATTGCACCAAACAGTACAAACAAGAATACGAATGACGTTGAAACGCCCAGTGCTACTCCGAATACACCCTCAGTTGTTAGCCACAAGTGAGACATTGCCTTGTTCAGGCTCGCACCTTTGTGGGCGATAACGTCTGGCATGTGTGGGCCACCAAAGGTGTAAAGTAGGAATACTGCTGCCACAACCATAAGAGGTGGACCTAAAGCGCGTCGTGTTGCTTCAAGCAGTAGAACCATACCAAACACAGCGGCAACAATATCGAATGTTGTTGGCGCACCTGAGCGGCCAGCAAGTTCTGTGTAGAAAATATAGATATAAGAAGCTGAAAAACTACCTGCAAGCGCTAATATCCAGTCGACTGCTGGGATGTAGTCCCGTGGCGAGTTTTTCAGAGCTGGATAAGCGGTAAAAGCTAGGAAAATAGCAAAGGTAAGGTGAATTGCTCGAGCTTCGGTGTCGTTTAGAATTCCGAAGTTAAAAATGAACGGCAGCGGAGATGCATACCAAAGTTGGAACAGTGACCAACATAGAGGCACAAACCATAAAATACGGCCTTGAATACCGCGAGGGCTACGCGCACCAGTGTCTGATTGTGCCACCATTTCTTGCACATCTGGAGACGGTGATGTTGTCTGCGTCATGTACTTTATCCTTATTATTGATGGTCTGCCTTTGTTACGAACAACGAGACGTTATTTCTTTCCTATCTAGTGTAGTGAATGGATAGGGAAATGCGTTTTTTGTTCGTCTTTGTCTTAGGCTTGATACGAAGGTAAGTTCGCCAAATTGGAGAAACTTAAAGGTTTGCTCTTTTCACTTAAGTTATTTTTATAAAACGTGAAAAGCCAATAAGGAGGGCTGGCCTCCTTATTGGTGTAGTAGGCTTAAAGTAGAATTACTTTAGAAGGCCTACTTCTTTGTAGTATTTTTCTGCACCTGGGTGAAGAGGGATAGAGATACCCGCTTTTACCATGTCTTCTTTCTTCAGGTTAGCAAATGCTGGGTGTAGGCGTTTGAAAGTGTCAAAGTTTTCAAATACCGCCTTAGCAACGTTGTATGCTACTTCATCAGAAACGTCAGAAGTGGTTACCATAGTTGCTGCAACACCGAAGCTGTTTACATCAGCATCTGTACCACGGTACATGCCTGCAGGAACTGTGCTGTATGCGTAGTATGGGTTTTCAGCTACGATTTTGTCGATCTGTGGACCTGTTGCTGAAACCAATTTTGCGTCACAAGACGTTGTTGCTTCTTTGATTGATCCGTTCGGGTGACCAACCATGTAGATGAATGCGTCAATCTTGTTGTCACAAAGCGCTTGTGAACGCTCAGAACCTTTAAGTTCAGAAGCAAGCTTGAAGCTGTCGTTAGTCCAACCCATCGCGTCCATTACAACACCCATAGTTGCACGGTCACCAGAGCCCGGGTTACCAATGTTTACACGCTTACCAGCTAGGTCTGCAACATTGTTAATACCAGCATCGGTACGAGCGATGATGTTGAACGGTTCTGTGTGTAGAGAGAACATAGCGCGTAGTTTTTTGTACTCGCCCTGATCTTTGAACTTACTTGTACCGTTGTAGCCATGGTACTGCCAGTCAGACTGAACAACACCGAAATCTAGTTCACCAGCACGGATGGTGTTAACGTTGTAGATTGAACCACCAGTAGACTCTACAGAGCAACGAATGTTGTGGTCTTTGCGGCCCTTGTTCACTAGCTTACAAATCGCACCACCAGTTGGGTAGTAAACACCTGTTACTGAACCAGTACCAATTGTGATGAACTCTTGAGCGTTAACAGCGCCAGCGCCCATTACAGCAGCTGCAATAGCACCAACTTTGATAAGTTTGGTAAATGCCATGAATTTCCCTTCCTTTATTCATTATTAACCCAAAAACAAGTGTAGTTGTTTCTGGAGTTTCCTATTTGGAAACGGCACCTTTTTCAATCCATGTGATGAAAAAGTGTCTGAATAATATCAAAAATTGGCAGAAAATTACTCGAATGTTAAAAGATATAGCTAAAAAATCTAACAAATGATGCCTAGATCTTGTGTTTAATTTGCTACTGACTTTTTTAAAATCAACGGTTTAGTGTTGCTGGGTAGAGAGGAGGGGAGATATTCTAGGATGTGATTTGGATCACGAAGTCAATAGATGTTCGCGATCCATTTATATGGCTGATAATTATGAAACTATGAGCAATTATCCAGCGTATTCAAACAGTTCACAGACTGAGTCAAATAGCTGTTTAGTCGTAACGGAAAGGGTTGGGGTGATAAAGATAGTGTCATCACCTGCGACTACGCCCAGTATGCCTTCTGACTTACCTAGTGAGTCTAGCAAGCGAGCAATCAGTTGAGCAGCGCCAGGGCCTGTGTGTATCACAACTAATGCATTGTTGTGGTCAATATCTAAGACAAGTTCTCTCAAAGAACTTGAAACTGTAGGAACACCCAGCTCAGCAGGAAGACAGTAAACCATCTCCATTTTAGCGTTACGAGTTCGAACCGCGCCAAACTTGGTTAACATACGCGAGACTTTAGACTGGTTGATGCTTTCAAAGCCTTCATGCTTAAGGGCATCAACAATTTCGCCTTGTGAACCAAAACGTTCTTCTTTTAGCAGCGCTTTAAAAGCACGGACCAAGTTGTCTTGTTTTTCTGTATTGCGCATATGTCATTCTTATTCATTAACAAAGATGTTTGCATATTCTCGCATACATATTCAATTTTAGCCAAAACAACCCGGTAATTTGTTAGTCATATCACTGTAAATATTTAATAGAATAATGTGTTATTTGCGACGACTTATTTTGTTATTTCAGTCGATTATCGCCATAATGCCAACTTGCTGTGTAGCACGGTTTTACTGACTTGCGCGAAGTCGCAAAGCTGGCGTTAATTGATTGTAATCACTTTGTGATTAATATAGTTTTTTAACTTTAATTTAGCTCAAGATTACCCTACCAAGAATTTATAAGAGAAAGCTCTCAAGGAGAATAACAATGAAAGTAGCTGTTATTGGTGCCGCTGGTGGCATCGGTCAAGCCCTAGCCCTACTACTTAAGAATCGCCTACCTGCTGGTTCAGATCTTGCACTTTACGACATCGCACCGGTAACTCCGGGTGTTGCTGCCGATCTTAGCCACATCCCAACACCTGTTTCGATCAAAGGTTACGCGGGTGAAGATCCAACACCTGCACTAGAAGGTGCGGATGTTGTACTTATCTCTGCGGGCGTTGCTCGTAAGCCTGGTATGGATCGTGCGGATCTTTTCAATGTGAACGCTGGCATTGTGAAGTCTCTTGCAGAGAAAATTGCGGTCGTATGTCCAAAAGCTTGTGTTGGTATCATTACTAACCCTGTAAACACGACTGTGCCAATCGCTGCTGAAGTTCTTAAGAAAGCGGGCGTTTACGACAAGCGTCGTCTATTCGGTGTTACTACTCTGGATGTGATTCGTTCTGAAACTTTTGTTGCTGAGCTAAAAGACAAAGATCCAGGCGACATTCGCGTTCCTGTTATCGGTGGTCACTCTGGTGTGACTATTCTTCCTCTTCTTTCTCAAGTTGAAGGCGTAGAGTTCACTGACGAAGAAATCGCAGCATTAACGACTCGTATCCAAAATGCAGGTACTGAAGTTGTAGAAGCTAAAGCGGGCGGCGGTAGTGCAACACTATCTATGGGCCAAGCAGCTTGTCGTTTCGGTCTTGCTCTAGTGAAAGCTCTACAAGGTGAAGAGAACGTCATCGAGTGTGCATACGTTGAAGGTGAAGGCGAGCACGCACCATTCTTTGCTCAACCAGTTAAGCTAGGTAAAGAGGGCGCAGAAGCTATCCTTAGCTACGGTGAATTGAGCGATTTCGAACGTAATGCTTTAGACAGCATGCTTGAAACGCTAAATGGCGATATCGAGATTGGTGTTGAATTCGCTAAGTAAGCGAGACACGATTCATTTAGCCAAACAGATATAATAAAAGCCGACTTTATAGGTCGGCTTTTTTGATCTTTTCATCTCAATCTGCGTATTAGAGTCAGTGTAAATTCACTTTGTGAAGGAAAAGATGATGGAAGCAAATCGAATCCGTAAAGGTCTAGTAGTAGAGTGTCAGCAAGGGGTAGGAACTATATTGGTAGTTGACCAAGAAGCAGAAACTGTGTTGTTGGCTAAGCAGGGCTCGGAAGAGCAATTAGCGGTAAGCTTTGATGAGATCGAAGATAACCCTCAACTACACGGAAGTTGTGAGCAGTACTATTAGGTTGAACATGCATCCACTCAGCTATCGACCAATAGATAACAAAAAGGAAGAGCTCAGCTCTTCCTTTTTACTCTAGGGTCTTTGTATTCAGCCTTAGCTAGTTCGCTTCACGGCAAGATGCGCAAGAGTCGTCAGAGCTTGCTTATATTCCGAGTCTGGCAGTACTGAAAGCTCAGCAATCGCTTTGTCAGCTTCTTCGTATGCTTTTTTGGTGGTGTAATCTAACGAGCCTGTCTCTTCCATAGCGGCTAGAATCTCGTTGAGCTTAGCCATACCGTTGGCTTTTTCAATTGCCTCACGAATCATGCTTGCTTGCTCTGGAGAGCCATTGTGCATTGCGTATAAAAGAGGCAAGGTCGGTTTGCCTTCTGCTAGGTCATCACCAACGTTCTTACCCATCTCTTTGCCATCTGCGGTGTAATCCATCACATCATCAATCAGCTGGAATGCAGTGCCTAGGTATTTGCCATAGTTTTGCATTGCCGTTTCGATGTCTGGTGACGACTCAGTCAGAATCGCGCCAATTTGAGTCGCAGCTTCAAACAGGCGAGCAGTTTTCGAGTAGATAACCTGCATGTAGCTTTCTTCAGTGGTGTCTGGGTTGTTGCAGTTCATTAATTGTTGAACTTCACCCTCAGCAATCACGTTTACCGCTTCACTCATTAGCTCGAGGATCTTTAAAGATCCTAGCGTCGTCATCATTTGGAATGAGCGTGTGTAAATAAAGTCACCTACCAAAACACTGGCAGCATTACCAAAGGCTGCGTTGGCGGTTGCCTTACCACGTCTCATGTCTGATTCGTCGACAACATCGTCATGAAGCAGAGTCGCGGTATGAATAAACTCAATAAAGGCTGCAGAGGTAATATGTGCTTCGCCTTGGTAACCAAGAGCACGAGCAGATAAAAGAGCAAGCAAAGGGCGTAGGCGTTTGCCGCCGCCGCTAACGATATAAAAACCAAGCTGGTTGATTAAACTTACGTCAGAATTAAGTTGGGCTTGAATTGTTTCATTCACTTTTGCCATATCATTGGCAGTAAGCGTTTGGATAGCTTTAAAATCCATTGTTCATCCGGCTGAAGTTAGACCCTGTAAGGTTTATACGTTGTATTAATTGTTGAATAATACACTAAAAAACGTTGATTAATACATCGCTTAAGGGCATGATTGCCGCACTTTTCTTTGGCGAACAGGTTTTCGCCAATTTTTTAAAAATATGGCTTGTCATAGCGCCATGATTCCCGTAGAATCTGCGCCCTATTGATTAGTTTAGCGCACACCCGAGTTGTACAAATAACAACCATAGGCTGTGCGGAAAAAGCGGAGTAAAATATGTACGCTGTTTTCCAATCTGGTGGCAAACAACACCGAGTAAGCGAAGGTCAAACACTTCGTTTAGAGAAATTAGACGTTGAAACTGGTGCAACTGTAGAATTTGATAAAGTTCTTCTTGTTGCTAACGGCGAAGAAATCGCTGTTGGTGCACCTCTTGTTGAAGGTGGTAAGGTTACTGCGGAAGTAGTACAACACGGTCGTGGCGATAAAGTAAAAATCGTTAAGTTCCGTCGTCGTAAGCACTCTCGTAAGCAAGCTGGTCACCGTCAGTGGTTCACAGAAGTGAAAATCACTGGCATTAACGCTTAAGTATTAGGAGAGTTTAACAATGGCACATAAAAAAGCTGGCGGTTCTACTAATAACGGCCGCGATTCAGAAAGCAAACGTCTTGGTGTTAAGCGTTTCGGTGGCGAATCTGTTCTTGCAGGTAACATCATCGTACGTCAACGTGGTACTAAGTTCCACGCTGGCACAAACGTTGGCATCGGTAAAGACCACACTCTTTTCGCTCTTACTGAAGGTAAAGTGAAATTTGCTGTTAAAGGTCCTAAAAACCGTAAGTTCGTAAGCATCGAAGCTGAGTAATTTAATCTTTAATTAGATTTTATTATAGCTTTCAAGCTGAATTCAAAAGCCCTGCCGATTCGGCAGGGTTTTTTATTTATAACGAGAATAAAAAAGTAGACGCTCTTGTTTAAGCTTTAACAAGTTTCAAGCAAAGAACCTCTCCTTATTTGTTCCTTGGTTGCAGGTCGGCCTAGATCTTAGGTGATCGATCTAAACTCGGATCTGCTAGAATTTATATCACTCCTTGATGAGTGGTAACGCAACGTAAGTGCGGAGTTAAAAAATGAAATTCGTTGATGAAGCGGTAGTAAAAATAGAAGCCGGTGATGGCGGTAATGGTACAGTGAGCTTTTGGCGCGAGAAATTCGTCGCTAAAGGCGGTCCTGACGGTGGTGATGGCGGTGATGGCGGTGATGTTTACATCCAAGCCGATGAAAACCTAAACACATTGATTGATTACCGTTTCCAACGCTTTTACAACGCAGAGCGTGGTGAGAACGGTCGCGGCGGTAACTGTACTGGTAAACGTGGTAAAGACATCACGTTGAAAGTGCCTGTAGGTACTCGCGCTGTTGATATCCATACTAATGAAATCGTTGCCGAAGTTGCTGAGCACGGCAAGAAGGTGATGGTTGGTAAAGGCGGCTGGCACGGTCTTGGTAACACGCGTTTCAAATCGTCTGTTAACCGCGCTCCTCGTCAAAAGACAATGGGTACTAAAGGTGAAGTTCGTGAACTGCGTTTAGAGCTTCTTCTATTAGCTGACGTTGGTATGCTTGGCCTACCAAATGCAGGTAAGTCGACCTTTATCCGCTCTGTTTCTGCAGCGAAGCCAAAAGTAGCTGATTACCCGTTCACAACCTTGATCCCAAGTTTGGGTGTGGTGAGCGTGGTTCCTGAGAAGAGCTTTGTTGTTGCCGATATCCCAGGTCTGATCGAAGGTGCTGCTGATGGTGCAGGTCTTGGTATCCGCTTCTTGAAACACCTTGAGCGTTGTCGTGTTCTTCTACACATGATTGATATCATGCCGATCGACGGTTCTGATCCTATTCAGAATGCACTAACGATCATTGATGAACTTGAGCAGTACAGTGAAAAAGTGGCACAAAAACCTCGTTGGTTAGTGTTCAACAAAGTTGACCTAATGCCAGAAGAAGAAGCAGACGAAAAGATTCAAGAAATCATCGATGCTTTAGGTTGGGAAGACGAGTACTTCAAGATCTCTGCAGTGAATAAGCTAGGCACTAAAGAGCTTTGCTTTAAACTTGGTGAGTTCATGGAGAACCTACCACGTGAAGTGGAAGAAGTTGCCGAAGAAGAAAAAGTCGACTTTATGTGGGATGACTACCATAAAGATGCGATGAGCGGCAAAAATGTCGTTACCGAAGATGATGACGATTGGGATGATTGGGACGACGAAGAAGATGACGGCCACGTTATCTACGTTCGTGACTAATTGAGTCAATTAGATAAAAACCGCAATTAATATTGCGGTTTTTTTGTATCTAAATCATGAACAGAGTTTTATTGTTAAGGCAAAATTTACCTCTTAAGTATTAACGCCAATGGGAAGGAAATCATGGCATCAAAACAAAGAGCGATCTCAAGACTTGTCGCTCAGTCAGGGCAAATGTTATTAGCGCATGGCGCGGAAAGTACTTTAGTTGGCGACATTATGCGTCGTATCGGTATTGCTTGTGGAGTCGACGAGGTCGAGGTTGCGCTGTCTGCCAATGCACTTGTTGTGACGACAGTAATGAATGATCACTGTATCACGACCACTCGAAGCTGTGCAGATCGTGGGATCAACATGCAAGTGATCACCGATATTCAACGCGTGTGTATCATGATGGAGAAAGGGATCCTCGATTATGGGCTAGCGTATAAAAAGATCCAAAATATCAGCCCTGAGCGCTATAACCGTTGGTTAGTCGTTGTGATGATAGGCCTATCTTGTGCTTCTTTTAGTCGGCTTGCAGGCGGTGATTGGCAGGTGTTCATGATGACCTTTATTGCTTCTGCCTGTGGCATGATCGTCAGACAAGAGATTGGTCATCGCCACTTTAACCCACTGTTAAACTTTGCAATCACAGCTTTTGTTACCACGACTATCTCTGCTCAAGCTGTCCTCTACAATATTGGTGGTCAGCCAACTATCGTAATGGCTTCATCGGTATTGATGCTCGTGCCTGGATTCCCACTGATTAATTCTGTTGCAGACATGCTCAAAGGGCACATCAATATGGGGTTGGCGCGCTTTACCATGGCAAGCTTACTTACTTTGGCGACTAGCTTAGGCATTGTTGCTGCGATGAGCCTATCTGGTGTTTGGGGGTGGGCGAGCTAATGAGTATCTTCGAACTGTTTTTAGGCTTACTTAACGATATGTTTTTTGCAGCGATTCCGGCTGTCGGATTCGCATTGGTGTTTAACGTTCCGCAACGCGCTTTAATTTATTGTGCACTCGGCGGCTCTATCGGTCACGGTAGCCGTTATTTGATGATGCACTTTGGGATTCCAATTGAATGGGCAACCTTCTTCGCCGCAACAGTGGTTGGTCTCATAGGTGTGCATTGGTCTCATAAGCTGTTGGCTCATCCCAAGGTATTTACAGTCGCGGCTCTGATTCCTATGGTGCCGGGCGTCTTTGCTTTTAAAGCGATGATTGCCATGGTTGAGATTAATAGGGCAGGATATAGCCCTGAGCTGGTTGCGATGTTGATGGAGAACTTTTTGAAATCGATGTTCATTATCGCAGGTCTAGCGGTTGGCTTAGCTGTGCCTGGGCTGTTATTCTACCGACGCAGACCTATTGTCTAGCATCCATTTTCTCAGTTAAGGACAGGACTTTCGATTTATGATCATCAGTATGATTGCAGCAATGGCCAATAACCGTGTAATAGGTAAAGATAATCAGATGCCTTGGCACTTGCCTGCGGACTTCGCATGGTTCAAACGCTCAACGATGGGGAAGCCTGTAGTCATGGGCCGTAAAACCTATGATTCGATCGGTCGTCCTTTACCTGGTCGATTGAACATTGTGATTAGCCGTGATGCGAACTTGGAAATTGAAGGTGTGACAACGGTTACCTCAATTGAAAAAGCTCTGGGGTTAGTCAGCGATGTTGAAGAGGTGATGATCATCGGTGGTGGCTCAATCTATGAAAGCTGCCTACCTAAAGCAGATAAGCTGTACCTGACTTATATCGATTTTGATGTTGATGGTGATACTCAATTCCCAGATTGGGGGGAAGGTTGGAAGCAGAGCTTTCACGATATGTATCAAGCGGATGAGAAAAACAAACACAATATGGAGTTTGTGATCCTCGAACGTTAAGGTCCATGGTGTTAGAAACGCTTGCGCTGCGAAATCAGTAGCGCAAGCTTCTCGTATCTCGTATCTCGTATCTCGTTTTTATAACGCTTTTTGAGTAAAAAACTGTTTGTCTTCCCAACGAAGCGCAGTCAGCTCTCCTCCCCAAACACACCCAGTATCTAGCCCTATCACATCTTTACCTTGATAGCCTTCAAGTGCAGCCCAGTGGCCAAAAACAACCGTTTTATCGAGCTTTATACGTTGTGGAAGGTCAAACCATGGCACCAATGGTTCATTAGTAATTTCACTTGGTGGTAGCTTGCATGCCATATCAAGCCGAGCATCGGTAAAGCAGAAACGCATTCGGGTAAGGCTGTTAATCGCATAACGATACCGTTCAATATCGTGCAAATTCACGTCCCATAGATCGGGTGTATTGCTATACATATTCTCGATGAGCCACTGCCATTTATCCGAGCGTAATAGGGCGACGACTTTTTGATTCTCTATGCGAGCTCTTTCAAGGTTCCACTGTGGCGAAATACCCGCATGAGACATTATGAACTCAGGGTGCTCTTGAATTAACGGCTGCTGTCTCAACCATTCGAGTAGCGACTCACGGTCTTCGGCATCTAGGATAGCTTGCGTCTTATCTTTAGGCTTTGCTGGAAACAATCCTAGAGATACCGCGAGCAGGTGTAGGTCGTGATTGCCCAATACCACCTTTGCCGAGTCACCTAAACCACGAATAAAGCGAAGTGTTTCTAGAGACTTAGGACCTCGGGCAACTAAGTCACCAGCAACCCATAAGGTATCTTGTTGTGGATTAAAGTTGATGGCTTCGAGTAATAACTGAAGTTCGTCGAAGCATCCTTGGATGTCTCCGACAATATAATTAGACACAGTATTTTCCTATGGCTGCAAAGGTGGTTAGTTAAGGATGTTAGGAATGGCGAGTCTGAATGGGTCGACTTCGGCAATAAAATCGATGCCCTTGTGATCGGTCATAACATAATGACCCTGCATAACGCCTACGGGCGTTTCGATAACGGTACCACTGGTGTAAGTGTATTCGTCGTTGGACTCGATAATTGGTTGCTGACCAACCACACCATCGCCTTCAATGGTCAGTTGCTTACCGTTAGAGTCGGTAATTAACCAGCGACGTGACATGAGTTGAACCGTACTTTTACTTAGGTTTTTGATAGTAATGATGTAGGCGAAGACATAACGATTCTTCGTAGGCTCAGACTGCTCCTCTATGTACTTAGAGTGAACCTGGCATTTGATACAAGGCGTAGATATATCCATATTCGCACCTTTTGTTGTTGATATACTTAATGTAATTAAAGTATTACATAAAAAAGGCTCCTAACCGAAGTGTAGGAGCCTTTTTATTTTATTTGTCAGCGTTGTGGTTGTCGTGCAACCAGTTCGCCATATCGACAAACTGTTCGAGTGTTAGGTTCTCAGGACGCATGCTTGGGTTGATGCCAAGCTCTTCTAGTACGTCCTTATCAATCAGACTCTTGTAGCAGTTACGAACTGTCTTACGACGTTGGTTAAATCCTTCACGACATACGCGATCTAGCCATTTTAGGTCTTTAGCCGGGTAAGGCAGCACTTCGTATGGCTGAAGACGCACAACTGCAGAATCTACCTTCGGTGGCGGAACGAAAGCCGTTGGTGGCACTTCCAGTACTGGTGTCACTTTACAGTAGTATTGAGCCATCACTGTCAGACGACCGTATGCTTTGCTACCAGGGCCTGCAGCTAGGCGGTTCACCACTTCTTTTTGTAGCATAAAGTGCATGTCTTTAATGTCTTTATGGAATTCAAAAAGGTGGAACATCAGCGGTGTCGAGATGTTGTATGGCAAGTTACCAAAGATACGAAGCTTATTGTTTGGTTTAACAAGTTGCTCGAAGTCGAACTTCATCGCATCACCTTCGTGGATCGTCAGCTTATCAGCTAGGTCCGGGTGGTTACGAAGACGTTCTGCAAGGTCTCTATCCAATTCGATAACAGTAAATTTATCGACAAGCTTACCTACCGGCTCAGTAATTGCGCCAAGGCCTGGACCGATTTCTACTAGGTTTTGACCTGGTAGTGGGTTAATGCTAGATACGATGCCATCAATAATGTATGGATCGTTAAGGAAGTTTTGACCAAAACGTTTACGCGCTTTGTGTCCTAAGTGGACATCATTTCTCATTGCTTTTTCTCTACTAATTCAATGGCGTGCGTGAGCGCTGTTCTAAAGCTCCCTGTATCGGCTTGGCCTTTCCCGGCCAAGTCTAAGGCGGTACCGTGGTCGACTGATGTACGAATAAACGGTAAGCCAAGCGTGATGTTCACTGAGCGACCAAACCCTTTGTATTTCAATACCGGGAGTACTTGGTCGTGATACATACCTAAAACAGCATCTGCATCTTGCAAATATTTTTCATTAAAGATGGTGTCTGCTGGCAATGGGCCAACCAAATTAATCCCATCTTTTTGACGAATTTTTTCTAGCGTAGGGGTGATGGTTTCGATCTCTTCACGTCCTAAACAACCATCTTCACCGGCATGTGGATTCAAACCACATACGTAGATAGTTGGTTTCTCAATCGCAAATTTTTCGACCAAATCTTTATTCAGAATCGCAATGATTTGCTCTAACCTGTCTTCAGTCACTGCTTGAGATACATCTGCTAGTGGGATATGTGTTGTCACTAATGCAACACGCAGCCCTTCTGTTGCCAACATCATTACTACAAGTGGCGTGTTGGACTTCTCTGCAAAGAACTCGGTATGGCCGCTAAAAGCAACGCCAGCTCGGTTAATTACACCCTTATGAACGGGGCCGGTGACAATAGCATCAAATTCATCATTCATACAGCCAATTGCTGCGGTTTCTAAAGTATTTAATACGTAATGACCATTAGCTTCGTTAAGTTGGCCTGCAACAGCGCTTTCAGCAAGTGGGATGTGTTTCACAACCAGTGTGCCAGAGCGTTGCGGTTGCTTTGGTGCAGCAGCGTCGTAATCTAACAACTCTACTTCGATACCAAGTAGTTCAGCACGTTCCACGAGAAGGTTTTTATCTGCACAAACCACAAGTTGGTGAGGCCAGCTCTCTTGAGATAAGGCCAGAGTCAAATCTGGGCCTATCCCGGCTGGTTCACCCGCGGTAATGACAATACGTTTAGTTGTCATCTTTGTCGTCCTCAACCATTTCAACAAAGGCACTCGCTCGTACTTCTTGCAGCCAAGCTCCTGCTTCTTCGTTGAACTTACGGTTAAATAAAATTTGGTAAGCTTTGTTTTTTAAAGCGGAATCTGTACGGTCAACTTCGCGACGGTCCAGTACTTCGACAATGTGCCAACCATGAACCGTTTTAAATGGTGCACTGATTTTACCTTCCGGCAGTGTTTCTACTTGGTGCTTGAATTCAGGTACGTATAAATCCGGTGTTTGGTAGCCTAGCTCACCATCCTGAACGGCTGAGCCCGGGTCTTGGCTATATTGCTGAGCCATATCCCCAAAGCTTGCTTCGCCTGCGTTCACACGACGAGTGATCTCTTCAAGTTGCTCTTTCGCACCGTCATCGCTAAGGATTACGGTTGGTTTAATCAGGATATGACGAGCATTCACTTCAGTAACAGCTACTGTCTCTAAGCCTTTCACATCTTCAATTTTTAGAATGTGGAAGCCGACACCGCTGCGGAAAGGACCAATGATGCTGCCTTTATTTTGCATTTTGATTTGGTCTGCAAAAATGGTTGGCATCTCTTCTTTACGCATCCAACCCCAATCACCACCTTGTAGGGCTTTAGGGCCTTTAGAGTAAGTATAAGCCATGGTGCTGAAGTCTTTACCAGAGTTAAGCTCTTCTACAAGTTCTTTTGCTTGAGCTTCTAGTTCTTCTTTGGTTTGGTCGTCGTTGAAACGAAGTTGAATGTGGCCAATTTTATATTGGACAGTCGCATTAGTCTCTTGAGCAAGAATATCTGCTAGGTTGTCTACTTCCGCTGGAAGGATGTTGATACGACGACGAACAAGAGCGTTACGGGCTTCACTTGCCGCGATCTCTTTTCTTACTTGCTCACGGAATGCGTTGTAGCTCAGACCTTCTTCTGCAACTGATGCAGTGAGTTGTTCTACGGTTTGGTTGTTGTCTTTGGCGATGCCTTCAATCGCTTGATCAAGTCGAGCATCATCAATACGAACACCGATACGTTCCGCTTCTTGAGTTTGGATGGTATCGATAATCAGCTTTTCTAGTACTTGCTCATCAAGTACGTCTTGAGATGGTAATGTCTGACCGCTTTTCTTCGCGTTTGCTCGTAGAGTTTTCATCGAAGTATCGATGTCGCTCTGTAAGATCACGCCTTCGTTTACGATCACTCTTACGCTATCGAGTTCAACTGGCGTAGCAAAGCTTGTTGATACAGTGCAAGCTGCTGCGATAGCGATTAATGTGCGTTTCCACAATGTCATGTGTAATCCTTTAAACTTACTGATGCGTTATCAATAAAGAAAATTAGTTATTTAAGAAGAATGGACGACCGTAGCTCAGAGAGTTATCAGAACTGCTTTCCCCAATTGCGCCTGAGTCTGAGCCGATATTGGTACCAAAGCCAATAATACCGAAGTTCACACTGAAGTTGTTTTCGTATTCAGGAGTAGTATTTGGAACGCTAATGTTATTCGTCAAACGGTTACTATAGGTAAATCCGATGTACCAACAATCTGATTTGTAGTTTAAACGTGCTAACCACTCTAGATCTTCTTGTGTGGTTAAGTCATAGAAATATTGAGCACTGGTGCTCCACTTTGGTGAAATTTGGTAGGCACCAAGTAACCCCGCTTGTGAAATACCGTCTCTTGTTATTGATGATACGTCAAAATCTACCGTTTCATTTATGTACTCTTCTGTTACATAACGGTAATTGGTTTGTATGTAGCCACTAGAGAAACGGTATTCTAATGTACTGTTTGCGAGCTGCATGGCTGTGGTATCGATGTCGTATTGCACACCACCATGATAGAACAGGTAGTCATCATAGTTGAAATCCACTTCAATAGCCCAAGACGAATAATTAGTTTGATTATCAGAGTCGTCGTTGTCTAAAGTCTGTTTTGTATCTTTATCGATATAAAAAATTTGGCCGAAAGAGATATTGAGGCGCTCTTTATATTCATCATCAAAGAAGCGAGATGAGGCGCCATAGCTGATTTGGTTTGCCGCAGCAATGCGGTCTACGCCACTGTATTTACGACTTCTAAATAAGCCGTAATAATCTGTTTGTAATAGTGTAGTGTCGTACAAGCCAATATCACTTTGCTCTTGCTCTGGTACATACAAATACTGAACCTGTGGCTCGAGTGTTTGAGTGTAGTTGCCAACGATAGTAGTATTACGCTCAAGAACGATACCAGCATGACTTCGAAATTCAGGTATAACTCGACTTACCGATTCTTCTAAATTTTTGTATTCATCACTTGTTTTATCAACGCCATCAAGATCTTGTTGGTAGTATGTACCAAGTAGTCGAGCTTCAGTTGTCCACGTACCCCAAGTATTTCCTACTGGTATAGTTATACCCGGCTCTACATGGATGCGAGTCGCAGATGGCTTGCCCTTGGCATCGGTATCAAATACCGATACATGACTGATCATATCGAAATCTAAATATTCCATTACTTCTGGAGCGTAGTAATTATACTCAAGCTGCGGCATTAGGCGGTATGGTAGGTTATTACTCGTTGTAAGGACTTGGAAGTCTCGAACAAGCACTGACGCATCCCAGTTGTGAGAACGGTAAGTCGCTTGACCTTCCTGCAATAGTTGACCATCTTCACGGTTACCGATACTACTTGAGCTAACGTCAGTAAAGTAATCTATGTCACTGACTTTGGAGTAATCAACTTCAAACAACCACGACTCTTGGAAAATCCCTGTGTGCTCTAGCTGCGCGCCCCAGCGGTCACCTTTATCTTTGAACTTCTTATCATCTGGTAGGTATTCAGACTTAATGCTACCTGAACCGAAATCACTTAAGTAACGGAATTTACTGTTCAGTTGCGTTCCACGTTCTTGCATGTACTTGAAGGTGGTTTCTAAGTCGTAGTTTGGTGCCAGGTTCCAATACACTGGGATCTCGGCTTCAAAGCCGTCGCTTGAACCGTATGACACGGTTGGATAAAGGAAACCTGTCTTACGTGTATCGCCAATAGGAACGGTTAGGTAAGGCAAGTAAAATACAGGGACACTTTGAATTTCAAAACGCGGGTTATAAAAAGTGGCTTGTTCTTCGTCTTGATCAACATCGATACTTGATGCTCTCAGGCGCCAAGCGTTGTCCCCAATAGGACAAGAGGTGATTGAGCCATCTTCGATTTCATAAACAGCTTTACCTGTTTTCGCGATATAAACAGCATTGCCACGGCCTGGTTCACAAAGAAATTCGTAGTCGGTGTTTTCTAGCGTCATTTCATCAGTAGTCAGATTATTTGTTGCTCTGTCTGATATTGATTTAATTTGACCATCACTAAAGTTTACGTTGCCTTCAGCTACAACGATGTTTTCTTGTTGGTGCAGAGTTACGTTATCAGCAAGGATGGTCTTGTTTCCTTGCGTAACTCTTACGTCACCTGAATATATTGCCTTGTCACCATTGATAGCCTCTAAGCGATCGGACTCAACATGAGCGGGTAGTTGAGTCTCGTTTTCTGCAGCGGGCTCGATCAAGCATTGATCTATAGAGGGCATTTCCTGCACACTACTATCGGTTATTGTTTCAGCTTGAGTTGTCGACACGTATAACGCCGTACTTATAGACGCGGCTAACAAGGTGCGGGAAAAAGATTGCATGAAGTTGAACTATCCTGTGTCACTAGATGAAGGGTTGATCTAGTATCAATCCAATAAATAAAGCATTTTCCTTATGATAAAGGAAATATTAGCATTCAGCATCATCAGACAGCATTACTCAGATAAAATTCATAGATAGAGAACACATAATGCAAATATTTGGCAAAATTTTGGGCGCTTTCTTTGGCTTTCTATTTGGAGGGCCACTTGGTTTAGTTTTTGGTCTATTTTTAGGACACCAATTCGATAAAGCTCGCCGATTGAACCAATCTGGGTTCAACACCTCTGGTTTTGGGCGTGGTCCAAACCAAGCTGAAAGACAAAACGAGTTTTTCAAATCTGCATTTGCGGTTATGGGGCATGTTGCCAAAGCGAAAGGTCAGGTTACGCCAGAAGAGATTCAACTCGCTTCTACTATGATGGAGCGTATGAATCTTCATGGTGAGCAACGCAGAGCGGCGCAAGATGCATTCCGCGAAGGAAAAGAGAGTGACTTCCCGTTAAATGATGTCCTTGAACGAGTCAAAATCTCATCGGGTGGGCGTTTTGACCTTCTTCAGTTCTTCTTGGAGCTTCAAGTTTCAGCTGCATTCGCTGATGGAAGTTTGCATCCAAGTGAGCGTCAGGTTCTTCATAAGATTGCTCAAGGCCTTGGTTTTTCTGCAGAGCAACTTGAACGCCGCTTGCAGATGCAAGAGGCGGCATTCCGTTTTCAACAGCAGGGTGGAAGCTTCGGTGGTGGTCATCAAGGGCAGTCGTCAGGTTGGCAACAAGCATCACAACAGAACCAGTTGGCCGACGCGTTTAAAGTGTTAGGTGTGAGCGAGAACGCGGAAGGTAAAGAAGTTAAAAAGGCCTACCGTAAGCTGATGAATGAGCATCACCCCGATAAACTGATGGCGAAAGGTCTACCGCCTGAAATGATGAACGTTGCGAAAGAGAAATCACAAGAAATTCAAAATGCTTACGACCTAATTAAGAAGGTCAAAGGGTTTAAGTAATCGAGTACAAAGCCGAGTAATGCTAAGAAGTTACTCGGCTTTTTTATTTAAAGGAATAAATATGTCTATCAGTTATCAAGACGTTCTGGACTTTTGGTTTGATGAGCTAACACCAAAGGATTGGTTTACTGGTGGTGACCACATTGATGCTTTGATTAAAGAGCGATTCTCGGATTTACACCAAGCTGCAACTCAGGGGGAGCTGTTTGAATGGCGACAAATTGCACAAGGGCGCTTAGCTGAGATTATTGTATTGGACCAGTTTTCAAGAAACATCGGCAGAAATAGCCCTGCTGCATTTTCAGCTGACCCTATGGCGCTAGCATTGGCGCAGGAAGCGGTAGCGGGTGGCTTTGACCATCAACTTAGTCAGCAACAGAAAAGCTTTCTGTATATGCCTTACATGCACAGTGAGTCACTGTTAATTCATGAGCTGGCGATTGAGTTGTTTTCTCAAACTGGCTTAGAAAATAATCTTGATTTTGAGTTTAAGCATAAGATTATCATTGAGCGTTTTGGTCGTTACCCTCACCGTAATGAAGTGCTAGGGCGAACTTCGACTCCCGAAGAAGTTGAATTCTTGCAGCTGCCTGGTTCAAGTTTTTAGCTCTAGAACACAGTGAAATAGATGAAAAGAGGCTAGTGGTTAATATACCACTAGCCTCTTTTTTGTTTTAGTCGTGAGCGACTGGCAGCAAGCTATTTTGCTTGGTTGAGTGACCAATCGTACTCATAGCTAATTTTGTCGGTATTCTTTACAGGCTCAGCTCGATATTGATCTAAGTGTTGAATCAGCTGCTGTTGGTTACCAAAGTCCACTGCGAACCACTCGTAAATCGATGATAGCTGGAGCTTATTGCCTTTAACCACCACACCTTTGTCACTATTCACAAACTCAGAGGCTGCTTGTTCCAGTAGAGTTTCGGTGTTGTCAGAAGTAAAGGCTTGAGGCTGGAGGTTTGGACACCCTAGGCTGGCACAGTTTACGGCGTAGTGTGTACGTGGATCTCGCCATATTGGTCTTAGGATGCGGTGCTCAATGTCGTTGAGTGTCAGTGATTTACCATTTACTGATACGACATCATCTCCCCATGGCCCAAAGCTAAACAGACCGCCGAGTTTAGTGATAGATTTTACTGGGTAGGCATCGAGAATTAATTCAACAGTCACGGCATTGTATAGATTGACCCAGTAAGCGTACTGCTCTGCTTTTGGGTACTCGAGTGGGTTCATCTGCTCTAACTGCTTGATGTATTGTTTCAGCTTTGACTTCTCTGTAGCGGTCACTGCTTGATAACGAACTAACGTATTTTGCCCTTGTTTAACCAAGTAGCTATCGAGGAATTGCTGCCAGCTTTGATGAGAAACTTGTTCTGAGTTGGCCTCATTACTTTGATTCCAGTACGGCCACAGTTCAGACTTAGGTGCCGACCAAGCTAAGGTTGAAAAAAGTAGGCTGATAATAACGAGTAGTTGTTTCATGGCATTCTCCTGATAGCTGACTACTAAGACCTTATGCTTTACGATTTTCTTTCATGGCTCTTTAGTTAAATAACAGATCAGAGTTTGTAGACACTTTAGACTAAAGCTGAACCAAATAAAAAAGGTTGGCACTTGGCCAACCTTTGGATTTATTCAGAAACGTCTCATTATTTTAGGAAGCTAGGAATCTTAGCTTCAAACTCTGAAATCTTATCAGCGTGCTGCAGCGTTAGACCGATGTTGTCTAAACCGTTCAGTAGGCAGTGACGACGGAACTCATCAATTTCAAACGAGTATTGTTTGCCATTTGCGCTCACTTTCATTGCTTCTAGATCAACGGTAACCTCTGCGCCTTCGTTCGCTTCTACGAATTGGAAAATCTCATCCACTTCTTGCTCAGTCAATCGAACAGGAACCATTTGGTTGTTGATTGAGTTACCGTAGAAGATGTCTGCAAAGCTTGGCGCAATCATCACTTGGATGCCGTAATCAGCAAGTGCCCAAGGTGCGTGTTCACGAGATGAACCACAACCAAAGTTTTCACGAGCAAGCAGGATTGAAGCGCCTTGGTAACGCGGAACATTCATCACGAATTCTGGGTTTGGCTGTTCGCCAGCATCGTCTAGGAAGCGCCAGTCATGGAATAAGTGCTTACCAAAACCAATGCGGTTCACTTTCTGTAGGAACTGCTTTGGAATGATCGCATCAGTATCGATGTTGGCCGTATCTAGAGGAACGACTAATCCGGTGTGTTGTTGAAAACCTGACATGTTAAATCCTCTAATTAAAGTTCACGAATATCGACAAAGTGGCCAGCGATCGCTGCGGCTGCAGCCATTGCAGGACTAACTAGGTGCGTACGACCATCACGGCCTTGGCGACCTTCAAAGTTACGGTTTGATGTAGACGCGCAGCGCTCTTGTGGACCAAGACGGTCGTTGTTCATTGCAAGACACATAGAACAACCTGGTAAACGCCACTCAAAACCGGCTTCTTTGAAGATAACATCTAAGCCTTCAGCTTCAGCTTGAGCTTTTACTTGCTCAGAGCCCGGAACGATAAGCGCTTGCACATGTTTTGCTACTTGGCGACCTTTCGCTACTGCAGCGGCTGCGCGCATGTCTTCGATACGAGAGTTAGTACAAGAGCCAACGAATACTTTATCTACGCTGTAATCTGATAGAGATTTACCCGCTTCTAAGCCCATGTATGCCAGTGCTTTTTCAGCCGATGCTTTTTCAACAGGGTCTGCGAAGCTTTCTGGTGCTGGGATAGGTGCATCAACAGAAATTACCTGACCAGGGTTAGTGCCCCAAGTTACTTGTGGTTTGATGTCTGCGGCTTCTAGAGTTACTACAGCATCAAACTTTGCGTCAGCATCGGTTTTTAGTGTGTTCCAGTATTCAACGGCAGCGTTAAACTCTTCACCTTCTGGAGAGAATTTACGACCCTTGATGTATTCGTAGGTGGTTTCATCCGGTGCAATCAAGCCTGCTTTAGCACCCAACTCGATAGCCATGTTACATACCGTCATGCGGCCTTCCATTGTAAGGTCGGTAATTGCCTCACCGCAGAATTCAACCACGTAGCCAGTACCTCCAGCCGCTGTTGTTTTACCGATGATCGCTAGCACGATATCTTTGGCAGTGATGCCTGGAGCAACCTTACCTTTTACTTCGATCTTCATGGTTTTAGCGCGAGCTTGTTTCAGCGTTTGAGTTGCTAGCACGTGCTCAACTTCTGAAGTACCGATGCCGAATGCAAGAGAACCAAATGCACCGTGTGTTGCGGTGTGCGAGTCACCACAAACGATAGTCATACCCGGTAGAGTAATACCTAGTTCAGGGCCCATTACGTGCACAATACCTTGGTATTTGTGGTTTAGGTCGTAAAGCGTTACACCAAACTCTTCACAGTTTTTTGATAGCGTTTCCATTTGGATACGCGCCATCTCGCCAGAAGCATTAATGTCTTTGGTTTGTGTGGATACGTTGTGATCCATGGTCGCGAAAGTCTTGCCTACTTGGCGAACTTTACGTCCCTTTTCACGCAGGCCATCAAAGGCTTGAGGTGACGTTACTTCGTGGACTAGGTGACGGTCGATGTAAAGAATCGGGTTTTCGCCTTCCGCTGCTACTGCAACGTGCGCGTCGTAAACTTTTTCGTATAAGGTTTTGGCTTGCTGGTTTGTCGACATAGCTTTTCTTCCTTGGGAGCATCAGTCCCAGTGTTTGTTTCTAGCCAAGTCAGGCACTTTGGATGACTTGGCTGGATATTATTCTTATGTACTTACTTTAGATCGTTATGCTTATGAAGCTAAGATGTACTCTGCAATCTTGTCACCCATTTCAGAGGTGGTTAGCGCTTGTTTATCGCCTGCTAGGTCTGCTGTTAGCTCGCCTGCTGAAAGCGCTTTAGATACCGCTGTTTCAATGTCTTGTGCTGCCGCTTCTTCGCCTAGGCTGTAACGAAGCATTAGCGCTGCAGAAAGAATTTGTGCAACTGGGTTTGCAATGTTCTTACCTGCGATGTCTGGTGCACTGCCTCCTGCTGGTTCATATAGACCGAAGTTGCTTTCGTTCAAGCTTGCAGAAGGAAGCATACCCATAGAACCAGTGATCATTGCGCACTCATCAGAAATGATGTCGCCGAAGATGTTTGAACACAGCATTACGTCAAACTGAGATGGATCTTTGATTAGCTGCATGGTCGCGTTGTCGATGTACATGTGGTTTAGCGTTACATCTGGGTAGTCTTTTGCGATCTCTTCGACAACTTCGCGCCATAAGATAGAGCTCTGTAGAACGTTCGCTTTATCAATGGAGTAAACGTTTTTGTTACGTAGACGTGCCGATTCAAAAGCAATCTTTGCGATACGTTCGATTTCGTAGCGGTGATAAACTTCGGTATCAAACGCTTTTTCCGTAGCGCCTTCGCCTTCACGACCTTTAGGTTGACCGAAGTAAATACCGCCTGTTAGCTCACGTACTACCACGATGTCAAAACCGCGCTCGGAGATATCAGCACGAAGTGGAGAGAAAGACTCTAAACCTTTGTGAATTTGCGCAGGACGAAGGTTACAAAACAGTTGGAAGTGTTTACGTAGAGGAAGTAGGGCGCCACGCTCAGGTTGGTCATTGGGTGGAAGGTGCTCCCACTTAGGACCACCAACTGAGCCGAAAAGTACTGCGTCAGACTCTTCACAACCTTTCACTGTAGACTCTGGTAGTGGACAACCGTGGTTATCTATGGCGATACCACCAACATCATACTCTTCGCGAGAAAAGCTAATCGCATGCTTCTTTTCGATCGCGTCTAGCACCTTGTGTGCTTGCTGCATTACTTCTGGGCCAATGCCATCACCAGGTAGTACGGCAATTTTGTATGATTTATCAGTCATGTTAATCCTTTAATTCTTTGTTACTGAGCTATTTGGCTCGTTTTAAATTTTGTCCCTAAAGCCAATAACATCGGCTCTAGGGCTCTGTTATTGGGTACTTAAACTGTCGCGATTTTTTGCTGTTTCATTTCAGCAATGGTGTCTGCGCGTTGAATGCTATTGATAACGTGCAGTAGCGCCTGACCAGAAGCTTCAACGATATCTGTTGAAACGCCTGTGCCGTGGTACTTACGACCTTTATAGTTAGCAATGATGTCAGCTTGGCCTAAACCATCTTCACCTTCACCTTTCGCGGTTAGGTCGAACTTATCTAGTACGATTTCGTAGCCAGTTAAGCGGTAGATACACTGGTATAGCGCGTCAACAGGACCGTTACCGACAGCGGCTTCGCACTTCTCTTCATCACCACATTGCAGCTTGATGCTGGTTGTAGACATTACACTACCAGATTGTACGCTTAGGTAGTTAAGTTTGTAGAAGTCATCTTCGTCACGTAGATTCGCGAAGTGCATCAATGCTTCTAAGTCGTAATCGAAGACTTGACCTTTACGGTCAGCAAGCTTCAAGAAGTCTTCGTACAATGAATCTAGGCTGTACTCGTTGTCTTTGTAACCCATTGCGTCCATATGGCTCTTAACAGCAGCACGACCACTACGGCTGGTTAGGTTCAACGCCTTGTTTTTCAAGCCAATAGACTCAGGAGTCATGATCTCGTAAGTATTTTTGTTCTTTAGCATGCCATCTTGGTGGATACCTGAAGAGTGGCTGAATGCGTTAGCACCAACGATCGCTTTGTTGTCTTGAATTGGCATGTGGCAAAGCTGGCTCACCAATTTACTGGTGCGGTGGATCTCTTGATTATCTAGGCCGGTATGAACACCTAATAACTCTTGACGAGTTTTGATGATCATTGCGATCTCTTCTAAAGAACAGTTGCCCGCGCGTTCACCAATGCCGTTAATGGTACCTTCTACTTGGCGAGCACCAGCTTGTACCGCTGCGATTGAGTTAGCAACCGACATGCCTAAGTCATCGTGACAGTGAACTGAGATGATTGCTTGGTCGATGTTTGGTACGCGGTCAAATAGCGTTTTGATAATACCGCCAAACTCGTTAGGCACTGTGTAGCCCACTGTGTCTGGAATGTTGATAGTTTTCGCGCCTGCGTTGATGGCAGCTTCAACCATACGGCATAGATTATCGATAGGTGTACGGCCTGCATCTTCACAAGAAAATTCAACATCGTCTGTGTAGTTACGTGCGTGTTTAACGGCTTTTACTGCCATCTCTACCACATCATCGTAGCTGCGACGCAATTTATCTTGAACGTGAACCGTCGATGTAGAAATAAAGGTGTGAATACGGAATTGCTCAGCCACTTTTAACGCTTCTGCTGCTGCATCGATATCTTTCGCTACAGCACGAGAAAGTGCACAGATACGGCTATCTTTGATGTTCTTTGCGATAGTTTGTACTGATTCAAAATCACCCGGAGATGATACTGGGAAGCCAGCTTCGATTACGTCCACACCCAGTCTTTCAAGTGCATAAGCAATTTGTAACTTCTCTTTTACTGTCAGGCTTGCAGCTAGAGCCTGCTCGCCGTCACGTAAAGTCGTATCAAAAATTATCACTTGATCGTTCATGGGTGCTTCCTTATATCGATATTGTATCGATTGCTATCCAAATTATTATTGAGAATGATGTTCTTTTAAAAGTGCCAGTTACAAAAAAACCCGCTCAGCGCGGGTTTTAATATTTGTGTAGTTCTTGACCCACAACTTACCCGCGCGATTGGTTCACGATAAGGAGAAGTTTCAGCAGTCGAGAAGAAGAAAAAATCATTACACAAATATCCGTAAATAAACTGTTAACACCATATGTACCGTAATTTATTCTGAGCGTCAAACAAGAAAATCCAATATCAGCATACATTAGCGGCGTTTTGGTTTGGTTTGTGCTGTTAGGGCTGTATTTATTGGTTTTATCATCTGCTTGGGGTTTTTAGGTTGGGCGGTTAGTTTATCGTTTGGCTTATGTGTAGGTTAAAACTTTGTAGTAAATCTTTTTAATGGAACGATTCACAAAAAAAATCACAAGCTCGTTTAAATTAATTAATCAATTGATTAAATAGTGAGTAATTAATCTTCTGCCAGTGTATCGATTTATCCCTATAATTAATCGTGTGATTAATTAGGTTAGTAGGTTTCAGTGATGGCAGGGCGCAAAGCAGGACGACCGCAGCAGAATCTCGATGTCAGGCAGTTGCTTATTGAGCATGCTCGTGATCTGTTCGTTGTTCAACCGTATGACAAGGTATCTACTCGTTTAATTGCTGAACGAGCTGGTGTGAATATCGCGATGATTCGTTATTACTTTGGTAACAAAGCAGGGTTGTTTGAAGCAATGCTGCGTGAAACGTTGCGACCAATGCAGCTGCAGATGCATAAGCTGGTAGCAGAGAGCAGCCACGAGAACTTTCTCGATTTAATGCGGACTTACTACAAAGAGATGGTCAAGGTTCCTAAGTTCCCTCGCTTAATTGCCCAAGTGATGAATATGCCGCCTTCAGAGGTGCAGAGAGAACTGCTAGAGAAGGTCTTTCTCGATGTAACCAAACCCGCCCAAGATGTCATTTTTGAAAAGCTGATGGCACAAGGCGTTTTGCGTAAGGATATGGATCCTAAGCTCTGCCGCGTGTCGTATATAAGTTTGATGGTTTTTCCATTTATAGCACCTCCGCCTTTGCTGGCTATTCATGGCATCGAGCTTAATGAAGCCTTTCTCAACCGATTAATCGAACACAACATTCAACTGATGACGGAAGGCTTTATCAATGCACCAAGCCCTTCATCTTTGCAGGAACCAAAATAATGAGAATAAATAAAAAGCTCCTTTTCTTCCCAGTCCTAGCCGTTGGTGTGATTGGTCTAGTGTTGGCGATTAACTTGAAGCCAGATTTACCAACTAAGCCTGCCGGCGACAGGGCGCGCTTGGTTGAAACTGTCAGTTTAGAGAAGCAGATGATCGCGCCGTTGGCGGTTGGTTTTGGCAAAGTGGTACCTAAGGTTGAATGGAAAGCGATTGCCGAAGTAACAGGACAGATCGTTTATCGACACCCCGATCTTGAGAAAGGGCAAGTGATCCCTGCAGGAACTGAGGTGCTTAAGATCGATCCTTTGGATTACGAGTTGAAGTTGGTACAAGCCGAAGCGGATCTTAAATCGAGCCAGACCTCACTAGAGAAACTGAACCAAGAAGAACAGAACCTGAAACAGACACTGAAGATCGAAAAAAATCGTTTAGTGATCAGTAATAAAGAGCTACAACGTAAACAAGATCTACGTAAGAAAGGGCTGACCTCTCAGTCCGATGTCGATCTTCAACAGCAGAGTGCACTCTCCCAACAGAAGCTGGTGTTAGATATACAGAACCAAATCGCCTTAATGCCAGATGAAAAGCGTGTCGCACAAGCGGTGATTAAGGTCAATGTCTCTAAGGTCAAAGAAGCGCAACGCTCTTTGGATAAAACCACCATCACCTTGCCCAGACCGATGCGAGTCGCTCAGGTTGATATTGAACAGAACCAAGTAGTTAATCTGCAGCAAGAGATGTTCATTGCTCATGGAATTGACGTTATGGAGGTTGAGGCACAACTCTCTATTCACGATATGCAAACTTTAGCCTCAAGCTTTACTCAATTCCCTCGCGATGCTGCTGGCATCCCAAACCCATATCAAACGCCAGCTAAGGCAAGCATTCAGTTGAACAGTGGCAGCTTAAATCTGACTTGGCCAGCCAAGGTTGCACGAATCAGTGAGACTGTGGATGAAAACCAAGCGACAGCAGGCATCATCCTTGAAATCAATCAAGACTATTCTGCGCTTCAGCTAAACAGTGCCACGCCTTTGGTAAATGGTATGTTCGTCAAAGCGGAGATTGAAGGCTTAGCCAATCCAAGCTGGGTGGTACCCGAACGTGCTTTACATGGCGATAAGATCTATTTAATGGATGAGAATCAGCGCTTGAAGGTTGTGAATGTAGAAGTGCTTTACCGCCGAGATAACCAAGTGGTGATTCGTGGTGAATTACAGACGGGAGACAAACTGGTTCTCAACGACGTTCTGCCCGCTATTGAAGGCATGCTGCTGAAAGAGTCTGGTTCAAATGGTGATGAACTTACCGCAGACAGTGACGGGAGCGCTTCATGATTAAGTTCTTCTCAAGACACCCAACCGCAGCCAACTTGTTGATGCTTGGGTTGTTGATATTGGGTTTGAGTTCGTTATCTACCATCAAACGCGAAACCTTCCCTGCTTACGATCCACCTTACATTATGGCTGCGATTGTTTATCCGGGGGCTTCTCCACAAGAGGTCGAAGAGAGCCTGTGTGTGCGAATGGAAGAAGCGGTCGATGGTTTAGCTAACATTGAAGAAACCCAATGTGAGGCGATAGAAGGCAGCGCTCGTCTAATTCTCAAGCTCAATGAGAAAGCGGATATCGGCCGAATGCTGGTGGATGTGCAAACTCAGATCAATTCGATCAACGATTTCCCTACTGAGATTGAATCACCTGTCGTACAAGAGCTGGATTGGAATGAGCCAGTCGTTGATATCGCGATTACTGCGGACACCTCGTGGCCGGATTTGAAGGCATACGCTGAAGATCTAAAACGCACTATGAAGCTCGATTACGATGTTTCACTGGTTGATGTTAGCGGATTCTCAGATCACCAATATCGCGTTGAGCTAGATACTCAAGCGATTCGCCAACTCGGTTTGAGTGTCGGTGATATTGCTGATCAAATTGGCCGTCAGAATGTGAAACTGCCGAGTGGTAACGTTGAAACGCCAGACAAAAACTTCCTGATTCGCTTCGATGAAAGGCGCATTACGCCCGTAGAATTGGAAAGCATTGTAGTGGGTTCTGCGCCAAATGGCTCTGTGATCCGTTTACGAGATATTGCCAAGATCACTGACCGCTTTGAGCTCGATGAACAGAAGGTGTTGTTTGATGGTAAACCTTCTGCGCTGCTCAAGATCAGCAAGAACAAAGAAGATGACGCACTGAGAATCAAAGAGCGTGTCACTCAGTTTGTCGAGGACCAGCGTGCAATTGCACCTGATGGCGTGACTCTGCAAATGACCAATGATCTCTCTTCTGTATTGTGGGATCGTCTGACCATGATGGTGCGTAATGGCTGGCAAGGTATTGTGCTGGTATTCGCAACCATGTGGCTATTCTTCAGCTTACGTTATTCCTTTTGGGTTGCTGCAGGCCTGCCGGTAGCCTTTCTTGGCGGATTGTTCTTAATGGCCAATTTAGGACTGTCGATTAACATTATGTCACTGGTCGGTTTGTTGATGGCGATCGGTATTATGATGGATGACGCCATCGTGATCGCCGAGTCGATAGCCTCCCACCTCGATCGGGGACAAAATGTCGATGACGCGGTGTATAACGGTGTTAAGAAAGTGCTTCCCGGCGTGTTGTCTTCCTTCTTAACCACAGTGTGTATCTTCGGTAGCTTGTTATTTCTTGATGGGGAAATGGGCGCGGTACTCAAGGCCGTTCCTCAGGTGCTGATTTTGGTGCTGTCGTTGAGCTTGATCGAAGCTTTCTTAATTCTGCCGAATCACTTGTCGCATTCGTTACACAAAGAGAAAAACGATAAGCCAGCGCTGCGCTTCAAAACTGTGTTGCTAGAGAAATTTGAGAACTTTCGTAATACCACCTTGATGAATATGGTCGAGAAAGTGGTGACCTTCCGCTATGCCTTTATGGGCGGAGTGTTGACCTTGCTGCTCCTATCGATCTCCTTGATTGCTGGTGGTGTTGTCAAATTCCAGCCATTCCCAGAGCTTGATGGTGATATTGCTGAGGCTCGTATCATTCTTCCTCCGGGGGCATCACTGTCTCAAACTGAGAGAGTGGTCGATAAGATTGTGGCTTCTGCTGAGCGTTTGAATGAGCAGTGGAGCGAAGAAGTTGAAGAGGGCAACACGCTAGTCGAACATATCACCAGCCAGTTTAACGCTAATGCCGATGCCAACGAATCTGGCCCGCACTTGGCTACCGTGCGCTTAGACCTTCGTGGTGCTGAGAGTCGTAATACGGTGATCGATGATTTTATCGATGCGTGGCGAGAGGATATTGGTGAACTCGCAGACCCAATCTCGTTGGTTTTCAAGCAACCAACCATGGGGCCAGGTGGACGAGCGATTGAGATCCGTGCCAAGCATGATGACCTTAATGCATTGAAAGCTGCTTCTCTGGATATTCAAGCTTATCTGAATGAGTTTGATGGTGTTCATGGTGTGCTTGATGACATGCGCATGGGTAAAGAAGAGATCTTGGTTAAGCTGCGCCCAGGCGCTGAAACCTACAATGTGAACGGGCAGATGATTGCCTCTCAATTGCGCGCGGCCTTCTTTGGCCAGACAGCGGACGAGATTCAAATCGGTGTTGAGAATATCTCGATAGAGGTGCGTCTTGATAAAGAGCAAGCGGGTGACATTCAACAGCTTGCTAACTTCCCAATCATTACCGCGGACGGCAGCCAAATTCCGTTAGCTACGCTGGCGACGCTCGATTTCCAGCGTAATTATGTACGTATTCAACGTATTGATGGACTGAGGACTATTAGTATCTTTGGTGATATTGATAATAAGAAAGCGAGCTCTTCAGCGATCTTGGCTCAGTTCCAAAAAGATGAAGCGCCTAAACTCATTCAGAAGTACCCAGGCTTACGTTTTGATTTCGAAGGGGAAGCGAAGGATGCTGCCAAGACGGGCGCCTCGATGGGCAAAGGCTTCTTGCTCGGTCTGTTTGGTGTGTTTGCGATTCTGAGTTATCAATTCAGAAGCTATTTAGAGCCTGTAGTTGTGATGCTCGCGATTCCATTAGCCTTTATCGGAGTTGTAGTTGGTCACTGGGTGCTTGGCCACTCGTTAAGTATGCCAAGTATGATGGGCTTTGTGTCGCTTGCAGGGATTGTAGTTAACGACTCTATCTTACTCGTTCAATACATTCGTCATCACGTTGATGAAGGAGATAGCGTGCATGACTCGGTGGTGAAAGCGAGTCGTGAGCGTTTCCGTGCCGTGTTCTTAACCTCGATGACGACGGCAGCTGGTTTATTGCCTTTGCTCACCGAAACCAGTTTACAGGCTCAGGTTATTCAGCCTTTGGTTATCTCGATCGTATTTGGCATCTTTGCTTCAACCCTGCTGGTGCTGTTTATGATCCCTGCGGCTTACGCAATCTTGGCTGACTTCGGTTTAGTGAAAAAGCACGAGCCCCTTTCGCTATAGAGTTTTAAGTCAGAAATTAGAAATGAATAATAAAGCGGCCTAGGGTCGCTTTATTTTTATATGAGGTGAATGAGCCTCTGATACGGTTGAATCATCGGCTTCTCAACCGTGGAAAATTTCATTTTAGTTCATTCAAAACGTCACTTAACTGTCATTTGTTGGGCATAAGTTGACCCTTAACTGAATAAGGATTGTTAAGGAGAACGTATGCGTACTATCGAACCTATTGTCCGCTGGGATGTGGCATTTTCTGTTTTCTGTTTAAAGAACCGTTTTAGTGGCCAACATGCGACGTTGAGTAAGGCGGTCTCTCATACGGGGGATGGTCACCTCTATATATTGATTGCTTTGATTGCATTGCTCGCCGATAGCAAAACAGGCAGTGATTTTCTGTTGGTGGGCTTAACTGCCTTCGCGATTGAGCTGCCAATCTATTGGCTTGCTAAAAATACTCTAAAGCGCCGTCGACCAGCCGAATTTTCCTCTTTGCTTCACTCTCATATTGTCCCATCAGATAAGTACAGCCTGCCATCTGGGCATGCCGCTGCTGCTTTTGTTATGGCGACATTAATCGGGCATTTCTATCCGAGCTTACATCTCTTTAGTTTGACTTGGGCTGCAGCGATTGCTGGATCTCGAATATTACTCGGCGTGCACTTTTTAACGGACGTACTCATTGGTGCTGCTTTGGGCATAGCTTGTACCAGCCTTGCTATTAGCTTCATTCTTTAATTATCGAATGACCACATCACCAAGCGCTAAACCAGCGAATCGAAAGGAAGTTTCATGAAAATTTTATACGGCGTACAAGGCACTGGAAATGGTCATATTGCTCGTGCAAGGGCAATGGCTGTCGCGTTTCGTCAACAAAACATCGATGTTGATTTTCTCTTTTCAGGCCGAGAAGCAAGCAAGTACTTTTCGATGGAAGAGTTTGGCAACTACCAAGTTCGTAACGGCTTAACCTTTTATAGTGAACAAGGGCAGGTCAAATATGGAAAGACATTCATTAAGAATAATATCTGGCGCTTTCTTAATGAGGTTAAACAGATGGACCTTACACCCTATGACTTGGTGCTCAATGACTTTGAACCTGTGACAGCTTGGGCAGCCAAAAGGCAGGGAGTCCCTTGTATCGGAATCAGTCACCAGAATGCGTTTCGTTATGATGTTCCTAAAGAAGGGGGAAACTGGATTGAGCATTCTGTGATTCAACACTTTGCTCCGACAGAGCACTCTATCGGTTTGCACTGGTATCATTTTGAGCAGCCTATACTTCCGCCTATTGTTCACACCTTAGTTCACAACGAGCAGACTCAAGCGCCACAGGATTTCACTTTGGTCTATTTGCCGTTTGAGGATCTGGAAGCGATTTCAGAGCTATTAATGAAGTTTGTTTCGCACAGTTTTGTCTGTTATCACCCAAATGTGATAGAGCATAGCCAAGTCGAAAACATTACCTTTAAACCACTCAGTCATGCGGGTTTCCAATTCGACCTAAATCAGTGCTCTGGTGTGGTGGCTAATGGTGGGTTTGAACTGCCATCTGAAGCGCTTACTCTGGGCAAGAAGCTACTGCTTAAACCACTTGATGGACAGTTTGAACAACAGAGCAATGTGGCCACACTTGAAGCGCTTGGATTAGCTCAAACTATGAGCTTTCTTGATCCGGCGATCTTGCGTAGTTGGCTCAACGAAAAACAGGCTGAAGTTGTCTCTTATCCAGATGTCGCTAGTGCGCTTGTTGAGTGGGTTTTAGCCGGGAATTGGGCCAATCAAGATGACCTAAGAAAACAGCTTTGGGAGAAGGTGGACTTTCCGAGCTACGCATCGCTTACCTAATCCATAAGTGGTGTTTTTGGATTGAATGGTCAATCAATTCATCAATTCAATAAATTGTAACAAATGTAACCAAACGATAGAACAGCTAAATAAGTCGAAATGAAACTCATAAATAGCGCATTTTATGTTTTTTTATAACTATTCAAGTTATTGATTTTTAATTATTAATTAATTATTGAGATAAAATTAAGTCATTCTTTATCAATCTTGTTGGTAGCCTACGATGTATTGGTTAATAGTAGTGGTAATCCGAAAAACATCGGTCTGATAAATATAAGAATTAGTGGTTATCTATTCCCATACCATTACAAATTTAATGCTGTCGTACCGACAAGAGGCAACTTGAATGTTAGATAAAAAAGACGCAATGAGTGCTATTGCTAGCTACAGAATGGAAAGCACACTTCGTGGAGTAGACTTAAACCTTTTGACTGTATTTGATGCAGTAATGCAAGAGCAAAACATTACACGTGCAGCTCACAATTTAGGTATGTCTCAGCCGGCAGTAAGTAACGCTGTGGCTCGCTTGAAAGTGATGTTTAACGACGAACTATTTATCCGCCAGGGTCGTGGTATTCAACCGACTCAACGTGCACGTCAGTTGTTCGGTCCTATCCGCCAAGCGCTTCAACTAGTACGCAACGAATTACCAAGCTCTGTGTTCTCTCCAGAGTCGTCTTCTCGCTTGTTCAAGCTTGCGATTTGCAGCCCTTGTGACATGCGTTTTGCACCTAAGATTATGTCGACTATCAACGAGCAAGCACCTAGCGTTAAACTGCACATGGATGCTGAATTTGATCGTCAACTTTCTGAGCGTATGCGCTACCAAGAAATCGACTTCGTGATCGATTACGCTCGCTTTGATGAGCAAGGTTTCTCAAGTACTGAGATCTTCCAAGACGAATTGGTTGTGGTTGCTTCGTCTTCTCACCCACGCATTAACGGTGAAGTGACAGCTGAAGAGCTATTGAACGAGAAGCACGCTAAACTGTCTCGCATTCACGGCCAACGCAGCTTCTCTGAGCAAGCATACCGTGACCTAGATTGCATGCCTTTCTACGAAGGTACGAGCCTAAGCAACGTACTTTACGTTGTTGGTCAATCAGAGTTAGTGACGATTGCACCTCGCTGGATGGTAGAGCACGCAGCAAACAAAGAGAACTTACAGATTCTAGATTTCCCATTCGATAATGCGGCAATCTCTGGCTACCTAAGCTGGCACGAATCAAGTGAAAAAGATAAGGGACACATTTGGTTACGAGATCAGCTGATGATGATCTGTGGCGAAGTAGTGGCGCTTAACTAAGCACTAAACTCTATGATTTATAAGCCCTAAGCTGGGAGTCTGGCTTGGGGCTTTTTTGTACCTGCTATTTTTGTTGATAGAAAACTTAGCGTGATACGTACTATTACTTATAACTTTGAGCTTCATCAGTTGCCTTTTCCATGATCAGAGGTACACTTGTGCGCTCAAAAAAGCTTGCAGGTGTAAGCCAAAGGTAAAGAGATGGCCAATTTAGATTTTCATATCGTAAAAAGACTTCGTGACCAAATTGCCCAAGGCGGCAACCGTACAGCTTTGAAGCACAAAGTAGATAATGTATGGCAAGGTATTAGCTGGCAGCAGTTTGGACAACAAATCGATACGCTTTCATTAGCACTATTGGCTCAGGGACTGAGAGTTCAAGAAAAGATCGGTATCTATTCAAACAATATGCCTCAATGGACCGTGGCAGATTTTGCATCTTTACAAGCTCGTCTTGTGACTGTGCCGATTTATCCAACCAACACAGCAGCGCAGTCGTCTTACATCATCCAAAATGCGGATGTGAAGATCTTATTCGTTGGTGAGCAAGTCCAATTTGACGCGGCCGTGAGCCTATTTGAAGAGTGCGAACAGCTAGAAGTGGTTGTCGCGATGTCTGATGATATCGATCTTCAAGGCCATAGCTTTGCGGTATCTTGGACTGATTTCATGGCGCGCGGTGTTGAGGCTCAGCAAGCTGAACTTGATACTCGTCTTGCTGACGCAAGCATGGACGACTTACTGACTCTTATCTATACCTCTGGTACTACAGGTCAACCTAAGGGCGTAATGCTTGATTACACCAATGTTGGCTATCAACTAGAAGGGCACGATGAGCGCTTGAGCTTAACGAAAGACGATGTCTCATTGTGTTTCTTACCTCTATCTCACGTATTTGAGCGTGCGTGGACTTTCTACGTGCTCTACAAAGGCGCAACCAACTGTTACCTGCAAGATACTATGCAGGTGCGTGACGCGCTGAGCGACGTGAAGCCGACCGTGATGTGTGCGGTTCCCCGTTTCTACGAGAAAATCTTCTCAGCGATTCACGAGAAGGTTTCGAAAGCGCCGTTTATCCGGAAAGTGCTATTTACTTGGGCAGTAAACATGGGCGCGAAGCTGTCGGTTTGTCACCAAGAAGGTCGCACACCATCACTGATGCTGAAGAAGAGCCATGCACTAGCTGATAAGCTTGTGTTATCCAAATTGCGAGCGCTGCTTGGCGGTAACATCAACTTCATGCCATGTGGCGGTGCGAAGCTCGATGAAACCATTGGTCGTTTTTTCCACGCTATCGGCATTAACGTAAAACTTGGTTACGGCATGACTGAAACCACAGCAACCGTTTCGTGCTGGGATGACCGCTGCTTTAACCCTGACTCGATTGGTATGGCGATGCCGGGCGCGGAAGTAAAAATTGGTGCGCAGAATGAGATTCTTGTTCGCGGCCCAATGGTAATGCGTGGTTACTACAAAATGCCAGAAGAGACAGCGAAAACGTTCGACGAGCATGGTTTCTTGAAAACCGGAGATGCGGGTCATTTTGATGAAAATGGTAACCTGTTTATTACCGACCGTATCAAAGAGCTGATGAAAACCTCAGGTGGCAAGTACATTGCACCGCAAGTAGTAGAGGGCGCGATCGGTAAAGACCACTTCATCGAACAGATTGCCGTTATTGCTGATACGCGTAAATTCGTTTCTGCACTGATTGTTCCGTGTTACGACTCTCTTGAAGAGTACGCTAAAGAATTGAATATCAAGTACCACGACCGCGTTGAATTGATTAAGCACCATCAGATCGTTGAGATGCTTGAGAAGCGTGTGAATGACTTGCAGCAAGAATTGGCTAAGTTTGAACAAGTGAAGAAGTTCAAGCTATTACCAAAAGCATTTTCGATGGATGATGGCGAACTGACGCCAACTCAGAAATTGCGTCGTAAGGTTATCAACGACAAGTATCAAGACGAAATCGAAGAAATGTACACTGAAAAGTCGAAAGATAAGTAGATTTCTGCTGAGATAAATTTTCAGTTGTTTAAAAATCCCCCTACGAATGTGATTGCATTTTTAGGGGGATTTTTTATGCCTTAAGGCTTGGAATAATGTGCGAAGACGCACACAGGAAAGCGCTTCATTTATCGATAATTAGCCATTTATATAAATATTAAGTGCTTTTTTTGTCTTTTTTTTAGTGTTTGTAACTGGTTATTTAACTCTGCTTAGGTTTTGTTTGATGCTTTAAGCTGATAGTTGGTTTTTTGGCATAATTGTCGATTAACAGGTGTTAGACCGGATGATAATAAAGCGTTAAAGTTGTTTCGTATTACTGTTTGTTGTTATCACGACAGACAGCCATAGCCGAAAAAGTGGAAGTATTTCGAATTAGGCTACGAATAAGCCCTAGACTATGAAAAACCAGCCCAACACGTTCACCAAATGTGCTTGGAAACTGGTGAGGAGAGCAATATGACAACAAAACCTGAAACAGCAATGTTATCCGGCGCTGAGATGGTGGTGCAGTCTCTTATTGAAGAGGGTGTAGAACAAATCTTTGGTTACCCAGGTGGTTCTGTACTTGATATCTATGATGCGCTGCATGCGAAAACTGACGAAATCAAACACGTATTAGTACGACACGAGCAAGCCGCTACTCATATGGCAGATGGCTACACTCGTTCTACCGGCAAGCCCGGTGTAGTACTAGTATGTTCTGGTCCTGGCGCAACCAATACCGTAACGGGTATCGCAACGGCGTACATGGATTCGATTCCAATGATCGTTATCTCTGGTAACGTACCAAACAATCTCATTGGTAATGATGCCTTCCAAGAGTGTGATATCGTCGGTGTATCTCGCCCGATCGTTAAACACAGCTTCTTAGTTAAGAAAGCGGAAGATATCCCTGAAGTGCTAAAAAAAGCATTCTATATTTCAACGACAGGACGTCCTGGTCCTGTGGTTATCGACTTGCCAAAAGATGTATTAAATCCGCAAATTAAGCTTCCTTATCAATACCCAGAAACGATCAAGATGCGTTCGTACAACCCAACGGTTACGGGTCATAAAGGTCAGATTAAGAAGGCACTAAAGGCACTTCTTGAAGCGAAAAAGCCAGTACTTTATGTCGGTGGCGGTGCGGTTATCTCTGAGGCCGATCAACAGCTGATCAAATTGGCTGAAGCATTGAATTTACCTGTAGTAAGCACTTTAATGGGGCTTGGTGCCTTCCCGGGCACGCACAAGAACTCTCTAGGCATGCTTGGCATGCACGGTTTGTACGAAGCCAATATGGCGATGCACAACGCCGATCTTATTTTTGGTGTCGGTGTACGTTTTGATGATCGTACAACCAACAACCTTGATAAGTACTGCCCAAACGCGAAGATCATGCATATTGATATCGACCCGTCGTCGATCTCTAAGAACGTGAAAGTGGATCTACCAATCGTAGGTTCTGCGGAAAAAGTACTAGAGAGCATGGTTAATCTACTGGTTGAGCAAGGCGGCACCAATGATGCTGAAGCTCTGGAAAGCTGGTGGAGTGAAATCAAGCAGTGGCAAGATCGTAACTGCTTAGCGTATGAAAAGTCTTCTGAGTGCATTAAGCCGCAGCAAGTTATTGAAGCTCTGCACAAAGTAACCAATGGCGATGCTTACGTTGCTTCTGACGTTGGTCAACATCAAATGTTCGCAGCGTTATACTACCCATTTAATAAATCGCGCCGTTGGATTAACTCTGGTGGCCTAGGCACTATGGGCTTTGGTCTGCCTGCTGGCATGGGTGTTAAGTTTGCTAAGCCAGATGAAGAAGTAGTAGTGGTAACCGGTGATGGCAGTATTCAGATGAATATCCAAGAGTTGTCTACGGCGCTGCAATACAATATCCCAGTTAAGATTATTAACCTAAACAACCGTTTCTTAGGAATGGTAAAACAGTGGCAAGACATTGTTTATCAAGGTCGCCACTCTAACTCATATATGGACTCTGTTCCTGATTTTGCTGCCATCGCAGAGGCTTATGGCCACGTAGGTATGCGCATTTCATCTCCAGATGAACTGGAATCAGGTTTGGAAAAAGCACTGGCGATGAAAGACCGTTTGGTATTTGTCGATATCAGTGTGGATGATACCGAGCACGTATACCCAATGCAGATTAAGGGCGAGGGTATGGATAACATGTGGCTAAGCAAAACGGAGAGAACATAATATGAGACACATTATTTCACTACTAATGGAAAACCAACCGGGTGCGCTTTCTCGTGTGGTTGGTTTGTTTTCTCAACGTGGCTACAACATTGAGTCGTTGAACGTATCGCCAACCGATGATCCAACGCTTTCTCGTTTGAACGTGACGACCAACTCGAGCGAAATGCAGCTTGAACAGATTCAAAAGCAACTGCACAAGCTGATCGATGTACTAAAAGTGCAAGAGGTGTCTGAGCTTGAACACATCGAGCGTGAGCTCTTGATGGTTAAAGTACGTGCGAGCGGTTTTGCTCGTGCAGAAGTGAAACGCACAGCGGATATCTTCCGTGGTCAGATCGTTGATGTGACGGCTTCTCAATATACAGTGCAAATGGCGGGTACGAGTGAAAAGCTGGATGCTTTCATTCAAGCGTTGTCTGAAGTGACTGAAGTACTTGAAGTGGCACGCAGTGGCGTTGTGGGCATCGCCCGTGGCGAACGTGCGCTGAAAGCTTAAACAACAAGCACTTAAAAAATAGTTTTATAGCCGCTTTTTTAAGCGGCTTTTATTTTGTTAATTTTATAGAGTGCTATAATCCTGCGCTTCACGCCTTCTTTTACTTGAGTTATCAATGAGAAATAGTAAATCGATAATTACATTGCTGATTATTTCGATAACACTGTCTGCTGCAGTGGGTCTTTACTATTTACAACGTTACCAAGAAGTAAAACAACAAAGTTTTGATTACTCTGCGAAACAAGCCCTTCATCAGTTGGTTTACGCAGAACGAGATTACAAGCTCTTAAAATCTCAGTTGGTTTCGGTGATGAAACTACTGAGTCATAGCCAAAGCCTTGTTAATTTCGCTTCCTCCCCCTCTGAACAAACCAAAAGCCTCCTCGAAGAGGTATGGCAGTCTGTGTTAGTGAACCAAAAATGGTATACACAAATTCATCTTATTGATGTTGAGGGTAAAGAGCTGGTCCGAGTGAATTATTCCTCTGCCACGGGCGCTGTGACAATACCTCAGCAATTACAAGATAGGTCTGACTCTAGCTACTATCATTTTGCTAAGAGCTTAGAGCATGAAGATATTGGTGGTTGGGGAATTGAGCTTGAAACCGAACATGGTGAGTTGGCATATCCTTATAAACCGGTGTTTAGAGTCTTCACGCCTGTTGAAACTCCGGAGAAGCGAGTCGGTTATCTGGTGATCAATCTGGATGTCTGGGGGTTGTCTTCACGTCTTAATTTCGCACCTGATTATGATTTTAGAGCTGAAGTCGTCAATGGTGAGGGTTATTACATTGCGAGTCCAAACAACAGTAAATTGTTTGGCGATTCTGTTCCTGAAAGGAAAGGCTTCAACCTAAAAAACATCGCACCTCAAACATGGGAAGCCCTCTCTCGACAACAAATGGGCACTGTGTTTGAAGATGGTAACCTGTTCGCGTTTAACACGGTTCAGCTAGCTAATAATCAAAAGATGCACCTTGTGATTCAATTGAATCAAAAACAACTGCTCGCTAGAGCTGAACGTGATCTAAATGATCTTGCCCATGAAGAGATCATCGTGCTTTTCACTGTGTTGCTGTTCGCGTTCCCATTTGCTTATCTGGTGACGCATTATCGACGTCGTAGCTTAGAGAGTAAGTTAGCTCGCGCAGCGTTGAATGGCATGTCTGCCGTGATGATCACTGATAAGCAGCATCGTACTATGATGATCAACAACGAGTTTGAAAATATGACCGGTTACAGCGAAGCACAAGTTATCGGTCATAATGCGCTGCAACTTCTGTTGGAAAATACAGAACAGCAGATCACCAGTGAATCCATCTGGCGACACCTAGACAACGAAGAAGTGTGGGAAGGGGAAGTGCTGTGTAAAAACAAACTGCGCATCCCTTTTACCGCTATTATGCGTGTCCATGCGGTCAAGAACAGTTCAGGGAAAGTGAGCTACTACATTACTTCGCTGGTGGATATATCAGTAAGGAAAGAGCTCGAAGTTCGTCTGCGTTTTCTGAGTGAGCGAGACGCTTTGAGTAACCTTTGGAATCGTCGAAAGTTTGAAGAGCAGTTAGCTTATTATTCTCGTTTGGTTGAGCGTTACCCAAATGAAGCGACTACTTGTTTAGCTTTAGTCGATATCGATAACTTTAAGCGAATTAATGACGAGCTTGGTCATGATGAGGGCGATCGTGTGATTGCAAGAGTAGCTAAGCTTCTACAAGACAGCCTCCGTAGTACCGATTTTGTGGCGCGTGTTGGTGGGGAAGAGTTTGCACTGTTGATGCCGCACACCTCTTTATCAGAAGCGAAGCGTGTCTTGGACCGGCTGCGAATCGAGATTGAGTTATCTGCGGGCACCAAGGTAACCGTCAGCGTCGGTTTCACTGATTTGACGAGTAACAGTACCCGTTCATACAAATGCGCAGACGTCGGCCTTTACGAATCGAAATCCTCGGGACGAAATACCGTCTCGATTTGTCCTAGCTATGCGGATGTTGCTTAGCTACAGACTCTTTTTACTCCTAAATATCCTCCCACTTTCCCATCGAGTACTCTTTATATAGCTTGCAACTTAGTAAGTGATGAAGTCGCTTCCTCTGTGTACATATGAGGAATCTCATTTTTGAGCGACCTATGTCACAAATTCTATACGGTTAGACTAAAGTCTAATGTTGGCGAAAATTTGAGCTAAAATGAACAATGAGTAAACCACCTTGCTTCAGATTACATCGTGTTAAGCGGTGTGATAAATAGAGTGTTTACCAGATATTAAAGGGATGACACCGTTAACTTAATTCAGCTGGTTAGCTAGCTTTTTCAATGAGTTGAAAAGCAGCAGTAGAATTAGGTTAGCTGGAGCAAGAGTTTGGGGATGATACAGTCTGGTTGAAAGAGGCGTGGTATGTTTGTCGATTTTTTAGTGAGATTAACCATAGGTACATTGGTCATTCTTGGTTTTAAGCTGAGTGCTTTGTATTTTTTACCTATGGTTTTACTGCTCAATACTCATCACAAAGAGTTTTTTGGGTGGTAGCCAGCTTGATGCTGAAAAACAAAAAACGGAGCTGTTAGGCTCCGTTTTTATTTGTTCAAAATTTATCGCTGCATTAAGCCGCTTCGATAACTTCTTCAATTCGCTTCATTGAACCTAGTAGGTGTTGATCAAGCAACTCTGTCGCTTGTTCTACGTTTTTTGACAGCACGAGTTTCATGATCATTTCGTGCTTATCAATATTGAACAGATCATCTGATGCACTTTCCGCCGACATCGCTAGGAAGCGGTAACGTTTTACTTGATTGATCAAATCTTCAAAGAAGCTAAACATGTTCTCTGAGTCCGCACCTTCAAGTAGCGCAACGTGGAATTGTTGGTGACGTTCTTCCCATTCCACACAATCAAACTCTTCAGATACGTGCTGTACTCGCGAAAGCTTATGGTAAGAAGTCAGTACATCCAGTTCCCAAGTTTCATCCCCCGCAGAAATGGCTTTTTTCAGTAGAACTGAAGACACGACACGTAAGCTTTCATAAAGATCATTCAGCTCTTTCTTTGACACTGGCGATACCCAGCAGCCTTTTTGCGGCTCGAGCTTCACGTATTTGCTCCAAGATAACTGTACTAGGGCTTCACGAATCGGAGATGCGCCAACGTTGTATCTGTTCTTTAGATCAGCAACAACGAGCTTTTGGCCTGGGGCTAACTCACCATTAAGAATATCTTGGCGAATCATCTTTGATACTTTGTCAGTGAGAGTAGGACTAGACATTACAAACCTCATGTATATTTGATTTCTAGTCTGCTAATCCGTCTCTTAGAAAGAGTCCATAGGAAGTTAACAGTACGTAGTTCTATTGTGATTGATAATACAGCGTACTGAAAAGTTAGGCAAGATTTTGTTTCATAAAAAAAGAGGGCCGAAGCCCTCTTTTATATTTTATGCGAATCGGTTCATTCTTATAGAACGTGAACAGATGCCGTGTTTGTAGTGCCTGAAGCTACTAGAGCACCAGAAACCATTACAACGATGTCGCCTTTGCTGCCGAACTCAGCTTCAAGTGCGTATTCTTTACCCATTTTGTAGAAAGCATCAGTGCTGTCGATAGACTCAACAAGAACTGGACGAACACCTTTAGTAAGAACAAGCTGAGCAGCTGTCTTTTGGTTAGTTGTCAGTGCAATGATGTTTGCAGTTGGGAAGTACTTACGTACTGAACGTGCAGACTTGCCGCCTTCAGTAGCAACGATGATTAGAGGAGCAGCTAGCTTCTCAGCTGTGTCTACTGCGCCTTTACATACTGCTTCAGTGATGCGTAGACGTGGGCTGTCTAGACGAGAACCTAGCTCAGCTTTAAGAGCTGAATCAGTACGGTTCGCGATTTGAGCCATGATAGTAACAGCTTCAACAGGGTACTTACCTTTAGCCGTTTCGCCAGAAAGCATTACTGCGTCAGTACCATCCATGATTGCGTTCGCAACGTCACCCGCTTCTGCACGAGTTGGACGTGGGTTGTTGATCATAGAATCAAGCATTTGAGTTGCTGTGATAACCATCTTACGTGCACGGTTACACTTCTCGATCATCATTTTCTGAGCGAAGATTACTTCTTCAGCTGGGATTTCAACACCTAGGTCACCACGAGCAACCATGATACCGTCAGAAAGCTCAAGGATTTCGTCGAAGTTATCTACACCTTCTTGGTTCTCAATCTTAGAGATGATGTGGATATCGTTGCCGCCGTTTGCGTCTAGGATCTCACGGATCTCTTTAACGTCAGATGCTTTACGGATGAAAGATGCAGCTACGAAGTCAACGCCTTGCTCACAACCAAACTTAAGGTCAGCTTTGTCTTTCTCAGAAAGAGCTGGAAGTTGAACAGAAACACCAGGAAGGTTAACACCTTTGTTTTCGCCTAGTGCGCCGTTGTTAAGAACTTTACACTTAACTTCAGTTTCAGTAGTAGAGATAACTTCCATTTCGATTAGGCCGTCATCTACTAGGATTGTGTTACCAGCGTTTAGGTCAGCTGCGAAACCAGCGTAAGTTACCGCTACAGTCTCTTTGTTACCTACAACTGAAGTATCAGTTGTGAAAGTGAATTCTTGACCAGCTACTAGATCTACGTCGTTACCGCCTTCTAGTTTGATAGTACGGATCTCTGGGCCTTTAGTATCAAGAAGGATAGCAAGTTGCTTACCTACTTTGTCCATTACTTCGCGGAAGTTCGCAATACGAGTGCCGTGCTCTGCGAAATCACCGTGAGAGAAGTTAAGACGCATAACGTTCATGCCAGCATCTACTAGTTCAGTTAGCTTCTCTACAGATTCAGTTTTAGGGCCAATCGTACATACGATTTTGGTCTTTTTCATGGAAGGTACTCTCCGGTAAGTATTGTTACAATTTGAAATTTATTTAAGTTCTGAAGATTGGTCCGCTACATCAACATTTTGTGCCTGCTGAGTAAAATCGCGGGACTTCCAATATGCCCTTCAGAGTTGTAAGTCTTTCATCAATTTTAGTCATTTTATGACCAAAAGATTTTGATTCAACATCGGGTTTCTGTGACTTACACCAATATATCAGGTGAAAGTTGCAAAAAAATAACGGTCAGTTTTGTAATTTTTTTTCTTTTCGGGTGCGGATTCTACCACCTAATCAATTCAATATCACTGCTTAACAATTGTCTTAGGACAAGGTTTTCTTGCTATTTATTAATTTTTTGGATCAAAATAAATGGACTAAATAGTTTCGTTGTAACTATAATATGTTTCATATCGAAACTTGCTGGTCTTTTTTAAATGTCGAAACGAAACACTCAGCTCAGAAGACATGCAATTTCTAACCTAGTGAACGAAAAAGGGGAGGTTAGTGTTGATGAATTGTCCGCTAAGTTCGAAACCTCAGAGGTCACTATTAGAAAGGACTTAGCGTCTTTAGAGAAAAACGGTCAGCTTTTACGCCGTTATGGTGGTGCGATTTCGCTACCGAAAGAGGTTGTGAACGAAGAATTGGGTCAAAAAGTTTCGACTCGAAAGGTTTCGTTAGCGAAAGCAGCTGCAGATTTAATTCGCGACCATAATCGAATCGTGATCGACAGCGGCAGCACAACAGGTGCCCTAATTCAGCAACTAAACAGTAAGCGTGGTTTGGTTGTCATGACCAACTCGTTGCACGTGGCTAACGCGCTCAATGAGCTTGAAAGTGAACCAACGCTACTCATGACCGGCGGCACTTGGGATACCCATTCGGATTCTTTTCAAGGCAAAGTCGCAGAGTCAGTGTTGCGTGCTTACGATTTTGACCAACTATTTATTGGGGCTGATGGTATCGACCTCGACAGAGGCACAACCACGTTCAACGAACTGGTTGGCTTAAGTAAAGTGATGGCTGAAGTGTCACGAGAAGTGATCGTGATGGTTGAGTCAGAAAAAGTGGGACGAAAGATCCCTAATCTAGAGTTGGCATGGGATCACATCGACATCTTAATTACAGATACAGACTTGAGCAAAGAATCTCAGGCAAGTATTGAATCACATGATGTTCGAGTGATCTTAACGGATCCAGCTTAACAACTTATTTTAACTATTATGCATTTAACTTCCTATAATTGATCTTAATAAAGACATGGCCTTTGCTTGCTGCCAATAGGAATAAACGAAATTGATGGAGTCAAACTATGTGTGGAATTGTTGGTGCAGTAGCACAGCGTGATGTAGCCGAGATTTTAGTAGAAGGCCTTCGCCGCCTAGAATACCGTGGCTACGACTCAGCGGGTGTCGCTGTGGTTGATACCGAATCAAATCTAACTCGCGTACGTCGCCTAGGTAAAGTACAAGAGCTAGCAGACGCGGTAGAAGAGCAACAAGTGATTGGTGGTACAGGTATCGCTCACACTCGTTGGGCTACACACGGCGAGCCGTCTGAAGCAAACGCGCACCCACACATGTCTGGTGACATTGCAGTAGTGCATAATGGCATTATCGAAAACCATGAAGCACTGCGTGTAATGTTGCAAGAGCGTGGCTACGTATTTTCTTCTCAAACGGATACTGAAGTTATCGCTCATCTAGTTGAGTGGGAACTTCGCACTTCAGCTTCTTTGGTTGAAGCACTGCAGAAAACAGCAAAGCAGTTGGACGGCGCCTACGGTACCGTTGTGGTTGATCGTAAAGATCCTAGCCGTATTGTTGTGGCTCGCTCTGGTAGCCCTATCGTTATCGGTTTTGGTGTGGGTGAAAACTTCCTAGCATCAGACCAACTTGCACTACTAAGCGTAACTCGCCGCTTCATGTACCTAGAAGAGGGTGATGTTGCTGAAGTGACTCGTCGTGATGTGACCGTATTTGATGTTGCAGGTGAGCGTGTTGAGCGTGAAATCGTTGAATCAAATGCAGAGCATGATGCAGGTGACAAAGGTAAGTACCGTCATTTTATGCAGAAAGAGATCTTCGAACAGCCAACGGCGCTGATCAACACAATGGAAGGTCGCATCTCAGATACTTCTGTTATCACTAACGCGATTGGTGTTAAAGCCGAAGAGATCCTAAGTAAGGTTGAACACGTCCAGATCATCGCATGTGGTACGTCTTACAACTCTGGTATGGCTGCTCGCTACTGGTTTGAGTCTCTAGCAGGCGTAAGCTGTGACGTAGAGATCGCTTCTGAGTTCCGTTACCGTGACTTCGTGGTTCGTCCAAACAGCCTGCTTGTTACTTTGTCTCAATCTGGTGAGACGGCAGATACACTAGCAGCACTTCGCCTTGCGAAAGAGAAAGGCTACATGTCAGCGATGACAATCTGTAACGTTGCTGGATCTTCACTGGTTCGTGAATCTGACTTCGCATTCATGACTCGTGCAGGCACCGAGATCGGTGTAGCTTCAACTAAGGCTTTCACAACTCAACTTGCAGCAATGCTGATGATGGTGACTTCAATTGGTCGTCTACAAGGCCGTATCAATGAAGAAAAAGAAGCAGAAATCGTGCAAGCGCTTCACCAACTGCCGACTGACATTGAGAAAGCACTGGCGTTTGATAAAGAGATCGAAGCACTAGCGACAGACTTCGCAGACAAGCATCACACGCTTTTCTTAGGTCGTGGCGAATACTACCCAATCGCAATGGAAGCGTCCCTAAAACTGAAAGAGATCTCTTACATTCACGCTGAAGCATACGCTGCGGGTGAGCTTAAGCACGGCCCTCTAGCTCTGATTGATGCCGATATGCCTGTAGTGGTTATTGCACCAAGTAACGACCTACTAGAGAAACTGAAATCAAACGTTGAGGAAGTACGTGCACGTGGTGGTCTACTTTATGTATTCGCAGACCAAGATGCAGGCTTTGAAAGCGATGAGAACATGAAGATCATCAAGATGCCTCACGTGAGTGAAGTCACTGCACCTATCTACTACACAGTTCCAATGCAGCTACTGTCTTACCACGTAGCACTAATCAAAGGTACTGACGTTGACCAACCTCGTAACCTAGCGAAAGCGGTAACGGTAGAGTAAGTTAACTTAAACCCTTAAATAGACGAAAGCCCATCATCATGATGGGCTTTTTGTGCATGCTATTTAGTAAATCTACATTCAGCTTATAGTCGTTAAGCGTTAAGAGCTTGCTCTAGGTCTGCAAGGATATCTTCGATGTGTTCAATACCGACTGATAGGCGAATCATCTCTGGTGATACTCCAGCTTGTTTCTGTTCAGCTTCGCTTAGTTGACGGTGTGTCGTCGAAGCAGGGTGACAAGCCAGAGATTTTGCATCGCCAATGTTTACCAAGCGCTTAAAGATTTGTAGCGCGTCATAAAAGCGAACACCTGCTTCATAACCATCCTTTAAGCCAAAAGATAAAATCGCCGATGGCTTACCTCGCATGTACTTTTCAGCAAGCGGGTAGAACTCTGAACTAGGTAAGCCAGCGTAACTTACCCAGCTGACTTTCTCATGTTGGTTGAGATACTCCGCCACTTTCAATGCGTTCTCTGTATGTCGCTCCATACGTAGCGACAGCGTCTCCAAGCCTAGCATCAACATAAAGGCATTCATTGGCGACAAGGCTGCGCCTGTATTGCGTAGTGGAACCGTTCTAGCACGACCAATAAATGCAGCCTCACCAAAGGCTTCGGTATAAACCACACCGTGATAAGAGGGCTCTGGTTGATTAAATACCGGGAAGCGATCTTTGTGTTCTGCCCAAGGGAATTTACCTGAATCGACAATCACACCACCCAAGGTTGTACCGTGACCACCCACGTACTTTGTTAGTGAATGGACTACAATATCAGCACCAAACTCAATAGGCTTACACAGCACTGGAGTCGCGACGGTATTATCGACAATCACAGGGACACCTTGCGCGTGGGCAAGTTCGGCGACACGCTCTAGGTCGATGATATTACCCGCAGGGTTACCGATACTCTCACAGTAAACCGCTTTGGTTTTTTCATCGATAAGCTCTGCTAGGCTCTCCGGTTTATCGTCTTTAGCAAAACGAACTTCAATCCCTTGGTTTGGCAGCATGTGAGCAAACAAGGTGTAAGTGCCACCGTAAAGCTGAGGTGTTGAGACAATGTTGTCACCGATTTGTGCCAATGTCTGAATCGCGTAGTTGATTGCCGCGCTGCCTGCACTCACTACCAAACCTGCAATACCACCTTCTAACGCCGCCATACGTTTCTCCAACACATCGTTGGTTGGGTTCATAATGCGGGTGTAGATATTGCCTGGTACTTCTAGGTTGAACAGATCAGCACCATGCTGAGCATCGTCAAATTCATAGGCAACGGTTTGGTAGATAGGAGTAGCAACGGATTTAGTGGTTGGATCGGTTTCGTATCCGAAGTGAATCGAGAGTGTTTCGTCTTTCATGTTTCTTCCCTGAACTATTGAGCGATTTATGTACACTCATATTGCCGATTTTTTTATAAAAGAAAAGTAAGCTCAGTCACAGAGAGGCAAATAGCATTGTGTACTGTGGAGTTCACTCATACAGGGATGTATTGATACGAGTAGGGCGTAAATAAATAGCGAGCTTAGAAAAGCAAAAAGCCAGAGCAGCATAAACTGTTCTGGCTTTTCTAATTTGGTGGCCCCTCCCAGATTTGAACTGGGGACCGAACGATTATGAGTCGTGCGCTCTAACCACTGAGCTAAGGGGCCGTAGGGCATAGATTATAGGGGAAGCATTCAGTGGTGTCTAGACACTATAAGGGGCAATTCCGCTTATATCTTAGCCACTTAAATCACACAGCTACAAAAAAGGTGAGCCAAAGCTCACCTTTTGTTAATTATGCTTAAAAGCTAATCACATCAATAGGTGTGATTACTCGTCTAAGAAGCTGCGCAGAGTTTCTGAACGGCTTGGGTGACGAAGTTTACGTAGTGCTTTTGCTTCGATCTGACGGATACGCTCACGAGTTACGTCGAACTGCTTACCAACTTCTTCAAGAGTATGGTCAGTGTTCATGTCGATACCGAAACGCATACGCAGTACTTTCGCTTCACGAGGTGTTAGGCCTGCAAGAACGTCTTTAGTTGCACCGCGTAGGCTGGTTGCCGTTGCAGAGTCTAGAGGTAGTTCTAGCGTTGTATCCTCGATGAAATCACCTAGATGCGAATCTTCGTCGTCACCGATTGGTGTCTCCATTGAGATAGGCTCTTTAGCGATTTTCAGTACTTTACGGATCTTGTCTTCAGGCATTTGCATGCGCTCAGCCAGCTCTTCCGGAAGTGGTTCACGACCCATCTCTTGTAGCATTTGACGAGAGATACGGTTTAGTTTGTTGATCGTTTCGATCATGTGAACCGGAATACGGATAGTACGAGCTTGGTCGGCAATCGAACGAGTGATTGCTTGACGGATCCACCATGTAGCGTAAGTAGAGAACTTGTAACCACGACGGTATTCAAACTTATCAACCGCTTTCATCAGACCGATGTTACCTTCTTGGATCAGATCCAAGAATTGTAGACCACGGTTTGTATACTTCTTAGCAATCGAGATTACTAGACGTAAGTTCGCTTCAACCATCTCTTTCTTCGCACGACGAGCTTTTGCTTCACCGATAGACATACGACGGCTGATGTCTTTAATGCTTTGAACAGTCAGAGAGGTCTCTTTCTCGATCATATCCAGTTTTTGGATTGAGCGACGGATATCGTTCTCGTGACGTTTGATCTTTTCTGCGTATGGTTTGTCAGAAGCAAGTACTTCATCTAACCATGCTTCGCTAGATTCGTTGCCAGTAAATAGAGCAATGAAAGATTTCTTCGGCATTTTGCCGTACTCAACTGTTTGACGCATGATTAGGCGTTCTTGAGTACGTACACGATCCATAGAGTTACGCAGTTCGTTTACTAGGTAATCAAACTGTTTTGGTGTTAGACGGAACTCTTTGAATACGTCTTGCATCATTGTCGTTGCAAGCATTGCTTTCGGGCTTTCATGGCCGTACTCGTTGATCGCTAGCTGACGGTTTTGGTAGCTAGTACGAAGCGCTGTGAATTTCTCAAGAGCAAGCTCAGGATCGATACCTGTATCTTCTTCTTCCTCTTCTTCATCGTCATCAACGTCTTCTGCGTCTTCGTCATCCAGATCTGTTTCAGCAAGTTCTGAACCGATGTGAGTCGCTGTTGGTGCAGCTGTGCCATCGTCATCTGGGTCAACAAAGCCATTAATTAGGTCTGTTAAGCGAATCTCTTCTGCTTGTACGCGGTCAAACTGTTCCAAGATGTATGGAATAGTACCTGGGTATTCAGCAACAGATAGCTGAACGGTGTTGATACCATCTTCAATGCGTTTCGCAATGTCGATTTCGCCTTCACGAGTCAGTAGTTCAACTGTACCCATTTCACGCATGTACATGCGAACTGGGTCAGTAGTACGGCCAATCTCGCTTTCTACGCTTGAAAGCGCAGCAGCTGCAGCTTCGGCTGCGTCTTCATCTATATTGGCATCGTCATCATTAAGCGCTAGATCATCAGCATCAGGTGCAGTTTCAACTACTTTGATGCCCATGTCGTTAATCATTTGAATGATGTCTTCTACCTGTTCAGAATCCACGATTTCTGCAGGTAGGTGGTCGTTTACTTCGGCGTAGGTCAGATAGCCTTGTTCCTTGCCTTTAATAACAAGTAATTTAAGCTGTGACTGCGGATTTTGATCCATAGATGATATCCAACTTCAGGTCTGGTGAAGGACGTTGCATTCTCAAATGCAAACCAATTATGTTAACAAATTTATTAAATGCTGACTAATCAAACAGGGTTACGCTTTTAGATCTAGCATTAAAGCTAGTAGCTCCCTTTTTTCTTCGGCTGATAAACCGACACTTCTTGCTTTGGCCTGCAGGTTTTCAATTTGTTTTTCAACGCACTGGGCAAGTATTTTGTCCAATGAGTCTAAAAATATGTCTTCTTGATTGTCTTCGTCGAGGGGGATTTCCCAGCTCGCGAGACGAGACAGAAGAGCCTCATGTTTATTATCTCGCCAGTGCTCTAATAACTGGCCGGTGTTGATATGGGGATGCGCGTGGCATTTATCAAGTACTTCGACGAATAAACTTAGTCCAGGCAATGGTAAGCCTTTGACACTTGATAAATCCGGTACCATATCAGCATAGCTCGGATTTTGGATAAGCAAAGCGATAACTTCACGCATTGGAGTTCGCTTGAGCTCTTTATGCGGTTGAGGTGTCGGGTTTTGTGTATGAACACGAGCACGTCTCAGTTGGTTATCAAATCCAGTTCGCTCATCCAATAACTTTTCGAGCAACTCTTGGAAATAACTGTCAGGAATTTTATTAATTAAGGCGCTTGCGTGCGCACGCAGTGCCGATTTTCCTTCGGTTGTTCCCAAGTTAAGTTTGTGTATTTCTATCAGGTTGTCGAACAAATAGGTCGATAGTGGCGTTGCATTTTGGACGAGCTGCTCAAAAGCGGCTTTACCATGTTCTCTAATATAGCTATCTGGGTCTTCACCATCGGGCAAGAACAGAAACTTGAGTGTGTTACCTGTTTTCAGGTACTCAAGTGCATTTTCTAGAGCGCGCCATGCGGCCTCTTTACCAGCTCGGTCACCATCGTAACAACAAACCACAGTGCCGGTTTGTCTAAACAGCATTTGAATGTGGTCACCGGTTGTTGAAGTGCCTAGTGAAGCCACCGAGTAATCTACACCATATTGCGCAAGCGCCACGACATCCATGTAACCTTCAACCACAAGGACTTGAGGCGGTTCACGGTATGCCTGTAATACTTCATAAAGGCCATATAGCTCTTTGCCTTTATGGAAGATAGGTGTCTCTGGTGAGTTTAGGTATTTTGGTGTGCCATCTTCTAAGACACGTCCACCAAAACCAATCACACGACCACGACGATCGCGAATCGGGAACATAACACGACCACGGAATCGGTCGTATCGATTACCCTTATCGTTTTCTATCAACATGCCGCCTGTTACCAGCATGTCTTGAGCTTCTTTTTGTTGACCAAAGTTCTTACGAACTAAGTCCCACTCATCGGCCACATAACCAATGCCAAACTTCTGAACAATCTCGCCCGATAAACCACGATTTTTTAGGTACTCAATCGCGGGCTTATTGGCTGCTATTTTTAGCTGTGAGCGATAGAACTGGCTAATGCCGCCCATCAAATCATAGAGGTTACGTTTTTGTTCAGTGTTGGCTCTTGGTGCGGTAGAGATCTCACCGCTACGTTGTTCTCTTGGAACATCGAGCCCTAAGAAGGAGGCGAGCTCTTCAATAGCTTCAACGAATTCGAGGCGCTCGAACTCCATAATGAAGTCGATGGCATTGCCGTGTACGCCACAACCAAAACAGTGATAAAACTGTTTCTCTTGGCTTACGCTAAAAGAGGGGGTCTTTTCGTTATGAAACGGACAACAAGCGCCGTAGTTTTTGCCTTTTTTCTTAAGTTTCACGCGTGCGTCTATGATGTCGACAATGTCGAGACGTGCTAGGAGATCATCGATGAAACTGCGCGGGATGTGTCCTGCCATAAAACCTTAGAAAAATGCACTAACTGAGAGTGTGGATAATAATAGTTTGAATGGGTTACAGATACAAACAAGCCGTGCGTTCCGAAGGATTGCACGGCTTGTTGCAATTTGATTTGGGATTAAGCGAGTTTAGAACGAACTAAACCACTAACTTTACCCATATCTGCACGCCCTTGAATTTGTGGTTTCAAGATAGCCATTACTTTACCCATGTCTTGCATGCCCGCAGGTTGAGCTTCTGCAATTGCGCTATCAAGTAGTGCGATTACTTCTTCTTCAGTAAGCGGTTGAGGCATAAAGCCTTCAAGCACAGCAATTTCTGCTTGTTCCACGTCAGCAAGATCTTGACGACCAGCTGATTCATATTGAGCAACAGAATCGCGACGTTGTTTAACCATTTTTACTAGTACAGCAAGAATGTCGTCATCGCTCAGAGTAATCTGTTCGTCGACTTCACGTTGCTTTACAGCAGCAAGAGCTAAACGGATAGTGCCAAGGCGCGGTTTGTCCTTGGCTTTCATCGCTAATTTTTGCTCTTCTTTGAGTTGTTCAATAAGAGCCATAACTCAGTCCTTATGGATTAAGTTATTAGTACAGGCGAACGCGACGTGCGTTTTCGCGAGCTAGCTTCTTAGCGTGACGCTTTTGAGCTGCTGCTTTAGCGCGTTTGCGAACTGTAGTTGGCTTTTCGTAGTGCTCGCGACGGCGAACTTCAGAAAGGATACCTGCTTTTTCACAAGAGCGCTTGAAACGACGTAGTGCAACGTCGAACGGTTCGTTTTCACGTACTTTAACTATTGGCATATGCCTTTCACCTCAGGGGTTATTCATTATCGCTGGCTACTGATGACCAAATCAGAAAAATTATCCGTAGACAACTTTCGATTAAGTGTGGTCTCTAACCAGCTTGATCAAAAATGGTGCGGAATTTTAATCCGATCAGAGTGGCTTTGTAAAGCACTTTGTCGATTATAGTCTGTACAATATTTGTTTGAAGAGCTTAGGCAGGGTAATATTGCGCTAATTTCCCATTTTAGACGAAAGCGTGCCGAGAAAATTATGCGCATTATTGGTATTGAAACCTCTTGTGATGAAACAGGAATCGCAATTTATGATGATGAGCAGGGCCTGCTTTCTCATCAATTATACAGCCAAGTAAAGCTGCACGCCGATTACGGTGGTGTAGTACCTGAGCTGGCATCACGTGATCACGTGAAGAAAACAATTCCGCTAATCAAAGCGGCTCTTAAAGAGGCAAACCTAACCTCTAAAGACATCGATGGTGTTGCTTACACGGCTGGCCCTGGCCTTGTTGGTGCGCTGCTTGTTGGTGCAACCATTGGTCGCAGCATTGCTTACGCTTGGGGCGTACCAGCTGTGCCAGTTCACCACATGGAAGGTCACCTTCTTGCGCCAATGCTAGAAGATAACCCACCGCCGTTCCCATTTGTCGCTCTGCTTGTTTCTGGTGGTCACACCATGATGGTCGAAGTGAAAGGCATTGGTGAATACAAGATCCTTGGTGAATCGATTGATGATGCGGCAGGTGAAGCCTTCGATAAAACGGCTAAGTTAATGGGCTTAGATTACCCTGGTGGCCCATTACTATCTCGACTAGCAGAGAAAGGCACGCCGGGCCGTTTTAAGTTCCCACGTCCAATGACGGATCGTCCGGGCTTGGATATGAGCTTCTCTGGCCTAAAAACCTTTGCAGCGAACACGATTCGTGACAATGACGATAGTGAGCAAACTCGTGCCGATATCGCATATGCATTCCAAGAGGCGGTTTGTGGCACCTTGGTAATCAAGTGTAAGCGTGCCTTGGAACAGACGGGCATGAAACGTATAGTGATTGCTGGTGGTGTAAGTGCAAACAAACAACTACGTGTTGAGCTTGAAGCACTTGCTAAGAAAATTGGTGGCGAGGTTTACTACCCGCGTACTGAGTTCTGTACTGATAACGGTGCGATGATCGCTTATGCCGGTATGCAGCGCCTGAAAAACGGTGAGACTGCTGATCTTTCAGTTCAAGCCACACCGCGTTGGCCGATCGACCAATTAGAGCCAATTGCGTAATACATCAAAATGTTTCGATAAACGGTCGCCTTGTGCGGCCGTTTTTATATCTTAGCTTACCGACTATATGTCGATAAATAATTGCCGATAGAGATTAGGGAAGAAGATGAATAAGTTCACTGTAGATAATCAATCGATGGCTTACCTAGACGAAGGCGAAGGCCCGGTTGTTGTACTAGGACACAGCTACCTTTGGGATAGTGCGATGTGGAAGCCACAGGTTGAAGCGTTAAAATCTCAGTACCGTTGTATTGTGCCTGAGCTTTGGTCTCACGGTGAGTCTCAAGCAGCACCGAACGCAATGGGCAACCTAAAAGACTACGCTCAACATGTTCTGGCACTGCTTGACCATTTAAACATTGAAGAATTTTCTGTGGTGGGCTTATCGGTTGGTGGTATGTGGGGTACTGAGCTTGCAGAGCTGGCACCGGCACGTATCAAATCTTTGGTACTGATGGACACTTTTGTCGGTCTAGAGCCAGAAGTTGCACACGCGAAATACTTCAGCATGCTAGACACCATCTCTCAAACTAAGATGGTTCCTCAACCGATCGTAGAAGCGGTTGTGCCGTTGTTCTTTGCTAATGACGCACAAACTAACACGCCAGCTTTGGTAGAAGGTTTTACTCAGCAGTTATCGGCACTACAGGGCGAGCAAGCAGAGCAAGTAGCTCGAATTGGTCGTATGGTGTTTGGACGTCGTGACATGATTGAAACTATAGAGAACTTTGCTCTACCTGTGTTGGTAGCTGTCGGCCAAGAAGATAAACCACGCCCGGTACTTGAATCTTACCTAATGCATGATTGCATTTCGGGAAGTGAATTAGTGGTAATTCCTGGCGCAGGACACATTAGTTCGCTAGAGCAGCCAGAATTTGTAAACACTATGCTGAAAGAGTTTTTAGGTAAGCACCTGCTGTAGACTTTCTATCGTTTGAAATGATCGGTTTAATCTTGAATATAAGGTTAAGCCGATTTTTTTTGTCCGAGTTTTGGCTCGCTACCGTCCAGTAGGCGGCGGATGTTTTGATGGTGACGCAGCACGATCAAGCAACACAGCATAGCCACGGGCAGGGTGTATTGCGGTTTGACTAACCAAGCGTAGAAAGGGGCAAGTAGCACTGTCACCAATGCTGCCAAAGAGGAGTAACGAAATAAAAGCGCGACCACGAGCCAAGTTGCCATGATCATACCGGTTAGGTCGAATCCAATTGGGGCGATGGCACCCAGTGCCGTTGCGACGCCTTTACCACCCTTAAAGTGGAAGAAGATCGGATACATATGACCAAGACAAGCTGCAATCGCAACGATACCTAAAATAATTGAGTCGATACCGAGAAAGTAACCAAGCCAGACTGGAATGGTGCCTTTTAACATATCACAGAGTAATACTGCTGCTGCGGCACCTTTGCCACCGACACGTAACACATTGGTTGCGCCTGGGTTGTTTGAGCCCACCGTTCTAGGATCTGGAAGCCTTAAGACTCGGCATATCAAGACCGCACTAGAGATTGAACCTAGCAAATAGGCAGCAATGATCATGATAAGTGCCAATGGGGTCATGTCTGTCCTTTAACGGTTATACGCTTAACGATGGGAAAATAATGCTCAATCCAAGAGTAATTGATATCATATCTCGAATTACGCAAATAATACGTTTTTTTCCCAAATTTGGGTATCCGACCTCTAAAAGGACAAGTCATGGCACTGGATAAAGTTTTCATTGAGCAGCTAGAAGTAATTACAACGATCGGTGTTTACGATTGGGAACAAGAGATCAAACAGAAACTGGTTCTTGATATTGAAATGGCTCATGACAACCGCCCAGCAGGCAAGAGTGATGATGTGGTTGATGCTTTGGATTATTCGAAAGTGAGCACTGCAGTACTCGATCACATTGCGAATGGCCGTTTTCTACTCGTAGAACGTGTTGCTGAGGAAGTCGCAGAGCTCATTATGACTCAGTTCTCCGTTCCTTGGGTTAAAATTCACCTAGCGAAGCCTGGTGCAGTTCCTCAAGCAAAAGCGGTGGGTGTGATCATCGAACGAGGTCAAGCATGACCATCGCCTATGTTGGTGTTGGCACGAACATAGACCGCGACAAGCATGCAAGGGTGGCATGGAAAGAGCTTCAATCGTTAGGGACTAACCTTAAATGCTCTAAAATCTATCACTGTGAGCCTGTCGGTTTTGATAGCCATCCATTTTATAACTTTGTGATAGAGCTCGACACGCCACTTTCATTGACTGAATTTTCACAAGAACTTCGTAAAATTGAGTACAAATGGGGGCGTGCGCAAGATGCACACAAGCTTCAGGATCGAAATTTGGATCTTGATATTGTGCTGTTTGGTGATGAGATATCTGAGTCTGCTCCAGAGTTACCACGCAGTGATATCTATAAATATCCTTTTGTAACACAACCACTTTATGATCTTTGTCCTGCGAGAGTGATCCCGCAAGACGGAAGAACCGTCAGTGAAATATGGCAGAAGATGCAGCAACTAGACTCGCTCTCTGTCGTAGATATAAAACTATAATTTTAAAGGTAAGTAATGAGTTATTTTGAATCGTTTATATTGGCGTTGGTGCAAGGCTTTACTGAGTTTTTACCTATTTCCAGTTCGGCACACTTGATCCTTCCATCAGCGGTTTTAGGCTGGGAAGATCAGGGTTTGGCTTTTGATGTTGCGGTTCACGTGGGTACTTTGGCCGCAGTCGTGATCTATTTCCGTAAAGAAGTGATTTCGTTGTTGAGCGCATTCTTCGGCTCAGTGTTTAAGGGCGACCGCAGCAAAGAAGCTAAATTGGCATGGATGATCATCCTTGCGACGATTCCGGCATGTATCTTTGGCCTGCTGATGAAGGACATTGTTGAACTTTACCTTCGCAGTGCATGGGTAATTGCGACAACGACCATCGTCTTTGGTTTGTTGTTGTGGTGGGTGGATAAGAACTCAAGCCTACGTGATGATGAGTACCAAGCGGGCTGGAAAAAAGCGTTGTTTATTGGTCTTGCTCAGGCAATGGCAATCATTCCTGGTACCTCTCGCTCAGGTGCTACGATTACGGCAGCACTTTACCTTGGCTTTACTCGTGAAGCGGCAGCTCGATTCTCTTTCCTAATGTCTATCCCAATCATCACTTTAGCTGGTGGTTACTTAGGACTTAAGCTTGTGACCAGTGGCGACCCAATTCATGTGGGTACACTGCTAACCGGTATTGCGGTGTCTTTCATCAGTGCTTACATCTGTATTCACTTCTTCTTGAAGCTTATCTCACGTATGGGCATGACACCGTTTGTTATCTACCGCCTAATCCTAGGTTGTGGTCTGTTTGCTTTCTTAATGATGCAGTAACAGGCGCTGATAACAGCCTCGTCATAAAATTGAAAAAGCCCGCAGTTAAGCGCAATGTAGATCAGATAAGGATCGGTTGACCGATCCTTCTTCTGAGAGATAATCGGAAGCCTGTTTCTAGGCTTCCGATTTTTTATGTCTATCCAAAACTATTTTGTCGATTTCCTCGAAGAAAATCCTGTTGATGTAGCTCAACTCACCACTTTCTCTGAACATATCCCAGATGAATGGGTTGTTAAGGCAGCTAGTCTTTCTGATAAAGCGACTATTCGCCGACGTCGACTACCAAGTGACATGGTCTTGTGGTTAATTGTCGGCATGGCCTTCTTCCGTAATGAACCAATTGCCGAAGTCGCACGAAGAATGAATGTCTGTGCGGATGGCTTGGCTGATGAAGAGTTATTAGCAAAAAGTGCTTTAACCCAGGCAAGACAACGTTTAGGCAGTGCTGCACCAGAGTGGTTGTTTAAACAATGTGGGCGAACGTGGGGTCTTGAACGATACCGTGATGATACGTGGCAAGGATTACAAGTTTTTGCTGTAGACGGTGCTCTTTTTCGCACCGCGGATACGCCCGAACTTAGAGAGCACTTTGGCTCGGGTAATACCTCGAGTAGCAGGCAGACACCACATCCAATGCTAAGAGTTGTGACTATGATGAATGTCCGTTCTCATGTCATCGTTGACGCTGCCATAAGCCCTTATCGGCGTGGTGAAATCCCACTTGCTATGCCCTTCATCGACTCTTTACCAGATAACTCTGTGACGTTACTAGATAAAGGTTTTTACGGTGCAGACTTACTTCTCTCTCTTCAAAATAGCGGTATTAATAGACATTGGTTGATACCAGCAAGGAAAGGGTTGAAATACACACTTTTAGATGAAGAAGAAAGCAATGATATGCTCATCGAAATGAACGTCTCACCGCAAGCTCTCAAAAAGAACCCTAGTTTACCTGAAAAATGGCAAGTCAGAGCGGTGACCTATGAAGTACAAGGTAAGCAGAAAACTGTTTTTACATCCCTTCCAAGAGCAGACTACGACGCGAAAGCGGTAGCCGAACTTTATCATGAACGTTGGGAAATCGAATTAGGTTATCGTGATATCAAAAGCTCAATGCAACACAATGCCTTAGTATTACGCAGTAAAACAGTAAACCTTGTTTATCAAGAACTCTGGGGGCTGTTGCTTGGTTATAATTTGGTAAGACGTGAAGCAAGTCAGGCAGCAGTTGAACATGGAAGAATGCCGAATGAAATTAGCTTTAAATACGCTTGTCAGTTTATAGCGAGCCAACTGAAGGTGATGAGTAAAGCGATATCGCCAGGCAATACACCTAAGCGTTTAAAGAGTCTAAGGGGAGACTTATCAGTCCTCTTTATAGACAAACGCCCTAAGCCTAATCGGCCTAGGGCGGTAAAAATATCAAAGACTCGCTACCCAATTAATCGCAAAGCAGCTCCGCTTAAGTGAACTACATTGCGCTTAACTGCGGGCTTTTTAATGCGTGCTTACTAACAGGTTTAAGATCAACTATCAGTGAGTTCTGATAATGCGTTTTCAATGGCTGCCGCTCTGCGCTTCTCTTGCTCTTCTCGAATATATTTACCTTTAAAGCCATCGGCAATGATCGCTTTTACTTCAACTTGCAGCGCCGCTTGATAGGCCGTTTCAAAACGAGCTTTTTGAGGATAAGGGTGATCTTCTAACCCTTTACGGCCTGCGTGGTCAGCTTGGCAGCAAAGTAAGATGTCGTTAAGGCGGTCTGGTTTACGCCAAACATCGAACTTGTTGAGAATCTTAAGGAAAGTTGTCGGCTTGAGCTCGTCTGCACGATGAATGTTTGAGTGTTGCTCACACACTAATAATGCGAGGTCTCTGAATTCATTGGGCACTCTCACTCGCTCACACAGTTTCTTGATGATCTTAACACCAGTGTGGCAGTGCATTTTATGGCTTGGCCATTCAGCTTGTGGTGTCACGCCTTTACCTAAGTCATGCACTTGAGCGGCAAAGCGTACGGGCAGCGATGGGCTTAATAGCGCGGCTTGCTGAGCCACCATCATAGTATGGATACCCGTGTCGATCTCAGGGTGCCATTTTTCCGGTTGAGGAACACCAAATAGAGCGTCAATCTCTGGCAAAACAACCGCTAGTGCTCCGCACTCTCTCAATACCGAAAGAAAGACTTCTGGGTGTGGTGTGTTGAGTGATTTGTGCCACTCTTGCCATACTCGTTCTGCAGTAAGATGGGCGAGTTCACCAGATTCAACGATCTCACTCATCATCAACATAGTTTCAGGGGCGACGGTAAAGCCAAGATGGTGAAGCTTGGCAGCGAAGCGCGCCACTCGCAGCACTCGAAGTGGATCTTCGACAAAGGCATCGGACACATGTCTTAAAATACGATCGGAGAGATCTTGCTGGCCGTGGTAAGGATCGTGAAGGTTGCCTGCATCATCTTGAGCGATGGCGTTGATCGTTAGATCTCGACGCATGAGGTCTTCTTCCAGGCTAACATCTGGCGCGAAGTAACATTCGAAGCCTGTGTAACCAGAGCCTGATTTTCTCTCAGTGCGAGCCAGTGCGTGTTCTTCTTTGGTTTTTGGGTGCAAGAATACTGGGAAGTCTTTACCCACTGCAGTGAAGCCAAGGCTTTCCATCTCTTGAGGGGTACTGCCGACCACCACCCAATCTTTATCATAACTATCAATATTGAGTAGTTTATCGCGCACCGCTCCACCGACTAGATAGCGCTGTAGCCCATTCTCTTTTGGTAGGCTATCGTATATTTGCAACTTATCACCTCGAAATGTTTTATCACTGCTGGACTTTACGGCAAGCAATGGTACTTTCCATTAATCGTAATTATAGGGCAGCACATGTATAAGGAATATTTTGGCTTCGTTGAGATGCCATTTTCGATTGTACCAAATTCTCGCTACTTGTTTTTGAGTCAGCGCCACCAAGAGGCGATGCAGAACCTACAGGCCGGTTTAGGTGAGGGTGGGGGCTTTGCAATGCTTACTGGTGAGGTGGGAACAGGTAAAACAACGGTCGCTAAGGCGATGTTGTCCTCTCTTGATCGCTACACTCAAGCTGGCCTTATACTCAACCCTACGTTTTCCAACACTGATTTGCTTGAAGCTATCTGTGATGAGTTCGAGATCGACTATCCACAGCAGGCATCACTCAAGCAGCTGAGTCAGGCGATTCACTATTTCTTACTGGATAGCCATGCGGAAGGTATTCAAACCTTATTGGTGATAGATGAAGCTCAACACTTAGCTGCCGATGTGTTGGAACAGCTACGCCTCTTGACGAATTTGGAAACCGACAGTCGCAAGTTATTAAAAGTATTACTGGTTGGCCAACCTGAATTACAACAGCATTTGCAGACCACCCAACTGCGTCAATTAGCTCAGCGTATTACAGGGCGTTACCATTTGTTGCCTCTCAATATTCAAGAGACCGGCAAGTACATCGCGTTTCGTCTAGAGACAGCGGGTGGCGAGCAGATGTTGTTTTCGAATCGTTCCGTTAAGCTGATCGCCCAATATACACATGGTATTCCACGGTTGATTAACTTGGTGTGTGATAAGGCGCTGCAGCTAGCTTTTCATGACGGAGAGCAAACACCGAGCAATGACACGGTCAACAGAGCGTGCCAGCAGATCATGGCGTTTCAAGCTGAGGTTTACCATGTCGAAAAACCTCGTGCAGCGAGCACGCTACCAAAGTTAGTTCAATATGCGAGTGCGGCAACCTTGAGTGTCGCACTTGCGATGGCGACCTTTCACTTTTCGCCAGCCTACATTGACTCATGGCTAACAACCCAACCTTCGAATGAAGCCCAAACATTAAGCTCAGTAAGGATGCAGCGGTCGTTAGTCGCAGATACGCCTAAGCTGGTTGTTGAGTCTGAGACAGACAAGTTCGCACTGCCAACACATATTCAGCAACACTTGATGCAAGGGACTAACCGTTCGCTGGCGATCAAGGACTTATATACGCTTTGGGGCTACCAATCCTCTCTGCGTGACGGTTTATGCTTAAGTGAGCCACAAAGCGTGTTCGTATGTGAACAACAACAAGCAAGTCTAGATGACCTTCTAGAGTTAGGCGTCCCTGTGGTATTGAACTTAAAGGTAGAGCAAGAGCCTGTGTTTGCTGTGCTTTATGGTGCATCACAAGACGCTGTCGAGTTATTGGTGAACGAAAAACTGTTAGTCATGCCGAAGCAATCTTTAGAGAAGGTCTGGCATGGTGATTATGTCGCGATTTGGAAACAGCCATTGCGAGAAACGTTAAAAGAGGGATATCAGGGTGAAGCTGTCGCTTTGCTTGATTTGTTGCTTTCTGAGGTTCTTGGAGAGGTTGTGTCCGGTAGTGATGTATTTGATTACGAATTAAAAATGAAAGTCGAAGCGTTTCAAACATGGCAGGGCATGTCGGTCGACGGTATTGCTGGTCAACGAACTTTAGCGAGGCTGCAAAGGTTAGCTCAGCTAGATTCTCCGAAGTTAATGTCATTAAGCGGAGGAGCGAGCTAATGTCACGCATTATGCATGAGTTGAATCAGTCCTCAGACAAATCTAGCTTTAAGGGCTACCAAAACCATCAAGTGCCGAGTTCTGCAAAGGGTATCAGCAACAAACGCGGTTCGTCGTTGGCTATGGGGTTGCTTGTTTTACTTGTGCCTTCTCTGTTGGTAGGTGGTGCCTTGGTGTATCAATCTTACCATCAACAGCAAACGGCTAACCAAGCTGCTATTAGTTCGAATTCAGAATCAGAAACCCAGTCTGTTCAAGCCAAGGATATCGAAACGGCTGATTTGAATGTCGAAGAAGAAGTCGAAGATGAGCCTCTGTTTGTGGTGCGTCCAGCGCCGACAAGCAAGACGTTAAAATCGTTACCTCGCCAAGAGGTTTATGCTCAAGTTAACTCTGATAGCACTCAACTGTCTGCTGGGGTAATTGTGCCGGTAACCAAAGCAGAGAGCACAGCGCGAACAGTGGATGATTCAGAGCTGTCATTAGCTGAGCCTGAAGTTGGACCTGGTGTGAACGACGAAAGCAATTATCAGCAATCAGATAGCGACCTGCTACAAGGCTTGGATTTGACAGAGTTACCGCCTGATTTGGCATTGAAGCTAGAAGCGATTATGGATGAGCAGCCAAGTGCACCTGAGCCGATGGACTCGCGACCAGCAAGCCAGATGGAACCTCAAGTGATTGAGCTCGAAAATCACGTTAACAGTTTGTCTGGCGTATTACCTAAGCTCGACTTACAAACCCATATGTACTCAAGTAGTGAGAACAAGCGTTGGGTCAAAGTGAATGGGCAAGAGGTGTCACAGGGCGATTGGATCGGTAATGATGTTCAACTGCTAGAGATCAAGCCGCAATCTGTGGTTGTTGAGTTTAATCAGCAGAAGATTGAGATTCCTGCTTTGTACGAGTGGAAGGGCTAACCTAAAGCTGCTACAAGCGCTTTGATAACATGTTGAGATAAATAAAAAGGAGCACTTAGGTGCTCCTTTTAGTATCCGATATTGAATTTACTTTGTGTAACGCAATACAGTCAAACGATCAGCTTACGCCCAGCCGTTTGGTGATTTCTTACGACGAGGAATGATGTGTGGTAGAACAAGGCCAAGAAGTAGACCAATACCAGCAACACCACCACCGTACATGAAGTACTTCAATAGTAGGTCATCTTTCTGCGTGTCTAGCTTAGCGCGTAGTTCACGGTTTTCTGTTTGAGAACTTGTTAGCTGTTGGCTAATCTCGCTGTAGTTCTGCTCTAGTTCAGCAATCTGCTTATTACGAGAATCTAGAGAACTTGCTAGGCCTGCTTTTTCACTGTCAGCCGTTTGACGTGCGTTAGCCAGCTTAGTTTTCACTTCTGTCAGTTCTTTCTCAAGCTTAGGCATACGCAGAGCCATACTCTCTTTAGTACTTACAAACTTGCTTTCAACCCAACCTTTACGGCCACGGTTGTCTTGGATTTGTGTGTAACCCGTACTCTTGTTTGCTTGCAGGTAGGTAATCTTCTCACCAGCGTCAACACTGCCGATAATACGGAAGGTGTTGTTTGGGCCAGAATGCATATAAGTAAATAGTTTGTCAGCAATATAACGGTCTTGTGCAAAGGCAGCTGGAGCCGCAAGCATTGCGAACAAAACTAAGCTAATCAGTTTTTTCACAGTAAATCCCTTAACGATTCTAATTGGGTAGGCGGATGAGTCAGCCTCAATGAGCAAATAATATTTAGTTTCTTTATGCGGTGCAACAAAGAAGGGAGGCAAAGCCTCCCTTTCTGTGCGTTTGAGTCAATAATGACATGGCATTTACATATCGTTACTGAAGCTCACATAATTCTGACGCTAGCATCGACTAACGCAGTGGCAATTACATGCTAAACATAGCCTGAATACCGTAGAAGAACACAACAGCAAGTAGAGCACCTGCTGGCAGTGTCACAATCCACGAAGCCACGATATTACGTACAACGCCTAAGTTCAGTGCTGCGATACCACGAGCAAAACCAACACCCAACACCGCACCAACCAGTGTTTGTGTAGTTGAGATTGGAAGACCAGTACCTGACGCTAGAACAACCGTACATGCTGTAGCAAGTTGCGCTGCAAAGCCACGGCTCGGTGTTAGTTCTGTAATACCAGTACCTACCGTTGCCATTACTTTATGACCAAGAGTCGCAAGACCAACCACGATACCAAAACCGCCTAGAGGAAGAATCCACCATGCGATAGTGCTCTTACCTGTGATTTCGCCCATGTGCTCAACCGTTGATACAACAGCAGACAGTGGACCAATCGCGTTTGCAACGTCGTTTGAACCGTGTGCGAATGCCATAGCACAAGCTGTGATAACCATTAGTACAGAGAAGATACCTTCAACACCAGCAAAGCCGTGGTCTTCTTCGCGGTTAGCGAATTTCTTCTGGATGTATAGGTAACCACCAATCATTACAATTGCTGATACTGCTGCAGCCCAAACCCATGCTTCAGTGTTGCTTAGGTGAAGACCAACGTGCTTAAGACCTTTCTTGATTGTTACCAGTGCAATTACCATCGTTGTGATGAACATGTATACCGGTACAAAGCGCTTCGCGTTGAATAGCGGGTTCTCTGTATCAAAAATCAGTCGCTGAGCACTCACAAAGATAACGTAAGCGAAGAAACCAGAGATGACAGGAGTAATAATCCAACTGCCCACAATGCCTTGAACGCTGTTCCAGTCTACCGCTTCAGTACCTACAGACACGCAAGCGAAACCGATGATTGCACCGATGATTGAGTGAGTAGTAGAAACAGGCCAGCCCATGTACGAAGCTAGAAGTAGCCATGTACCTGCAGCAAGAAGTGCAGACATCATACCGAATACAAGAACGTCTGGTTGATGTGCGAATAGAGATGTTTCGATAACACCTTTACGGATCGTATCGGTAACTTCGCCACCGGCAAGATATGCACCAGCGAATTCAAAGATCATTGCGATAATGATCGCTTGTTTTACGGTTAGAGCTTTAGAGCCTACTGAGGTGCCCATTGCGTTCGCAACGTCATTTGCACCAATACCAATAGCCATCAAGAAACCGAAAGCTGCTGCAACAATAATCAGGACAGTGCCGTAGTTAGCAAGGATATCCATCGTAATACCTAGTTGTTTGATAACAAGCGGAACAAATTTAGACGCAAAAAACCGCTCAGCGAGAGAAATACTCAACGCATAAGTGGTTTGTTCAAAAAATGCTCTTCGTTATATGGTTAACGTATGATTTAAGATCGAGAAAGCATTACTTCAAGACGAGCGCCTACACGCTGTGCTTGATCTGCAATACCACCAACCCATTCAAGAATTTTGTATAAGAACATGATATCAACTGGATTCAGATCGCCTTCAATCGCCATTAGTTGTTGGCGTAGTTCGATCTGCATCGCGTCCGTGTCATCTTCAATTACATCTAATTGATGAATCATTTCAGCAACGAGTGTTACTTCACGGCCCTTAAAGCCAGTCTCAAGTAATTCGTCTAGTTCATTGATTACGTTTTGTGCTTGGTTCGCTGCATCTAGACAACGTTTAACGTAAGCGATGAAGTTTTCTTGTAGAGGAGCAGGAATGACAAGTTGACGACCATATACACGGCCAGCAATGTCTTTCGCTAGGTTTGCTAGTTTGTCTTGCTGAGTTAATAGCTCCAACATGTCGGTGCGATCAACAGGCATAAACAAACCACGAGGAAGTTTAAGGCGAATTTCACGTTTTAGTACGTCAGCTTCTTTCTCAAGGTGAGAAATCTGAGCTCGAATTTCAGCTGCTTTTTCCCAGTCACCCTTTGAAGAAACTTCAAAGAAATTAACTAGGTGAGAACAACATTCGTTCACGCATACTACGTGACGCTGCAAAGGTTTAATTGGGGACTTTGCAAATAACCCCATAATTGTATTTACTGGCATGGTCATCCAACCTAATAAATAATAACCTTAAAACAACATACACCATATTCATGGTGAAATGTTAAGCGATGGCTACAAAGTCGCGCATGTTAACCTAATCAATGTCTCATTAAAACTGTTTTAGATCATCATAAGGGCGATATTTCTGACTTGCCGACTTTGAAAATTGGCAATATCCTGTCCCTATCTTCACAGAAAGGTATAACTATGGAAACCGAGATAGAACTGAAGTTTTTTGTTTCTCCTGATTTTTCAGAGACTTTACGCAATAAAATTGCTGAAACTAAAGTACTTCAGCACAGTTGTCGTGAGCTAGGTAACATCTACTTTGACACCCCTGACAACTGGCTACGCAAGCACGATACCGGCTTGCGCATTCGACGCTTTGATGACGTATTTGTACAAACGGTAAAGACAGCGGGTCGCGTTGTTGCTGGCCTGCATCAAAGGCCGGAATACAATGCAGAACACGATAGCAATGAGCCAAAACTTGCCTTACATCCAGAAGATATTTGGCCTGAAGGTAAGGACATTGAAACATTGCAAGCTGAGCTTACTCCTCTGTTCTCGACTAACTTCACGCGTGAACAGTGGCTGATTGGCATGCCTGACGGTAGCCAAGTCGAGGTTGCCTTTGACCAAGGTTTCGTTGAATCCGGTGATCTGCAAGAACCGATTTGCGAAGTTGAGCTTGAACTTAAATCCGGCCAAACGGATGCTCTGTTTACATTGTCTCGCCAATTCTGCGAACAAGGTGGTATGCGCTTAGGTAACTTAAGCAAAGCAGCTAAGGGTTACCGACTTGCTCAAGGTTATCAAGGCGATGAAGTAACTCCTTTGACCTTAGTTGATACTGACAAAAGTGATACCGTTGAATCGTGTTTCATTCAATCTTTAGAGCATGCTCTCGCTCATTGGCATTATCACGAGCAAATTTTCACCGAGCGTCAATCGATTGAAGCTCTGCACGAGATCAGCCATTCACTGAGCTTTATCCGCCAGACTTTCACTATATACGGTGGCATTGTACCGAGACGCGCTAGCGCTATTTTACGCCAAGAGCTGAAATGGCTAGAACAAGAGTTGGATTGGCTAAAAAGCTATGACCACTTTGAGGATTTGCTAGAAGATAAAGGCCACGTTCTGCGTAAGCTTGATGCTCGTAAGTTCTTAGTGGCTGAGCTAAAAGAGATGCAAGAGCAATTGCCAGATCGTGAAGAGTTACTGACTCTCTTGAGTTCAGCCCGCTACACCGGTCTTCTGCTTGATTTAAGCCGCTGGATACTTACTCGAGGTTGGCAGCCATTCTTGGACGATAAAGCGCGTGAGCAAATGGAGCGCGGAATTGAGTGGTTCTCTGTGAAGCAGCTTGATCGCACTTGGGCGGAGCTGATGGAAGCCTTTCCACCAGAGCGCGTGATGACAAGCCAAGCCTATATCGACCAGCAGTATCGTTTGATGCGTAACCTGTATTCTGGTGTTGGCTTTGCGAGCTTATATGATGACGATGAGCGTAATAGCTTCCGTTTGCCTTGGGCGGACATGGTACAAGGTATCGACGATTTGTTGATGCTACGAACCTTACAGCCACTCACTGAGAAGTTAGAAGGTGATGAGAAAGATCAGCTAGAGCGTTGGCTTGCTCGTCAAGAAGTTTCCATTTTGCATGCGATGGAGCAGACTCGCCAAATCAGTGTTGAAGTTGAGCCATACTGGCAAGACTAGTCTCTACACTAACATCCATTTTTAAATAGGGCCTTGGCCCTATTTTTTTGTCTGTCGTTCAAGCGACTCGAGCCGCTCTAGTATCTGTTGCTGCTGCTCTAGAATCTTATCCAGTTTACGCTCTTTGTTTTCCAATTGTTGATTCTGGAGGTCGGTAGGCTCAGTAATCAGCGAGGTAATTAGACCTGAGATCATACCAAATACACCAACCCCACAGATGATCACAATCGATGCGATTAACTGACCAGCGGTGGTTACTGGATAATGGTCGCCATAGCCAACGGTACTGATGGTCACGAAAGCCCACCACAACGCATCATGACCAGTCGTGATATTGGCATTAGGATCTTTGTGCTCCAATAGCAGGATCGTGCCAGCACCGATGGTCAGTAAGATCACCAAAAGCAGAATGATGGAAGCGAAAGTGGTCTCTTTTCTGTTACGAAACAGCTCTCTGAAAATACGTTTACTTGAACGTAGAACCAAGATGACTCGCAGAATTTGAAAAATACGAGCGAAACGGAGTGGCTCGATCATTGGGATACTTGCCAAGAAATCGATCCAGTGTACTTTGAGGTATTCTTTCTTGTTTTGTGATCTGAATAGATCAATCGTGAGCTGAAAAAGAAAAACACTACAGATTATAAAATCGAGGCCGATAAGGACTTGTTTCGATTCTTTATCAATCGGCGCAAACAACAAGCCTGAGATCACAAATAACGCTAAGAAAGAGAGAATCAGTGATAATAAGCTCATCGGCTTAGGTGTGTCTTTGATACTATTTAACATTCATACGAGGCTCAAAATAAATCGCGAACCTGACTCAATCAGCCATCTCGCGGGTATAGAAGCCATCAATATATAAGAGTTAATGGAGAACTGACAATGACTAAACTGTCATTCAAGCCGTGGGAAAGGGTAATCTCTGACGTTCGTCTCGTTCCGAAAATGATCATGCTGATGGTGTTCAGTACCATCTTGATCATTTCTAAACAGCTATGGGACGCGAGCACGTTTTACGATTCATTGCTCGCTGCAACGAATAATGCACAAGTCGCGCAGCAGCATTATGAGACTTACCTGGTTCAAGTCGCTTGGCAGACAGGTTTGATGATCATTGTGTTTGTGGTTCTTTTATTAGCGGCAGCTCGCGTTATGCTGCGCCAAACTCAATACCTCAGCGATGCCATTAAAACGATGGCAGACAAGAACCTATCAGTACCGATTCACATGGACTGTAAAGATGAATACGGCGATGTAGCTCGTGAGCTAGAAAAAACACGAGTTCAGCTGCATGACATGGTGAAGGCTCAACTGGCTTCTTCTGATGAGCTATTTGCTCTAACAGAAGTGATGACCATCAGCATGTCAGAGACTAAAGAGTCTGCTCAAGAAGAGTTCAACGAGATTGACCAACTGGCAACGGCAATGAGTGAAATGACCTCTACTGTTCAAACGGTTGCTGAACATGCACAAAGCGCTTCTTCTCTTACTGAGCAAGCATCAGGCCAAGCTTTGACGGGACAGAAGTTCGTTCAGGGCTCTGTATCTAAAATGAGTGAACTATCTTCAGATATCGCAGCGTCTGCAGCAGCGGTAAACCAAGTTGAAGAGCGCGTTGATTCAATCGGTAGCGTTGTCGGTACAATCCAAGGCATTTCAGAACAAACCAACTTACTGGCACTAAACGCAGCGATTGAAGCGGCGCGTGCAGGTGAAGCTGGTCGTGGTTTTGCTGTGGTTGCTGATGAGGTTCGTAACCTTGCACAGCGCACTCAGCAAGCAACCGTCGAGATTCAAGATATGATCAGCCATCTACAAAGCAGTGCTAACTCTGCGGTAGAGTTGATGGAAAAGAGTGTTGTTGAAGCGGCTGAAGGTGTTGATCTAGTGACCAATGCGGGTTCGGAGTTGGATGGTATCGTAAGCCAAGTGAACCAAATCAATGACATGAACTTCCAGATTGCGACGGCTGCAGGCCAACAGAGCAGCGTTGCGGAAGAGATGAGTGTCAACCTGACCAATGTTCGCGAGCTTGTTGAAGCTTCGGTTGTCGTGGTTGGTGAGCTGCTAGAAACTTCTCAAATCATGCAAAGTAACGCAGAAGAATTAGACGGTAAGATTAAGCAATTCAAGGTGTAGCCTTAATTTCTCAATCCCTGTTGTTAGTGCCTGTTTTCTAGAGAGAAAGGCCTAACTCGATAAGTTAACCGATAAAACGCCCACATTACTGATGTGGGCGTTTTTTATTGGCGTAACTTTGGTATAACTATCTTTAGTTATGAAAACTCGTTATTGAAAAACTGCCCCAACAAATTGATTGTTCGCGCGCAGCTTATACAAGGAAGAAACATGCCATTGCCTCCTCAACTCGTCACTCATTCGCAGTCAGCTTTTGAGCAATTATTAGAGCACCAAAGTGAAGCCATTAATGCTTGGCCTGAGCCGCTAATTGAAGACCTTAAACGCGTCTTAGGATTAAGCTGCTTTATTGGTGATTGCTTACAACGTGATACGGTTTTATCGACGACTCTACCGGATATGTTGGAATGTGAGGAGCGTGCTGAAGGGTATCGTGGACGATTGGCTGAGCTGCTTTCTGATTGTACGGACGAAATGAGCGGTCAGCGAGTGCTACGTCAATTCCGTAATCGAGAAATGACCTATATTGCATGGCGTGACTTTATGGGCTCTTGGGAGCTTGAACAGAGCCTAAGTCATCTCTCTATGTTGGCCGAAGCGATGATCTTCGAGACCTATCAATGGCAGTACGACATTTGCTGTAAAGAGTGGGGCACACCTTGTAATGAACAGGGTGAAGCACAGCCGATGCTTATCATTGGCATGGGTAAGCTTGGTGGCGGTGAACTCAACTTTTCTTCTGATATCGACCTGATTTTTACCTACCCTGAAAATGGCGAAACCCAAGGAGCAAGACGCAGTATCGCCAATGCGCAGTTCTTTACCCGCTTAGGGCAGCGTATTATCAAGGCGCTCGATCAACAAACCTTTGATGGGTTCTGTTATCGCGTCGATATGCGTCTGCGTCCTTTTGGCGAGAGTGGACCATTGGTGATGAGTTACGCCGCTCTGGAAGATTACTACCAAGAACAAGGGCGAGACTGGGAACGTTACGCGATGGTTAAGGCGCGCGTAATGGGCAGTGAAATGTACCCAGAGTATCAAGAGTTGCGCAAGATGCTACGTCCGTTTGTCTTCCGTCGCTATATCGATTTCAGTGCAATTCAATCTTTGCGCCGCATGAAATCGATGATCAGTAGTGAAGTGCGTCGTCGTGGCTTATCCAATAATATCAAGCTCGGCTCAGGCGGTATTCGTGAGGTTGAGTTCATTGCACAAGTCTTCCAACTGATTCGTGGTGGCCGTGAGCCTAGCCTACGTGGACGAGGGCTTTTAGAGACGTTAACCGCCATTGACTCTCTGCATCTGCTAGAAGCCGGAGAAGTGACTGACCTGCGCGATGCTTACCTGTTTTTACGTCGCCTAGAAAACCTACTGCAAGCGATGGCTGACAAGCAAACTCAGACGTTGCCGGATGGTGAGTTTGAACAATTTCAGCTTGCTGTTGCCATGCAATTCAGTGATTGGGAGAGTTTGATTACGGCAACTCGCGCCCATATGGCAAACGTACATAACGTGTTCGAAGAGCTCATTGGAATTGATGAAGAGGACGCTAACTCAATCGCGAGTCACTTCAGTGAGCTGTGGGATATGGCCCATAAGCCGGATGTTATCGAGCATGTATTGGAGCATGATATTGCTATCGCCAATCCGCCTGAAGCGGCGAAAACCATTATTCAATTTAAAGCGGATATCGCTAAGAAAACCCTTGGTCCGCGTGGGCGTGAAGTTCTCAATCGACTGATGCCGAAAGTTTTTCAGGCCTTGTATACTGCTAAAGATGCTGAGTTTGGCTTATCGCGAGTACTGCATTTACTGCATAAAATTGTCACGCGTACCACTTATCTAGAGTTGCTCGATGAGCACCCCGCTGCATTGACTCAACTGGTTCGCTTGTGTACCGCTAGCCCGATGATCTCAGAACAGCTTGGACGTTACCCAATTCTGTTAGATGAACTTATCGACCCTCAGCAGCTCTATAATCCGGTGCCACTTGAGTCTTACAAGACAGAATTACGTGATTACCTTGCTCGTATTCCTGAAGACGACATGGAACAGCAGATGGAAGGTCTGCGTCAGTTTAAGCAGACTTGTATCCTGAGAATTGCCGCGGCTGATATAGCGGGTGTGCTTCCAGTTATGAAGGTGAGTGATCACCTAACTTACTTAGCGGAAGCGATTGTTGAAGCTGGCGTAAACCAAGCTTGGTTACAGGTGTCGGCTAAGTTTGGTGAGCCTACTCACCTTCAAGACCGTGAAGGTCGCGGCTTTGCGGTTGTCGGCTACGGTAAAGTGGGCGGCTGGGAGCTAGGTTACAACTCAGACCTCGATATTGTGTTTATGCACGACTGTCCGGTACACATCTATACTGATGGTAAGAAAGAGATTGATGGGCGCCAATTTTATCTAAGGTTGGCTCAGCGTATTATTCATATCTTCTCGACCAGAACCGCGTCGGGAATCCTGTATGAAGTCGATACTCGCTTGCGTCCATCGGGTGTATCGGGCTTGTTGGTTAGTCCAACCGATGCCTTTGATGAGTATCAGCACAACGACGCATGGACATGGGAGCATCAAGCACTGACTCGAGCTCGTATGATCTACGGTGATGAGCAATTGGCTTCCGCATTCAACAAAACACGTCATGAGGTGTTGTGTTTGCCACGTGATGAAGCAACGTTGAAAAAAGCTGTGGTGGATATGCGAGAAAAAATGCGTGATCACCTTGGCGGCAAAAAAGCGGATCGATTCATGCTCAAACAGGATGCTGGTGGCATCACTGATGTTGAGTTTTTAGCGCAATACTTAGTGTTACGATACAGCCACGAGAAGCCAAAGCTGACACGTTGGTGTGACAATGTCAGAATCTTTGAGAGTCTGATGTCACAAGGAATCATGGACGAGCAACAAGGCATGGCATTGACCAATGCCTACACAACGCTACGCGATGAAATACACCATCGTAACCTACTTAATCTTGATGCTGATGTTGCAATTAATAAGTTCGAAATGGAAAGGGAACATGTGGTTCACGCATGGAAGCAATGGATGGAAGTGTAACTTGTCTTTCGCTTAGCTAGCACAGTGCCTATCGAGATAGGCTTTACTCACTTTTCTATGGTTTAGCCACTGTAATCAGTGTGCTAGACTCTAGCCAGATTCGATTTTTGGAGCTCAACAATGAAACCAATTCTACCTGACTACAGCCAATCAGGTGTTCTTATTGTCGGTGACGTCATGCTTGATCGTTACTGGTATGGTCCAACTGGCCGTATTTCACCAGAAGCACCAGTGCCTGTGGTAAAAGTAGAAAATAACGAAGAGCGTCCAGGTGGTGCTGCCAACGTAGCAATGAATATTGCCTCGCTTGGCGGTCATGCTCATGTTGTTGGTTTAACTGGTAAAGATGAACCAGCTGAGGTGTTGAAAAACACCTTGGGTGCGCTAAAGGTTAAGTGTGATTTTGTTGAGTTAGAAGACTATCCAACCATCACCAAACTACGAGTGATGAGCCGTGGTCAGCAGTTGATCCGTCTTGATTTTGAAGACAAATTCGAAAACACAAACCCAGAGCTTATTCTGTCTCGCATGGAGCAAGCCCTACCAAATGTACGTTCGGTTATCTTGTCGGATTACGCGAAAGGTGCATTAGAGCATGTACAGAGCTTCATTCAAAAAGCACGTGCAGCCAATGTTCCTGTATTCATCGATCCCAAAGGTGCGGATTTAGAGCGCTACCGTGGTGCGACATTACTTACACCAAACATGGCAGAGTTTGAGCTGGTTGCAGGTAAAGTGAAATCAGAAGAAGATCTTATCGAGAAGGGTATTGCCTTGATCGAGAGGTATGACTTTGAAGCTTTATTGGTGACTCGCAGTGAAAATGGTATGACGTTACTACGTAAAGGTCAGGCACCATTCCACTTGCCAACTCAAGCGAAAGAAGTTTACGACGTGACAGGTGCTGGTGATACGGTTATCTCCGTTCTTGCTGCTTCTGTTGCTGCCGGTAAACCATTGGATGAAGCGTGTGCATTAGCGAACGCGGCAGCTGGTGTGGTGGTTGGTAAGCTAGGTACATCGACACTTTCTACTATTGAACTAGCGGAAGCGATTCACGGCAGTCAAGACACAGACTACGGTGTGATCTCAGAAGCGGCACTGGTTGAGGCGGTAAAACGTGCTCGCGCGAAAGGTGAAAAGGTCGTTATGACCAATGGCTGCTTTGATATTCTGCATGCGGGGCATGTTTCTTACATGAACCATGCGGCTGAACTGGGCGACCGTTTGATCGTTGCCGTTAATACCGACGAATCTGTTAAGCGTTTGAAAGGCCCTGGTCGTCCTGTGAACCCAACTGATCGTCGTATGGCGGTATTGGCGGGCTTAGGTGCAGTTGACTGGGTGGTGCCTTTCTCTGAAGACACACCTCAACGTTTGATCTCTGAAGTACTACCAAGCATCTTAGTGAAAGGCGGTGATTACAAGCCTGAAGAGATCGCAGGTGGTGCGGAAGTGATTGCTGCTGGTGGTGAAGTTAAAGTACTTAACTTTGAAGATGGTTGCTCGACTACTGAAATCATTAAAGCGATCAAAGGCGGTCGAGGTTAACGTTTCGCCTTTTAGCTTGAAACTTCTCAGCTAGCTTTAGAACAGATAATAAAAATGCCGCTCAATGAGCGGCATTTTTGTAACTGTAACTTACGTAAGTATTTAAGAATTACTTACTTGCTACTTTTAGACCTGCGTTTACATCAACGATGTCTTGCTCGCTTAGCGTACCAACGGCTTGACGAAGCTGAAGTACACTTAGGATGTAGTTGTAACGAGCGTCTGAGAGGTTCTTGTTCGCATCGTAAAGACGACGAGTTGAATCTAGTACGTCAACGATAGTACGAGTACCTACATCGAAACCTGCTTCCGTCGCTTCTAGAGCTGATTGAGCAGAAACAACTGATTGTTCGTAAGCGCGTAGAGCACCAATTGAAGCACTGATGTTGTTGTTAAAGGCACGTACGTCTTTAACAACGCTACGGTAAGTTGCTTCTAGATCTTCACTTGCTGCAACGTAGTTGTATTCAGCCTGTTTAGTCAAAGAAGTTGTGTTACCACCCGAGTATAGCGGTACAACTAAGTTCAAACCAATATTCAGGTTATCAGCATCGTAATCTAGACCGCTGTTCGAGCTGTTAGTTTGTTCTCCAAGTCCATAGTTGCCATCTAATGTTAGGCTTGGTAGGTGACCAGAGCTTGCTAGAGAGATGTTGTCTTTTGCTACGTCTTGAGAGATACGTGCAGCGAGTAGGCTAAGGTTCTTTTGCTCAGCCTGTTCAACAAGCGCTGCCGCTGATTCTGAGGACTTGCTTGCAGAGAAGCGGTCAGTATCTAGGATGCTCAGCTCTGAGTGCTCTTGGCCTGTGATTTCACGTAAACCTTCGTAGCTATTAGTCAAAGTGTTTTCTGCTAATACTTCGTCTGCTAAAACACCATCAAACTGAGCTTGTGCATCATGTACATCGGTAATTGCAGAAAGACCTACTTCAAAGCGTTGCTTCGTTTGCTCAAGCTGACGAGCAACGGCTGCTTTTTCTGCACGAACAAACTCTAGGTTGTCTTGAGCACGAAGTACGTCGAAGTAAGCTGTCGCTGTTCTTAGAATTAACGCTTGTTGTTCTGCCGCGTATGCTGAATCAGCCTGGCGAGCCGACTTCTCTGCGGTATCTAGAGTGATCCATGAAGAGCGTTGGTATAGCTCTTGGCTAAACCCAATGCCAACCTCCCATTGATTGTTGTCATTGCTATCATCATTGCGGTCACCACGGTTGATATCGTAACTTGCTTTTAGATTAATTTGCGGTAACAAAGAGCTACGGCTTGACGTTACTGCTTCAAAAGCGGCATCGCGCTGCGCTGCTGAACGAAGAAGCTGTGGGTCGTTCTGTTTTGCTTGGTCATAAACTTCAGCTAGCGTATCAGCGAAAGCTGATGAACTCAGGCTGCCAATTGCTGCACTGATAAATAGTGGAAGCAGTTTTTTCATTTTCCTATTCCTGCCTTTAATAGAATTTTCTTTAAAAGAGTTTAACCCAGTTTGGTGGTAATTTACTCGAAACTTTGCACTTTTTTACATTTAACTGTCCACTTGTGCAATATTTATTTTTTGAAACTTAACTTTAATTGTAAGTTTTATATAAAAAGTTGAACCTTATCCTTGGTAGTTAACTCGGACAATGAGTAAACTATAAAGATCACTTAGTGAGGTACCAAATGCAACAGTCTGACAATCAACGACATGAGTTTACTCCGCAAGATGTGGAAATAGTCTCAAAAGAGACGCTGTTTCGTGGTTTTTTCAAAATGGTTAAGTACACATTTAAGCATAAGCTGTTTGAGGGAGGCTGGAGCCAACCGATAGAACGTGAAATGTTTGAGCGTGGTCATGCTGTCGCTTTGCTACCTTATGATCCTGTGCGCGATGAAGTGGTGATCGTTGAACAGATCCGCGTTGGTGCTTTAGAGCATGAGAACCCTTGGCAATACGAAATTGTTGCTGGGATCATTGATACCGATGAGTCGCCTCAAGATGTGGCTCGTCGTGAAGCGATGGAAGAAGCCGGAGTCGAAGTCGGAACTGTGTTGCCCATTACTTCATATTACCCTTCATCAGGTGGTTGCTCAGAAAAGCTAGATGTTTTTGTTGGCTGTGTGGATGCCACCACGGCCAAAGGGGTGCACGGATTGGATTACGAAGGTGAGGATATTCGTGTACAAGTGATGAGCCGTGAAGCCGCTTATCAGTTAGTGAAAGACGGTGTGTTTGAAAATGGAGCCACAATCATTGCGCTGCAATGGCTACAATTGAACTACCAAGAATTACAGTCAGAGTGGGTGGCTTAACGTTATGCCAAATATAGCGGTCAAAAAACCGTATCATGTTGATCTTGCTGAATTGATGCGAGTCTATGAGACGAATTATGCCAAACTCAACGCTTTGTTACCGGTTGGGCATGAGGTTGGTGATGTCCGCTGTTACCAAGCCGTTAATATGGTGTATCAATTGACAGTGAATGAGGTCACAAAATACACCACATTAATAGATATATGTCAGAGTGACGCGATGCCAGTGTTTCCTTTGCCAAAAATGTCTGTCAGGCTATATCACGATGCTCGAGTTGCAGAAGTGTGCGCTAGTGGGGATTTTTCGCGAGTTAAAGCGAAATACGACTATCCCAACACTAAACTTCTGCAAAAGGATGAGAAATTTCAATTGAATAAATTTCTTGGGGAATGGTTAACGTTTTGTTTAAAAACTGGTATCAGCCGTAGCCCTATTGCCTTTTAATTGAGCTTATTTAAGAACACTTTTAACGTCTAAACAGTAACGTATCTGGATTTGTTATTTTGGAATTATCACATACTTCAAAATTTGATGAGAGCAGTATTAAGCTTGTGCAGCTAACGGATACGCATTTATTTGCGCCGAGCAATGGCAGCTTACTAAGCATCAACACTCAAGATAGCTTTCGTGCTGTAGTCGATGGCATTGTTAGTCAGGGCTTTGACTATCAAGCGATCTTAGCGACTGGTGATATTTCTCAAGATCACAGCGCAGAGTCATACCAGAAATTTGAATCAGGGATTCAACCCTTAGAAAAACCGTGTTACTGGCTACCTGGAAACCATGATTTTAAGCCTAATATGGGCAGTGTTTTACCATCACCACAGATTCAATGTGTCGAACATGTATTGCTGGGCGAGCGTTGGCAAATGATCATGTTGGACTCTCAAGTGGTTGGCGTACCTCACGGACGCCTGAGCGATCAACAACTTGATTTGCTTGAGCAAAAGCTGGCGGAATTCCCTGAGCGCAATACCTTGGTTTTGTTGCACCATCACCCTTTGCTAGTCGGCAGTGCATGGCTCGATCAACACAATTTGAAAGATGCAGATCAGTTCTGGGATGTGGTTCAACAGCATTCTAATGTCAAAGCGGTATTGTGTGGTCATGTTCATCAAGACATGAACCGAGAGCACCATGGTGTACAAGTTATGGCAACTCCGTCGACTTGTGTTCAGTTCAAACCGAACTCAGATGACTTCGCTGTAGATACTTTATCTCCTGGTTGGAGAGAGATTGAATTGCATCAAGACGGTACGGTGAGTACTCAAGTTCGTCGCTTGCCTAACGGGCAGTTCTTACCTGATTTTGAAGCCGCTGGTTATTAAAGAAGGCTGCTAATGATGTCTGAATCTATCGAGCAAACTGCGAAACCATCACTGCTTCTCTATATTCATGGTTTTAACAGTTCATCTCGCTCTCACAAAGCGACGGTGATGACTGAGTATTGCGCCGAGCATCGTGCGGATATTAAGGTACTAACACCTCAATTGCCTAGCTTCCCGCAGCAAGCTGCACTTTACCTGCAGCAGCTGGTGGAACAATACAAAGAACAGTACCAGATCGCGTTGGTTGGCAGCTCGTTAGGTGGCTATCTTTCAACTTGGCTCAACAGCCACTATGGCTTTAAAGCGGTTGTAGTAAACCCTGCGGTGAAACCATATGAGTTACTTGTCGACTACTTAGGTGAGCAAGTAAACCCATACACAAATGAACGATATGTCTTAGAGACTAAGCATATCGATGAGTTGAAGGCATTAGATGTTCCAGCTATCACAAAGCCAAGTGATTTCTGGTTACTTCAACAAACGGAAGATGAAGTTCTGGATTACCGACAAGCGGTAGAGAAGTATCAAGGTGCAACCCAAACAGTAGAAGAGGGTGGGGATCATAGCTTTGTTGATTTTGAACGCTACCCACAGCAAATCATCACCTTTCTAAACCTATAACCTGTTTTCTTCACTGAGTCGTTGTCTCTCTTTTTGCCTGTTATTTCATCTATCAATGGTGAAATATCATAGTTTGATGTCTTAGTTTTTGAACTAGCTTGACATCATTAGTCAGCTTCCAGACTATATTCCCCAATACTTCGCTCGTTCGCTCTGCTATGACGGTTCATAGTAATGATTCTGCTTTAGTGAAACTGGAGCCAGCGAACTGACGCAAACTTTTTGAGTAAACTCCGTATTATGACTGAACAATATAATGCAAAAGACCTCGAGGTACTTGAAGGTCTCGACCCTGTGCGACACCGCCCAGGTATGTATACCGAGACAGAAAGGCCGAACCACCTTGCCCAAGAAGTCATTGATAACTCGGTCGATGAAGCTCTAGCGGGACACGCTAAGAAAATCAAAGTTGTGCTTCATGCAGACCAATCATTAGAAGTTACCGATGATGGCCGTGGTATGCCTGTTGATATCCACCCAGAGAAAGGTATCTCAGGTGTTGAGCTGATCCTAACCAAGCTCCACTCTGGTGGTAAGTTCTCGAATAACAACTACAAGTTTTCTGGTGGTTTGCACGGTGTAGGTATCTCGGTAGTAAACGCCCTGTCTAAGCGTGTTGAGGTTACGGTTCGCCGTGAAGGTGAAGTTCATGAAATCGCTCTAGAGCATGGTAAAGCGGTTACTGAACTGACGGTTACAGGCACTTGTGGTCATCGCAACAGTGGTACATCAGTACACTTCTGGCCTGACCCTAAATACTTCGATAGCTCTAAGTTTTCAACGCTTCGTCTAATCAACAATTTACGTGCGAAAGCGGTACTTTGCCCGGGGTTGGAAATCACCTTTAGCGACAAAGTGAACAATGAAGAACACAAATGGTTCTATGAAGATGGTCTAAAAGACTATCTTGCTGAAGGCGTGAAAGGTTACACCCTGTTGCCTGAAGAGCCTTATGTCGGTGAATTCGTTGCTGAAACGGAAATGGCCAACTGGGCGATCATCTGGCAGCCAGAAGGCGGCGATATGATCACCGAGAGTTACGTGAACCTGGTACCGACTAAACAAGGCGGTACGCACGTAAACGGTCTACGCCAAGGTCTATTGGATGCAATGCGTGAGTTCTGTGAATTCCGTAATCTATTACCACGTGGCGTTAAGCTAACGGGTGATGACATCTTCGACCGCTGTTCATACGTGCTATCGGTGAAGATGCAAGATCCTCAGTTTGCAGGTCAAACAAAAGAGCGTTTATCTTCTCGTCAAACCGCAGCATTTGTTTCTGGTGTCGTAAAAGATGCCTTCAGCCTGTGGTTGAATGAAAAACCACAACTGGCGGAGCAGTTAGCGGAAGCTTGTATTGCGAATGCGCACCGTCGTATGCGTGCCAGTAAGAAAGTAGTACGTAAGAAAGTCGCGTCTGGCCCTGCACTACCAGGTAAGCTAACGGACTGTTCGGTACAAGATTTGAATCGCACTGAAATCTTCTTCGTGGAAGGGGACTCGGCGGGTGGTTCTGCTAAGCAAGCTCGCGATCGTGAGTTCCAAGCAGTAATGCCATTGCGCGGTAAAATCCTAAATACATGGGAAGTGTCTGCAGACCAAGTATTGGCCTCTCAAGAAGTTCATGATATCTCAGTGGCTTTGGGTATTGACCCAGACAACGACGATTTATCAGGCCTGCGTTACGGTAAGATTTGTATCCTTGCCGATGCGGACTCGGATGGACTTCATATCGCGACACTACTATGTGCACTATTCACTCGTCACTTCAGCGCACTTGTTGAAGCGGGTCATATCTATGTAGCAATGCCGCCACTGTATCGTATCGACTGTGGTAAAGAGGTGTTCTACGCATTGGATGACGATGAGAAGGATGGCGTACTTGAGCGCTTGTCTAAGAAGAAATCCAAAATCAACGTACAACGATTCAAAGGTCTGGGTGAGATGAACCCACTTCAGCTACGTGAAACCACCATGGATCCAAATACTCGTCGCCTTGTTCAATTAACTATTGACGATAACGAAGCGACACTTGAGATGATGGACATGCTGCTAGGTAAAAAACGCGCTGATGATCGCCGTACATGGCTACAGACTAACGGTGATATGGCCGAGGTATAATGGATGTCTAACGAAATTACATTTGATGGCGTTGAACAATTGCCAATGCGCAAGTTCACCGAAGACGCCTACTTAAACTACTCAATGTACGTGATCATGGATCGTGCATTGCCTTATATTGGTGACGGTCTTAAGCCTGTACAGCGTCGTATTATTTATGCGATGTCTGAGCTTGGTCTATCTGCCGCTTCGAAATATAAAAAATCAGCACGTACCGTTGGTGACGTACTAGGTAAGTATCACCCACACGGTGATTCTGCATGTTACGAAGCCATGGTACTGATGGCACAGCCGTTCTCTTACCGCTACCCATTGGTAGATGGTCAAGGTAACTGGGGTGCTCCCGATGACCCGAAATCATTCGCAGCGATGCGTTATACCGAAGCGAAACTGTCTAAGTTTGCTGAGGTACTGCTTGGTGAATTAGGCCAAGGCACGGTTGAGTGGCAACCAAACTTTGATGGCACGATGAAAGAGCCACAAATGTTGCCCGCGCGTCTGCCTCATATTCTACTCAACGGTATTACTGGTATCGCGGTAGGTATGGCGACAGATATCCCACCACATAACGTGCGTGAGATTGCTGATGCGACGATTAAGCTAATCGATAGCCCGAAAGCTGAGCTATCAGACATCATGGAAAGCGTCCAAGGCCCTGATTATCCAACAGAAGCTGAGATTATTTCTCCGAAGTCGGATATCGAAAAGATCTACAAAACGGGTCGTGGCAGCATCAAGATGCGTGCGGTTTGGCACAAAGAAGGCTCTGATATTGTTATCACAGCTCTGCCTCACCAAGTATCGGGCGCTAAGCTACTTGAGCAAATCGCTAACCAGATGCGCGCTAAGAAGCTGCCAATGGTTGATGACTTGCGCGATGAATCCGATCACGAGAACCCAACTCGTATCGTAGTGGTGCCTCGTTCGAATCGTATCGATTGTGATCAACTGATGAGTCACCTGTTTGCTTCGACAGATCTTGAGAAGAACTTCCGTGTTAACTTGAACATGATTGGCTTAGACAATCGCCCTCAAGTTAAAGGCCTAGTTCAAATTCTGAAAGAGTGGATTGAGTTCCGTCGCACAACGGTTCGCCGTCGTCTGCAACACCGTTTAGATAAAGTACTAGCTCGCCTACACATCTTGGAAGGTTTGCTGGTTGCTTACCTCAACCTTGATGAAGTAATTGAGATCATCCGAACTGAGGATGACCCTAAAGCGGTTCTAATGGAGCGCTTTGGTATTACGGAAATTCAAGCTGACGCTATCCTTGATACTAAACTTCGTCACCTTGCTAAGCTGGAAGAGATGAAAATCCGCGGCGAGCAAGATGAACTAGAGAAAGAGCGTGAGAAGCTAGAGAAGCTACTGGGCTCTGAGCGTCGTCTAAACACACTTATCAAGAAAGAAATTCAAGCTGACGCCGATAAATACGGTGATGACCGTCGTTCTCCATTAGTTGAACGTGCTGAAGCAAAAGCGATGACTGAGCGTGATTTGGTACCTAGCGAACCAATTACTGTTGTGCTGTCTGAGAAAGGTTGGATTCGTCATGCGAAAGGGCATGAGGTTGACGCCGAAGGCTTGAACTACAAATCGGGTGATAAATTCCTAGCGAGCGCTAAAGGTAAGAGTAATCAACAAGCGGTGTTCCTTGGTAGTGATGGCAGAAGTTACTCCCTTGAGTCTCATTCATTACCATCTGCGCGAAGTCAAGGTGAGCCGATTACCGGTCGCTTGAACATAAGCGCAGGCACCTCTATTCGCCAAGTGGTGATGGGAGAAGATGAACAGCTATGGTTAGTTGGCTCTGATGCTGGTTACGGCTTTGTTTGTAAGGGTAGCGATCTGCTGTCTAAGAACAAGAGCGGTAAAGCTCTGGTTAACCTGCCGCAATCTTCAGAAGTGATGGCACCTAGTCCGATTGCTGATTTGGAAAGTAACCAGATTCTAGCGATTACCAACCAAGGCCGCATGTTGTTGTTCCCAATAAAAGACCTACCTCAATTGAGCAAAGGTAAGGGTAACAAGATCATCAACATTCCTTCCGCGAAGGCTAAAGAGCGTGAAGAGTTTGTATCGCACCTGATGGCTATTCCTGAGAATGCAACGCTGACCATCTACGCGGGTAAACGTAAGCTTGGCTTAAAACCGGCTGACCTTGAAAACTTCCGTGGTGAACGTGGTCGTCGTGGCGGTCTACTGCCAAGAGGCCTACAGCGTGTGACTCGCATTGATATCGAAGAGCCAAGTGAATCGTAAAGACATTTGATGCTATCTTCGGATAAAAGAAAACCCAGCCTGTGAGCTGGGTTTTTTGTATTTGTCTGTCAGTTGTTTTGAATCGCTTACTTTTAGCGTTTGCTCTACAGGCGAGTATCTTCAGCAATCGTCACTTTGAGAGTCTTGTTTTCACCTTGGCGCAAGATGCCGACATCGATCACTGTACCTGGACGTAGATCGGTAACGATATCCATCACGCTCTGGCGACCATTTACCTGATTATTGTTGATGCTGACAATAATATCTTGAGCTTCAAAACCTGCATCCGCAGCCGGACCATTTGGATCGATACCCAACACAACAATCCCACCGATATTCTTAGTACCCAACATGCGAGAAGTGACTGAGTTGATGTCTTGCCCGTCGATGCCGATATAACCACGGATCACACGACCATCAGCGATGATCTTTTCCATGATTTTATTGGCAAGTGGGTAGGGGATAGCAAATGAAATACCGTAGGTTTCCATGTCGGTCGCTTGTTGGAAAGAGGCGGTATTGATGCCGACTAACTCACCCTGAGAGTTAACCAGAGCTCCACCAGAGTTGCCTTCATTGATCGCTGCATCAGTCTGAATAAAGGCTTGATGACCGTCAGCGCTGATCGAAGAGCGGCCAGTCGCAGAGATGATACCAAAGGTGGTGGTTTGACCTAGGTTATATGGGTTACCGATAGCTAGTACTACATCACCGACGTTGGCTTTGTAATTAGGGTTGAGTGGGATCACCGGGAGGTTGTCGCCGCTGACTCTGAGTATCGCGATGTCAGTACGTTTATCTGAGCCAACTAACTGTGCTGCAGCTACTCGGCCGTCTTGAAGTGCCACAACAATTTGGTCAGCTTGAGCCACAACGTGGAAGTTGGTAATGATATAGCCTTTTTCGCTGACAATAACCCCCGAACCCAAACCTTGAGTCAGTAGTTTGTTACGATCACCTTCTGCGTATTTACGGCTGTAAATATTCACTACAGCAGGCGCAGCGCGGCGTACCGCTTGATTAAATGAAATCTGAAGAGAGCCAATATTATCGACTTTAGGGCTAGTCACATCTGCAACAATGGCTAGCCTTAGGCTAGGAAAGGCTAGAAGAATCAGCGCCGCTGAAACGAGTCCAAGGGAAATAGAACGAAATAGAAAGGACAGCATTTTTCCCTCTTCGACAGGTAAGGTGTTGAGCCTCCACGCATGGGTGACTAGTTTGAATTACTTGTGAAGCATAGCATTTTGATTCATCTAAATAAAAGGGAGACTGAGTAAGTTTAAAGCAAACTTACAAAGTCTCCCTGTGTTTGTGTCAGCGAAGTAGCTATCGAATTACGAGGTAGATGGTTCTATCGCCTCGCTGGATATTGAGTGCTAATACGCCTGGTTGTTTTTCAACAATCGCTCTAAATTCAGCGAGGTTCTTAACCGGCTGACGGTTTACTCCAATGATGATGTCATCTTTCAGAAGTTGATAAGCTTCCGCTGGTGAACCTTGAGCAACGCTGGATACTTTCACGCCTGTTGCAGGGTCATTGCTAGTGGTGTTGGTAAGCTCGGCGCCAGTTAGCCCTTCGTGAAGCTTCTCGGCTTTGGTTTTGCTATTGGTTGACTCACCCAGCGTTACATCGAAGGTTTTATTCTTACCATCGCGAACGACACCTAACTCGATCTCTTTGCCTGCACCGAGCGTTGCGACTTTTGCTCTTAACTCGCTGAAGGTATCGATGCGCTTACCATTAATAGAGACGATAATGTCACCCGCTTTTAATCCAGCGTCATCAGCGGCACTGTCTGGCACAACTTGGCTAACGAAGGCGCCTTTACTGGACTCGTAACCTAATGCCTCTGCAAGCTCTGAGGTGATCTCACCACCTTGAACGCCAAGCATGCCGCGTTTAACTTCACCGAAATCGATAATCTGTTCTGTTAGGTTTTTCATCATGTTGGATGGAATTGCAAAGCCGATACCGACATTCCCTCCGTTAGGGCCAAGAATGGCTGTGTTGATACCAATCAGCTCGCCATTTAGGTTCACTAGCGCACCACCTGAGTTACCGCTGTTGATTGCGGCATCGGTTTGAATGAAGTTTTCGAAGTTTTCGAGGTTGAGGCCGCTTCGTCCAAGTGCAGAAACGATACCTGATGTCACGGTTTGGCCAAGTCCAAATGGGTTACCAATCGCCACAGTGAAATCACCGACTCTCAACTTATCGGAGTCTGCGAGTTTTATCTGAGTCAGGTTCTTGGCTTTTTCTAATTTTAAGAGGGCAATATCAGACATCTGGTCACCGCCGATAAGCTCAGCATCGTATTCTCGACCGTCATGAAGTCTTACTTTGATATCGTCAGCACCATCAATTACATGGTAGTTGGTGACGATATGGCCTTTCTTGGCGTCAATGATCACGCCTGAGCCTAATCCACGAAATGGACGCTCACGTGTTTGCTCTGGGCCAAAAAAGAATTGGAATTGTTCAGGGATTTGCTGACGTTGTACCTGTTTGCCTTCAACGGCGATACTAACCACAGCGGGGGTCACTTGTTCAAGCATAGGCGCAAGGCTTGGTAATTGTTCATTACCTACACTTAATGGTAGTGCGGCGGTTGCTTGAATGGGGGTGATGATTGAACTTAAGCTTAAAGTCAGTACAGATAAAGCAAGCAAAGGTTTTTTCATCATAAACTCCTCTCTAGTTAAGGTCTTACCCGTCTCATTACGTTTAATACGTATGAGAAGTTTCAAATGACCTGAGTGAAAGTTATGACTCAAAAACCTTTGTAAAGTTCACCTAAGTGTTAAATGTTTATGATGCTTTTGCAGTGACTACATCAGGAGCATCAATGATTTCTTTCTTCTGCTCGGTAAATAAACCAGTCGCACCATTCGCGTAATCTTTAGGTTGCTCTTCCAGTGCTGCTTCTTTGTTTGCCGACTTTTCTTGTGGCTTTTCTGAATGAGCAGCCGCTGTCTTCACAAACGGGTTGTCTTGCTCTGGCAGGTTAGGGATCAGCTCAGAGCTGGTCTTTTCCATGTGTTGGTACAGTTTTGTGTAGTCCTTACCTAAGGTGTCCAACATCTCTGCTGATTTCGCAAAGTGATCAGCCAGCTCTTGTCGCTGCTGTTCAAGGGCAAACTTTGCGCTATCTAATTCTTTCTGTACGTTCTTTTGCTTCTTGTATTCAGGTGTCATGAGACGAGAAATAGCGACCCCTAGAATAACTCCGACTAGTAAACCGGCAATGGCATACATCCAAGGCATAACAGCTCCTTATTATTGTTTTTTAACATGTTTGTTACTGCTTAGTTACACGTGCTACGGCTCCATGGTACTATGAGAAAGCCGCAGTATAAAGAGAAATGCATGTGCGCTACTTAGCAGTTTAATGCTGCATTATTCGCCGCATAATGTCACGTCCCTTACTGTTTGAGCTTAATTTTATTCGCTGTCTGATATCGCTTTCATTGTGGAAATGTCGTCATGAATCCCGTCAAAAAATACGAACAAGATATAAAAGAGCATGGATTTCAAAGAGATCCAGCACAAGAGCAAGCCGTTAAATCTTTAGATGAACTTTTTCATCAGTTCCAAGATTATGTGAATACTCCTATTCCTCAATTGACTCGATTTCAGAAATTGCTCGGTAAAAAGCCAGAGCTACCAACGCCACCTAAAGGGCTCTACTTTTGGGGCGGTGTAGGGCGCGGTAAAACTTATCTGATGGATACGTTCTACGATGCCTTACCGACCACTAAAAAAATGCGAGTGCACTTTCATCGTTTTATGTATCGAGTGCATGACGAATTAAAGGCGCTGGGCAATGTGAGTGATCCTCTGCCTTTGGTTGCTGATAAGTTGAAGCAAGAGGCGGACATTATCTGTTTCGATGAGTTCTTTGTTTCAGATATAACCGACGCGATGATCTTAGGAACCTTATTCCAAGAGTTATTCGCACGAAACGTTATCTTAGTTGCGACCTCAAATATTCCTCCTGCAGACCTGTATCGTAATGGTCTACAACGTGCGCGTTTCTTACCTGCGATTAAGCTGATTCAAGACAACTGTCATATTCTCAATGTAGACAGCGGCATTGATTATCGTCTACGTACCCTAGAGCAGGCTGAGATATATCACTATCCACTCGATAGCCAAGCGAACATCAATCTTGAAAAGTACTACAACCAACTGGTTGGGGAAGATAAAGAGAGACTCAAGCAGATTGAAGTGAATCATCGTCAGTTAGCTGTTATCGAAGCAAGCGATGGCGTGTTGCATGGTACCTTTGCTCAGCTTTGTCAGTCGGCTCGAAGCCAGAATGATTATATTGAACTGTCGCGCGTTTACCACACGGTTCTCTTGGCTGATGTACTGCAAATGGGCGCGACTTCTGATGACGCAGCAAGACGTTTTATCGCACTAGTGGACGAGTTCTATGAGCGCAATGTAAAGCTGATTATTTCTGCGGAAGTAGAGCTTGAAAATTTATATACCCACGGCCAGCTAGAGTTCGAATTTAAACGTTGTCAGTCGCGTTTAATTGAAATGCAGAGCCATGAATATTTAGCAAAAGAGCACTTGAGTTAGCTAGGATTATCTCGATTGAGAAGTAGAAATAAAAAAATCGTGATTTTGTTCAAAAAGAGGTGATTTTTTCTTCGCTCTTCTCTATAATCCTGCGACCTACCGTTACTGCGGGCCTCTAACGATGAGTTAAATCACGTTATGCCAAGAGTTTTCCAACACTCGAAGGGGTGATGAATGGTGACTCTTAGACAGTGGGAATACGCGAGTATTCCTTAAGTGTAAATTTTTTAAATAGGTAATTATTAGCATGAAAACTTTCGTTGCTAAACCAGAAACTGTAAAACGCGACTGGTATGTTGTAGACGCTGAAGGTAAAACTCTTGGTCGTCTAGCAAGTGAAATCGCTTCTCGCCTTCGTGGTAAGCACAAAGCAGAATACACTCCTCACGTAGACACTGGTGATTACATCATCGTTGTTAACGCTGAGAAAGTTGCTGTAACTGGTAACAAAGCTAAGGGTAAGGTTTACTACCGTCACTCTGAGTTCCCAGGTGGTCTTAAGTCTATCACTTTCGAAAAGCTGATCGACAAGAAACCAGAAATGGTTCTAGAACTAGCTGTTAAAGGTATGCTTCCACGTGGTCCTCTAGGCCGCGCTATGTACCGTAAGCTAAAAGTATACGCTGGTGCTGAGCACAACCATGTTGCTCAACAACCACAAGTACTAGACATCTAATTGGGGATTATGAAAATGGCAGAGAATCAATACTACGGCACTGGTCGTCGCAAAAGCTCAGCAGCTCGTGTTTTCATCAAACCAGGTTCTGGTGAGATCGTAATCAACAAGCGTAGCCTTGATGTTTACTTCGGTCGTCCAACTTCTCGTATGGTTGTTAAGCAACCTCTTGAGCTAGTTGAACTAACTGAGAAACTTGACCTTTACATCACTGTTTCTGGTGGTGGTATTTCTGGTCAAGCTGGCGCAATTCGCCACGGTATCACTCGCGCTCTTATGGAGTACGATGAAACTCTACGTCCTGCTCTACGTGCAGCTGGCTACGTTACTCGTGACGCTCGTTGCGTTGAACGTAAGAAAGTTGGTCTACGTAAAGCACGTCGTAAACCTCAATTCTCTAAGCGTTAATTTTTCTTTACGAAAAAGTATACGCTCCCAGTTTTATTACTGGAATTGTGGTTCAAAGCTCGGCTATATGCCGGGCTTTTTGTTTTTCTCCCCCCTGCTAAATGCTTTTCCCCTCTCGTTTTATTTCCAAATTCTTGTATTTTGAAAGCTTTTGTAACTCAATGTGCGCTTTGCCTCATGATTGTTACAAAAAGGTAGCTTTATCTTGTCAAAAAGTAGGGTTTTATTTATCATTTGCCGTCAATAAATAGAACTAAATACATATTTTGTTAGCCATGCTCTTTAATCGGAATAATTTTAATCCACAAGGAGCAAATGGGAGAATGTTTGGATGAGCAACGCGCCTTTAAATAACGGTCGCAGGCGTTTCTTAACCGCAACAACAGCCGTTGTTGGTGGTTTGGGAGCTGCTGCTGTAGCCGTGCCTTTTATTAAATCATGGAATCCGAGTGCCAAGGCGAAAGCTGCGGGTGCACCGGTGGAAGTGGAAGTCAGCAAGTTAGAACCGGGACAAATGGTTCGTGTCGAGTGGCAAGGTAAACCTGTCTGGGTTGTACGCCGTGCTGAGTCGGTACTAGAAAACCTAAAATCTATCGGTGGTCAACTTCGTGATCCTCAATCTGAAACTGAACAACAACCAGAATACGCACAGAACGAATTCCGTTCAATTAAGCCGGAATTCTTCGTTGCTGTTGGTTTCTGTACGCACTTAGGTTGTTCTCCGACTTATCTACCAGATTCTTTCGCAGAACAAGTACAAGGTGTTAAGTCTGGTTTCTTCTGTCCGTGTCATGGTTCGAAATTTGATATGGCTGGTCGAGTATTCCAAGGCGTGCCTGCACCATTGAACCTTGTTGTGCCAAAGCATATGTATTTAAGCGACACCAAGATCCTGATCGGTATTGACGAGGGAGATGCATAATGCAAGGACTACTAGACTGGGTTGAAAAACGTATACCCGCGATGAATGCTTACAAAAAGCACTTATCTGAATACCCAATGCCTAAGAACTTTAACTTTTGGTACCTTTTCGGTTCTTTGGCAATGTTGGTATTGGTTAACCAAATCCTGACTGGTATTTGGTTAACAATGAACTACGTACCGTCTGGTGATGGTGCGTTTGCTTCAGTTGAATACATCATGCGTGACGTAGAATACGGTTGGTTACTACGTTACATGCACTCGACGGGTGCTTCGGCATTCTTCGTAGTTATCTACCTGCACATGTTCCGTGGTCTAATCTACGGTTCTTACCAAAAACCTCGTGAGTTACTTTGGATCTTCGGTATGTTGATCTTCTTGGTGCTTATGGCCGAGGCTTTCATGGGTTACCTACTCCCATGGGGTCAAATGTCTTACTGGGGTGCTCAGGTAATCATTTCTCTGTTTGGTGCGATTCCTGTTATCGGTGATGACCTAACGCTTTGGATCCGTGGTGATTACATCATCTCTGGTGCAACGTTGAACCGTTTCTTCGCACTGCACGTTATCGCGCTACCAATCGTACTTCTACTGCTTATCGTACTTCACGTACTAGCACTGCACGAGGTTGGTTCGAATAACCCAGACGGTATCGAGACTAAACTTCCTAAGGGTACAATGGGCGACGGCTACAAAACTCAGTTCCCATTCCACAAGGATTATACGAAGAAATACGACATCATCGACTCTATTCCTTTCCACCCATACGGGACTGTGAAAGATATGGTAGGTGTTGCTGGTTTTCTATTCTTGTTCTGTTACGTGCTGTTCTTCAACCCTGAAATGGGTGGATATTTCCTTGAGCCGCCTAACTTTGAAGCTGCGAACCCACTGAAGACACCTGAGCACATCGCTCCTGTATGGTACTTTACGCCTTTCTACGCAGTCCTACGTGCGGTTCCTGACAAGCTGCTAGGTGTTGTAGCGATGGGCGCATCAATTGTTGTGCTATTCCTACTACCGTGGTTTGACCGTTGTAAAGTACGTTCGTACCGTTACCGTAGCAAATTGCATTTGATCAATATCATCCAATTCACAATAAGCTTTATTGCGCTTGGTGTACTTGGTGCGCTTCCAGCAACGCCAACTTACACGCTACTAGCACAAATCTTTAGCTTAGGTTACTTCATGTTCTTCGTTCTACTGTGGTTCTACAGTAAAAATGAAGCGACGAAACCATTACCAGAAAGGGTGACATTCAAATGAAAAAGTGGATTGTAATTTTATTCGCTATGTTGCCGTCTTTGGCGATGGCAGCGGGTGCAAACGTACCATTAGACAAAGCGAACAATGACTTAACGGACAAAGCCTCATTGCAAAATGGCGCTAAGATGTTCATGAACTACTGTTTCGGTTGTCACTCGACGCAGTACCAACGTTATGAACGTGTTGCGAATGACTTAGAGATCCCTGTAGATCTAATGAAAGAAAATCTGATTTTCGACCCTGAAGCGAAAATTGGTAGCTTAATGGTTAATGCGATGCCTTCTGAGCAAGCGGCAAGTTGGTTTGGTGCTCCGCCACCAGATCTAACTTTGGTTGCTCGTGTTCGTGGGGCAGATTGGCTATACACGTACCTTCGTACTTTCTATGAAGACCCGTCTCGTCCATTTGGCGTGAACAACATTGTTTTCCCAAGTGTTGGTATGCCGCACGTTCTTGAAGAGCTGCAAGGTATCCCTACACCAATCTACGATACTCACATTGTAGATGGCGAAGAAGTAACAGTGGTTGTTGCTACTGAGACTGATGGCTCTGGTGAACTAAGTGCTGGTGAATACGATGAAGCGGTTCGCGACCTAGTTAACTTCCTAGTTTACTCGGGCGACCCTGTTCAACTTGAGCGTCATGCTCTGGGTTGGTGGGTAATGGCTTTCTTAGTAATCTTCACTATCATTGTGATTCTGCTGAAGAAAGAGTATTGGCGTGATGTGCACTAATTGTGCTATAATACCTTGCTAATTTCCAAATTATGTTAATGTTCAATGGAGGCTTTAGGCCTCCATTGTTTTTATTTAAAGTGTACTGGAGGGCTCCATGGCTGTAGCTGCCAATAAACGTTCTGTAATGACTCTTTTCTCAAGTGCTTCTGATATGTATAGCCATCAGGTGCGCATCGTTCTTGCTGAAAAAGGCGTAAGTGTTGAAGTTGAGTTGGTTGATGAAAAAAATCTTCCAGCAGAGCTTGTTGAACTGAACCCGTACAAATCAGTACCAACTCTTGTTGATCGTGAGCTTGCTCTTTACGACTCTAAGATCATCATGGAATACCTAGATGAGCGTTTTCCTCATCCACCATTGATGCCTGTATACCCGGTTGCTCGTGGTAATAGCCGTCTAATGATGTACCGTATTGAGCGCAACTGGTACTCAGTTGCAGAGAAGATCGTTAAAGGCAACGCTGAAGAATCTGAAGCGGCACGTACTAAACTACGTAACGATCTACTGACTCTAGCTCCTATCTTCGCAGAGTACGAGTACTTCATGAGCGAAGAATTCAGCCTAATCGATTGCTACCTTGCTCCGCTACTATGGCGTTTACCTGAGCTTGGTATCGAGCTAATTGGCCCGGGTTCTAAAGAACTTAAAGTTTACATGAACCGCGTATTTGAACGTGATTCATTCCTAGCTTCTTTAACGGAAGCTGAGCGCGAGATGCGACTAGTTCGCTAAGCGTTATGGATATCTCAAATATGACACCACGCCGACCATACATGCTTCGTGCATTCTATGATTGGCTGGTTGATAACGAATTGACTCCACACCTTGTAGTTGAAGCAACACTACCAGGCGTGCGAGTTCCAGAAGAGTTTGTTCAAGACGGTCAGATCATTCTGAACATCGCACCTCGTGCAGTTGGACAACTTGAGCTGGGTAACGAAGCTGTGACGTTTAGCGCTCGTTTTAGTGGTCGTCCTCACTCTGTGATCGTTCCACTTTATGCTGTACAAGCGATTTACGCTCGTGAGAATGGTGCAGGTACCATGTTTGAACCTGAAGAGGCTTACATGGAATCGTTCGAAGAAGGGATAGAAGAAAGTCCTTTCGAAGAGCCAGAAAAAGGCCCATCTTTGAGTGTTGCAACGGCGGAACCAGAAGCTGAAGAGCCAGACTCAGATCCTGAGCCACCTCGCCCGGCGAAAGGTCGTCCAAGCCTTCGTGTTATCAAATAACGTTAGTTATAAGTAACGACTCAATAAAAAGCAGCGACTCATCGCTGCTTTTTTCTTTTCTGTTACCTGCTGATTTCTTTGCAGTTTTAGCTTAATCGCTAGTTAACGGCTGTCTCTTCTTCACCATATTCAAATGCTCGGATTACCTGCTTCACACCGGAAATGTTGCGTGCAACTTCCGTCGCGATATCTGCGTGTTCACGAGATACTAAGCCCAGTAAGAATACTTCTGAATCTTCAGTGATGACTTTCACCTTGATGCCGTTCAGCTCAGAATTAGCGAGCAGAGCCGATTTCACTTTCGTGGTAATCCAGCTGTCTTTGCTGATAGCGCTAACAGAGAGAGGCTCTTTCACGCGAATCTGATTGTGAATCGTGTCGACGCCAGGTACATCTTTCGCTTGGCTCTCAAAAGAGCGGCGTTCAGCATCTGTTGTTGCTTGGCCCATTAATACCACCGAGCCGCGATAAGAGCTTGCTGTGACACGAACGCTACCACGGTATGGCTGTTTGTTAGTGATGGCTGCGACTTCAAATTCGATATTGTTGTCGTTCCAAATCTCTTTAGTGGTTCGCGTGTCAGTGACAATGTTTGCAGTGGTTGCTGCACCAGCAATGAAAATGCCAGCACAACCAGACAAAGATAGTGTAAGTAGCGAAACACTAATCAGCTTCAATAGCGTCTTAGAGGTAAATGATTTCATTGTGATGCTCCGTATATCACTCTTCGTGAGCAGGGAAGAGTACTTGATCGATTAGGTCACATAGGCAGTGTAGTGTCACCATGTGCACTTCATGAATGCGCGCTGTGCGGTGTGACGGGATACGAATTTCTACATCGTGCTCACCAAGCAAACCTGCCATTTCACCACCATCTTTACCGGTAAAGGCGATGATAGTCATGTCACGAGTTACCGCTGCTTCCATCGCCTTAATGATGTTCTTGCTGTTACCGCTAGTCGAGATAGCCAGTAAAATATCACCCGTTTGACCAAACGCACGCACCTGCTTAGAGAAGATCTCTTCGTAGTGGTAGTCGTTTGCAACCGCAGTAAGCGTGGTGTTATCAGCGGTAAGGGCCATTGCTGGTAGGCTAGGGCGCTCGGTTTCAAAACGGTTAAGTAGGCATGATACAAATTGCTGAGCGTTTGATGCGGATCCACCATTACCACAACATAGGATTTTGTTTCCGTTGAGCAAGGTAGCAACCATAGCTTGAGCGGCGTGCGTGATTGCATCTGGTAGTGCTTCTGCAGCCGCAATTTGGATTTGAATACTTTCTGTAAAACTTTCTTTAATGCTGTCTAGCATGTTTATCCTTGGGTAATCGCGTTTTGAATCCAGTTGATATGATCATCTGGCCCTTCAATGGCAATGATATCAAACCTGAAATCTGTGGAATGTACCGACAAGCCTTGCTGCATCAGCCACACTTGGGCTGTTTTGAGTAGCCTTTGTGACTTCTTCGCTGTCACCATCTCAGCGGCATGTCCGTAGCGAGTTTGCTTACGGTATTTTACCTCGGCAAACACAATCGTATTGTTATGGCGCATTATAAGATCAATCTCGCCACATTTTGCTATGAAGTTTTGTTGAATTAACGATAAACCGTGGCGGGTCAAATAGGCCTTTGCCACGGCCTCGTATTGATCACCCACTTGTTTATGGGTGACCTTTGCTTTGGACAAGAACGTTCGGCTAAAAAGCCCCATGCTCTGCCCAGCTGATTTCACGTTGTACAACACAGTTGTTGTCGATGGTTAACACACCAGTTTTACCCGGAATACTGTAACCCTGTACGGCTTTCATCTGTGGTAGCGCATCCATTAGGTAGTATGCATCCATACCTAGCGCTTGTAGACGTTTCTGGCCGTTTGAATGTGCTGGCCATAGTTCGTTAAGCTCTTTGTTCAGCTCACCTTTGTTTTCAACTAGCAGTGGGATATCGCTGTAGAATACACCTGTTAGGTCCTCATACTGCTTGTCGCCGCTATTACTGCGTGAGTTAGAGAACAGAGCAGGCTGGCTAGCATCTGGGTTGATCGCAACTTCAATGAAAGGCTTGATCAGCGTTAGCTCGGAGTTCTTCGCCACGATGTAGACAGAATCGATATCACGACGACTGCGTGGCTCGGTTTCTAGGTCTAGATCAAGTAGGTTATCCATTTGCGCGATGCGTTGTTGGCTCTCTTGTAGACCGAATACTTGATTCACGTTGCGTTGAAGTTGGCGTTTGTCCGAGAAGAAGCTGATTGCCACATCGTTATTGCTGTATTTCTTCCACTCTTCTTTAAACGCTTGCTCAACACGATCACCAAGGCGTCCCTTCGGAGCCAGAATCAGTGGGTATTTGTAGCCTTGAGAAAACAGGTGTTTCGCTGCTTGAGCAACCTCTTGCTCAGGAGATAGAGCGAGGTAACAAATATTGGTGTCAGGTTCTAGCTGAGTTGGAATATTCAGAGCTAAAGCTGGAATCGAGTTCTCGTGATTTTTCTGCGCTTGCTGAAGCTTAGTGATGTTGCTCTTAATCAGCGGGCCAACGATGAAATCAACATTGTTCTCTTCAAGTGTCGCTTTAATTTCAGCGGCACTTTGAACATTGGTGTCCATAACCGTCAGCGTTGCATCTTCTTCGCGCTCTTTGTCATTCATCATCGCAAAGATGAAACCATCACGTACCAGTTGTGCTTGCTTACCATATTTACCCGTTAGCGGTAGTAGCAATGCAGTGCTGGTTGGCTTGCTGATCTCTAAGGCTAAGATGTCCGTGATCGCTTGCGGTGTATAAGTAGCAGCAGGATGCTGAGGATTCTCGGCTAACCAATCAGACAGGGTTTCCTGTAGGTTTGGCAGGTTCGAGTTGAGTGTCTTCATGTAAATAGCGAGTTGTAACCAACCGGCTAAAACGTCTTCCGTCGGTGACGTTTTCAGTTCCAGAATCTCATATTGAGAGTAGCTATTTAGATTGTGCCAAATTCGATCTGCAGCTTGCTGCTGGATCTCGTCGTTATCTTCTGCGTACTCAGAATAAAGAACAAGTTCACGGCTCGCCTCGAAATACTCGCTTCGCATCTCTGAAATATTCGCGCGTAGCTCGTGGTAATCTTTCCACTGCTCGTTTGGCAGTTTCCACCAAGGCTGAAAGTTTAGTTGGCTGTACGCTTGATCCGGCTGTGAGTTATTCACTAACAGTTGAGCTCGAGCGAGTTGCCATTCTGCTTGCTGAACTTCAGTGAGCACTTGTTTTGCTAAGCGTTTGATAAGCAGTGTCGCTTGGTCGGTTTTACCAGCTTGCACAGAAGCTTTAAGCGCCATGATCAACCAGTCGTTTTGTAGGCTTCCTTTGCTACTGTCCGCTTGCATCATGTAACTTTCAGTGGATTGCACTGGATCTAGTGTAATATCTACGCTTGTTGGTGCTTGTGGACCTGAAGAACAAGCCGCCAATGTAATTGCTAATGCAATTGGAGTTAGTAAGCGTGGTACACTGAGTCTCTTATGGTTCATCGTTGCCATGAGTTCTTTAAATTCCGTATAAATTTGTATCTATATTAATCGTTGAAGTGATGGTAAACAAATGACAGATAACAAAACCTTGCTCACAGAGAGCCCAACTCTCTACATTGTGCCAACCCCAATCGGAAATTTGGGAGATATCACTCAAAGAGCAATTGAAATCTTATCAAGTGTCGATGTTATTGCAGCCGAAGACACACGCCACACGGGTAAGCTGCTTGCTCACTTCAATATATCAACCAGAACGTTCGCTTTACATGATCATAATGAACAAACTAAAGCTCAAGTTCTAGTCGAAAAGCTATTAGAAGGTCAGTCTATCGCATTAGTCTCTGATGCGGGTACACCTTTAATCAGTGATCCAGGTTACCATCTTGTATCACAATGTCGTCAAGCGGGTGTGAGAGTTGTGCCACTTCCTGGTGCTTGTGCTGTGATTACCGCGTTAAGTGCGTCAGGTTTACCATCGGATCGTTTCAGCTTTGAAGGCTTCTTGCCGCCTAAGAGTAAAGGTCGTAAAGATAAGTTCCTAGAGATCGTGAAAGCTGAGCGCACGTGCATCTTCTACGAATCACCGCACCGTATTTCTGACTCTTTGCAAGATATGCTTGAGATTTTAGGCCCTGACCGTGAAGTTGTATTGGCGCGTGAGCTAACTAAGACTTTCGAAACCATTCAGGGCCTGCCTCTTGGTGAGCTGATTGAATGGATTGAAGAGGACGCGAACCGTAAGCGTGGCGAGATGGTATTACTGATTCATGGTCATCGTGAAGAAGCGAGCACTGAATTACCAGATGAAGCGACTCGTACGTTGGGTATTCTGACCAAAGAACTACCTCTTAAAAAAGCGGCCGCAATGACAGCAGAAATCTACAACCTGAAAAAGAATGCGCTGTACAAATGGGGCCTAGAGCACTTGGATGGCTAATGCTTCTGTAGTGATTTAACGCTGATACAGATAAAAGAGCCCGCAATGAGCCTCTTTTATCTGTATCTCTCATCACAGCACTCTAATCCGCTTCTAGTTCTTAGCTCTTTTTTCATCTCGAATCTCGCCACTCGCATCCGTTCTCTAGGTCAATTCCCCATCAGTTAATCATTGGTTTGCACCATATTTGTGATCTCGCTAGACACTGCACACTAATCTCTATACAATCCGCCCTCGGAGTTGAACGGGTAATCGCTGCTTTGCTGATGTCCTTCGGGAGACTGGCAGAGGGGAGGAACGTCCGGGCTCCATAGAGCAGGGTGCCAGATAACGTCTGGGGGGCGCGAGCCCACGACAAGTGCAGCAGAGAGAAGACCGCCGATGGCCTCATTTCTTCGGAAGGGGCACAGGTAAGGCTGAAAGGGTGCGGTAAGAGCGCACCGTGCGACTGGTAACAGTTCGTAGCAAGGTAAACTCCACCCGGAGCAAGATCAAATAGGCCCTCACATTGCGTTGCTCGCGTATGGGGGCGGGTAGATTGCTTGAGCCTGTGAGCGATTGCAGGCCTAGACGAATGGTTACCGCCGCGCAAGCGGAACAGAACCCGGCGTATGTGTCAACTCCACCCATTTTAAGAACCCATCATTACTTAACGGTAGTGATGGGTTTTTTGCTTTATATTGACGTAAATTATTTAGATTTCCTTAAAATCCGTCATCTTGGTATGAGCTTGGGTCAAAAATTCCCAAAGCCTGTACACAATATGGTGGAGATACAGCGTGAAATCAGTACACTAAAACGTTAACAGAACAAATTATTGCCGAACTAATGGCTCAATCCACTCACTGAGAAGACTATGACAGAAGCATTCAAACATATTTCAGTATTGCTTAACGAATCTATTGACGGACTTGCGATCAAACCTGACGGTACCTACATCGATGGTACTTTTGGCCGTGGTGGTCACAGCCGTACAATCCTGTCTAAACTGGGCGAGAATGGACGACTATTTAGTATCGACCGCGATCCACAAGCGATTGCAGAAGCACAAAAAATTGATGATCCTCGCTTTACTATCATCCACGGTCCATTCTCAGGCATGGCTGAATACGCAGAGCGTTATGATTTAGTGGGTAAGGTTGACGGTGTTCTGCTGGATTTAGGTGTTTCTTCTCCGCAACTTGATGACGCTGAACGTGGCTTTAGTTTCATGAAAGATGGCCCGCTGGATATGCGTATGGACCCAACTTCGGGCATCCCGGTATCTCAGTGGTTACTAGAAGCAGATCTTGATGACATCACTTGGGTGATTCGTGAGTTCGGTGAAGACAAGCACGCTCGTCGTATCGCGAAAGGCATCATTGCTTATCAAGAAAACGAAGAGAATGAGCCGCTAACTCGCACTGGTCAGTTAGCTAAGCTTATCTCTGATGTAGCACCAAAAAGCTTCAAAGAGAAAAAGCACCCAGCAACGCGTGCTTTCCAAGCATTCCGTATCTACATTAACAGTGAACTGGAAGAGATCGATACGGCACTAAAAGGCGCAGCAAGCATTCTTGCTCCAGAAGGTCGCCTGTCTGTTATTAGCTTCCACTCACTTGAAGACCGTATGGTGAAGCGCTTTATTCGTAAAGAGAGCCAAGGCCCGCAAGTACCTCACGGCCTTCCGTTAACGGAAGAGCAGATCAAAGCACTAGGCAGTGCTGATCTTAAGCCTGTCGGTAAAGCGATCAAACCATCGAAAGGCGAAGTGGATGAGAACACTCGTTCACGTAGCTCAGTATTACGAATCGCAGAAAAGCTATAGTCAATGAAGACCTCCAAGCCGAACTTAGCCAAGATAATATTTTTTGATTTGCTCTCCGTGGGTAAAGTCCCATTGGTGCTGCTTATCTGTATCTTCGCGAGCGCGATGGGGGTCGTTCTCACGACACACATGTCACGTCAGGCAATCACGCAAAAAGACATGGCATTGAGTGAGCGTGAACAGCTTGATAATGAATGGCGAAATTTAATGCTTGAAGAGACGGCTCTGGCTGAACATAGTCGCGTTCAAGCATCGGCAAAACGAGAGCTAGACATGAAACGTCCAGACTCCGACAAAGAAGTTGTGATCACACTGAAATGACCGGAAAAAAGGAAAAAGCACCCGCGAAAGCCGTTAAGAAACCAACGAAAGAGCGAGTGAAGAGCGAAAAGGACTCGGATCCAATTCTGATTAAATGGCGTTTCAACGTCGTTATTGCTTTTGTGTTGGTTGCCTTTTCTGTACTAGTAGGTCGTGTGGCTTACATCCAAGTTATTGAACCAGATAACTTAATTCGTCAGGGCGACCTTCGTTCTGTACGTGTTAAGGCTATTCCTTCTGCCCGCGGGATTATTTCAGACCGCAATGGCGAACCACTTGCCGTCAGTGTGCCTGTTGAGGCGGTATGGGCTGACCCGAAAACCATCTTCGATAAAAATGGCATGGCCCAAATTGATCGTTGGTATGCGCTAGCTGATGTACTCGGCTTAGATCGACAATCGATGATCAACAAAATCTCCAGCGACAAATCTCGTCGTTTTATCTACCTACAAAGACAAGTTAGCCCAGCAATGGCGAAATACATCCGCGACTTAAAGTTGGTGGGTATTGGTCTTAAAGCAGAATCACGTCGTTATTACCCAGCCGGCGAAGTCAGCGCGCATCTTATTGGTGTGACCGGAATTGACGGACACGGCCTAGAAGGTGTCGAGCGCAGCTACGATAAGTGGCTAACGGGTGAAGCCGGTAAACGTACAATCCGCAAAGACCGTTACGGGCGAGTGGTTGAAAACATTGCATTAGAAGAGCGTGAAGAAGGTAAACCACTCGAATTAACCATCGATCAGCGCTTACAAGCCATTGCTTATCGAGCGATTAAACAGGCGGTAGCCGATCACAAGGCGACATCTGGTTCTGCAATCTTATTAGACGTAAAAACGGGTGCGGTTTTGGCTATGGTCAACGCGCCATCTTACAACCCAAACAATCGTGCTGATTTACAAAGCTTTAAGATGCGTAACCGCGTGATCACCGATGCTTTTGAACCAGGTTCGACGGTTAAGCCTTTTGTCGTTCTAGCCGCTCTCGAAAATGGCACGGCAGATGCTGATACTGTGATTGATACGGGGAACGGTATTATGCAAATCGGTGGTAGCCGTGTACGTGATACTTCCAAAGTTGGTAAGGCAGACTTGGCGTTAATCCTTAAGAAATCGAGTAACATCGGTGTGGCGAAATTAGCCCTGGATATGCCGCTTGAAGCGCTACTGGGTATGTACAGTTCTGTTGGTCTTGGTGAGATGTCTGGGCTGAACCTAGTCGGTGAAACTGTCGGTATTTTCCCGAACCGTCGACGTTGGTCTAAGTTTGAAATTGCGACCTTATCCTTTGGTTATGGTCTAGCGATTACTCCACTTCAATTGGCTCATGCCTATGCGACGTTAGCGAATCATGGTGTTTACGAACCTATTCATATCGTCAAAAGCAACGACCAAGATTTCTCAAAACAGATCATCAAGCGCGAAAATGCTGAGTTGGTTTTGAACATGCTAGAAGGCGTAACCCAAAAGGGCGGTACAGCGACAAGAGCTGCCGTGCCGGGTTACCGAGTAGCAGCAAAAACAGGTACATCTAGAAAAGCGATTTCCGGTGGTTATGGAGACGAGTACTTCGCCTATACCGCTGGTGTTGCTCCGGTGAGTGATCCAAGAGTCTCTTTGGTTGTGATGATCAATGAACCTCAAGGTGACCTCTACTATGGTGGCTCGGTTGCAGCCCCTGTTTTTTCTGAAATCATGAAGGGCGCACTGCAAATTCTGAATGTCCCTGCTGATGAAAACAAGTTTCAAGAATAGAGCTAATCAGGATTCAATATGAGTAATAGCCTCACGCTGTCATCTTTACTTTCTCCTTGGGGAGATTTTAGTGCTCCCGAGTTAGCGTCGATTGCGGTTGAGCAATTGGAGCTCGACAGTCGTGCCATCAAGGACGGTGATATCTTTGTTGCCATTGTAGGGCATGCTGTCGATGGTCGTCGTTTTATCGATAAAGCCGTAGCTCAAGGTGCAAAGGCGGTTATTGCACAAGCAAGCGACGATAAAGCGCACGGCTTGGTTGAATGGCTTAATGAAGTGCCGGTGGTTTATGTATCAGAGCTAAATTTAATTCTCTCTGAATTGGCAGGTCGAGTTTACTCTTCTCAAGCAACCAAGCTTATTGGCGTTACTGGCACTAATGGCAAAACCACCATCACTCAATTGATTGCTCAGTGGCTAGACCTAGTGGGTCAACGTTCTGCGGTAATGGGCACCACAGGTAACGGTTTTCTAGATAATCTTAGAACGGCGGCTAATACGACTGGTAGTGCGATTGAAATACAACGCACACTGAGTGAGTTGTCTGAAGAAAACGCCCTTTATACCGCGATGGAAATCTCTTCTCATGGTTTGGTTCAAGGCCGAGTTAAGGCGTTGGACTTTGAGGTCGGTGTATTTACCAATCTGAGTCGTGACCACTTGGATTATCACGGTACGATGGAAGAGTATGCACTGGCTAAGAAGAGCTTGTTTACTCAACACAAGTGTAAGCACGCTGTGATTAATGTGGACGATGAAGTTGGCAAAGCTTGGATGGCAGATCTGTCCAATGCAGTAGCCGTTTCATTACTTCCGTTATCTGGTTACCAGCAGTCAGTATGGGCATCGGATGTGGCTTATGCAGAGACAGGTATCAAACTCGCTTTTGATGGTAGCTGGGGGCAGGGACAACTATCTGTTCCTTTAATTGGCCAGTTCAACGCATCAAATGTCTTGGTTGCTTTCGCGACACTACTTTCGCTAGGCATCGACAAGCAAACCTTGATCGACACAGCACCTCAACTACAACCAGTTATTGGTCGCATGGAATTGTTCCAAGTACCAAACAAAGCAAAAGTAGTGGTCGATTACGCGCATACACCAGACGCACTAGAGAAAGCATTAGCAGCACTACGAGTTCACTGCTCAGGAAAGCTATGGGCAATCTTTGGCTGTGGTGGTGATCGAGATACTGGCAAGCGTCCAATGATGGCGGTGACCGCAGAGCAGTTCGCCGACAACATTATTATTTCAGATGACAATCCTCGCAGCGAAGATCCTGCATTGATTGTTAAAGACATGCTGGCCGGCTTAAGTGAGCCTGAAGCCGCCTTTGTTGAACACGATCGCTATCAGGCGGTTAAGTTTGCTTTAGAGCAGGCGGGTAATAACGACATTATTCTTCTGGCAGGTAAAGGCCATGAGGATTACCAAGTACTGAAAGACAAAACGATCCACTATTCGGATCGAGAGTCCGCGCTACAACTTTTAGGTATTTCATAATGATTGATGTATCACTCGAGCAGATCTGCTCAGCGGTGAACGGTCAGCTGATAGAGGCTGGCAAATCGAACAATAGTTTGATCAATGCGGTTTCTACCGACACTCGCACTGTTGAAGAAGGTGCGTTGTTTGTTGCTCTCGTTGGTGAACGTTTTGATGCGCATGATTTTTGCGGTCAGGCTGTTGAGGCCAATGCGAGTGCGTTATTAGTCGAACGAAAACTTGACCTAAATATTACTCAAGTTGTTGTTGAAGACACTAAACTTGCTTTAGGTCAGCTAAGTGCTTGGATTCACGAGCAATGTAATGTTCCAACTATGGCGATTACAGGCAGCTGCGGCAAGACAACTGTAAAAGAGATGGTTGCGAGCATTTTGCAGCAACGTGGCAAGGTGCTGTTTACAGCAGGCAACTTCAATAATGATATTGGGGTACCGTTAACCCTGCTACGTAGTGAGTCAAGCGACGACTACGCAGTGATCGAACTAGGCGCCAATCACATCGGTGAAATTGCTTATACCACGCAGCTTGTTAAACCACAGGTTGCGTTGGTGAACAATGTCGCGGCGGCGCACTTAGAAGGTTTTGGTTCTATTGATGGTGTGAAGCAAGCGAAAGGCGAAATTTTCCAGGGGCTTGCTGCTGGTGATACTGCTATTGTTAACCTAGAGAGCAATGGTGGTGACTTCTGGAAGGATGTGCTAGCAGATAAAAGCGTACTGACCTTTTCTGAAAGTAATGACACGGCAGATTACTTTGCGACGAATATTCGCATCAATGAGCAGGGTGAAGCTTGCTTTGATATGCAGACTCCGCAAGGTGCCATTGATGTCGAACTTGGCATTATTGGTCAGCACAATGTGGCAAACGCATTAGCGGCAGCGGCACTGAGCATTCAATTCGGTGCCACGCTTGCAGAAATTAAAAGCGGTTTAGCGAATCTTATCTCAGTTAAAGGCCGAGTTGAGGTTCAACAATTAAGTCAGAATATCAAGCTGATAGATGACAGTTACAACGCCAGCGTACCGGCAATGAAGGCGGCAGCTAAATTGTTGTCGAGCTTCAAAGGTCAGCGTTGGTTGATTTTAGGCAATATGGCTGAATTAGGCGATGAAAGCCTTGCACTTCACCGTCAAGTCGGTGAATATGCTGCCCCATTCGCTTTTGAGCATATACTCACTTACGGTGATGATACCAAGGTGATTAGTGAAGTGTGTAACGGCACTCACTTTGCAACGCATGAAGCGATGATCGCGCACATAGAGCAGCACTTGAGCTTGCTAGATAACGCGCCACAAACCTTGTTGGTAAAAGGCGCCAATAGTGCAGGAATGAGTAAAATAGCCGCTGCTTTAAAGGAGAACTTTTCATGATAATTTGGCTTGCAGAGCTACTACAGCCACACTTTTCTTTTTTCCGTTTGTTCGAATACTTATCGTTTCGTGCAATCGCGAGCATTTTGACGGCTTTATGTCTGTCGCTGTGGATGGGACCTCGTTTAATTGAGCGTCTGCAAATGCTGCAAATTGGCCAAGTTGTTCGTAACGACGGCCCAGAGTCTCACTTTAGTAAGCGTGGCACACCAACTATGGGTGGTGTGATGATCCTTGCTGCGATCATTATTACAGTCTTGCTTTGGGCTGACTTATCAAACCCTTACGTTTGGGCAGTGCTTGTCGTGCTAGGCGGTTACGGTGCAGTTGGTTTTGTTGATGATTATCGTAAAGTTGTTCGTAAGAACACTGATGGTCTGATTGCTCGTTGGAAGTACTTCTGGCAGTCGGCGATTGCTTTGGTTGTGGCGTTTGCTCTGTACGCTCACGGACAAGACACTGCAGCAACACAATTAGTGGTGCCTTTCTTTAAAGATGTGATGCCACAACTTGGTTTACTGTACATTGTTCTAGCTTACTTTGTTATTGTGGGTACCAGTAACGCCGTAAACCTAACGGACGGCCTTGATGGCTTGGCGATTATGCCAACGGTTATGGTTGCAGCGGGTTTTGCTGTTATCGCTTGGGCGACAGGTAACGTTAACTTCGCAGCCTACCTACACATTCTATACATCCCATACACCTCTGAACTGGTTGTGGTATGTACTGCTATCGTTGGTGCTGGTCTTGGTTTCCTATGGTTCAACACTTACCCAGCTCAAGTATTCATGGGCGATGTTGGCTCTTTAGCACTGGGTGGTGCGTTAGGTGTGATTGCGGTGCTTGTTCGTCAAGAGTTGGTATTAGTGATCATGGGTGGTGTGTTTGTAATGGAGACCTTGTCAGTAATCCTGCAAGTTGGCTCTTACAAATTACGTGGCCAACGTATTTTCCGTATGGCACCGATTCACCACCACTATGAGCTTAAAGGCTGGCCGGAACCACGTGTTATCGTGCGCTTTTGGATCATCTCAATGGTGTTGGTACTGATTGGTTTAGCGACACTGAAAGTTCGTTAATCCTATGTGAGCCTCTGTTATAGGGGCTCTTTAAAACTATTAAGAGCATCTTGTTTAAATGGAACGTTGGCAAAATATTCAAAATGTAGTGGTTGTGGGGCTCGGTATTACCGGGCTCTCTGTCGTTAAACATCTCGTAAAATATCAGCCTCATACGTATGTGAAGGTCATTGATACGCGAGAGCTACCACCAGGAAAGGAATCTTTGCCTGAATCGGTAGAGCTGCATTCTGGAAGTTGGAATAACCAATGGCTAGCTGAGGCTGATTTAGTGGTTGCTAACCCAGGAATTGCTTTAGCGACGCCGGAAATTCAAGATGTGCTTCAAGCAGGAACGCCTGTCGTTGGTGACATTGAGCTGTTTGGCTGGGCAGTCGATAAACCTGTTGTGGCAATCACTGGTTCAAACGGTAAGAGTACTGTGACGGATTTGACGGGTGTGCTTGCTAAAGCTGCTGGACTTAATGTTGGTGTTGGCGGCAATATTGGTATTCCTGCCCTAGACCTCCTAGAACTTGATGCCGACTTATATGTTCTTGAGCTTTCAAGTTTTCAGCTAGAAACCACATCGAATTTAAAACTTGCTGCTGCGGCATTCTTAAACCTGTCTGAAGATCATATGGATCGCTATCAGGGCATGACTGATTACCGCGAGGCCAAGTTAAGAATCTTTAATAACGCGCAGTGTGCGATTGTAAATCGTGAAGACAAAGAGACTTACCCTGACCAAACAATGCCATTGGTAACTTTTGGACTAGATAACCAAGAGTTTGGTGTATCAACGATTGATGGTTGTGATTGGCTGGTCGATAACGGTAAACCTGTCCTTACTACTAAAGATTTAACATTGGTTGGACGTCACAATGTGGCAAATGCGTTAGTCTCACTTGCACTATTGAAGCAAGTTGGTATCGACTACAACAAAAGTCTTGAGGCTTTGAAAGCCTATAACGGTTTGACGCATCGTTGCCAAGTGGTGGCTGACAAGCGCGAAATCAAATGGGTTAATGACTCCAAAGCAACCAACGTAGCCAGCACATTGGCGGCTCTGTCTGGTTTAGAGTATCAAGGTACGTTATATCTTCTGGTTGGCGGCGTGGGTAAAGGTGCTGATTTTAGCGAGTTGGAACCTGTATTAGCGCAACTTGAACGTGTTCAATTGTGTTGTTTCGGTGAAGATGCAGATCAATTCATGCCTCTGCACCCATCGGCACAAAAGTTCGATACTATGCAGCAGATAATCGAATCTATCTCGCCACAGCTGGTGGCTGGAGATATGGTGATGCTGTCTCCTGCGTGCGCAAGCTTCGATCAATTTAATAATTTCATGGCAAGAGGTGATGCGTTCACTGAGCTTGCTCATGAGTATGCTTAACGTGTTGAAGGACTAACATTCAGTGCAAAGAGTCAAAGAGATCAATCAATCCATCTGGCAGTGGCTAAACCGTGCTACTCCTGAGGCGCTTTACGATCGTCAATTGGTGTGGATTGCTCTTGGGCTAATGCTGACAGGTTTGGTGATGGTAACGTCTGCTTCGTTCCCCATCAGTGCTCGTTTAACCGATCAGCCGTTTCACTTTATGTTCCGTCACGCGATCTTCCTATTGCTCGCATTGGGTGTCTCCAGTGTGATATTGCAAATTCCGATGAAGCGCTGGTTTCAATACAGCATGTACCTGTTGGGCTTATCTTTCTTCTTGCTAGTCGTAGTATTAGCCGTCGGTAAGTCAGTTAACGGTGCATCTCGCTGGATACCTCTTGGGCTATTTAACTTACAGCCTGCCGAGGTCGCTAAGCTTTCCTTGTTTATCTTTATGGCGGGCTACTTGGTTCGTAAGCAAGACGAAGTGAGAAAAACCTTCTTCGGCGGTTTTGCAAAACCCATCATGGTGTTTGGTGCTTTTGCCGTCTTGCTACTTGGTCAACCCGACTTAGGTACCGTAGTTGTAATGTTGGTAACGCTGTTTGGCATGCTGTTCATTGCTGGTGCCAAACTGTCACAATTTATTGCCTTGATGGTCGCTGGTATTGCCGCCGTCGTTGGTTTGATTGTCATAGAACCTTACCGTGTTCGACGTGTGACTTCATTCTGGGAACCATGGAATGATCCATTTGGTAGCGGCTACCAATTAACTCAATCATTGATGGCGTTCGGCCGCGGTGATTGGATGGGACAAGGGCTTGGTAACTCGATTCAAAAACTCGAATACTTACCAGAAGCGCATACCGATTTTGTATTTGCGGTCTTGGCTGAAGAGCTTGGCTTTGTCGGTGTTACCTTAGTATTAATGTTGATCTTCAGCTTGGTGTTAAAAGCCATTCTTATCGGCAAAAAAGCCTTTGAACATGATCAAGTGTTCAGTGGCTATCTGGCTTTTGGTATTGGTATTTGGTTTGCGTTTCAGACGCTTGTTAACGTAGGTGCTGCATCTGGCATCGTTCCGACCAAAGGTCTAACCCTCCCGCTAATCAGTTATGGTGGTTCGAGTTTAATTATTATGTCGGTAGCGGTATCAATGCTGCTGCGCATTGACCATGAATGTCGAATGCAGCAAAAAGAACAAGCTGATAATCCAAACGAATTAGTAGAATAAGAATCTAACGCGATGAAACAAAACAAAAAACTTTTAGTGATGGCTGGTGGTACCGGCGGTCATGTTTTTCCTGGGTTAGCAGTAGCGAAAAAGCTTCAGCAACAAGGTTGGGAAATTCGCTGGTTAGGCACAGCAGATAGAATGGAAGCGGATTTGGTGCCAAAGCATGGCATTGAGATCGACTTTATTAAAGTGAAAGGCCTGCGTGGTCAAGGCATTAGCAAGCTAATTAAAGCCCCATTCCAAATTATTAATGCCATACTTCAAGCAAAGCAGCATATCAAAGCGTGGCAGCCTGACGTGGTACTTGGTATGGGTGGCTATGTGAGTGGCCCGGGTGGTATTGCGGCATGGTTATCAGGCATTCCAGTGGTTTTGCATGAACAAAATGCAGTGGCGGGTCTAACCAACCAGTGGCTATCTAAGATTGCGAAAAAGGTTTTCCAAGCCTTCCCTGGTGCATTTCCTACTGCAGAGGTAGTGGGAAACCCAGTTCGTGAGGATGTGGTTGCTTTACCGGAGCCTGAGCAGCGCATGGCTGAGCGTGATGGCGATATCCGCATTTTAGTGATGGGTGGCAGCCAAGGGGCCAAAATCCTCAACGATACTTTACCTGTTGCGATGGCACAGCTTGGAGAAGGCTTCACTGTGATGCACCAAGCGGGTAAGAATAATCAACAGCAAGTGATTGAACAATACAAATCACATTCTGTAGATAATGTTCAAGTAACTGAATTTATTGATGATGTGGCGCAAGCTTATGAGTGGGCAGATCTACTAGTGTGTCGCTCCGGCGCGTTAACGGTATCAGAAGTGTCTGCAGCCGGTGTTGGTTCTATTTTTGTTCCGTTCATGCACAAAGATAGACAGCAAGCACTGAATGCCGATCATTTAGTTGAATGTGGTGCGGCGTTAATGATTGAACAGCCACAACTGACGGCTGAAAAGTTAGCGAATACCATCGCTGAGCTTGATAGAAATGAATTAAAAATGATGGCAACAAAAGCGCGTCAAGCAGCCAAGCTTGATGCTGACGTTACCGTCGCTGAAGCGATTAAAGCTTTAGCAAAATAATGAGACTGAATTGATGACGATTGAACATACCCAAAACTTAGCGCAAATCCGTGCAATGGTGCCAGAGATGCGCCGTGTTAAATCTATCCACTTCATTGGTATTGGTGGTGCTGGAATGAGCGGGATTGCTGAAGTCTTGCTAAATGAAGGCTACCAGATCACTGGTTCTGATATTGCTCAAAATCCAGTGACAGAGCGTTTAGTTAGCAAGGGGGCGACTGTTTTCATTGGTCACCAAGCAAGTAACGTTGCTGATGCAAGTGTGGTCGTGGTATCAACCGCTATCAATGAAGAGAACCCAGAGATTATTGCCGCTCGTGAAGCGCGCACGCCTATCGTTCGTCGTGCAGAAATGCTGGCTGAGTTGATGCGTTTTCGTCACGGTATTGCTGTGGCCGGTACGCACGGTAAGACAACAACGACTGCTTTGGTTACACAGATTTACTCTGAAGCTGGCCTAGATCCAACGTTTGTAAACGGTGGTTTAGTGAAAAGTGCAGGTACCAATGCACGCTTGGGTTCGAGCCGTATCTTGATCGCTGAAGCTGATGAGAGTGATGCATCATTCTTACACCTGCAACCTATGGTGAGTATCGTAACCAATATCGAAGCCGATCACATGGATACCTATGGCGGTGACTTCGAAACACTAAAGCAGACGTTTATCGACTTCTTACACAACCTGCCATTTTACGGTCAGGCTGTGATGTGCGTGGATGATCCTGTTGTTCGTGAGCTAATCCCTCAAGTTAGCCGCCAAGTGATTACTTACGGTTTCTCAGAAGATGCGGATATCCGTATCGAGAACTACGTACAAGAAGGCCAGCAAGGTAAGTTCACGGTAGTTCGTGAAGGTAAAGCGAATCTTGATATCACGTTGAACATTCCAGGTCGTCACAACGCACTGAATGCATCGGCAGCCATTGCAGTGGCGACAGAAGATGACATCAGCGATGAAGCGATCCTAAAAGCGATGGCAGGTACCGAAGGTACTGGGCGTCGTTTTGATCACCTAGGTGAGTACGAGACGGGTAATGGTGTCGCTATGTTGGTGGACGATTATGGTCATCACCCAACGGAAGTTGATGTAACAATTCAGGCTGCTCGCAGCGGCTGGGCTGATAAGCGTCTTGTGATGATTTTCCAACCACACCGTTATAGCCGAACACGTGATTTATATGATGATTTTGCGAACGTTCTTGAGCAGGTTGATGTCTTAATCTTACTGGATGTTTATTCTGCTGGTGAGAAACCTATTGCTGGGGCAGACGGACGCTCATTAAGTCGAACTATTCGTGGGCGTGGTAAGATTGACCCAATCTTTGTCGCTGATATTAATACTCTGCCATCGGTTTTAGCTAACGTAATTCAAGGCGGCGACCTTGTACTGACGCAGGGTGCAGGTGATGTTGGTCGTGTTGCTAAGCAACTAGAATCATTACAGTTAGACATTAATAAAATGAAGGACGTGTAGCAGAATACTGTCTACATACCGTGGTCAATCGCTCACTTCTTGCGATTGACCTAAAATTGACCAAAAATCTTATTATCAACGTTTGATAGTTTGATTTTGCTCAGTATAATTCATAGGTTAAAGTAAGTGCTTTTACCTCTATTACGAAGATAGGGAATAGAATTGCGAACCAACGACAGGGAAAGCGGGCTTTGGTAGAAAGTACTTTTAGCGAAAACCGCCACCTATTCAGTTTACCATCGCTCAAGAAACACGCCTTAGGCGGGTCATTTTTTGTCATGGTATTGCTATTCATTGGGTTTCTTTTCTATACCACCCTGACTTGGATGTGGGACGATCAACGATTGCCTCTCTCCAAAATAGTCATTCAGGGTGACTTAACTTATGTAACCGCTAGTGATGTTCAGCATGCTTTTGGCAAACTTGAGCATATTGGTACATTCATGTCGCAAGACATCGGTGTGTTGCAAGACAGTTTAGAAGCGTTGCCTTGGGTGTCAGTCGTATCTATTCGTAAGCAGTGGCCAGACACAATAAAAGTATTTTTGACTGAGTATCATGCGGCAGCAATCTGGAACGGCAACATGCTGTTGAATGATGATGGTCAGGTGTTTAATGGCGATATCGGCCTTCTGAAAGGCGATAGAGTTAAGCTTTACGGCCCAGATGGCACCAGCCAAGAAGTGATCGAAAAGTGGAGAAAGGTAACCCCTTTGATTAACAGTCTGGGGTTAACAGTTACCTCACTTGTTCTCAACGAACGTCGCGCTTGGCAAATAATCCTAGATAACGGTATCCGTTTAGAGCTAGGTAAAGATTCTTTAGATGAGCGTGTTGAACGCTTCATTTCGCTTTACAACGAACTCGGTAGTAAGGCGAATCAAGTGAGCTACATCGACCTCAGGTATGATACGGGAGCCGCTGTAGGCTGGTTTCCAGAGCAAGAGTTAGAAGAGAGCACAGATGACTAAGACCGCAGATGACAACATAATCGTTGGTCTTGATATAGGCACTGCGACCATATCAGCTCTGGTTGGTGAAATACTGCCTGATGGTCAAATCAATATCATTGGTTCTGGGCAAAGCCCATCCAGAGGTATGGATAAAGGTGGTGTGAACGACCTAGAGTCGGTAGTTAAGTCAGTTCAGCGAGCAATTGATCAAGCAGAGTTGATGGCGGAATGCCAAATCAGCAATGTGTTTATCTCGCTATCAGGCAAACATATCGCAAGCCGAATTGAAAAAGGCATGGGCACTATCTCTGATGAAGAGGTGTCTCAAGACGATATGGATCGAGCGATCCATACCGCGAAATCAATTAAAATAGGTGAAGAGCAGAGAATTCTGCACGTGATCCCACAAGAATTTACCATTGATTATCAAGAAGGGATTAAGAACCCACTTGGTCTGTCTGGTGTTCGAATGGAAGTGAGCGTTCATCTTATTTCTTGCCATAGCGACATGGCGAGAAACATTATTAAAGCTGTTGAACGATGTGGTCTCACAGTAGAGCAAATCGTGTTTTCAGGACTTGCCTCAAGTAATGCGGTAATTACTGAAGACGAGAGAGAGCTCGGAGTGTGTGTGGTTGATATCGGTGCAGGTACAATGGATATTTCCATTTGGACTGGCGGCGCGCTACGACACACAGAAGTCTTTTCCTATGCAGGAAATGCAGTAACCAGTGATATTGCCTTCGCTTTCGGTACGCCAGTGAGCGATGCTGAAGAGATAAAAGTAAACCATGGTTGCGCTCTGAGTGAACTCGTTAGCAAGGATGACTCTGTTAACGTCCCAAGTGTTGGTGGTCGCCCGTCAAGAAGTTTGCAACGACAAACTTTGTCGGAAGTGATTGAACCACGTTACACTGAACTTATGGGCCTCGTTAACCAAACTATCGATACGGTTCAATTACAGCTACGAGACGAAGGTATTAAACACCACCTTGCAGCTGGCGTCGTCCTCACTGGTGGAGCGGCACAAATTGACGGATTGGTAGAGTGTGCGGAACGTGTTTTCCGCAATCAAGTTCGAGTTGGTAAGCCATTAGAAGTTAGTGGCTTAACTGATTATGTTAAAGAGCCGTATCATTCTACGGCGGTTGGTTTACTTCATTACGCAAGAGATTGTCAGATCAGTGATGAAGGTGATTACAGCGAACCTAAGCGTTCAGCACCTTCGATGTCTGGTTTATTTGGTAAATTGCGTAATTGGATACAAAAAGAGTTTTAACCTGAGTTGCAGGAAAAAACGGAGATAACACATGTTTGAACCGATGATGGAAATGTCTGACGATGCAGTAATTAAAGTCGTTGGAGTTGGTGGCGGTGGCGGTAACGCTGTTGAGCACATGGTACGTGAATCAATCGAAGGCGTAGAATTCATCAGTGTTAATACTGATGCGCAAGCACTTCGTAAAACAAGCGTGAGCAGCGTGATCCAAATTGGTGGTGATATCACTAAAGGTCTTGGTGCTGGTGCAAACCCACAAGTAGGCCGTGATGCAGCTCTCGAAGATCGAGAAAGAATTAAAGAAGTTCTAACTGGCGCCGATATGGTATTTATCGCAGCTGGTATGGGCGGTGGTACTGGTACAGGTGCTGCTCCAGTTATTGCTGAAGTTGCGAAAGAGCTAGGTGTGCTAACCGTTGCTGTTGTAACTAAGCCATTTAGCTTTGAAGGCAAAAAGCGTCTAGCGTTTGCTGAGCAAGGTATCGAAGAGCTTTCTAAACATGTGGATTCATTAATTACGATTCCAAATGAAAAGCTACTTAAAGTACTAGGCCGTGGCGTTACACTGCTAGAAGCTTTCGCAAGTGCAAATGATGTACTTAAAAACGCTGTACAAGGTATCGCTGAGCTAATTACTCGCCCTGGTATGATCAACGTCGACTTCGCGGATGTTCGCACCGTAATGTCGGAAATGGGGCATGCAATGATGGGTAGCGGTATCGCAAAAGGTGAAGACCGTGCTGAAGAAGCTGCTGAAACGGCAATTTCTAGCCCACTACTAGAAGACATCGACCTAGCTGGCGCGCGTGGCGTTCTTGTGAACATCACAGCAGGCCTAGATATGCGTCTAGATGAGTTCGAAACAGTAGGTAACACAGTTAAGGCATTCGCTTCTGATAACGCAACAGTTGTGATTGGTACTTCTCTAGACCCTGATATGACGGACGAAATCCGTGTAACTGTTGTTGCAACAGGTATCGGTACAGAGAGAAAGCCAGACATTACATTAGTTGCTGGTGGTAAAGCTAAGGTTGCAGCAACTCCTCAACCACAAGTAGCGGCACAAGCTGCACCAAAAGTGGAAGAGAAAGTGGCACAGCCATTGCAAGAAAAAACTGAGGTAAAACCTCAAGTTAAGCCGCAGCCAACAACGTCGCCTGTTTCTTCAGGTACAGGGGCTAGCCAAAGTGCAGCACCTAAAGCTGAAAAAGAGAGCGGATACTTAGATATTCCAGCATTCTTACGACGTCAGGCTGATTAACAATTACCCAAAATTTGACTATCGTCGAATTAATGGTAAAATTCGCGGTCGGTAAATACTGGCCGTGATTTGTAGCACTGATAACGAGGCAAGCAGATGATCAGACAACGTACTCTGAAAGAAATTGTGAAAACAACTGGTGTGGGTCTCCACTCTGGTCGTAAAGTCACACTTACTCTTCGCCCGGCAGCTGCAAATACAGGTATTGTTTACCGTCGAACTGATGTAAATCCACCTGTAGATTTTCCAGCTGATCCAGCATCAGTTCGTGACACTATGTTATGTACTGCTCTTGTGAATGACGAAGGCGTACGTATTTCTACAGTGGAACACCTAAACGCGGCTCTAGCGGGCATGGGCATCGACAATATTATTGTTGAAGTAGATGCACCAGAGATCCCAATTATGGATGGTAGCGCAAGCCCATTCGTATACTTGCTACAGCAAGCGGGTGTTGAAACACTGAATGCACCAAAACGTTTCATTCGCATCAAAAAGCCAGTTCGTTTTGAAGACGGCGATAAGTGGGCAGAATTTGTACCATTTAACGGCTTCCGCATGGACTTTGAGATCGAGTTCAACCACCCAGCAATTGAGTCTGACGAACAGCATTTATTGTTTGATTTCTCTTCTCAAGGCTTTGTGAAAGAGATTTCTCGAGCTCGTACTTTCGGCTTCATGCGTGATATCGAATACCTTCAATCACAAAACCTGTGTTTGGGTGGTAGCTTTGATTGTGCAATCGTACTAGACGAATACCGCATTCTTAATGAAGAAGGTCTACGTTTTGACAATGAGTTTGTAACTCATAAAGTACTAGATGCGATTGGTGACCTATACATGTGTGGACACGCTATTATCGGTGAGTTCCGTGCATACAAATCAGGTCACGGCCTAAACAACCAACTGCTACGTGCAGTACTTGCTGACGCAGAAGCTTGGGAATGGGCAACATTTGAAGAAGAAGCTGGCTCGCCAGTGGCTTTTGCTGAACCAGGAATGGTTCTAGCGTAATTGTTGTTTTTAACAATGTAAGATTTCGAAAACCAGGCTATCGGCCTGGTTTTTTTGTATCTATTTTCCAGATACAGTGTCATCAACATCCGAAAGTCATCGACTAATGGGCGCCAGTCTGGCTAATCCATCAGCAATTAGAAAGAAAAGTTCCAAGCACATCAAACAAATGGGGTTATAAATGGTCGTTGGTGTGAAAATTACTTACACTAAGGGGCATTAATTTTAACTCAAGCCTTGAAAACTCTACTCTCAAGTACAATATCAGAAATACTAGATTTATCTCAGTATCCTTGGTTAGTAACTGAAGACTGGTTCATCGCTAGTAGAGACTGACGGCATTTAAAATAGATCGCGGACGATCTGAGAACGAAGAGATTCCAAGCACATGATTACTAAGCTGCTGACAAAGGTAATTGGCAGTCGCAATGACAGAACACTGCGCCGCCTTAGAAAAATTGTAAAAGAAATTAATAACTACGAGCCAACGTTTGAAGCGCTTTCTGACGAAGAGCTAAAAGCGAAAACTGTTGAGTTCCGTGAGCGCTTAGATAAAGGTGAATCGCTAGACCAACTTCTACCGGAAGCATTTGCTACGGTACGTGAAGCGTCTAAGCGTGTTTACGGCATGCGTCACTTTGACGTGCAATTGATTGGTGGCATGGTTCTAAATGCTGGCCAAATTGCAGAGATGCGTACTGGTGAGGGTAAGACTCTTACAGCAACTCTACCAGCTTATCTTAACGCCCTACCTAGTAAAGGTGTTCACGTAGTAACGGTGAACGACTACCTAGCTAAGCGTGATGCGGAAACTAACCGCCCATTATTTGAATTCCTTGGTATGACTGTTGGCGTGAACGTGCCAAACATGGCTCCACCAGAGAAAAAAGAAGCATACCAAGCGGATATCCTATACGGAACAAACAACGAGTTTGGTTTCGATTACCTACGCGACAACATGGCTTTCCGTGCTGAAGACCGTGTTCAACGCGAACGCTTCTTTGCTGTAGTCGATGAGGTTGACTCAATCTTAATCGATGAAGCGCGTACACCTCTTATTATCTCTGGCCCGGCTGAAGATAGCTCAGATCTTTACACGCGTATTAACACATTGATTCCTCATCTTGAGCGTCAAGATAAAGAAGATTCTGAAGAGTACCGTGGTGAAGGTCACTACACCATGGACGAAAAATCTAAGCAGGTTCACCTGACTGAAAACGGTCAAGAGTTTGTTGAAGAGCTAATGGTGAAAAATGGTCTGATGGAAGAGGGCGATACGCTTTACTCTCCAACAAACATCAGCCTACTGCACCATGTTAATGCTGCGTTGCGTGCTCACGTATTGTTTGAGAAGAACGTAGACTACATCGTAACTGAAGAAGGCGAAGTGGTTATCGTTGATGAACATACTGGCCGTACAATGCCAGGTCGTCGTTGGTCTGAAGGTTTACACCAAGCTGTTGAAGCAAAAGAAGGTGTGAAGATTCAGAATGAAAACCAAACGCTAGCTTCGATTACCTTCCAAAACTTCTTCCGTCTGTACGAGAAACTGTCAGGTATGACAGGTACAGCTGATACTGAAGCTTTCGAATTCCAGTCTATCTATGGCCTAGAAACGGTTGTTATCCCAACTAACAAACCTATGGTTCGGAACGATATGCCAGATGTGGTTTATCGTACAGAAGAAGACAAATTCAATGCGATCATTGAAGACATTAAAGACCGTGTTGCTGCAGGACAGCCATCACTGGTTGGTACGGTTTCTATCGAGAAATCAGAGCTACTGTCTAACGCACTGAAAAAAGCAAAAATTAAGCACAACGTACTCAACGCGAAATTCCACGAGAAAGAAGCGGAAATCGTAGCGCAAGCAGGTACACCTGGTGCAGTAACCATCGCAACTAACATGGCCGGTCGTGGTACCGATATCGTGTTAGGTGGTAGCTGGCAGTCTGAAGTTGAGAAACTACAAAACCCAACTCAAGAGCAGATCGACAAGATCAAAGCGGATTGGAAAGTGGTTCACGACAAAGTACTAGAGTCAGGTGGTCTACACATCATTGGTACAGAGCGTCACGAATCTCGTCGTATCGATAACCAGCTACGTGGTCGTTCTGGTCGTCAAGGTGATGCAGGTTCTTCACGCTTCTACCTATCGATGGAAGACTCGCTACTACGTATCTTCACATCTGATCGTATGGCTGGTCTTATCCAGAGCGGTATGGATGAAGGTGAAGCGATCGAATCTAAGATGCTATCTCGCTCTATCGAAAAAGCACAACGTAAAGTTGAAGGCCGTAACTTCGATATCCGTAAGCAACTTCTAGAGTACGATGATGTAGCGAATGACCAACGTAAAGTGGTTTACGAGCTGCGTGATGAGCTAATGGGCTCTGACGACATCAGCGAAATGATCGAACACAACCGTGAAGACGTGTTTACGTCGGTTATCGATGAGTACATTGCTCCGCAATCTCTGGAAGATATGTGGGACATCGCGGGTCTACAAGATCGTCTGAAGAACGACTTCGACCTAGACTTTGATATCCAAGGTTGGTTGGACGAAGACGACAAGCTTTACGAAGAAGCACTACGTGAACGCATCCTAGGCATGGCTGTTGATGCTTACAAACAGAAAGAAGAAGTAGTTGGTGCACAAGTACTCCGCAACTTCGAGAAGTCTGTAATGCTGCAAACGCTAGATGGTCTATGGAAAGAGCACTTGGCTGCGATGGATCACCTTCGTCAAGGTATCCACCTGCGTGGTTACGCTCAGAAGAACCCGAAACAAGAGTACAAGCGCGAGTCGTTTGAACTGTTTGAAGGTCTACTGGATGTACTGAAGTCAGACGTTATTACTATCCTTTCGAAAGTTCGCGTTCAGCAACAAGAAGAAGTAGAAAAGATGGAAGCGCAGCGTCAAGCTCAAGCTGAAGAAGCAGCGCGTCGTGCACAAGCGCAACACGCAACAGCAGAAAACCAGCTAGGTGATGATGAAGCAGAAGCAGCGTCGCCACAAACAGTAGTACGTGATGAGCGTAAAGTTGGCCGTAACGAGCCTTGCCCATGTGGTAGCGGCAAGAAGTACAAACAGTGTCACGGTAAAATCGCGTAAGTTTAATGAATCGTTGCTGTAGCGCATGATAGTTGCGTTGGTGGTACTCACTTACTATCGTAAGCTCCGTGCCACCGCCTTACTCTCAAGTACTACAGCCTAGCTTCATGAAACTGACAAATAGAATATAAAGAGTCGCTTAGGCGGCTCTTTTTGTATGTGAAAATAATAAGGTTTCGATTGCGTCATCCTCGAGAGTGAGGGAGGAGCGAGTCGGGGATCTTTCGAACTAACAAAAGAGCAGATTCCCTATCTAATTCGTTCCTCATTGTAGGGAATGACGGTAGAGACATAGAAGGAACACCATCAATGAAAAGAATCCATATCGTAGCGGGTATTATCTTCAATCAAGATAAGTCACAGGTCTTTATCACTAAGCGCCCAGATGACAAGCACAAAGGTGGCTTTTGGGAGTTTCCTGGTGGCAAGGTTGAAGAGGGCGAAACTATTGAGCAAGCGATGACTCGCGAGCTTGATGAAGAGATCGGTATCAAGGTGACCGAGCAGTCTCTGTTTGAGCATCTTGAATTTGATTACACGGACAAGTCACTTAAGTTTGATTTCATTCTCGTGACTGATTTTGAAGAGCAACCTTATGGTAAAGAAGGTCAGCAAGGTGAATGGGTCAGCCTTGAATCATTGAATCAGTACGCTTTCCCTGAAGCAAATGTGCCAATTTTAGAGCGAGTGGTAAAAGAGTTTTCTTAATTGCTAGCCTGAGTTTGAGATTGTTGTTAGTTTAAAGAGATTAATCGAATGAACGTTGCTGCAAGAGAACTGCGGCAACAGTAACCAAAACAATGGAGATATTCGCAGTGGTAAGAATTGCAATAGCAGGAGCAGCGGGTCGTATGGGCCGCAACTTGGTGAAAGCCGCTCATCATAATTCAGAAGCTAGTGTTGGCGCTGGCTCGGAACGTCCCGAGTCATCATTAGTAGGCGTTGATGTTGGCGAGCTATGTGGGGAAGGTCGCTTTGATGTTGCTCTAGTGGATGATTTGTCTAAAGCCATCGAAGAGTTTGATGTGATTGTCGACTTTACCGCACCTGTTAGCACATTAGCGAATATTGAACTTTGTAAACGTCACGGCAAAAAACTTATCATCGGTACGACAGGCTTCTCAGAAGAGGAGAAGCAGGTGATTGACGCTGCTGCAAAAGAGATGCCTATTGTAATGGCACCAAACTACAGCGTAGGCGTCAACCTAGTATTTAAGCTACTAGAGAAAGCCGCTAAAGTGATGGGCGATTACTGTGATGTTGAAATCGTTGAGGCCCACCACCGTCATAAAGTGGATGCACCATCAGGTACTGCGATTGGTATGGGTGAAGCGATCGCCGGTGCTATGGGTAATGAGCTGAACGATGTGGCGGTATGGTCACGTGAAGGCATCACTGGCGAACGTACGAAAGATGAGATTGGCTTCGCAACGATTCGTGCCGGTGACATCATCGGAGAACACACTGCTATGTTTGCAGATATCGGCGAACGAGTGGAGATTACTCATAAAGCGACTGACCGAATGACCTTTGCAAACGGTGCGATCAAAGCTGCTGTTTGGCTCCATGACAAGCCAGCAGGCTTTTATACCATGACAGATGTCCTTGGTTTGAATGATCTGTAAATAGATAATTATGCGCTGGCAATTGCCGGCGCTTTCTTTATTTGCTGCCTTTAACGCAGTATTCTTGTTTCTCACCTCTCTCTTAAACCTACCTTTTAACATCGTTTTTACCTCACTTTTCTTGTTGTTTTGTTGTCTTGGTCTTATATTTGGATTAGATCTTTAAATCTTCATGTTTTCTGTTTGTATTTATCGATTGCTTTTTGTTGGTGATGTTTTTAGTACTTAAAGGCAGACAAAAGTAATGGGATAAAACTGGAAAATCTCAATATCGTGCTTAATTGACCATGAAAGTTGAACTTTTGGAGCTTTGGAAGGGTAAATTGAATTAGTGCGTACAAATCTTTAATTTCTTTTGCGTTAAATGTTGACACGTATCACGCACATCACTAAAATACCGCCAATTTGTCTAATTTCCATAAACACTCACTTTTAAGTGTTGCAGGAAGGTAGATTTGCAAATTAAATCAATTTTAATGCATATTTATTTCTGGAGGTTGTCTTGAAAAAGTCAGCACTACTTGTCCTAGAAGATGGGACAGTATTTCACGGTGAAGCCATTGGCGCTGTAGGTTCTGCAGTTGGTGAAGTCGTTTTTAATACCTCGATGACGGGGTACCAAGAAATCCTCACTGATCCTTCCTATTCTCAACAAATCGTTACCCTTACTTACCCTCACATTGGCAATACCGGAACCAATTCCGAAGACGAAGAATCCTCTTCAATCCACGCTCAAGGCCTTGTGATTCGCGATCTCCCTCTTATCGCTTCTAACTTCCGTAATGAACAATCCCTTTCTGATTACCTTAAGTCGCAAAACGTTGTTGGTATCGCTGATATCGATACTCGTAAGCTGACGCGTATTCTTCGTGAAAAAGGCGCTCAGAATGGTTGTATTGTAGCGGGTAACAACTTAGACGAAGCTTTGGCTCTAGCTAAGGCAAAAGAATTCCCTGGCCTGAAAGGTATGGACCTTGCGAAAGAAGTTACAACGAAAGAAGCGTATCAATGGAAACAAGGTTCGTGGACGCTTACGGGTGGACTTCCTGAAGCGAAAGCAGACTCAGAATTGCCATACCACGTTGTTGCTTATGACTTCGGTGCAAAACGAAACATCCTACGAATGCTCGTTGACCGCGGCTGCCGCCTAACGGTTGTTCCAGCTGAAACTTCTGCTGAAGAAGTGCTTGCACTAAACCCAGACGGTGTATTCCTTTCAAATGGCCCTGGTGACCCAGAACCATGTACTTACGCAATTGAAGCGACAAAAGTGTTCCTAGAAAAAGGCTTACCAATCTTTGGTATCTGTCTAGGCCACCAAATTCTTGCTCTTGCGTCAGGCGCTAAGACAGTGAAGATGAAGTTTGGTCACCACGGTGCAAACCATCCAGTTAAAGATTTAGATCGTGATGTTGTGATGATTACTTCACAAAACCACGGCTTTGCTGCTGACGAAGACACACTACCTGAAAACCTACGTGCAACGCACAAATCGCTATTTGATGGTTCTCTACAAGGTATCCACCGTACAGACAAACCAGCATTTAGCTTCCAAGGTCACCCAGAAGCAAGCCCAGGTCCAGAAGACGCAGCGCCGTTATTTGACCACTTCATTGAACTAATTAAAAAGCACACAGCGTAATTCGGAGTAGTAGACAATGCCAAAACGTACTGACATTAAAAGTATTCTAATTCTAGGTGCTGGCCCGATCGTTATCGGGCAAGCATGTGAGTTCGATTACTCTGGTGCTCAAGCTTGTAAAGCGCTTCGCGAAGAAGGTTACCGAGTTATTCTTGTAAACTCGAACCCAGCGACCATCATGACTGACCCAGACATGGCTGATGCAACTTACATCGAGCCTATCCAATGGGAAGTTGTTCGCAACATCATTGCGAAAGAGAAGCCAGATGCAGTTCTACCTACAATGGGTGGCCAAACGGCACTTAACTGTGCACTAGACCTAGAGAAACACGGTGTTCTTGAAGAGTTCGGTGTAGAGATGATTGGTGCAACGGCTGACGCTATCGATAAAGCAGAAGACCGTTCTCGTTTCGATAAAGCGATGAAGTCTATCGGCCTTGAGTGTCCACGCGCTGATACTGCGAAAACCATGGAAGAAGCTTACGGCGTTCTAGATATGGTTGGCTTCCCATGTATCATCCGTCCATCATTCACTATGGGTGGTACTGGCGGTGGTATCGCATACAACAAAGAAGAATTTGAAGAAATCTGTCGTCGTGGTCTGGATTTATCTCCAACCAACGAGCTTCTAATCGATGAATCTCTTATCGGTTGGAAAGAGTACGAGATGGAAGTAGTTCGTGACAAAGCGGACAACTGTATCATCGTATGTGCGATTGAAAACTTTGACCCAATGGGCATCCACACGGGTGACTCAATCACAGTTGCACCAGCACAGACGCTAACAGACAAAGAATACCAATTAATGCGTAACGCATCTCTAGCAGTACTGCGTGAGATTGGTGTTGAAACGGGTGGTTCTAACGTACAGTTTGGTATCAACCCGAAAGATGGCCGTATGGTTATCATCGAGATGAACCCACGTGTATCTCGTTCTTCTGCTCTTGCGTCTAAAGCGACAGGTTTCCCAATCGCTAAGATTGCAGCGAAACTGGCTGTGGGTTACACATTAGATGAATTGCAAAATGACATCACGGGTGGCGCAACACCAGCATCATTCGAACCAACAATCGACTACGTAGTAACTAAGATTCCTCGTTTTAATTTCGAGAAATTTGCAGGTGCTAACGACCGTCTAACGACGCAAATGAAGTCTGTTGGTGAAGTTATGGCTATCGGCCGTAACCAGCAAGAGTCTCTACAAAAAGCACTTCGCGGCCTAGAAGTTGGCGCGACAGGCTTTGACGAAATGGTTGACCTAGATGCGCCTGACGCACTAACAACAATCCGTCACGAACTAAAAGAAGCTGGCGCAGAGCGTATTTGGTACATCGCGGATGCATTCCGTGCGGGTATGTCTGTAGATGGCGTATTCAACCTAACGCAAATCGACCGTTGGTTCCTAGTTCAAATCGAAGACATCGTTAAGCTTGAGCAAGAACTTAAAGCGAAAGGCTTTGCTGGTCTGAACAAAGACGAGCTAAACAAGCTTAAGCGTAAAGGTTTTGCGGATGCACGCCTATCTAAGATTCTAGGTGTAGCGGAAAGCGAAATCCGTCGTCTACGTGACCAATACGATATCCACCCAGTTTACAAGCGCGTTGATACGTGTGCGGCTGAGTTCTCTTCAGACACGGCTTACATGTACTCATCTTACGATGACGAGTGTGAAGCGAACCCAACAGACAAAGACAAGATCATGATTCTTGGTGGCGGTCCAAACCGTATCGGCCAAGGTATTGAATTTGACTACTGTTGTGTACACGCATCACTAGCTCTACGTGAAGATGGCTACGAAACTATCATGGTTAACTGTAACCCTGAGACTGTTTCAACGGATTACGACACATCTGACCGTCTGTACTTCGAACCTGTAACACTGGAAGACGTACTAGCAATCGCTCGTGTTGAGAAGCCAAAAGGCGTTATCGTTCAGTACGGTGGTCAAACACCACTGAAACTGGCTCGCGCACTTGAAGCGGCTGGCGTGCCAATCATCGGTACTAGCCCTGACGCAATCGACCGTGCAGAAGACCGTGAGCGTTTCCAAGTTGCTGTTGACCGTCTAGGTCTTCTACAGCCAGAGAACGCGACAGTAACAACAATGGAACAAGCGGTAGAGAAATCTCGCGAAATCGGCTTCCCATTGGTTGTACGTCCTTCTTACGTACTTGGTGGTCGTGCGATGGAAATCGTATACGATGAGCAAGACTTACGTCGCTACTTCAACGAAGCAGTAAGCGTATCGAACGAATCTCCAGTTCTTCTTGATAGCTTCCTAGACGACGCAGTTGAAGTGGATATCGATGCTATCTGTGACGGTGAGCGCGTAGTTATCGGCGGTATCATGGAGCACATCGAACAAGCGGGTGTTCACTCAGGTGACTCAGCATGTTCTCTTCCTGCTTACACGCTAAGCCAAGAAATCCAAGACGTAATGCGTGAGCAAGTTGAAAAGCTGGCGTTCGAGTTGGGTGTTCGTGGCCTAATGAACACGCAGTTTGCTGTTAAGAACAACCAAGTGTATCTAATCGAGGTTAACCCTCGTGCAGCACGTACGGTACCGTTCGTATCTAAAGCAACTGGCGCACCAATTGCTAAGATTGCAGCACGTGTAATGGCGGGTCAATCGCTAGAGTCTCAAGGCTTTACGAAAGAAATCATCCCACCTTACTACTCAGTGAAAGAAGTGGTACTTCCATTCAACAAGTTCCCAGGTGTTGACCCACTATTAGGCCCAGAAATGCGCTCTACTGGTGAAGTTATGGGTGTTGGTGCAACGTTCGCAGAAGCTTACTCTAAAGCGGAATTGGGTTGTGGCAACATCTACCCAGAAGGCGGCCGTGCACTTCTTTCTGTTCGCGAAGGCGACAAAGAACGCGTTGTAGACCTAGCGTCTAAGCTATCTAAGCTCGGTTACCAGCTAGACGCAACACACGGTACAGCAGTGATTCTTGGCGAAGCGGGCATCAACCCACGTCTAGTAAACAAGGTACACGAAGGGCGTCCTCACATTCTTGACCGTATCAAGAACAACGAGTACACCTACATCGTGAACACTGCAGCTGGCCGTCAAGCGATTGAAGACTCTAAAGTTCTTCGTCGTGGTGCACTTGCTGAGAAAGTGAACTACACAACAACGCTAAACGCAGCGTTTGCAACGTGTATGGCTCACACCGCTGACGCGAAGACGACAGTAACTTCTGTTCAAGAGCTACACGCGCAGGTTAAAGCTTCTCAAGCTTAATTTGTCTTAGCTTAGCTAACTGAACTGAAGTTAGCGGATATAAATGCTCAAAGCCCACTCTTCGGAGTGGGCTTTTTTATGTCTGTGATACAGCGTTAGTTAAATGATGAATATTTGGAATAGGTTAAAATCTTGTGTTTCGTTATTGATCGCCTGCTCAGGATGGTAAGTTGTCGCTACACGAGACTTTGAGGCGTAGGGAATATGGAAATCACTCTGGAAATATTGGCTATCTTGTTTGTTGTCGCAACGGCTGCGGGTTTTATCGATGCGATGGCCGGCGGTGGCGGGCTACTGACTTTGCCAGCACTACTCGCTGCGGGAGTCCCACCGACACAAGCCCTAGCAACTAACAAGCTTCAAAGCTCTTTCGGCAGTTTTTCCGCAAGCTGGTACTTCGTGCGTAATGGTATCGTGAGTATCAAGGAGATGCGCCTCGCCATTTTGTGTACCTTCATTGGCTCGGCGATTGGTGCAGAACTCGTTCAGTTCATTGATGCGAGCTTATTGACCAGTGTGATCCCACTGCTGCTGATCGCGATCTCACTCTACTTCCTATTAGCGCCACAAACCAAGGCCTCTGAAGGAAAACAGAAGATCTCTGAAGCGATGTTTGCTTTGTGCGTTGGTGGTGGTGTTGGCTTTTACGATGGCTTCTTTGGACCAGGTACTGGCTCTATCTTTACTGTCTGCTTTGTTGCAATTGGTCACTTCTCTTTAGTCGATGCGACCGCACGCACCAAGGTGTTGAACTTTACCTCTAACATCGCTGCGCTGCTCTTCTTTATTTTGGCAGGCTTGCCAATCTGGGAGCTCGGCTTAGTGATGGCAATTGGCGGCTTTATGGGGGCTCAGCTGGGCGCGAAAGTGGTGGTGACAAAAGGGCAGAAGTGGATTCGCCCCTTGGTGATCGTGATGTCGATGCTCATGGCGTCTAAACTGCTTTGGGAACAGCATCAACAATGGATTCTATCAGTGTTTTAACTCGTGGAGACTGGTAGCTATTTGGTCTTACACAGACATGAATCGGCCGGATTAAGCCCGCTAATTCCTGGAAGCTATACAGATATTGAGACTCAATATTGAGTGTTTTGACGATCGAGAGCGGAATTAAAGCAGGACCAGTTCCACCTAGTGCAAGCTGCGCCGCGGCAGTGTAGGCATCCATCTCCATCAAAGGTTTAATACCAAATTTTTCTAATACTGAGAGTTGGTAAGAGTTGGCGGGGTTAGTCATATCATTAGTGATGACTTTGGGTGGAAGCTCGTTTAACGGCAATTTACTTACAATGAAAAAGGGCTCGTCGAACAGATGAAACGTCATCAATCCATGATGCGGCGGCAACAAGCCTGCGCATAACCCTAGGGTTGCCTTGCCGGACTGAACTCGCTCGATGATTCTGGGCGTGTGGTTGGTGGTTATCGTGATGTATTTATCTTGTTGGATAAACTGTCCCATCATTTCACCTAAATAGCCGGCTATCAGAGACTTAGAGCTGTCTAAGGTAATGAGAGTCGTATCTTCTAACTCTTGCTGTTCATAAATAAGACCACGAAGTTCATTGAACGTAGGACCAATACTCTCGATCAGTGCTATCGCGTCTGGCGTGAGTTTTATCTGACGACCGCTCGGCTCAATCAGCTTTTTCCCCAACTTCTTTTCTAAGTTAGCAATCCGTTTGCTTACCGCTGATTGGCTGATATACAGCAGGCTGCCAGTGCGGCTCATGGTTTTGGCTTTACTCAAAACCAAGAGAGTTTCGATTCCTTCGAGTAGCATTTGATGATATTCATGAAAGTTGGGAATGATACGTCCAACTTATCTCAATCAAGGCTGTTGCTCTAGCTTTTGTTTACGAGTTCTTGAACCAAGCTGGCGATTCTTGAACCGTAGTATTGAGCCGTGAGTAAGTCATTGTGGTTAACGCTATCTTCACCATCATCGATACTAGACACCAAACCAATATTTGAACCAGTGCGGTTTAACCCTAAATTATCTGTATGTCTTGAGGCGTCTAAGCCAACCCAAACCATTCCGTGCTGACAAGCTAGAGTGAAAAAGCTAAGCAGGGTTTGTTGTTGCTCTCCGTTAAGACTGCCTCCAGTGGTGAAGCCAGCAGCGAGTTTATTTCGCCATAACTTCTTGCAGTAGTTGTCACTGCTCGCATCCATAAAGCTTTTAAACTGAGCGGCAGGTGAACCCATGTAGGTTGGAGCCCCAAAAACGATCGCATCACAACTGTCTAGGAGTTTGAGCTTTTCGTCGTTGTCATATCGGCCTTCAATGATCTCCGAAGGTAGCACTTCGATGAGTAGGGCTGAGTCAGGTAGCTGTGTGTTTACACCCTCAGCGAGCAGTTCTGCGACCTGCTTAGTTGCGCCGCATTTAGAGAAGAAAACAATTCCAATTTTATTACTGCTCATGCTAGAACCCTCATTGTTAGTAAATGAACATGTTTATAAAGTCATTCGTTTACTAATATAGCTCGTCAATCAATTAAGTAAATAAAAAACATTACTAAGCCGGGGCGGAAGTGGCTTGAGGCGGATAAGCAGAGCAGGAGTCTGAGGTGGCAAGATTAAAAAAGGCCCCTAAGTGGCTGTCTCTTATACACAAATCCCTAAGCCACGCTTGGGGATTTTTTTTGAACTATTTTTAGGTTTCATGATCTGATCATCTAAGCAATGACAAGGATGATTATCATGACCTATATAGAGCCAACCCTTTGGGCACAAAAACAGTTCGGTCAAGCCCACCTTAATGACCCTAGACGCACTCAAAGACTCGTTGCTCTCGCAGCCTCACTGGCCGAGCAGCCTGGCGTACCCGTCTCGAAACTCATTATATCCCCTGCTGAAATGGAAGGGGCTTATCGCTTCATCCGTAATGAGCAAATCAAAGCAGAAGATATCGCAGAAGCGGGTTTTTATGTCACCGCACAAGAAGCATTAGAGCAACAAACACTTCTTGCCTTAGAAGACACCACTTCTCTCAGTTACTCCCATCGCAGCATTCGAGATGAACTCGGGCACTCTAATCAAGGCAATCGACATCGCGCCATGTTTGTACACTCAACCTTACTTTTTGCTCCCGACACTCAATCTGTTATTGGTTTAATTGAACAACAGCGCTGGACTCGTGATATAGAAAAGCGAGGTCAAAGGCACCAGCATGCGACTCGACCATACAAAGAGAAAGAAAGTTATAAGTGGGAACAAGCCTCTCGCCATGTCGCTGAGCGACTTGGCGATAAAATTTCGGATGTCATTTCTGTGTGCGATAGAGAAGCCGACCTATTTGAATACCTCACTTACAAGCGAGAGCAACAACAAAGGTTCCTCGTTCGCTCAATGCAAAGCCGCTGTATTGAAGAGCACGATAATCGTCTTTATAGCTATGCTTCTACCCTGTTATCAGCCGGAGAGAAAGTGCTCGAAATACCGCAAAAAGGCGGTCGTAAAGCTCGCAAGGCTCATTTAGATATCAAATATGCCCCCGTGACACTCAAGTCTCCTGCTAACAAGAAAGAGTTCGATAACATTCCGCTTTACTACGTGGGATGTATAGAACAAGGAGAGAGTGGTAATAAGCTCGCATGGCACTTACTGACTTCAGAGCCGATAACGAGCAAGGAAGAGGCACTCAAAATCGTCAGTTATTATGAGCGGCGCTGGCTGATAGAAGATTTTCATAAAGTCTGGAAAAGTGAAGGGACTGAAGTTGAGCAACTGAGAATGCAAAGTAAGGATAACTTAGAAAGGCTCAGCGTCGTTTTGGCTTTTATCGCGACTCGGTTACTCCAGTTGAGGTTTATGAATGAATCAGACGAGTTATCTAAGAGCAGTTGTGAGCAGATATTAAAAGGCAAAGCGTGGAAGTTAATGTGGCTCAAGTTGGAGAGCAAAAAACTACCGAAAGAAGCGCCTAATATATCATGGGCTTACAACGGTATTGCTCGGTTAGGTGGTTGGAAGAATACCAAGCGAACAGGTCGCGCTTCTATAAAGACGTTATGGCAAGGATGGCTTAGGTTACAAACCATCCTTGAAGGGTATGAACTCGCCAAGTCTCTTGATTAACCAGACTTGTGATCAAGAGACAGCCTAAGTGGAGCCCTTTTCTTTTTAGCGATAGCTTATTTTATCGCGAAAGTTGGTAACGATAAGTGCCAACGAATGGCGCCAAGTCTGATCAACAATGTAGAGAATACGCCAGCTAGGAAGGCCGTCTCTGAATCGTGGCCCATGCGAATAGCCATAGTGTGGAATGCACCGCCGATGATACAAGCGGTCGCGTAGACCTCGCTTCGCAGGATCATCGGTACTTCACGGGCAAGTACGTCACGAATAATACCGCCGCCACAGCCTGTAATTACGCCCATGATGATGGCAACCAATGCTGAGTCTTGATAAGCCAATGCTTTTTCAACACCAATACCAACGAACACGGCTAAACCTATGGCGTCACAGACGGGTAGGATCCACCATGCCAAACGCTTGGGGCGTCTCACGATGATCATAGTTAATAAACAGGTAACGATAATGACCCAAAGATAGGTGGTATCGGTTATCCAAAAAACAGGAGTAGCACCCAGTGCCATGTCTCGAATTGTACCTCCGCCAATAGCGGTTACACTGCCGAGAACGGCGACACCAAAAGGGTCCATTTTTAGGCGTCCAGCAACAAATACGCCTGAGATAGCAAAGATGGCAGTGCCAAATAAATCGATAATATAAAGCAGCATGGAGTCCATGATACTGGTGCTCTTATTGTTAAAATTGTAGGGACAGGTCGGTGGCGAATTGTACGAAAAAACAGACTAAAAAGTTAGTGATTTTCTCGGACTCTATCGAAGTAATCGCACACTTGCTGGATAGCTTGCAAAGTTCTTGTGGTTGGTCGGTTAATCCAGTCTGAATTGAGCGACCATATCTGATTTTTAGCGACGGCTGGGATCTCTTCCGCCCACGATTGCCACATGGTTCCATTCTCAATAGCGTGCTGAGAAGTGAAGATCACTTGCGGTTTATTCAGCACAACTTGCTCAATACCGACTTGCGGGTAGGGTGAAGCGCTGTCTTCAAAAATATTTCGGCCGCCACAAAACTCAAATACTTCACTTGGCCAGTGTCCTTGTGCCACGGTGATAATAGGTTTTTCACTTAGCTGGTAGAAGTAGCTGACAGGCTCCGCATCTTTGTATTTTAGCCTTAATGCGTTGAGCTGCTCTTTGTATTGCTTAGCATTATTCTCACCGATACTCGGATCGCTGGCGTATTGGCTAAGTTGCTCTATATTGGTCGCGATGCTGTCTAGGCTTTTGGTTTTCGAGTAATAAATATTAAAGCCAAACTGCTCCAGTTTCGCCAGTTCTCTCGGTGGATTACCCGCTGGCCAAGCAAGGATAAGATCTGGCTGAAGCGCGATGATTTTCTCAACCTTGATACCTTGATAGTTTGCCACTTTTTCTAGCTTATCGGCTTGTGGTGGGTAATCACTTCGTTCACTCACAGCAACTAAGTTATCGCCTAAACCCGCACTGTATGCGAGCTCTGTGGCGTGAGGGGCTAAGCTGACCACGCGTTTTGCCTTAGTTACTTCGGTTGCAAGCGTGCTTGGTATCCATAAGCTAAAGCTGATCGCGAAAGTTGCACATGATGTAACAAGTTGAGAGGGTTTCACTTTAAATCCCTTGGTGAATAATGAGTAAGGCTAAGCTTTGTAAGAATATCCAAATAGCGATGCGTCCAAATAGCAGCTTTTGAACCTGTGATAAGTGCAGTGCGGATGGGGCGATTCTTCCGCCTAATTTTGCGCGAATGGCTTTGGTATCGTTGTAAATAGCCGGACCACCGAGTGATAGCTCAAGCTTATTGCCTACTGCTGTAATCAACCACGCAGGGCCTGGCAGAGGCCAAGAGCGACTTTGAGTTAGCATCATCTTAAGTGTGTGAGACGCTTTATCACCGCATACGATCATCAAAGCAAATAAACGCATTGGGATAAATTCAAGGATCGCGACGATTTTGATGGCTGTTGAGCCAAAAGGAGAGAACTGCTTGCGACTTGGTGACCAAGCTCGAGCTAATTCGATAATCAGGCGATACATCAACGCCGCGATTCCGCCTCCGATGGCGTACCAAAACAGCACACAAACCACATTGCGACCGTAGCCCATGATGATGGTCTCAGCCCCAGCTTTCCCAAGCCCTAGTGACGATAGTGAATCCGTTTGACGATTGACAATCGGAGCCAGCAATTGACGCGCAGTCACTTTATCTTCTCGGCTAAGTGTTTTAATGAGCTGGTTTGCCAGCTTTTCATTATTACGCCAATCAATGGCGAGCAGTAACAAAGCCAGTTGAAACAGCTGAGTCTGCCAAACCAAAGGTTGCAGTGCCAAGAGAAGAATCAGAGCTGGAAGTACCATTAATCCCCAGGCTAAGGTGCCAGAGATCAGGCTTTGGGAATAGTTTTGGTTGTTATTAACCTTGCTTGCTAAAAGCTCAGCAAACTTATGCCATAAGGTCGTGGGGTGTGCGGCATGAGGGATAGGTAGAATCAAATGAAAAAGCAGTGCTCCCCACATTACAAGGAGCACGCCATTTGCAAATACCTGATCAAACAGTGTTTGCATGCTTAGTCGCTTACTTTAGTAGGGCAACCATTTTGATAACCATTTCAGAAGAGCTTTGTGCTGCTAGTGGCAGGAACTCTTCAAAACTCATTGGTGATTCTTTGTCTGCAACGTCAGAGATTGCACGAACAACCACAAATGGTACTTGGAACTGGTGACAAGCTTGAGCAATCGCAGAAGCTTCCATTTCTACAGCAACCACAGATGGGAAGTGTTTACGGATGAACTCTTGGCGTTCTGCTGTGCAAACAAATGCGTCGCCAGTACAGATAAGGCCACGAACCGCGTGCTTGTCTTCCATTTGAGCTAGCGCTTGCTCAGCTACTTTCATCAGGTTCTCGTCAGCTTTGAATGCAGCTGGTTGACCTGCCATCTGGCCGATTTCGTAACCGAAAGCTGTTACGTCCGCGTCGTGGTGACGTACTTCTGTAGAGATAACTACATCGCCAAGGTTTAGAGTTGAATCAAAACCGCCAGCAGAGCCCGTGTTTAGAACGACATCTGGTTGGTATTCGCTTAGTAGGATAGAGGTACCAACAGCCGCAGCTACTTTACCAATGCCTGATTGAAGCAAAACAACGTCAACACCATTTAGCTGACCAGAGAAAAAGGTACAACCGCCTTTATTAACTTCAGTAATGTCTGAAATAGCTGCTTTTAGGATCGCAACTTCTTGCTCCATTGCGCCAATGATGCCGATTTTCATGTGTAGTCTCTTAATTAAAAAATATTTAAACAGTAGAGCGAAATTGTAGCATGGATAAGAAGCGTCGAGCGACTGCCCAGAAGCACTTCTCATCCGAATAGTGTGGATTTACTCCAGTATTCTTTGTCTATTTGATTAGACCTTCGCTTTGCAAGCTAGCACGAAGTTGTTCTGCTCGTTTACGGTTCACACCAAAGTCAGAGTAGCCAGTGCGGGACTCTGAACGAACGATGAGCTTGTCTCCATCGACTTTTAACTCAAGGTCATCGACAAAGCGCATGATGCGTGATGTGCACTCAACACGCAGGTAATCATCGGTTTTGTTGGCCGTTTTCGCGCCCGGCAAAGTCAAAGCGACTTGCTCAATGGCATCAAGGCTTGCTGAATCGGATAGCTCGTATGCAGCCAAAGCGTGTTGTTCACGGTCATCTTGTGTTGATACGCAATTTGGTTTGTCACCACAAGGTGATGAAGTTCTGTTTTTCATGTCCGTAATCCCTTGGCTGCAAGCGGTTAAAGTTAAAAGTGATAGCGAGAGGAGAGCGGCTTTTTTCATAGTGTTTCCTATGGCGAATTTTAGTTTTAATTGTAGTTCTCGGTATTGGTTAATTTTCGATTGTTTTACGTATTTTTTATTATGCCGTTAGTAAACGTATCGAACTTAAAAAAGGATCCATATGCGGATCCTTTTTTATAGTAACGAACTGAGTAATAAAGGAAACCTAATCACACTTCTAGATAATCCAATATCCCTTCAGCGGCTTTGCGACCTTCATCGATAGCGGTCACCACTAAATCTGAGCCGCGAACCGCATCGCCACCGGCAAAGATTTTGCTGTTGGTGGTTTGGTACTGAAACTCTTGCTGGCCGGGTGCTTTAATTCGGCCCCATTGATCAAGCTCGACACCGAAAGGTTCTAACCATTCCATAACGTGAGGTTGGAAACCAAATGCCATGATCACGGCATCGGCTTCAAGAATGTGCTCACTGCCTTCAACAGGTTCTGGGCGGCGACGGCCTGCTTCATCAGGTTCACCTAATGCGGTTTTCACGACTTTAACGCCAGCAACATGCCCAGAACTATCAAGCTCTAAGCCGATAGGCTGGAGGTTAAACTTGAACTTCACGCCTTCTTCACGTGCATTCTTCACCTCACGGCGAGAGCCCGGCATGTTGGCTTCATCTCGACGGTAAGCACACACCACATCTGCCGCATTCTGACGAATAGAGGTTCGAACGCAATCCATCGCCGTATCACCACCACCAAGCACGACGACTTTCTTACCTTGCATATCGATAAATGGGGTTGGGTTGTCTAGTTCCATGACCTTGTAGGTATTAGAAATCAAGAATGGCAGAGCATCATAAACGCCCGGAGCATCTTCATTATCTAGACCTGCACGCATGTTCTTATAAGTGCCGACACCAAGGAAAACAGCGTCGTAATCATCGACCAGCTCTTGAAGTTGAATGTCTTTGCCAACTTCGATATTCATTCGGAACTCAACACCCATCTCGCTAAAGATGCGGCGGCGATTCTCCATGATACCTTTCTCAAGCTTGAACGATGGAATACCAAACGTCAGTAGACCGCCGATCTCCGGATAGCGGTCAAACACAACAGCTTTTACGCCATTGCGTACCAAGATATCAGCCGCCGCTAGACCTGCCGGCCCTGCACCGATGATCGCGACCTTTTTATCGGTCCATTCAACGTGAGACATGTCAGGCTTCCAACCCATCTCAAAGGCTTTGTCGGTAATGTACTTTTCAATATTGCCAATGGTTACTGCACCGAAATCGTCATTGAGGGTACAAGAGCCCTCACACAAGCGGTCTTGAGGGCAAACTCGACCGCAAACCTCAGGCAGGCTGTTGGTTTGGTGAGACAGTTCAGCGGCTTCGATAATACGCCCTTCATTGGCAAGCTTAAGCCACTGAGGGATGTAGTTGTGAACAGGACATTTCCATTCACAGTATGGGTTGCCACAGTCTAAACAACGGTCTGCTTGCGCTTTCGCTTGCTGTTTAGTGAAAGGTTCGTAGATCTCTACAAACTCAATCTTACGTATCTTGATTGGTTTCTTCGCTGGGTCTACGCGATTCACATCAATAAATTGGTATACATTCTGGCTCATTATTGGCTCCTTCCAATTATTGCGCTTGAACACGAAGTTCAGCTGAGCTGCGGCTTTGGTGGCCGAGCAGGGTGTTTAGATCCGCCGTCTTTGGTTTCACTAGGTAGAACTTCGGAATCCATTCATCAAAGTTCGCCAGAATAGCTTCAGCGTGTACTGAGCCCGTCTCTTCTAAGTGCTCTGCAATTAAGCCACGCAGATGTTCTTGGTGGATATATAAGTCAGATAGAGAAAGCGCCTCAACCGACTCGTTGTTCACTCGGCCTTGGAAGTCTTCGTTCTTATCCATGACATAAGCGAAGCCACCCGTCATACCTGCACCGAAGTTAACGCCAGTTGCGCCAAGAATGGCAACAATACCGCCCGTCATGTATTCACAGGCGTTGTCACCCGCACCCTCTATCACGGCAACCGTGCCTGAGTTACGTACGCCAAATCGTTCGCCAGCCGTACCTGCAGCAAATAACTTGCCTCCGGTTGCACCATACAAACAGGTGTTACCTATGATGGTTGCTTCGTTACAAGTAAATGCGGTGCCTTGGTGAGGTTTGATAACCACCTTACCGCCAGCCATGCCTTTACCAACATAGTCATTAGCATCACCCGTTAGGTAAAGCTCTACGCCGCCTGCGTTCCAAACAGCAAAGGATTGGCCTGCGGTACCATCGAGATATAATTTGATTGGTGAACCAGCCATGCCTTGGTTGCCATATCGCTTAGCAATTTCGCCAGAGATACGTGCGCCTATCGAGCGGTCTGTATTAATCACGTTGTAGTAAAGGCTGGTGGACTGTCGTTTCTCAATCGCATCGAGTGCATCATCCAGGATCTGCTGGTTGAGCTGAGCCTTATCAAATGGCGCGTTTGGTTCGGTCCAATACAGAGGGTGACCCTCTGGTGATACCGGAGCTTCCAGTATCGATGAGAGATCCAATTTACTCTGTTTTGCAGTCAGGCCTTCAACAGCCTCCAGTAAATCTGTGCGTCCAATTAGGTCTGTGAGTTTTTCTACACCAAGGTCTGCAAGGTGTTGGCGAACTTCATCGGCTAAGCCAGTAAAGTAGTTCACCACCATGTCTGGTAGCCCCTTGAAGTATTCGCGGCGCAATGTTTCATCTTGAGTCGCGACGCCTGTCGCACAGTTATTAAGGTGGCAGATTCGTAAGAATTTACAACCCATTGCGACCATTGGTGCGGTACCAAAGCCAAAACTTTCAGCACCGAGAATAGCGCCTTTAATCACATCGAGACCGGTTTTCAGACCACCATCAACTTGCAGGCGGATCTTATGACGAAGTCCGTTCGCAACCAGTGCTTGCTGAGTTTCGGCTAAGCCAAGTTCCCAAGGGCAACCTGCGTATTTTACCGAGGTCAGTGGGCTCGCTGCGGTACCGCCATCATAACCAGATATGGTGATCAGATCGGCGTAGGCTTTTGCCACACCAGTCGCGATAGTACCAACACCTGGTTCCGATACTAACTTCACTGAAACCAATGCGTTAGGGTTCACTTGCTTAAGATCGAAAATCAGCTGCGCTAGATCCTCGATAGAATAGATATCGTGATGTGGAGGAGGGGAGATCAGTGTTACGCCTTGAACTGAGTATCTCAGCTTAGCGATTTCTGCTGTGACTTTATGGCCGGGTAGTTGACCACCTTCGCCGGGTTTCGCCCCTTGTGCTACTTTGATCTGTAGAACATCCGCATTGGTTAAGTAATGTGGCGTTACACCAAAACGGCCAGACGCAATCTGTTTGATGCGTGAGTTACGGTAGGTACCAAAACGTCGTGGATCTTCACCGCCTTCACCAGAGTTAGAATAGCCACCTAAGCGGTTCATCGCCATGGCCAGTGCTTCATGCGCTTCTGGGCTCAGGGCACCAATCGACATCGCTGCGGAGTCAAAGCGCTTGAATAGGTCGCTACTCGGCTCGACTTGCTCAAGAGCTAATGGTTTCTCGGCTTTCTTCAGGCTCATTAAGTCACGTAACATAGCCGCAGGGCGAGCGTTTACTTGTTTCGCAAAAGAGAGGTAATCCGATGCTTCGCCAGTTTTTACTGCGGTTTGCAGCGTGCCGACCACGTCTGGGTTATAAGCGTGGTATTCACCACCATGGACGTATTTCAGTAAACCACCGTGCTCGATTGGCTTACGCTTAGTCCATGCTTTACGTGATAGGTTGTAAATATCTTGCTGGAAATCGCTAAAGCTTGCGCCTTGAATTCGAGTAGTTACTCCGCGGAAACAGAGCTCAACGATATCAGAATGTAGGCCAACGGCTTCGAAAAGCTGTGAACAGCGGTAAGAAGCAATGGTTGAAATACCCATCTTCGACATGATCTTATACAGACCTTTGTTGATGCCGTTTTGGTAGTTCTGCATCGCTGCACGATAGTCTTTGTCTAAAGATCCATCATCGAGCATCTTGCCTAACGCCTCATAAGCAAGGTACGGATAAACCGCAGTTGCACCAAAGCCAAGTAGTACCGCGAATTGGTGTGGATCGCGAGCGGTTGCTGTTTCCACCACTATGTTGGCATCACAACGCAGGTCGGTATCAGCAAGGCGAGTCTGTACTGCACCCACCGCCATTGCTGCTGGAATTGGTAGTTTGCCTTTCTCTAAACCTTTATCCGATAACACAACCAAAACCGCACCGTCACGTACTTCTTGTTCTGCACTATCACATACCGCTTTGATCGCTTGTTCAAGGTCTTGCTGCGCTGGATCGTAGTGCATGCTTAGGATCGAATGGCGGTAGTGCTTTTGATTCAGTTGCAGAAGTTGCTGCATGTCTGAGTAAAGTAGAACAGGAGAATCAAATGTCACACGATAGGCGTGTCCATCTGTTTCACAGAACACGTTCATCTCTTGGCCAATGCTGGTGGCGAGTGACATCACATGCTTTTCACGCAGAGGATCAATCGGTGGGTTGGTGACTTGGGCAAACTTCTGACGGAAATAATCAGTGACCAGACGCTCTTTTGAAGAGAGTACCGCCATTGGCGTGTCGTCGCCCATTGAGCCGACCGCTTCCTGTCCCATATCACCAAGCACGCGTAATACCTGATCGGACTCTTCGTTGCTCATTGCAAACTGTTTTTGGTAGGTTTTGAGCGTGTCATCGTCGAAGCTACGCTTACCCACTTGGTCATCATCGAGCTCAGAAAATGGTGTTAGCTTGTGAACGTTCTTTTCCATCCACTCTTTGTAAGGGTGGCGACTTTTGAGGTCATTATCGATCTCGTTAGATTGCCATAGCTTGCCACGGCGAGTATCTATCACCAGTAGTTCACCAGGCCCAACACGCCCTTTTTCTGCTACTTCATCTGGCGCGTAGTTCCAAATACCAACTTCTGATGCCAGTGTGATTAGGTTGTCTTTGGTAATGACATAACGCGCAGGACGCAGGCCATTTCTATCTAGGTTACATGCCGCGTAACGACCGTCAGATAGAACGATACCAGCAGGGCCATCCCACGGTTCCATGTGCTTGGAGTTGAAGTCGTAAAAGGCACGCAGGTCTGGATCCATATCTGGGTGGTTCTGCCAAGCAGGCGGAACCAGCATACGCATAGCTCGGAACACATCCATACCACCGGCTAGGAATAGATCGAGCATGTTATCTAGGCTTGAGGAGTCAGAGCCCGTTTCATTCACGAAAGGTGCTGCATTTTGCAAGTCTGGTAGCAGTGGTGAAGCAAATTTATAGGCACGAGCCTTGGCCCACTGACGGTTACCCTCGATGGTATTGATTTCACCATTGTGCGCTAAATAACGGAATGGCTGCGCGAGAGGCCAACGTGGTTGTGTGTTAGTCGAGAAACGCTGGTGGAACAGACATATCGCTGATTCCATACGTAAGTCTGCAAGATCGAGGTAAAATCGTGGAAGATCGGCAGGCATACACAAGCCTTTGTAGACCATCACTTGTGTTGAAAGGCTACAGATATAGAAATCTTGGTCTTCGGTGATCTGTTTTTCAATTCTGCGACGCGCGATGTATAAGCGGCGTTCAATATCACGCTCACGCCAACCGGCTGGCGCAGAGATAAATACTTGCTGAATATTTGGAACAGAATCTTTTGCGATAGGACCTAATACTTCGGTATTGGTCGGTACTTCACGCCAACCAGCAACGGTCAATGTCTCTTGGGCGAGCTCTTTATTGACGATCTCTTGTGCTGATTGAGCTTTGATTGGGTCTTGGCTGAAGAAAATCATGCCAATAGCGTATTGCTTGCCGAGATTAAAATTATTCTCTTCTGCAATAATTCTTAGATAGGAATCTGGCTTCTGTAGTAGTAAGCCACAGCCATCTCCAGTTTTACCATCCGCAGCGATACCACCACGGTGTGTCATGCGATCTAGGGCTGAAATAGCAGTTCTCACCAACTTATGACTAGGTTGGCCTTCCATTTGCGCTATTAAACCAAATCCACAGTTGTCTTTTTCAAGACTAGGATCATATAGAGCCATTGCAATTCTCCCTTTTGCTTCTCTGTCATCCAGACAGTAAATGACTAACTATTCATGTACTTGTTATTTTTTATAAACTTACCGTTTTTTAGCTAGTTCAACGTTATCCTTTGTGTTAACAAAACCCAGTGGCTTTATTTTCACCAGTTTTACAACGTATAGCTAATTGTGTTTAAGGTCAAGTTCATGGTTAATTATCATGCATAAACGCGATTAACCACGTAATAATCTAAAATACTCGATTGATATCAATTAGATATGAATAGGGAATGTTAATGATATTTAACATTTATAGTAAGGGCGCATCTGTAGTAACAAAATGCCAGATAGAAAAAAGGCTAGCATCGAGTGCTAGCCAAATATAAAAGTTAGGAAGGGTGTTGCTTTTCCTCTAGGCTAACGTCATTGACGTTAGCCCGAGAAATATTATGCGGAAAGCATGAGTGAATCGGCTTTCGCTTCTAGGTTTGAGTTGCCCATTAAGAAGTCATCAATCGCAATTGCACATTCACGACCTTCGTTAATGCAGCGAACGACTAGAGACTGACCTGTACGCATATCACCAGCGGCAAAAACGCCTTTCTGGTTGGTTGCGTAACCTTCAGAAGCAACGTTACCGCGCTCGTCCAGTTTGATATCAAGTTGAGCAAGTACACCGGTTGGCTCTGGGTGTAGGAAACCCATCGCTAGGAATGCTTGGTCACATGGAATCACACGCTCTGAGTTTGCTACTTCGTCAAAAGTAGGGCGCTCACCTGGCGCTGCGTCTTTCCACACGATATCGGCGATACGTAGACCGGTCACTTCGCCTTGATCGTTACCGATGAACTCTTTAGTCAAGATGTTCCAGTGACGTTCACAGCCTTCTTCGTGAGAAGTCGTGGTCTTCATGATCATCGGGTATTGAGGCCAAGGCATGTTTGCTGGACGCTTCTCTGGTGGGATCGGCATGATCTCAACCTGAGTAATGCTCGCTGCTTTGTGACGGTTTGATGTACCCACACAGTCAGAGCCAGTATCACCGCCACCGATAACCACAACGTGCTTATCTTTAGCGTGAATCTCTTCACCTTTTAGGTCCATGTCGTTTGCGCGGCGGTTGTTTTGGCCAAGGAATTCCATAGCAAAATGAACGCCTTTCAATTCACGACCTGGGATTGGTAGGTCACGAGGAACCGTAGAACCACCGGTTAGCAATACCACATCAAACTCTTGGCGTAGCTGCTGAGCGTTAACATCAACACCAATGTGTTGGTTAACTTTAAACTCAACGCCAGCTTCAGCCATTAGGTTGATCTTACGATCAATCACGTCCATGCCTAGTTTGAAATCTGGGATACCGAAACGCAGTAGGCCGCCAACTTTCTCGTCACGTTCAAAGACCGTTACCGAGTGACCAGCGCTGTTTAGCTGCTCAGCTGCGGCTAGACCTGCAGGGCCAGAGCCAACAATCGCTACGGTTTTGCCTGTGCGAGAGCGAGGCGTTTTTGGTTTTGCGTACCCTTCACGGTACGCAGTTTCTACAATCGTTTTCTCGATATTACAGATGGTGATTGGGTCTTGGTTAATACCTAGTACACAAGCACTCTCACAAGGAGAAGGACACACACGACCTGTAAACTCAGGGAAGTTATTGGTCGAGCTTAGGATGTTCCAAGCTTCTTCCCAGCTGTCACGGTAAACCGCGTCATTAAATTCTGGGATGATGTTACCAATTGGACAACCGCTGTGACAGAAAGGTACGCCACAGTCCATACAACGAGATGCTTGAGTATTGATCTTGTCACCAAACTCTTCGTTAAGTACGAACTCTTTGTTGTCTTCGATACGAACCGATGGGTCGAGCTTCTTTGGAAGCTCGCGACCGTGTTCTAAAAATCCAGTAGGCTTACCCATTATACTGCCTCCACTTCTTCCGTTTGTGCCTGTTGTGCTTCAGCTTTACGCTTCTCAAGAACTGCTTTGTAGTCGCGTGGCATAACTTTAATCAGTGATGCAATACTTGCTTCAAAGTTGTCTAGGAAAGACTGAGCAACTTCACTTCCTGTGAATTCAACGTGCTTGGTTAGCATATCTAGTAGAAGATCTTTATCTTCTTGTTCAATTGGATCTAGGTCTACAAGTTCAGGGTTAAGCTTGGTTTCGAAGTCACCGCCTTTATCCCAAACATAAGCGACACCGCCACTCATACCCGCAGCAAAGTTACGACCTGTTGAGCCAAGGATAACGGCAACACCGCCAGTCATGTATTCACAACCGTGGTCACCAACGCCCTCAACAACAACCTTCGCACCTGAGTTACGAACACAGAAACGTTCACCAGCCATACCGCGAATGAAAGATTCACCTGAGGTTGCACCGTAGAAACATACGTTACCAACCACGATATTATCTTCAGCAACGATAGAAGACTTCGCATCTGGGTACAGTACCAAAGTACCGCCAGACAGACCTTTACCCCAGTAATCGTTCGCGTCGCCTTCTACTTCGAACTTAACGCCTTTCGCAAGGAACGCACCGAAAGATTGGCCGGCACTACCGTGGAACTTAACGTTCATTGGTTGTGGTAAACCTTGGTCTTTGTAAACCTTCGAGATTTCGTTCGACAGCATGGTACCCGCAGAGCGGTCTGTGTTGATGATAGGGAAGGTTGCATTCACGGCTTCACCTTTCTCTAGTGCTGGAATGGCTGCTTGAATCAACTTACGGTCAAGAACGTCTTCTAGGTTGTGGTTTTGTTGTGTCTGGTTGTAGATACCATCTTCTTCACGAGCCTGCTCAATGTGCAGTACAGGTGTTAGATCGAGATTCTTGTACTTCCAGTGGCCGATGTCGTCACGAACTTTAAGTTTGTGCGATTGACCTACCATCTCATCGATAGAGCGGAAGCCAAGTTCAGCCATTACTTCACGCAGACCTTCAGCCATGTATTGGAAGAAAGTCACTACGTCTTCTACGCGGCCGTCGAAACGCTCACGCAGAGTTTTGTTTTGTGTTGCGATACCAACAGGACAGGTATTCTTGTGACACTTACGCATCATGATACAGCCTTCAACAACCAATGCTGCTGTTGCTACGCCCCATTCTTCCGCGCCAAGTAACGTTGCTACTGCAAGGTCACGTGGTGTTTTCATCTGACCATCTGACTGAACAACGATACGGTTACGTAGGCCATTTTTCAGTAGTGTTTGGTGAGTTTCCGCTAGACCTAGCTCCCAAGGCAGACCTGTGTGACGGATAGAAGACATCGGAGATGCACCCGTACCACCATCAAAACCTGCGATAAGTACCACGTCAGCTTTCGCTTTTGCTACACCTGATGCAATCGTACCTACGCCAGCTTCTGATACTAGCTTCACGTTGACACGGCCGTTACGGTTCGCGTTTTTCAGATCGTAGATTAGCTGAGCCAAATCTTCGATTGAGTAGATATCGTGGTGTGGCGGTGGCGAGATTAGACCTACGCCAGGAGTCGAGTGACGGGTTGCGCCGATCCAGTCATCAACCTTATCACCAGGTAGTTGACCACCTTCACCAGGTTTCGCACCTTGAGCCATCTTGATTTGCAGCTCATCAGCGTTCGATAGGTAGTAAGACGTCACACCAAAGCGACCAGAAGCCACTTGTTTGATTGCTGAACGCTCCCAGTCACCGTTTTCTTTACGTTCGAAACGTGCTGGATCTTCACCACCTTCACCTGAGTTTGACTTCGCGCCGATACGGTTCATTGCAACAGCCAGTGTTGAGTGAGCCTCATGCGAGATAGAGCCAAAGCTCATTGCGCCGGTAGCGAAACGCTTAAGGATGTTCTCGATTGGTTCTACTTCCGCTAGAGGAATAGAGCCTGCTGGGTTTTTGATGAAATCAAGTTGGCTACGTAGCGTTGCTGCGTTGTCGCCTTGGTCATCAACGGCTTTCGCATACTTCTTGAACTGAGCGTAATCTTTATTACGCGTCGACTCTTGAAGTAGAGAGATAGTTTCTGGGTTGAACAGGTGCTTCTCACCACGTTGTTTCCACTGGTAAACACCGCCAACATCAAGGATTTGAGCTGGGATTTCACGAGCTGGGTAACCAACACGGTGACGAACAAGCACTTCACGAGCGATGTCGTCGATGGTTAGACCTTGAATACGAGAAACCGTACCTGTGAAGTATTTTTCAACCACTGACTTGCTGATACCAAGTGCTTCAAAGATTTGTGCACCGTGGTAAGACTGCAGTGTCGAGATACCCATCTTAGAGAAGATCTTCAGTAGACCGCCGTTAACACCTTTACGGTAGTTATCGAAGAACTCACGTGGGTGAACGTTCGGGTCTAGTTTCTTAGTACGTTGTAGTTCAACAATCGTTTCAATCACTAGGTATGGGTTAACTGCGTTTGCACCGTAGCCCAGAAGTGTTGCGAAGTGGTGTGTTTCACGAGCATCACCCGTTTCAACCACGATGTCACACTTAGCACGTAGGCCTTTACGGATTAGGTGGTGGTGTACCGCGCCAACAGCCAGCATTGCTGGAATTGCAGCGTGGTTAGAGTTAACCGCACGGTCAGTCAGTAGGATGATTGAGTAACCATCAATCACGGCATCTTCTGCGTATTGGCAAATACGTTTTAGTGCACGCTCTAACTTACCTTGGTCTCCGTTTGCTTGGAATACGATATCTAGGGTCTTCGCTTGAAGGTGCTCGTTATCGATAGCACGCAGCTTTTCTAACTCAGAGTTAGACAGTACTGGAGACTCAAGCTCTACCTTTTGACAGTGCTCAGGTGTTTCTGAAAGCAGGTTCTGATCTTTACCTAAGTAAGTGTTCAGAGACATAACCATACGCTCACGGATCGGGTCGATCGGTGGGTTAGTTACCTGTGCAAACAGCTGCTTGAAGTAGTTTGAAAGGTGCTGCGATTGGTGAGAAAGAATCGCTAGCGGCCAGTCAGCACCCATTGCAGAAAGTGGCTCATAGCCCGTCTTCGCAAGAGGTAGAATGATTTCGTTCACTTCTTCAGAGCTCACACCAAACGATTGTTGTTTGTGGAGAAGTTTCTCTGGAGAAGGTTGGCTAAATTCGTTGCTCGCGTCTGGTAGCTTTTTCAGGCTAAGAAGGTTCTCTTCAACCCATTTCTCGTAAGGTTGAGATTTTGCGATGCCATCTTTCACTTCTTCATCAGAAATGATGCGGCCTTGCTCAAGGTCAGCAACGAAGATACGACCTGGTTGTAGACGACCACGGTATTCAACGTTTTCTGGTGCGATTTCAACAACGCCAGATTCAGACGCCATCACTAGGAAATCGTCTTTTGTCACTGTGTAGCGAGAAGGGCGCAGACCGTTACGGTCAAGAGTTGCACCTACTTGAACACCATCAGTGAAACATACCGAAGCTGGGCCATCCCATGGTTCCATTACGTTCGCGTGGTACTGGTAGAACGCGCGACGAGTTGGGTCCATGTTTTTGTTTTCTTGCCATGCTTCCGGGATCATCATCATCAGTGCGTGTGGCAGAGTACGACCAGACAGAACCAGAAGCTCCAATGCCATATCGAAGTTTGATGAATCTGAGCTACCTTCTTGACAGATAGGCAGTAGCATGTCGATTTCAGCTTGTGTGAATAGATCCGATTCTAGGATCGCCTCACGCGCTTTCATCCAGTTAAGGTTGCCGCGAACCGTATTGATTTCGCCGTTGTGTGCGATGTAACGGAAAGGCTGAGCTAGACGCCAACGTGGGAATGTATTGGTAGAGAAGCGAGAGTGTACTAGTGCTAGAGCCGTCACCATAGTTGGGTTTTGCAGGTCTAGGAAGTACTGAGGAACTTGTTCTGTTGTTAGCTGACCTTTGTACACCAATGTCTTGTAAGACATAGAGTTGATGTAGAAGTCATCACCGATATTTGAAACGCTTTCTAGGCACACGCGAACGGTGTAGTTACGTAGAACGTACAGTTTACGCTCAAGCTCTTCTGGAGTAATACCAGGGCCGCCAGAGATAAATACGTGTTCAAATTGAGGTTCAGTGCTTAGTGGGTCAGCACCAATCATTGAATTGTCCGTCGGAAGTTCACGGTAGCCGATCACTTCTAACTCTAGGCGTTGTGCATTGCGTTCTAGAATGTCGCGACACTGTGCACGTTTGTGTTCATCTTTAGGGAAAAGTACAACACCAACACCATATTTTTCAAAAGACGGCAGTTTAATTCCAAGCTTAACGGCTTCTTCAAGTAAGAATTCGTGCGGCTTCTGTAGCAGGATACCTGCACCATCACCAGAACACGGATCGCAGCCTTGGCCGCCACGGTGTTCCATACGTGCAAGCATATCGAGTGCTTGAGTTACTACATCATGAGATTTGCGATTCTTTAGATGCGCAACAAAACCGATACCACAAGCGTCATGCTCCAGTTCAGGAGTATACAGACCCTGTGAGTTCTGCTCTTGATCTACCATAGATACATCCTTCCAGTTAAATCTAGGCGCAACTTCTTTGTATAAAGTCAGCCTTGTCCTTTTATATTTATGAGTCTAAACCGGCCTGTGTTGGCGGTTTGAATCCTTTCCGTATCTCGCAGGAAAAGTATTGCGAGAAAAACAATCCTTGGTGATATCCGTTTATTTTTAGCCACAAACTAGTGGTTTATATAGGTGGGAGTTAGATATTACCGACTTATTAGCAAGTTTTCGTTGTAAGAAATTACACAAAAATAGCTAATATGTGTAAGTATCCTACAATTTTGTCTAGGCGAATTGCAATGAAAGTTGAACCGTGTAGACCATTTTTTTCGTTTTATTTTGAATTTTATGTCTAACAAATGTGCAACATTAGGCAAATAGAGCGAATTTTTTGCATGTTTATTGATATTTGATAGGTTGCTCGCAAAAAGCCTTGAGTAAACTAATTGGTCGAATTTTGCAGGGATGTAATTTTTTTTCAAAAAAAGACTGATATTCATTCTTATTTACTTGAGCGCTTTGAAAATATGCAATTACATGAGTTGGTCAACACTATCGGCCAAGATCTTCAACGTCGTTATGGCGAAAAGGTTCACAAGCTAACGCTGCACGGTGGCTTTAGCTGTCCAAATCGAGATGGAACCATTGGCCGTGGAGGCTGCACTTTTTGTAATGTGGCGTCTTTTGCCGATGAACAAACCCAGGTTCAGAGTATTGCAGAACAGCTAAAAGATCGTGCGGGTGAAATTGCTCGTGCTAAGAAGTATCTAGCTTATTTTCAGGCGTACACCAGCACTTATGCTGAGGTGCAAGTGCTCAAGAATATGTATGAAGAGGCGCTAAAAGCACCTGGTGCCGATATCGTTGGTCTTTGCGTGGGCACAAGACCCGACTGCGTACCTGATTCTGTTTTAGAATTATTGGCTGGTTATGTTGAGAAAGGGTACGAGATCTGGCTCGAGCTCGGCTTACAAACGGCCAACAACGATACTCTTAAGCGCATCAATCGCGGCCATGATTTTGCGGTGTATAAAACGATCACCCAGCGTGCTCGCGCTCTCGGAATTAAGGTGTGTACTCACCTTATTGTTGGCCTGCCAAAAGAAACTAAAGCGGATAACCTGGAAACACTAGATAAGGTATTAGCGGTAGGAACGGATGGCATCAAACTTCATGGCCTTCATATCGTAGAGGGAAGTACCATGGCCAAGGCATGGAAAGCAGGCAAGCTAGAAGCTCCAAGCCTTGAAGAGTATGTCGAGATTGCTACTGATATCATTCAGCGTACGCCAGCGGACGTGGTTTACCATCGTGTTTCATCTGCGGCAAGACGCCCTACGTTACTATCTCCGTTATGGTGTGAGAACCGTTGGCTAGCGATGACAGAGATAGGTCGATCACTGGATAAAACCGGTGCACAAGGCATTAAAACAGACTCTGCATTCGAGTACACATTGCCTGTTTTAAACGCAACTGATTGATAGAAATGAGTGAGAGTAGGTAACAGCAGATAAAACCAACAAATAGTGGTAACATTTCCCTCACAGATTTTATGGTATAGATTGAGAGTAGATGGAACTGGTAATGACTTGGTTGTGGGACAGAGCGTATGGCTACGGTGTTTATATCGTTTTCATGTTGCTGATTGCTCTGATCTGCTGGCATTTTTATTCACGTTATCAGTCTCATATTGAAAAGTTACTTCTCTCGACGCCATCCCCTCTATTTTTCGTTGATGTCCGGACCGGCGAGATCTTGTATTCCAACCGTCAGGCAATGCAGTTGCTTGGTATCCGCCAGATTGGCGTAAACTTTCGTTTTCCTACCGTGGAAAGCGAAAATAGTTTCCGTCAATACTTAACCAATCACATCAACTCTCGATCATTTGCTCAGAACTCGCTTTGGGCACTGTCTGAATTTGAGTCCCTCAAGATCAATCTTGTGGGGCGTAAGATCCACTTTAGAAACAAAAAAGCGTGGATGATTCACGCATCACCTTACAAAAACACGAATGAAGAGCAATCCCAAGAACTACGTGAACTGAATGTCGCCCGTACCGCTTTGGACTCCCTGTCTGAGTTGATTTATGTAAAGGACCAAAAAGGTGAATTACTAGCAAGCAACCGCTCCTTCAAGAAGTTTTGGCATGGTCGCCCGGAAGAGGGCACTTTGAGCGTTTCGGGGGGAGCCTTAAAAGGCCGCGTCAGTGAACGTTCATGGACGACTGACCAAGATGGTAAAAGCTGCCTACTTGAAACCTACCAAAGTGTGTTGTTATCTCAGGATGGGGAAAACATCGGCACGCTTTCTATTAGCCATGATGTAACCGACTGGCACGATATGCAGCAGAAACTGCGTGGTGAGATGGAAAAACGTAAAGATACCGAAGTCGCCCTTGCTCAGCGTGACACCATCTTACAAAACATCTTAGAAGCCAGCCCTGACTCGATCGGTATCTTTAATGAAAACATGGTTTACCAAGCCTGTAATAAGCCGTTTGTGGCAGCGCTTGGTATTTCTGAGGTCAGTGATTTGGTCGGTAAGCGCCTTCAGGATGTGGTGCCAAATAGCATGTATATGCGTATCTCAGAGTCCGATCATCAGGTGCTTCATCAAGGGAAATCACTGCGTTATATCGACAAGGTGATCTCTAGTTATGGTGAATACACTTGGTATGACGTGGTGAAGTCGCCATTTAGAGATCCAGCATCTAGCACGAATGGTGTGTTGATCATGGCTCGTGATATCACCGAGCGTTACCTTGCTGAGCAGAAATTGGAAGAGGCAAACCTTGAGCTTGAGCGTCTCAGCTTTATGGACAGTCTGACTCAGGTTTCTAACCGACGCCGCTTTGATGAACAACTGTCGACCCTGTGGCATTACCATGTACGTGAGAAGTTACCACTTACTATTATGTTGTGTGATATCGACTTCTTTAAAGGCTACAACGACTACTACGGTCACCAACAAGGTGATGATGCGCTGATTCAAGTCTCTCAGGCGTTTAAGAAGGTACTGAATCGTTCGTCAGATTGTGTGGCTCGTTATGGTGGTGAAGAGTTTGGTTTTATTCTGCCAAACACAACCGCGGACGGAGCATTGATGGTCGCACAGCGAATTCATGATGAAGTGCTAAAGCTGGGGCTGATCCATGAAAAATCGACCGTTTCTGAGTTTATTACCGTCAGTATTGGTGTTATCTCTTATGTACCGACTCCTGAAGATGAGATGGAGTCTGCGGTAGCGTTAGCCGACAGTGCGCTTTATCAAGCGAAGTCTGATGGTCGAAATCGTTCGAGCGTGCATCCATCGTCGATTCGCTAAATAAATTTATCACTGACTTAGCCTTTATTTACTTGGGTTATCTGTTTTAAACAATATAACCTAGCTCTCTTGCTGCATGTGATGTAGCTAGCTTACCTCCTATCTTCAAACAGGGTAGAATGTTGCTAGTCTTATCGCATGGAGCGCTAAATGAAACCCATGAAAAATCTCGCCCAGTATTACGTGGATCTACTCGTAAAGCTTGGGATTGTCCGCTTTTCTATCTTACTCGCCTTAGCGCTTGTTGCCCTCGCTGTTGTCGTGCAAGTCGGCATCACTCTCGCACTTAAAGGTAATGTTGATGACATCGACATTGTCCGCTCAGTATTCTTCGGTTTAGTGATCACACCTTGGGCCGTTTACTTTCTGTCAGTGGTTGTTGATCAGCTGGAAGAGTCTCGTCAGCGTTTAGCTAAGTTAGTCTCTAAACTTGGCGACATGCGAGAGCGCGACCAAGAGCTGAATAATAAGTTGCAGCTTAATATCGAGAAGCTTAATCAAGAAATTGAAGAGCGTGAAAAGGCCGAAGAGGCGCGTGCTGAAGCGATGCATGACCTCGAGAATGAAGTATTTCAGCGTGAGCGCACTCAGCTTGAACTTGCAGAGCGAACAGCGCTGCTACGCTCGTTTATCGATGCCTCGCCTGACCTTATTTACTACCGTAATGAGGACGGCGTGTTCTCGGGTTGTAACCGAGCCGTTGAAGAACTGACTGGCAAGACAGAAAAAGACTTGGTGGGTTTGACACCGTGGGATGTCTACAGCAAAGAAATCGCTCAGCAAGTTGTTGAAACCGATAAGAAAGTTTTTGCTGACAACCAGGCTCTCACCTACGATCAATGGCTTGAGTACCCAGATGGACGTAAGAGCTACTTCGAACTGCGTAAAGTGCCTTTCTACAGCAAAGATGGTCGTCATCTTGGTTTGGTGGGCTTCGGTCGTGATATTACCGAACGCAAAGAACACCAAGAGTCTATCGAGAAAGCGAGTCGCGATAAGACCACCTTTATTTCTACTATTAGCCACGAGTTAAGAACACCGCTTAATGGCATTATTGGTTTAAGCCGCATGTTGCTTGATAGCCAGCTGACCAGTGAGCAGCGCAAACAGATGCAAACCATCAAAGTGAGCGCTGTAACACTGGGTAATATCTTCAACGATATTATCGATATGGATAAGTTCGACCGTCGCAAGCTTGAGCTATTCCCAACCCCGATCAACTTTGAAGACTTTGTTGTGGAGATCGAAAGTATCTCGGCACTGATGGCTGAACAGAAAGATTTGAGGTTCGACTTAGAACGATTGTCTGATCTTCCTGTGGCTGTTGAAGTTGATGGTACTCGTTTGAGACAGGTGCTGTGGAACCTTGTTAGTAACGCGATGAAGTTCACCAAAGATGGTGGCGTGGTGATGACTGTTAGCGCCGATATTGATGGTGACTTTGCCAACATCACTATGGAAGTTGAAGACACAGGCATTGGTATTCCTGAAAGTGAGCTCGAGAAAATCTTCGCGATGTACTATCAGGTGAAATCAGGCACCGATAACTTGCATGCAGTGGGAACCGGTATTGGTCTTGCTGTCTCTAAACAGTTGATCAACATGATGGATGGTGACATTGAGGTAACCAGTGAAGAGGGCTTTGGTAGTACCTTCACGGTTTCGATTCGTGTGCCTGTTAATCATGATACTCAAGCCTTGATTAAGACACCTCGAAAACAGTCGAACCTTAAGATCTTCATGGTTGAAGATATCGAACTCAATATCACGGTTGCGCGCTCTCTGTTGGAGAGCCTAGGTCATGAAGTGACGGTGGTGATGACTGGTAAAGAGGCACAAATTGCCTTCAACCCAGAAGACTATGACTTGGTATTGTTGGATATCCAGCTACCAGATATGACAGGCTTCGATATTGCCCAGTACTACCGTGAGAAATACACCCAATTACCGCCGTTAGTGGCATTGACTGCGAATGTACTAAGTAACAAGCAAGAGTACTTCCAGAAAGGTATGGATGAAGCGATCAGTAAACCGCTATCCGTGAGAGCGATTCAAGATGTGATCAGCGAACTTATCGAGGATGCACCAGAGGCTGTGAAAGAAGCCGGAGCGACCAAAAAGGTAGAGGAGAGTAAGCCGACGATTTCTTCGATTGACACCAGTTTGCTTGATATTGATATGCTAGAGTCTTATGTTGACATTGTTGGGCCGAAGCCGGTTTTAGATAGCATCGTGATGTTTGAAGATATGATGCCGGAGTATATGGAAATATTGAACTCCAACATGGTCGCGAAAGACCAAGCCAGTATTGTCTCTGAGGCGCACAAGATTAAAGGTGCTGCAGGTTCAATTGGTTTGAAGCGCATCCAGCAAGTGGCTCAGAAAGCTCAATCTCCAGACCTACCAGCTTGGTGGGAAAACATTTCAGATTGGGTCGATGAGATTAATAACGAATACCAGAATGACATTGAAGTCTTAAAGAGTTGGTTAAACCAAAGGTAGAAGAATAATGAAAAAATTAGCATTCGCCGCATGCGTAGTGGCATTAGCGGGCTGTGCTGCACCACAAGTTGAGTGGCAGCAGGACAACCAAGTTGAAGTATCTGCAGCGACAGTCACAATGAAAAGCAACCTTTGGCACAACAAGATGCCAACGATCGGAGAGACTCAAGACAAAACTCTGCATGGCGCTATTTACCTAGAGTCAGATTCAGAATTACCAGCAACACTGGCGGTGGAGAGCGTGACCGTTAAGCAAGGCTCAGATACCTTGTTAGTAACGGCTGACGATCTTGATCTAAGAACGCACAGCGAGACTCAGTGGGAAGTCGCGTTTGTATGGCAGCTAGAGATCGACAGCGAAAAGCCGGTTGATGTTGCGGTTGAACTGAAAGACGGTGAGACGGTGAAGTGGCTGGTGGAGAAAGACGTTAAGGTTGATACGGTTTACTAACTTCAACTCAGCACAACAAAAAAGGGAGAATGCGTTGGCATTCTCCCTTTTTAATAACCATTGATTGCGCTTCAACTGTTTAAACACTATGTGCTAAACGACTAGAAACGCGAATCGAATTAGTCTTCTAGGTCACCACAAAAGCGGTAGCCTTCACCGTGAATCGTTGCGATGATTTCTGGAGTACCAGAAACAGATTCAAAGTGCTTACGAATACGACGGATTGTTACGTCTACAGTACGATCGTGTGGCTTAAGCTCACGGCCAGTCATCTTCTTAAGAAGGTCTGCACGTGTTTGGATCTTACCTGGGTTCTCACAGAAGTGAAGTAGAGCACGGAACTCTGAACGAGGTAGCTTGTAGCCTTCGCCATCTGGGCTAACCAGAGAACGACTGTTGATATCTAGTACCCAACCGTTGAACTCGTACTTCTCAACGCTGCGCTTCTCTTCTTGAACAGAGCTTGTGCTCATTGAACGGTTAAGAAGGTTGCGTGCACGAATAGTCAGTTCACGAGGGTTAAAAGGCTTAGTGATGTAATCATCAGCGCCGATCTCTAGGCCAAGGATCTTATCAACTTCATTATCACGACCAGTTAAGAACATAAGCGCTACATTTGCTTGCTCACGTAGTTCACGCGCAAGTAGTAGGCCATTCTTACCTGGAAGGTTGATGTCCATAATTACAAGGTTAACTTGGTTGTCAGATAGCACTTGGTGCATCTCTTCACCGTCGCTAGCCTCAAAAACAGCATATCCCTCTGCTTCAAAAATACTCTTTAGAGTGTTACGAGTTACTTGCTCATCTTCAACGATAAGAATCTGCGGGGTTTGCATTTGGCGGTACCTAAATTTGTGACGAAACTGTGCTAATAGAATAAATTCTAGGCAAAAACATAACATACAGGTAATGTATTTTTGATGATAACTTAAAGTTTTCAAAAAAACACTTACTTCCAGCTATCTGCCTTCCTTGAAGTATTGCCCAATAACGTAGATCCAGTACGCCTTTCAATCATTCTTTTAGTGATTGCAACGGATTCTATAATGTTAACAGCATGCTAACAACGCGAGAATGTTAATTCCATTCACTTTGTTGATTTACATCAATTGCCGTATCGCAACAAACTTTAATAGTATGGCTACAACTTAACCAGTGTTATGGTGACTATTTAGCAGGAAAACCAGAATGATTATTCGAGATAGTGATCACATCTCGCCCGCTAACGACCTGATTATGAACCAAGGAAGCTGAACGCTGTCCTTAGAGTCTAGTAGATAAATATGTTCAATCAACCTTGATTCAGTATTAAATTGAGCATAGGACAATGAAAACAAAGGAATAATTTTTAATAACAATATAAAAGCATAGGGGCTCGCCTGATTTCAGGTACGCCTTACTCACGGAGGATATATGCACGATATAACACCCGACTTGTGTGATGAGTTTGAAAGCAAAGTCACCCTACTTAACCTTCCATTACAGAACTTCGGCCAACGTGGTGCGTTCTGGGGAAAAATTGTAACAGTTCGTTGTTATCACGATAATTCGAAGGTTCGCGAAGTTTTAGAGACTGACGGCAGCGGCAAAGTATTGGTTGTTGACGGAAATGGCTCGTGTCAAAAAGCACTGCTTGGTGACCAACTCGCGATTCTTGCCATAGAGAATGGTTGGGAAGGCGTGATTGTAAACGGTGCTGTACGTGATGTTGGAATGATGTCACAAATGGACTTGGGTGTTCAGGCGCTAGGTGCATCACCATTCAAAACAGAGAAGCGTGGCGTAGGCCAAGTAAACGTGACACTGACGGTGCATAACCAATTGATTCAGCCTGGAGATTACATTTATGCCGATTGGAATGGCGTGCTAATTTCATCTGAGTTACTGCTTGAATCATAAGTGGTGAGTGATCCTCAGGTGATGTTTGGATCATAATTTATCCGTCGATATTAAGCTTGTGGATTAGAAGCGAAACCCTAGTCCTACTTCGACACCTTGCTGCCACTCTTCGTAATCAAGGGTGGCATGCAAATCCAAGTTGTCGGTCAGTTGCACTCGGCTTGACACCTCAGCCGCAACAGATTTGTCACTGTCTTCTGTTTCATCTTTATATGTGTGCAAAGAACTGTTGAACGAGACCCTTTCTGAGAACTGGTAACTGACACCGCTCAAGAATCCACTTTCATGCTTCAATGACGCATTGTTGATTCGTGTACCGACGTAAACATCCACGTCATCGAATAAGCTGTACGCGTAACCGCTGTCGACTTTCCAAGTATCGAAACTTTCGTTGGATGCGTTTTGAGATGAAATAAAGAACTTGTGGGCCGAACGATCAATTTGACTCGGCAATAAAGGCAAGCTATTCGCAGAACAAACAACAGGCATAGCAAAGGCTAAAAGAATAAGTAATCTCTTCACTTCCCACTCCTGATGTCATTTATTATTGTTCTTTGAACGTTATCGTTCAATTAAAGCACAGTTCTTGTACGCTTGCTGAACAATCGATATAGCATTTTGTTATGACCTTATATGAAATTGATTGCTTTTATCTGTTCGTTAATCAAACTGTATCTTCGAATTGTCGGTGCACACTGGATGTTTTATCACTGAAATGACGGTTTGCTCTGAAAAACGGTCTGAATGTAAAAAAAACGCAACTTTTCATTGACGTCTAGTGGTAAAAATTGATACACGTAGAGTAAAGCACAAGCAGAGAATTTGATATGCAGCACATAAGCCACCTAGTAATGACCACAACCATTATTATTACCGACATTAACATTGTTGGGGCAGGCTGCTAAGTAACGGATTTTAAAAAAAAGGCCTGTATCCAACAAGATACAGGCCTTTTTTTGTACCATTTTTATGACTTATGGAGAAAGGGATGCGCGTTTTAAAGTTTGGAGGTTCATCATTAGCTGATGCAGATCGTTTTTTACGAGCGGCTGATATCATCGCTAATAATGCCCAGCAAGAAGAGCTAGCCGTTGTACTATCGGCTCCAGGAAAAACAACCAATAAGTTGGTCGCTGTTATTGAAGCTGCACTAAAAAATGGTGAAGCTGACGCACAGATTACAGAGATCGCATCTTCATTTAATGCACTATTTGCAGAGATCAAAGCGGTCGTACCTTCAATTGATGGTTCTGCGTTCCAAGAGCAGGTGGATACTTCTCTTGCTCAGCTAAAGCAGTTCGTGAATGGCATCAATCTACTTGGAATGTGCCCAAACCACGTCAACGCTCGCATCATCAGTAAAGGTGAGCGAATCTCTATCCAGTTAATGAAAGCAGTGTTGGAAGCGAAAGGCCAACCAGCAAGCCTGATTGACCCTGTTCAATACCTATATGCTAAAGGCGATCACCTTGAAGCTATGGTCGATGTGGATGTCTCTACACAGAACTTCCAACAATCACCACTTCCGAAAGGCCACGTTAACATCATGCCGGGCTTTACTGCTGGTAATGAAAAAGGTGAGCTAGTCACGCTTGGTCGTAATGGCTCTGACTACTCAGCAGCTGTGCTAGCGGCGTGTCTACGTGCAGATTGCTGTGAAATCTGGACTGATGTCGATGGCGTTTACAACTGTGACCCGCGCTTAGTTGATGATGCCCGTCTGCTTAAATCACTTAGCTACCAAGAAGCAATGGAGCTTTCTTACTTTGGTGCTTCGGTTCTACACCCGAAAACTATTGCTCCTATCGCACAATTCCACATTCCTTGTCTGATCAAAAACAGCTTTAACCCACAAGGTGCTGGTACTTTGATTGGTCAAGACACTGGCGAAGATAACCTAGCAATCAAAGGCATCACGACACTAAGTGACCTAACGATGGTTAACGTATCGGGCCCAGGCATGAAGGGTATGGTTGGTATGGCGAGCCGCGTATTCGGTGCGATGTCTTCGGCTGGCGTATCTATTGTTCTTATTACTCAATCGTCTTCTGAGTACAGCATCAGCTTCTGTATCGAGTCGGCTGATAAGTTAAAAGCTAAGCAAGTGTTATCAGAAGCGTTTGAACTTGAGCTTAAAGATGGCCTGCTAGAGCCAGTTGAGTTCATGGATGACGTTGCTATCGTGACCTTGGTGGGCGATGGCATGCGTACTTCACGAGGTGTTGCTTCTCAGTTCTTCTCTTCTTTAGCTGAAGTGAACGTGAACATTGTTGCGATTGCACAAGGCTCATCTGAGCGCGCTATCTCTGCGGTTATCCCTGAAGATAAAATTTCAGAAGCAATCAAAGCGTGTCACGAGAACCTATTTAACTCCAAGCACTTCCTTGACGTATTCGTTGTTGGTGTTGGCGGTGTTGGTGGCGAACTTGTTGACCAGATCCAACGTCAGCAAGGCAAACTGGCTGAAAAGGGCATCGTGATTCGCGTATGTGGTTTAGCCAACAGCAAAGGTTTATTGCTAGACAGTGAAGGCTTACCACTAGAACAGTGGCGTGATCGCATGTCGAGTGCGACAGAAGAGTTCAGCCTCGCTCGCTTAGCCGCTCTTGTTCAACGTAACCATATCATCAACCCTGTATTGGTTGACTGTACGTCTAGCGAAGATATTGCGGCGCAGTATGCTGATTTCCTAGCAGCAGGTTTCCACGTAGTCACACCGAACAAGAAAGCAAACACAGCAAGCATGGCTTACTACCATCAGCTGCGTGAAGTCGCACGTAACTCACGTCGCAAGCTGATGTACGAGACAACCGTAGGCGCAGGTCTACCAGTAATCGAAAACCTACAGAACCTAATCTCTGCAGGTGATGAGCTTGAGAAATTCAACGGCATTCTGTCTGGTTCTCTTTCTTACATCTTCGGTAAGCTTGATGAAGGTATGACGTTAAGCCAAGCAACCAACATTGCTAAAGACAACGGCTTTACTGAACCGGATCCTCGTGACGATCTATCTGGTATGGATGTCGCGCGTAAGCTACTTATCCTTGCTCGTGAAGCTGGCATGGCACTTGAGCTTGAAGATGTAGAAGTTGATCAAGCTCTACCACCAGGTTTTGATGATTCAGGTACGGTTGAAGAGTTCATGGCTCGCTTACCTGAAGCGGACACTTACTTCCAAGAGCAATCAGCTATCGCAGCAGAAGAAGGCAAAGTACTTCGTTATGTTGGTGAGATCGCCGATGGTAAATGTAAGGTTCGTATCGCAGCTGTTGATGGCGACGACCCAATGTTCAAGATTAAAGATGGCGAGAACGCGCTAGCATTCTACAGCCGTTACTACCAACCAATCCCACTAGTACTTCGTGGCTACGGCGCTGGTACTGAAGTAACAGCAGCAGGCGTATTCTCTGATGTGATGCGTACTCTTGGTTGGAAATTAGGAGTTTAGGAATGAGTTCAAGTGATATGGATGTTGTCGTTTATGCTCCTGCATCAATCGGTAATGTCAGTGTAGGGTTTGATGTGCTGGGGGCCGCTGTGTCTCCAGTGGATGGCACACTGCTGGGTGACCGAGTTATGGTTAAAGCAGGTGATGAACCATTCTCACTTAAAACAGCTGGCAGCTTTGTTTCTAAGCTGCCAACTGAAGCGAAAGAAAACATCGTCTACGACTGCTGGGTGGTGTTCTCTAGAGAGCTAGATAAAAAAGGCGTTGCGCTTAAGCCACTGGAAATGACGCTAGAAAAGAACATGCCTATCGGTTCTGGTTTAGGTTCAAGTGCATGTTCAATCGTCGCGGCGCTTGATGCGCTAAACCGTTTTCATGGTCAGCCACTGAATGAAACTGAACTGCTTGCCCTAATGGGTGAGATGGAAGGTAAAATTTCAGGTGGTGTGCATTACGACAACGTAGCACCTTGCTACCTTGGTGGTGTGCAACTCATGCTTGAAGAGCTAGGCATCATTAGCCAAGAAGTGCCGTGCTTTGATGACTGGTACTGGGTGATGGCTTATCCGGGCATTAAAGTATCTACGGCTGAAGCGAGAGAGATCCTACCATCTCAGTACCGTCGTCAGGATATCATTGCTCATGGTCGCCACTTAGCGGGCTTTATCCACGCGTGTCACTCAGGCCAACCTGAACTGGCAGCGAAGATGATCAAAGACGTGATCGCTGAACCATATCGTGAGAAACTGCTTCCAGGGTTTGCTGACGCACGTAAATACGCGCTGTCGGCAGGTGTATTGGCTACTGGCATTTCTGGTAGTGGCCCAACTCTATTTAGCATTTGCAAAGAACAAGATGTCGCCGAGCGTGTTGCACGCTGGTTAGAACAAAATTACGTACAAAATGAAGAAGGATTCGTTCACGTTTGTCGCCTAGATAAGCAAGGTTCGATCGTTACAGGAAGTGAGTTATGAAACTCTACAACATCAAAGAAAATGATGAACAAGTCTCTTTTGGCCAAGCCGTTCGTCAAGGCTTAGGTCGCAATCAAGGTCTATTTTTCCCATCTGAACTGCCAAAGTTTGATGATATCGATGCGCTGCTAGCAGAGGATTTTGTCCCTCGTAGCTCAAAGATTTTGTCGGCACTTATCGGTGATGAACTACCGAAAGAGCAGATTGATCAAATGGTGGATGCAGCGTTCCAATTCCCTGCGCCAATCAACCAAGTAAAAGATGGTGTTTACGCACTTGAGCTTTTCCATGGCCCAACACTGGCGTTTAAAGATTTTGGTGGTCGCTTCATGGCGCAATCTCTTGCGGCAGTTTCAAATGGCGGTCAAATCACTATTTTGACAGCAACATCAGGTGATACTGGTGCAGCCGTTGCGCATGCTTTCTACGGCATGGAAGACATCAACGTTGTGATTCTTTACCCGAAAGGCAAGATCAGCCCGCTACAAGAAAAGCTATTCTGTACGCTGGGTAAGAACATCCACACGGTAGCGATTGATGGCGACTTTGACGCGTGTCAGGCGCTAGTAAAAGATGCATTTGATGACGCAGCACTGCGTGAAGAGATTGGTCTTAACTCAGCAAACTCTATCAACATCAGCCGCCTGATGGCTCAGATCTGTTACTACTTTGAGGCAGCTTCTCAGCTAACCAAAGAGCAGCGTGAAAACCTGGTTATCTCTGTACCAAGTGGTAACTTCGGTAACCTAACTGCGGGTCTATTAGCGAAAGCGCTTGGCCTACCAGTGAAGCGTTTTATCGCCGCTACCAATGAAAATGACACGGTTCCTCGTTACTTAGAAACTGGCGAGTGGGCTCCAAAACCGACAGTTGCGACAACATCGAACGCAATGGATGTGAGCCAACCAAACAACTGGCCACGTATCGAAGAGCTTTGCCAACTGAAAGGCTGGGGCTTGGATACACTGGGCAAAGGTAAAGTATCTGACGAGCAGAGCGCTGAATCAGTACGTGACCTTAAAGCGCAAGGTTACCTTTGTGAGCCACATGGTGCTATCGCTTACCGTCTATTGGATGAACAGTTGCAAGAGGGTGAAACTGGCTTGTTCCTATGTACAGCGCACCCAGCGAAGTTCAAAGAAGTGGTTGATGATATCCTAGGTTCAGACATTGAACTGCCAGGTCCGCTAGCTAAACACGCTGCAATGGAGTTGTTATCTGAAGATTTAGATAATGATTTTGAAGCACTAAAAGCAGTACTACGTCGAGTTCAACCAGCGTAATTTTTATTTGCGTGTAGGACCTGATGGTTAAGAGAAAGGTGAATGAGCAGTCATTCACCTTTTTTATTGCCCAATAGCTTATAAAGTTAACTTTATTTAGGTCATTTCCTCGGGTTAAATGGTTTATCTGGTTAATAGTTTTAACCCAAGCTCAACGGAAAGGGATAGTATGAATTTTTTGATTTTCCTTGGCTCTGTACGTGAGAGTACACCACCAAGACCTGCTCGATTAGGAATGAGAGTCAGCAAGGCGTGTGCAAAACTACTAACGAATAAACACTCAGATCATACGGTTGAGATTATCGACCCACTGGATTACGACTTTGGTGACGTATTTAAGCCTGAGTTTTCTTACCATCGTTCCAAAGTACCTGCACATCTTGCGGAGTTAGCCGATAAGATTGCCAAAGCTGATGGCTACGTGATGGTAAGCCCGGAATATAACCATTCAATGAGCCCAGCACTGGCCAATATTCTTAACCATTTTGGTAGCTCGTTATTCTCATATAAACCGAGTGCGATTGTGACGTATTCTGCAGGGCAGTGGGGTGGGGCAAGAGCGTCGGTTTCGATGCGAACCTTCTTATCTGAACTCGGTTGTTTGCCGGTTTCTGCGATGATTCATCTGCCTAAAGCACAAGAAGTCTTTGATGAAGAGGGTTGTGTTGCCCAAGAGTCAGAGCAAGCTCAATGGGATGAATACATGAACCGAACCTTCCATCAATTGATGTGGTGGGCACAAGGTGCAGCGTTACAGAGAGACAAAGTGGATCCTACAACGTTAGCCAAGGCCTTTACTAAAGACCCTTCTCAGCGAAATGCGCCGTAGCCGGTGTATAGGCAAATGTGAGCGCCATAAAAACGAAAAAAGCTTGGTCATCTCTGACCAAGCTTTTTAAATCTTTAACACTCTAGTTTCTGAGATTATAGAGACTCAGTGAACGTACGTGCGATAACGTCACGTTGTTGTTCAGTTGTTAGAGAGTTGAAACGTACAGCGTAACCCGATACACGGATAGTTAGCTGTGGGTAGTTCTCTGGGTGAGCAACTGCGTCTTCTAGTGTTTCACGCTTAAGAACGTTAACGTTTAGGTGTTGACCACCTTCGATACGTGGTGCTGCTTCGATAGCAACTTCACGGCTCTCGTATTCACCTAGGTCTGCAGCTGGGATAACTTGGTCAGCTTCGAAACCAGCAGTAGCTGCAACACAACGAGCTTCATTCTTTTCGCTGTCTAGTAGCCAGATTGAGTTTAGTAGGTCGTCGTTTGCTGCTTTAGTAATTTGAATACCTTGGATCATAACTATCTCCTAGTCCACTGAATGTGGTTTGATTATGGTGTTAACTTTCGATTTTTATTGAGCTGGGTAATATATACCTAATATTTGTGAGGTTAACATTGGTTTAAGTCAAAAAACAACCAAAAACCATATTTTTACAAAGGTGATTATTTTGAGGTAAATCAATAAAACCTTTGAAAACAAACTAATTACAAAATATTTTAAACTATAAAAAATATTTAACGGTTATATTTGTTGTAATTTTACTACATTTATTGCGCTTTTATTGAGCGGTAACCGATACGGCCCTTTATTTATTATGCATTCTGAAAGTGTGAAGTGATTTAATGACAAACAAAATTTCATCGTCAAAACCTGAAACAAATATTAAGTTTATTGGCGCTCATGTGTCGGCAGCCGGTGGTGTTGATCAGGCTCCAATGAGAGCTCGAGAGATAGGTGCTAATGCGTTTGCACTGTTTACTAAAAACCAGAGGCAATGGGCTGCAAAGCCGTTAGAGGCGAAAACTATTAGCGCCTTTAAAGCCAACTGCAAAATGTTGGGCTTTTCAGCGGAGCACATTCTTCCTCACGACTCCTACTTGATTAACCTCGGCGCACCAGAAGAAGAGAAACTAGAGAAATCACGCGCTGCCTTTATTGATGAGATGGAACGTTGTAACCAGCTTGGGTTAACGCTTTTGAACTTCCATCCTGGCAGCCATCTTAAAAAGATCTCTGAGACTGAGTGTCTAGCGAAAATCGCAGAGTCGATTAACCTCGCCCATCAAGCAGTTCCTGATGTGATGGCGGTGATCGAGAATACGTCAGGCCAAGGCACTAACTTGGGTTGGAAGTTTGAGCACCTAGCAGAGATTATCGAGCAAGTAGAAGATAAATCGCGTGTTGGCGTGTGTTTAGACACCTGCCACACCTTTACAGCGGGTTATGACCTAAGAACAAAAGAAGCGTGCGAACACACTTTCGCTGAATTTGACCGCATCGTGGGTATGCACTATCTAAGAGCAATGCACATCAATGATTCAAAAGCTGAGTTCGCGAGCCGAGTTGATAGACACCATTCTTTAGGAAAAGGCGAAATTGGCTGGGATTGTTTTGAGTATATTGCCTCAGATTCCCGCTTTAACGGAATCCCTCTTATCTTAGAAACGATTGATTCGACGATTTGGAAAGAGGAAATTCAAAAGCTTAGAATGTTTCATCGCTCAGCAACGCTAGCGACGGGAGAGGCGTAATAATAGAGGGGAAAATTAATTTTCCTCTTTTTATAAGAATTGGCACCTTTATTTCATAGCTACTAAGTGAATATGTAGTTCACGATGTCTTATAGGAGGTGCCTTTATGTATTCAAAAGCCCAAACTTCAACTGTTTCTGCCGCTCGTCGTTTACCGACTCCAAATCGTCACGTGCATAGCCATGGTCACCATCGTACTCAGCAGAAAAGCGGTTAATCGAGATCAACACAACTTGAACTGATTATTATGATTCATCAACAAATGAACCCTACACATCATGTTTATTGATAGCTGTATGAGGTATAACTAGTAGCCGATACAGCTATTTTTTGACTGGCGAAACCTAGAAACCATGATGATTGGGAAGTAAAACGATGAGCACACCAAAGACTTGGGCATCCATTATTAATGACGAACGTGAGAAAGAGTACTTCCAAAGTGTTCTCGCTTTCGTCGAACAGCAACGAAATAGTGGGAAAACCATCTACCCACCTCAAGAGCAGGTATTCAGCGCTTTTGATATGACGCCCTTTGAGTCTGTACGAGTGGTTATCCTAGGACAAGACCCTTATCACGGTGCTAATCAAGCACACGGCTTGGCCTTCTCTGTATTGCCCGGCGTTAAAATCCCGCCTTCTCTACGCAACATGTACAAAGAACTGGCACAAGATATCGAAGGTTTTGAAGCGCCTAACCATGGTTACCTTGAAGATTGGGCATCACAAGGGGTGTTGATGTTGAATACTGTTTTAACAGTAGAAGAGGCACAAGCACACTCACATGCCAAATGTGGCTGGGAAACCTTTACCGATGCCATTATTGCAGAGCTGAACCAGCGTTCTGAGCCGATTATTTTCTTGTTGTGGGGCGCGAATGCGCAGAAGAAAGGCCAAGCGATTGACACACAGAAACATCATGTGTTAGCTGCACCTCATCCTTCACCGCTGTCGGCACGTCGCGGTTTCTTTGGTTGCCAGCATTTTTCAACGGCTAACAAACTACTTTCTTCTATGGATCAGCAACCTATCGACTGGCGCCTACCTGCAGAAGTGTAGGTTGGTTGTTTTCTGAGCAGGGTCAAATCATAACTCGGTATCTTCGTATACACTTATAAATAGTAGGTGTAATGGAGTGCAATACTATGATGATTGAAAGGATAAGACGAGAGCATGGCTATATGGCTCGATTACTCGCGATACTCAACAATAAGTTAGAGTTTCTAAAACAGGAGCGAGAAATAAACTATAGCCTTATCGCTGAGGTGGTTCACTACTTGATGAACCATTCAGATAAAGTACATCACCCTAAAGAAGACGTCATTTATCGCTATTACCTTAAGCAATATGGCAGTGACCAAGCAATTGAGGACTTGGAACTCGAGCATCAATTGCTATCTGAGAAAACGGCTGACTTTTTAGGTGTGGTAGACATGATCCTCCAAGATGCCGTGGTTCCACAGCAGGTGTTCATCGATCAACTCGAAAGCTTTGTTAAAGCGCAGCGAAAGCATATGGAGTATGAAGAGAAGCATGTGTTACCTATGATCGTGCAAGCATTTACAGTGAAGGATTGGCAAGAGGTTGAATCGCAATGGCTTCAACCCGAAGACGATCCTGTGTTTGGGGATACGATTGCTGATCAGTATCGTCAACTCGCGGCGCGCGTGCGACAAAATGAACAAGAGTGTGTTTAGCGAGTTAGTATTTCCCTCTATATTAAAGGGGTCTTTCCCTCACAACGGAAATTTCAAAATGACTCGCAGCGCACGATAACACCAAATGAAAGAAAAAAAGCACCTTCATAGGTGCCTTTTGCTATCTGTTTTCTTATCGTGCTGATTAAAGCTTTATATCGTCAAGGCTAAAATCAAGACCTAGGTTCATCTCTCTTAGCTCTTTCTCAAGCTGCCTACGATCGTTGATTGCTTCGATTTCACGCCACTTACGCTTGAGTGGTTTAGAGCGTGTTTTCTGAGTTGCACGTGGCATTTCTAGTTCTGATATTTCATCGAATTGAAAGTTATCCATAAGCCATATCTCCTTCCGTGGGACTAGTTCTTACGAACTATTAAATATCATAATTAGGTTCACCATAACCTTGATTTGTTTCTCATTTGTTTCAAATCTATGAAGGTTTTGTTTTCGTTTTCTATGCATGCTCACACATTGTGGTGATTTTTATGTATGAAAAGTGAGCAAACAAACCGAAGTAAACGATTAAATTACAGGTTGTGGAATGTTAATTCATTGTGCGAAAGGAATAGCACTTTATCGACAATGCATTTAACTGCGTATCACGCTTTATTGGAGAGTCATCTTATCGTCCTAGAAAAAAACGCAGAACTTCACTATACCTTGTAAAACCTAGGCTGACGTTACTTTTACGGTGTGTCGTTCTTATTCGGTGGGGTCGGTTGTTGATGTTGAGATTATGTCCCGATAATGTGACTTTTATTGGGCTGGATTGTTGAAAAATGTGTTAACAAAAGGTGTGTTATTAGTGAAATGTCATTTTGATATAAATCAATTTGCATATTGATTTTTAGGTCGTCTCGCTGCATTATCCGCCCGTCAAAAAATACACCGATACGTAAAATGGATGCATGAAGCGACATTTACAATCTAGATCGCAACAAATAAATATAAAACTAATGCCGACACAACTATTGACACTGGCATAGGTGATCTAGGGGAAGGCTTGGAAGCATGATCGGTGCTTAAACTCAATTACGAGGTTCACGTGACAGACTTAATCAATTTGATGAACGATCTCCTTTGGGGATCTATCTTAGTTTATTTACTGGTTGGTGTGGGTATCTACTTCACCGTACGACTAGGCTTCATTCAATTCCGCCATTTCGGCCACATGTTCTCGGTTCTAAAGAACAGCCGCAAAGCAGACAGTGCTGGTATCTCTTCTTTCCAAGCTCTTTGTACTAGTCTTGCTGCTCGTGTTGGTACGGGTAACATGGCAGGTGTTGCTGTAGCACTTACTGCTGGTGGCCCTGGTGCTATCTTCTGGATGTGGCTAATTGCAATGCTAGGTATGGCAACATCATTTGCTGAAAGTACGCTAGCGCAGTTATACAAAACACGCGATAACGACGGTAACTACCGTGGTGGCCCTGCATACTACATGGAGAAAGGCCTTGGCATGCGTTGGATGGGGGTTCTATTCTCTATCTTCCTAATCATCGCATTCGGTCTTGTATTCAACGCGGTTCAAGCGAACGCGATTGCAAGTGCAATGAATACAGCGTTTGACTTTGAACGCAGCTACACAGGTGTAGCAATCGTAATTATCTCTGCATTCGTTATCTTCGGTGGTATCCGTAAGATTGCACGTACTGCAGAAATCATCGTTCCAATCATGGCATTGGCTTACCTTGCTATCGCTCTGTTTATCATGTTTGCGAACATTGAAAGAGTGCCTGAAGTGATCGCTCTTATCTTCAAGAGTGCATTCGGCCTACAAGAAGCGGCTGCCGGCGGTCTAGGTTACGCAATTGCACAAGCGATGATTAACGGCATCAAACGTGGTCTGTTCTCGAACGAAGCGGGTATGGGTTCTGCGCCAAACGCAGCAGCTTCTGCTACGCCTTACCCACCGCACCCAGCATCACAAGGTTATGTACAAATGTTAGGTGTATTCATGGATACGATCGTTATCTGTTCTGCAACAGTAGCAATCATCCTGATGTCTGGTGAGTATGTACCACACGGTGAAGTAACAGGTATCGAGCTGACTCAACGTGCACTAACAGCACAAGTAGGCTCTTGGGGCGGTATTTTTGTAGCGGTAGCGATTTTCTTCTTCGCTTTCACTTCAATCATTGCAAACTACTCGTACGCTGAAACGAACCTGATTTTCCTAGAGCACAACAATAAGAAAGGCCTCGTGCTATTCCGTATTATTGTTCTGGGTATGGTTATGTTTGGTTCTCTAGCAACGCTACCTACGGTATGGGCACTGGCTGACGTATCGATGGGTCTAATGGCGATTGTTAACTTGGTGGCGATTATCCTGCTATCAGGCATCGTGATTAAGCTAGCGAAGGACTACAACCGCCAACTTGACGCGGGTAAAGTACCGACATTTGATGCAAATGACTTCCCTGAGCTTAAGTCTCAACTGGAAGATGGTATTTGGGACAACAACAAGAAGTAGTTTTGTTGGAGTGATAAAGCGCTTATCCTAAAACAACTGCAAAGGCTAAGGTTTCGACCTTAGCCTTTTTCTTTGCCTGCTTTTTCGTTCTCAGCGGCTTTTGATGATTGAAAGTGGGTGGTTATAATCATCTATCAAAGTAATAGGAAGAGTCATAAAGACAAGTTGATGTTTTTTCTATACTCTAGCAGCATCCAGTTAGATAACCGATTAGGGTAAAGTTATGTTAGTTGTCGTGTCTCCAGCCAAAACACTTGATTACGAATCACCATTAGCGACAGAACGCTTTAGTCAGCCTGAGTTTGTTGAACACTCTGCTGAACTGATTGAAGAGTGCCGCAAGCTGACACCAGCAGATGTCTCTGCATTGATGAAAGTGAGCGATAAGATCGCAGGGTTGAACGTAGCGCGCTTTGAGCAGTGGAGCGAGACTTTTACCCAAGAGAATGCACGTCAAGCCATCCTTGCCTTCAAAGGTGATGTATACACAGGCCTAGACGCTGAAACACTGTCGGATGAAGATTTTGACTACGCACAGAACCACCTGCGTATGCTTTCTGGTCTTTACGGCTTACTAAAGCCACTTGATTTGATGCAACCTTACCGCCTAGAAATGGGCACGCGTTTAGCGAATGCTCGTGGTACTAATTTGTACCAGTTCTGGGGCAATATCATCACAGACAAGCTGAATGAAGCGCTGAATGCTCAAGGCGACAATGTGCTGATCAACCTAGCATCTAACGAGTACTTCAAAGCGGTAAAACCAAAGAACTTGGATGGCCAAGTGATTACACCGGTATTCAAAGACTGCAAGAACGGTCAATACAAGGTGATCAGTTTCTACGCGAAAAAGGCGCGCGGCATGATGGCTCGCTACATCATTGAGAACAAAGTGGACTCAATTGAAGCACTGACTAAGTTTGATACCGCGGGTTACTACTTCGTAGAAGAAGAGTCGAATGCGAAAGAGCTTGTCTTCAAGCGTGAAGAGCAAAACTAGACGTTATTGATTCAAGGTAGTCGAGCTCTATGGCGAGACACCAGCCAGATAGAGAAAAGCCCCATGCAGTTCGCTGCGTGGGACTTTTTGTTGAATCATTCAAAAGTTAGCAGATTACTTTTTCTTAGCCGCTTTCTTTTTCTTCGCGATTTTTTTCTTCTTCGCGAGCTTCTGCTTCTCTACTGCTTTCTTATCTTCTTTCTTTGGTTTCTTTTTCTTCGTTACCGTGGCTTTCTTGTGTGTTGGACGCATGCCTTCAACGAAGCGCTCTTTGATTGCTTCTTTGGTGTAACGAGCAACGCGTTCAATCATCAATTGATCGTGCGCTTCGATTAGAGAAACCGCATTACCTTTTTTACCAGCACGAGCCGTACGGCCAATTCGGTGTAAGTAAACATCAGCTGTGCGTGGCATGTCGTAGTTAATTACATGGCTTACATCTGGAAGGTCTATACCACGAGCCGCTACGTCAGTTGCTAGCAGTACGTTTACAGTGCCATCACGGAAACGAGCAATCGCATTGTTACGACGATCTTGAGGCATTTCGCCTTGAATCCAAGCACATGGAATCTGAGCGCTCTCTAGCAGTGCACGCAGGTCACCTAAACGCTCACGAGTTTTCAAGAAGACGATGCTACGCTCAGCTTCTTTAGTAATGATGTGTTTTAGCAGCTCAAGTTTGTGCTCTGCTGTGTCTGCACGGTGGTACCACTGAGTGATCTTTTTACGCTCACGTAGTGATGACTTTGCGTCGATCTCTGCTGGGTTGTTCAGTAGGTCTTCAGTGAAACCTTCAACACCTTTACCTTCTAGCGTTGCTGAGAAAAGTAAAGTTTGCTTACGCCAGCGACACTCTGCAGATAGGCGATCAACAACAGGACCAAAGCCCATGTCTAACATGCGGTCTGCTTCGTCTAAGATCAGCCATTCGATCGCACGACAATCAAAGCGCTCAGCTTCGATGTATTCCATTAGGCGGCCTGGAGTCGCAACAACGATGTCTTGGGTGGTGCCAAGAATGTCTGCGTGCTCTTGGTACATCACACCACCTGTGATGGTGAAGATGTTTAGCGCAGTGTATTTCGCAAGTTCACGAGCTTGGTCAGTGATCTGCATTGCTAGTTCACGGGTCGGCGTCAGGATAAGCATACGAGCAGGGCCCGCTTTCTTACGTGGGAAATCCTGAAGGTACTGCAGTGCTGGCAGTACGAATGAGGCTGTTTTACCAGTACCTGTTGGCGCAGAAGCCAAAACGTCTCTTCCATCTAACGCTTGTGGGATTGCTTCAGCTTGTATCTGTGTTGGGCGTTCGTAGCCCATTTCGTCAATTGCTTTAAGCAGCTCTTGGTTTAGATCGAGTTCTGCAAAGGTTCTGATCACTGTTGTTTCTCCACAAGCAATAAATGTTTCTGTCTCAAAAAGCAGACGATAAAAAAGAGTAGTCGGACATTATAGAAGCATTAGTGATTAGGATCACATGGTATTTGCTACATCTTGAGATAAAAATCTTTGGTGAGCGCTATAAATGCCTCGCTATAACCATTTTGATGATGAATGGTAAGCGATTCACGCTGCAAATCGGCCTCACGCGCAGGATCTTTCGATAACTCAAAAAGAATTCGACTCGCAGGCTTCTTGTCTGTGGTTTTGACATCGAGACGCTTAGCTAGGTGCCAACCGCACTGTTTGGCAAGCTTGATAAAACCTTCTCCCTCAGGCGTTGGCAGTATAAAACTGGCGGTTGCAGTTTCGGTTGTTATCTCGAAACATCGTTTAGCAAGTTGCAGGTGATCCAAGCTGTCGGTATGTCTGGCGGTGGCTCTTTGGCTCTGCTGTGCCTGTTCCCCAGAGTTGAAGTAGGGTGGGTTGCAGATTATCGCGTCAAACTTTTTCGGAAAGTCGGTGGTGAGTACACTGTCATCATGCAGAGTAATGCGATCTTGCCATGGCGACTGCTCAATATTAATGGTCGCAGCCTCAATCGCATGTGGATCAATATCGATCGCGGAGATCGAGACGTCTGTAAAACGCTGCGCGGTCATCAAGGCCAAAAGCCCGGTGCCAGTTCCAATATCGAGTGCTGAGGACTTAGGTGTAATGCTTACCCATGCGCCAAGTAGTACACCATCGGTGCTGACGGGCATACCGCTTTGCCCACCGTAAATTGAGAATTGCTTAAAATTGAAGCTTTTAGTCTGCACGATTTTGTCTTTCATGAATGTTCTGAGTATCGAGATATTTTAAGTGATTAGCTCTAATGTTAACCACTTGTATGGATCAATGTTCTACTTGAGAAACTATTGTTGTGAATTATGGTTAGTTTATAATTGTGGCTATTTTTTCATATCTAGTGGAATCCACTGCTTTTTGTTTGTATATGCAAATTTATATGGTGTTTTTGTGTGGTGACTTGCAGCTAGCCAGTTGTTTCGTCATTATGCGCGACTATTTTATAGATTGAATGGCAGCTTTTCACTGTAACATTCACGTAAGCACAACATAAATTCATAAATATAATTAAGGATTATCTGTGAAACAGAGTCTAAAACTAACAGATATAATGGCATTGGGCTTTATGCTTTTTGCGTTTTTCTTGGGTGCGGGTAACATCATCTTCCCACCTCTAGCTGGCCAATTGGCTGGTGATCATTTTCTTCCAGCGATGTCTGGTTTCCTGCTGACTGCCGTTGGTCTGCCGTTAATCACTATCGTGGCTGTTGCACTTGCGGGTGGTTCTTGGGGTCACCTGACTAAAGATCTTCCTAAGAAAGCAGCAACCATCATGGCTGTGTTGATCTTCATTATCATTGGTCCTGCATTTGCTGCACCACGTACCGGCCTTGTTGCTTATGAGATGGCGGTGAAACCGTTCTTCATCGATGCCTCTCAAGCTCACCTAACATTCTTTTCTATCGCATTTTTTGTGGTTGCCATGTTCTTCTCATGGTCTCAAGGTAAGCTAATTGACGTTATCGGCAAGGTTCTAACACCAGCACTTTTCATCGGTTTAGTTGTACTGGCGGTTGCTGTATTTGTTAACCCTCAGGGTGATATTCTTGGTGCTCACGGTGAATACATCACTCAGCCATTAACAAAAGGTTTCCTTGAAGGTTACAACACCATGGATACTTTTGCTTCACTGATGTTTGGTATGCTGATTGTGGACTCTATCCGCAGCAAAGGCATCACTGACCGCGCAGCGACGACTAAGTACCTGATCAGCGCAGGTTTTATTGCTGCGGCGGGTCTAGCATTCGTTTACATTTCTCTGTTCTACCTGGGCGCAACAAGCGCAACAGTAGCTGCGGGTGCTGACAACGGCGGTGCGATCTTAAGCCTATATGTTCAATCACTGTTTGGTCCTTCAGGTCAGCTAGTGCTTTCTGTCATCGTACTACTAGCGTGTCTAACAACAGCGATTGGCCTTGTGTCTGCGTGTTCTGACTACTTCAGTTCACTAACGCCGCTGTCTTACAAAACTTGGGTAATCATCAACGGTGTTGCTTGTGCAACGGTAGCGAACGTTGGTCTTTCTCAGCTTATTTCTCTGTCTGTTCCTGTACTGTTTGCGCTGTACCCAGTAGCGATCGCATTGGTAGCACTGACGTTCTTGCGTAGCCGTTTCCCTAATCCAAAAGTAGCGTACCGCGTTGTGGTATTAGTGTCATTGATGTTTGCTCTTATTGATGGTGCGAAAGTAGCGGGTGTTGATGTATCAGCACTGAAGATGCTGCCTCTGTTCGAGATCGGCATGGGTTGGTTACTTCCAACGGCGGCAGCAATCATCTGTATGTTCTTTGTTGGTAAGTCAGCAGAGCAAGAGATGGCAGAAGAGACGGTTTAATCTCTGATTGAGATTAGATAGTCATTCTAAATGACATAGAAAAGGCCTCATTACTTCGCAGTAGTGAGGCCTTTTTGTATTCTGTTTGTTTTGAAATGAACAGCTTGTGGAGAGCTTATCTACTTACAGCGTCTCGCTGTACTCAACCAGAACTTGTTCAACCCAGCTTGCGATACGCTCGTCGCTCAGTTCGTATTGTGAGTCTTCATCAAGTGCCAAGCCTACGAACTGTGATTGGTCTTCGGTGAGCGCTTTAGACGCCTCGAATTCGTAGCTGTCGTCGTTTGGCCAGAAGCCAACAAATTGAGCTCCGGCCGTTTTGAGCTCGTCATGCAATAGACCCATCGCATCCAAGAACCACTCTCCGTAACCCTCTTGGTCACCTAAGCCAAACAGTGCCACAACCTTACCTTTTACTGGTGTCGTCGCGATATCGTCCCAAAGCTCATTCCAATCTTCTTGGATTTCGCCAAAGTCCCACGTAGAAATACCCAGAAGTAATAGGTCGTAGTCTGCCATTAATGAAAGCGGAGTCTCTTTCACGTTATGGATATCAACTAGGTCTTCACCAATAATGCCGCGAATTTTTTCTGCTGCCATTTCTGTGTAGCAGGTGGTTGAGCCGTAAAATAATCCAATTTTCATAGCAAACGTTCGATTTTAATTTCAGATTGCGAATTCTAACCATAAATCGACTTCGATTGCAGCGATTATCCACTCAAGGTGTAATTTTTATGGCATTCATATTTGCTCTGGCATACTCTCAAAACAGTTTCCAATATTGTGAGTAACACTATGCAGTCGCCTCAAGGGCAGAGCGCAGACCACGGTCTAGTTGAGCAGTTTCTAGATGCTATGTGGATGGAGCGAGGGTTGTCAGAGAATACTCTTGTCTCGTATCGTACTGATTTATCCAAGCTATTAACGTGGATGGAACAGAATAATTATCGCCTCGACTTTATTAGTCTCTCTGGGCTACAGGACTACCAAAGTTGGTTGGTTGATGCGGACTTTAAGCAGACTTCCCGTGCACGTATGTTGTCGGCGATTCGTCGTTTGTTCCAATACCTGCATCGTGAGAAAGTCAGAGCCGATGATCCGAGTGCGTTGTTGATCAGCCCTAAGCTGCCACAACGTCTGCCAAAAGACCTAAGTGAAGAGCAAGTGGATGCTTTGCTCGATGCTCCTGATCCGAATGACCCGATTGAACTTCGCGATAAGGCGATGCTTGAGTTATTATATGCAACCGGTTTGCGTGTGACGGAGCTGGTTAGCCTAACGATGGAGAACATCAGCCTGAGACAGGGCGTGGTACGTGTTATTGGTAAGGGCGGTAAAGAGCGCTTGGTGCCAATGGGCGAAAACGCTGTGGACTGGATTGAGAGTTTTATTGAACAAGGGCGCCCGCAACTGCTTGGTGAAAACAGCTCAGATGTGGTTTTTCCAAGCAAACGTGCTAAACAAATGACCCGTCAGACATTCTGGTATCGTATTAAACATTACGCGGTTATCGCAGGTATTGACACAGAATTGCTATCCCCGCACGTTTTGAGACACGCTTTTGCCACTCATTTACTGAACTATGGTGCCGATCTTAGGGTCGTACAGATGTTACTTGGGCATAGTGACTTATCGACAACCCAAATTTATACTCACGTGGCGACTGAAAGGCTGAAGCAAATTCATACTCAGCATCACCCTCGTGCTTAAATCCATTTATTTTTAAGGTGAACTTAATGAGCGTATTACGCCGTCTTCCTCTATTAGCGCTGCCGCTGATGATCACTGCATGTAATGCATCAGAAGCGAAAGTAGAACAAACCACAACAGCCGCAGAGGTTGCTTCAGCTCAAGATATTGATACTGCGGCGCTCACCAAGCGTTTTGAAAAAATCGGTATCAAGGTGAACAAGATTGTTCCTTCAGATATTGATGGCCTGCTAGAGATTCAAACCAACAGTGGCATTATCTTCTCATCTCCAGCGGGCGATCATTTTCTAGCCGGTACACTTTACTCTCTGGATGAGAACGGCAAATTCAGCGATGTATTAGCAGAGCGTCAAGCGCCTATCAATGCTGAGAAAGTAGCGGCACTGTCTGATACAGTTATCGAATACAAAGCAGACAACGAAAAGTATGTTGTGACTGTGTTTACTGACATCACTTGTGGCTACTGCGTTCGTCTTCACAGCCAAATGCAGGGCTACAATGACCTAGGTATCACGGTGCGTTACATGGCATACCCACGTCAAGGTGGTACAGGCCAAGTAGCAGACCAAATGGCGGCGATCTGGGCTTCTGACGATCCAAAAGCCGCAATGCACAATGCTAAGGTAGAGCGTAAGATGCCAGTTTCAAGTAAAGACCTTGAAGAGAAGAAACAGATCATCGCTAAGCAGTACCAACTAGGTCGTGAGCTTGGTATTAATGGTACACCTGCTATCGTATTGGCAAGCGGTGAGTTGGTGAGTGGTTACTTACCACCTGCACAACTGCTTCAGCGTTTAGAGCAGTAGTCTTAGTCTCTAGCAGAGCTGTCACAGTCGCCATCAGTTAATATGGCGACTGTATTACTTATTTATTCCCATGTTTTTGATTTAAGGAGTGGCCTGATTGATATCAGGCCCATTTTTATATGATAGAGATTCAACGCCGTCCTGAGGTCGACATTTCCGTTTTACCTGCTCATTTTCCAGATCTGTTAAAACGCATCTACGTGAGCCGCGGAGTCAACAGTGCAGACCAACTTGAGACTGCAGCGAAAGGTCTACACTCCTATCAAAAACTGGGCGGAATCGATGCTGCCGTTGAATTGTTGTTTAAGGCGATTCAGCATCAAAAACGCATTATTGTGGTTGGCGACTTTGATGCCGATGGAGCAACCAGCTCTGCGCTGTCGGTACTTGCGCTGCGTATGCTAGGCAGTTCAAATGTTGATTACCTAGTTCCTAACCGTTTTGAAGATGGTTACGGTCTTAGCCCTGAAGTGGTGGAACAAGCAATCGAGATTGGTGCGGAAGTGATCATGACGGTTGATAATGGTGTCTCTTCGATTGAAGGGGTGCGTTTTGCCAAAGAGAAAGGTTTAGAAGTTCTGGTCACTGACCATCACTTGCCGGGCAGTGAATTGCCTATGGTTGATGCGATGGTAAACCCGAACCTAGAGAGCTGTGCATTTCCGTCTAAAGCCCTCGCTGGTGTTGGCGTGGCTTTCTATCTGATGATGGCACTGTGTGTTCACATGCGTAAACTGAATTGGTTTGCTGAACGTGGCATGACAGAACCTAAGCTAATGGAGCTGATTGACCTTGTTGCTCTAGGCACCGTTGCGGACGTGGTGCCACTTGATGAAAACAACCGAATCTTGGTGCACCAAGGCTTGCAACGTATTCGAGCGGGTAAAGCTCGTCCGGGTATTCAAGCCTTGATTGAGATTGCAAAACGAGATGCGAAACGTTTGGTCGCTTCGGATTTTGGTTTTGCACTGGGTCCTCGTATCAATGCTGCCGGCCGACTTGACGACATGTCATTTGGTGTTGAGCTACTGATGAGTAACAACATCCACGCTGCACGTCGCATGGCGAGTGAACTTGATGGTTTGAACCAGACTCGCAAAGAGATCGAAGAGGGCATGAAACAAGAAGCGATGGCTTTCTGTGAACGACTTGAGTTTGGTAAAGACGACTTGCCTTCCGGCTTGGCACTATTCCAACGTGATTGGCACCAAGGTGTGATTGGTATTTTGGCTTCGCGTATCAAAGACAAATACCATCGCCCTGTGATTGCGTTCGCCGATGGTGGAGAGGGGAGCATTAAAGGCTCGTGCCGCTCGATTCCGGGTTTGCATATGCGCGATGCGCTAGACCGTATCGACACTCTAAACCCAGGTCTGATTCTTAAGTTTGGTGGCCACGCAATGGCGGCTGGCTTAACGATCATGGAAAAGGACTTTGAACGCTTTAGCAAATTGTTCAACGATGTAGTGAAACAAGAACTCGGAGAAACGGCACTTAAGGGCATTATCTTGTCTGACGGAGAGTTGCTGCCTGAAGAGTTCTCTATGCACACCGCTGAAACGCTGCGCGCGGGTGGTCCTTGGGGGCAAGCATTCCCAGAGCCTATCTTCGATGGTGAGTTTAAAGTACTGCATCAAAAGCTGGTGGGTGAAAAACACCTAAAGCTAATGTTAGAGCCGCTTTACAAAGGCCATCCAACCAATGTGATGATCGACGGCATCGCTTTCAATGTTGATTTGCGTCGCTGGCCAGATGCCTCAGTGAAAACTGTGCATCTTGCCTATAAGCTGGATATTAACGAGTTTCGTGGTAACCAGTCATTGCAGTTAATGGTTGAGCACATCGAAGCAAAATAGCCTAACTTCAATAAGATTACGGCTTCATTCGCCTTATCAAAACAACAAGCTCGGATGTGAAATTCGGGCTTGTTTTTTTTCCTAAATCGCCCGCAATGGCACCAATTTCTGAGCTTAAAACTTTATATTGTTGTAAGTGACTGAATATTGGTTTGCCCTCTAAAAATTTCTGTATCTCCGTCACACTTTTGAGTACAATTCTTCGGTTAAATTCTACTCATAAATGATGAGCTAAAATGTTTGAAATCAATCCTATAAAAAACCGTCTGCAGGATGTGTCTGAGCGCACAAATATCCTGAGGGGGTACCTTTGACTATGACGCTAAGAAAGAGCGTCTAGAAGAAGTAAACGCAGAGTTAGAACAACCGGATGTATGGAACGAACCTGAGCGTGCTCAAGCGCTAGGTAAAGAGCGTTCTGCACTGGAAGCGGTAGTAGAAACGATTGACCAACTTGACCAAGGTGTTGAGGATGTTGATGGCCTACTAGAGCTAGCGGTTGAAGAAGAAGATCAAGAAACGTTCGACGAAATTGAACCAGAACTAGCGGAGCTTGAAGCTAAGTTAGGTAAACTTGAGTTCCGTCGTATGTTCTCTGGTGAGCATGACGCTTCAGATTGTTATATCGATCTACAGTCGGGTTCAGGTGGTACTGAAGCACAAGACTGGACTTCAATGATGCTGCGCATGTACTTGCGTTGGGCTGAAGCGAAGGGCTTCAAAACGGAAGTTATCGAGGTATCTGAAGGTGAAGTTGCTGGTTTGAAAGGTGCAACAGTACGTATCTCTGGTGAGTATGCGTACGGTTGGTTGCGTACAGAGACAGGTGTTCACCGTCTAGTTCGTAAATCACCATTTGATTCAAGTGGCCGTCGTCATACTTCATTTGCATCTGCGTTTATCTACCCAGAGATTGATGACAACATTACGATCGACATTAACCCTTCTGACTTACGTATTGACGTATACCGTGCTTCGGGCGCTGGTGGTCAGCACGTAAACACCACGGAATCGGCGGTACGTATTACTCACGTTCCAACTAACACAGTGGTTCAATGTCAGAATGACCGTTCGCAGCATAAGAACAAAGATCAAGCGATGAAGCAGCTACGTGCTAAGCTTTTTGAACTTGAGATTCAAAAACAAAATGCTGAAAAACAAGCGAATGAAGATACTAAATCAGACATCGGTTGGGGCAGCCAAATCCGCTCTTACGTTCTGGATGATTCACGTATCAAAGATTTACGCACCGGCATTGAAAACCGTAATACTCAAGCGGTTCTTGATGGTGACTTAGACAAATTTATTGAAGCTAGCCTGAAATCAGGTCTGTAAGCTTTTTACCGACTATATTTGCGAAAATATAGCTGTTCAAATTATAAAAGCAGGGTACATCTCAATGACTGATGCTGTTCAAAACGAAAACGTACAAGAAGAAAACAAACTAATTGCTGAGCGCCGTAGCAAGCTGGATCACATCCGCCAAAGCTGCAAAGCAAATGGTCACCCAAATGATTTCCGCCGTGAGCACCTAGCTGGCGATCTTCAAGCGGAATTCGGTGAGAAGACTAAGGAAGAGCTAGAAGAGCTTAACCACATCGTTGCGATCGCTGGTCGTGTAATGGCGAAGCGTGGTCCATTCCTTGCGATTCAAGAAACTTCTGGTCGTATCCAAGCATACGCAGCGAAAGACGTACAAAAAGTACTGAAAGAGAAGTACCAAGGCCTAGATATCGGTGACATCATCGGTGTTAAAGGTGCACTTCATAAGTCAGGTAAAGGCGATCTTTACGTGAACATGGAAGAGTTTGAACTGCTGACTAAAGCTCTTCGTCCTCTACCAGAGAAGTTCCACGGTCTAACTGACCAAGAGATGCGTTACCGTCAGCGTTACGTTGACCTAATCGTGAACGAAGATTCTCGCAACGCATTCATCGTGCGTTCTAAGCTTGTTTCTTCAATCCGTAACTTCATGAGCTCAAAAGGCTACCTAGAAGTTGAAACGCCAATGATGCACGTGATCCCTGGTGGTGCGACTGCACGTCCATTCATCACTCACCACAACGCATTAGACATCGACATGTACCTACGTGTTGCACCTGAGCTTTACCTTAAGCGTCTAGTGGTTGGTGGTTTTGATCGTGTATTCGAGATCAACCGTAACTTCCGTAACGAAGGTCTGTCTCCACGTCATAACCCAGAATTCACAATGATGGAATTCTACCAAGCGTACTCTGATTACAAAGACCTTATGGATCTAACTGAAGAGATGCTAAGCACAGCGGCTATGGACGTCCTTGGTTCTACTTCTATGCCTTACGGTGACGAAACAGTTGAGTTCGGTGGCAAGTACGCGCGTATGAGCATGTTCGATGCGATCAAGCACTACAACCCTGAGCATGCTGAGATTCAAGCACTAACAGAAGCAGACCTACAAGACCGTGAGAAGATGGTAGCAATCGCGAAATCTGTACACGTTGAAGTAGAAACGTTCTGGACATGTGGTCAGCTTCTTGAAGAGATCTTTGGTGAAACGGCTGAGCCTCAGCTAATTCAACCAACGTTCATCACAGGCTACCCAGCGGATATCTCTCCTCTAGCTCGTCGTAGCGATGACAACCCGTTCTTCACAGACCGTTTTGAGTTCTTCATCGGTGGTCGTGAAGTAGCGAACGGCTTCTCTGAGCTTAACGATGCACAAGACCAAGACGAGCGTTTCAAAGCGCAAGTTAACGCGAAAGACGCGGGTGATGATGAAGCAATGTACTACGATGCAGACTACATCACAGCACTAGAGCACGGCTTACCACCAACAGCGGGTCAAGGTATCGGTATCGACCGTCTAGCAATGCTATTTACAAACACGCACACAATCCGTGACGTGATCTTGTTCCCGGCAATGCGCCCACAAGCGTAACTCTCGCTTACGGGTCGTAACACCCAATAAAATTTAAAAGCCACCTTCGGGTGGCTTTTTCTATTTTTAGAGCTCAAAACCTAGTCTGTACCGCACTCTTGATTCGAAAAATCACTATTTCTGACATAGTCTTACTATTGAGACATAAAATCTAAGATAGTCTCACTACTATACGTCTCTGCGCTGAATACGATCTCGTGGCATCTAGCCGAACGAAAAGCGATGAGTCGTATTAGTCTGATTTAAATAAAAATAGAATAAGGAAGAAGGATGGGAACTCAATTTAAGATGGATTCCTTACCAGGTTCTCTTATCGTCGTTGGTGGTGCGTACGAACCCTGGTTATCTGTATTAGAACAAGTGGGTTGGCAGTGTACCCAGTGTGCTGACTTGCGAAAAGCGGATGCCTTGATTGCTGATATTGGCCCATGTATTGGTATTGTCGATCTCAGCCATGATGAATTCAGTCTTAATGGTATTGCTAACCTTGTGAGTAACAATAAGCAAGTACGATGGCTCGCTTTTATCCGTGAATCGCAATTAAGCTCTGATACGATCTGCCAATTTATCGTTAACTTCTGTATCGACTTTTTCACGGCACCTATCCCTGATGCTCAGCTATTGAGTACGATTGGACATCAGCTGGGAATGCTCAAGTTAGAACAGAAAGTATGGCCAAATTACGGTATCAATAACAATATGGGCTTACTGGGTGACTCAGTTGCTGTGAAGCGCTTGAGAGATCAAGTCAAGCGTATTGGTCCAACCGATGTCAGCATCCTGATTTATGGAGAGAGCGGCTCAGGCAAAGAGACGATTGCACGCTCTATTCATCAAAACTCCTCACGATCTCAAAAGCCATTTCTAACGGTGAACTGCCGTGCCTTGTCTGAAATGAGAATAGAAGCTGAGGTATTTGGAATATCAGCACAACCAACGTCTTCTCCTTGTATGCTGGAAGAGGCCGATGGTGGCACCATCTTGCTCAATGATGTTTTGGCGATGCCACGTAATCAACAGTTGAATCTGCTGCGTTTTCTACAAGAAGGCAAGATTGAGACCGCAGAAGGACCTAAGTCTGTTGATGTGAGAATTCTGGCTGCGAACTCCTCTGATATCGAGAAAGCACTGATAGAAGGGGACTTCAATGAAGAGCTTTATCACTATATCAATGTGCTGCGCATTCATGTGCCGAGCCTGAAAGAGCGTGTAAGCGATATCTCCGTACTAGCTGATCACTTCCTACGAGAGTATTCGAAAGAGTTTAATGCTCAGGCTAAGAGTTTTTCAGACGATGCCATTCGTTCGATGAATCGCTACCACTGGCCAGGCAATGTTCGCGAATTGATGAATCAGATAAAGCGTGTTGTGTTGATGTCGGATGCAGTGATCATCGAAGATCACCAACTAGATTTACCAAAACAGAATGATGAACGACGTAGCTTGAAGAGTATTCGTGAACGTTCAGAGCGCGATGCGTTGTTAATTGTTTTGGAATCATACGGTGGTCAGGTTTCGCTGGCAGCTAAAGAACTTGGTGTATCACGGGCAACCATGTACCGTTTGTTGAATAAACACAGCCTTATTTCTGAGGGAGTGGTGTAGAACTTTCTTCTAAGTCATTCAATCTGTTCGTGTAAATTTAAGAGCCACGCATCATGCGTGGTTTTTTTTGTTGCTAGTCGTTACGTTTATGTTCGAACAACTGAGAGATGAACTCTAAGTCGTTAAGAGAGATATGCTGTGATTTTATATAACCATAGTGAATATGTTATATGTAAATGAATATGCAACTGATATTTCAGTCGATTGCATTGTTTTAAAAATGTTAACCAATTAGCGGTTGAATAATATACTCACTTGGTTAGACTTTAACCGTGAAAGCAACGATTTAATAAAGACTTGTCTGCTTTTACTTCCCCATTTCTTTTTGGATTTTTTAGTTAGCTTGGAGGCGCAAATGAAACATTTCGATTTTATACAGCACATTTGCGCGTCGTTTGATCCGTGTACTGACATGGTGACTGTTATGTCACAAATCTCAGCCATGGCCGATCGAAACACCCAAGATAAACCTAACTAATAGATCCGTATCCTTATTTGGCTGCGGAAAAATAGCAGCTAAGTGAGAAGCCCTCATACTATCTAACACGCTATTTTTCCTCAGTTGACTCAACAACTGGAGAGTTATTATGCGTCACTCAGTATATTTAAAATTAGCAACAGTCCTTATCCGTGCCGATCTTCGTCGTGAAGAGCGGGAATGGCAGCGAAAAGTACGTCGTAGTTCACTAGACCTACCTTGGCACAACACTCATTTGCTAAGAGATATTGGCCTTGAAGCCGATGGTCGTCCAATTGGTTTCTCTGAGCCTGAAGTTGTCACCATTGAACGTCGCGTTCGTCATCTTCGTCGTGTTCTTAGCGCGCGAATACCGACGTAATCTTTCGGGGTTGATCGCACCTTTCAACCCCTTAAATCATTGACGGTGATAGTTAGGTGTCAAAAGTGAGCGCTTTTGAACTAGAACTGGACAAAAAAGAGAAGCATTGGCTTCTCTTTTTTGTTTTTTTAATCGAGAAAAATCAACGTGCCCTAGTAAAGAAATAGAGTTCTACTAAGCTATAGAGAGCAAGGGAGGCCGGTTATGCAAAAGCATCAGTTAGACATGTGGCTACATGGAGAGCACAAAGACTCGTATCAAATCCCCAAAGTGTACGTTATTGGCTGTTCCGATATCTCGGAATATCTGCTGGCTGTGGAGTACAAACACAAGCTTGAGCCGGTAAAACAAGATGGTGAGCCACTTCACTTTGGATCTTTGGATCAAGTGAAAGAGGAGTTACTCCGGCTAGGGTTTGAAAAGGCCTATCTTCGCTTGCACAATGCTTATGACGAATTTGGCAGTGAGCCAAGTCAAAGCTACTGTGATATCGAATTAGCGTTGAAACCTCATTGATCAAAGAACGTAACTCACTGATATTGTTTCGTACTAATGTTTATTGGGCTATGCGTAATGCGTCGTCAGCAAGTTGTGAGTAAATTGAGTTCGCAAATAAAACCCACGAGGCTTGGTCTTGATGGGCTTTCCACTGGCTCCATAAGCTTCGGTTAACACGCGACTGTTTGCGGCCTTTGGACGTAAGTGTAGGGCTTCTCCATGCCTTGCCGTGATCTGTTCAACGTTCCCTAAAACGATCAACTCCATCAACTCTTCCCAGTCTCTCTTTAGGAGTTCGTTCTCAGCTTCACTTGGTGTCCATAGTAGTGGTGATCCAACGTGACGTTCTGCCAGCGGGATTTCTCTTTCCCCTTCTACAGGGATCCACAACACTTTAGACAGTTTATTGCGAACATGGCTGGTTTCCCATGTCAGTCCTTGCACTCCCATTAATGGCGCCACACAAACAAAGGTGGTTTCAAGTGGCTTACCAGAATAGCCAATCGGAATACTCTTTAGCTCGATGCCTAGCTTCGCGAAATCCTGTTCTGGTTTACTGCCGGCAGGTGCGCCTAAGTGCCATTCTAACAGTTGCCCAACCCAGCCTTTGTCTCGCTTAAGATCGTTTGGCATGTCCATCTCTGCTTCATCAGCGAGCTCTTTGAAGGTCATCCCGGCAATCGCGTAAGCTCTGTCTAACAACTCTTGTTGTGTTTGTGGTTCTGGTTTCATAATAAAAGGCATGATCAAAAAAATGATTTTATCAGAAGTTATCACCAAATGACGACTGGTTAAGAAATGATCTCCTAGTCGAAGAAGGGATCAAACTTAGGGTTATCCACAGGACATAAAGGTAATTAATTGAAATATTAATTTAGTGGATAAATAAACAGGGGTTTTTGGTGGATAAAATGCTTGCCAAATGGGGTGTAAAATGAATCTTTCACTTGGTAGTGTGGATAAACACCGGGGTGGTTGATCTTTGAACAGCTTGTGTTTTTAAAAGATCTTTTGAGTTTTGACTGTGCTTTGATTTTTTATTTTTATTTTAAGGTGTTGATTTTTAATGTTTAAGTTTTTGTTTTTCTAGTGGGCTGGTTTTAGTGTTGATGAATCTATGGATTAAAAAAAACGATTGCGGCTAATTCTTCACATAGTTATTCACAGAAAAGGTGAATAAATGTGGTCTAGGTCTCACTATTGTGTGGGTAACTCGGATTTGAGCAAAACTTATCCATATTTGCAGATAATATTCATAAATATAGCGCTTATCACGTCACTAAGTTTGCTCCAATTGGGGATATGTGGAAAAATCAGTGTAATTAAAAATTTAGATAGAGGTTGGCCAGTGATAGATGGCGATGGTTACCGATTAAATGTTGGTATTGTAATCTGTAACAACCATGGTCAGGTCTTCTGGGCTAAACGATACGGGCAACATTCATGGCAATTCCCTCAAGGGGGAATAGATGAAGGTGAAACTCCGGAACAGGCAATGTACCGTGAGTTGTATGAAGAGGTTGGCCTTACTAAAAAGGATGTAAAGATCGTCGCGACAAGTCGTCATTGGTTACGCTACAAGCTACCCAAACGACTGGTTCGGTGGGATTCTAAACCTGTCTGTATTGGACAAAAACAGAAGTGGTTCCTTTTACGCTTAGATTGCGATGAATCGCGTATCAATATGCAGCGTGGGAGTACACCTGAGTTTGATGGTTGGCGTTGGGTGAGTTACTGGTACCCAGTTCGACAAGTAGTTTCTTTTAAGCGAGATGTTTACCGTCGAGCGATGAAAGAGTTCGCATCTTTAGCAATGCCGTTTAAAGAGCGAAAAACAAAAGGAAAACGCAAATTGCGTAGAGGTTAAGCATGCTCAGTCAACTAAGGGAAATAGTTGAACACGTATCAAGAGTTGAAGATGTATCGACGGCACTTGATATTCTAGTTAAAGAGACATGCAGTGCGATGCAGACGGAATGTTGCACCGTGTATTTAGCCAATAATGATATGCAGCGCCTTGAGTTGATGGCAACTCAAGGCCTGATCTTTGAAGGTAATAGTATTCACATTGGTTTCGACGAAGGCTTAGTTGGCCTCGTGAAACGAAGTGCTGAACCTATTAACCTTGCACAAGCGTCTGCTCACCCTGCTTATAAGTTTTTTCCAGAACTTGGAGAAAACATTTACCACTCTTTTCTTGGTACTCCGATTATCCATCGCAAGCAAGTGCTTGGCGTATTGGTTATTCAACAAAAAACACCTCGTTTATTCAGTGAGATGGAAGAGTCATTCCTCGTTACGCTCTCAGCTCAACTTGCAGTTATTGTGGCGCACGCTCAAACTCAAGGTCATTGGCTGTTGGAACAACAAAAGCTGCCAGGCATCAAAGGTATTGCTGCTTCATCTGGGGTAGCGATTGGTGATCTGTGGTGGGACAACACCCAACCTGAATTAACGGATGTGTATCCTGCTTCGACGCTCAATATCGAGCGCGAGCAAGAGTTATTGGCAGTGGCGGTTGAGAATGCCCTCAATGACTTCAAGCGCATGCGAAAGCGCTTAGACAGTGAAATCAATAAAGACGCATTGGCGATCTTTGACCTGTTTACGCACTTACTCAACGATCCTATGTTGCGTAAGGATCTAAAAAGCCAGATTCAGAAAGGCGATAAAGCGGACTGGGCACTAAGACAGGTGGTTGAGAGCTATTCCAACCGCTTTGCTCGTATGTCGGATGTGTATTTGCGTGAAAGGGCGCAGGATATTCGAGAACTCGGTCAAAGGCTGTTGTACTTCCTTCATAACTCTGAGTATGAGCTACGTACCTTAGATAAGCCGATTATTCTGGTGGTTCGTGAGTTAACCGCTTCAGTATTAGCGTCGATTCCAAAAGAGAAGCTGTTGGCAGTGCTCTCTTTGGAAGGGGCGGCGAACTCGCACGCTGCTATTTTATCTCGCGCGCTTGGTATTCCTTCGGTGATGGGGGTTAGCATTAACCTCGAGCAAGCGAATGGTAAGCAAGCCATCGTCGATGGTTATAGTGGCGAGATCTTTATCGAGCCGACCAAGAACCTGCTCAAAGAGTATCGCGGGCTGATTCTTGAAGAGAGTGAGCTCTCCTCAATGGTCAATCGCGAGCTGTATCTACCTGCGAAAACCCAAGATGACCAACAGGTCGAAATCCTACTTAATGCAGGTTTGAGCGCTGATACCAATATTGCTATCAACCAAGGTGTTGATGGCGTTGGTTTGTACCGAACGGAAATCTCGTTCTTATTGCAACAACGTTTCCCATCAGAGGATGAACAGTTCAAGCAGTATCGTTCTGTGCTTTCAAGCTACCCAAATAAGCAGGTGGTGATGCGTACACTCGATATTGGTGGTGACAAGGCATTACCTTACTTCCCAATCGAAGAGGACAACCCCTTCCTTGGCTGGCGTGGTATCCGTTTTACGCTGGATCATCCTGATATCTTCATTATCCAACTGCGTGCCATGTTGCGTGCGAGTTGTGAAAGCCATAACTTGAGCATTCTGCTACCGATGATTTCGGGCGCTCAGGAGTTGGATGACGCCCTGCAGTTGATTGAGCAAGCCTATGATGAAGTGCATGAACTTGATAACCGAGTACGAATGCCGCGTATCGGTATCATGATTGAAGTGCCTTCGATGCTCTATCTTCTACCGCTGATTGCTGACAAGGTCGATTTTGTCTCTGTCGGCACCAATGACTTAACCCAATATTTATTGGCCGTTGACCGGAACAATTCCCGCGTCTCTGATGTCTATGAATCTATGCACCCGGCAGTGATCATGGCATTGAAACAGATTCATGATACTTGTAAGCAATATCAATTACCTGTGTGTATTTGTGGAGAGCTAGCCGGTGATCCAATGGGCGCATTGTTACTGCTTGGGTTGGGGTATCAGACGTTAAGTATGAACACCTCGAATGTGGCTAGAACCAAATATTTGATTCGCCAATCTAACTTGAGCGAATTACAGGATTTGGCAAATAAGGCACTTTCAAAGCCGTATGGCAGTGACATCTATAGTATGATGCTGAACTATTTCGAAGAGCGTGAATTTACAGGCTTCATTCGAGCAGGTAAAAAATAGGAATTAACGTGTCATATGAACTTATAGGCTTGCTAGCAGGCCTTGGTGCTGTTGTTGGTGTTTTAGCTGGCTTGCTGGGTATTGGCGGTGGGTTGATGGTGGTTCCGGCCTTACTGTTCTTGCTCCCGAAAGCGAGTATCCCTCAAGAGTTTGCAATGCAAATGGCATTAGCGACCTCGCTATCTACCATTATTGTTACGTCAGGATCGTCTGCGATTAACCACTTAAAGTTGGGTAACGTCGAGATATTTGTCGTTAAATGGTTAATGCCAGGGGTTGTGGTTGGCGGTTTTCTCGGTTCTTTTGTAGCTGACGTTATTCCTTCTCAATACCTGCCTAAAGTTTTTGGTGTGATTGTGTTAGTGCTAGCACTGCAGATGCTGTTGTCGATTCGCTCTAAGAGCCAAAAAGCGATGCCGGGCTCTGCGACAACCATGTTATGTGGTGGTGGCATTGGTTTGGTTTCAAGCTTAGCGGGTATTGGTGGTGGGTCGTTGTCTGTACCTTTCCTTAACCATCATGGTGTGGAAATGCGCAAGGCAGTGGGCTCGTCTTCGGTGTGTGGTTTCGTTATCGCTATCTCTGGAATGCTAGGCTTTATTTGGCATGGCTCGTCTGTCGAGGGGTTGCCTGCGTTTAGCCTCGGTTATGTCTACCTGCCTGCCTTGGTTGCGATATCGTGCACATCAGTGCTAACCACACGAGTGGGGGCGAAACTGGCTACGCAATTACCAACACCAGTACTTAAGAAGTTCTTTGCGGTATTTTTAATGTTTATAGCAGCGACCATGCTGCTGTAGTGTCTTTCGTTAGCGATTGAGCTAACCGTTATTCAATTTAGATAGAGAGCCAAGTATGTCTCAGGGTTTTATTGAATTCCCAAATATCGATCCTGTTCTTATTGAACTAGGACCAATCTCAGTTCGTTGGTACGGCCTAATGTACCTTGTCGGTTTTATGTTTGCTCTTTGGTTAGCAAATCGCCGAGCTGATCAGCCGGGTAGCGGTTGGACTCGAGAGCAAGTATCAGACTTATTGTTCGCTGGCTTTCTAGGTGTGGTACTTGGTGGTCGTATTGGCTACGTGTTGTTCTACAATTTTGACCTTTTCTTAGCGGATCCACTTTATCTATTTAAAGTATGGACTGGCGGTATGTCTTTCCACGGTGGCTTGCTGGGTGTTATCACCGCAATGTTCTGGTATGCGAAAAAGAATGGTCGCACCTTCTTCGGCGTTGCAGACATGATTGCACCACTCGTCCCATTTGGGTTAGGCATGGGCCGTCTAGGTAACTTCATGAACAGTGAGCTATGGGGCCGTGTTACGGATGTGCCATGGGCAATCGTATTCCCGAATGGTGGTCCACTTCCTCGTCATCCATCTCAGCTTTATGAAATGGCGCTTGAAGGGATTGTGCTGTTCTTTATCTTGAACTGGTTTATTAAAAAGCCTCGTCCTCTTGGTTCTGTATCAGGGTTATTCCTTGCAGGATATGGTACATTCCGCTTCTTAGTAGAATACGTACGTGAACCAGATGCTCATTTAGGCTTGTTCGGCGGGTTTATCTCTATGGGACAAATCCTATCACTGCCAATGGTAATCATCGGTGCGCTGATGATGGTATGGGCATACAAGCGCGGTCACTACAAAGACGAATTACCACAACAAACGAAGTAAGGAATTGGTGTGAAACAGTATTTAGATCTCTGTCAGCGTATCGTTGATAACGGTACTTGGATTGAAAATGAACGCACGGGCAAGCGCTGCCTAACTGTGATCAATGCTGACCTTGAATATGATGTTGGTAACAACCAGTTCCCGCTTGTCACTACACGTAAGAGCTTTTGGAAAGCGGCAGTTGCTGAACTGCTTGGCTACATTCGCGGTTACGACAACGCTGAAGATTTTCGTAAGCTAGGAACGAAAACTTGGGATGCGAATTCGAACCTGAATGAAGCATGGCTGAATAACCCTTACCGCAAGGGTGAAGATGACATGGGCCGTGTTTATGGTGTTCAAGGCCGAGCATGGGCAAAGCCTGATGGTGGTCATATCGACCAACTGAAGAAGATTGTTGATGACCTGACGAACGGTATCGATGACCGTGGTGAGATCTTAAACTTCTACAACCCAGGTGAGTTCCACATGGGATGTTTGCGTCCGTGTATGTACAGCCATCACTTCTCACTACTTGGTGACACGCTGTACCTAAACAGTACTCAGCGCTCTTGTGATGTACCACTAGGCCTGAACTTCAATATGGTTCAAGTATACGTGTTCCTAGCTATCATGGCGCAAATCACGGGTAAAAAAGCGGGTGTGGCTTACCACAAGCTAGTTAACGCTCATATCTATGAAGATCAACTGGCGCCAATGCGTGATATTCAGCTAAAGCGTGAGCCTCTAGCTGGCCCTACATTCCACATCAACCCAGAGATTAAGTCTCTAGAGGATTTAGAAACTTGGGTAACAATGGATGACTTCTGGGTTGAAGGTTACGAGTGCCACGAAGCGATTAAGTACCCATTCTCGGTTTAATCGTATCCGTTTGTTTGATTGAAAGGCTCCTTTGGGCTGTCTCTTATACACAAATCCCTAAGCCACGCTTGGGGATTTTTTTTGAACTATTTTTAGGTTTCATGATCTGATCATCTAAGCAATGACAAGGATGATTATCATGACCTATATAGAGCCAACCCTTTGGGCACAAAAACAGTTCGGTCAAGCCCACCTTAATGACCCTAGACGCACTCAAAGACTCGTTGCTCTCGCAGCCTCACTGGCCGAGCAGCCTGGCGTACCCGTCTCGAAACTCATTATATCCCCTGCTGAAATGGAAGGGGCTTATCGCTTCATCCGTAATGAGCAAATCAAAGCAGAAGATATCGCAGAAGCGGGTTTTTATGTCACCGCACAAGAAGCATTAGAGCAACAAACACTTCTTGCCTTAAAAGACACCACTTCTCTCAGTTACTCCCATCGCAGCATTCGAGATGAACTCGGGCACTCTAATCAAGGCAATCGACATCGCGCCATGTTTGTACACTCAACCTTACTTTTTGCTCCCGACACTCAATCTGTTATTGGTTTAATTGAACAACAGCGCTGGACTCGTGATATAGAAAAGCGAGGTCAAAGGCACCAGCATGCGACTCGACCATACAAAGAGAAAGAAAGTTATAAGTGGGAACAAGCCTCTCGCCATGTCGCTGAGCGACTTGGCGATAAAATTTCGGATGTCATTTCTGTGTGCGATAGAGAAGCCGACCTATTTGAATACCTCACTTACAAGCGAGAGCAACAACAAAGGTTCCTCGTTCGCTCAATGCAAAGCCGCTGTATTGAAGAGCACGATAATCGTCTTTATAGCTATGCTTCTACCCTGTTATCAGCCGGAGAGAAAGTGCTCGAAATACCGCAAAAAGGCGGTCGTAAAGCTCGCAAGGCTCATTTAGATATCAAATATGCCCCCGTGACACTCAAGTCTCCTGCTAACAAGAAAGAGTTCGATAACATTCCGCTTTACTACGTGGGATGTATAGAACAAGGAGAGAGTGGTAATAAGCTCGCATGGCACTTACTGACTTCAGAGCCGATAACGAGCAAGGAAGAGGCACTCAAAATCGTCAGTTATTATGAGCGGCGCTGGCTGATAGAAGATTTTCATAAAGTCTGGAAAAGTGAAGGGACTGAAGTTGAGCAACTGAGAATGCAAAGTAAGGATAACTTAGAAAGGCTCAGCGTCGTTTTGGCTTTTATCGCGACTCGGTTACTCCAGTTGAGGTTTATGAATGAATCAGACGAGTTATCTAAGAGCAGTTGTGAGCAGATATTAAAAGGCAAAGCGTGGAAGTTAATGTGGCTCAAGTTGGAGAGCAAAAAACTACCGAAAGAAGCGCCTAATATATCATGGGCTTACAACGGTATTGCTCGGTTAGGTGGTTGGAAGAATACCAAGCGAACAGGTCGCGCTTCTATAAAGACGTTATGGCAAGGATGGCTTAGGTTACAAACCATCCTTGAAGGGTATGAACTCGCCAAGTCTCTTGATTAACCAGACTTGTGATCAAGAGACAGGCCACTGTGCAGCCTTTTTTATTTAAGGGGCAGTGATGAGTAACCGGGTCTCGATATGCGAAGATCAGGAGCAGATACGAGTAAACGAGACTAGGGATACGAAGAGCTAAGAGTAGAAACGAGTAAATGAGATTAGGAATACGAAAAGCATACCTAGGTTTGAGTCGGCGATATACCAATTACGGCTATCACAGTTCGTGTTTTTCGTTACTTGCTTACCCGTACCTCTAATCTGCTTCTGGTTCTTCGCTCGCCACTCGCATTTGTTTTTATCTCTTCGCCACTCGTTCACTCGAATCTCACATCTGCTCTTAAAAAAAGAAAAAGCCCGCAACCTAGGTTGCGGGCTTTGATATAAGCGATGTGTATTTTGCTACTAAGCAGTCAGAGACAAGATTGTGCCTGGCAGTACAAGGAATACCGCAACAAGGTAACCGGCAACAACAGCTTTGTTCTTCACAGCCATGTCTGAAATCATGTCTGCCGCTTTAACTGGTAGCTCACGTAGGAACGGGATACCGAAGATGAATACCGTTGCCATGATGTTGAACACCAAGTGTACTAGAGCAATCTGTAGTGCGAATACTGCGAACTCACCAGATACTGCTGTTGCTGCTAGCAGAGCGGTAATACATGTACCGATGTTTGCGCCTAGAGTGAATGGGTAAACATCACGTACTTTAAGAACACCTGAGCCTACTAGTGGAACCATCAAGCTTGTCGTCGTTGAAGAAGACTGAACAAGGATAGTAACGATAGAGCCAGAAGCGATACCGTGGATTGGACCACGACCGATTGCGTTCTTCAGAATCTCACGAGCACGACCAACCATTAGGCTCTTCATCAGCTTACCCATAACTGTGATAGCTACGAAGATAGTTGCGATACCTAGAGCGATAAGCATGATGCCGCCAACCGTGTCGCCAAATGTTGATAGAGGCTCTTTAATTGCGCTCACTACTGGTTTAGTGATTGGTTTGATGAAGTTAAGACCCTTCATGCTCATATCACCTGTTGCTAGCATCGGAGATACCAACCAGTGAGAAATCTTCTCTAGAATACCAAACGCCATCTCTAGCGGTAGGAAGATAGCTACAGCCAATAGGTTAAAGAAGTCGTGAATCGTCGCACTTGCGAATGCGCGTTTGAACTCTTCTTTACAACGAACGTGACCAAGGCTAACTAGCGTATTGGTTACTGTCGTACCAATGTTTGCACCCATGATCATAGGGATTGCTAGCTCAACAGGTAAACCACCTGCCACAAGGCCAACGATAATTGAAGTAACTGTACTTGATGATTGAATAAGTGCGGTTGCAACTAAACCAATCATTAAGCCTGCAACTGGGTGTGAAGCAAATTCAAAAAGAACTTTTGCTTGTTCGCCTGTTGCCCATTTGAAGCCTGTACCAACCATTGAAACTGAAAGTAATAGTAGGTAAAGCATGAATGCCAAGTTAGCCCAGCGTAGCCAACGAGTTGTGCTCGAAATAGGCGCTGCTGCAGTAGTAGCTTGGTTCATAATGTTTTCTCCATAGGACCGTTTAAGTCTGTGTTTGGTCTGTTTGTTTAATCTGAGCGTGATGTTAGAGGTGAAATATTTCAGTAATATTACATTTTGATTGAGGCGAGACTTTTTTGTGATGATTTACTGTTTAAATATTCTGACAGTAAATGTGGTTATTTTAAGTTATTGTTTTTGAATGTTTTTGTTGCTGGTTTTGATGGGTGATATAGATCTTAAAAGTTAGAAAAAAATTGAGAAAATTCGTCCTAATATTACATTATGAAACCAAAAACTTCGAAAAAATTAGTGGTTAAATGGTTTTGTGATTGATTTTTCCGAGTTTGTTGAGCGGAGGTGTCATATTTGATATAAAAAGGAATCGACTCTCTTATTTACGGCACACCTATGTCGCACCTCAACTATAACCATCTTTATTACTTCTGGATGGTCTGTAAGCAAGGCTCTGTTACTAAAGCAGCAGAAGCTCTATTTCTCACACCTCAAACGGTAACTGGCCAGATAAAAGCATTAGAAGAGCGAATGGACGGCAAGCTGACTAAGCGCAACGGTCGTAGTGTTGAGCCAACAGAGCTTGGGCAGTTGGTGTTCAAATACGCGGATCGTATGTTTGGTTTGAGCTACGAAATGCTCGACATCGTGAACTACAGTCAGCACTCAAATATTCTGTTTGATGTCGGTGTTGCGGATGCACTGTCAAAAAGGCTCGTTAGCAAGATCCTGATGTCGACAATTCCAGAAGACAACAGTATCCACCTTCGCTGTTTTGAATCGACTCACGAAATGCTGCTTGAACAGCTCTCTCAACATAAGCTCGATATGATCTTGTCTGACTGCCCCGTGGACTCTAGCCAGAGCCCTGGCTTATTCAGTAAGAAGTTGGGTGAGAGCGGTATGAGCTTTTTCAGCTCAGGTGAAGTGAAAGGGGGTAATTTCCCTGCTGTACTAGAACAAAGGAAGTTGCTGATCCCGGGCAGTCGAACCTCAATGGGGCGCAAGATACTGCAATGGTTTGACCGCCAAGGTCTTAAACCAGATATTTTGGGAGAGTTTGATGACGCGGCATTGATGAAAGCGTTCGCTCGCTATCACCATGACGCGATTTTCTTAGCGCCAACGCTTTATATGTCAGAAGTAGAACAAGACACTTCATTGCAGCTCTTAGGTGGTATTGAAGAGTTAAAAGAGGAGTACTACGTCATTTTTGCTGAGAGGATGATCCAGCATCCAGCAGTAAAAAATGTATGTGACGCAGATTTTAGCAAATTGTTCGAATGAGGTAGTTTGTTAATGAATTGATATCGACTATGATAACTCCGCAATATGCCGTAAATACTGATAGCCCGTAGTTGGCGTAAAGGTTGTAGGGAGCCAAACTATGAACTTAAAAGAGATGGAGAAGAACTCAGCACAAGCTGTGATTCTACTCAAAGCCATGGCCAACGAACGTCGCTTACAGATTTTGTGCCTTTTACATGGTACTGAGCTGTCGGTTGGGGAGTTGTGTGGCAAGTTGGAACTGAGTCAATCGGCTTTATCTCAACATCTTGCTTGGTTGAGAAGAGATGGTTTGGTCGATACTCGCAAAGAAGCTCAAACCGTGTATTACACATTGAGCAGTGAAGAAGTAAAAGCAATGATTAATCTACTGCATGGTCTATATTGCAAGTAGTTTATTGTTGGTAAGAAAAGTAGTTTCTTATCAGGAATAAGGTCGACACAAGGAAGTGTCAGTATTTCACGTCGAACGTTTATCGCTGTCTATTCACTATCTATTTATCTACAACCTATCTATTTAACTCCTATCTGTTTTATTTCCTATTCGTAACTTGGTTTGTTAGTCACCTTTAACTACTGCCTGTCAGTCGTTTAATTGGGCTGCTCAAAATTTAGATATAAAAAAACCGGCCTAAGCCGGTTTTTTTCGTTTTGCGTTGTAATCAAATTTCTATTAAAGAGCTTTGATTGCAGCAGCGAAACGAGACTTATGACGTGCAGCTTTATTCTTATGAATAAGGCCTTTAGTCGCCATACGGTCAAGAAGTGGTGTAACTTCTACAAGAGCAGCAGTTGCAGCTTCTTTATCACCAGCTGCGATAGCTGCGATAGTCTTTTTCATGTAAGTGCGCATCATAGAACGACGGCTAGCGTTGTGCTGGCGACGTTTCTCAGCTTGGATAGCGCGCTTCTTAGCAGATTTACTGTTTGCCAAGGGTCTAACTCCCAAAAACTTAGTTCGGTGACAATTTAAGGGCGAGGACTATCCCTCATTAGCGCTTAATTGTCAAATGATTTGTGCAAAAACCAATCGTAGCCAAACAAACTTTGGTATGGAAAGGTCATCGCGGTTAAGATGGCGGGGATTCTAACAGCATTTTTAGACCAATGCTAATAAATATGCTTCTTAGGACAGGATAGTATTTATCCTCCCTTGAAAGTAATCAACCAGTGTCAGAGGTTTCTGTGAGTAAACGACTATTAAAGTCAGGCCTGATTGTCAGTGCAATGACTTTTGTTTCCCGTGTATTGGGGCTAGTACGTGATGTAGTAGTAGCAAATTTGATGGGAGCAGGAGCGAGTGCCGACGTATTTTTCTTCGCTAATAAAATCCCGAATTTCTTACGTCGACTGTTTGCAGAAGGTGCCTTTTCTCAAGCGTTTGTTCCAGTATTAACGGAATATCACGCGGCTGGTGATAAAGAGAAAACCCGAGATTTAATCGCTAAGGTGTCAGGTACGCTCGGGGTATTAGTGTCTATTGTTACCGTTATCGGTGTGCTGGGCTCTGGAGCAATTACCGCGCTGTTTGGTGCGGGTTGGTTTATCGACTGGCTAAATGATGGCCCAGCGGCGCCTAAGTTCGAACTCGCGAGCTTTATGCTCAAGATTACCTTCCCTTATTTATGGTTCATCACTTTTGTCGCGTTATCTGGTGCCATTCTCAATACACTGGGTAAGTTTGCGGTCTCCTCTTTTACCCCTGTGTTTTTGAATGTCATGATCATCGGTGCAGCGTGGTTTATCTCTCCGAACTTAGAACAGCCAGAAATCGGCTTGGCGATCGGTGTGTTTCTTGGTGGCTTAGTTCAGTTCCTTTTCCAGATGCCTTTCCTTATTAAAGCAGGTGTGTTGGTTAAGCCGAAGTGGGGCTGGAGAGATCCGGGCGTCGTTAAGATTCGCACATTAATGATTCCAGCTCTGTTTGGTGTGTCAGTTAGCCAAATCAACCTACTGTTTGATACCTTCATTGCCAGCTTCCTAGCGACAGGCTCTATTAGTTGGTTGTACTACTCAGATCGATTGCTTGAATTCCCACTGGGTCTATTTGGTATTGCGATTGCGACTGTGATTCTTCCTGCTTTGTCTCGTAAGCACGTTGATGCTCAAGGAGAAGGGTTTGCACACACCATGGACTGGGGCGTGCGTATGGTGCTACTGCTTGGCATTCCTGCGATGTTGGGCCTTATTGTTTTAGCGAAACCAATGCTAATGGTGCTATTCATGCGTGGTGAGTTCTCTCCACACGACGTGCAACAAGCATCAATGTCTTTAGTAGCGTACGCCTCTGGCTTGCTTAACTTCATGTTGATTAAAGTATTGGCTCCGGGTTATTACTCTCGTCAAGATACGAAAACCCCAGTGAAGTACGGCATTATCGCGATGGTCACGAACATGGTATTTAACGCTATCTTTGCTTATTTCTATGGCTATATAGGTTTGGCAATTGCAACCGCTCTGTCAGCCTTTGTAAATATGGCCTTGTTATATCGCGGTTTACACCTTGCTGGTGTCTATAAGCTGACAAAGACCACTTTGCTGTTCTGCGCGAAGTTAATTGTCTCTGGTGGCGTGATGGTCGCGGCAATTCTGTGGCAGTTAGATAATATGCAACAATGGCTTGAATGGAGCTTTAGTCAGAGAGCGCTGATGCTAACAGGCTTGATTGGACTTGGTGGCTTTGTTTATATTGTTTCGGTACTGGTTTTCGGTATCCGAGTAAAACATTTAAAAGCAGCGACAGATTAATACTGATTAGTATATAATCCGTCGGTTTCACACAATGAATGATGCAAATAACAGGTTTTAGCTGATCATAATGGAACTGATCCGAGGTATACACAATATTAAAGCGCAGCATCACGGCTGTGTATTGACCATAGGTAACTTCGATGGTGTTCATCTAGGACATCAAGAGGTTCTTAGTCAGGTTTCTGAACAAGCGGCAGCATTAGGTTTACCTTCTGTTGTTATGACGTTTGAACCGCAGCCTATGGAGCTGTTTGCCCGAGATAAAGCGCCGGCACGTTTAACTCGCTTACGCGATAAGTACGTACAACTGAGCAAGCTAGATATCAGTCGTTTATTGTGTGTCAATTTTAATCAGTACTTTGCAAGTTTATCGGCGGAAGCATTCATTAAAGATCTTTTGGTTGATAAGCTTGGCGTGAAGTTTTTGGTGGTTGGTGATGATTTTTGTTTTGGCAAAGGCCGCACTGGCAATTTCGCTATGCTTAAAGAAGCGGGTGAAAAGTATGGCTTTGAGGTGGTAAGCACCCAAAGTTATTGCTTAAACCAATTACGAGTGAGCAGTACTGAGATACGAAATGCATTAGCGGTCGATGACTTGGCTGCAAGTGCTACCATGTTAGGACGTGATTACAGCATTAGTGGTCGTGTGTCCCATGGTCGAAAACTGGGGAGAACCATAGGTTTCCCTACCGCTAACATTCCATTAAAGCGTTGTGTGTCTCCTGTGTCGGGAGTGTACGTTGTTGAAGCATTGGATATCGACGGGGTTCCTGTCGGTGGCGTTGCTAATATTGGACAACGACCAACGGTGAATGGTGTAAGGCAGCAATTAGAAGTGCACTTTTTTGACTTTAAAGCCAATTTGTATGGTAAACAGTTAGAAGTACGACTTTTGCACAAACTGCGCGACGAGATAAAATTTGAATCGTTCGACGCATTAAAGAATCAAATAGAATTGGATGCTGAAGCCGCAAGGGTGTGGCTGCTTCAGCTAAAGAATTAATCGGATTATTCCACCGATTAACATAATGTCTAACTTCGCCCAATATAACGGAATTAAGAATCGATGAGTGATTATAAAGATACCCTGAACTTACCAGAAACAGGGTTCCCAATGCGCGGCAATCTGGCAAATCGTGAGCCAGAAATGCTTAAGCGTTGGTACAAAGAAGATCTTTACGGCGAAATCCGTAAGGCAAAGAAAGGTAAAAAATCTTTCGTACTGCATGATGGCCCTCCATACGCGAACGGCGACATTCACATTGGCCACGCGCTGAATAAGATTCTTAAAGACATTATTATTAAATCTAAGACCCTTTCTGGTTTTGATGCACCGTACATCCCTGGTTGGGACTGTCACGGTCTTCCAATCGAACTAATGGTTGAGAAGAAGAAAGGTAAGCCAGGTCAGAAGATTTCGGCTGCTGAATTCCGCGAAGAGTGTCGTAAGTACGCTGCGGGCCAAGTTGAAGGTCAAAAAGAGAGCTTCAAACGTCTTGGCATCATGGGCGAGTGGGGCAAACCTTACCGCACTATGGATTTCGGTACAGAAGCGAACATCATTCGTTCTCTAGGTAAAATCGCAGACAAAGGTCACCTACTGAAAGGTTTCAAACCTGTTCACTGGTGTACTGACTGTGGTTCTGCTCTGGCTGAAGCTGAAGTTGAATACAAAGATAAAGTATCTCCATCTATCGATGTGAAATTTACTGCAGCTGACGAAGCGGCGCTTCTAGATAAATTCTCTCTAGCTGACGGCCACGCTGGTCAAGGCGAAATCTCTATCGTTATCTGGACAACAACACCATGGACTCTGCCAGCTAACCGCGCAGTATGTCTACGTGATGATCTTGAATACGTACTTATCCAAGTTGAAGCGAATGGCGACCAGCCAGCTCAACGTATCGTTGTTGCTTCTGAACTAGCAAAAGACGTAATGGATCGTGCGGGTATCGAGCACTTCCATAACCTAGGTTTTGCAACTGGTGCTGATCTTGAGCTTTCTCAGTTCAACCACCCGTTCTACGACTTCACAGTTCCTGCGATCTTAGGTGATCACGTTACGACTGATTCAGGTACTGGTGTGGTTCACACTGCTCCTGGTCACGGTCAAGAGGATTTCGTGGTTGGTAAGAAATACAACCTAGAAATCGCTAACCCAGTAGGCTCTAACGGCGTTTACCTGCCAGATACCGAGCTATTTGCTGGTCAGCACGTATTCAAAGCGAACGACTCTGTTTTAGAAGTTCTAAAAGAGAAAGGTGCACTTCTGCATCACCACGCTTACGAGCACAGCTACCCACACTGTTGGAGACACAAAACTCCAATCATCTTCCGTGCAACGCCACAGTGGTTCATCTCTATGGATCAAGCTGGCCTACGTGCAAAAGCACTAGAGTCAACGAAGAATGTTGAGTGGATGCCTGAGTGGGGTCAAAGCCGTATCGAAGGTATGATCGAAGGTCGTCCTGAGTGGTGTATCTCTCGTCAACGTACTTGGGGTGTGCCAATTGCTCTGTTCGTTCATAAAGAAACGTCAGAACTTCACCCAGATAGCTCTGAGCTAATCGAAAAAGTAGCGAAGCTAGTTGAAGAGAAAGGCATTCAAGCTTGGTGGGATGTAGACGCAGCAGACCTAATGGGCGCTGAAGACGCAGACAAGTACGAAAAAGTGTTAGATACACTAGACGTATGGTTCGATTCAGGTGTTACGCACTTCTCTGTTGTTGATTCTCGTGAAGAGTACAACGGCAACAGTGCTGACCTTTACCTTGAAGGTTCTGACCAACACCGTGGTTGGTTCCAGTCTTCTCTAATTTCATCTATCGCGATGAAGGACGAAGCACCATACAAGCAAGTGCTAACGCACGGTTTCGTAGTAGATGGTAACGGCCGTAAGATGTCTAAATCTATCGGTAACGTTGTTGCTCCTAAAGATGTAACTAACAAACTAGGCGCAGATATCCTACGTCTATGGGTTGCTTCTACAGACTACACTGGTGAAGTTGCGGTTTCTGATGAAATCCTGAAGCGTTCTGCTGATGCTTACCGTCGTATTCGTAACACTGCTCGTTTCTTCCTAGCGAACCTAAGCGGTTTCAACCCTGAAACTGACCTAGTGCCTGCTGAAGAAATGGTTGCACTTGATCGCTGGGCTGTTGGCCGTGCACAAGCTGCACAAGAAGAGATCGTGAAAGCATACGGTGAGTACAACACTCACGGTGTAACTCAGCGTCTAATGCAGTTCTGTTCTATCGAAATGGGTTCTTTCTACCTAGACGTAATCAAAGACCGTCAGTACACTGCAAAACAGGGCAGCCATGCTCAACGTAGCTGTCAGACTGCGCTTTACTACATTGTAGAAGCTCTAGTTCGTTGGATGGCACCTATCATGTCGTTCACTGCAGATGAAATCTGGAACGAGATGCCTGGCGCTCGTGACAAGTTCGTGTTTACTGGCGAATGGTTCGAAGGCCTATTCGGTCTTGCTGAAGGCGAAGAGCTAAGCAACGAATTCTGGGCTGAAATCCAAACGGTTCGTGGTGCTGTGAACAAGCTTCTTGAAGACGCTCGTAAAGAGAAAACAATCGGTGGTGCACTGCAAGCTGAAGTAACTCTGTACGCTGACGACGCACTGGCGGCTAAGATCAACAAGCTAGAAGATGAGCTACGTTTCGTGCTTATCACTTCTGCTGCGGTTGTTAAGCCACTGAGCGAGAAGTCTGATGCAGCTCAAGCGACAGACGTTGAAGGTCTATTCGTTGAAGTTGCAGCAACAGAAGCTGAGAAGTGTGACCGTTGTTGGCACCACACACCAGACGTAGGCACAATTGAAGGACACGAGAAGATCTGTGGCCGTTGTGTATCAAACGTTGATGGTGAAGGCGAAGTGCGTAAGTTCGCATAACGACTCAGAGAAAGACTGAACTTTTTGTAAAAATCATAGCCCCAGTATCAACTGGGGTTATTTTTAGTTATAGGAAATGTGTTTAACCAAGCTGATTTTTAATGGCGACTCAAAGCGAGTATGCGAATGAGGAATCGCTTCGTAAATACTAGGAATAGAAATGAGTGAAGTTTCGTTAAAACAATCTGGTGTACGTTGGTTATGGTTAGCTCTGCTGGTTTTTCTTGCAGACATCGGCATCAAACTCTTTGTCATGGACAATATGGGTTATGGCTGGGCAAACCGTATTGAGGTGTTGCCGTTCTTTAACTTTTTGTACGTTCATAACTACGGCGCCGCATTCAGCTTCTTGAGTGATCAAAGTGGTTGGCAGCGTTGGTTATTTACCGGTATTGCCTTTGCTGTAACGGGCATGCTGACGTATTGGATGAGCAAACTACCAGCGACAGAAAAGTGGAACAACATCGCTTATGCCATCATCATTGGTGGTGCGGTAGGTAATGTATTTGACCGTGTCGTACATGGCTTTGTTGTCGATTACTTAGATTTCTACTGGGGCACTTACCACTGGCCAGCATTCAACTTAGCCGATATGGGTATTTGTATTGGTGCCGCGATGATCATCCTAGATGGTTTCCGTAAGAAAGACGAGAGCAAATAGCTTTTCAATAGATGCTCTAAAGTCAGTCTATGACTCACAGAATAGAATAGCCCTAAGCGCTGTCGGTTGATTCCGGTGGCGCTTTTTTTTATGCTTCAGTCAACAAGGAAGCAAAGCAAAATGCATCCTCAAATAATAAAGAAGTCTAAGGAAAGTAACGTGGCAGCAATTAAAAATGATTCAGCAGTAACCCTACATTTTACGATTAAGATGAAGGATGGTTCAGTTGCCGATAGTACCGAAAATATGGGCAAACCTGCGAAGTTCGTGATGGGCGATGGTAGCCTAAGCGAGAACTTTGAAGCGTGCTTACTTGGGCTTGAAGCAGGTACTGAAAAGTCTATCGACCTAAAAGCGGAAGATGCGTTTGGTATGCCTAACCCAGATCATATCCACCATATGGATCGTGCTAAATTTGTTGGTGACTCTGAGGTTGAAGTGGGCACTATCATGGCATTTTCTGGCCCTGACGGTATGGAAATCCCAGGTATTATCACTGAGATCGCTGGCGATTCAGTGACGGTTGATTTTAATCATCCACTTGCAGGCCAAGATGTTACGTTTGACGTCAATATCTTAGCTGTCGACTAACATCACCTTACAGCTGTGATGTCACCCAGAGCTTCACTGTCTAGGCGCTTCACTGTAGAATGCGAGCCTCGCTGACGGCGAACTCTATAGAAACAACCTTAGTACCGCGGTAAATGATGAGCAATGAAATGAAAATAATGTTAGCTAACCCTCGTGGCTTTTGTGCCGGTGTTGATCGTGCGATCAGCATTGTCGAGCGCGCACTCGAAATGTACCAGCCACCGATCTACGTTCGTCATGAAGTGGTACACAACCGCTTTGTTGTTGAGGGGCTAAAACAACGCGGTGCTATTTTTGTCGAAGAACTTAGCGAAGTGCCAGACGATAATATCGTGATCTTCTCTGCTCACGGCGTGTCTCAAGCGGTTCGTAAAGAAGCGAAAGAGCGCGAGCTAACGGTATTCGATGCAACGTGTCCTTTGGTGACTAAAGTCCATATGGAGGTTGCTCGTGCGAGCCGCAAACATATGGAAGTGGTACTGATTGGTCACGCAGGTCACCCTGAAGTTGAAGGTACTATGGGTCAATACGCGAGCCAAACGGGTGGTATGTACTTGGTTGAGAAACCAGAAGACGTGCAAAACCTAGTGGTAAACGATCCAACTAATCTGCATTACGTGAGCCAAACGACGCTATCTGTTGATGAGACAGCTGACGTAATCGAAGAGCTACGTCGTGTATTTCCTGAGATTCAAGGCCCTCGTAAAGATGACATCTGTTACGCGACTCAAAACCGTCAAGACGCTGTGCGTGAGATGGCAAACGACGTTGACGTTGTGATTGTCGTTGGTTCTAAGAACTCATCGAACTCAACACGCTTGAAAGAGCTGGCTGAAAAACTAGGCACACCTGGTTACCTAACGGATTGCCCTGAAGACATTCAAACAGAATGGGTTGAAGGCAAGAAGAAAATCGGTGTAACGGCTGGTGCATCTGCTCCTGAAGAGCTGGTAAATCAAATCTTAGATCGAATTCGCGAGCTTGGTGCTACTGACGTTGAAGAGATTCAAGGTCGTGAAGAGAATATGTTCTTCGAAGTACCAAAAGAGCTACAGATTAAACAAGTCGATTAATCTCTATCGATTTGTGACATTAACGATTCGTCATACCGTCGATTCGCAAGCAGTAAAAAGCCAACGTTGATACGTTGGCTTTTTTGATCGTGCGCTTTGATAAGCTATTGGATACCGAGTTGTTCTTTTAGTGTCTTGAGATAGCGACGACTCACAGGCACTTCAAAGCCGGTAAGCGTGACGATCTCCGCTAATCCATTTTCTAGCAACTTGATCTCTTGGATCGATTTTATGTTGATCAAATATTGTCGATGACAGCGGATCAAATCGGTCTTCTCTTCTAAGATCTTTAGCGTCAATTGTGAAGTGGCCGTTTGCGATGAACAGCGAACATGCACGCCGCTGATATCAGAATAGGCACACTCGACACTTTGGCTCGCCATGATCACAATGCGGTTGTGACCAATACAGGGAATCTGTTCTAAGCGTGAAGGAGCAATTGAAGCAACATCTTGCTCTGGTGCTTTTTGGTTCTGCTTGACGACTTTATTCAGTCGAGAAACACTTTTATTGAGTCGGCAGGGTTCAACGGGCTTAAGCAGGTAATCAAAAGCGTTGTCTTCAAAGGCTTGAATCGCGTATTGATCGTAAGCGGTCACAAACACCACGTAAGGCATGGTCTCTGGGTCAAGCATACTCAACAGCTCAATACCTGTAACTTGAGGCATCTGAATATCCAGATACACCACGTCGGGTTTAAGAAGGTTGATCTGCTTAAGTCCTTCGATCGCGTTGCTTGCTTGACCGATGACTTCCACTTCTCCCGTTTCAGTCAGTAACTCAATCAGCTCTTCGCGAGCAAAAAGCTCATCATCGATAACGAGTGCTTTTAACATCCTGCAATCTTCATTTTTGTTCTGTCCCTGCTTATTCCGCCTATCTTTTTTATGTCTGCTTCTAAATGTCGCTAATGAGAAGCGATTACCTACGGAACACCATTATTTTAGTATAGGTATGATAAAGCTCATTCGAGTAAATTGCTGTGGTTGAGATTCTATTTTTAGTGCTGAGTCTTGTCCAAAGAAATTAGTGAGTCGTTTATCAACAATTTCCATCCCTAATCCCACATGATCTTGAGATGGCTTCTGGTAGTTGCCAGCATTGTCTTCGACGATCAGTCTAAATCCACCTTGGAAAGCTTCGCTATAGATCTTCACTTTGCCGCCTTCCAGCATATTTGAAATCCCATGTTTAATGGCATTTTCAACCAGAGGTTGCAGGGTAAAGCTTGGCAGTTGTGACTCAAACAGTTGTGGGTCTATGCCCCATTCAATTTCTAAGCGGTCGGTAAAGCGTGCCTTTTCGATCGTCAGGTACGCATTAACGTGCGCGAGCTCGTCTTTAAGCTTAACGGTATTAATATTCTGTTTAAGGTTGCTTCTGAAGAAGTGAGACAGGTGCTGAATGAGCTCACGTGCTTTATCTGGATCACGACGTGTTACGGCACTGATGGTATTGAGTGCATTAAACAAGAAGTGGGGGTTGACCTGTGCGTGCAGCAGTTTGATTTCAGCTTGAGTGAGCAGGGTTTGCTGTTGCTGATAGTTGCTGAACAGGATTTGACTCGATAACAGCTGAGCAATACCTTCAGCCATCGACATGTTGATGGTTGAAAACAGCTTCAGTTTAGGCTCATACAGTTTAATGGTGCCGACGACTTCGTTACCGGCACGCAGTGGGATAATCAACGCTGACCCCAGCTTACAATCCTGTGAGAGAGAGCATTGGTATGGGTTCTCTTTACCATCGAGGTAGATGATGTCGTTCTGTTCCATCGAAGTCAGTGTGCTTTGCGATGAAATAGGGGTGTTAGGGATATGGTGCTCATCGCCAATGCCAACGAAAGCGAGAATTTTTTCTCGGTCAGTGATTGCCACAGCGCCTACGTTGGTCTCTTCGTAGATAATACGCACGATTTTCTGCGCGTTATCAGACGTGAAACCACCATGAAGAATACCCACCGAACGCTCGGCAATGGTCAGTGCGCGGCGCGAGAAGGTCGCTGAGTATTTCTCAAAGATGGTTTTACGGTCTTGGATGATACTCATGAACAGTGCTGCACCCACGGAGTTGGCAATGATCATCGGTGCTGCAATGTCGGAAACCAGCGCATAAGATTGTTCAAACGGTTTGGCGACCGCAAGCAGAATCAACATCTGAATGATCTCTGCAAATAGCGTCACAGAGAATACTATCATCGGATTAAACAACTGGCTGGCTTTGTTTTTTCTGACTAAGTACACATGCAGCAAGCCACCAATCAGGCCCTCTGCGGTGGTTGAAATCGCGCAGGCCAAGTCGGTGAAGCCACCTAATGAGTAGCGATGAATCCCGCCAGTAAAACCCACCGCAAAGCCAACCACAGGGCCACCAAACAGGCCACCCATGACTGCGCCCATCGCACGTGTGTTGGCGATCGCATCATTTATCTGTAGGCCGAAATAGGTGCCCATAATACAGAACAAAGAGAACAGAACGTAACAGCTGATCTTGTGGCTCAAGCGTGAAGAGATGCTCAACAAAGGGAGAATCAGTGGGGTTTTACTTAGCATGTAAGCGATCACTAAGTAGACACAGGTTTGTTGAAGCAGAGAGAGAATGAGTTCCATATTTTCACCTATTGAGACGCTTGTTAAGTGTAAAGCTCATTGTGTGGTAAGGGTAGTTTTGCTTGTGTTTGTAAGGCTTATATCGAGCGATTAGCGCTCACACTGTCTTGTTGCTAACCAGTACAGACAATAAAGCCCATCACAGGGGATGGGCTTTAGTCTTAATATCCATGAATCACTGAGTGATTGCCGGAACAAGCGAAGTTGTGTTTGGCTGTTCTTGTCTTTCTATGAAGACTGGTCTTTTACAAAGAGTTTAAAGAACTAGGCTGTTTTAGTTTCACCTTTTGCTTCTTTTTCTTCATCAGCAAGGTCTGTTTCGCCTTTGCCTTTAGAAATCTTGATTACGTAAGCCGCAACACCCAGCGCACTAATCACACCAACGATAGTTGAGATTTGCATTGGTAGGCCGAAACCAAGTTGGCTGTTGTTCAGGATGAATGTGATACACACAGACGTCATGAAGATAGCTGGAACCGTCGTTACCCAGTGTAGTTTGTTGTGACGTAGTAGGTAAGCTGAAGCTGTCCACAACATCATTACTGCTGTTGATTGGTTAGCGAAACCGAAGTAGCGCCAGATGATACCGAAGTCTACTTGAGTCAGGATGCCACCGATAACGAACAGTGGTAGAGCCATCAGTAGGCGGTTACGCAGTGTCTTCTGTTCCATGTTGAAGTATTCAGCAAGGATAAGACGGCTTGAGCGGAATGCTGTGTCACCAGATGTGATTGGTAGGATAACCACGCCTAGGAAAGCAAGGATACCGCCGAATACACCTAGTAGGCCAAATGAAGCGCTGTATACCACGTTACCTGGACCGCCGTTTGCTACCGCTTCAGATAGAGACTCAACTGAACCGAAGAACGACAGTGCAAGTGCACACCAGATAAGAGCGATGATGCCTTCACCAATCATTGCACCGTAGAATACGAAGCGACCGTTCTTCTCGTTTTCCATACAACGCGCCATCAGAGGTGACTGAGTTGCGTGGAAGCCAGATATTGCACCACAAGCGATAGTGATGAATAGAGCAGGCCATAGTGGTAGGTCGTTCGGGTTCATGTTGGTGAACATGTCGCTGATTTCAAAACCACCCATGATTTGGTGTTCATCAGAGAAGCCAATTGCGGTGATTAGACCTACAGACATGAAGATAAGTAGAGCACCGAACAGTGGGTAGAAGCGACCAATGATTTTATCGACAGGGACAATCGTTGCGATGATGTAGTAAGCAAAGATAACAACAACCATAGTTGTTGCAGACATCGCGAAATCAGTTTGGTCATTCACTAGGTTAGTGATCATGCCTGCTGGAGCAGAAACGAATACCACACCAACTAGAAGCAGTAGAACAATGGCAAAGATATTCATAAAGTGTTTTGCGCCATTGCCTAGGTAACGTCCAGTGATGGTAGGAACCGAAGCACCGCCATTACGGATAGATAACATACCTGAGAAGTAGTCGTGTACTGCACCTGCGAAGATACAACCTAGTACGATCCATAGCATTGCTGCTGGGCCGTATAGGGCACCCATTATAGGGCCGAAGATTGGACCTACACCTGCAATGTTTAGCAGTTGAACTAGGTATACCTTTGGAGTCGACATTGGAACGTAGTCCACGCCGTCTTGCTTAGTGTGAGCAGGTGTTTGACGCTTTTCATTGATACCAAAAATCTTCTCGATAAAGGTACCGTAAATAAAGTAGCCACCAATGAGTGCTGCGACACAGGTAAGAAACCACATCATAATTTGTTATCCCTGAATGTATTAATTAAGTCAGGGTGTATATTAGAGGAGTGTATGGAAAGAAACTTCCGCTACTGGAGTGAGTGGTCGAATAGCTAATTAAGTGGTGTTATAACCGGTTTAGTGGTTTGTGACCTTTGTTGAGTAGTGGGGTAGAAGTGTTGAGAAGTATCGTGCTTCTGTTAAGTGGTCGATGGTGAGCGTTAAACGGCGCGTAATTAAAGAGTAATGGTAGATAACAGAGATGAGTGGACATCAGCTCCCGTTCAGCGGAGAATCACCAACAGAGGCAAAGCTTCATTTAGAAGTGGCTATGGAAATATAAAGGATTGAAATGAAAAAGATAATAGCACTATTCGCCGTAGCATTTAGCCTTGCAGGATGCAGCGCCAATGTTCAAGATTTAGCGGCAGAAGGCAACTGGCAAGAGATTGGCTACCGCGATGGTATTAAAGGCAACACTCAACGTTCGTATTCAGAGATGGCAGAATTGGGTGCGGTTGACCAAGCAAGCTATAACGAAGGTTACCAAATCGGTGTGACTGAATATTGTAACCCGAACCACGCATACCAGATTGGCCTATCTGGTCAGGTGTATGAAGGTGTTTGTTCTGGTACCGAAGATGCCCAGCGTTTCCGTATGGAGTGGCAACGTGGCTGGGATGAGTTTTCAAACGACCACTAACTTCGATCGTGATTAGTCACACCTCTTAAGCAGAATCATTAGGCTTAAATTGAAAAAAAAACCAGTACCTTATGTGTACTGGTTTTTTGTATCACGCTTTCGTCAGTATTGAAGATTAATCCGACATTGACTGATTATTCTCGACCGCTTTTCTTAAAAAGCCGTTCTGCTGGTCAAGCTGAGCCTTCGCCGCCTGCAAATCAAGCCCGGTCAGAATCATTAAAATCGCTAGCTTAACGTCGTAGTCAGTGGTTTTTAGTGTCGACACTGCCAACGCTTTATCACATTCGGTTGCTTGAATAACGATACGAGCGGCGCGGGCTACTAGCTTTTCGTTGGTCGCTTTTACGTCGACCATCAGGTTCTGGTAGCTCTTACCAATACGAATCATGCTCGCTGTGGTCAGCATATTAAGTACCAGCTTTTGTGCAGTACCGGATTTCAGCCTTGTTGACCCCGTTAGTGCCTCTGGGCCAACCACTGGGCTTATCGCGATCTGAGCAATATCAGCAATTGGCGAATCTGGATTACAAGACAGAGCAACCGTCACCGCACCGATTTGATTGGCGTAGTTGAGTGCGCCAATCACGTAAGGCGTACGCCCGCTTGCCGCAATGCCAACCACAACATCCTTTTCTGAAAATTGAATCGCTTTCAGATCATCGATACCTAACGTCAGCGAATCTTCAGCCCCTTCTTTGGCTTTCAAAATCGCTTCTGGTCCGCCGGCAATAAGGCCGATAACCATTTTGTCTGAAACGCCAAATGTGGGCGGGCACTCTGAGGCATCTAATACGCCCAATCGACCACTGGTGCCAGCACCCATATAAATCAGTCGCCCTCCGTTTTGAAAGGCGTGAGCGATTTTATCAACAGCCTTAGCTATTTGCGGCAGTTCAGCTTCGATCGCCAGTGGGACTTGTTTGTCTTGTTGGTTAATCTTTTCGACCACTTCAAGAGAAGTGAGTAGATCAATATCCATAGTGTCAGGGTTTCTCCCCTCCGAAACGAGGTGCGAGAGCGCTGATATGAGAGCGTCGTTACTCATAATGATCCTTAAATGATGATTCTAAAATGGTTTAGTTAGCACTATATAGAACGCCTAGAGAGGCAGATCTGCTTGCACCAGTCACTTCTGGTAAATTACTCGGTAGTTGATGAACATGACGTTGAGCAAGCCAAGCAAAAGCCATGGCTTCCATATAGTCAGCGTCTACACCTTTGTTGGTGGTTGAGGCAACCTCCCAGCTTGGTAGAAGCTCAGAAAGCCTCTTCATCAATAGTGGGTTTCTAACCCCACCACCACATACATACAATGCTGGTGCGTTACCTAAGCGGTAAGCCTCGACTTCATTGGCTATCGTCAAAGCCGTATATTCGCAAAGCGTGCGTTGGACATCTTGTGCTGAGATGTCATTAAATTCTGTTAATTGTTGCTCCAACCAAGGCAGGTTGAATAGCTCTCTACCGGTACTTTTCGGCGGTGTTTGAGATAAATAAGACGCTTCCAGCAGTTGTTTTAATAAGGCTTGATTGACTTGACCTTGAAGTGCGAACTGAGCGTCGCAGTCAAATTTTTCACCCGTGTGTTTATCTACCCAAGCGTCCATTAACATATTGCCTGGGCCAGTATCATAACCAAGTGTTGGTTGATTCGGGCGCAGTACTGAAATATTCGATATGCCACCAATGTTCAGCACAACAACTGAGCTTTCTTGCGGTTGAAAAATAGTATGGTGAAAAGCGGGGACCAGTGGTGCACCTTGTCCACCAAGCGCCATGTCTTTACGTCTAAAATCTGCGACGGTTTGAATCTCGGTTTTAGCAGCAATAATGTTGGCATCGCCTAACTGCATGGTAAAGGGAGAGTCGCCTGTTGGCTGATGGAATACCGTTTGACCATGATTGCCAATTGCAGTGACAGCGGATGCTGGAGTCTCAGACTTGGCGAGAAGCTGTAGAACTGCATCCGCAAATAGGTGACCAAGCTGGTGGTCGAGTTCACCAATGGCAATCAAGTCAGTTTGCTGACCGATACATACATCAAGCAGGCGTGTTTTGAGTTCCTTTGGCATTGGATACTCATCATGAGCAAGCAGTGTGATCCGGTTGTCTTCTATCGACACCAGTGCCGTATCAACGCCGTCCATGCTCGTGCCTGACATCACGCCAATGTATAACTCTGACTTCATTGTCATTTCCTTAATTTAGCGGGCAAAGCTTTTGATGTGCGATGATTTCCGCACCATCTAAAGCATTACCTTGAACCTCTAAGCTGCGATCTTGTAGCGCTTGTGGCAGTTTGTCACGATAGAAAGGGCCTAAGCTGCCTAAGAACATGATCGGTAGTGAGTTGTTGTCTGAGCATGTTCGTGCAAGCCGCTCAATTTCTTGAATGCCTTGCTCAACGATGTCTTTGGCCGTTGGACAACACGATTCTAACTCGACAAGCTCTTTTGCAAGTTGAGCATAATCGGTTGCGTTGGCTGAGCGAGTCCATTTTAGGATCGCACTGCGGACATTGCCTGTTTTCTTCATGACAAGTTGACTCGTTAACGAGCAACGTTGAGCGTCAAACTCGACAAGTGTTTGCTGAACCGCTTTAAAACCAAGCCAAGAGCCACCACCCTGATCGCCAATGGGGAAACCCCAACCGCCAAATTGATGGGTCACGTATTGGTTGTCTAATTGAATCGCAACCGAACCTGTGCCAATCGCAATACAGTTTACGCCTTCCCCTCTATTTGCACCAACGACCGAGGCTTCAGCATCGGTCGTCACATACAGGTTTGGGAAATGGGACAGTGCCAGTTGTAATTTCGCTTTTAGTTGAGCATTACCTGCGCCAGCAACACCGACCACAATATAACACTGTTTCGGACTTATCTGATTCACACTCAGCATTTCTTCAATGTAATGAGTGAGTTGAGTGATGGCTGTTTCACCGTATAAGGTTAGTGATGTTGCGGCCAAAGTACGCTCTTTAATTACGCTCGGTGTCGGCGAAATTCGCTTGAGTCTCATTGCGGTTTTTGTGCCGCCACCATCGACGGCTAGAGTATGAGTAATCATTGGCTAACTGTTTGTAGTTTGTTTGCTTCTTGAGGCTGCTTCTTGCCTGATAGACAGACGAGCAATGACACAAAGGTACCTACACACAGTTGATACGGGAAGGCCAATCGAACACCCACCCAATCCGTATTAATCATACCCATTACGCTATCCCAAACATAAGCTTGCATCAGTAACGTCGTTAGGAAGCCGGCCACAAGCGCCAACGCTACTGATGTTTCATTGCCGCGCTCGGTGAAAATCGCCGTGAAGTAGACCCCCAATAATCCGGTGTAAGCAAACACCATCACACTCAAAGCGAACGACAATAATGGCATGTCGGTATATTGCTGCCAGTAGTAACATAAGATACCCATGCTACCTAAGGCTAGCGCAGCTGCGGCCATACCGAAGCGACCCGCTTTTACATAATGGAAATCATCTTGTTCGCCTTTACGAGCTTCTAACCATGGTTTGTAGATATCTTGAATCGCAACAGAAGACATTGAGTTCAAGCCTGAGTTTAATGTTGAAAGCGCTGCCGCAACCACGCCAACGGTCACTAAGCCTCGAAGACCCGCCGGCATTTCATTGAGCACGTAGTACATGAAAATTGTTACGTTCTCACCATTAAAGCTCTGCACGACATCTTTACCTTCGACGCCCATCAGGTCAGGTCGTTGATAGAAAACATACAGAAGCAGGCCAATCGACATGAAAACCAACACAACAGGGATAGAGAAGATGATTGAGTTGAGCATCGCCTTAGAGCCTTGCTTGGCATCTTTACAGGTTAGAACTCGCTGGGTCATGTCTTGATCAAGACCAAACGCACCAATATTCAAGAGTACAAAACCAGTAATACATGCCCAGAAGCTGAAAGTACCAGCAGGCGTTAAATCAAGAGTGAAATCGAGCAAGGTCAGCTTCGAAGATTGACCTTCACCAGGGTTGGCAAGCACTTGTGCTATTTGGCTGAAATCTGCCGGGATCTGACCTAGTAAGTAGATAATGACTGCAATAGCTGCACCGACGTACACCACAAGTTGGATCAGGTCACTCCAGATAACCGAGCGGATACCGCCCATGTAGGTGTAAGCGAGGCCAACGGTGACCAAAATCACCACGGAAGTGATAACGCTGCTTGGGTCAATATTGGTAAATAGAATCATAGATACTGCGATAGCCGCCATATATAGACGAGCACCAGAAGCAAACACACGACCAACCAAATACATTACACCAGCACGCTGCTTAGTTTTCTCGCCAAAACGCACTTTCAGTAGCTCATATACTGTTGAAACTTTGTTTTGATAGAAGCGAGGAATCAGAATTAGAGCGACAAAAATAGCGCCCAGAATACCGCCAATATTAGTAGCTAGGTAAGTGAGGTCGCCACGGTAGCTCGATTCTGGTCCACCTAAAAACGTCGCTGCTGACTGTGAGGTTGCGAGTACTGAGATAGCCACCACCCACATTGGCATTGAGTTACCGCCTAAAAAATAGTCCTTGGTACTCGTGATTTTGGTTCGGCTGAAATGCCAACCTGTGAAGGCGATAACAACGAAGTAAATCGCAAATACCGCCCAATCCAGCGAAGTAAATAGTGAATTCATAGCAGCTCCATAGCATGAATAGATAAGAAGGTGTTTATTATTATTTTTTCAGAATGACAGTTTGAATAATGAGTTTCAAAACCTATTCCTTGGTGGAATAGTGACCAGAGGTTTTCTTTGACTATGCTCCCAGAAGGTTGTGTTAGCTATTCCAAATGAGGGAGTAGGGAGGAATAATTATTCCAATGGAAAGGCAAAACTCGTTATGATGACAGGCTTAAAGAGGGAGATAGATCGAGTGAAAGGCATTGCGAAAGTAAAAGCGTTATTACCCAAGCTTTCTCCATCGGATTCGCTGGTGGCACGATATGTATTGGATCACCCGCAGCAGGTTAAGCAACTCTCTTCCCCTGAATTAGCGAAAGCGGTAGGGGTGAGTCAGTCGACGATCGTCAAGTTTAGTCAGAAGATCGGTTATAAAGGCTTTTCTGAAATGAAGGTGAAACTCTATCAGAGTGATATGAGTTATCAGCCTGTTTCTCAACGAGGCATACACGGCACCATCACCAGAAAAGATTCGCCAGATACCGTGATGGACAAACTTCTTGCAAGCAAAACACAATCGCTTGAACGTACCGTGTTATTAAATGAGGGCGAACAGCTGAGTAATGCCGCTGACCTACTGCACCTTGCCAATAAAATTCAAATTTCAGGTGTTGGAGCATCGTCGCTAGTCGCGAAAGATTTCGCTTATAAGCTGATGAAGATTGGTCATGCGGTTCATGCGGAACCTGATGCTCATATTCAGATTGCCAACGCGGCATCGCTTACTGAAAATGATGTGTTGGTAGCGATTTCCTATTCAGGAAAAACCAGAGAAGTTGTAAAAGTGGCTCAGTTAGCGAGATCGAAAAAGGCCAAGGTCATTGTGATTAGCCAGTTATCTCCTTCGGCTCTGGACAAGTATGCTGATATCAAACTCATTTCGGCGGCTGACGAGAACCATATTCGTAGTTCCTCTATCACAGCGCGTGATAGCCAACTTTATATTACTGACTTGTTGTTCATTGCGTTAACTCAGCAAGAAGAGCAAGCTGACCAATTAATCGAACAAAGTAAATCTGCGGTAGCGGAATTTAAGCAATAGAGGGACATATTATGGGACCGTTGTGGGTTGATGTTGCAGGCTACGAACTGACTGCGGAAGACAAAGAAATTTTAGAGCACCCAACTGTTGGTGGTCTCATTTTATTTGCTAGAAACTACCACGATAGCAAGCAGCTATCGGCTTTAAATAAAGAGATTCGAAAAGCGGCTAAGCGTCCTATTTTAATTGGTGTTGACCAAGAAGGTGGACGAGTACAGCGTTTCCGCGATGGTTTTTCTATTATCCCAGCTGCTCAAGAGTTCGCGACTCAAAAGAATGGTGAACAATTAGCTGAACAAGCTGGTTGGTTGATGGCAGCGGAGCTGATTGCTCATGATATCGATCTAAGTTTTGCACCAGTATTAGATAAAGGTCATCAATGCAAAGCGATTGGCAACCGAGCGTTTGGTGAAGATATTGATACCATCGTTCGTCATAGCAGTGCATTCATCAAAGGCATGAAGTCCGTTGGTATGGCGACAACTGGAAAGCACTTCCCTGGCCATGGTGGTGTGATAGCTGATTCGCATCTAGAAACGCCTTACGACCCTCGAGACGATATCTTTGAAACCGATATGGCGATTTTTAAGGCGCAAATTGAAGCGGGAATATTAGATGCGATGATGCCTGCACACGTGGTTTTCTCTCATTACGATGACCAACCAGCAAGTGGCTCTCAATATTGGTTACAGAAAGTATTGAGACAAAAGCTGGGCTTTAAAGGCTTGATCTTCTCTGATGATTTAACGATGGAAGGTGCTGCGATCATGGGCGGACCAGCCGACAGAGCAAAAGCAGCCTTGAGTGCGGGCTGTGACATGGTGTTGATGTGTAATAAACGAGATGCACAAATTGAGGCTCTTGATCACTTAGCGATTCAAGAGGTGCTTTTAGCCAACTCATTGCTTAAAAAACACAGCTTTGATTTGCCGACTCTTCACTCTGATACCCGATGGAAAGAGGCTTCAGAGCAGATTAAGCGAATGCTAAACGATGCGTGATAAATAAACACTCTACAAATTTAAAGAAGGCGATATGAGAAATATCGCCTTTTTGTTTGTATTGACTGTGGTTTAAGCTGGCAATCTAATTAAAACGACTTAAAATCTGCGATGTAAATTTAAACTTACACCTGATGTTTTTTATTGTTTACGCTTGCAATCGTTTTTGTAGCTGTTATTGTGTTTTTAAATATTGTTAACCCAAATGGAAATGTTGGGTGTAAAAATAAATATACAGATTGAGTTATGCAGAAAAGTGAATTAAGCAATGTCAATATTATCGACGAACAGGTACTGATTACTCCTGAGGAGTTAAAAGCAAAACTGCCTTTGAGTGATAATGCTCGTCGTTTCATTCAAGAGTCTCGTCAAACTATCGCAAACATCATCCATAAGAAAGATCACCGCATGCTAGTTGTATGTGGCCCGTGTTCTATCCATGATGTTGAAGCGGCAAAAGAGTACGCGAAACGCCTAAAAGCTTTATCTGAGCAACTTAGCGATCAACTGTATATTGTTATGCGTGTTTACTTTGAAAAGCCTCGTACTACGGTGGGCTGGAAAGGTTTAATCAACGACCCTCATCTAGATGGTACTTTCGATATTGAGCATGGTTTGCATGTAGGTCGTGAATTACTGGTTGAACTTGCTGAGATGGAAATTCCACTGGCAACAGAAGCACTAGACCCAATCAGCCCGCAATACCTAGCAGATACATTCAGCTGGGCGGCGATCGGCGCACGTACAACGGAATCACAAACGCACCGTGAAATGGCAAGTGGTCTTTCAATGCCTATTGGTTTCAAAAACGGTACAGATGGCAACCTAGGCACAGCAATCAATGCGATGCAGGCAGCTTCTTCTAGTCACCGTTTCATGGGTATCAGCCGTGAAGGTCAAGTTGCACTATTAACTACTCAAGGTAACCCAAACGGTCATGTTATTTTACGTGGCGGTAAGCAAACGAACTACGATTCAGTATCCGTACACGAATGTGAGCAAGAGCTTGGTAAGTCAGGTTTAGAAGCAGCACTGATGGTTGACTGTAGCCACGCTAACTCTCGCAAAGACTTCCGTCGCCAGCCTCTGGTTGCCGAAGATGTGATTCATCAAATTCGTGAAGGTAACAAGTCGATCATCGGCCTTATGATTGAAAGCCATATCAACGAAGGAAACCAATCTTCTGATATACCTCTCAATGAGATGAAATACGGCGTTTCAATTACCGACGCGTGTATCAATTGGGACACAACTGAGGCACTATTGAAACATGCACATACGGAACTAGTCCCGTTCTTAGAGAACCGTTTGAAAGGTTAGTCAGAGTTTAAAAGTTAAGTGCCTCATCTAATGGGGCATTTTAAGATCTGTTACTAACGAAATCGGCGTTGGTACGGGCTTATAGATTAGTAAGGAATAAAATGGCCGTTGAACTGAACGAATTACGCGACCAAATTGATGCTGTCGATAAACAGATGCTGGATTTACTGGCTCAGCGACTTGCTCTTGTTGAGAAAGTTGGTGAAGTGAAAAGTGAACATGGATTACCTATTTATGTGCCGGAGCGTGAAGCGGCAATGTTGGCGTCTCGTCGTCAAGAAGCAGAAAAAATAGGGGTTCCACCACAGCTCATCGAAGATATTTTGCGTCGAACTATGCGTGAATCTTATGCCAGCGAAAAAGACTCTGGTTTTAAGTGTCTTAACCCAGAATTACGTTCAGTGGTTATCGTTGGTGGTAATGGTCAGCTGGGTGGCTTATTTGGTCGTATGTTTAAGCTTTCTGGCTACGAAGTGAAAGTCCTTGGTAGTCAAGATTGGGATAAAGCCGATGAAATCCTAGATAACGCTGGTCTTGTGGTTGTTACCGTTCCAATTCACTTAACGGAAGGTGTGATTGCGAAACTTGGTAACCTGCCAAGCGATTGTATTCTTTGTGATTTAACATCGATTAAATCAAAGCCGCTGCAAGCAATGATGAATATGCACCAAGGCCCTGTTGTTGGTCTTCACCCTATGTTTGGCCCTGATGTACCAAGCCTAGCGAAACAGGTGATTGTTTACAGTGATGGGCGTGGTTCTGAAAGTTACCAATGGCTACTGGAGCAATTTAGTATCTGGGGTGCGAGCCTATGTCAGATGGATGCTGCTGAGCACGATCACGGCATGACTCTGATTCAAGCGCTTCGCCACTTTACCTCTTTTGCTTACGGTCTACACCTAAGCAAAGAGAACCCGAACATCGACCAACTTCTGAAGCTTAGCTCCCCAATCTACCGTCTAGAGATTGCGATGGTTGGTCGTCTATTTGCTCAAGACCCGAACTTGTACGGTGACATCATCCTATCTTCAGATGAGAACATTGAGATGATTCGACGCTTCCACCGTTGTTTTGGTGAAGCACTCGAGATCTTAGACGGAAAAGACAAAGCCAAGTTCGTTGAGAGTTTTGACCAGGTGAGTGATTGGTTTGGTGACTACTCACAGCAATTCTTGCAAGAGAGTCAAAGCCTGTTAAAACAAGCACATGACTCGATTCATCGCGGTTAATAGTGTGGTTTGAAAAATAAAAAAGAGCGACCGTTTGGTCGCTCTTTTTGTTTGTGTTGAATGCCGATATTGCATTTGGCCTATAGTAGGCGAAATGCATTTGGATCATCATGGGCCAAACGAACAAACCTAGTTAGTCACGATAGGCTCTTTGTTATTCTCGTTCGATACTCGGTTATCATCGCTGGATACTGTGTCGATAGTTGAACTGATGTAAGGCACGTTAGTTAGGTTGATCTGCAAGCGAACCACGTTATCAATCAGCTGAACGAGTGGGCCCCATTTCACCTTTTTTTCTTTCTCAAACACGTAATTGAAGTTTTCTGGTGTCCAATCCATCAAGTATTGAGGGTTCAATGAGCGACCAAGGAAGCGTACTTCATAATGCAGATGTGGGCCAGTTGAGTTACCTGAGTTACCACAGCTCGCAATCACATCACCTTTACTAACAAACTGACCGCTGCGAACTTTGAATTTTTGCAGATGCGCGTAAGAGCTCATGAAGCCAAACGAATGGCGCATGGTGATAAAGTTACCAAAGCCTTTCTTACTTGGGCGTACGGTTTCAATCACACCATCTGCTGGTGCTAAGATATCTTCACCACGCTTACAAGTAAGGTCGATACCAGTATGGTTGTGGCGTTTGCCTGTAATTGGGTTAGTACGGCGACCGTATGAAGACGAGATGCGTTGATAAGCCATCGGACTATCATTAGGAATTAAGCGGAACATGGTAGCTCTTACCGCGGAATCGACAGCTGCAGCATCAATGCGGTCTTCTAGTGAAACCTCATCGGTGTGTAACTCTTCATCAGCCAGGCCTAGAACGGATTCCACATCGAATACACGCTTACCGAGTAACTGAATCGTCCCTTCTTTCTCAGTTAAGGCTTGAGAAAGGTTATGGTTGGTTTCAACTTGTTCCGCGTATAAGAACTCGGTCTGCTCTTTTTCAACAATCAGAGTTTCAATTAACTGTTGTGCATCACCGGCTTGTGCAGCTAGCTTGTTTTTACTCTCAAGGTGCATGTAGGTTGCACCACCAATCAGCATCGGTACTGAGAGCTGGGAGGTCATGCATAAGAGTACGGCTTTTCGACCGAAGTAAAACGTCTGTTCCCCCTGACTAGAGGGAATAGTAATGGACACTTTTTTAGACATGGTTCTGTATTAACTAAATGCTTCTAATAGAAAAAGGGTAATGGAGATATTATTCCTTGCCTAAGTCGGTAAGGTGTTCAATCTCTCTATAAAGCAGGTCATCGTCACCAACATTAAGCTCAACAAGGCGCTTAAGGTGGCTGATACTATCAATATCTAAATGCTCTATGCGTAAACGCATTGAGGTATTGATGGTAGAGACTATCGTTGCTTCTAACTGAATGTTGATATCGCTGTTGGTCAGCTTAAAGCTAACGTGAACAGGGTTCTCCTGGTTAAGTTGCTGTAACTCTTCGCACTGAATGAGTAAACCATGAAGAGATAAGTCTTGCACTGAGCCTGATACATTTACTTGTCCTTGTGAGATTTCAGTCGGAACTTGATAAATAACTCGTGAAAATTGACGTCTTTCAATCATAAGTATTCTCTCTATATCGGTGCGGAATGCGTAAGCCAGATATATCAAAGGCCGCTATTATCGCGGCCTTTGTTCAAAATACAAGCTTATTTACTTAGCAATACGTTTGTACTTGATGCGGTGTGGTTCTGCCGCTTGAGCGCCCAGAGTCTTCTTCAGCCACTCAGTGTACTCAGTATAGTTACCTTCGTAGAAGTTAACTTGACCTTCATCACGGTAGTCTAAGATATGGGTCGCAATACGGTCTAGGAACCAACGGTCGTGCGAGATAACCATTGCACAGCCAGGGAACTCAAGTAGCGCTTCCTCAAGAGCACGTAGTGTTTCAACGTCTAGGTCGTTGGTCGGCTCATCGAGTAGCAGTACGTTACCGCCCGCTTTTAGTAGCTTAGCTAAGTGAACACGGTTACGTTCACCACCAGAAAGCTCACCGATGATCTTCTGTTGGTCGTTGCCTTTGAAGTTGAAACGAGAGCAGTATGCACGTGCTGGGATTTCGAAGTTGTTGATCTTGATGATATCAGCGCCTTCAGAGATCTCTTGGAATACTGTCTTAGTGTCGTCCATGCTGTCACGGAACTGATCAACAGAAGCAAGCTTAACTGTTTCGCCCAGTTCAACCGTACCTGAGTCTGGTTGTTCTGCGCCGCTTAGCATCTTGAATAGTGTTGATTTACCCGCACCGTTGGCACCTACGATACCCACGATTGCACCCTTAGGCATGCTGAACGATAGGTCATCGATAAGAACGCGGTCACCATATGACTTAGTTAGGTTCTTAACTTCAAGAACTTTGTCACCTAGGCGCTCACCTGGCGGGATGAATAGTTCGTTGGTTTCGTTACGCTTCTGGTATTGGCCAGTCGTCAGTTCTTCAAAACGAGCCATACGAGCTTTAGATTTAGCTTGACGACCTTTAGGGTTTTGACGAACCCACTCAAGTTCTTTCTCGATAGTCTTTTGACGTGCGCTTTCACCAGCTTTCTCTTGCTTTAGACGCTCATCTTTTTGCTCTAGCCAAGACGTGTAGTTACCTTGCCATGGGATACCTTCACCACGGTCAAGTTCTAGAATCCAACCAGCAGCGTTATCTAGGAAGTAACGGTCGTGGGTAATCGCCACAACAGTACCGCTGTAGTCCACTAGGAAGTGCTCAAGCCATGCAACCGATTCTGCATCTAGGTGGTTCGTTGGTTCGTCAAGAAGCAGCATGTCTGGCTTCTCAAGAAGTAGACGACAGATAGCAACACGACGACGCTCACCACCAGAAAGGTGTTCAATCTTAGCATCCCACTCAGGAAGACGAAGTGCGTCTGCAGCGCGCTCTAGAGCTGCTTCTAGGTTGTGACCATCTTTTGCTTGGATAAGCGCTTCTAGTTCGCCTTGCTCTTTTGCTAGTGCATCGAAATCTGCATCTGGTTCAGCATAAGCCGCGTAAACTGCGTCGATACGTTTAAGTGCATCAGCAACATCAGAAACCGCTTCTTCTACGATTTCACGAACCGTTTTTGATTCGTCTAGTACTGGTTCTTGAGGTAGGTAACCTACGTTAAGACCTTGTTGTGCACGAGCTTCGCCATCGATATCAGTATCAATACCAGCCATGATACGTAGTAGGGTAGATTTACCTGAACCATTTAGACCCAAAACACCGATTTTAGCGCCAGGAAAAAAGCTAAGAGAAATGTCTTTAAGAATTTGACGCTTAGGTGGAACAGTTTTGCTCACCCGAGACATGGTATATACGTATTCAGCCATTGCCGATCGATCCTAATTATTGTTCAAAATTGTTAGCTATTTTATACCAATATCCCTAAAGATGTTACTCCTAGGAAAGAAAAGCCATTCTTGAACGAATCCTTACTTACTATTGTCACATTGGTTATTAAAACTATATTTAATATGCTTCTTAGATGAAGTGTTAAATATTAATAATATTTACACTCAATTCCTTTACATTTTATGTGATGTCGGGCGTAAATAGATTTCACGTATTCATACACGCACTAAGGAAAGAGCGAATGTTTTTCCGAATTGGTAATACGAAGGTTGCTGTGGCTGCATCGGCAATCTTGTCTTCAGTTTCACTGGCTCCAATGGCTATGGCTAGCAATGCCTCAGAGTTAGAAATGCAGCGTGATGTTTATGATAGAGCGCAAGAGGTTTTAGACAGCCGTGATCTAAAAGCTTATTTAGCACTGCGCAGCAAAATTCAAACATACCCTCTCACGCCTTACACCGATTATCGTGCTTTTCTTATTGGCTTAGGTGATCGCACTCCGGCGGAAGTGGATGCGTTTATTGAAGAGAACAAAGCACTGCCATTTTCTAATCGTATGCGAGCACCATATTTAGATATGCTGGCGTCTAGAAAACAGTGGCAAACCATCCTCGAGTTTCAGACCAAAGAGCCAGTGGGCGAAAAGTACCAATGCATTTATTACCGAGCGAACTATGAGCAAGGTAATCAAGAACTGGCTTTTAAAGGAGCGAAGCAGCTTTGGTTGAGCGGCGATGGTGTTGATGACGCTTGCGACCCGTTGTTTAAGAGTTGGGATCAAGCTGGCTTGAGAACCGATGAACTAATTTTAGAGCGTATGCTGTTAGCGTTTGAAGGGCGTAACGGTAAGCTGATGACCTATCTGATCAAGCAATTGGATCATAATGAGTCAATTGCTCAAGCTAAGCAGATGAAGGCGTTATACAACAAGCCTGAAAATGTGCTCACATTCGCTAAGAAGCATCCAGCCAATGAGTTTTATCAAGCTCAAACGGAGTTTGCTTTTAAGAAGCTAGCAAGAAAATCGGCTAGTAGTGCCCAAGAAGTATTCGATGAGGTCATCAAGGCTCAGAAGTTTTCTGAAGAGAAATATCAAGAGCTCGCTGATTACCTGACTTTCCGTTTAATCAATACCGATTCTGAAGAGTTGATGGAGTGGCGAGATGAGATGTTGGCGAGTTCGTCGAAACAAGTCTTACTCGAACGTCGTGCCCGTTTGGCTATTCAGCATGCCGATTGGGCTGGATTGAAAGAGTGGATTGCCCGCTTAGACGACAAGCACCAAGCGTCATTGCGCTGGCAATATTGGTTAGGCAGGGCTGAAATAGCAACAGGTGATACTGAAAAGGGTAACCAACGTCTGTCTGATATTTTAGGTCAGCGTAATTTTTACAGTGTTGCAGCAGCAAAGCAGTTAGGTAAACCGATTCAATATCCAACTTCTACGTTGAAATACAACCCAGAAACAGTGAAGCCTTTTAGTACTTCGCTGACTCGTATCGATGAACTGATCACTCGCGATAAAATTGCCGCAGCCAAAAGTGAATGGCGCTGGCTACTGACCAATGCAGATAAAGAGCAAAAAGAGATGCTGGCCGCTTACGCTGCGACACAGCGTTGGAATCACTTTACTGTCATTGCCAGTATTTCAGCGAAAATGTGGGATAACATTGCGCTGCGTTTTCCGGTTGCTCATAAGTGGTGGTTTAACTTCTATGCGGAGAAGCATGATATTGATCCAATCACCTTGATGTCTCTAGCAAGACAAGAGAGCGCGATGGATTCAGAAGCTCGTTCTCCAGTTGGTGCACGTGGTGTCATGCAAATTATGCCAAAGACAGCGCAATACACAGCGAACAAGCACAAGATTAAGTACAAGGGTAGCGATGATCTTTACGATGTCGGCAAGAATATCGAAATTGGCAGCCACTACTTAGATGGCTTGCTCTCTCAATATGACAACAACCGTATCTTTGCTTTTGCTGCCTACAATGCAGGTCCAAGCCGTGTTAAGCAGTGGCGTTCTCGCAGTGACGAAAAGCTTGATGCCTTCGCTTTTATTGAGATGATTCCATTCAAAGAGACACGCGGTTACGTTCAGAACATCTTAATGTTTGAGACTTACTATCGAGACATCTTGGGTGAGCAGGGCGAGTTTTTGGCTCCCCATGAGGTGAAAACTAAATACTAGTGGTCGATAAGTCCTGAAACTGAGTGACAATTGAAGGCAGTGAGTGCGAACCATTTCCGCTTACTGCCTTTTTACATTGGATCACATCCAGTATTTCGGTATAAAGTGGTAGACGCTTTCAATCGATAAGCGACTCTTTAAAGTCTAAATTTAAAAGTAAGTGTAGATATATGGCATCACAACCTGAATATGATAACTGGCAACAACTCATGGATTTAGTTAAGACAGCGGTTGAGAAAGATCAGCATGAACTGTTGTTGACCATGATGATGACGCCCGATGAGCGAGATGCTCTGGTTGCTCGAATTAATATTTTTTGTGAGCTAATGAAAGGTGAAATGTCTCAAAGACAAGTAAGCCAAATGCTGGGAGTCGGTGTGGCAACCATCACCAGAGGCTCGAATGAGCTCAAGGCAAAATCAGAACAAGAGAAAGCGATTATTGCCGATCTGCTGCTTAAGTAATGATGGCTTAAGCTATCACTGAATAGCGAGAGTGCGAATTGAAAAAAAACGCTAACTGAGGGTTAGCGTTTTTTAGTTTCTAGAGCTTGCAATCGAGCTGCTAGAAAGCTTGAGAAGCATTCATTGGTCAAGCCGAGAAATGCTCAGGGTTCACAAATGGGATCAGCGCTAAGATTAACGCTTGGTGATAGACCGAGCTACGTGAAAGCTGGTTATGTGTCAGTAAACCAATCGCTCCACCTTTTTGTTTGATATTGTCAGTACCAAATACTTCATCCATCACATCCCCGAGTTCGTTAGCGTGTTCTAGCTTCTCAAGAACGGCTGGTGGCAACATCAGGCTTGCCGAGCGAGATTCTCCACGTTGGCCATTTGATTCAATCACCATCCAAGCAAAGGTAACCCCGCCTTCGATTCCCGCTTCTAACCCAACATAGAAATCCGCATTAGGTTGCTGTTGTGTCGCATTGTGAACACGGTTTACAGCACCTTGATAGGTTTCATCATTACTCATCGGCTGATCGGCAACACCACTTGGCACACTTACCCCCGTGAACTCAAACCCGGTGTTGGGAAACGCAGAGACAAAAGCACTTTTGACAGCATTGATCTTAGCGGGATTTAGCGAGGCGATGATGACAGATTTCATGTGTTCGATTCTTCTAGTCGGTTGATTCAGTTGGCGCGTGTTAATCGTTCTGCTGGTGCTTAAATCGCTGTTGGTGTTCTTGATACCAGTCGCTTAGCTCATTGAGAGGCATAGGCTTACCAAAGTAGAAGCCTTGCAGCATGTCGCAATGCGCGTCTTGTAGCCATTGGTGCATCTCTTTGGTTTCGATACCTTCAGCAGTCACGGTTTTACCTTGCGCGTGACACAGTCCGATCACGGGTTTAACTATGTTCTGATTATCTGTTTCGATCAAGGCTTCTAAAAAACCTTTGTCTAATTTAATTTTTTGCGTTGGGTACTCAACCAATTGAGTGATGGATGTGTAGCCCGAACCAAAATCATCGATAGCTAATCGGTAGCCCATTCGAGCGAGTTCGTTGAGTAGCGGAAAACCGTGTGAATTTGAATAGAAAGTCTCGGTGATCTCAAAATCAATTAAGCTTGGTGGAATGCCATTAATCTTTGCGTGTTGTTCAATGAAATCCGCTAGGTGCGTAGTCTCTATCCCTGCGGAAGATAGGTTGATGGACAGCTGAATCGAGTGATCAAATTGACCCTGAAGCTGATGGAAAGAAGCGAAAGCATTCTTGATAACCCAGCGGTCGACAAGCTCAAATAGCCCAGTTTGCTCGGCAATAGGAATAAATTCATTGGGTGCAACCGTACCAAGTTGTTCGGACTCCCAACGCAATAGAACCTCAACCCCAATCACGTGGTTCCCTGCGGCATCCATGTAAGGCATATAAACGAGTTTAAACTCTTCATCGAAGTTTTTATCTCTTAGGGCACGCTCAATATTGGCTTGACGCTGAATAGTTTTATCCAAATCTAACGAGTAATCCGCGAACTGATTCTTGCCAGCATGTTTTGCCTGATACATCGCAGTATCAGCGTTTGAGAGTAGTTTCTCTATGGTATGCCCATCACTTGGGTAGGTCGCGATCCCAATGCTCACGGTAATCGGAAAGCTTCCTGAGTCGGTGATAAAGCCTTTTTGTAGCGGGGTCAGTAATTTTTCTGAAAACTGATGCGCAATATTATCGGCATTCGCTGGGGCATTGATATAGATAACAAACTCATCGCCCGACAAGCGTGCAGGCATGCAGTGAGCGCTGTCGCTCTGTTGAAAAAAGTCACATAAAGCGGTGATGCGCTCTGCAAAAGAAACCAGTATTGAATCCCCAATCTGGTGTCCGTATTTGTCGTTCACAAACTTAAAGTTGTCTAAATCGAGATAGAGTACCCAGGTATTGTTTTTCGAGTCAGGGGCTGGCAGAGACTGTTGCACAAACGACTGAAATTGAAGTCGATTGGGGATTTGCGTTAGCTGGTCATTCTCTGCCAACACTTTGGTCTGTTGGTAGGTATTATCGAGCTCTTGGTACATGTCATAAAAACGTTGTGACAAGCGGCCTAATTCATCATTAGTGCCTAAGCGCTCAATGTTCTTTCTTTGCTTTTTTTCGACCTGTTGCAGCTGCTTATCCAAGCGCGTGATTGGATTAATCACACATCGGGATAAAAGCATGAGCAATAAGCCCATACTGACAAAAGCAGAAAGAGCAAACGACACGCTGAGCTCATTCCAGATGGATTTGAGTTTGTTGTCCAACAAAAAATGAGCGGGGTCGAGTGTTGCGTAAAACTCAGGCCCTAGCTTTACTGACTGAGTTAAGCCATTTCCTAGGGATATCGGCTCATCGGTAAAGAAAAGGCTAGTTTGATAGTCAAACTCTATCTGTTTTCGTAGTGAATTAAACTTATCGAGAGAAACAGATACGACGAGAAAAAACACATCGTTGAGTTGTTCGCTTATCGGAGCGGAAACGCTCTTTTTGTCGAGTACTTCATAGTGAACAAGCACACCTTCACCTTGTGAGTTTTGGATGTAGTCAGTACCCAAAGCTGTGCGTTTTTCTTGGTATTGATGCTCAACGAACTCTAATACTTTAGGGTCCATCTCTGCATAGGGATCTCGGCTATTTTCGGCGTAATAGCTGACAGTGCGATCACTGTCTAGCAGAGCTAGTCCGGTAAAGCTGTCGTCGCCATCTTGCAATAACTTAACGGTTTCGTGCAGGTCATCGATGAGTGCGAGCTCTTGGCTGGGGTTCTCTTCAGCCAAGAAGAAGCGTTTAATCATGTCACTTTTAGTGAGTGCATAAGAATAGCTATTAAGAAAAGAGCGTGACTGGCGAAAGTGCCCGGCCAGTTTTTCCATACTTAATTGCAGAGCGTTATCTTCGCGTTTGATGAAACTGTTTTTTTGAGTTGAGTAGATGATATAGCTGGAAGTCGCAGTACTTATCAGTATTACGGGTGCAATCAGAAGTAATATTTTCGTACTTAGCTTCATGGCTACTCACAACATGGTTTATAAATTTGAGCGCGTAAGTCTATGTTACTTGGAGTGAGCTCGCTATTAATTACACGTTGTACGGTGCTTTCCTGTGAAGGCGGTAAGGTTTTGTCTTTATTGATAAAAAAGCTACTAATGAGTTTTCTGTTAGAAAAGCGTAGGGCTACTTAGAGGGGAGGTGGTGTAGAACGATAAATCAATGATTAGAGGCTAGGAAATGCCAAAGAGAGCGTTGCTTCTAAATGATATGTGTAGTCATGGTGATTTAAGTATTTGGCCTACCATAGGCCAAATACTTATGTTAGCTGAAAGCGTTATTCGTTCTCGGCTACGACAGCTTAACCTGAGTCGCTTTGATGTTTTCGCTTGGGTAACAGCCTAGCACTTTGAGGTGGCGAGTAATGGCCGTTAACTCTGTGATCGCTTGCTGCATATTATCTGAGTCTAGGTGTGCTTCTAAGTCTACATAGAACATCTCTTCCCAAGGGTTACCCATAATCGGACGAGACTCTAGCTTAGTCATGTTGATACCTAAGCGTTGCAGAATCAGTAGTGTCTCTACTAATGAACCAGCTTCTTGTGAAGTCGACATAATGAGTGTCGTCTTCGCTGGGATTTGCGTTGATACTTCAACTGGCTTGCGTGCTACCACGATGAAACGCGTGTGGTTTTCTGTTTGATTTGCAATGTTACCTTGGATTGGCTGAAGCCCGTAAAGCTTGCCGCTCGATGCGTTACCAATCGCTGCGACATCATCACCGTCCAGATCTTTCACCTTTTTCATAGCGTCAGCTGTGCTGGCACAAGACTCAAGGGTGACATCTTTAAGACGGCTCAAAAACTCGCTGCATTGCTGATGAGGTTGTGGGTGCGAATAGAGGGTTTTGATGTCTTCTAAACGGATATCATTCTTAGCAACTAGGCAGTGCTCAATGGGTTGAGATAGCTCACCTACGATATAAAGCGTTGTGTGTTGAAGCAGGTCGTACACTTCGTTGATTGAACCTGAGCTGGTGTTCTCAATCGGCAATACGCCGTAATCTGCATGTCCCGATTCTACTGTTGAGGCAACCTCTTTGAAATGGCTACAGTTTAGCTCAATCAACTCCATATTCTTGCGGCTGAAATACTCGCGGCTTGCAAGGTGCGAGTAAGAGCCTTTAGAACCCAAGAATGCCACGCGAGCCAAAGGCTTACGGCTTTGTGGATTTGCGAGGTTTTGTAAGTATGACTGTTGCAGTAGAACTGAATCTTCAATGATGGTGTGAAACAGCTTAGTAATGTACTGAGCATCCAATTCGTATTTGTCTTTACCGTTGTTAATCAGCTTAACCAACAGTTGTTGTTCTCTTACTGCATCACGAACTGGCTTTGATGTCTCTACCTTGCTTTTAGCAACTTCGATGCTTAGCTTGCGACGTTCTGAAAGTAGTTTCAGTAGTTCGTCATCTAAATCATTAAGACGAAGGCGGATATCATCCAGTGAAATTGAGCGGTCAGTCATAAATGTGTCCTTATAAAAAAGCCTCCCTAGTTTGGGAGGCTTCTTGTTCGTTTTTGACTTGTTTTTCTAAAACGACTTAGCCTCCGATTTACGGAAGAAAAAAGAAGTCAAAAATAAACAAAGATTGGGTTTGCATAAAAAGTGATTGTTTTATGAATGTTTAAACACAATAAGCAAGCGAGCTACGAGCGTCAAGCAAAAAAATAGCGCCCTGAGGCGCTATTTTTTAATCTGTTATCTTTCCTTATTCTACTTCAGCTTCTAGCTCTTCGATTTCAGGCTTTTCAGCGCGGCGCGCTTCTGGTTTATGGCGTAGCTTGTTGAGTTGACGCTCTAGTTTTTGTTCTACTTCGTTGATAGCAACGTAGAGGTCGTCATGGATTGATGAAGCTACAAGTTGTCCTTTTGGTACAGTGATTACCGCTTCAAATTTCTTCTTCTTGTTTGGTTCTTCACTAAAGCTCGCTTGGCAACCAATGATGTCTACTTGCCATTTATCCAGCTTTTTAAATTTGCTTTCTATGTGATCACGGATTGCAGAGGTAATGTCGATGTTTTTACCAGTGATGTTCATTTTCATAGAAGTTTTCCTCTGTTGTATCCCTCATGGGTTAACTTCAGATTACGACTTTTGGGAATTGATAATGTGATCTGGATCTTGTTTTGGTTGGGTGGAATGAGCATTAAAATCAAATGTGATCTTACGCAAGTCTTGATATCTTTTTGGCGAAAAATGCTTGTTATCCTTATGGAAAACGATAAGTTGGAGGCAAGGCTTCGCTAAAAATTAAATCAGTTTTTAGGGGCGTCTTACAGCTTACAGAAAGTGCTTGATGGATATTTATCCAAAAGTATTTTGTGATCTAGAGCACGTGACACATATCGCTAGGTAAGCTTCCTCAGAATTAGACAAACAAAAGCCGCATAACTTTGCTTATGCGGCTTTTGTGTTTTTGTCTTTACTCAATGTCTCTTCTTGTCTGGCTCAAGTTTATAGTCGCTCTAATCATTCGTTTTGAGCAATCTCGCCGTGCCGTTCTCTCTAATCGCATTGATTGCCTCTAGCTGTTTATAGATGACGAAGTAGCGATTGATATTGGCAACGTAGGTGATAGGCTCTTTACTGACGTATTTACGAGTAATTATCTCTACGTTTTTAAACCAGATGTTCGGGTTGTAGCCTTTCTTCTTCGCAAGGTTCCTCATCTTTCTGATCTTAGCTGGACCTGCGTTATAGGAGGCGAGAGTAAAGTAAATCTGGTTATCTGGAGTAATGGCTGGGTCATCAAAATATCTATCTTTAATGAAGCGCATGTATTTCACACCAGCATGGATGTTGTTATCGACGATGTGGATATTCTTGATGTTGACGTTTTTGTCTCTCGCAGTGCTAGGTAGAACCTGCATTACTCCAATAGCACCTCGGTGGGAGACTCTGCTTTGATCAAGGCCCGACTCTTGGAAGCCTTGCGCAGACATCATCAAAGGATCGAATTCATACTTATTCGAATACTTTTCAAATACATCAGCCAGTTTAGCAACGCGGTCAACTTTGTTCGGGTTGAGTGCCCGACCTAACCAACGAGTATTATCTATGTATTTCTTATAGATAACGTTTCCAAGCAGGGTACCTGTTCGAGCTGTCTTAACGTATTTGTTTATCTCTTTCTTTAGTTGAGGGCTGTCTTTTCTTAATGCCCAGGCTATTTGACCATTTTCGCGTAAAGGTAAGTCGTGATGGACTTGAATGTTTTCCATCACATCGATCCACAGTTTCGCTTTGTGGCTGTCTAGAATCGTACCTTGTATATAGCCTTGGTTAACGAGCTCGATCAGTTCGTAGTCTTGCAGTGACTCTTCGATGAAGTGGACATGCAGTGGCGGTAAACCCAGTTCGTTGAGTTCCTTATTGACCCTTTGCACGCTTTCGAAGTAACTGGAGCTGGCCCGAATCCATACTTCCTTACCACTAAGCTGCTTGATCTCGGTGATCGCTTCTGAATTCTTGCCAGTGATAATGAGCTCTTTACCGTCTTTAATCATAGGGGCTGAAAAATCGATCACCTTTAATCGCTTATCGGTGACGGTCAGGTTTGCAACAGCAACATCGCCATAGCCTGACTGTAGAGAGGGGAGCAGGTCATCCCGCTGCACAGGAATAATTTGAACGTTCAGGTAAGGGTGCTTCTTGCGAAGACTTTTTTCGAAATGGTAAAGCATCTCGGCAACGATGCCTTTGGGCTTGCCATCTTCTATATAGTAGAAGCCAAGATCAGCAGAGACCAGCACTCTCACTGTACCTTTGGTTTTGAGTACGTCGAGGTCCCCCATGTAAGGCTTATTGCTTAATGGCGAGAGTTCTAATGCGTGGGAAAATTGGCTAAATAGCACGATCCCAATAAATAATAACAACCTACTCACATCCACACTCCATGTTGATGTTTTGTTAAAAGTTATTTATTGAAGATACCGTGTATTGTGCGATTCATCAAGTTCGTGGAATAGGTTTAAAAAAAGCGCGCTAGTAAATTAGCGCGCTTTTTTAGTCAGGAACAGAATGGTTGGCTAAGGTAGTGGGTTCAGCTCAATCAAGGCTTCTGTTCTTTGAATCGCGTCCTCAAGGCCAAGCTGTTTGTAGGCCTCTAGCTGAATTTTTAGAGACTTACGCGCTGCGATGGTATCTGGGTAAGTCTTTTGCAGTTCTTGCGTTCTATTGATTGCTGCGATCCAAGCTTCACGACGTAGATAGAAATCTGCCGTTGCTAGGTCGTAATCCGCCAAACGGTTTTTAAGTGCGAACATGCGTTTTTGTGCATCTTCTGCGTAAGGGCTTGCTGGGAAGCGCTCTAGTAGTCGTTTGAAATCAGCAAAAGCGAGTTTTACTGGCTCAGGATCTCGGTCGCTACGGTCGATATTAAAAATATCGTGCATAAAGTTTCTGTCTTGTGCCATGTGCGTTAGGCCGCGCATGTAAAGAACCCAGTCTTGTTTTTCGTGAGTTGGGTTTAAACGCAAGAAACGTGAAATGGTCGCTAGGCCAAGCGCTAGGTCATCATTTTTGTAGTAAGCGTAAATCAGGTCTAGCTGTACTTGTTCAGAATAGGCGCCGAAAGGGTAACGAGAGTCTAGAGCTTCTAGCTTTTCAATGGCAGAAAGCCAGCTACCACTTTGTAGCGATTCTTGCGCCTCAGAATAGAGAACCGATGGCGGTACATCTGGCACTATCTCTTCGGTACTTGAACAACCAGCCAAGAGTGATACGGCTAATAGACCCGCTAAAGTAAGGTGTTTCATGTCAGGCGTCGATTCCTTGAATTAAATATTTCGTAAGCTTCCGTTACTTTCTAACCAGTAACAGATACAATGATGCAATTATTCTATTTTATCCATACTAATGGGTATTAGTCTCACGGTTTTTAAAAAAGTTCGATATGGCTCAGCAGATCACATTAACAGACACAGTAAAAAGCAGCCAGTTAGGTCAACGTTTAGACCAAGCTGTCGCTGAACTATTTACCGATTTTTCTCGCTCTCGTATTAAAGAGTGGCTTCTTGACGGCAAAGTCCAAGTGGACGGTGAAGTTATTACCAAGCCACGCGTTAAGGTTATGGGCGGAGAAGAGATCATCTTACAAGCTGAACTTGAAGATGAAGAGCGCTGGGAAGCACAAGACATTCCTCTAGACATTGTCTTTGAAGATGAACACCTATTGGTTATTAACAAGCCACGTGATTTTGTTGTTCACCCAGGAGCAGGTACGCCGGATGGAACCGTGCTAAACGCGTTGCTGCACCACTACCCACAAATCGCTGAAGTACCTCGTGCAGGTATTGTTCACCGTCTAGATAAAGACACGACAGGTCTTATGGTTGTTGCTAAAACAGTACCAGCACAGACTCGCCTTGTACGTGCACTGGCTAAGCGTCGTATTACTCGTGAATACGAAGCGATTGCAATCGGCAAAATGACCGCTGGTGGCATGGTAGAAAAAGGCATTAGCCGCCACGCTACCAAGCGTACTTTGATGGCTGTGAATGAAACGGGCAAGCCAGCGGTAACTCACTACCGCGTTGCTGAGCACTTCCGTGAACATACACGTATTCGCCTACGTCTAGAAACGGGTCGTACTCACCAAATCCGTGTACACATGTCTTACCTTCAGCATCCACTGCTAGGTGATATTGCATACGGCGGTCGTGCACGTATTCCAAAGGGCGCATCAGAAGAACTAACGAAGATGATTCGTGCTTTTGACCGTCAAGCACTACACGCGGTTATGCTCAAATTTGTTCACCCAATTACGGGCGAAGAAGTTGAGTTCCACGCACCTGTGCCAAATGACATGGTTGTGATGGCTGAAGCACTACGTGTTGATGCTCGCGATAACCTAGAAGAAGACATTTAATTATGTCGATGATCATCCCTAACTGGAACGCACCAAGTAACGTGAAGGCTTTTGCTTCGACGCGTGTTGGTGGTTTTTCTGCTGATGCATATCAAGGGCTAAACCTCGGTATGCATGTTGGGGATGATGCTTCACTGGTTGAACGTAACCGAATATGGCTTACGCAACACGCTAATATGCCCGCAGCACCCATATGGCTAAACCAAACACACTCGACTGATGTGATTACAGTTTTAGAGCCTACAACCAATGTTCTCGATGCTGATGGAGCTTTCACCACTGCGAGTGGCGTAGTGTGTTCAGCTATGACTGCAGATTGTTTACCAGTGATTCTTACTGATACTAAAGGTACTCAAGTTGCTGCGGTTCATGCCGGATGGCGTGGTCTTGCTGGTGGTATTCTTGAAAATGCAGTCGCAAAGTTTACCAATCTCAGCTCTGATAACCAGATCATAGCTTGGCTAGGCCCTGCGATTGGCAAACAAGCCTTTGAGGTTGGTGATGATGTGTTGGAAGCTTTCGTTGGTTTTGACCCTCAAGCCAAGCTTGCATTCAAAGCGAAAACTGAACCGGGCAAATGGTTAGCGAATATGTCTCAACTTGCAACACAGCGACTTACTAAAGTGGGTGTTTCGCAAGTGACGGGTTCGAACCTTTGTACTTTTGCCGATTCTGATGCTTTCTATTCTTATCGTCGAGATGGCGTTACTGGACGTCAGGCTACCTTTATTTGGCTAGAGTAACGTTTAGTAAGTGTCCGCTTTTATCCAGCACAATTATATTTTTATATAAACTCTATTCTTCATTCCTATCCCTTGAAAATCCGCGTTACCGTATCCATCTTCTAACCATAAGATAAACATATCTAAGAGTAGGAAGGTTGGCATGCGTCTCGATCGATTCACTAGTAAATTTCAAATTGCGATATCTGATGCTCAGTCGCTCGCATTAGGTCGTGATCACCAATATATAGAGCCTGTACACCTAATGGTGTCGCTATTAAATCAAGATGGTAGTGCGATTCGTCCATTGCTTACTATGTTGAATATTGATGTGGTTCAGTTGCGTTCAAAGTTAAGCGAAATATTAGACCGTGTACCGAAAGTAAGTGGTATCGGTGGTGATGTTCAGCTTTCGAATGCAATGGGTACTCTGTTCAATCTATGTGACAAGGTCGCACAAAAGCGCCAAGACACATACATTTCTTCGGAAGTCTTCCTACTTGCTGCAATTGAAGATAAAGGTCCTTTAGGTAACCTGCTCAAAGAGCTAGGTCTTACTGAGCAAAAATTATCTCAAGCTATCGAGCAGGTTCGCGGTGGTCAAAAAGTTGATGACCCAAATGCCGAAGACCGACGTCAAGCATTAGAGAAGTTCACCATCGATCTGACTGAAAGAGCTGAGCAAGGCAAGCTCGATCCTGTTATCGGTCGAGATGACGAAATCCGCCGTACTATCCAAGTACTTCAGCGTCGTACTAAGAACAACCCAGTCATTATCGGTGAACCTGGCGTTGGTAAGACAGCTATCGTTGAAGGTTTGGCTCAGCGCATTATTAACAATGAAGTGCCTGAAGGTTTAAGAGGCCGACGCGTACTTTCATTAGACATGGGCGCTTTGGTGGCCGGTGCTAAATACCGTGGTGAGTTTGAAGAGCGCTTGAAATCAGTCCTCAATGAATTGTCTAAAGAAGAGGGCAATATCATTCTCTTCATCGATGAAATTCATACCATGGTCGGCGCTGGTAAAGGTGAAGGCTCTATGGATGCGGGTAACATGCTGAAACCAGCATTAGCTCGTGGTGAGCTTCATTGCGTTGGCGCGACGACTCTTGATGAATACCGTCAATATATAGAGAAAGATCCAGCGTTAGAGCGCCGCTTCCAAAAAGTACTTGTCGATGAACCAACGGTTGAAGACACGGTGGCGATTCTTCGTGGTTTGAAAGAGCGTTATGAACTTCACCATCATGTAGAAATTACCGACCCAGCGATCGTCGCTGCAGCAACACTATCTCACCGATATGTTTCTGATCGTCAACTGCCAGATAAAGCAATTGACCTGATTGATGAAGCAGCATCGAGTATCCGTATGCAGATTGATTCAAAACCTGAATCTCTGGATAAACTCGAGCGTAAGATCATTCAGCTTAAGATCGAGCAGCAAGCGCTGACTAATGAAAACGATGAAGCCAGTGAAAAGCGTCTTCGCACCTTACAAGCGGAGCTTTCAGATAAAGAACGTGACTTTGCTGAACTTGAAGAAGTGTGGAACGCTGAGAAAGCAGCACTGTCTGGCACGCAACATATCAAATCAGAGCTAGAACAAGCTCGTATGGATATGGATTTTGCAAGACGTGCAGGTGATCTAAATCGAATGTCTGAACTGCAATATGGTCGTATCCCAGAGTTGGAGAAGCAACTAGACCTTGCGACTCAAGCTGAAATGCAAGAGATGACCTTACTACGTAATAAGGTTACTGATGCAGAAATTGCCGATGTCCTGTCTAAGCAAACGGGCATTCCGGTTTCCAAAATGTTAGAAGCAGAAAAAGAGAAGCTTCTAAAGATGGAAGGTGTTCTGCATAAGCGTGTTATCGGCCAAGGCGAAGCGGTAGAAGTGGTATCGAATGCGATTCGTCGTAGCCGTGCTGGTTTATCGGATCCGAATAAGCCAATTGGTTCTTTCCTATTCCTTGGTCCTACAGGGGTAGGTAAAACGGAGCTTTGTAAAACGCTCGCTAACTTCATGTTTGATAGTGACGATGCAATGGTACGTATCGACATGTCTGAATTTATGGAGAAGCACTCTGTTGCTCGTTTAGTTGGCGCACCTCCGGGTTATGTTGGTTACGAAGAAGGTGGTTACTTAACTGAAGCAGTGCGTCGTAAACCATATTCAGTAATCTTGTTAGATGAAATTGAGAAAGCGCACCCAGATGTTTTTAACATTTTACTTCAGGTACTTGATGATGGGCGTCTAACCGACGGGCAAGGTCGTACGGTCGACTTCAGAAATACGGTAGTGATCATGACATCGAACTTGGGCTCTTCAAGAATTCAAGAAAACTTCAATACGCTCGATTACCAAGGAATAAAGAATGAGGTGATGGAAGTGGCAGGTAAACATTTCCGTCCTGAGTTTTTGAACCGAGTGGATGAAAGCGTTGTGTTCCACCCATTAGGGCAAGAGCACATTCAATCTATTGCTTCTATTCAGCTTGAGCACCTAAAAAAGCGTATGGAAGATAATGGTTATGAACTTGAGGTGTCAGAAAAAGCGCTGAAGCTAATTTCTCAAGTTGGCTTCGACCCTGTATATGGGGCACGACCGTTGAAAAGAGCAATTCAACAGAGTGTAGAGAACCCATTGGCGAAAGCGATACTTGCTGGAAAAATCAACCCAGATAAAAAAGTACAGCTATTAGTTAATAACGACAGAATTATTGCTCACCAGTAATTGGGGCAGAAACAATAGGTACGATTCGCTAAATTTAGTCTAAATCGTACCTATTTCGAACGCTTTGTATAAATACTATTCGAACAGTCGCCAGTGGCGGCTTTTTTTCGTTTTTGGCCTTGTGCGCAAGATTATTATCTCTATAATGCGCCTCCGTTGTCAGGGATAACCAAGCGGTTTGAACTAAGCAGCAAAACGGCAAATAAGCATTTAAGATGCTTCAAAAAATTAGCAGGAAAAAGTGTTTGACACTGAATCCCAATTCGCTAGAATGGCCGTCCACTTCGAGAGGATCCTTACTAAAAGGAACGCTTAAGAAGTTAAGCTCTTTAACAATTTAAACCTATCAATCTGTGTGGGCACTCGTTGATGAATATCACTAAGTTTGTTTTCGCTTTTTAAAAGCAAAAGCAAATGTGAAACTTCGGTTTCAACTTGATTTCAATGAACTGAGTGACCAATTCGAATCGAAAGATTCGGCACAGTCAATTCAACATTACTTAGCTTTTTATTAAGCGAAGAGAATGTAATCAGTATTCATTGAGTCAACAAAATCTTAAATTGAAGAGTTTGATCATGGCTCAGATTGAACGCTGGCGGCAGGCCTAACACATGCAAGTCGAGCGGAAACGAGTTATCTGAACCTTCGGGGAACGATAACGGCGTCGAGCGGCGGACGGGTGAGTAATGCCTAGGAAATTGCCTTGATGTGGGGGATAACCATTGGAAACGATGGCTAATACCGCATAACGCCTACGGGCCAAAGAGGGGGACCTTCGGGCCTCTCGCGTCAAGATATGCCTAGGTGGGATTAGCTAGTTGGTGAGGTAATGGCTCACCAAGGCGACGATCCCTAGCTGGTCTGAGAGGATGATCAGCCACACTGGAACTGAGACACGGTCCAGACTCCTACGGGAGGCAGCAGTGGGGAATATTGCACAATGGGCGAAAGCCTGATGCAGCCATGCCGCGTGTATGAAGAAGGCCTTCGGGTTGTAAAGTACTTTCAGTTGTGAGGAAGGGGGTGTCGTTAATAGCGGCATTTCTTGACGTTAGCAACAGAAGAAGCACCGGCTAACTCCGTGCCAGCAGCCGCGGTAATACGGAGGGTGCGAGCGTTAATCGGAATTACTGGGCGTAAAGCGCATGCAGGTGGTTCATTAAGTCAGATGTGAAAGCCCGGGGCTCAACCTCGGAACTGCATTTGAAACTGGTGAACTAGAGTACTGTAGAGGGGGGTAGAATTTCAGGTGTAGCGGTGAAATGCGTAGAGATCTGAAGGAATACCAGTGGCGAAGGCGGCCCCCTGGACAGATACTGACACTCAGATGCGAAAGCGTGGGGAGCAAACAGGATTAGATACCCTGGTAGTCCACGCCGTAAACGATGTCTACTTGGAGGTTGTGGCCTTGAGCCGTGGCTTTCGGAGCTAACGCGTTAAGTAGACCGCCTGGGGAGTACGGTCGCAAGATTAAAACTCAAATGAATTGACGGGGGCCCGCACAAGCGGTGGAGCATGTGGTTTAATTCGATGCAACGCGAAGAACCTTACCTACTCTTGACATCCAGAGAAGCCAGCGGAGACGCAGGTGTGCCTTCGGGAGCTCTGAGACAGGTGCTGCATGGCTGTCGTCAGCTCGTGTTGTGAAATGTTGGGTTAAGTCCCGCAACGAGCGCAACCCTTATCCTTGTTTGCCAGCGAGTAATGTCGGGAACTCCAGGGAGACTGCCGGTGATAAACCGGAGGAAGGTGGGGACGACGTCAAGTCATCATGGCCCTTACGAGTAGGGCTACACACGTGCTACAATGGCGCATACAGAGGGCAGCGAACTTGCGAGAGTGAGCGAATCCCAAAAAGTGCGTCGTAGTCCGGATTGGAGTCTGCAACTCGACTCCATGAAGTCGGAATCGCTAGTAATCGTAGATCAGAATGCTACGGTGAATACGTTCCCGGGCCTTGTACACACCGCCCGTCACACCATGGGAGTGGGCTGCAAAAGAAGTGGGTAGTTTAACCTTTCGGGGAGGACGCTCACCACTTTGTGGTTCATGACTGGGGTGAAGTCGTAACAAGGTAGCCCTAGGGGAACCTGGGGCTGGATCACCTCCTTATACGAAGATATTCACGATAAGTGTCCACACAGATTGATGGTTTAATAAGTTAAGAGTAGGGAATACTTTTCCAGATGGGGCTATAGCTCAGCTGGGAGAGCGCCTCGCTGGCAGCGAGGAGGTCTGCGGTTCGATCCCGCATAGCTCCACCATCTTTAAGTGTTCTTATTTCTTTAGAATAGAAAGTAGAATCTTTAAAAATGGTTATTTCTTTTGAAATATCTAGCTCTTTAACAATTTGGAAAGCTGACTGATTAACTCTACGAGTTAATCAAATTAAAAGTTCTCAATGTTTATCTTTTGGATAAACACAACACAAACACATTCAAGTGTCTTGTATTCGATTCAAACTTGTTTGAATCACATTGAGTCCGGCAAACACGTAATAAGAACTAACCCTTCTTGTTACAACCAAAAACCTTGGTTAGTTGCCATACACTAAGACTCTTTCGGGTTGTATGGTTAAGTGACTAAGCGTACACGGTGGATGCCTTGGCAGTCAGAGGCGATGAAGGACGTATTAACTTGCGATAAGCCCAGATTAGACAGTAAAAGTCATTTGAGTCTGGGATTTCCGAATGGGGAAACCCACTTACATAAGTAAGTATCTTGTTGTGAATACATAGCAGCAAGAGGCAAACCGGGGGAACTGAAACATCTAAGTACCCCGAGGAAGAGAAATCAACCGAGATTCCGAAAGTAGCGGCGAGCGAAATTGGATTAGCCCTTAAGCTTTTAATGAGACAGACGAAGGCTCTGGAAAGTGCCGCAATAAAGGGTGATAGCCCCGTAGTCGACATCTCATCATCAGTGAAAACGAGTAGGGCGGGACACGTGATATCCTGTCTGAATATGGGGGGACCATCCTCCAAGGCTAAATACTACTGACTGACCGATAGTGAACCAGTACCGTGAGGGAAAGGCGAAAAGAACCCCTGTGAGGGGAGTGAAATAGAACCTGAAACCGTGTACGTACAAGCAGTAGGAGCACCTTCGTGGTGTGACTGCGTACCTTTTGTATAATGGGTCAGCGACTTAATTTTAGTAGCAAGGTTAACCGTTTAGGGGAGCCGTAGGGAAACCGAGTCTTAACTGGGCGTACAGTTGCTAGGATTAGACCCGAAACCAGGTGATCTAGCCATGGGCAGGTTGAAGGTTGAGTAACATCAACTGGAGGACCGAACCGACTAATGTTGAAAAATTAGCGGATGACTTGTGGCTAGGGGTGAAAGGCCAATCAAACCTGGAGATAGCTGGTTCTCCCCGAAAGCTATTTAGGTAGCGCCTCGGACGAATACTACTGGGGGTAGAGCACTGTTAAGGCTAGGGGGTCATCCCGACTTACCAACCCTTTGCAAACTCCGAATACCAGTAAGTACTATCCGGGAGACACACGGCGGGTGCTAACGTCCGTCGTGGAGAGGGAAACAACCCAGACCGCCAGCTAAGGTCCCAAAGTATAGCTAAGTGGGAAACGATGTGGGAAGGCTCAGACAGCCAGGATGTTGGCTTAGAAGCAGCCATCATTTAAAGAAAGCGTAATAGCTCACTGGTCGAGTCGGCCTGCGCGGAAGATGTAACGGGGCTAAGCTATACACCGAAGCTGCGGCTACGCACTTATGTGCGTGGGGTAGGGGAGCGTTCTGTAAGCCGTTGAAGGTGGTCTGTAAGGGCTGCTGGAGGTATCAGAAGTGCGAATGCTGACATGAGTAACGATAAAGGGAGTGAAAAACTCCCTCGCCGGAAGACCAAGGGTTCCTGTCCAACGTTAATCGGGGCAGGGTAAGTCGACCCCTAAGGCGAGGCCGAAAGGCGTAGTCGATGGGAAACGGGTTAATATTCCCGTACTTCTTACAATTGCGATGGGGGGACGGAGAAGGCTAGGTGGGCCTGGCGACGGTTGTCCAGGTTCAAGTACGTAGGCGGAAGAATTAGGTAAATCCGGTTCTTCTTAACGCTGAGATACGATGTCGAGCTACTACGGTAGTGAAGTCATTGATGCCATGCTTCCAGGAAAAGCCTCTAAGCTTCAGATTGTAAGGAATCGTACCCCAAACCGACACAGGTGGTCGGGTAGAGAATACCAAGGCGCTTGAGAGAACTCGGGTGAAGGAACTAGGCAAAATGGTACCGTAACTTCGGGAGAAGGTACGCTCTTATCAGTGAAGTCCCTTGCGGATGGAGCAGACGAGAGTCGCAGATACCAGGTGGCTGCAACTGTTTATTAAAAACACAGCACTGTGCAAAATCGTAAGATGACGTATACGGTGTGACGCCTGCCCGGTGCCGGAAGGTTAATTGATGGGGTTAGACTTCGGTCGAAGCTCTTGATCGAAGCCCCGGTAAACGGCGGCCGTAACTATAACGGTCCTAAGGTAGCGAAATTCCTTGTCGGGTAAGTTCCGACCTGCACGAATGGCGTAATGATGGCCACGCTGTCTCCACCCGAGACTCAGTGAAATTGAAATCGCTGTGAAGATGCAGTGTACCCGCGGCTAGACGGAAAGACCCCGTGAACCTTTACTACAGCTTGGCACTGAACATTGAACCTACATGTGTAGGATAGGTGGGAGACTTTGAAACCGCGTCGCTAGATGTGGTGGAGTCGTCCTTGAAATACCACCCTTGTAGTTTTGATGTTCTAACGTTGGTCCCTGAATCGGGATTACGGACAGTGCCTGGTGGGTAGTTTGACTGGGGCGGTCTCCTCCCAAAGAGTAACGGAGGAGCACGAAGGTGGGCTAAACACGGTTGGACATCGTGTGGTTAGTGCAATGGCATAAGCCCGCTTGACTGCGAGAATGACAATTCGAGCAGGTGCGAAAGCAGGTCATAGTGATCCGGTGGTTCTGAATGGAAGGGCCATCGCTCAACGGATAAAAGGTACTCCGGGGATAACAGGCTGATACCGCCCAAGAGTTCATATCGACGGCGGTGTTTGGCACCTCGATGTCGGCTCATCACATCCTGGGGCTGAAGTCGGTCCCAAGGGTATGGCTGTTCGCCATTTAAAGTGGTACGCGAGCTGGGTTTAGAACGTCGTGAGACAGTTCGGTCCCTATCTGCCGTGGGCGTTGGAAAATTGAAGGGGGCTGCTCCTAGTACGAGAGGACCGGAGTGGACGAACCTCTGGTGTTCGGGTTGTCATGCCAATGGCATTGCCCGGTAGCTAAGTTCGGAATCGATAACCGCTGAAAGCATCTAAGCGGGAAGCGAGCCCTGAGATGAGTTTTCCCTGACACTTTAAGTGTCCTAAAGGGTTGTTCAAGACTAGAACGTTGATAGGCAGGGTGTGTAAGTGCTGCGAGGCATTGAGCTAACCTGTACTAATTGCCCGTGAGGCTTAACCATACAACACCCAAGGGGTTTTGATGGACTCAAAATTGTTGTTTCCGCTTTAAAAAGCAGAGGCAAACAAGAACACTTGAATGAGTTTACGTAAGAACTTTTAATAGCTTTCCAGATTATTTTGCCTTCAGTTTTTAAAAAAGCTGAAAGTAAAAGCAGAATTTGCTTGGCGACCATAGCATTGTGGACCCACCTGATTCCATGCCGAACTCAGAAGTGAAACACAATAGCGCCGATGGTAGTGTGGGGCTTCCCCATGTGAGAGTAGGACATCGCCAGGCTTAAAATTTATTTTCACTTTTCAAAAGTGAAGACAAAAAGTGTTATGAATGACTTGTCAGCGATGATAAGTAGTCCACTGCGGAGTGGTAGTTCAGTTGGTTAGAATACCGGCCTGTCACGCCGGGGGTCGCGGGTTCGAGTCCCGTCCACTCCGCCACTTATTCAGAGTTTCAGCTCTTTAAAACTGAAAATAGGGGTGTAGCTCCAATTGGCAGAGCAGCGGATTCCAAATCCGCGTGTTGGGAGTTCGAATCTCTCCACCCCTGCCATATACGAAGCCTCAGCAGAAATGCTGGGGCTTTTTTACGTCTGTTGCTTCTGCAAAGCAATGTTGGGAGCTGTAGCGCCAGCCCGGTCGAATCTCCGGAGTGCCGGCTCACCCCTGCTATATTTAAGGCTCTAGTCGAAAGACTAGAGCCTTTTTGCTTTCTTAAGTTGAAATACTTCATAACCCCCTTTCAGCTTCTTCTATCTCAAATTTCTCTCTGCTCCCAAAAAGTTGCCAATAATCGTAAACTGTTCTCAAATGCCGACTAGTATAAATAATATGCATCACTTACATGGAACGGTTATGAGGTTATCTTTTGTTTTAGTTGCCCTGTTTTATTCATTTTCTTCTTTAGCAACCCCTTGGGAGAAAGAGAAAAGCCCGACGACAAACTCGACCTCATCGATCGGCAGTTACGCTAACGGCTGCTTGGACGGTGCAAAGGTTTTACCGATTAATGGTGTTGGCTATCAGATTATTCGTCCCCAAAGGGAGCGTTACTATGGTCACACAGAGGCTATTCAGTTTGTTGAAAGGCTCGGCGTGACAACAAGTGAGCAATTGAACACGAATCTATTGATTGGTGATATCTCACTTCCTCGTGGTGGACGCTTTTCATCTGGGCACTCAAGCCATCAAACTGGATTAGATATAGACATATGGCTGAGGTTAACGGACAAAAGGCTCTCTGAGAACGAACTCGCCGTTCCTAAGCCAGTCAGTGTCGTCGATCTTACTAACTACAAGCTTCGCCAGTCTAATTGGACTAACGACCATTTCCAAGTGATTCGCCATGCCGCTAAAGATGAAAAAGTGGTGCGCATTTTTGTTCATCCAGTGATTAAGCAGGCTCTTTGCGAGCAGGAAGTTTCTGATGTTAAACAAAGAGGGTGGTTAGGCAAGATCAGACCGTGGTGGGGACATCACTCTCACTTTCATGTTCGCTTAAAGTGCCCTGAAGGTAGTGCCAATTGTATCCCTCAAGCTAAACCTCCTAAAGGTGATGGTTGTGGCGAAGAGCTCGCGAGTTGGGCGCCAAAGACAATCCCTGTTCCTCCTCCTAAAAAGGTAGCCACCAATAAGAAAAAAAAGAAAATTCAAGTCATACCTAGTCAATGTTTAGCCTTGATTTCGAATAAGTAATCGAATTATCAATGGCTTATTAAGGTGGTAATGCCACTCGTTTTGTCGACTCTAAAAACTGGAGAAATGTCACACTTTTGTCTAGAGTTTATAAATGCGACATTAAGAATATCGTTTGATATTGAAAGCATTAATTTGAATAAAACAGCGACAATTTGGCTGGGCTAGGTCAGGAGTAAGTGTTTGGGGTGAAAGATGCGGCTTATGTGTAGTATGTGAAATCAGAGTCTGATACCCGTAGATAGATAATTCAAGGATAAGACTATGACTATGATTTGTGCAAAGGAATTTTCAGAATGGTTAAGACATAGGTTCAGCACTGAGAATGCGGGTATTTCTATTTCAAGAGATGATATCAACCAATTAACAGGCAGACAGCGACTAGACCCTAGCTTTGTCAACGATGTACATTATGAATTGATGCAGTATGGAATGGCATTTGTGACAGATACCGGGCGGGAAAACTTTTATCTCGTTCCTGTATCACAGTCGATAAATTGGCGAGAGCGACTCGAATATCAATTTGAAAAAGAGTTATTCTGCAACATTTATCCCATCGAAAAATCCGGATAAGAAAAAGGTTCAACTTAATGATTAAGTTGAACCTTTTCTCTTTTAGGTCAAGCCTTGAATGATAACAAACTTCTCTAGTAGCTCGTCTTCAGTTTCAATATGGTTTGGGTCGGTGATGATGCACTTGGTAATTGGGCATACAGACTGACACGTTGGCTTCTCATAGTGACCTTTACATTCAGTACATAAATCTGGGTCGATTTCGAAGATGCTGTCACCCATAGTGATTGCGCCATTTGGGCATTCAGGGTCACACATATCGCAGTTTATGCACTTGTCAGTGATTAACAGAGCCATAGCTTACTTCTCGGTTTTCTAAGTAAAGTTACTTACCAGATGCGTTGCGTGTATCTTGGCCTTCGCTCAAGTTACGCATCAACAAGCCGTACTCTAAGTCTAGATCAGCTGGTACAGGGATGAATACAAAGTGACCGTTGCCTTTTGCGTCTTCAACGGCTTCAGACTTACGGTTTTCCATCATCTCTAGTGTGAAAACAACGTTACCTTTTGGTGTCATCATTTCCAAGCTGTCGCCTACTAGGAACTTGTTTTTCACTTCTACTTCCGCTAGATCGCCACGGCGTTTACCTGTGAATTCGCCAACAAATTGTTGAGTATCAGAGATAGAGTAACCGTACTCGTAGTTTTGGTAAGTGTCGTGAGTGTGGCGACGTAGGAAGCCTTCAGTGTAGCCGCGGTGCGCTAGGCTCTCTAGAGTACCCATTAGGCTTTCATCAAATGGCTTGCCTGCTACGGCGTCATCGATAGCTTTACGGTAAACTTGTGCAGTACGAGCACAGTAGTAGAAAGACTTAGTACGGCCTTCGATTTTCAGTGAGTGAACACCCATCTTCGTTAGACGCTCAACGTGCTGGATTGCACGAAGGTCTTTTGAGTTCATGATGTAAGTACCATGCTCATCTTCAAACGCAGCCATTTTCTCTTCAGGCTTGTGTGACTCTGAAAGTAGAACCACTTCATCTGTTGGTTTACCTAGACCTAGTGTGTTGTCTGGACGTTCGTCTTGAACTTCAACATCCTGAATCTCTACACCAGTAGGGTTTGCTTCAACGATCTGACCGTTTTCGTCTTCTTTTGCCGCTTCAGTTTTGTATTCCCAACGACAAGCGTTAGTGCAAGTACCTTGGTTAGGATCGCGTTTGTTCATGTAACCAGAAAGTAGACAGCGACCAGAGTACGCCATGCAAAGTGCACCGTGAACAAAGATCTCTAGTTCTGTTTCAGGACAGTGTTCGCGGATCTCTTCGATCTCTTCAAGTGATAACTCACGAGATAGGATGACACGCTCAACGCCTTGTGTAGCCCAGAATTTTACAGTTGCCCAGTTTACAGCGTTAGCTTGAACTGAAAGGTGGATAGGCATTTCAGGGAATGCTTCACGAACCATCATGATAAGACCAGGATCAGACATGATAAGAGCGTCTGGGCCCATATCAACAACTGGCTTAAGGTCGCGAATGAAAGTTTTTAATTTAGAGTTGTGTGGCTGAATGTTACATACAACATATAACTTTTTGCCTTGAGCATGAGCTTCATCGATACCGATTTGTAGGTTTTCGTGGTTGAACTCATTGTTACGAACGCGAAGGCTGTAACGTGGCTGGCCCGCGTAAACCGCATCAGCGCCGTAGGCGAATGCGTAACGCATGTTTTTAAGGCTTCCTGCCGGTGATAATAGTTCAGGTACAAATGGTTTTTGTGTAGTCATTGCTTCGTTCTCTAATCTGATCTCAAGTCAGGTTGATACCACCAAGTGATATCAAAGGGGCGCAAATTTTACGCTAAAATGAGTCTGGTTGATAGCCCTAAAGATAGCAATGATATTAAGAAGAGAGTGAAGGGATAAATATACAGCGGGAAATGTAGGGAAAATAAGCTCAGGCACGGAGCACCTGAGCTTTGGAGATACCGATTAAGCGTTCGGTTGAGTTAATCCACCTAGTGATTCGAATAGATTCGGAAGGAACACGCTGAACTCACCACATAGCAATGAGAAATCTGCATCAAAGCGTGCAGCTTGGTCCTCACGGGGAATATCGTCGTTCTCATCTTTAAGTTCATCGCTAAACTTCAGGCGCTTGATACTGCCGTCTTCAGCCAGGATGAATTCAATGCGATCTTGCCAGTTGATAAGCAGCTTGGTTACCACTTTATTTGCTTCGATGTGGTTTTTAATCTCGTCGGCTTCTAGCTCTTGTTTTTTAACTCGAACAATACCACCGTCTTCTTGAATCGACTTAAGCTCAGCTTCATCAAGCATTGTAATGCCTTGAGGCGTATCACCTGATTTAACCCACTCGGTTAGTGTTGTTTCTATCGCTTGCTCAGGAATAGCTGGCACGACTGGTAGGCTACCCATTGTTTTACGCAGCAGAGCTAATACGTCTTCTGCTTTTTTGTAGCTGCTTGCATCAACAACAATGAAACCTTCTTTTGGCATGATCAGCGCGTATGTGAAGTTACTGCGGCTGAATGCGCGAGGAAGGAGATCAATGATGATGTCTTCTTTGAGGCTGTCTTTCTCTTTCTTTTTAAGAGGAGTGCCAGACTCAGCTTCAAGTGTTTCGATTTTTGCATTCAGTGACTCTTTAATCACAGATGCTGGTAGCATTTTCTCTTCTTTCTTTGCACAGACGAGAATGCGGTTCTCTGATACGTGCGTCATCATATCGCCATGTTTACCCATTGCGTGCACCCAACCAAATTTCTGTTTGTCTTGGCTACCACAAGGAGTAAAGCGGAATTCTTCAAGTTGTTTCTCTAGCTGATCTGCGTTGAAATCAATATCACGGTTGAAGCGATAGACTAGGCAATTTTTAAACCACATATATTTTTCTCATACCTTTTTAGAAGTGCCTCATGATATGAGATCTAATTCGATTTGTCCTTAGCTCTGTATCAAAAGTTATAAAGTGAAACGTTTGAGACAGTTATATGAAAATTTGTTTTCAAAGGTCACAAAAGTGTCATAATTAACTCAGATAATGCAATGCGTTGATTAAATACAAAGGCTATTCAATTATGTCGAGAAGGATTCTGGTCGTTGAAGATGAAGCACCTATTCGTGAGATGCTGTGTTTTGTACTTGAACAAAAAGGCTACCAAGCAGTAGAGGCTGAAGATTACGATACAGCGGTAAACAAGCTATGTGAACCTTTCCCAGATCTAGTATTACTAGATTGGATGCTACCTGGTGGTAGCGGGATAAACTTTATCAAGCACATGAAGCGTGAAGAGTTAACTCGCAACATCCCAGTGGTGATGCTAACAGCTCGTGGTGAAGAAGAAGATAAGGTTCGCGGTTTAGAAGTTGGCGCTGACGACTACATTACCAAACCGTTTTCGCCAAAAGAGCTTGTTGCTCGCCTTAAAGCGGTGATTCGTCGTGTAACACCAACGGCATTGGAAGATGTGATTGATGTACAGGGCCTTAAATTAGACCCAGTATCACACCGCGTGACCGCAAGTGAAGGTCCAGTTGATATGGGACCAACAGAATTCAAAATGCTGCATTTCTTTATGACGCACCAAGAGCGTGTATACAGCCGAGAGCAGCTGCTTAACAACGTTTGGGGTACCAATGTTTACGTTGAAGACCGAACGGTTGATGTACATATTCGACGCCTGCGTAAAGCGCTTGAGTCTGCAGGTCACGATAAGCTAATCCAAACGGTTCGTGGCGCTGGCTACCGTTTTTCTACAAAGGCTTAATGTGGCTTCGCTGCCCAGTTTACGGAGTCCTGAATGGTTGAAAAGTTAACCTGGAAAAAGCTGGCTTGGGAGCTGGCTTTTTTTTACGCACCATGGGTTTTAGTCGGATGGATATTCGGTTACCTACCTTGGTTACTGCTGGCTGCTACGGTATTGCAGCTCGGCTGGCATCTACACAACCAAATGCGTTTGTCCGCATGGCTGTGGGATGAGAAGCGTCTAACTCCACCTTCAGGCTCTGGGAACTGGGAATCTCTGTTTAACGGTATTTATCGTATGCAGCAGAGACAGCGTCGCAAACGCAAAGAACTGACTAACCTTATCCGCCGTTTCCGTAACGGTGCAGAATCGCTTCCCGATGCCGTTGTGGTATTCCGCGGTGAAGGCAATATCGTTTGGTGTAACAAGCTAGCTCAGTATTTGCTGGGCTTTCGTTGGCCAGATGATTCAGGTCAACCGATCTCGAATTTGATTCGTTCTCCAGATTTTATTAAGTACCTTAATAAGCAAGATTTCTCTGAGCCATTAGAGATGCCTTCTCCATTGAATGTGGAGCGTATGCTCGAGCTGCGTATTGTGCCGTATACCGAGGGTGAACACCTGATGGTGGTACGTGATGTGACCCAGCTTAAGCAGTTAGAAGGCATGCGCCGTAACTTCTTCGCTAACGTTTCTCATGAATTGCGTACGCCGATGACCGTCCTTCAAGGTTACCTTGAAATGACCGAAGATCCAGACATGATCGTTGGCCCAATGTGGACCAAGGCGCATGGCGTAATGACTGAGCAGCTCAATCGAATGAACAGTTTGGTTAATCAATTACTCACGCTTTCGAAAATTGAAGCGGCGCCAATGCATGAGTTGGATGAAGTGGTCAACGTTCCGGCGATGCTTGAGGTTCTTGAGAAAGAAGCGGCGAGCCTTAGCGGTGAGCGAGAACATAAACTTGAATTTGATATCGATAAGAGTCTGCGAGTTCTTGCCGACGAAGACCAATTGAGAAGTGCGATATCGAATTTGGTTTATAACGCGGTTAAATATACACCCGCAGGTGCAACGGTCAAAGTGCGTTGGTATCAAACCAGCCAAGGCGCGTGCTTAGATGTGTCAGATACTGGTGATGGTATTGAGCCTCAACACTTACATCGACTCACAGAGCGCTTCTATCGTGTAGATAAAGCCCGCTCTCGTGATACCGGTGGTAGTGGTCTTGGATTAGCGATTGTAAAGCATGCGCTTAGCCACCACGATTCACATCTCGAAATTCAAAGTGAAGTGGGCGTCGGCAGTCGTTTCCATTTCACGTTGCCAAACCGATTGACTGTGTCATGAATGACTTAATACGCAGGATGCGTTTGCCAATTGGTTCACTGTTAGCGATGGTATTGGCGTGTCCAAGCTTCGCTGAGCAGAGTGTTGAGTCATTGCCTGATTATTCCAAAGTTCCTGGTATCTCTGGAAGCTTGTTATCGGTCGGGTCTGATACTTTGGCTGGGATGACGACATTGTGGGTAGAGGAGTTTAAATCCTACTACCCGAATGTGAACGCTCAGGTCCAAGCATCGGGCTCTTCTACTGCGCCTCCTGCATTGACGGAAGGGACTGCTCACCTTGGCCCTATGAGCCGACCAATGCGTTTACGTGAAGTGGAAGCTTTTGAAAGAGAGCATGGCTATAAGCCAACTGCATTACGAGTCGCTATTGACGCAATCGGGCTGTTTGTCCACCGAGATAACCCTATTGAAGGGCTTAACTTTCGTCAGATTGATGGCATCTTTTCTGAGACATTACGCTGCGGAGCAACAAGGCCCCTCAATAACTGGCAAGATCTCGGAATCGATCAGCCATGGGCGAAACATCGATTCCAATTGTTCGGTCGCAATTCTGTATCGGGGACTTATGGATACTTCAAACAGAATGCACTGTGCGGCGGTGACTTTAAAAATCGTGTGAATGAGCAACCTGGTTCGGCTTCAGTCGTTCAGTCGGTCGCTTCATCCATCAGTGGGATTGGCTACTCGGGCATTGGCTACCGCGTAGCAGGTGTTAAGCTGATTCCTATTGCAGAGCACGGCTCTAATTATGTTGAGCCTACGCGTGAGAATATCTTGAGTGGTGATTACCCTCTATCTCGTTTTCTCTATGTGTATGTGAATAAGCATCCGGATAAACCACTTTCTCCGGTTGAGAGAGAGTTCCTTACTTTTGTATTCTCAAAGCAGGGACAAGAGCTTGTAGAAAAAGATGGCTATTTAGCGATACCGTCTGAGTTCGCAGAGCAAGAGCTCGCAAAAGTTGGGTTATAGCTCAAACTCAATATACAGATAGCCTACTTGCGGTAGGCTATTTCCCTCATTTCAAATCTAAACACCAACCGGCATTTTTCCAGCGCTGCTGTTCTTCTTTTAACTCGTAATCGAGTAGTTGGTTTGTATCTAACCAGTCACTATTTTCGCCAGTCAAACTCCAATGGTCATCCATTTTTATGGTTAGCTTTATATTGGGCACTGGTGCTTGGCTGCGTTGTCGATTGAGTAAGATTGCCAGCCTAAGTATTCGTATCATCAGCGTCACTTGTTGCAACGAAAACAGTGCTAATGTTGGCAAGTCTGGCAGCTTGAGCGCTTTTCTCTGATATCGAACGATGACCGAGATAAGTCGTTGCTGCTCAGTATTAAAACCGGGCATGGTGGTATGTCTAATCAGATAGGCTGAATGGCGATGATACCCTTGAAATGCCACGCTTTGGCCCACTTCATGCAGCAGTGCAGACCAACCAAGTAAGTCAAACAACTCAGCGTCTACAGTGCCCTCCAGTTGTGTTTTTGCTTGCAGTAATAGTGTGTGAGCTGTCTCTTTGACTTTTTCGGCGTGCGTTAAGTCAACATGATAGCGAGAGAGCAATGTTTCTGCGGTACGAGACCTTATATCAAGGCTCTTGAACTTATCTTCCATGTCATACAGAACGCCTTCTCTCAATGCTCCGTCAGACACATACAACTCATCTATATTTAAGCTATCCATGACAGCGGAAAGAATCGTGGCACCTGCAGCAAAAACGGGCTTTCGTTCATCGCTTAAACCCAACAGCTTGATGCTTTCTACAGATGAAAACTCCTTTAGATGGTTTTTAAGATAAGTAAGCCGTTGTGGAGTGATGTACTCATCGATAAAGCCCAACCCTTTGAGTGCCTCTTTTATAGATTTCGCTGTGCCAGATGAGCCAAAAGCGATTTCCCAAGAGGTGGATTGGTAATTCTTAATGACTGGTGTTAATAGTTGAATCGCAGCGGTATAAGCAGTAGCAAAATGCTGTGAAGTTAACTGATTATCACTAAAGAACCGCTGAGTAAAACTGACGCACCCCATCGGCAAGCTATGCATGACGTCGGGTGTGAAGCCCTGTCCGGTCACTATCTCAGTGCTTCCACCACCAATATCGATAACGAGCTTTGATTTGGAAGCGGTTTGAGTGTGTTCAACCCCGTTGTAAATCAATCGTGCTTCTTCTTGCCCTGAAATGATCTCGATGGGAAAAGGGAAAATGAGTTTGGCTTGTTCGATAAAGGTGTTTGAGTTCTTTGCTTTTCGTAGGGTATGGGTAGCTACGACTCTGACATCGTCTATCTCAAAATCAGTGAGTCGTTCAGCGAATACTTTTAGACACTCTAGCCCGCGATGAATCGCTTGGTCTGATAGTTGGTGGTGTTCACCCAACCCATCACCCAACCGTACTTTCTGTTTATGTCGGCTGACGAGTTGTAGGTGTTTGCCAAACACTTGAGCAACCACCATATGAAAGCTGTTCGAACCTAAATCGATAGCTGCAATGCATCTGGATTGTTTGTCGTCACTTAGCGGCATGATTTCTTCTCTTGCTTGTGCTTTTTACGAGCTTGCTTCTCTATATGTTTAATATAGTGGTAAGTAGCGAGTTGTGACGTGGAATGCGTAAGTTGAGTTGTGGTTGAAGGCTTGTACTGATTGGTCATCGTATGATCGATCATCCGCGCCTTATGTTTGTCATCAAAATGAAACTCGGTGATATCAATGATAGTTTGCTTGATCTTAGAGTCCAAAATTGGCGTTGCTACTTCAATTCTATGGTCAAAGTTTCGAGTCATCCAATCGGCGGAAGAGATGTAAACCTTGGGTTTTCCGGCATTGTTGAAGATCATCACTCTTGGGTGCTCAAGAAAACGATCGACCACACTGATGATCTCAATATTGTCACTGACGTTTGGTATTCCCGGAACCAGTGAGCACATACCACGAATGATCATTCTTACTTTTACGTTGGCTTGGCTCGCTAGGTAGAGCTTTTCAATGATTTCGCGATCCACTAAGTTATTGAGCTTTAAAGTTATACTCGCAGGCTTACCCTCTGAGGCATTCTGGATCTCTTTATCGATCAGCTGATACAGACGCTTTCTGGTATTTTTAGGTGAGACTATCAGCTGTTTGAACTGCGTTTTTTGATACGGGTTTTCGATGTATTTGAAGACTTGGCGAACTTCATGCGTGAGCTCTGGGTTTGCGGTAAGTAACGAGAAGTCGGTATAGACACGAGCAGTGATTTCATGAAAATTGCCTGTACCGATATGAACATAACTCTCCATAGCCTTACCGTTCTTGCGCTTGATGAGTAGCAATTTTGAATGGATTTTTAGACTAGGGATACCATAAACCACCTTCACTCCTGCTTCTTGGAGTCTCTTTGCCCACTGAATGTTGGCTTGCTCGTCAAAGCGGGCTTGAAGCTCAACCACCACGGTGACTTTCTTGCCATTGTGGGCCGCATCAATGATCGAGTTGAGTAACTTAGAACCTTCAGCAACACGGTAAACGTTGATCTTGATGACCGTTACTTTGGGATCAAACGAAGCCTGCCTGACCAGTTCGGTAATGTGATCGAAAGTATGGTACGGGTAGTGCAATAAGATATCGCGAGCTTTGATCGCTTCAAAATAGTTACTGTAATGAGCAAACGACGCACACTTAATCGGTGAGAGAGGCGCGTTAACGAGATCATCTCGATTGAGGGCTGGGAAATCACAGAAGTGCTTAAAGTTTTGATAACGACCGCCAGAGAGTACGCTGTCATAGTCTGATAGTTTGAGCTTGATTCGCAAGAAATTCAGCATCTCTTGTGGCATCTCGGATTCATAGATCAAGCGTATCGGCAGCGCTGTTAAACGTTGTTCAATGCCAATCGACATCGATTCTAAAAGGCTGCAGTTACTGTCTTCTTGTAGGTCATAGTCTGCATCACGTGTCATTTTGATGGCGAAGCAACGCAGCGAATCGTATTCGAAGAAGCCTTTAAGTAAGTCGTCTAGGCAGAAACGAACTATATTATCTAACAAGATCAGGGTAGTACGTTGTGAGTCTGACGGACTCGGCAATTTTACAAATCGAGGTAAAGCGTCAGATGGAATCTCTAACAGAGCGTATTGAGATGATCCATTGTGTTCAATATCGATAGCTAAATAACTTTGTTCGTCTTTGAGGATATTGAGCAGTTGGCTATCTTCGTTAAGTAGCAAAGGCGTAAGATGCGGGAGTATTTTCTTTCTAAAGTATTTTTTTAGCCAATCACTCTGCTCGGCATTAATTTGCTGTTCATTAACCAAAAAAATACGATTACGTGCCAATTCGAGCAACAACTCTTTGTAAAGTGAATGAAAACGAACATCCAGCTCATTCGCCTTCTGTTGCATCTGAGTCAGCAAGGTTTTTGAAGTGTCAGAGTTGGACTCAGTATCTTGCAATAAGATCTTGCGTTTTACGTCGGAAAATCGGACTTTGTAGAACTCATCGAGATTTTTTGAGTAGATCCCTAGAAAACGAACTCTTTCGATCAAAGGGACAGACTTGTCAGCTGCCTCTTGAAGCACTCTTTCGTTGAACGATAACCAGCTAAGTTCTTTTGCGACATAGTCTTTTTCCATCGTATTGTTGATCCTTGAATGCTGACTATTGGGAGACTAGTTTAATTTATAACGTTAGCGCTCACAAAAGTAATGATCTTTGGATAATAAAAAGGGTGAACAAACTTGTTATTAGTTTCAGTTGTTTAACGTAGCTTGTAATATAATTGTCATCTAAGATACATATTATGTCAGCAGCTAAAAAAAGGTAGATAAACAGATGGCTTCAGCCCAATTTTCATTGAAAGAGCGCGACAAAAAAAGATGGTTGAAAGATCGTCTCGTCCGTTTTTCGGTGACATGCGGCGGTGTCAGTGTTTTAGCTGCCTTGGTTTTGATCTTCGTATATCTAGCAATGGTCATTTTACCGGTATTTTCCGATACTGGTTTAGAGACTGATCAAGCGGTTAAAACCGTTGTGGTAGATAAGCCTATCGCACTATCGGTTGATGAGTACGGTCAACACGCCTTTACTGTCGAAAAGTCTGGTTTGGTTCAGTTTTGGGACCTAGACTCGCAAAATACACACTCTTATTTCGAACGAAGCGTATTAGCAGATCCTATTGCCTTCTCTCGAAATACCCCTGCTGAAAATTGGTTTGCTTTTGCCGATAGCGCAAGCAATATCACTTTCTTCTACCCTGAGTATAGTGCGCCTGTACTCCAAAAGGGCGCTGAAGCTGAACCAAAAATCGAGCAAGTTACTCTGCCTCAACCCTTCTTAGCCGACGAACCAGCAAACGGCGCGTTGATCGATAAGTTCGTATTCTCTAAAAGCGGGCGCGATATTACTGTTGCCGCTCAGTTAACTGACCAACGAGTGCTAGTGAAGTGGTACCAAAGCGACTTGGCTGGTGGCTATGTATTAAAGAATAGTCAATGGTTATCGGATAAGCTTGGCGCGCAGCAGCAGTTATTGATGACACCTGATGGGCAGACTTTATACCTTCGAGCAAAGTCTGACTTAGTGGTGCTAAAGCTCGCTGAAAAAGGGTTTGATGTCCGTGAGGTGATCGACCTGAGTTTGAATGACGCCAAACACGGTGTGAAAAGTATCGATTTGTTGTCTGGTGCTTATTCGTTGTTGGTTACGCATCAGGATGGGCAAGTTTCTCAATGGTTTGATGTACTTAAAGATGAAAAGCGCAGTCTAACCCATATTCGAGATTTCCAGCTCGCTGAAGAAGTACAATTTATCCTGCCAGATACTTACCGAAAAGGTTTCTATAGCTTCTATAAAAACGGCACATTACAGAGCCATTATACGACCAGCGAAAAGTTGTCTCTGTTTGAGCGTGCGTTTGATAAGTCACCTCAATTGGCTGCGATGTCGGCTAATGAGCTACATTTGGCAACATTGATTGATGATAAAATCAGTGTAGCGAAAGTCGACAATGAATATCCTCAGATTTCATTTTCATCGCTGTGGCAAAAAGTCTGGTACGAGAGCTATCCAGAGCCACAGTATGTATGGCAATCAACCTCCGCTAATGATGACTTTGAAGAGAAGTTCAGTTTAGTTCCGATCACCTTTGGTACCATCAAAGCTGCGCTATTTGCCATGATGTTTGCGGTACCTATTGCTGTACTGGGGGCTATTTATACCGCTTACTTTATGTCGCCACGCATGCGACGAGTAGTGAAGCCGTCGATTGAGCTAATGGAAGCTCTGCCTACCGTAATCATTGGTTTCCTCGCGGGTCTATGGTTTGCGCCAATCGTTGAAACTCACTTAACTGCTGTATTCTCTTTGATGGTAATGTTGCCTCTGAGTGCTTTGATTACAGGACTTGTTTGGTTCTGTTTACCTAAAGTTGTGACAAGTCGTTTCTCTAATGGTTGGCATGCACTCATCTTGATACCGGTACTGATTGCAACGGTCGTTATGGTATTCGCCGCGGGAAACAGTATCGAAGCCTTGTTGTTTAACGGTGATATACGCACTTTCCTAGCTGGTTATGGGATTGATTTTGACCAACGTAATGCTCTAGTAGTCGGTTTCGCGATGGGTTTTGCTGTCATCCCGACAATTTTTACGATTGCTGAGGATGCGATTTTCTCTGTGCCGAAGCACTTGTCTGATGGTTCACTCGCGCTTGGTGCTACTGCGTGGCAGACCCTAATTTATGTTGTTTTACTGACAGCCAGCCCCGGTATTTTTTCGGCGGTTATGATGGGATTAGGGCGAGCTGTTGGTGAAACCATGATCGTCCTGATGGCGACAGGCAACACGCCAATCCTTGATTGGAATATTTTAGAAGGGATGAGGACACTATCCGCGACCATTGCTGTCGAACTTCCAGAATCGGAAGTGGGTGGGTCGCATTTCCGTTTGCTGTTCTTAGCTGCGCTATTGCTGTTTATTTTTACCTTCGCTGTGAACTCGCTAGCGGAGTGGGTTCGACAAAGATTGAGAGATAAATATCGTGCTTTATAGTGTTAATGCGTCACCTCAATCTGAATCTAGGCCTGCAAAGCTTTGGGGCTTAGCAAACTGCATGTATCGTTGTTCTATGTATCACTGTCAGGTAACACATGATGAATAGGCTCAAGTCGTTATTGTCATGGGTTAAATCTGGCTCGCCATGGATCTGGCTAACCGGTGGGGCAGTGAGCATCAGTATGCTTTCGGTTCTTGGTTTGATGCTCCTGATCGGCTGGAAAGGGCTGACCTACTTTTGGCCTGCGCCCTTGTATCAGTGGCAAGTCGATTCTAAAGATATGTCTCTGGTTGTTGACCTTGATGAAACCGTCTCTCAACAAGATGTGTTGATCGGTCAGCTGTATGAACGCAAATACATTCCAATAGAGCAAGTTCCTCAGGCGCACGATCTACTATCACCTCAAAACATCGCTACAGGGCTGATACAACGTTTGAGCATCAAGGTGGCGAATAGAGAACTCTATCCTGCTGATTTCGTTTCGATTCTAGATGTGAACTTATTGGAGCCAACCACGCCTCGAGATTGGGCTGTTATAGAGCGTAGCCGCGGTGGTTACTTTTTTGGTAAGCCGGTTGGCTTTAAAACGGCATCGGGAACTTTTTATACCGATATCGACCAAAAGCTTAAAGATGGGTTAGCTTTCGCTGACACCTTGCGCGCTGAAACGTCACGTGTGGTAAACCAAGAGATACGCAATATCAGTTGGCAGTTGGAAAACTTACGCCTAGAAAAGCGCAAGTTAGAACTGAATGAGTCTGTCAGCGATGAGTATCTTAAAACGTATACCGCAACTAGGCTTGAGCTCAATAAGCAGTTAGATGAAGCCGAAATCAAGCTAGAGCACCTCAGAACACAGCTAAATGTTGAGAGTCTGCTTGTTGAAGATATGACGGGTGAGCAGGTTGAAATCTCGCTCAGTCATATTCTGGATTACTGGTACCCAAACAATATGTCTTATCTTGAAAAGGTTGGACATTGGGGCCATCAAGTGTGGAAGTTTTTATCAGAAAACCCACGAGAGTCCAATTCAGAAGGCGGCGTTTTCCCTGCTATCTTTGGTACAGTGTTACTGGTTATTCTGATGTCGATTGTGGTGATGCCTCTTGGGGTAGTGGCGGCGATCTACTTACATGAATACGCGAAAAACAACGCTCTTACACGTTTGATTCGAATCGCGGTTATCAACCTAGCCGGTGTACCTTCAATCGTATATGGCGTTTTTGGTTTAGGCTTTTTTGTTTATACCATTGGTGGCTCGATCGATACCCTGTTTTATGCAGAGCGACTACCTGCCCCTACCTTTGGTACGCCAGGTCTACTTTGGTCTGCACTGACTTTGGCTGTGTTAACGCTCCCAGTTGTGATTGTGACGACCGAAGAGGGGTTAACACGTATCCCAAGTTCGGTAAGGCATGGTTCTTTAGCGCTCGGCGCGACTCAATTTGAGACCTTGTGGCGCATTGTTCTGCCTATGGCAAGCCCTGCGATAATTACCGGCTTGATCTTGGCGATAGCAAGAGCTGCGGGGGAAGTGGCTCCATTAATGCTGGTGGGTGTTGTAAAACTTGCATCAAGCTTGCCTGTTGATAGTCAGTTTCCGTACATACACTTAGATAGAAAGTTCATGCATTTAGGCTTTCATATCTATGATGTTGGATTTCAAACATCGAATATAGAGGCTGCGCGCCCATTGGTGTATGCGACTTCGTTTTTATTGGTTACGGTTATCGTGGGACTGAATTTAACGGCGATTAATATCCGTAATAACTTACGTGAAAAGTACCGAACCTTAGGACAAGATTAAGATGTTCTCAATTAATGAAACCTTGGGTTACCAAGCGCCTTTAGACGTACACAATCTAAAGGAAGAACAAATTGCTATCTCGATCGAAGGGCTCAATCTTTACTATAAAGACAGCCAAGCGCTCGATGATATCTCGATGAAGATACCCAAAGGGCAAGTGACGGCATTTATCGGTCCTTCGGGCTGTGGTAAATCAACCTTACTACGCTGCATCAATCGTATGAACGATCTTGTCGAAGGCTGCAAAGTTTCCGGAAAAGTGAAGCTTCATGGCAAGAATGTCTATTATCCTAAAGTTGATGTTGCGACTCTGCGTCGCCGTGTCGGCATGGTATTTCAGCGTCCAAACCCGTTTCCCAAATCTATCTATGAAAATGTGGTTTACGGACTAAGGCTGCAAGGTGTGAGTAACAGCCGAGATCTGGATGATGCCGTAGAACGATCACTGCGTGCAGCGGCGTTGTGGGATGAAGTAAAAGATCGTTTACATGAAAATGCTTTTGGTTTATCTGGTGGTCAGCAGCAGCGTTTGGTGATTGCTCGCGCTGTCGCGATTGAACCTGAAGTCTTATTGTTGGATGAGCCGACATCGGCATTGGATCCTATTTCAACGTTGACGATTGAAGAACTAATCAACGATCTCAAGACGCAATATACGGTCGTTATCGTCACGCATAACATGCAGCAGGCTGCGCGTGTGAGTGACCATACTGCTTTTATTCATATGGGAAAATTGATCGAGTACTCAGATACGGATTCAATATTTACGTCGCCATTGAAAAATCAAACGGAAGACTACATTACTGGTCGATACGGTTAACGTTACCGTTCTGATCATTGGAGCTAAGTCACTCCAATATAAGTGACTTATCCATTTCTTTTTAAGGAGCTGACATGCAATTTGGTCGCCACATCTCAGGACAATTTAATGTCGAGTTAGAGTCTATCCGTACCCATGTACTGACTATGGGTGGGTTAGTAGAGCAGCAGCTCTCTTTTGCGATGCAGGCACTCCACAAAGATGATTTGGAATTAGCGAAGAAAGTGATTCGTGATGACCATAAAGTGAATGCGATGGAAGTGTCGATTGATGAGGCATGTACTCGCATTATTGCCAAGCGTCAACCAACGGCAAAGGATCTGCGTTTGATAATGGCGATCATCAAAACGATTACCGACCTAGAGCGTATTGGTGATGTTGCTTCGAAGATCGCGCAGGGTGCGATTGATATCCCTTCGACAAAAGAACAAAAATTCCATGTATCGCTAGAGCCTTTATGTCGACAAGCGATCACCATGCTACACCAAGTTTTAGACGCATTTGCTCGCATGGATGTGGATGCGGCAGCCGAGGTACACAAACTTGATGATAAGTTGGATGCTGAATACGAAGCAGTGATTCGTCAATTGATGACTTACATGATGGAAGACCCGAAGAATATTCCAAATATCTTGCAAGTGATGTGGTCAGCGAGAGCCATTGAGCGAGTGGGGGATCGTTGCCAGAATATCTGTGAGTACATTATCTACTTCGTCAAAGGCAAAGATGTACGCCACCTTGGCGATCAAAGCCTAGATGACGCACTAAAGTAAACAGCCTAGCTAGAAGCTCAGAATCGCGCCTAGGTTTAAATTGATAGTGGTGTTGTAAGGCACAAAAGTTTTATTGTGATCAAACAGGTTTAGGTCGGCACCTGCTCTGAGTGCGAGTATTGGTGTCGCTTGATACACGTAGGCACCACCTAAACTTAGGCCGGTCGCTGTCTTCCTTTCCGTAATACCAGAACGTGTCTTTTCACCGTCATAGTCTGCAAGCCCTATTTCAGCTTGAAAGCCTTGTAATTGCCGCGAACCGAACATGTTTTGAATACCAATTCGATACGAGTTTACCGTTTCATCATAACGATCACTTTCATACCAAATATCAGAATAGCTTAAATAAATCGTCCCTAAATCAGCAATTTCAGTGACACCGACTTGAACTCCAAATCCATGATACGCGCCGATTTTTAGTTCGGGTGAAAGATGAAGACCGGTTGAAAAAGCTGAGGTTGAGAATAAAGCTGACGCTAGGAGAAGAGTTCTAAATTTCATAGTACCACCGAGGTAAATTGATGCACTCCTTAGCATTAACTTATCCTTATGAAGATCTAATTAAAAGAATGGCTTAGTGGGGATGAAGGCTCATGATAAGCTAACTTGTGCTATTTATCATTCAACACTCCAATCACACTAACCTTTTATTTGTTGAAGTCCCCACCATCCATAGCAGGGAGAGAGTGCTCTATTTAAAGCTGTACTGAAGGCCAACGCCGCCAGCAACATCTGAAGATGAGTATTTACCTGATGTTTCATAGTGGAAAGTGCCAGAAACACTTAGGCTTTCATTGATTCCGTATGCGCCGCCTAACGCAAGTGCTTCTTTCGATCCTGCAAAGCCAACACCCGCACCAATAGCAAATTCACCGTTGGTAACGAATGGACGAGCATTCGTTACAGCGTGCAAACTTGCACGAATACCATCCATTTGTTCAGCATGATCATTGAACTTCGCATTATATTCTGCGGCCATTGCTTCGAAGTTACTTTGAAGCTCTGCTTGACCTAACTCTAATGCAGATGAGCGTTCGGCTTCTGTCGGGCCTGAGATATCCGGTGTATCACCGTAATCTGGGCTAGGACGCTCTGGACTATTATCTACAGGTGGCTGCCATGGTGTATTTTCAATTGGTTGAGATGGCTCTGGTAATGTTGGCTGTACAGGCAATTGAGGTTGAGTTGGGGTTTGTTCAATCGGCTGTGAAGGCTTTGGTTTTTCAATTGGATTACTTGGTACTTGCTCGATAGGTTGAGAAGGTGCCGGTAGTATTGGTTGAACAGGTAGCTGAGGTTGAGTGGGTACCTGTTCAATTGGGTTTGATGGCTGTTCATTCCAAATTGGGTTTTGAACATCAACATCTGCGATCGCAGGAAGTGAAAATACAGTAGCTAGTGACACTGCAATAATTGATTTTTTCATTGAATACACTCTCAATAAGATTAAATATTGAGCATCCTTACTATGGTTTAATTTATTGACTCCGTGTCGATGGAGTAAATATTAAACAGTGTATTATTTTTAGGCTAAGTAGCTATTTTTATACTTGTGATAAGTCTTGCTTATTAACTTGTTCTATTAAAGCTTGCTTGATCTCTGAAAATAGCCAGAGGGTTATTGGAGCGTTACGGTTTTTGATATGCATGTGAGCATGAATTGGCATTTTGTAATGCTCTCCTTCAACTAACACATCAATCGCTCTTAAGCCTGGGTAATTCTCCACTGGAAATATGTTGGAGTGGGGCATGTACATGTCGGTGTGTAAGATCACATCGATAATGGCCATGATAAGTTCTGAACGAAAACCAACTTTGTGTTCAATAGAGTAGCGCTCAAGTAACTTTGCTGCGTAACTATAATTATCATTCCAACCAGGAGAGATCATTGAAGCTATTTCAAAACCAGCCATGTCCTTTGGCTCTATCAGGGATTTCTTGATTGGGTGGTCTTGCCTAACAAAAACGCGCCCAGTTAGGTCTAGGAGCTTCTTAGTGTAAACTTCTTTTGTTGAATTCGTAATGACATAACTAACACCTAAGTCGATGATGCCTTTTTGAATATCTTCCTGCGTCGATAGGTTCCAACTTAATAGCTCCAGTTGAGCGTTGGGTGCTTGCGCTTTTATCCGTGCATATAGAGAGCCTGAAAGACAAGTAAGTACTACAGGAGAGAGTGCTAGGCGGATCTTAAAATCAATATCGCTAGGTTTAAATTGAATCGATTTATTGAGTGCTGATTCTAATCCATGAAAGTGAGGGGTTATTGTATTGGCAAGGTCTTCACAAAAAGCAGTAGCTTGCAGTCCTCCATGTACTTTCACGAATAGATCATCCGAGAAGTGATGACGCAGTTTCTGTAGAGCTTGACTCACTGCTGGTTGAGAGACAAATAAACGCTCCGCTGCCTTTCTGGTGTTTTTTTCCTGGTAAACAATTAAAAAGGTACGCAATAGGTTTAAATCAAGAGAGCTGAATAGATCCTTAGCCATAACATTCCATGAGTCGCCATATTGAGTTTACTAATATACGTGACTTCTGGGCTTTTACTAGCTATGTTGTGTTGGTGTTTAGTCAGCTCTCGGTGTTTATCTATTTGTTAAGCGAGGCTATCAGATCTTGAATCTTTGCCGTGCTTGTTACTGGGATTAAGTAATCGTCTACATCGTCATGCCCCATTTGAGCTTGAGAGGCTTGTGTCATTAGGCTTGGTCTTGTCGACTTGCCAGACAGATGCAGTGCTTGAACGCCAGTGTGCTTGAGAATTTGTCGGCCATTTTCAGCGGTAACGCCTGCCCCAGCCATAATATCTAAGCGGCCTTGAGTGAGCCTAACCATCTCCTTGAGAATATCTTTTCCTTGCTCCGCGTTACTTGCTAAACCTGAAGTTAAAACACGTTCACAGCCAAGTTCGATAATTTGTTCTAGCGCTTTTTGGTAATCCTTAAGTTGGTCTATAGCACGGTGAAAGGTCACGCCAAGTTTTAGCTGGTGGGCTTTTGAGGTTAGTGCTTTCATAGCAGCCATGTCTATTTCACCTTGAGCGGTAAGCACACCTAATACCACACCATCTAAACCAGCATCGGCAGCGGCTTGGATATCATCAAGCATGCACATCACGTCGTCATTATCGAAGATGAAGTCGCCTTGTCTTGGTCGAATCATTGCGTACACGGGAACCGATGAAATGCGAGCGGCTTGCTTCATCATACCTAAGCTTGGAGTTAATCCACCAAGTGCTAGTGAAGAGCAGAGCTCAATACGATTCGCTCCGCCTGCTAGGGCATTGTGTAGGGATTCTAGGTTATCGATACAAACTTCAATTTCGATATTCATGATATTTTACTCGTTCAAATTGAGAATGAGGAAATCATAGCAAGCTTGAGACGATTCTGAATAGGTAGTGATAGAGGAAAATAGAGGTAAAGTTTCGCTTTGCGGTTACCCCTATTCATAGAAGACATGAGCAAGGAATAAAGCATTGTTGAAGCAATAGATGCAAAAAGCCCGAAGCGTTAACTTCGGGCTTTGAATAATACTTTACTTCTTAACTGATTGGCGGTGCGCTTTGCGCTGTAGCTTATGCTTTATTTCTCTTTATAGAGAGTCATCCAACCATTCACCCGTGTTGAGTCGGGCTTAAGAATGTAATTACTTGCTTAGGTCGTCAGCGTGCTCAGATAGGAATGCTGCAACACCTTTTGGAGATGCGTCCATACCTGATTTACCTTCTTCCCATTGTGCAGGACAAACTTCACCGTTCTTCTCGTGGAAGTTTAGTGCGTCTACCATGCGTAGCATTTCGTCGATGTTACGACCTAGTGGAAGATCGTTAACTACTTGGTGACGTACAAGGCCGTCAGCGTCGATTAGGAAAGAACCACGGAAAGCAACGCCTGCTTCTGGGTGCTCAACATCGTATGCTTTGCAGATTTCGTGCTTAACGTCAGCAACTAGTGGGTATTTAACTTGACCGATACCGCCGTCAGCGATAGCAGTGTTACGCCATGCGTTGTGAGAGAATTGAGAATCGATAGAAACACCGATTACTTCAACGCCTTTAGCTTGGAAATCTTCTAGACGGTTGTCGAAAGCGATTAGCTCTGAAGGACAAACGAAAGTGAAGTCTAGTGGGTAGAAGAAAACAACCGCTTTCTTACCTTTAGTGAATTCTGCGAAGTTGAAGTTATCAACGATCTCACCGTTACCTAGAACAGCTGCTGCAGTAAAGTCAGGGGCTTGACGACCTACTAGTACCATTTTGGAATCTCCTAAAAAATTAGTTGGCCCAACACATCTTTGTTTGGGCTCCGTTTCTACGCGACAAACTATAGTACAATCGGTACTATAGAAAAAAGCGAATTAAATAGATTAAGTCCATCGAAAAAAGCGATAAGCTTATTCTTTGTCCTTTTCTCAGGTCTTAGGACCTTCTTGTAACTTATCCTACTCATATTACAAAGTAATTTCATGAATAAATGGCCAAGTCTTAAGCAACTTCACTATCTTGTTACTCTTCACGAAACACGCCACTTTAGCGACGCCGCTGATCGCTGTTTCGTTAGCCAATCTACTCTGAGTAAAGGTATCCAAAACCTAGAAGAGCTGATCGGTTGCCCTTTGTATGAGAAGAAAGATAAAAAGAGCCCACTCGTTTTCACTCAAGCGGGAGAGCTGGTGGTGAAGCATGGCCGAGAGTTATTGGCGAAAGGGCAAGATTTGGTTGAACTCGGAAACCTATGTAACGGCGATGCGATGCAAGGCCAGCTGCGAGTTGGATGTATCCCTACCATTGCGCCATTTCTTTTGTGCGATTTGGTACAAGAAGCCAACCAGCGCTTTCCTCAGCTAAACTTACTGCTACGTGAAGACACCACAACGAACTTACTCGCAGCACTGCGTCATGGAGAATTAGATGTATTGATTCTGGCTCTACCTGTCGATATCGACAACATGGAGAGCAAAGTGGTTGGGCAAGATCCTTTTAGAATGGTCATCAGCCGTAATCAAGCAGATGGTATTCGTGTCCCAATTAAATATGATGACCTGCCAGACGAGTCTGTATTCTTATTGGAGAACGAGCACTGTTTAACTGAGCACGCGGTGTCAGCCTGTAAGTTAACCGACAAAGAGAAAATAAACCCGTTCACTGCCACAAGCCTCCATACATTGGTGCAAATGGTCGCGAACGGTTTAGGAACCACCTTTATTCCACAAATGGCTATCGACCATGGATTGCTGGAAAATCAAAACCTGGTGGTTATTGATCCGCCAGGTCAACAAGCCTACCGCGATATCGGCCTTGTTTGGCGACCAAGCTCGTCACGCCGTGAAACTTTCCACCAATTAGCCGATGTGGTATCTGAGTTACTGTAATTTCATATAGCGCTTGATTGCCATTTTTGCAGAAACCCATACGATTATGTTCAATCGTATGGTTTTTTGGATTTTGCGAAATAGTATTTTACAGATTTATATAAAAAATAAACTATAAGTAGTGATTGGTCCAAACACAGATAGAAAAATATCGAACAGACTGCTAGATTTGTCAGTAATAATTATTTTCTTATCATTACCTATAGTTAAAATATTATACTTTTCATTTTTAACCAGTTCGAAATCGAATCCATGAATTGATAAAATATTATCTATATCTAGTTTATAATAATAATTTTTAGACCCTTTAGTATGAACTTGAACATGATCAAGGCTTACCACTCTTGCTTGCTTTTCAATATCGGATACCCAAAATTGGTAGGTATCTACTGCAAGTCCGTAGACCAAAAAAGATAGGAAAGTATAGCCTAAAGTAAAAGAAGAAAACTTAAGAAGTAGGAATGATTTTTTCATAATCCGTCGCCGCATTTTTCCTGTGAAAGCGCAAACTTTTCTAAAAGCCCCACTGAACCTCTCAGTTTCATTTTCATTATTGAACCACAATATACGTAGTCCGCGCTATTTTCCTTATAATCTTCAACTTTTAAATAATAAAGAGTAGATAGTGATATGGCTATTATAAAGTAAACACCGATATGATGATTTGTAGTTTGGTATTTGTCATCTCTATTTTTTATTATTAGTACTAGCTGTACGATGGTGTATGTAAATAAAAAAAATGCAATAAATGAACTTATTACAGAAAAAAAGTAAATTCTTTCTGAGTCATACTCTCCTGAAGGGAAGTATATGAACGGGTAACTGCATACAATAATGGTTGCTAAGCATATTATCGAGTACTTATATTTTGATATTTTCATTCATTACACATTTCTTCGGTGATGGCGAATTTTTCAAATATACCACGCGAGCTTTTTAATTCTATTTCTGGGCCGCAGTATATATGAGTTGGGCTATTTTTTTTATAATCTTCCATTTTAAAATAATATAGAAAAGAAAGAATGAACGATATAGCAAGTAAAACATATGAAGTTTTATTTTTCATTCTAATATGATCTTTCTTTGTTTTAAATATTAATTTTAATTGAACTATACTTATGAAAAAAGACCAAAAGAAAGCAGGAGTAAGTAGTATTGATAAGAGATATATTTTATCGGTTCTATAAGAGCCGAGTGGGAAGTATAATATAGGGTAAGAACTGATTAATAATATAATCGTAAACCTAATAGCTTGTTTGTGCTTTCGTAGTTTCATATCTTTTCCTGTGTAGGTATATGATAGCCCCAGAGGGGCTGTTTAAATAATATTTAATTAAATTTATACAGACTCGTCGCTAGCCGTCTCGTCATTTCGACCTGTTAGCCGATGTGGTGTCTGAATTGCTTTAAAGTTAGTCACCTTAACAATAGTCCTTGATTGCCATTTTTGCAGAAACCCATACGATTATGTTAAATCGTATGGTTTTTTGGATTTTGCGAAATAGTATTTTACAGATTTATATAAAAAATACAGTAGAATAAAAAATATACTATAAGTAGTGATTGGTCCAAACACAGATAGAAAAATATCGAACAGACTGCTAGATTTGTCAGCAATAATTATTTTCTTATCATTCTCTATAGTTAAAATATTATACTTTTCATTTTTAACCAGTTCGAAATCGAATCCATGAATTGATAAAATATTATCTATATCTAGTTTATAATAATAAGTTTTAGACCCTTTAGTATGAACTTGAACATGATCAAGGTTCACCACTCTTGCTTGCTTTTCAATACCGGATACCCAAAATTGGTAGGTATCTACTGCAAGTCCGTAGACTAAAAAAGATAGGAAAGTATAGCCTAAAGTAAAAGAAGAAAACTTAAGAAGTAGGAATGATTTTTTCATAATCCGCCGCCGCATTTTTCCTGTGAAAGCGCAAACTTTTCTAAAAAACCTACAGAACTTCTCATCTTTAATATTGCCCCGCAATATACGTGACTAGTGCTTGTTTCTTTATACTCTTCAACCTTAAAGTAATAAAAAGTAGATAGTGATATGGCTATGATAAAATAAATACCCATATTATGATTTTTAGTTTGGTACTTATCATCCCTATTTTTTATTATCAGTGCGAGCTGTGCCACGGTAAACACTAAGAGAAAAAACATAAAAAATGAGCTTAGTACAGTAACAAAGTAAACTCTATCTGAATCATACTCCCCCGAAGGGAAGTATATGAATGGGTAACTGCATACGGCAATGATTACTAAGCATATTATCGAGTACTCATATTCTGATATTTTTATAGCCATCCTTTATTATTATTTTCCACACTGTTTATTGAATGAAAACTTTTCTAGTAGTTGTGTTGAACGACCAGTTTTAAGTTCAGACCCGCAATAGGATTTACTATGTTGATTTTTCAAATTATCAAGGTCAGAGTAATACTCAAAACTAGGATAAGGGATCGCGATAATCGCTATAATTAAAACTAAAATAGACCTTCTACCTGAAATGTCCTTGTTTACGCGTCCCATCAAATAATTGAAATTGAAATAGATAAAATAAGGTAAAAGGAATGCAAAGAAAAAAATTGTAATTGAGAATGACGCTGTCGATAAAAAATATACATCTTCATTGCCTGCCTTGGTGTTAGGCCAGAAATAAATTGAGTAAGATAGGAGTAGAGTAAAAAATAAAAACCAAGCGTTCGTTTTTACTGTATCTTCTTTGTTCATTTTAATTATCAGTCTATGTAAATTGTAACATTATATGGGCTTTGTTGCGTAATTCAGTTTAGAGACAGAGCCACCCTGTTTCGCATGCTTTTTAGTCAATACGACAAGTTTCAGGCATACCTAACCCAGTAAGCTTGTTCAACGCTTTTATCATCGCGTAAGTTTCCCCCACCTGTGCATTGTAATTTCTTAAGCTCAATCGGCCTCCTAGCAACTGTTTAACTCGATACATCGCTGTTTCTGACAATGAACGTCTGTGGTATCCATACCGCTCTTTCCAATACTTATTTGAACCGTATAGCTTCTGGCAACCCACGGCGATATTTCGAGGGTGACCACGCTCCCAGAAGGCTGCTCTTTCTCTTGGGGGAATAAGCGCAACGGCTCGCTTAATCTTAATAGCAGCGTGACACGCTCTTGTGTCATAAGCGCCATCACCAGACACCTCAAGGATACTTCGGCGTGTTTGTTTTAGTAAATTCGGGAGTACTTCTCCATCTGTAACCGTTGATAAACTTAGCTCGGCGGCAATGATCTCATGAGTGTTGGTATCGACGGCAATATGAAGCTTTCGCCAGACTCTACGCTTGCCATCCGTCCCATGTTTTTTGACTTTCCATTCACCTTCGCCATAAACCTTAAGGCCAGTAGCATCAATGGCCAGGTGCTGTATCGCTCCTCTCGTTTTAGTCTTAAATGAGACCTCAACTTGCTTGGCTCTACGACTGATGCAGGTGTAATGCGGACAACTTAACGGTACATGGGCTAACCTAAATATCGAGTCGATAAATCCTTGCAGCGCTCTCAATGGCATAGAAAAAACCCGTTTCACCATGAGTGCTGTCGTGATAGCTAAATCACTGAACCGACGTGGCCTCCCACGCTTATTTTGTTTGCTTTGCGCCCAGCCGCTTATTGCCTCTTCATCAATCCAAAAGGTCAGAGAACCACGGTTAATGAGTGATTGGTTATATTGCTTCCAGTTGGTTGTTTTGTAACGAGGTTTAGGCATAGAGCTACGAGAGGTAGTGGACGTAGCTGATCAGTTCGTAGGCTCTGGATTTAGTTCCATTGAATTACGCAACAAAGCCCATTATATGTCACTATATTATCTTGGCTTCTTGAATTTTTTAATCTAATTAACTGTCCACGTAAAAAATTCAAGAGATTGCCCAATCATGAATACGACAACAGTGACGCGAGTAATGACAGGCTTTAACCATTGCTAGGATACCTATTGATGAAAATAATTTTTATTTAACCCCCAAAATAAATTTTTATGGCGAATAATATAAATCGTATTAATATCATATTCAACTAAATTCATATGGTGTAGCGTTCTGATGCGTTTTTTCGAATGGGTCCGGGGGAGTGGTATTTTATTTCTATTGACGAAAGTGATCTGGCGATAGAGCCTCATGATGTCATGAGGCTCTTTTTATTGCTGCCTCAATCCACTTCAGCTTCTTCTGGCTCTACTTCTTCTTGCAGTTCAAGCAAGTTAATCGCGATGGTGACGAAGTCACTGTCGGTGATGATGCCAACCAGCTCGCCATGACTGACCACTGGTAAGCAGCCCACTTTATGCTTCTGCATGTAAATAGCAGACTCTTTTAACCCAGCTCGAGGCTCTACTGACATAACGTTTTTGTGCATGATGTCGTTGAGAGGAGTCGATAGGGTAAAAGATTGAGCTGGCGGAATGTTTTGTAGGCTAGATTCTTGGGCGGCGAGAACGTCTCGTTGGGTGACTACGCCCAATAGTTTTCTATCGGCATCGACGACTGGGATATGGCGGATATCAAGAGCTTCCATGGTGTGCTTAGCATCGGCCAATGAATGTGAGCGCAATAAAGTATGAGGGTTGCGAGTCATCATATCTTCAACCTTGATCATACGAACCTCCTTATTATTCATTTGTTGTTCTCACTATAGTTTTTTATCCAAAAAATAACTGAGAGGTGGCGCATTTTTGAGAGAGTTTTATGCAACTAATTCTCTAACTTGAAGCGGTGAATCGGTAGCATTATTTTACGCCTCTTTACAATAATCCATAGCTGTAAACCTTGCTATTGCGGCTCGTGTGCCTATACTAGCCCACTGCGAAATTTTTAGTCGTGTTTGCGCTTTGTTTACGGTAACGGTTTACTCACTGTAACGATTGATTAGCGGCAACGATTTATTATTCGTCAACAGCACAAATCTCATCAACTAAGACAAGACTAGACACATGCAAGTTTCAGATTTTCACTTTGACCTACCAGATGAACTCATTGCTCGCTACCCTCAAGAAGAGCGTACAGCAAGCCGCCTGCTTAAATTAGATGGCAATAACGGCAACCTAACTGATGGTTCGTTCAAGGACGTTTTAGATTTGGTGGAACCAGGCGATCTGGTTGTTTTCAACAACACTCGCGTTATCCCTGCTCGTGTATTTGGTCGCAAAGCTTCAGGCGGTAAGCTTGAGGTGTTGGTTGAGCGTATGCTGGATGAGAAAAGCATTCTGGCTCATGTTCGTTGTTCTAAGTCACCAAAGCCGGGTACTAAGCTGTTCCTTGGTGAGAATGATGAGTACGAAGCAGAAATGGTCGCGCGTCATGATGCGTTATTTGAAATCCATTTCACATCTGATCAAAGCGTTTTAGAGATTCTGAACAGCGTTGGTCACATGCCACTGCCTCCTTATATTGATCGTCCAGATGAAGACGCAGATAAAGAGCGTTACCAGACGGTCTATAATGAAAAGCCAGGTGCAGTAGCTGCACCAACAGCGGGTCTTCACTTTGACGACAAGCTAATGGCAGACATGAAAGCTAAAGGCGTTGAGTTTGCATATGTAACGCTGCACGTTGGCGCGGGCACATTCCAGCCAGTAAAAGTAGACAACATCAACGATCACCACATGCATGCAGAGTACGTTGAAGTACCGCAAGAAGTGGTGGATGCGGTTGCGGCAACGAAAGCTCGTGGTGGACGTATTATCGCAGTGGGTACAACATCGGTTCGTTCTCTAGAAAGTGCAGCACAAGACGCTCTGAAAAACGGTACAGAATTAGTGCCATTCTTTGGTGATACAGAAATCTTTATTTTCCCTGGTTACGAATACCAGTTGGTCGATTGCCTTATCACTAACTTCCACCTACCTGAATCGACTCTGATTATGTTGGTGAGTGCGTTTGCAGGTTACGACCATGTGATGGCTGCATACGATCATGCAGTGAAGAGCGAATACCGCTTCTTCAGCTATGGTGACGCGATGTTCATCAACAAGAAAACTAGCTGATTTTAGCTGGTTATAAGCGATATAAATAAGAATTTACGGGTGCTAGCAGTAAGCTAGGAGTCGGGCAGGGTCTCTGTCTAATCTCTCGCAAGGAATACGCGACCGCTCCTCATAGAGTATTAAGGCTAACTTAAGCTCTGAATTAACAGTCAGATTGTTTCTCTGGCATATTGGAGGCTTCGTGAAATTAAAATACGAACTTAAAAAAACAAACGCTGGTGCGCGTCGTGGTCAACTTCAGTTTGAGCGCGGTACTGTCGAAACACCAGCATTCATGCCTGTAGGTACTTACGGTACTGTAAAAGGTATGACTCCTGAAGAAGTAAAAGACACAGGTGCTGAAATCCTACTAGGTAACACGTTCCACCTATGGCTACGTCCTGGTCAAGAAATCATGAAAATGCACGGTGACTTGCACGATTTCATGAACTGGCAAGGTCCTATCCTGACCGATTCAGGCGGCTTCCAAGTATTCAGCTTAGGTGCGATGCGTAAAATCACTGAAGAGGGTGTTCACTTCCGTAACCCGGTAAACGGTGACAAGATCTTCATGGACGCTGAGAAGTCTATGGAAATCCAAAAAGACCTAGGCTCAGACATCGTAATGATTTTTGATGAGTGTACGCCTTACCCTGCGACACACAAAGAAGCGAAAGACTCAATGGAGATGTCTCTTCGTTGGGCTGAGCGTTCTCGTAACCACTTCGACAAACTTGAAAACCCGAACTCACTATTCGGTATCGTTCAAGGTGGTGTATACGAAGACCTACGTGATGTATCGGTTAAAGGCCTAACTGAAATTGGCTTTGATGGATACGCAGTAGGTGGCCTAGCAGTAGGCGAACCAAAAGAAGATATGCACCGCATTCTTGAGCACACATGTCCTCAACTGCCTGAAGATAAGCCACGTTACCTAATGGGCGTAGGCAAACCGGAAGACCTAGTTGAAGGTGTTCGCCGTGGTATCGATATGTTTGACTGTGTAATGCCAACGCGAAATGCACGTAACGGCCACCTGTTTGTGACTGAAGGTGTGATCAAGATCCGTAATGCGAAGCATAAAACCGATACAACACCACTAGATTCAGAGTGTGACTGTTACACTTGTAAGAACTACAGCAAGTCGTACTTGCACCATTTGGATCGTTGTAACGAAATCCTAGGTGCTCGACTGAACACGATTCATAACCTGCGTTTCTACCAACGAGTAATGTCTGACATTCGTCAGTCTATCGATGAAGACCGCTTTGAAGAGTTTGTTGCAGAGTTCTACGCAAGAATGGGGCGTGAAGTGCCACCACTAGGTAAAGAATCTTAGTATTTCTTTTTTGCGAGCCCTGTCTCTCTTCGGAGGGACGGGGCTTGAAAATAAAGGGATACAACCCAATTAGACAAACAATTACGAAAATATAAATAGAGGATGTTTTAAATGTTTATTTCTCAAGCTCACGCAGCAGCAGAAGGTGCACCAGCAGGCGGCGGTTTCGAAATGCTTATCATGCTAGGCATGTTCGCTGTGATCTTTTACTTCATGATCTACCGTCCACAAGCTAAGCGCGTTAAAGAGCACAAAAACCTAATGGCTTCTATGGGCAAAGGCGACGAAGTTCTTACTAGCGGCGGTCTGATCGGTAAAATCACTAAGATTGCAGAAGACAACGACTACGTTGCGATCGAACTGAACGCAAACAACGAAGTAGTTATCAAGAAAGACTTCGTAACAGCAGTGCTACCAAAAGGTACTCTGAAATCTCTATAAACAGCTAGAGGATCCTCGCTGTGCTAAACCGTTATCCGTTATGGAAGTACCTGATGGTGGTGTTTACCATTGCCATCGCTGCGTTGTACGCACTTCCAAATATATACGGTGAAGATCCGGCAGTTCAAGTTACAGGGGCGCGTGGCGCCTCTGTAGATATGTCTACGCTGGATGCTGTCACCAATGCTCTTGAAGCAGAAAACCTTTCAACTAAATCCGTTGCTCTCGAAAACGGTTCCATTCTTGTTCGCTTTAATGACACAGACTCTCAAATTAGTGCTCGTGATGTTATCACTGAAGCATTAGACGAAGACGTTATCGTTGCATTAAACCTAGCGGCTTCAACACCGGATTGGCTTGAATCTATTGGTGCTGCACCAATGAAGCTTGGTCTTGACCTACGTGGTGGTGTTCACTTCTTGATGGAAGTGGATATGGACGCTGCAATGGAAAAGCTAGTTGGCCAACAAGAAGAAGCGTTCCGTAGTGAACTTCGTGAAGAGAAGATCCGTTACCGTGCAATTCGTCCATCGGGCAAAGATGCGGTAGAAGTGATCTTACGTAATGAAGAGCAGCTTGCTGAAGCGAAATCGCTACTGCAATCTAAGCACCAAGACATGACATTCGTAGACTCTGACTCGAATGGTCGTTTTTCTTTGATTGCTAACTTCACTGAAGCTCGTCTTCAAGAAATCCGTAACTACGCGGTAGAGCAAAACATTACCATTCTACGTAATCGTGTGAACGAACTTGGTGTTGCTGAGCCTTTGGTTCAACGTCAAGGCGCTAGCCGTATCGTAGTGGAATTGCCAGGTGTTCAAGACACGGCTCGTGCTAAAGAAATCCTTGGTGCGACAGCAACGCTTGAATTCCGTGAAGTTGACAGCAGTGCTGACTTAGCTGCTGCCGCTTCTGGTCGTGCCCCTGCTGGTAGTGAAATCAAGCAAGACCGTGACGGTCGCCCTGTGGTACTTAAGAAGCGCGTTATCCTAGGTGGTTCTAGCATTACAGATGCAAGTTCAAGTGTTGATGAATATGGTCGTCCTCAAGTTAATATCTCGCTAGACAGCGAAGGTGGTAGCAAGATGTCTGCGTTCTCTCGTCAAAATATCGGTAAGCTAATGGCAACCGTATTTGCAGAGTACAAAGACAGCGGTCGTAAGACACCTGAAGGTAAAGTGATTCTTACTAAGCATGAAGAAGTGATTAACCAAGCGACGATTCAATCTGCTCTTGGCCGTAACTTCCGTATTACTGGTATCGACTCTACAGCTGAAGCTCATAACTTGGCACTTCTACTTCGTGCTGGTGCTCTGATTGCGCCTATCTCGATTGTTGAAGAACGTACGATTGGTCCATCTATGGGTCAACAAAACATCGATATGGGTATCATGGCGATGGTTTGGGGTATGGCTGCAGTAATGCTATTTACGCTGCTTTACTACCGTAGCTTTGGTCTTATCGCGAACGTTGCGCTAATGGCGAACTTGGTATTGATTATTGGTGTGATGTCAATGATCCCTGGTGCAACCATGACGCTACCAGGTATTGCCGGTATCGTATTAACGGTCGGTATGGCGGTCGATGCCAACGTACTAATCTTTGAGCGTATACGTGAAGAGCTTCGAGAGGGACGCAGTCCACAACAAGCGATTCACCAAGGTTACGCGAACGCATTCAGCACAATCGCCGATGCGAACATCACCACGCTTCTAACGGCAATCATTCTATTTGCGGTTGGTACTGGTGCGATCAAAGGCTTCGCGGTAACGCTGTCTATCGGTATCCTGACTTCTATGTTTACAGCTATTGTCGGCACACGTTGTATCGTGAACCTGATGTATGGCGGCAAACGCGTTAAGAAACTGTCGATCTAAGGCTAGGAATTAATATGTTTCAGATTCTAAAAGCACAAAAAATGATCGACTTTATGCGTTGGTCAAAGGTTGCCTTTGTTCTCTCTATCTTGATGATTGGTGCAGCTATCTTCACTCTTACAACGAAATCGTTGAACTGGGGTTTAGACTTTACTGGCGGTACTCTGATTGAAGTGGGTTTTGAACAACCAGCACACCTTCCTGATATCCGTAGTGCACTTGAAGCCGAAGGCTTTGGTGATGCAACGGTACAGAACTTCGGTTCAGCTCGTGATGTAATGGTACGTCTTCGCCCTCGTGATGGCGTTGCTGGTGAAACGCTTGGTAACCAAATCCTTTCAGCTATCGAGAAAGGCACAGGTGAACAAGTTGAAATGCGTCGTATCGAGTTTGTTGGCCCTAACGTAGGTGATGAGCTAACAGAAGCGGGTGGCCTTGCTATCCTAGTTTCTCTTATCTGTATCTTGATCTACGTATCTGTGCGATTCGAATGGCGTTTGGCGGCAGGTGCGGTACTTGCACTGGCGCACGACGTTATCATCACGCTGGGCGTATTCTCTCTAATGCAAATTGAGGTCGACCTGACCATCGTAGCTGCCTTGCTAACGGTAGTCGGTTACTCGCTCAACGACACCATTGTTGTATTCGACCGTATTCGTGAGAACTTCCGTAAGATGCGTAAAGGCGAAGCCCCTGAAGTACTGAACAGCTCAATCACACAAACATTGAGCCGTACGTTGATCACTTCTGGTACAACCTTGTTCGTAGTTATCGCACTGTTTGTTCAGGGCGGCGCTATGATTCACGGTTTCGCGACTGCACTTCTACTAGGTATTACGGTTGGTACTTACTCTTCTATCTATGTTGCTTCTGCACTGGCTATGAAGTTGGGTATTACACGTGAACACCTAATGCCACCACAAGTGGAAAAAGAAGGTGAAGAGTTTGACGAAATGCCATAAGCCTTGGCTTAACAAGTTTCGTTAAACCAGAAAAACCGCTAGGCAACTAGCGGTTTTTTTATGCCTGAATTTTGTAGGAAAACTCAATACAAATTACGTTCGAGGTGAGTTGCACTTAATGTCATAAGCGCTATTCTGCTCGAATCCTTGAACCACAGATACAAAAAAGCCCCGCATGTGCGAGGCTTTGAATATTTAGCGCTCTATTAAATAGAGACTATTAACGTAAGGCCTGAATTACTTCAGCATACCTTCGTTTGCGTTCTCACGAACGTGCTTAAGAATTGCTTTAACACCGCGTGCGCTTGAAGCTACAACGTTACCAGACTTCATGTAGTCAGTACCGCCAGCGAAATCAGTCAGGATTGCGCCTGCTTCACGTGCGATTAGATCACCTGCAGCCATATCCCATGGTTTTAGGTCTAGTTCTAGGTAACCGTCAACACGGCCAGCCGCTAGGTAACATAGGTCAAGTGCTGGAGAACCAGTACGACGGAAATCAGAACAGTCGATGAATAGACCAGAGATGATCTTCATGAAAGACTCAGAGTGTTGCTTAGCTTTGAATGGGAAACCAGTTGCTAGAACAGTACCTTGAAGGTCTTTAAGCTGAGTAACACGCATACGAGCGTTGTTTAGTTGAGCACCAGCGCCACGTTGAGCTGTGAATAGCTCGTTTAGCATTGGGTCGTAAACACAAGCAACTTCTGTACGACCGTTCATGCGAACAGCGATAGATACAGAGAAGTGAGGGAAACCTTTTACAAAGTTGTTGGTGCCATCTAGTGGGTCAACGATCCATTGTACGTCAGAGTCTTTACCTTCGATTAGGCCTTTCTCTTCAGAAATAATGCTGTGCTCTGGGTAAGATGCTTTGATTGTCTCAATGATCATGTACTCAGCTTCTTGAGCAATGTTAGTAACGTAATCGTTGTTACCTTTTAGAGACGTTTCGATCTTATCAGTTGTTTCTAGAGATTTAGCAATATGGTTGCCAGCTTTACGCGCAGCGCGTATCGCAATGTTTAGCATTGGATGCATATGGTTTTTCCCACAAGATGTTAAAGAACAATTTAAAGCGGCGGCGAGTATACCAAAGTTTTACCAAAAGGGAAGTGGTTATTTTTTGAACTCTTAGATTCACATTACGCGAAGGGTCTGACCATTTTACTTTGCTATGTGTTAATATCTCGCGATTATTTTTAAAGTGGTGTCATATAGCATGTTAGACAATGTAAAAGTCGTTCTGGTTGGTACGTCTCATTCGGGAAATATCGGATCAGCAGCTCGCGCAATGAAAGTGATGGGTTTAAGTCAGTTAGTTCTTGTAGACCCTCAGTGTGAAGTTGACGAGCAGACCTTAGCACTGGCTGCTGGTGCTGGTGACATCGCTGAAAATGCGGTTATTGTTTCTACATTAGATGAAGCCGTAAAAGACTGCGGTTTGGTTGTCGGTTCAAGTGCTCGTTCACGTACCCTTGAATGGCCAATGCTTGAGCCTCGTGAGTGTGGTGAAAAGTTTGCCGTTGAAGGTCAAAAGCACCCTGTAGCATTAGTTTTCGGTCGTGAGCGCACAGGCCTAACGAATGAAGAACTACAAAAGTGTCATTACCACGTATGTATTCCTGCAAACCCGGAATACAGCTCGCTAAACCTGGCGATGGCTGTACAGACGCTGAGCTACGAAGTTCGTGTTGCTCATCTAGATATGGTGGCTAGCCAATACAAGCCTCAGCCACAAGATGAGTACCCTCGTCACGAAGAACTAGAAATGTTCTACGAACACCTTGAAAAAGTCATCATCGATACCCAATTTATCTCTAAGGATAAGCCTGGTCAGGTGATGAATAAGTTACGTCGCCTGTTTAGTCGTGCGCGTCCAGAACTTCAAGAGATCAACACGCTTCGTGGTATTTTGACCTCTATCGAGAAGAGCAAAAATAGCCAGTAAAAACCATGCTCGCCGCAAGGATGAATACCTGACTAAAATAGTCAGGTAAAATACTTGACCAATTTAGTCAGGTATGGGAAGATTCCAACCACATAAACAATGTGGATACGGTGTGATATGAAACTTACATCTAAAGGAAGATATGCGGTAACGGCTATGCTAGATGTAGCACTGCATTCGCAAAAAAGCCCAGTTCCTCTGGCTGACATCTCAGAGCGACAAGGCATCTCGTTATCTTACTTAGAGCAACTTTTTTCTAAGTTACGTAAAGCTGGCTTAGTTGCTAGTGTTCGTGGCCCAGGTGGTGGTTACCGTCTTGGCGCTGAAGCGGGTGACATCGCTGTCGGAACTGTGATTGCAGCAGTTGACGAATCAGTAGATGCAACTAAGTGTCACGGTCGAGCAGATTGCCAAGGTGGTAGTCGCTGTTTAACTCACACTCTTTGGCGTGATTTAAGCTCCCGAATCAGCAGCTTCTTAAACGACATTACGCTCGGTGAGCTGATGAAAGATAACGAAGTTTTAGAGATTTCTGATCGCCAAGATATTGATCTTGCGGTTAACAATAGTTTTGCACATAAAAATACGAGCACTACAACGATTAGTGCAGCACCTCAGGGTGTTAATGCCCGCTCATAGCGGTCAGTTTTTACATTGGAGTAGAAAATGAAACTGCCTATTTACTTTGACTATTCAGCTACATGTCCAGTCGATCCACGAGTTGCTGAGAAAATGGTTCAGTGCATGACGATGGACGGTAACTTCGGTAACCCTGCATCTCGTTCACACCGTTACGGCTGGCAGGCAGAAGAAGCAGTAGATAATGCTCGTGAGCAAATTGCTGACCTACTAAATGCAGACCCACGTGAAATTGTTTTTACTTCTGGTGCTACAGAGTCAGATAACCTTGCTATTAAAGGTGCAGCGCACTTTTACGAGAAGAAAGGTAAGCACGTAATCACGTGCAAAACAGAACACAAAGCGGTTCTTGATCCATGTCGTCAACTAGAACGTGAAGGCTTCGAGGTAACTTACCTAGAGCCAGAAGCAAACGGCATCATCGATCTAGACAAGCTACAAGCTGCAATGCGTGAAGACACAGTTCTTGTTTCTATCATGCACGTAAACAACGAAATCGGCGTTATCCAAGATATCAATGCAATCGGCGAACTATGTCGTTCTCGCAAGATCATCTTCCACGTTGATGCAGCTCAGTCTGCGGGTAAAATCCCACTAGACGTAAAAGAGACTAAAGTTGACCTAATCTCACTTTCAGCTCACAAGATGTATGGTCCTAAAGGTATCGGTGCACTTTACGTTCGTCGTAAGCCTCGTATTCGTCTTGAAGCGCAAATGCACGGTGGCGGTCATGAGCGTGGTTTCCGCTCTGGTACGCTTGCTACTCACCAAATCGTGGGTATGGGCGAAGCGTGTGCTGTTGCTAAGCAAGACATGCAGAAAGATTACGATCACGCACTAGCACTTCGTGATCGCCTACTGAAAGGTGTTCAGGATCTAGAAGCGGTAACAGTAAACGGTGACTTAGACCAACGTGTACCACACAACCTAAACGTGAGCTTTGCTTTCGTTGAAGGTGAGTCTCTGCTTATGTCTCTAAAAGACCTAGCAGTATCATCGGGTTCTGCATGTACATCAGCAAGTCTAGAGCCATCGTACGTTCTACGTGCTCTTGGTCTAAACGATGAACTGGCACACAGCTCAGTACGTTTCTCATTCGGCCGTTTCACAACGGAAGAAGAAATCGACTACGCGATTGCACAAATCCGTGTAGCGGTAAACAAATTACGCGACATGTCTCCTCTATGGGATATGTATAAAGAAGGGATTGATTTGAACACTGTTGAGTGGGCACATCACTAATCTCACGGAAATAGAGGATTCGAGGTAACTATTATGGCATATAGCGAAAAAGTAATTGATCACTACGAAAACCCACGTAACGTAGGTTCGTTTGATAAAGAAGACCCAAGTGTAGGTAGCGGCATGGTTGGCGCACCAGCTTGTGGTGACGTAATGAAACTGCAAATCAAGGTAACACCAGAAGGTATTATCGAAGACGCGAAATTCAAGACTTACGGTTGTGGTAGCGCAATCGCTTCTAGCTCACTAGTCACTGAGTGGGTTAAAGGTAAAAGCATTGATGAAGCGGCTGCTATCAAAAACTCTGAAATCGCAGAAGAGCTTGAGTTGCCACCAGTGAAAGTTCACTGTTCAATTCTTGCTGAAGATGCAATCAAAGCAGCAGTTGCGGATTACAAAAAGAAGCGTTAATCGTTTCTAAAAGTAATCACCAATAATAAGCAATATTTGGGAGCACCCTTTGTGCTCCCCCTGAGTTCTCAATTTTATATAAAACACAAGGTTGTAGTATGGCCATCACCATGACAGAGACGGCGGCAAGCCGAGTTCAAGCTTTCCTAGATAACCGAGGTAAAGGTATCGGGTTGCGCTTAGCGGTTAAAACCACTGGCTGTTCGGGTATGGCGTATGTACTAGAATTCGTTGACGAGCTTAACGAAGAAGACCAAGTGTTCGAGCATTCAGGTGTGAAGGTCATCATTGATCCAAAAAGCTTAGTTTACCTAGACGGTACGGAGCTTGATTACGTAAAAGAAGGCCTAAACGAAGGTTTTGAATTCAACAACCCTAACGCGAAAGGCGAATGTGGTTGTGGTGAGAGCTTCAACGTATAAACGCTTCAATCGTAGAACGTTTATAGTGAGCGAAGAATAAAATTAGGCTCTGATTCAGAGCCTAAACTTAGGACCACCGTTACATGAATCATTTCGAATTATTTGGGCTACCACTTCAGTTCCAGCTGGATGGTAGCCTTCTTTCTTCTCAGTTTAGAGATCTGCAACGCCAATTCCATCCTGATAAATTTGCTACAGCTTCTGAGCGAGATCGCTTGCTAGCCGTACAAAAAGCAGCACAAATTAACGATGCGTATCAGGTGCTGAAGAATCCAATCAGCCGCGCTGAATACCTGTTAGTACAACATGGTGAGGATATTCGCGGCGAGCAGCAAACCATGCAAGACCCAATGTTCCTTATGGAGCAAATGGAACTGCGTGAAGAGCTTGAAGACATCGCCGACAGTTCTGACCCGGAAGATGCATTGTTTGCATTTGAAGGAAAGGTTAGCAAAATGTATAAACAACAATTAAGCGCTATCCAACAAGAACTCGACAGCCAGGCTTGGTTAGAAGCAGCAGACCGAGTAAGAAAGCTAAAGTTTATTGCAAAATTAAAGAATGAAATCGAGCTAGTTGAAGATCGTTTGATCGGCTAGTTGGTACAACAAGGACACATCCATGGCACTACTTCAGATTGCAGAACCAGGGCAAAGCGCCGCTCCTCACCAGCATAAGCTTGCTGTGGGTATTGATTTAGGTACAACAAATTCATTGGTTGCGTCAGTGCGCAGTGGTGAAGCGAGCACGCTCGTTGATCAAGATGGTCGTAGCATTCTGCCTTCCGTTGTTCACTATCAGTCAGACTCACATACGACTGGTGATGAAGCTCGTGCAAATGCACAGACTGATCCTAAAAATACCATTATCTCAGTTAAGCGATTGATTGGTCGCTCACTGGCTGATATTCAGCAACGATACCCATCTCTGCCATATCAGTTTGAAGAAAGTGATAATGGTCTGCCTGTGATCCGTACAGAGCAAGGCAACAAGAACCCGATTCAAGTGTCTGCAGATATTCTGAAAGCACTCGGTCAACGTGCTGAATCTACATTAGGCGGTGAGCTATCTGGTGCGGTGATTACTGTTCCTGCGTATTTCGATGATGCACAACGTGCTGGTACTAAAGACGCGGCGCAGCTGGCTGGTCTTCATGTATTACGTCTTCTAAATGAACCAACGGCGGCAGCGATTGCTTACGGTCTGGATTCAGGCAAAGAAGGGGTGATCGCGGTTTACGACTTAGGCGGCGGTACGTTTGATATCTCTATTTTACGCTTGTCTAAAGGTGTCTTTGAAGTTCTAGCTACTGGCGGTGACTCTGCACTAGGCGGTGATGATTTTGACCACCTTGTCGCTGATCATTTCAAAGAGCAAATGGGATTATCAGAGCTAACTGCTGAGCAAAACCGTGCGCTTCTAGATGCAGCAACAGAAGCTAAAATTGGCTTGTCTGAATCAGAAAGTGTTGATGTTGAAGTATTAGGTTGGTCTGGTTCATTAACTCGTGAAGAGTTTGAAGAGATCATCAAGCCTCTAGTTAAGAAAACGCTACTTTCATGTCGTCGTGCTCTAAAAGATGCAGAAGTTGATGCGGATGAAGTGCTAGAAGTAGTCATGGTTGGTGGTTCAACTCGTACATTACTAGTACGTGAAATGGTGGGTGACTTCTTTGGTCGTACGCCATTAACCAGCATTAACCCTGATGAAGTGGTTGCGATTGGTGCGTCAATTCAAGCGGATATTCTAGTAGGTAACAAACCTGATTCAGAAATGTTGCTACTAGACGTAATCCCACTTTCGCTAGGTATCGAAACCATGGGTGGCCTAGTAGAAAAGATCATTCCGCGTAACACCACGATCCCAGTAGCTCGCGCACAAGAATTTACTACGTTCAAAGACGGTCAAACTGCAATGACAGTACACACCGTTCAAGGCGAACGTGAAATGGTTGACGATTGTCGCTCACTGGCTCGTTTTGCTCTGAAGGGCATTCCACCTATGGCTGCTGGTGCAGCGCATATTCGTGTGACTTACCAAGTGGATGCTGATGGCCTGTTGTCTGTAACAGCTATGGAAAAGAGCACTGGTGTTCAAGCTGAAATCCAAGTGAAGCCTTCTTACGGCCTGAGCGATGATGAAGTTGCTAACATGCTGAAAGACTCTATGACGTTTGCGAAAGAAGACATGCAAGCGCGTGCTCTTGCGGAACAACGCGTAGAAGCGGATCGTGTTATTGAAGGCCTGATCGCTGCAATGCAAGCTGACGGTGACGAGCTGCTTAACGAGCAAGAGAAACAACAGCTGCTACAAGCCATTGAAACGCTGATTGAAGTGCGCAACGGCGACAGTGCTGATGCCATTGAACAAGAAATTAAGAATACCGACAAAGCGAGCCAAGACTTTGCTTCACGTCGTATGGATAAATCAATTCGTGCTGCACTGTCAGGTCAGTCAGTCGATAATATTTAATAGTTAGAGAATAGATAAACATGCCAAAGATTATTGTTTTACCTCACGAAGATCTATGTCCAGAAGGCGCTGTTTTAGAAGCAAAAACTGGTGAAACGGTTCTTGATGTAGCGTTGAAGGCCGGTATTGGTATTGAGCACGCATGTGAAAAATCGTGTGCATGTACAACATGTCACGTTGTGATCCGTGAAGGTTTCGATTCTTTAGAAGAGAGTGATGACCTAGAAGACGATATGCTTGATAAAGCATGGGGCTTAGAAATGGAATCTCGCCTAGGTTGCCAAGCGAAAGTCGCTGATGAAGACCTTGTTGTTGAGATTCCAAAGTACACCTTGAACCTAGCATCTGAAGATCACTAAGAATTACTCTACAGTCATGGTGGTTTTCGCCATGACTGAGATAACGATTTAGCAAAACTGGCCTAGAATATAGATCATAAAAGTGACTAAGTGTCTCTGATAAATATAAGGAAGTGTTATGAGCTTGAAGTGGATTGATTCTCGCGATATCGCAATTGAGTTATGTGATTTGTACCCTGATACTGATCCTAAAACGGTACGTTTTACCGACCTACATCAGTGGGTATTAGACCTTGAAGAGTTTGATGACGAGCCTAATCACTCGAACGAAAAGATCTTAGAGGCTATTATTTTGTGCTGGATGGATGAGATGGATTAATCATCACATCGATGATTTGGCTATGGAGTGAAATCAACCCCATATAAAACGCAGCCAAGTTAACAATTCTTACTAAAAAAAGCGGACCTTATGGTCCGTTTTTTTATCAAAATGACATTTTACTTCTACATAATGCTAACATCAGTGCGTTAATAAAAAATAATCAGGATCACTCAAGTAAGGTGGTTCTCAGACAAGGAGAAATCATGTCTACACAGATGTCAGTATTTTTAAGTCAAGAAGCTGCCCAGCCTCAGTGGGGAGCAAAAGCTATTTTATCGTTCTCGGAAGTAGGAGCGACAATTCACATTGGTGAAGGCCACGATCTTGGTGCTGTTCAACGCGCAGGTCGCACACTTGACGGACAAGGTATTTCATTCGTTTCGCTAAGTGGTGAAGGTTGGGACCTAGAAAGCGTATGGGCTTTCAATCAAGGTTACCGTGGACCAAAGAAAAAGAATGCATTGGAGTGGGATGCACTGCCAGAAGCTGACCAAGCTGAGCTAGAAGCGCGTATCCGTGCGACAGATTGGACGCGTGACATTATCAATAAAACGGCTGAAGAAGTTGCACCTCGCCAATTGGCGACAATGGCAGCTGAATACATTAAGTCAGTCGCACCTGAAGGCACAGTTAAAGCGAAAATCGTTAAAGACAAAGACCTACTAACAGAAGGTTGGGAAGGCATCTACGCGGTAGGCCGCGGCTCTGAGCGTACTTCAGCAATGCTTCAACTGGACTTCAACCCAACAGGCGACGAAAACGCGCCTGTATTTGCCTGTCTAGTTGGTAAAGGTATTACTTTCGACTCAGGCGGTTACAGCATTAAGCCAGGTCAGTTCATGACTGCAATGAAAGCAGACATGGGTGGCGCAGCGACTATCACTGGTGGTTTAGGTCTTGCGATTGAGCGTGGCCTTAACAAGCGCATCAAGCTTATCCTATGTTGTGCAGAGAACATGATCTCTGGCCGTGCATTGAAGCTTGGCGATATCATCACGTACAAGAACGGTAAGACGGTTGAGATCATGAACACCGACGCAGAAGGTCGTTTAGTTCTAGCTGATGGCCTGATGTACGCAAGTGAGCAAAATCCTGAGCTTATCATCGACTGTGCAACGCTAACGGGCGCTGCTAAAAACGCACTGGGTAACGACTACCACGCACTAATGAGCTTCGATGACGAGCTGGCTCACCAAGCACTAACGGCGGCTAACCAAGAGAAAGAAGGCCTGTGGCCACTGCCTCTTGCGGACTTCCACCGTGGTATGCTGCCTTCAAACTTTGCTGACCTTTCGAACATCAGCACGGGTGATTACACTCCTGGTGCAAGCACGGCTGCTGCGTTCCTGTCTTACTTCGTAGATGACTACAAAAAAGGCTGGATGCACATGGATTGCGCGGGTACTTACCGTAAATCTCCAAGTGATAAGTGGGCGGCAGGTGCAACAGGCATGGGTGTTCGCACACTGGCTCGCATTCTTATCGACCAAGCAAAATAATAATAACGATGAGCGGTGTTTCGGTACCGCTCATTGATTAACTTAGATCGAATGATCTTAGTAATTTCAGTATTTAATAACAAAAAAATGAAGTGAAGGAATCCCTATGGCTCTAGAAAGAACGTTCTCAATTGTTAAGCCGGATGCAGTTAAACGTAACCTTGTTGGTGAAATCTACCACCGCATCGAAAAAGCAGGCCTAGAAATCATCGCTGCTAAGATGGTTCGTCTGACTGAAGAGCAAGCGAGCGGCTTCTACGCGGAACACGAAGGCAAAGAATTCTTTGGTCCACTAAAAGAGTTCATGACTTCTGGTCCTATCATGGTTCAAGTACTTGAAGGCGAAAACGCAATTGCTCGTTACCGTGAACTTATGGGCAAAACAAACCCAGAAGAAGCGGCATGCGGCACGATCCGCGCTGATTACGCAATCAGCATGCGTTACAACTCAGTACACGGTAGCGACAGCCCAGAGTCTGCAGCTCGTGAAATCGAGTTCTTCTTCCCTGAATCTGAGATTTGCCCACGTCCAGCTCAATAAGCGACACAGCAAATGATTCTAAAGGCTTCACTTCGGTGAGGCCTTTTTTGTATGTGGATTTTACGTTAGAGATAGTTTACCTAGTCGTCATTCCCGATAGTGACGCAGGAGCGCAGTTGGGAATCTCAATTGTGGTTGGAGATTCCAGATATCTCGTTCCTCGATTCTGGAATGACGAGGTTTTAAAAACTGGTGACCTGATGACTATGAATGGAAAGTGACTGAGTAAGTATTTACGTCATTCCCGATAGCGACGAAGGAGCGTAGTCGGGAATCTCTATTCGTTGTTGGAGATTCCAGATACTTCGTTCCTCAGTTCTGGAATGACGAGGTTTGAGGAACTGGTGACCAGAGACTATGAATGGAAAGTTACTGAGCAAGTTTTTACGTCATTCCCGAAAGCGACGAAGGAGCGTAGTCGGGAATCTCTATTCGTTGTTGGAGATTCCAGATACTTCGTTCCTCAGTTCTGGAATGACGAGATTTGAGGGACTAGTGAACTTATGACTATGAATGGAAAGTTACTGAGCAAGTTTTCACGTCATTCCCGAAAGCGACGAAGGAGCGTAGTCGGGCATCTTCACCAGTTGTTGGAGATTCCAGATATCTCGTCCCTCGATTCTGGAATGACGAGGTTTGAGGAACTGGTGACCTGACGACTATGAATGAGAAGTTACTGAGTAAGTTTTCACGTCATTCCCGATAGCGACGGAGGAGCGCAGTCGGGAATCTCAGTTGTTGTTGGAGATCCCAGATACGTCGTCCCTCAGTTCTGGAATGACGAGGTTAGAGGAACTGGTGAGCAGACGACTATGAATGGAAAGTTACTGAGTGAGTTTTTACGTCATTCCCGAAAGCGATGAAGGAGTGCAGTCGGGAATCTTGTTCTTATTTCCTGAATTGTAAGTAATGAAAGGTGGTTGTGTAAATTTTAATCACTTAAGTTTGAATGTCTTAGTAAACACAGGGTTTTACAGCCCTTGTTGAACATGCGTAAAGGCTGTACAATTCGCGCCCTTAATTATTGTTCCGTCATTGAGAGGCATCATGACCACAGCTAAAGTCAATCTACTCGATTTTGATCGTAAAGGTCTTCGTAAATTTTTCACAGAAGAATTGAATGAGAAAGCTTTTCGCGCAGATCAAGTGATGAAGTGGATGTATCACTTCGGTGTCGATGACTTCGAAAACATGAACAACATCAACAAAAAGCTGCGTGAAAAACTTCAACGCCGCTGTGAAATTGTTGCACCTGTTGTTTCTGAAGCTCAACACTCTTCAGACGGCACAATTAAATGGGCGATGAGCGTTGGCGACCAAGACGTTGAGACGGTATACATCCCAGACGGTGACCGTGCAACGCTGTGTGTATCTTCACAGGTTGGTTGTGCACTAGAGTGTAAATTCTGCTCGACAGCTCAACAAGGCTTTAACCGCAACTTAAAAGTTTCTGAGATCGTGGGTCAAATCTGGCGTGCTGCTCGTGAAATCGGTCTAGAGAAAGAGACTGGTCGTCGTCCAATTACTAACGTTGTAATGATGGGTATGGGCGAGCCGCTACTAAACATGAAAAACCTAATGCCATCATTAGAGATCATGCTTGATGACCTAGGTTTTGCACTGTCTAAGCGTCGCGTAACAGTATCTACTTCAGGTGTTGTATCTGGCCTTGACCAAATGACAGATAACATCGACGTAGCACTAGCTATTTCTCTACACGCGCCAAACGATGAACTTCGTAGCCAAATCATGCCGATCAACGACCGTTGGGATATCCAAGATTTCCTAGCGTCTGTTCGTCGCTACATTGCCTCTTCAAATGCCAACCGCGGTAAAGTAACGGTAGAGTACGTTCTATTGGATCATGTAAATGATGATATGGACCACGCTCGTGAACTTGCAGAGCTAATGAAAGATACGCCATGTAAGATTAACCTGATTCCATTTAACCCTTACCCAGGTTCACCATACAAGAAGCCAAGCAACTCTCGTATTGACCGCTTCCAAAAAACGCTAATGGAATACGACTACACAGTAACGGTTCGTAAAACGCGTGGTGATGATATTGATGCAGCATGTGGCCAGTTGGTTGGTGATGTTATCGATAGAACTAAGCGTACTAAAATGCTTAAAGCAGCATCAGAAGCTAACTTGGTTGCCGGTGGTGTGATTGAAGTAAAAGCGGTATAAAACGCGATTTGAATCTAAACAAGCCAGAAGTATTACTTCTGGCTTGTTGCGTTTTTGGGACTTCGTTTTCTATTTTTTGGACTTCTTGCCCACGCTTTCTTACATTTTTCGTCAATTTTTGGACAAAACCATGAGCTGACGGTAAATTTTGTTGAAAGTATTTTTGCCTTGTAATGGCATTAGCTTATGATTAACTAATCTTAAATTAATTTAAGTGCTCGCTTGTTACTGATAATCAATATGTCTATTTAGGTTGGCTACTTGATAAACTAGCTTCCTGAGAACGTCACTAATAATAAAATGCATGTCGTTCGTCTTTAAGGGTTGATGAGTTGGGTAACAGGACAAATTCCACATAAGTGGGTTGCTAGAATGAGCTTAAACGACAATAAAAAACGCTCTCGTCGACCTGCGATAATATTTTAGAAGTTCACTCTCTATGAACACAGAACACGACACACAAGCGCAAGAACCAATCGCTCCAGCTCTAGAAGCAGGGACGCTACTGAAAAATCAACGAGAAGCTCTTGGTTTAACACAAAAGCAGATCTCGGATCGCCTAAAACTACGCATCTCTTTAATTCAACAAATTGAAGAAAACCAATTTGAGTCAGACCAAGTCGCAACCTTTATGCGTGGTTACATCCGTTCATACGCGAAATACGTCAATCTTGATGAAAAAGTGGTATTGAACGCGCTTCGCCATTCCGGTGATGCTCAACATGAAGATCAAGAAATGCTGAGCTTTTCTCGCAAGACGAAAACAGAAAAGCACAACAGCCGTATCATGCTGCTCACTTGGGGTATCTTTGCAGTTATCGTCGGTATATCTTCACTGTGGTGGTGGCAGAATCAACAACAAGACACCCTATCTCAATCTCTGGCTAACATTGAAGGCTCAGAAGAGCTTGCGGTGGAAGAGTCGTTGGACCCTGAGTTCGCCTCTTTAGAAGTGATTGAAGCTGAGCAGAACGACGCAGCGGCTTCTGTGATTGAAGATACTGAAGGCCTTGCTGCAATCAGTGATGCGGCAAATACTTCAGCTGCACTTGACGTGACTGATGAACAACCAGCAGTCGACGTAGAACTAGCTGTTGAATTAGAAACCGTTGAAGCAACACCTGCTCCTGAAACAACGCCAACACCGGAAGTAGCAACCAAAGCGCTAACGATGCAGTTTACTGCAGACTGTTGGATTCAAGTTAAAGATGCGACCGGCAAAACCTTGTCAACGGGCATCAAAAAAGCGGGTCAGTCACTAAATCTATCAGGAATTGCGCCATATAAAGTGATTCTAGGTGCGCCAGAAGGCGTATCAATGACATTTGCAAGTGAACCTGTCGACCTTTCTGGGTATACTTCAGGCAAAGTAGCCAGAATAACCTTACCTTAGAGTTAATATGCAACACGAATCTCCTATTATTCGTCGCAAATCAACCCGTATTTATGTGGGTGATGTGCCGATCGGTGATGGTGCACCTATTGCTGTGCAATCCATGACCAACACAAGAACAACAGACGTAGCCGCGACCGTTGCTCAGATCCGAGCTCTGGAAAATGTGGGCGCTGATATCGTTCGCGTATCTGTACCGACTATGGATGCCGCTGAAGCATTTAGGCAAATCAAGCAGCAGGTTTCTGTTCCTTTGGTCGCTGACATTCACTTTGACTACCGTATCGCGCTGAAAGTGGCTGAATACGGTGTAGATTGTTTGCGTATCAACCCAGGTAACATCGGCAACGAAAGCCGTATCCGCTCAGTTGTTGATTGTGCTCGTGATATGAATATTCCGATTCGTATTGGTGTTAACGGTGGTTCTCTTGAAAAAGAGATCCAAGAGAAATACACAGAGCCAACAGCAGAAGCGCTTGTTGAATCAGCAATGCGTCACGTAGATATCTTAGACCGTCTCAACTTTGATCAATTTAAAGTGAGCGTTAAAGCATCTGACGTATTCCTAGCTGTAGGTTCATACCGTTTACTGGCGAAACAGATTGATCAACCGCTTCACCTTGGTATTACCGAAGCTGGTGGTGCTCGTGCTGGTGCGGTTAAGTCTTCTGTTGGCTTAGGTATGCTTCTTTCTGAAGGTATTGGCGATACGCTACGTATCTCGCTAGCGGCGGATCCTGTTGAAGAGATTAAAGTTGGCTTCGATATTCTTAAATCTTTGCGCATTCGCTCGCGCGGTATCAACTTCATCGCGTGTCCGAGCTGTTCTCGTCAAGAGTTTGATGTTATTAACACCGTAAACGCGCTTGAAGAGCGTCTAGAAGACGTAATTACCCCAATGGATGTTTCTATTATCGGTTGTGTGGTGAACGGACCAGGTGAAGCGGAAGTATCTCATCTAGGTCTAGCGGGTAGTGCTCGTAAGAGTGCCTTTTACGAAGATGGTAAGCGTCAGAAAGAGCGCTTTGATAATAACGACCTTGTTGATCAGCTTGAAGCTAAGATTCGAGCAAAAGCATCAGTGCTTGATAAAGCAAATCGCATTGATGTAGAAAACCTAGAAGATTAATAAAACGCGATGAGGTGCGGTTGTCTATTCGCATCAACACCTGGTCGTGAGAAATTACGGAATAAATATTGTGGCTAAAAATATCCAAGCAATCCGAGGCATGAACGACTGCCTACCGACTCAATCACCACTGTGGCAGAAAGTAGAAAACGCAGTGAAAAACGTGGTGAGTGCACACGGTTACAACGAAGTGCGTATGCCTATCGTTGAAGAAACAAACCTATTTAGCCGCGCAGTGGGTGAAGAGACAGACGTTGTTTCAAAAGAGATGTACACCTTTGATGACCGTAACGGCGATAGTCTAACGCTACGTCCAGAAGGCACAGCTGGTTGTGTACGTTCATGCATCCAAAACAGCCTTATTAACCGTGATGAGCAACGCCTATGGTACATGGGCCCAATGTTCCGTCACGAGCGCCCTCAAAAAGGTCGCTACCGTCAATTCCATCAATGTGGCGTGGAAGTGTTTGGCCTAGACGGTCCAGACGTTGACGCAGAACTTATCATGATGACTGCGCGTCTATGGCGTGAGCTAGGCATCGACAAGCACGTTCGTCTAGAGCTGAACTCAATCGGTTCTACTGAAGATCGCGCGAACTACCGTACAGCACTTGTTGCTTTCCTTGAACAGCACATTGATGTGCTAGACGAAGATTGTAAACGTCGCATGCACACAAACCCACTTCGTGTACTAGATACTAAGAACCCAGACGTTCAAGCTATCTTAGGTGACGCACCCCGACTTTCTGAATACTTAGGTGAAGAGTCGAAGCAACATTTTGCTGGTTTGTGTGAACTTCTTGATGCCGTTGGTATCGAATACCAAGTTAACGAGCGTCTAGTACGTGGTTTGGACTACTACAACCGTACAGTATTTGAGTGGATCACTGAAAGCCTAGGTGCTCAAGGTACCGTATGTGGCGGTGGTCGTTACGACGGTCTTGTTGAGCAACTTGGCGGTAAAGCAACACCAGCTGTTGGTTTCGCAATGGGCCTAGAGCGTCTAGTCCTAATGATGGAAACGCTAGAGCTTACAGAAGTTCGTCGCAGTGTTGATGTTTACATGGTTGCGGCTGGTGAAGGCACAATGATCGCGGGCATGCAATTAGCGAATCAATTACGTGATACCGTTGAAGGTGTACGTGTAATGAGCCACTTCGGTGGTGGTAGCTTCAAGAAGCAATTCAAACGTGCAGACAAAGTAGGTGCTGTAGTTGCTCTGGTACTGGGTGAAAACGAAGTAGCAGACAACACTGTGGTATTGAAAGATCTGGTTGGTGGTGAACAAGAAGTTGTTGCCCAAGCAGACGTTGCTGCAAAAGTAGCTGCGCTAATCTAATTAGCCTTAGAGCAAACGCTCATAACGAATATTAACGTCAGCACTATGCTGGCGTTTAAAGAATTAAAGAGGACAGGAAGTGGAACTTTACGATAGCGAAGAGCAGCAGGTTGAAGCCATTAAAGATTGGTGGAAAGAGAACGGTAAAGCCGTAATCTTCGGTGCGGTTATTGGTTTAGGTGGTCTATTCGGTTGGCGCTACTACCAAGATTCAGTAGTTGAGGCGCGTGAAGCTGCTTCAGAAAGCTATACGACAGTGATCTCTGCTTTAGATGCAAAAGGCGTTGATGCTCAATCTGATATTCAAGCTTTTATCGATGCAAATAAAGATGCTGAGTACTCAGTACTTGCAGCGATGCAGCTAGCAAAAGTACAAGTACAAGCGGGTGAATTATCTGCAGCACTTGAACAGCTAGAGTGGGCAAAAGCGGCAACTAAGGATGCGGCACTTTCGCCACTACTGACTTACCGTGTTGCTCGTATCAAAGCTGAACAAGGTGAATTCGATGCTGCGTTGTCTGATCTTGCTGCAGTAACGGACGAATCTTGGAAAGGCCGCGTGGCTGAACTACGTGGTGATATCTCACTTCGTAAAGGCGACACAGACGCAGCATACAGTGCTTACACAGAAGCACAGCAAGCTGTTGATGCGAGCCAAACGCTTCAAATCAAACTTGACGACCTAGCTAAATAAGGCGCTTTGAATGAAGAAGATGTTTCCAAAAGCGGCGTTGTGTGCGATTGCTCTTGGCCTATTAGCTGGCTGTGCGGGTGAAGAAGACACCGTAATCATGGCGCCAGTACCAACGGTAAACAGTGAGTTCACTCCTAAACAGGAATGGTCGACCTCGGTTGGTGATGGTGTTGGTCACTACTTTTCAAAACTGACACCGGAGCTGGCTTACGACAAAGTGTTTGTTGCAAGCCGTGAAGGTCTGGTTAAAGCGCTTGATCCTGAAACAGGTAAAGAGCTGTGGAAAACAGATCTTGAGAAAGATGTGTTGGCTCGTTTGTCTGGTGGCTTAACTGCAGCTTACGGCAAAGTGTTTGTTGGTTCTGAAAACGGTGAAGTAATCGCACTGGATGAATCGACTGGCGAAGAGCTGTGGCGTGTATCGGTAAACGGTGAGGTGCTAGCATCTCCTGCCACTGACAACAATATGGTATTGGTTCATACTAGCCGCGGCATGATGCTCGCGCTAGACCAAGAGACCGGTGAACAGAAGTGGACAATCAGTACTGAAGTTCCAAGCCTGACACTACGTGGCGACAGTGCTCCTGTTGCAGTTTCTGGTGGTGTGTTCTGGGGGACGGCAAATGGTCGTCTAGCAGCAGCTATTGTTGAGCGTGGTCAGTTAATTTGGCAACAACCTGTTGGTACACCAAAGGGCGCGACGGAAATTGATCGCTTGGTTGATGTGGATGCATCGCCAGTAGTACTGGGTGGTACTTTGTACACCGTTGGTATTAACGGTCAGTTGATTGCCATTGATCTACGCTCTGGTAAGCCAGTTTGGAAACGTAACTACTCGTCAGCGATTGATTTAGCAAGTGACGGCAGCCGTTTGTTCCTTGTAACAGATAAGGATCATGTAGTTGCAGTAGATGCTCGTAGCGGTACCGAACTGTGGAGTACTCCATTGCTAGAAAACCGCTTACTGACAGCACCTGCTATCATTAACGGATACGTTGTGGTGGGTGATACAGAAGGTTATCTACACTGGTTAGATCGCTCAACGGGTGAGTTTGTTGCTCAGCAGTTGGTTGATGACAGCGGCTTTGCTGTAGCGCCAATTGAACTGCCTGAAGGCTACTTAGTGACGACTCGCAACGGCGATGTAAAGAAACTGACGATTAGCCAATAAAAGCGTGATATAATTCACAGTCGGCTCCTGGTTGGTAACAGCCAGGAGCCGTTTTGTTGTTAAAAATTAATAAACCATGTGGTTATAGGTAAGAGTTTAAACTTACGAACAAGTGCTTACCTATAACTACATTAAGAGAAGAAATTGTAGAGGTTGTTATGGTACCTGTTGTTGCTCTAGTAGGGCGTCCGAACGTAGGTAAATCTACGTTGTTTAACCGATTGACTCGAACTCGTGATGCATTGGTTGCGGATTTCCCTGGCTTAACGCGTGACCGTAAATATGGCCATGCTCAACTTGGTGAGCATGAGTTTATTGTTATCGACACTGGTGGTATCGACGGTACTGAAGAAGGTGTTGAAACTAAAATGGCAGAGCAGTCATTAGCGGCGATTGACGAAGCTGATGTTGTGCTGTTCATGGTAGATGGCCGTGCTGGTCTAACACCATCTGACGTTGCTATCGCGAAGCACCTTCGCCAACTAGAAAAGCCTTCAATGCTTGTAGTAAACAAGGTTGATGGTATTGACCCTGATGCAGCAAGTGCTGACTTCTGGCAGCTAGGTGTAGAAGACATGTACCAAATCGCTGCAGCGCACGGTCGTGGTGTTACAGCACTGATTGATCTTGCTCTAAACCCATTTGCTGAAGCACTTAAAGCTGAGCAGGGTGAAATTAGCGATCTAACAGAATTTGAAGACGAAGAAGCAGAACAGGTTGATTTCACTGAAGAAGAAGCGGAACAAGAGTTCAAGCGTCTGCAAGATCAGCCAATCAAGCTTGCTATTATTGGTCGTCCAAACGTAGGTAAATCAACGCTAACTAACCGTATCCTAGGTGAAGAGCGTGTGGTTGTTTACGATATGCCTGGTACTACTCGTGATTCTATCTACATCCCAATGAGCCGTGATGAGCGTGAATACGTTCTGATCGATACTGCGGGTGTTCGTCGTCGTAAAAACATCAACGAAACCGTAGAGAAGTTCTCGGTTGTTAAAACGTTGAAAGCGGTTGAAGATGCGAACGTAGTTTTACTTGTGATTGATGCTCGAGAGAACATCTCAGATCAAGACTTGAGCTTACTAGGCTTTGCATTGAACGCTGGTCGTTCAATCGTGATCGCAGTAAACAAGTGGGATGGCCTAGATAACGACGTGAAAGAGCGCGTTAAGAAAGAACTAGACCGTCGTTTAGGTTTCGTTGATTTCGCACGTATTCACTTCATCTCGGCACTTCACGGTACTGGTGTTGGTCACTTGTTTGAATCGGTTCAAGAGGCTTACAAGTCAGCGACAACCCGTGTTGGTACGTCTGTCCTAACTCGTATCATGAAGATGGCGACTGATGATCACCAACCACCTATGGTTCGTGGCCGTCGTGTGAAACTGAAATACGCGCACGCGGGTGGTTATAACCCACCAATTATCGTTATCCACGGTAACCAAGTTCGTGACTTGCCAGATTCATACAAGCGATTCCTGATGAATTACTACCGTCGTTCACTAGAAATCATGGGTACGCCAATTCGCATTCAATTCCAGAACAGCGAAAACCCATTTGAAGCTAAGACGAACAAGCTAACTATCTCTCAAGAGCGTAAACGTAAGCGCATGATGAGCATGGTTAAAGGACGTAAATAGTCCTTTTGAATAGATTTGATACCCGAGCCTGTCTCGGGTATTTTTTTAAGCAAAATTTACGTTATCTGATAACCGCACCTTGCTAGGAATTATCAGCAAGCGACCTAGACTAGATTCCAAAAGAAGAACGACATGACAATGAGCGACTTGATTACACCAGCAGCAATCACACCGACCATCACCCAATTTTGCCACCAGACTTGGCAGCTTGAGGCAAAAGTTCTGTATGTTGAAAGTGATGAGAGCAAAACCTACTTGATCACTGATGTGACTCCTTTTCATCCTGTTAGCCATATTTGGCCAGATCACCCAGCAGATAAAGGCACCATTAACCTTGGTGGCGTGCAATATACCGTTGATGATTGTTTAGTTGGCGCGATAGAACAATCTACTGGCAAACTTTATGTAGCAGCAGATATTCCTGTTAAGCGTGATACAGAGGGTTGGATGTTTGTGGTAGTCCACCAGCTACCTGTATCTGCTTCTACGATAAGTGTTAACGAGCAGGTATCGTTGTCGGTTGATAAAGAGTACCAAGCGAGCCTTAGCCGTGGCCATAGCGCTGGACATGTCGCCTTCTTAGCGTTGAATAAGGTCTTAGCTGATAACTATTGGCGCAAAGATGCAGACCGCAAAGATCCATTGGGCAGCTATGACTTTAATAGCTACGCCCAAGTCACCAGCTTTGTAACGCCTGAACAATGTAAAGACACTTATCGCTTGGGTAAAACCTTGAAGAAGCGCGGCCTTAATGTGGCAGATATGCTAGCGAACCTTGAGGTCATTGAAGCCTATGTTAATGAGCTGATTTCTGTTTGGTTAGCACAACCAACGGCGGTTACGATGAGGTTAGAGGGCGAGGCGTTAACAGACTCTCGTTACTGGGAGTGGCAGCTTGACGCAGATACTCAGGTGACCATTCCTTGTGGTGGTACACACATTGGGAATACCGCAGAATTTGGTGCGCTGTCCGTTAAGTTAACCCAGTCAGATGACCAAAATATTGAAATGCTGACGCATGTAATTCGATGATTTGAGCAATAGATCGAAATGACTTGTGCTGCTTATTCTGTTTTGGGTTGTCACTTTTAATATAATTAACTGTTTAAAATTGAAATGCAGCACATGTAACTTATGCTTTCGGTATGTGGTGATATAAATATTCTTTTTGGGGTAGATCGCTGATCAAAATAGATAAAGCGAAAGATCAACCTATGATCTTCGATTGTGTGTCGTGGTAATTAAGTGTGTTATTATTAACCAATAACAAGCTTGCATAAGAACAGGCTGTACCCGATTAAATAATTGAAAGCTTTAGTGAATGGAACAACAATTTTTATTAGAAGGCCACCGAGCAGTCAATAGGTTGCTTCGGAAGCTTGCCCTTGGGATGGATCGCAAGGACTTAAACAGCAAGATCATAGAGCTCACAGAACAGCTTTTTGGTCAGCGTATGGCTTCAATTTTACTGCTCAACGCTGAGTCCCAGACTTTGCATCTCGAATATGCTCCAAATTTGCCTGATTTCTATAATCAACAGATAGAGGGCGTTGGTATAGGTGTTGGAATTGGTTCGTGTGGTGAGGCTGCTGCGCTTAAAAAAGCAGTGATGGTCTCAGACATCAACACCCACCCTAACTGGGCACCTTTCTTGGCGTTAACAACCCAGGCGAACCTTCATGCGTGCTGGTCTGTACCAATTCTTTCTTCAAACGGGCACGTACTCGGTACTTTCGCTATATACAGCCAATGTATTTCCGAGCCACATGAATTCGAACTTGAGATCTTAGAGTTGCTCGCTTCTCTATATTCAGTAGCATTAGAAAAGTACGAGCTAGAAAACCAGCTTAACTTTTTCGCTAATCGTGATTCTCTTACCCATTGCTTGAATCGTCGTGCCTTGTTCAATGAAGCTGAAAAGGTCTTGGCCAAGCGCAGTTTTGCTCAGAAGGTGATGGCGTGTCTGTTTGTCGATGTCGATAAATTCAAATCAATTAATGACACCTACGGTCACAGCTTTGGTGATGATGTGCTATTGGCGGTTGCTAGAGTGCTTGATGATGCTACGACAGCGTGTGCCAAGATAGGCCGTTATGGTGGTGATGAATTTGTGGTGTTCTCTTGTTTTGATGACAAAGATAGCGTTGTTAGCTTCTACCACGGTTTAGAGAAAACACTACAACAAGCGCTTTATATTAATGATGTGCAGTTCTCAGTGAGTGTTGGTCTTGCTTGTGAAAAAGATCCACAGGGGTTAGATCAGTTGATCGCACAAGCTGATAAGAACATGTACCAAATCAAACAAGCTAAATCCAAGCAGTAGTAGATTGTAAAAAGAGTCGTGAATTAGGAAATACTAATGAGTGAAAATATCTGCCCTAAGTGTCAGTCAGAGCTTGGTTGGGACGGACAATACCACTGTGAAAGTTGTCAGGCACATTTTACTAAAATAGGGTTCTGCCCAGAGTGCAGCAGCCTGTTAGAAAAACTTCAAGCCTGTGGTGCCGCGAGCTATTTTTGTAATGGTGACTGTAACGAGCTTAAGTCTAAGTCGAGAGTAAAGTTCGAGTTCCAACCTGCGGAATAACCTTTTATTGAGTTTTCTTATTAGATACAAAAAAGCCCTGTCGATTATCGATAGGGCTTTCTAGTTTTTAACGTTCGAATTAGTTCTAAACTAGCCCTTAGTTGCTCTTGCCGTCACTTGCGACTCAATCACGCCATCTTCAACTTGAGTGGTGATCACTTCACCGACTTCGACATCGTTAATTGATGACACCGTCTTGCTCGATGCTGAATGAGTAATGCTGTAACCACGCTTTAGGGTTGCCAGTGGACTAACGGTCTCTAATTTCTCGGCAGCCATTGCCAGCTGGTGGCGAGTGGTTAGCAGGGTTTTATCCATCGCATCTAATAGCTTTTGCTCTGAACGCTGCAGATGCAGTTTTTGTTCACCCAAGCGTTTCACTGGCGAGTTCAATTGAAGCTGATGCTGTTTGCGTTCGACACGCTGTGCATGCTGCTTTAGGTATTGAGTCATTCCGCGACGCAGACGCATGTCTAGATCATCCAGCTGCTGGCTCTGTTTTTGCAGTTGGTAGCTAGGGTGCTGTCTTTCTAAGCGGTGTTTCAATGTTTGAGTCGACTGCGCTTGCTTGATTAATATGTGGCGAATCGCGCTGACTAAGCGAGCACGTTTAGAGGCGAAAGCTTGCTCTTTATGACTGTTGTCACGGCTAACCAATTCAGCTGCCGCTGATGGAGTAGGGGCGCGCATATCGGCAACGAAATCGGCAATAGTAACATCCACTTCGTGGCCAACGGCGCTGATGATCGGGATTTGGCTTGCAGCAATAGTGCGAGCAACGATCTCGTTGTTGAAGCACCAAAGGTCCTCTAACGAACCACCACCACGGCCCACGATTAACACATCACACTCATTGCGTTCATTAGCACGTCCAATCGCTTGAGCAATTTGAATCGCCGCTTCTTCGCCTTGCACCATAGTTGGGTATACCACAACCGGTAACGAAGGATCACGACGTTTAAGTACGTCCAAGATATCGTAGAGAGCAGCACCGGTCTTAGAGGTAACAACACCAACGCGCTTTGGGTGCTCAGGAAGAGCTTGTTTACTCGATTGAGCGAAGAGCCCTTCTGCGGCGAGGTTCATCTTTAGCTTTTCAAACTCTTGTTGAAGTTTACCGTCACCTTCTGGCTGCATGCTTTCGATGATCAGTTGATAGTCACCACGCGGCTCATAGAGAGACAGGCGAGCTTTAACTAATACTTGATTGCCGTTTTGAGGTCTAAAGGTGACTCGACGGTTATTGCCACGAAACATGGCGCACTTAACTTGAGCGCGAGAATCTTTAAGGGTGAGGTACCAGTGACCAGAGACAGGTGCAGAGAAGTTTGAGATTTCACCAACGAGCCACACTATTCCCATTTCGTTTTCTAATAGGAGACGAACCTCTGAGTTGAGGCGAGAAACAGTAAAGATGTTTGGATTAGTCATAGAAGCACTATCTTTCCTTGAAGGGAGGTCTTTCTTGGAATCTCACAGGGCGTGAGTATGGAAGATAGCGGCAATATAATACATATCAAGGGGGTAAATGCAAATTAAAAATACAAAAATGTGTAGCCAAGCGATTTCCCCGTGCGTATAATCCCTCCGCAATATCTAATCCAAAGTACTTCATTATGCGAAACGATGAAGTCGGATTTTTCTTTCTACTCCTCAATTGTGAGATATTGCAAATGCTAAGAATTGCCAAAGAAGCGCTGACATTCGATGACGTACTACTCGTGCCAGCTCACTCCACTGTTCTCCCAAACACAGCTGATCTTCGCACTCAGTTGACTAAAAACATTTCACTGAACATCCCTATGATTTCTGCGTCGATGGATACCGTGACGGAAGCTCGTCTGGCTATCGCACTCGCGCAAGAAGGTGGCATTGGCTTTATCCACAAGAACATGTCTATCGAGCAACAAGCTGAAATGGTTCGCCAGGTTAAAATTTACGAAGCAGGTGTGGTTTCTCACCCTGTAACAGTAAGCCCTGACGCAACGATTGCTGACGTTGTTGCCCTGACTGAGAAGCACGGTTTTGCTGGCTTCCCTGTAGTGACTGAAACAAACGAACTGGTTGGTATCATCACTGGCCGTGACGTTCGCTTCGTAACAGACTTGTCTAAGAAAGTTGACGTAGTAATGACGCCTAAATCGCGTCTAGCTTCTGTTAAAGAAGGTGCAACACGTGAAGAAGTGCAAGAGAAAATGCACGAAGCACGCGTTGAGAAAGTACTGGTAGTGAACGATGAGTTCCAACTAACTGGTATGATCACAGCAAAAGATTTCCATAAAGCAGAACGTAAGCCAAACGCATGTAAAGATGAGCGCGGCAGTCTACGTGTAGGTGCCGCTGTTGGCGCTGGCGCTGGTAACGAAGAGCGCGTTGCTGCTCTTGTTGAAGCTGGTGTAGACGTTCTACTTATCGACTCTTCACACGGTCACTCTGAAGGCGTACTTAACCGTATCCGCGAAACTCGCGCTGCATACCCAGATCTACAAATCATCGGTGGTAACGTAGCAACTGGCGCTGGCGCTCGTGCTCTTATCGAAGCAGGTGTAAGTGCAGTTAAAGTTGGTATCGGCCCTGGTTCTATCTGTACAACTCGTATCGTTACTGGTGTTGGTGTTCCTCAAGTAACAGCAATTGCAGACGCAGCGGAAGTTGCAAACGAATACGGTATTCCAGTAATCGCAGATGGCGGTATCCGCTTCTCTGGTGATATCTGTAAAGCTATCGTTGCTGGCGCATCTTGTGTGATGGTTGGTTCAATGTTCGCAGGTACTGAAGAAGCACCAGGTGAGGTTATCCTTTACAACGGTCGTTCTTACAAGTCTTACCGTGGTATGGGTTCTCTTGGCGCTATGTCTCAAGGTTCTTCTGACCGTTACTTCCAATCTGACAACGCTGCAGACAAGCTTGTTCCAGAAGGTATTGAAGGTCGTATCGCATACAAAGGTCGTCTAAAAGAGATCGTTCACCAACAAATGGGTGGTCTACGTTCAAGCATGGGCCTAACAGGTTCTGCGACGATTGAAGACATGCGTACTAAAGCTGAGTTTGTTCGTATCTCTGGTGCGGGCATGAAAGAATCTCACGTACACGATGTTCAAATCACTAAAGAAGCACCTAACTACCGTTTAGGTTAATAATACGTCCAAACGTTTGAATAATGTGCTGATTAAGTCGGCACATTATTTTATCTACTGTCTGTTTTGCTGAAAGCCTGATTTTCTCAAAACACGAGGTTAAAGATATCTAACGAAAACGTTTGCTTTATTTCTTGAAGAGTTAATCAGAGGTGAGTAAACTCGCCTCCGTTTGATCACATAGCCAATAAGACTGCTTAAAATGACTAAAAATATTCATGACCAACGTATTCTAATTCTAGACTTCGGTTCTCAATACACACAGCTAGTTGCTCGTCGTATTCGTGAGATCGGTGTTTACTGTGAACTTTGGAGCTGGGACGTAGACGAAGCGGATATTCGTGAATTCAATCCAGACGGTATCATCCTATCTGGTGGCCCTGAAAGTGTAACGGAAGAGAACTCTCCACGTGCACCTCAGTACGTGTTTGATTCAGGTGTTCCTGTATTTGGTATCTGCTACGGCATGCAAACTATGGCTGAGCAACTTGGCGGTAAAGTAGCAACGTCTACTGAGCGTGAGTTCGGCTACGCAGCGGTACAAGTGACTGGTGAATCAGCACTGTTCGCTGACCTTGAATCTACTCAAGATGTTTGGATGAGCCACGGTGATAAAGTGGTTGAGATCCCATCTGATTTCACAAAGATCGCTGAAACAGACACTTGCCCATACGCAGCAATGGCAAACGAAGAGAAGAAATACTTCGGTGTTCAATTCCACCCAGAAGTAACACACACTAAGAATGGCCTGAAAATGCTTGAGAACTTCGTTCTTAACGTTTGTGGTTGTGAAGGTCTGTGGACTTCAGCTTCAATCATTGAAGATGCAGTTGCACGTATTAAAGAGCAAGTAGGTGACGACGAAGTTATCCTTGGTCTTTCTGGTGGTGTTGATTCATCAGTAGTTGCAATGCTTGCTCACCGCGCTATCGGTGACAAACTAACGTGTGTATTCGTAGATAACGGTCTACTTCGTCTGAACGAAGCTGAGCAAGTTATGGATATGTTCGGCAACAAGTTTGGTCTAAACATCATCAAAGTAGACGCTGAAGATCGTTTCCTAGAAGCACTTAAAGGCGAAGCAGAACCAGAAGCTAAGCGTAAGATCATCGGTCACGTATTCGTAGATATCTTCGATGAAGAGTCTAAGAAACTGACAAATGCTAAGTGGCTTGCTCAGGGTACTATCTACCCAGACGTAATCGAGTCTGCTGCATCTAAGACTGGTAAAGCGCACGTAATCAAATCTCACCACAACGTTGGTGGCCTTCCTGATGATATGGAAATGGGCCTTGTTGAGCCTCTACGTGAGCTGTTTAAAGATGAAGTACGTAAGATCGGTCTAGAACTTGGTCTTCCATACAACATGCTTTACCGCCACCCATTCCCAGGTCCAGGTCTAGGTGTTCGTGTTCTTGGCGAAATCAAGAAAGAGTACTGTGATCTACTGCGTCGCGCAGATGCTATCTTCATTGAAGAGCTTCACGCTGCTGACCTATACCACAAAGTATCTCAAGCGTTCACGGTATTCCTACCAGTTCGCTCTGTTGGTGTTATGGGCGATGGCCGTAAGTACGATTGGGTTGTATCTCTACGTGCTGTAGAAACAATCGACTTCATGACTGCTCACTGGGCACACCTACCATACGACTTCCTAGGTAAGGTTTCTAACCGTATTATCAACGAAGTTGACGGCATTTCACGTGTTGTTTACGACATCTCTGGTAAGCCACCAGCAACAATCGAGTGGGAATAATCTCTTAGAGATTTAACTGCTATTTGATTTAGTTATTAAAAGCCTCGAACTCAGTTCGGGGCTTTTTTGTTTGCCACGCCGCAAAGTCAATGGTTGTGGTTTGAGGGGGGATTGAGCGTAAGAAACCAAATTAGTTGGAAACTAGATATCAGCTCAAGAAACCATGAGACGCATTGTTACCTTCAACTATACATAAAACTATCACTCGCACTTTTTATAAAATCACACCGCAACAGCTAGGCTATTTCCCACGTGCCACATACTCTTTGATGGACTTATTAAGGACAGATAAGAGAATCCATCATGTTAAAAATCAAATATTTGGCGACAGTATTGGGCTGTACTTTAGCAGCACAAAGTCATGCGTCTTTGAACATTCAACCTGATCCGCAAAACCCGAATGGTTACCTTATTGAGAAGTCGGCTTTACAGGCTGCTGAACAAGCGAAAACCTCGGACCCTATGTATGCGATCTGGTCACAGGCACTACAAACTCGTTCGAACACCATCGTTGAAGCGATTGAACCCGGTTCACCTTCCAACCCTGAGAACGTAAAGCGGGTTGAGCGCGTATTCCCTCAATCTGAATGGGATTTCCTTACTCAGATGGCTGCGCCTGAATACACTTACACTCGTTTCCTACGTGCGATTGGTAAATTCCCTGCGTTCTGTGGAGAGTACACAGATGGCCGTGACTCTGACGCCATCTGTAAGAAATCCATCATCACGGCTTTTGCTCATTTCTCTCAAGAGACGGGCGGTCACATCGCGATAGATAATACTTCTGATAACCCGTTGGGTTTAGAAGAGTGGCAGCAAGCGTTAGTCCATGTTCGTGAAATGGGTTGGTCTGAAGGGCAAGAAGGTTACACCACAGGTTGTGGTCAGAATGATTGGCAAAATGCGCGCTGGCCATGTGCGGCAGGGCAGGGTTACTTCGGTCGTGGTGCTAAACAGCTTTCTTACCATTTTAACTACGGCGCTTTCTCTGAAGTGATGTTCGATGGTGATGCAACCGTGCTGCTGAATAATCCGGGTTTAGTTGCTGATTCATGGTTGAACTTGGCTTCAGCTATTTGGTTCTTCTTAACGCCACAAGCACCGAAGCCAGCGATGTTGCACGTTATTGACCGTACTTGGACGCCATCTCAACGTGAACTGGATGCGGGCATTGGTTATGGCTTTGGTACCACCATTAACGTAATCAACGGTGGTATTGAGTGTGGTGAACAGAATAAAGACAAGGGCCAACCGGTTAACCGCATTCGTTACTGGGAAGGGCTAGCGGCGCACTACCAGATCCCTGTTGAAGCAGACGAAAAGAATACCTGCTGGCAGCAAACGCCATACGGAAGCTTGAACCTCAACGGCGCAACAGATGTGTTGTACACCAACTGGGATGGTAACTGGAAATACTACGCAGACCGTCCTGAAGGCTACTCATTTGAATGTGAGCTAGTCGGCTTCCAAACTGCATACTCTGCATTAGTACCGGGCGATTACGAGAAGTGTGTAACCAACTTCTATGGATCTCATGCAAGTTGGCCTGAAGTGAAAGTGGTCGATAAGCTTGATCCGGTAGACCCTGGAACCGATCCCGGCGGTAACGGTTGGAGTGCGACTAAGGTTTACAACGCTGGTGACCAAGTGACTCACAATGGCGCAACTTATGAAGCGAAATGGTGGACACAAGGGGATGACCCAGCCAATGGTGGCCCTTGGAAACTAGTAGCAGGTGAGCCAACACCACCGGTAGTGACAGATCCAACGCCTGTTGATCCTGCTCCGGTAGATCCTACACCCGTTGAACCGCCTGTGACAGAGCCGCCAGTGGTTGTCGATCCATCTGAATTTATTACGTGGCAAGCAGGTGTTAGCCAAGTGAGTAATGGCGATAAAGTGACGCATAACGGTAAGTGCTTCGTGGCTAAAAACGGCCCTGGTGTCTGGGAAAGCCCTGTTCAATCGAATTGGTTCTGGGATGAAATCAGCTGTAATTAATCGTTCAGCCAATTGAGTACCTTAACTGATTAATCAAAGCCGAAAGTGATTGCTTTCGGCTTTGCGTTTCGGCTTTACGTTCCTCGATGATCCAACGCGACACTTCTTAGCTGAATGCTAATTTTCCATTTAGAGAATAAAGTCCTGTACAAATGCTCTTTGTGAATTTATATTATTTTTTAAATCATACTTATTCTTTGTTTTAGGGTTAAGGTTTACCTATAGAACAGACAGATATCACGTCACTCATCCCCATTGTGATTACTTTGGTGTTGTCGTTGGCGACAAGGAATGTAGTGATTGGCCTTTTTGCTGGCGTACTCAGTGGCGTTGCTATGCTCACCGGAATGTTTAGTGAACTAAACCCTCTTGATACCTTTGGAACCATGGTCAAAGGCTACCTAGTGCCACAGCTTACTGATAGCTACAATGCTGGCGTCATTATGCTGTTGGTATTCATCGGTGGCTTTGTTGCTTTGATGGAGAAGCCGGGTGGTGGTGTTGCGTTTGCCAAGCGTGTGACTGAGTGGGTAAGTAACAAGTACCAAGCTCAACTGTCTGCGTGGTTTGGAGGAATCGTGATATTTTTCTATGACTTAGGTACTCCGTTAATTGTTGGCCCTGTCTTTCGCCCCCTTTTCGATAAACTGAAACTTTCTAGACAGAAGCTGGCATTTATCATCGACTCTACATCATCACCTGTCGCGATCCTTATCCCATTTATCGGGTGGGGCGTTTACATCATGAGCCTGATTCAAAAAGAGTTTACCGCCTTGAATGTCAACATGTCTGACTGGGATGCCTTTATCGGTGCGATTCCTTTCCAGTTCTACGCATTCTTAGCAATTTTCATCGTTCCTTTGGTTTCTGTTAAAGGTTTGGACTTCGGACCAATGGCAAAAGCTGAACGTGATTGCCAAGCGGGAATCAACCCAGGCGTGAGCAGCGAATCAATCAATCCTTTCTCGCATAAAAATGCAAAGGCATCTTTTGTTTGGGCACAATTATTAGTGATGCTCATGGTATTGTGTGTCATGTTAGTTCCACAAGGTTTCCCATTTCAAAAGGTCGCAGGCTCATCATTCAGATCAGCACTGTCTTCGGCTTATTTCTTTGCCGCGATTACCTTGATCTCGCTGATGGCTTACTACGGCGTGAGAAAGCTGTCGGATGGTGTTTCTGTATATCTAAAAGGCATGGGTAACATGATGCCGGTTGCAATTATTTTGGTACTGGCGTGGGCATTAAGCACGATTGGTAAAGAGTTGGGCGCGGCGACTTATATTGCAGAACAAGCGCAAAGCGGTTTCCCTTACTGGTTAGTGCCTGCAGTAGCCTTTTTACTCTCGGCTATTATCTCATTCGCTACGGGTTCGTCATGGGGAACCTTTGCCATCATGATGCCGTTGGTTATCCCAACCGCGATTGCAATTGATGCTCCGCTGTTAGTTGCGATTGGTGCGGTGCTTTCTGGTGGCCTGTTTGGTGATCACTGCTCACCGATATCTGAAACCACCATCCTCTCTTCAACAGGTGCAGGGTGTGATCAGTTTGAGCACTTTAAGACGCAATTACCTTACGCATTAATGAACGGTTGTATTGCTTTAGTGAGCTTTGTTGTCGCAGGCTTAACTGGTAGCTCGTTGGTCGTGTTAGGTGCGCTTGTCGCCCAACTGGTTGTAGTAACATTGCTAGCCAAGCGCGACGCGAGTAAGAATGCATCTTCAGAAGTTCAATCTCAAGTGTCTGAATCTAAACCACAACAAGCGTAATTTAAGATTTCAACTGAGAGACTAGATACAGGATGCGAGTAAACGATTATCGAAGAGCTCGCTCTCTATTGTCTAAGTTTGATGCTAAGGACTATTGCTTACTCAAATCTGGATACTCTTTTCTCATCCCGCATCTCGTTACTCGCATCTTTTTATAGCGTGATAGTGAATTCTCAACACATAGTTACCATGAATGTAAACTGCCAAAACCAAATCAAAATCTCAATAGGATCATTTCAACAACCTTAGTTTTCGATAACTGGATTATCCCAAAAGCGATTTATCAATTAAAATTTTATTACAATTTTTATTGGTTTTTTTTAACCCCCTATTTGATAAAGGTAAATTCGCAATGTCGACCAAACTAGCTAACCCAGCGCCGTTAGGCTTAATGGGTTTCGGTATGACCACTATTCTTCTTAATATCCACAATGCAGGTTTCTTTCCATTAGATTCAATGATCCTTGCGATGGGTATTTTTTACGGTGGTTTAAGCCAAGTTATCGTTGGCACAATGTGCTTCAAACGTGGTGATACGTTCGGTACAACTGCATTTACCTCTTACGGCCTATTCTGGTTGACTCTTGTTGGGCTAATCGTAATGCCTTACATGGGCCTACCAGCAAGCCCTGCAGCATTCATGGGTTGGTACCTACTTCTATGGGGCATCTTCACAGGCTTCATGTTCATCGGTTCTCTATGCTACCCAGTAGCGAAGCAAGTAGTATTCGGTTCACTAACTATCTTGTTCTTCCTGCTTGCAGCTCGTGATTTCACGGGTAGCCAACTGATCGGCACTATCGCTGGTTTCGAAGGTATCTTCTGTGGTGCTTCCGCTATCTACTTCGCAATGGCGCAAGTAATCAACAACGAATACGGCCGCACAGTACTGCCAATCGGTGAGAAGAAAGCACCTCAAATGGCAACGCAAGAAATCGCTGCATAATCTCGCGTTTCTTAGAAATATAAAAAAAGGGTTAGCTATGGCTAACCCTTTTTTGCATTTGCTTTAAAGAAAAACAGAATCTAGAGCAACTTATCGTTCAAAAGCTGTAATTGAAAGCCTTACGCTGAAGGCTGTTCTACTGGCTTGCTATCTGCCACTTCAGATTCTGGCGACTTACCCGTCTTACGCTTGTACTTCTCTTCCCAGTAAGTTGCACCTTTGATGCCTAGTTTTACAGGGTTGAATGTGTACTCGGTTACGCCTTTACTCTGTTGCTCCTCGTAGTCAGCCAAAGCGTTAAGCGCAGGCTTAGAGATGAAGAAGATGATCAGAATACCAACGATGTTTAACCACGCCATTAAGCCTACGCCAACGTCACCCATTGCCCATGCAAGGTTCGCTGCTTTGACCGTGCCGTAGAAAACCGCAGCGATCATGATAAGTTTAAGCGCAAACATCATCCCTGGGATTTTTATGGTGCGTCGCAGGTAAGCAATGTTCGTTTCTGCAATGTAGTAGTAAGCAAGAATTGTTGTAAATGCGAAGAAGAATAGAGCAAATGCGATAAATGGTTTACCAACACCCGGTAGTGCACTTTCAATCGCTAGCTGTGTAAATACAGGACCATTCGCGCTCACGTTTTCAGCAAGGTTTTGCACAAGGAATACACCCTCAGTCCCGCCATGTACATTGTAAGCGCCAGTAATGATGATCATGAATGCCGTAGCAGAACAAACCAGCAGTGTATCGATATAGATAGAGAATGATTGAACCAAGCCTTGCTGAGCTGGGTGATCAACACTTGCTGCTGCTGCGGCGTGGGGACCTGTACCTTGACCCGCTTCGTTTGAGTAAACACCACGTTTTACACCCCAACCAATCGCAGCGCCGAAGCCAGCCATAGGTGTGAATGCATCACCAACAATCATAGAGAACACAACAGGTACTTGGTCAATATTGAGTAGGATGATAATGAAGGCGATGATGATGTAAGCTAATGCCATGAATGGAACAACGATTTGCGTGAAGTTCGCAATACGCTTAACGCCACCAAAGATGATGAAACCAAGGATAATTGAGACAACGGTACCAGTGAAGATTTTAGCGAAGCTGAATGTACCGACAGCTGTTTCTATCATTGCACCTGAACCAAATGCAGCTTCTACCGCATTGCCAATGCTGTTTGACTGGACACCTGGGAGTAAAATACCACAAGCAAAAATCGTCGCGATTGCAAAGATCCATGCGTACCACTTCTGACCCATCGCTTTCTCGATGTAGTAAGCCGGGCCACCACGGAACTGACCCTCGTCCTCTTCTTTGTAGATTTGCGCTAGCGTTGATTCTGCAAACGCAGTCGCAGCACCAAAGAAGGCTACAACCCACATCCAGAATACTGCACCAGGACCACCGAAACCGATAGCTGCAGCAACACCTGCAATGTTACCAGTACCTACACGGCCAGATAACGAAACAGCAAGTGCTTGGAAAGAGGAGATACCTTTAGTAGAGCTTTTACCTGATAATAATAAGCGCCACATTTCGAAAAAATGACGGATTTGTACAAATCGAGTCATGACCGAGTAGAACAAGCCTGCGCCTAAACATAGATAGATAAGCACTGGGCTCCAGATTATTCCATTCAAAAAATCAACGAATGACTGCATGAGTTTTTTCCCTGTTAGTTTTACTTGTGATTGTTTTTCGAACAACACAATACTTCACTTGTAACTTAATTGTTAAACTATTTATCTGTGAGTTAAGATTACTGTGATACAAAGCAACTTCTTGACAGTAATTGTTAATTTTTATCGCTTTTTATGATGGGGTGAGTTGATTTTTTTGATGCAACTGTATGTTTTTCTTTGTATTCATAGATGTGTTGAAAGAGTGATTGCTCTATATCTTATGTCAATCATTACTGGGTCGGGGTTGAAAGAAGCGCAATAAAATGGGTGGGAATTCTGTGACTGGCTTACATCAAAAGCTATGTGTGGTTAGTTCTTATGTTGCATTAAAGTTACGAATGAGTGCGTCGGGTTAGGACTTTTTTGATTGCTGAACAATCAAGCAATCAGGGCAAGATAGGTGGAGGTGACCGTTGTTGACTGCTATTTCTCAGCTGGACTAGGCTGCGTTCACTTTTCAAGACAAACGTCAGCCCAGTAAATGATGAATAACGATAGTGGTAATCGTGAAGGTTTTTGGGAGAGGCTTAATTAAAGCTTAATCATTTTGAAGCGAATTACCGAGCAGAAGAACGGTCGGAATCAAGCTCAGAGTTTTGTTGTGATTCCCATCTAGCGACTTCAGCATCAAGCTCTGCAATCTTCTCAGCCATTAACGCATGGCAGTGATTCGCCAGTTCTCTTGCGTCACTCAGCTTGTATCCAGATACATCAATAGGTTCAAGCATTTCGGTAATCACAATGCCGTTGTTTAGTCGGTTAAAGTCGATTTTGTTGTGAGTGGTGCTCGTGCACATCGGGGTGATAGGTACACCCGCCTCAATCGCCATTCGGAAAGCGCCCGTTTTGAACGGCAATAGCCCGCGCCCTTTACTACGTGTTCCCTCTGGGTAAACCCACACAGAAAGGTCTCGTTGATGAATCGCTTCTGCCACTTGTTTGATCGTATCGCGCGCTTTCGACTTGTCTTCACGGTTGATCAGAATGTTCCCCGTGATCCAATACAGTAGGCCAAAGAAAGGCACTATCAATAAATCACGCTTACCCAAAGAAACGGTACGCGGCCTTAACATTCCTGGGTCGGTGACAAAATCCAACACGCTTTGGTGGTTAGAGATATACACGCTCTTTTCTGGTGTGGGTGCATTCTCTAGACCACGCTGCACCAGTTTTACACCAAGGATCTTCTGTAATTGGTTGAACCAACGACAAAAAAAGTACACATGCTTAGGGTTCTTGGGGCTAAACAAGCAGTAAACAAAAGCAAATAACGTGGTGAAAATAATAAACACCGTAGCCAAGATAATACGAAGAACAGAAAGCAAAATTGACTCCTTACTCACTACAAGAGTGCAGTGATTAAATAGTTTCAGGTATTTGAAGTCTTCACTCTATTTAACTGAAATGCAACAATTAACTGTGTGAGACGTCTTTTTTTAGATCTTTATATAAAACAATGACTAACAAGCACTCTAGGAAGGGGTTACCGAGCTTACATGTGTTCACTGGTACCTGCTTCTGATGGCCAATATTGCTTATTAGGATCAGACTTGTTTACCCATTCAGGGTTTTGACGGGCTTGTACATAAAGTTGTAGGCCATTATAAGACATAAAAGTCGCAGGACCGCCAAGATGTTCGAAATAGTCAAAATAATCATCTTCAAGCGTGCATAAATGCGCTAAATCTTTGACCTTGTTCGCCAGTGCCCATTGAATCGCAAACACTGGAGCCGTTGAGCCTGCAATCGATATTTCTTCAATATTGGGGTTAAACATCGCATTAGCCTGTTCCAGTAGAATTTCTTGTTGCTCAGATTCTTGCAGCAGCACCTCATCGATGATCGCTAAACGCTTGGTATTTGAGATATTCTTATTCAGCTTTGCAATTCTCAGTGCGTAGCTAAATCTTTCTGATGACACAATATTGACCAGTTCAGACAGCAGTTCTTTGTCTACTCCTGCAGCCTTGGTGAAATAATCGATACAAGAATGGAGTGAAGCATAACGAGTGCCTTCAAACTCAAAGCCACTGGTTTCGTCGTAGGCCTCAATGGCAATGTTATCAAGTGACAAAGACCAGCCTTGATACTCAACTCGTTGCTTAGCTATTTGATACATTTCCCAAGCGCTGCGCCCAAAGCCACCGAGTGTCGAGCCCGTAAACTCACTGTCTATTAGCTCTTGCTCTGTCCAGTTCTCACCAATTCCTAAGTGCTTGGCATACTTATCAATGAGCGCATGCTTTATCTGGTCGCGCACCGCCCAAATCGAAGTCAGGTCTTTCGCATACTTCACACTCGCGCATTCTTTACACGCTGGCAGTGCTATCGGCGCATGACCAACCTTGGCAAAAAGCGAAGCGGTTTTAGGAAACTCAACGCTGTGATTAGAAGGCTCACCACAAAACCAACAGGTGTGGCGTAGGTTGAATGGGATGTCTATGTAGGGGTATTGAGTCATTGAACGTCTATCGCTGAGTGTTGAGGTTGGGAGCATTCCGGTAAAACAATTATCTCTGTTCGGGTGTCGCCTTGCATCTGGTTTGTTTCACTTTTCCACCGAGTTTGATTTTAAGCGCTTGTTATTAGAATGAGTTGGTGGAGATATGTTTATATAAAACAGCGACTAATGATGAATGTGGATGGGAGTGGCTGAACCGATATGTGCCGCTAGTAATCTTGTTAGGTCACTATTACTATGGAGTTAGACTCCTTACTCCGATAGCGCATATGTCTTCATCGATTCCTTTTTACGATAAAAATGCCCACACACTTTGCCAGCAGTACCATTCTGTTGCTTTTGAAGCTGTTCATAAAAGCTGGCAAGCTTATTGGCCTTTAGAGGGCGATAAGGTACTAGATGTAGGGGCGGGATGTGGCCGTGATGCGTTATGGATGCAAAAGGCTGGTGCGGAAGTTATCGCGATAGAACCCAGTGCGTCATTACGTGAGCCGGGCTCAGAATATACTGGGCCAGATGTTACATGGTTGGATGATTCACTCCCATCCTTGAGTCGAACTGAAAACCTTGGAATGCGTTTTGATCTGATACTAGTAAGTGCTGTGTGGATGCACCTTGCACCGTCATATCGAGAGCGAGCATTCAGAAAGTTATCTAACTTACTCGCTCCAAATGGTAAATTAGTGATTACGCTACGTCACGGAGAGTTTCATGACGACCGAGAGGGCTATGAAGTCTCGGTTGAAGAGCTTGAGCGTTTATCGAAGAACAGTGCTTTGTTGGTGCGTCATGTCGATGATAGCCAAGACACCTTGAAGCGCAGTGAGGTTTGGTGGCAAACCGTAGTGATGACCTTGCCAGATGACGGATCGGGTGACTTAAACAAGGTGCGCCACATTATTGTGAATGACAATAAGTCGGCCACATACAAATTGGCTCTGTTAAGAACCTTGCTGCGAATCGCAGATGCCCATTCAGGTGCTGTGATTGATCGAACCGATGGCAAAATATCTCTACCAGTGGGTTTGGTTGCTCTGTATTGGGTTAGGCAATTTAAGCGTCTCATTGATATCGATATAGAAGGCGTTGGGATTCAGCAAAATAGCAACACGAGTAAAGGCCTAGGCTTTGTAAAAGACGATGGCTGGAACAAGCTCAAGCACCTCAGTGCCGATGATTTAGCGATAGGCACTCTGTTTATTGGTGATGAAGCCAAAGCATTGCAGAAGTTGTTTTCACAGACGATCAGCACCATTAAATCGGGTCCAGTGACCTTTATTTATCAAGGTACCAAAGAGAATAAGTTGTTTGAGATACTCCCACCTCAACAGCGACGAAAGAGTCGAGAATCACTAGTTATCGACAGTGAATTTTTAGCAAGCTTTGGTTACTTCACACTGGATGAAAGCTTATGGGAATGTTTCAGAATCTATCACTCTTGGATTGAGCCGCTAGTCGTGAATCAATGGGTGATGGAGATGCAGCGTTTTGAGTTAAATCGACAGCGCAACATATCACTTCAGACCTATCACGACTGCTTAGTCTGGATTGACCGAAATCACGACACTCGTGACGTACGTAAAAGAGTTGAGCAACTTAGATCTGAACATGCAGACATTGTCAGCGTTTGGAGTGGAAAATCGTTAAAAAATGAGTATCACGTTGATCACTGTCTGCCTTTTGCTTACTGGCCGAATAACGATAAATGGAACCTCTTTCCAACCACAAGCAAAGAGAACTTAAGCAAAAATGACAAGGTGCCTACCGCTGAAAAACTTCGCGCGTCTAAACCTCGTATTCTCAAATGGTGGCAATTAGCGTGGAGTGATTCGGCTCATTTTGAACAGCAATTCTTTTCTGAAGCGGTTCTTTCTTTACCTAATATTCCCCCACAATGTCGAGACTTTGAAGAGGTGTTTGACGCAATGGGTCTGCAGGTACGTGGTGTGAAAAGTCGACTGCTAATCAATGAGTGGCATTGAGCGTCACGCATACCCGCTAATTTAACCCTTTAAGTAATGGTAGAGTAAAAATGAAATACATCGGAATTGATGGCTGTAAGGCGGGTTGGATCGCTTGGATTGTCTCTGATAATCAAGCGCCAGTTTTCAAAGTAGTAAAGGCACTTGATGAGTTAGTGAGTGATCTCATCGGTTCAAAGGCGCTTATCGACATGCCGATTGGTTTTAGTGATGCGCAGGCTCCAGATCGTTTATGCGACAAAGCAGCAAGGCGTTTTCTAACCAGCAAACGTGGCTCTTCGGTGTTTCCGGTTCCGTGTCGTGAGGCGGTTTACCAAACCGATTACATCGCGGCGTGCAATGCCAATGTGCAGCAGCTTGGTAAGAAGTTCTCTAAGCAAACTTGGGGTATTGTTCCAAAAATCCGAGAACTAGATAAACTCATCGATGATCACCCACATTTATCGATCAGAGAGTCTCACCCTGAGGTGGTGTTTGCGGCCTTAAAAGGAGAACCGCTTACCTTTTCTAAGCGAACCCAAGAGGGCAAAGAAGAAAGGCTTTCGATTATTCAGCAAATCGCCCCGCAATGGTGTGAGGCTGCGGAGTTAGCTATCTCAAACACCAAGCGTAAAGATGTCGCGATAGATGACATTTATGACGCATTTATATTGATGTTGATTGCTTATCACGCTCCAACATTGTCGTGCTTGCCAGAACTTTCTGAGATTGATGGAGAGGCGGATAAGGATCAGAATGGTCGAGTTCGCGAAATCGTTTATTGGAACAAAGTGCACTAGCGAAGCATGCGCTCTGTTAGGTTGAGTGTGTTATTTTCCACTCCCTATCTTTTTACTCTTAATGTTTTTGAGCCTTGATATGAATCGTTTAATTGTTGGTTTGCTGGTAACTTTGAGCAGTGCGGCGAGTTATGGCCAAGTAGCACCTGTGTCCCAATGGCAATGTGACATGATGAAAAAGAACAAGGTATTGAGTAGCGGAGCACCTGTTGGCTGCGAGCGACTATCCAAAGTGGACTTTGATTTCATTAACTTTAAAGGCGAAACGCAGCAGGGGAATATGATTGTGTTTGATGTTATCGCCCCTTCTGTTGAACAACTCTTTTTAGAACTTAAACAGCGTAACTTCCCACTGCATTCTGCGCGCCTAATGCGAGAGTTCAACGGTGATGATAACGCCTCGATGGAAGCGAACAACAGCAGTGCGTTTAATGCTCGGCCTATCACTGGTGGAGGAGGTTGGTCGAAGCATGCTTACGGTGTGGCAATCGATATCAACCCAGTTCAAAACCCTTTCTTAGCGTTCGATAGTAACGGAACCATCACGGTCAAGCCCTCACAATCGGCGACTAGCTATGTGAACAGAACGCGTTTTCGTGCTCGCAAGAACATTGAACGCCGAGGCATGGCGGAAGATGTGGTCGAGTTGTTTGCACATCATGGTTTTATGATCTGGGGAGGGGACTGGAATTCCCCAATTGATACTCAGCATTTCGAAGTGGGATCAAGGAAGTTCGTCAATCAACTGCTCTCTCAACCCAAACCAGAAGCCAAAGTGTTATTTGAGCGATACGTCGAAACTTACCGCCAATGCTTTAATAAAAATAAAGGTGAGGGTGCAGAAAAAGCTCGTGCTATCTGTGCAAAGAAAACAGTCAGGACTTTTTAGTGCTATGTTTATCTAGAACCGTTCGTGTTTTAGCAAGTTAAGCCCGCTTCATGGGTATTTTTAATCGCTAAGGTCAACGCGCGTCGTTGGCCTTTTGTGTATTCATTTCTCCAATAGAACACTGAGTATCCAAACGTTATTGAGTGTCTGTTAGTCAACAATTGATGAAATAATGCGACGCAAAGTCATCGGTTTGTCATTGAAAAAGTCATAGCGTAAACGTTATGTGAGAACCATTGCTGGTGGGGAACTTCTTGCCTTTTCACCAGTATTATTAGTGAACTGATCACAACGGACTAACTAATGAAAAAGATCCCTTTGACTCTAACTCTTTTAAGTTCTCTATTTTTGTCACAATACTCTTTGGCTACAGACACCTCTCACACCACGCAAAACCCGAGTTACGAACTTGATGGTAAAGTGGTCTTAGGGCGAACTGAGAATGTGTACTTCTCTGGCGTTCAAGGGCTAAAAGACGTCCCTTTCATGGGTAAAATCGACACCGGTGCAGAAACCACTTCGATGCATGCTGAAGATATTCATGTGAGAAGTCTCCATGCCGACTACAAGAACCTCAAAGATGAGGAGTTGATGGCGGCATTGGTCGAAGAGACTCGGAGCAACAGAGCTCTCCACTACAGTGATTGGGATGGCAGCCACTTTGCAAAGTATCAGGCGATCGTTTCTTTTAAGGTGCAAAACCCGCGGAATGGAGAGAAAGTAAAGGTTGAGGCCCCTTTAGAGCGTGTCAGTGTTATACGTAGCCGCACTAGCAGTAAGTCTTTGCTTCGTCCGACGGTGAAGATGTCCCTGACCATCGCTAATCAAGAACTAAAAACAGACGTTAACCTCACGGATAGAAGCCATTTCTCTGCACCTGTATTAATCGGTAAATCCTTCCTAGCCGACAACGCGTTGGTGTTCGCTGGCTATGATTATTTGCAAGAGCAAGAGAACGCAACGGTGGTTGGTCGTAAAGAGGTGGTGTCTATTTCGGGCATGCCAATGAACGCGACCTTCTCTTTAAAGAACCGCTACAGCACCCTACATGCAAAAAATATTGATGTAGACAAAAAACACAGCGAAGTCACGTTTGATATCGTCGGTAACACTGGCAAGCAAAAAGAGGTGACATTACCGTTAGTTCGTATGCTAAGTGTGAGCGGAAATCAGAGGCCTCTTGTGTATGTACCAGTTCAACTCGATGAGAGTACCACTAAAGATGTGCTTGTTTATTTGAGCGAGCATTCAGGCGGTACTTCTCAGTTAAAGGTGGGGACGAATACCGCCAGCGAATTCTTTATGATTGATACCAATGCTGAGAATTTGCTCTCACAAGGTTCATCGAGTTTTAGCAATGTGGTTGAAGCGGGTTCCCCAATGATTATCTCACCGGAAGAGGACATCACACTTGATGGGTTCTCGCTAAAGGCTGTGGCTTCTTTTACTGTAAACACGCCTCTATTGAAGGTGGACAGCTTTGAGATTGTCGGCAAGGGTAAAGATGAATCGGTTGAGTTTTACCTAACTGACGCGAGTGGTGAACAACAGAAGGTCACAAAACCAATCATTAAAAAGCTCAAGGTGGGAGATGATACTCGCCCAGTAGTGAGTGGTGAGTTCTTGGCTTCTGGCAAGGTTCGCACACAAAAGTTTGCCATCGATGTTTTGGACAGTGATGAAAAACAACCTTATTTCATTCTAGGTAAGAAAATGGCGAAAGAGGGTGTTTACGTAAACACGCGCTCTGACTATCTACTAAAAGCAGAGCCTCTGTTTAAAGTGGGGCACATTGAAGTGGTCGAAGTGCACGGCATGACATTCCCTGCCAAGCTAGACACAGGTGCTGATGTGAGCTCTATGAACGCGGTGAACATCAAGCGATTTAAGAAAGATGGCCAAGACATGGTGACCTTTACTTATCAAAATAACCAAGGAGATAAGCAAGAGTTCACCAAGCCAGTTATTGATGTGATGCGAATTAAAGCGAAGAAAGGCGAGAAGGTGAATATTCGCCCTGTCGTAGAAATGAAAGTGAAGCTAGGCGACCTAGAAAAAGAGGTGAGAGTGAACCTTCAAGACCGTTCACGCTTTGAATACAGCATGATTCTAGGTAAGAACTTCCTGAAGTACGGCGCGGTAGTAAGTAGTGATGAAGATTACGTACTAGGGAAAATGGAGTAACGTCTTAACTTACTAAAAGCGAAATAGAGCAGTTCTAAACGGCCACACATTTCAGTAAAGGGATGTGTGGCTTTTTGTTATGTGGTGACTTGTTGGGTGTTTTGTATCTAACTCGTTGCTCTGTTAGTTGAGATAACTTGAACCTTTCTATTCAACAACTCTTGAGTGGAACTAAAATTCTTTTCGAAGCTTAAAATCGAGTTAGAAAGTTCAGTATTGGCAAAAGTCGAGAGCATCTCGCTTAATTCAAGCTTTGAGCCCGTGCGGTTTTGTTCTCTCTCATTAGGGTTTATCAGCACCACAGTTCTGCCCAGAAAGTCTCCCTTTTTTCCTGACTCATTCTCGCGACTGTTCTCGATCCAATTTATCGACGAGTGATTTGGTATTGGTTGGATGCTATTGGACATAGATTACTTAGACTCTTAAATCCGAGCTTTGAAACTTAGATGGCAAAGCTTCCATGGTTACATGGGCCGATAACAAGTCTTCCCAAGATTCACTTTGTGTAAGTATTTCAGCTAATGAATCTTCAAACAGCTCATAATCGAGTGACTCTGCTTGAAGCAGTCTATTCAAACATAGCTTGTGCCTGTGGTTATCTAAACTAAAAAACAGCTGATGTTCAGACCAGTGATAGTTAAATGCGACAAAAGAGCGGTAAAGATCAGGGGTTACAATTTGTAGATCAACGATCTCAGCTTCCAATTGAAGTGTCCCTGTTGTTGGGTGAAAGATTACATGTACTCTTATGTTGTCATCAAAAGCTAACCCCAACTCGTCTTCGATCAACTCTAATCTCGGTAACCCTATATGATGAGCAAATTTAAGTAAAACCTCATCTACGATTTGGCGCGCAGACATAGAAGTCATCCTTTTTTTTATTTAAGCTTGAAGTTATGGCAAGTGTGTTTCGTTGTTTATCAATATTAGTTGGATTTTTTTATATAAACGTTTTTATTGATGAACTAGGGATTATTAGCTGTGTTTCTTATAACAAAGTTTAATATAGTTAGTGTTTGTATAATGAACGACTTTATATTTGGAACTAACATCAAGATTTTTATCAAACTGAATTCAATGTATTTAATTGTGATTCTTATTTTTGAGACTCGTGATTATAATAATTAAAAGAAATACCTATTGATCTTTGATGCATTTTTATAGAACAATCAAGATTGTTATTTTTATTAAAAAGATAAGTTGATTGAGCATACAGTGAAGGTAAATACGTCTTTTTTATTACTAAGTATATTTCTTTTGAGCGCTTGTACTCACACAGGCCATTTAGGAAGTATGTTCAAAAGCGACTCTCAGGCAGCATTGTACGGATGGGTGTCTTTTGATGAGTATGTTGCTCCTGTAAATACTTTGATTGATGTCGATGTGTGCCAAGTGGTTGATGAGCAGTGCATTAGTGTTGCAAGGCAAACTTATCATGGAGTTCAGCTACCTGTGCAATACTCTTTTGTTCTAGCGCCGATACAAGCAGGTGAGGGGAAAATGAAGATCCGTGCTGTGTTACATTCTCAAGGAGAAATCATAGCTATTAAAGAAGAGGGCTATATGTTTACGCGAGGAAGATTCCATCAGAATTTAAAACTAAAAGTCTACAATAATGAGTAAATTAATCACTTTTATTTTTAAATGTTAATAAAAGTTAACGGTGAGTTAAGCGAAGGAAGGAAGGCTAAACCCTAAATCTTAATTGTAATAATAGAATTAAACTGCCTTCTTTATATGAATATCAGTTGCACTTACTGTAAATTTTATGTTTATATTCCACCCTTAAGAAAAATCGGTTCGATAAAAATGATTTTAAAAACACGCCATTTTCTTAGGGCTTATAATATAAGTGGTTATACTAAGCACTAGTATTTCAACTTTTTCTAATATAATTTAACTTTTGTTCAATTGAGTAGCGCAAGTTACCGTTGAATTTTAGCAAAAGCTTATTAACCTCTCGAGAAAATAAAAATAACATCGAGAGTTCTCTCCAAGATTACGTTTTGCTACCACCGGTGGCTTTTGAGCTATTTGTAATTTATTAGGGGAGCATGGTCGTGCTATCGCACCTATGCTCTTTTCTTGCTTCTTTAATTGACATCGTTCTGATTGCATATCATGTGTAATTTTTCGTGTTGTTGTAAATCAGGCTTTGGTATTTCTCTGGCTCTGTTAGAGAAATTGGGATTATGAAGGGTAGAAAATGGATGTGTTAGGCCAGCTAAATACAGAAAGGGTCAACTCGCTATCGCGAAAAGTCCATAGTACTTGTTACTATGAAAAATACGATGAAGTTTTTCATTCTCGCCAGTCTCATATTGTAGTCGTTCACAATGGGCAATTGAGAGTTCAAACGGGTGACTGTACGCTCGATGTTGCCGCTGGTTGTGGGGTTTACCTTTCTCAAGGGGATTACTTGCTCGAATATACTCCATCAGATGGCCACTATATGGCATCAATGGTTGAATTTGACAACGAACTGGTCAGCCAATTTTTGCAAAAGCATAGTGAATTACTTATGTCGCTGCCAAAAGTTGAGAGCATTCAGTCTGGGTTGTTTCCATTCACTTTGAACATATTGGTAGATCAAGCGTTATCAGGAATTAAGGCGTTAGAGGAGCAGTCTTATCCTGATACTATTATGCGCTTAAAGTACGAGGAAATACTGATCCTACTGCTTCATGGTGATAAAGGAGAAAACCTATATGCATTATTATCACAACTGACTAACAAAACCTCAGACCGACTGCGTCGTTTTATGGAGGTCCATTACCTGAAAGAGTGGAAACTAACGGATTATGCTCAAGAGTTTGGTGCGAGCTTAACGACGTTTAAAGAGCTTTTTAATGAGCATTATGGCGTATCTCCTAGAGCGTGGATCAGTGAGCGTCGCTTGCTGCATGCTCATAAGTTATTGCTCACTAGCAAGATGAGTATTGTCGATGTCGCAATGGAAGCGGGTTTTTCAAGCCAATCTTACTTTACGCAAAGTTATCGACGTCGATTTGGAACGACACCAAGCCGTGTGCGTTCTGGGGAAGAACAAGTGCCTATTGCTAAGTGAAATGTCTGACGACTAAAATTTTCTGACTAATTTTGAAAGGCATTAACTGGCGCAAACTCTATAATGATTAGCGTAACAACGAATCAAACTAATACCTCTACTTCCTTCTGGATTGTTCGAAGTAGATGCGGAGAACAACACCGATGAAAAAGCTGCATTGGCGACGCCGTTCGCTTTTTCCTAATAACATTGTGGCGCAAAGGAAGGTCACTGTCTTGCATAGAGGCACAAGATATGAGGGGCTAACCCAATCATCACAAGTGTCCAATGTTGTTAATGTCAATCACCGACAACTTCTAAGTGAAGGAGTTTTGAGTTCTGAGCAATTGTCTTTGCTGCAACGTTTACTTGACCGTAATGTCGTTGATTGTCTATGTGCTAGCCAAGTGGTCAAAATCTATCAAAGGTTTGGTACCTCTCTAGACCGATTCGCAATGCGCCTCTTTCTCGAAGTGGGTGGGCAATTGAGTGATAGTCATGTGTTGAGCTCTTTTGAGCAAAGGCTGGATTATATTAATGGTCGATTGGGGTTCCGTTTCAATTTGGCATTCCCCAAAACGCTGATTCTTTCCATGTATTTAGCCATTAATGAATGGGTTAACCGAAAGACAGATCAGACGATACTGCATGACACCATTAAACTTGAACAACTTATCAATCAACTGGGTATTCAGAAAGAGTATTGGTTGAGACTGTCGGCGGAAGAGAACAGTGCAATTTTCGCAGATCAGCAGTTATCGCTGATTCAGAGGCAGCAGAGTGAGCTGTATGAACAGCTTGATGTTCTTAATGAACAACAAAATCAGGTCGTGGAATCCCACCGAACTACCGTAGAAGAGTGGAAGCCAACGCTGGAAAAACTAAAGGGCCTATCTCAGCACGGCAAAACATCAGATAAGTTTATCTCTGAATGGAAAGGCTGGTGTGCTGAAGCCCGAGTTCAAGCACCTGAGCTTAAAGACGTTTGGGATGCTTGTGACCATGTTTACAGCGATTTGAATGCGGTTGCGAAGATTTGGCAGTGGTTTCAAGACATGCATACCGTGGGGTATGTGGATCACTATTATTTTGATATTCAGAGTAATCAATGCGGTCAAGCGTGTAACCACCTCAGTCAGATTTAAATAGAGCTAAATATGTTAGATCAAATGATGAAATCTCTCGCGGTAACGCTGGGGGGTGGGGATTTTATTATCTCAAATAATGGTTCCTACGATATCGAAGTCGACCAGATGCTGCTTAACATTCGGCAGCATTCATCATGGGTCTTGTGGGAAACCGTTCTCCCCTTTCAGTTTGAACAGCACCTCGATTTCCAAAAAGAGCAGGCACTCAAGCATTGTATGCAGCTCTCTTTGAAGACACTGCGCGATACGAGAAGCACACTGACGGTTAATGATAACGAACAGTTGATTGTGCAAGGAAAGATGAAAATGGAAAGCGCAACCACAGAGGTATTGTGCACTCAGCTCTCCCAGCATGTGAATTTGGTCGAGCAGTTAAGTGCTGTGTTAGAGCATCAACGCGTCAATCATACCGTCAGCCACAGTATTTGGATTCCATAATGCTTTCCGTTTTAAAAAGACAACTAAGCCGACTAGTTTGGTCTGTTGCATGTACTTTGAGTGTGTTCGCGGTATTGCCTTTACACGCATCAGAGTTGGATTGGCCTGACCAGCCGTTTCGTTACTATGCGGACAACGATTCTTTAAAAGAACTATTGAATAACTTTGGCGCTAACTATCGCGTTTCTGTGTCGGTCAGTGACAAGGTCAATGATCGAGTTAGTGGCCGATTTACTCCAGAAGACCCAGCCGAGTTTCTCGACTACCTAGCACAGGTCTACAACATGATGTGGTATTTCGATGGCGCGGTGTTGCATGTGTACAAAGCGACGGAAACCCGTTCACGACTGCTACAGCTTGAACTTCTGACGGCCCGTGAACTGCGCAGTACTCTGATATCGACAGGGATTTGGGACTCTCGCTATGGTTGGCGTGCGGCAGAGAACAAAGGGTTGGTTTATTTAGCTGGCCCACCTAGATACGTTGATTTGGTTGTGCAAACAGCCGAAGCGCTGGAAAGCCGGTTGGTTCAAAAGTCGAACTCTACTGATGAGCTGTTTGTTGAAATTATTCCTTTGAAATATGCCTCGGCGACAGATAGAGAAATTACTTATCGCGATCAAGGGGTCACGGTGCCGGGCGTAGCTTCAGTATTGAGCAGAGTCTTGTCGGGTGTTCAAACTAAGATAAAGGCGACTAGAGAGGGTGAAGAAACGGATATTAATACGGCTGCAATCACGACGAAGAATGTTTCTGTGCATGGCGGCGCATCAGTAGAGGCTGAGCCTGGATTAAACGCCATTATAGTTCGTGATACACAAGCGCGCTTGCCCTTGTACCGCAAGTTAGTCGCTCAGTTGGATCAGCCACAGTCACGAATCGAAGTTGCACTCTCGATTGTTGATATCAGTGCGAACGATTTGAGTCAATTGGGTGTGGATTGGCGAGCGGGTCTTGACGTAGGCAACAACAGCATTCTTGACATAAAAACCACGGGTGATGTTGATGGTGGCGATGTAACGTTAGGCAGCGGGCAGACTTTCAAATCATTGCTTGATGCGACCAACTTAAATTATCTGTTGGCTCAAGTTCGCTTATTGGAATCTCAAGGCAGTGCTCAAGTTGTGTCTCGACCTACTTTGCTAACTCAGGAAAACGTGGAGGCAGTCTTGAACAACAGCAGCACTTTCTACGTTAAGTTGGTCGGTAGAGAAACGGCAGCCCTTGAAGAGGTGACCTACGGTACTTTACTGCGCATCGTTCCACGTATTGTCGGAGACCGATTTGTTGAAAGGCCCGAAATCAACCTAAGTTTGCATCTTGAAGACGGTGCTCAAATTCCAGATGGTGGTGTTGATGATGTGCCATCTATTCGCAAGACAGAGATCAGTACGCTGGCGACGGTTAAGCAAGGACAAAGCCTGTTAATCGGTGGTGTATACCGTGATGAAGTGAGTCATCAGCTGCGGAAAGTCCCTTTATTGGGGGACATTCCATACCTTGGTGCCTTGTTTCGAAGTACCACTGATACCACCAGAAGAACGGTGCGCATGTTCATTATTGAGCCGAGAATTGTTGTCGATGGCATTGGTGACAACGTGCTTATCGGTAATGAGTATGACTTAAGGCCTAAGCTCGGTGCCTTGAATAATATTTCAAATAACAGTGCAGGTCTGAAATCCGCACTCGCGCTCTACAGTTGTTCATCTCAAGTACAAGCGGAGCGTTATCAGCAAGACCTGTTGTCACAGGGTAAGTCTTCTGTGCTATCGCAATGCGAGCTGCCTTCGGGACAAAAAGGATGGCGAGTGCAAATCAAAGAGTGTGATGGCTCAGATAATCATTGCCTTCGACCATTAGAGGAGAATTAGCCTCAATGCAGCAATGGAAAATTCGTATTCTCTCAGGTGTTCATGCCGGAGTAGAGGTGACCTTACCCAATGACTCATTGGTTTTGGGGAGCGATGACTTTACCGCCGATCTTGTATTAACCGATTCAGACATCAAGGGGAGTCACCTTGTATTGGTATGCAATGGCGATAGCGTTTTACTGCGTGACTGTGAAGACGTTTCGATCAATAACGAAAGCGTTACGGTTGACGCTGATGGGGTGGAATTATCACGTAACGCTTTGCTTTCGGTTGGTCGCTTGACGTTTGCGGTAGGACACCTTGAAGACGACTTGGTGAGCGATATCGCGAGGGAAACCACAGATAAACAACCAGTATCGGTCAGCCATAAAGCGTCATCAGGTTGGAAGAGAACGTTTTTGCTCGGCTTGATGTGTAGCTTGATCCCAAGCGTGATATTTGCCGGTGTTTGGTATAGCCAAATCCGAGCCAGCGACAACGATACCATCACGGCAGCAGAGCCTATCGTTTTAGTTCGCAATATTCTCAGCGAATTGAAACTTGATGATGTGCGGGTTGAATGGAATGCAACAGTAAGGCAGGCGGTACTGGAAGGATACGTTGAGGATAGAACCGCAAAACTGCAGCTATTGGGAAGAATTGACGCGCTTGGGCTCAACTACAAAAGTGACCTGCGAACCATGGAAGAGATTCGTCGCGGTGTACGCTTTATCTTACGTAACCTCGGTTATCATCAAGTTAAAATTGAGAATGGTGAAGAGACTGGCACGCTGCTCCTAACGGGGTACATTGATGACGCGAGCCGTTGGAGCCAAGTCGAGCAGATATTAGAACGTGATGTCCCAGGACTAGTCGCTTGGAAGGTCGAATTGCAAAGAGCGGGAGCCTATATGGATACGCTCAAAACATTGCTTGAAAAAGCAGAGTTACTAAAGAAAGTTCAGCTAGCGACAAGTGACGATCGTATCGAAGTACGGGGTGAGTTGGACGATATCGAGACCACTCGATTCTATGGGGTTACGAGGGATTTTCGTGAGCAGTATGGCGAGAAACCTTACTTGGTTTTGAAGTCCATTCCGAAAGTAAGCAAGGGCACTAACATCGATTTTCCGTTTCGAAGCGTGAATTTCGGTCAAGTCCCTTATGTGATCCTTACGGACAATGTTCGTTATATGGTAGGGGCTCGAACCCCTCAAGGATATCGCATTTCTAGCGTCACCCCAGCAGGAATTGAGCTGGTGAAAGGCGGGCGAGTGATCACGATCAATCTAGGGTATGAAGGTGGAAATACCAATGACAAATCTTGAACAACTACTACAAAGCGACTCGGGGCAGGAACAGAAAGAGGCCATTATTCTCAAGTTCAAGCAAGCGCAATCTGCGGTTAAGCGCCAGCTTGATTTAGGCTGTACACCCCATGAATATCAGTTGCTACTCAAACAGCATGAAGCCTATCAAGCGGCCTTAGCTGTGATTGAAACTGTCGAATGCAATAAATAAACAAGAGGCAATACCTATGTCATTTTATGATCCGAGTAATAGTGTTTATCTCGATGATGTTAAAGCGAAACTAGAAGAACAAGCAAAGGCGGCGAATGAGGCCGTGAACGTAGCGATCAAAAACTTAGAATCCAACGCTGATGACCCATCAAAGCTGGCTGAATTGCAGCATACTATCAACAAATGGTCAGTGATTTATAACATCAATGCGACCACAACTCGCGCAATTAAGGATGTGATGCAGTCGATTCTACAGAAGGTGTAGGTTATGGAAAAAGACATGCGTTTGCTGCTGGCCGAAACGGCTTTGATGGCAACCGGTATACATCGCCACGAAGAGGCAGAGACGATTGCATCTTGCCTCGAATCCCAAAGGGGTACCGAGGAGGTCGTTGCAATGATTCGCTCTATGAGTTTGATGAACCGCGGTCGCTACGAAGAGGCTCATCGCTTGCTTGAACCAGTTTGCGAAGACTCTACTGATTTAGTCTGCTTAGCGGCTCTCGCTGCTGGTAAAGCAGGGTTAGCGAGCAAAGCTGAATCTTGGCTGGCGATTGCTTCAAAAGGCAGTGAGGAAAGCCAAGCGTTTACTGCGAGCTTCTCTCAGGATATCAGGAACCTTTAATGAAGGTTGAAAACAACTCGCTCAACTATGTGCTAAGTCAGGTTCAGCAGCCAGCCAGAGTTGCTCCGCTCGAGGCACACAAGATGAGCCGTTTGATGAGTGAAAGTGCATCTGACAGCAGTTCATCAAACAAGAGTGCATCGCCAGTGCAAAAAACTACAGACATAGTCTCTCAATCTGAGGCCAAAGTGACGGCAATTAAAGAGTGGTATGAGGTGCTCAAGAGTTCCGGAAACTTCAGCTTAACGGCACTTAACCGCTCACTTGACGGAGTGCTTACTTCTTCAAGCGATCAGAAAGAAGCGTTGTGGTATGCACTTAACCAGGAAAGAAGCGCAAAAGGCACCGATAAAGCGTCACCAGAATTACTGGCTTCACTCGAACAAGAATTATTGGGCAGTTTTTCTGGACGTTTACTAGCAGATCCTCCAAAAGACCGTGAGGAGCTAAAAGTGTTGCTGTCTGAGCATTTCTCTCTGAGTGCGCAAAAGGAACAAGCACTTTGGCATAGCTGGGCCGAGTTGAAAGAGACTTCTGATCAACAGTCATTGTTAGACCTAGTACGGGAAGAGTTGAGTTTTGTTATACAAATCAACTCGATGGTCAAAAACATGCTGACTTACAGCCACAAACTAGATCTTTCATAGGAACGCAGATGATTAATACGCAGTACACCGAAGTCATACAGACGAATCTAGAGCAAGTGCAGGATGCACAAGCTCAGGATGGGCTTAGTGAACGTTTCGAGCAAGCGATGTCGGTCCCGGAAGGAAACAATGGCTTGGAAGGTGGTTTGTTAGAAAACATTAGCGAACTGAAAAATACCATCGATAACGCAAAAAGCAGTTTAGCTGACAGCATGAAAATGGTGGGCGACGATCCTGCTCAGCTTTTGCAAATGCAATGGGCGTTGACTCGAATTACCTTTCAAGAGGAGCTGATCGCCAAGACGGTAGGTAAAACGACGCAAAATGTAGAAACACTGTTGAAGGCACAGTAGCGATGATGAAAGTAAAAGCCATGATGAAAGCAATAGTCATGACAAAGGTAGTAGTTGCAATGAGGTCAGTCACCACAAGAAAAAAAATGCGTGCAGTAAGCATGTTACTGGTTCTATTTTTGGTGGGGTGTCAGACCGAACTTTACACCGGCGTGAGCCAGAAAGAAGGCAACGAAATGTTGTCAATCTTACTTTCTGAAGGCGTCGTCGCCACCAAAGAACCAGATAAAGACAACACCGTCAAGTTGATGGTGGATAAGGCACAAATAGCGTTCGCGGTTGACGCGCTTAAGCGCAAAGGTTATCCAAGAGAGCAGTTCTCGACACTGAAAGAAGTCTTCCCCAAAGACGATCTGATTTCTTCTCCGCTTGCCGAGCGAGCCAGACTTATTTACGCGAAATCGCAAGAGTTGTCGTCCACATTGTCACAAATTGACGGCGTGCTAGTCGCTCGCGTCCACGTTGTACTTGAAGACCAAAACCTTCGTCCTGGTGAGCGCCCAACGCCGGCATCGGCATCTGTTTTTATCAAGCATGCCGCCGATGTCGCGTTGGATTCTTATATCCCACAAATAAAACTATTAGTGAATAACAGCATTGAAGGGCTGAACTACGACCGTATTAGTGTGGTTATGGTGCCATCTTCGGAAGTACGCGTGATATCTCAAGATAATCAATTCGAAAGCATTCTGTCGATTCAAGTGACCAAAGACACGGCAAGCCATCTGATTTCTATCCTTGTTTTCTTGGTACTGCTGATCATTGGCTCTAACGCAGCAACGTTTGCTTGGTGCCGCAGGAACGTGAAACGTGGTTAATTCCGAAACGCCAGTTTCCCAAATTCAGCATCAGTTTAACTATTGCCCTTGCAGCTACATTGACGAAAGTTGGATAACGGAAAAACAGTCTTGGTTGTTAAAACTCCAAGGCTGGAGAAACCAAGCGGCCATCAATCAGTGGTGTATTGAAGACTGGGAGTTATCGCCAATTACAGATCATGCTTTTAATCATCCATACAACAGTTTGGCTTTGCTGCCTGTTGAGGCAACAGATCGACTGCTGTTGATGATTGGCGGAATCATGCATTGCCAAGCGATGCGCCAAGTGGTACTAAAGCAACCTAAACAATGTCTTAATCAGGTTTTTGGGGTGGATGAAACGCGTTTTTTGATCCAACAAGGGCCGATGATGATTTCCAACTGGCCCAGCGGTTGGCAAAAGCCACTGCCAACCAGCCTCGATGAAAAAAGCTTTGAAAAGACAGCCCGAGAGCTAGGGTATTTATGGATCAAGTTCTTATTGGCAAAGTCACCATCAGAGTTAGTGCAACGATGGCAGTTCAAGCTCGAACGTCAACTGACGTTGGCGGATCATAGTGCAGATTGGTTGGATGACACGCATCGCGATCTCGCATATCGACTTATCAAGAAAATCGCAAAACAGGTAATTCCTCAATGGTTTCATTTGTTGAAATAAAAACCGACAACTTGCAATTGGCACCGGGCTTAAAAGTGCTTAAAGCAAAGGACTATGTGAGTTACTTAGATTCACAGCATCTGGTTGAGGCGGCGCACTCAAAAGCAGAAAGCATCATTGCCAAAGCGGATGAAGCCTATGAGTTAGAGAGGCAGCGAGGTTATCAGGATGGCATCGATCAAGCGAAGATCGAGAACGCTGAAACCATGCTGGCCACACTTGCTCGATGCAACGAATACTATTTGCAGGTCGAGCATAAAATGACAGGCGTTGTGCTCGATGCCGTTAGAAAGATCATCAACAGCTTCGATGATGTGGATACTACGGCAAGTGTCGTGAGAGAGGCGCTCCAGCTTGTCAGTAACCAAAAGCAAGTGATCCTGCATGTACACCCAGATCAGGTTACTGAAGCTCGGGAGAAAGTGTCTTCCATACTCAGTGATTTCCCAGAGGTGGGGTACGTTGAAGTCATTGCCGATGCGCGTTTAAAAAACGGCGGCTGCATATTGGAGACAGAGGTCGGTATTATTGACGCGAGTATCGACGGTCAACTGCAAGCGCTTAAGCAAGCTATTACTAAGCAATTGAGTGAACGTCAACAGATACAGCCTTAACGCGTTTATTTTTGCTCACCGAAAGTCCAGCCATGCTGCAATGTAGATCAGATAAGGATCGGTTGACCGATCCTTCTTCTGAGAGATAATCGGAAGCCTGTTTCTAGGCTTCCGATTTTTTATGTCTATCCAAAACTATTTTGTCGATTTCCTCGAAGAAAATCCTGTTGATGTAGCTCAACTCACCACTTTCTCTGAACATATCCCAGATGAATGGGTTGTTAAGGCAGCTAGTCTTTCTGATAAAGCGACTATTCGCCGACGTCGACTACCAAGTGACATGGTCTTGTGGTTAATTGTCGGCATGGCCTTCTTCCGTAATGAACCAATTGCCGAAGTCGCACGAAGAATGAATGTCTGTGCGGATGGCTTGGCTGATGAAGAGTTATTAGCAAAAAGTGCTTTAACCCAGGCAAGACAACGTTTAGGCAGTGCTGCACCAGAGTGGTTGTTTAAACAATGTGGGCGAACGTGGGGTCTTGAACGATACCGTGATGATACGTGGCAAGGATTACAAGTTTTTGCTGTAGACGGTGCTCTTTTTCGCACCGCGGATACGCCCGAACTTAGAGAGCACTTTGGCTCGGGTAATACCTCGAGTAGCAGGCAGACACCACATCCAATGCTAAGAGTTGTGACTATGATGAATGTCCGTTCTCATGTCATCGTTGACGCTGCCATAAGCCCTTATCGGCGTGGTGAAATCCCACTTGCTATGCCCTTCATCGACTCTTTACCAGATAACTCTGTGACGTTACTAGATAAAGGTTTTTACGGTGCAGACTTACTTCTCTCTCTTCAAAATAGCGGTATTAATAGACATTGGTTGATACCAGCAAGGAAAGGGTTGAAATACACACTTTTAGATGAAGAAGAAAGCAATGATATGCTCATCGAAATGAACGTCTCACCGCAAGCTCTCAAAAAGAACCCTAGTTTACCTGAAAAATGGCAAGTCAGAGCGGTGACCTATGAAGTACAAGGTAAGCAGAAAACTGTTTTTACATCCCTTCCAAGAGCAGACTACGACGCGAAAGCGGTAGCCGAACTTTATCATGAACGTTGGGAAATCGAATTAGGTTATCGTGATATCAAAAGCTCAATGCAACACAATGCCTTAGTATTACGCAGTAAAACAGTAAACCTTGTTTATCAAGAACTCTGGGGGCTGTTGCTTGGTTATAATTTGGTAAGACGTGAAGCAAGTCAGGCAGCAGTTGAACATGGAAGAATGCCGAATGAAATTAGCTTTAAATACGCTTGTCAGTTTATAGCGAGCCAACTGAAGGTGATGAGTAAAGCGATATCGCCAGGCAATACACCTAAGCGTTTAAAGAGTCTAAGGGGAGACTTATCAGTCCTCTTTATAGACAAACGCCCTAAGCCTAATCGGCCTAGGGCGGTAAAAATATCAAAGACTCGCTACCCAATTAATCGCAAAGCAGCTCCGCTTAAGTGAACTACATTGCAGCCATGCTGGGCTTTTTTATTTCCAGTGGTTGGCTATTTCCAGACTTAGCATCAATTTTCTATCACATAAATGCAGATGACAGTTGTGAGCGCTAACCGATAAAAGGTGTCCTAAAAACTTCTGGCCAAAAGTGATATATGGCGAATACCCTTGCGCTTATCGTTTTGACTACTCAATACGAAAAGGGTCCTCGCAATGAACAAAGAAGAAATCATAAACAACTGGCTGTCTGATTTATCTGGCGGGCAATGGCAGCTTTTGAATGGTCAATGCAACTTGGTTGGCGAAGATGGCATGCATTACGCCACGATTTTCAATTATGAAAACCGCATGGTGGTCATGTTCCCCTTGTCACCAGCCAAACAGCCAGAGGGAGGAATATCACCCTCCAAACTGCTGGCGCTGAATTCTCACCCTGATGTTGTCGGCATTGCGTCGTTCTCGTTAGCCGCAGACAACACCACTGTTGTACTTAATTTTGCATTGCTGGATGAGTCAGTGGTGAATAGCGACCTCAATATCTTTTGGCAAAATGCACTCAGTTTACGCAGTGCTTTGTTTGATGCGATCACTGAATCCACTGCGGGGTGATCGATGCAAACAACGATCAGAACAGACGGCGCGGCAAGCACTGCGGCTTTGCTGTCCCCGCAGCAGACACTAAGCGCGGCAAGCACCGCGGCTAATACCTCTTTAAGTCAGGTTTCATCGGTCTCCGTTTCCTTAGTCGGCAATCAACCGCCGCTGAACACCCAACCAGCCCCGATGCCACCATTGCGTCAGGCCGAGGAAGAGTTTAATCACGCCATCATGCGTGCTGCCCAGTATGAAGGTAGCATTGAAAATTTAGTCCGAGATAAGGTAAATGCGCAGTTTCCAACAACCTCTGACGCGGTGAAAAACCAGATAGTCGCTCAGTCGGTGGAAAAGATTGCAGAAGCCAACCAAGCATTTGAGTTTAACCATTTGGGCAATGACCTGCTGCAGAGCCCTGCCGTTGAGTACATGTCTCAATCGTTTTTGCGTCGGATCCTAGAAAACGTAGCGATCGCTCAAGCGAAAGATCCTTCAGTGCCAGTAGCAAAGAAAAATGAAGACGCTGGCATCGGTTTTCTGGACGGCTGGAGTGATGATGACGTTAAGTGGGCAGAACAGCTCAACAGCGTACTCAAGGACCCTAAAGCCAATGCTCGGGTACTGACTACATTAGCTTATAGCCATTTGAGGGTATTTCGTGATCCTTCACGACTTAAGATGATGGGCGATGCTGTGAATCAGCCGCTGCTGAATGCTAAGGAAGCAAACCAAAGGCTGAACATTTTCCACTTACACGGTGAAGGGGCGCAGCCAGAGATCTCGACGCCGACCACCACCCAGCCCCACGGTTGGGCATGGCTTAAGTATGCCGATTGGAATACAAGTGAAGTGCTCGGCAACAAAACCGGCAATGACTTTATCGGCAGTCGTCAAAATGGCGACCCTCACAAAGGGACCGGATTCAAGTTTCAAGGAATGCAGGAGGCTATGAAGCCTGCGGCTTATCACAACGACGCTGTTGCTTTAAAAGAGCGTCCAGAACATGAGTCCGGCTATGGTGGTTTCGTTATCAATGACAAAACGTTAACCACGATTGGCGACGATAAACCAACTTCGGTCAACTGGCGCCAACAAAACATGGATAAGAAGTTACCTATGTTTGCGGGGCCATCCAGTACCACCTCTTTTATGTACGAAGTGGCACGCCTTCTCAAAATGCCTGCTTCTGAAGCGCAAGCCTTTCGAGCCTTGCTGTTGGGGTGGATGATTCAGCCGCGTGATCACAGCTTTACAGAGATCATGGGAGCACTGGATGCTTATGCAATGGAGCACAATGACCACGGCGCTGCGACAGTAGACAGTGATGGCATGATGACGTGGCAAGCACGTGAGACGGGCAATTGGCTTGGTGCTTACGAGGGGCTGATAACCCAAGACATCGACTTACCCGGTATGGATGCCAAGACAATCACACTAAATGGACAAGAGGTTCATCTACCCGCGATTGAACCGGTGAAAATGAGTGTCGAAGAGTTCGATCAATCTGTCACTCAAGGGAAAGGCTACCCATCACAATATGCAGGGAGTGAGTATCTTGATGTTCTGGCGCAGGCCGCGCAGAGTGATCAAGAAGCAGACGATACCTTTGGCCTAGCTTCAGAGAAAATTCACTACGCTGCGCAAAATATGAATGACTTGAAGTTATACAATACCGAGCAGCGAACCATGCCGGAATTGCCTGAGCGAAAACCGTCAGGGCAACCATTTATCGATGGTGTTAAAGCGGAAGCGTTAGGCAACTGGTTGGAGGGGCAGTCTCCTGCGCAATACCAACAGCTTCTCGGTAATGCTGCGTCTTTGTTGGCGGAATCTTCACAGGAAGGATCGCTAAGTAATGTTTTTCGTTACGGTGAGCGTAATGACGTGTGGGAAACCTTTCGCACGGTAGATAAGTCGAACATGCTTGATGCTCAGTTGGTGCTCAAAAACAAACCTGATCACCAAGATGCGTTGGCCTTTTTAAAGGATGTCGCGAGTAGTAAAACCACATCAACTGAACGTCAACAAGCGGTATTAGAGGCCATTGGTGATGATGCAAATAACCAAGCGACGCTGATTAACGCGATGCTGCTGGCGACGACTCGATTCTATACAGGGAATGGCGCAAATATTATCAACCCAGGCTACGGCGATTTTGCTCCACCAAAGAACGAGAGTGAAATGGAGATGCGTCTTCAATCGTTCCTAAAACGTAATCAATACACGAGTTCTGCTGAGCGAGCGCAAGCGAAGAAAGAGTATCGCCAGAACGTGGATATGTTACAGGCTGCGATAGACTCTCCAATGTTTGAACGATACTCCGGTAAAGTCTGGCACGGCTGTCACACCAGTGTTGCCGATGCTGCGTTAGAGAAGGGAACCGGTTTTCAGTTTCCTGGCTTTATGAGTACAACGCGTGCTCCAGACGTGGCACAAAGTTACATGGCGAAAGGTGCGCTTTTGGTCATTAACCCGGCGCCAGACCTTGGGGTGAATATTGAACCCATCAGTAATGCGGAAGGTGAGAGAGAAATCTTGGTTCCTGCAGGGACGTCTTTTACTGTGGAACAAAGCTATACCTTACACCTGGAGAAAGGTTACCCGCCTTCAGCCAATACGGCGATGAAAAAGCGAATTTACGATGCAGAAGTGGCTACGGGGAGCCGCAAACCTCATGTGACCATACGCATAACGACGCCAGAGATGGAGAAAGCGGGCCTAAGTGGTCAAAGCGATCCAAAAGGAGAGGCAGAACTTTCTGACTTGATTGATCATATCAAGAAAAATCCCTCGAACATGGAAGAGCAAACCAAAGTTGTGGTATTGAGCCGAGAGTCCAGTGCACTAAGCGCCAATACAGCGAATGCGGATAAAGCGGCAACAGAAGCCTTTAAACCAATGTACTCTGGTGGCTTTGTTTAGCCAAGAAGCTTAACCACCTAAGTTAGTCTAGCCAACTTGTAAAGCTCAGCACATCATGCTGAGCTTTTTTATCATCATGTGCCTTAATATAAACGGCTTAAAATGAAAAAAAGCCGACCATATCTAGCATATTCCCCCATCTGTATTCAGCATAATAACCACACCAGCCAACACTTTGCGATTATCTAAACCGCAGAGATGTAAATACTAATAAATACAAAATAGGAATGTAAATCAGATGGTCAACGGATTTATATCGACTCTTCTAAACGACTTTGCAAAGCGTTGCCAAATGGAAACGCTGGAATTTGATGAAGAAGGCTGTTGCCAATTAATTCTTGATAACGAAGTAGCAATTACACTTCGCTCAAGTGAAGAGAAGTTGACGCTTATTGGCTTAATTTCAGGTGAGAAACCGCATCCCGATGTTTATTTTAAGCACATGAAAGCAGCATTAACAAAAGATGAGCCCTACGTATGTTGGGATGAAGATGCTGGCTACATCGGTTTTATTCACATTCATCAGATAATGTTAACCGAGACATATTTTGAAACGTCGATTGCTCAATTTGTTGATTGGTTAAAGCTGTCAGCAAGCCCGCAGGGGCAAGTGGCGCAAGAACAGAAACAAACACGGACAATAGATACGGCACAATTTGCCACATTAAGGGTATAAATAATGATTAGTTTTGGAAACGTAAGCGCACTTCAAGCGGCACTTCCGGAAGCGCGAAAAGATATTCTCAATGAAGGCAAACTCAATGTTGGTGGCAAGGAATATAAGGTCGATGCAAATACTCAGCAGTTTGTTCGTTCAAACCCAAGTAATAATGCAGTCGCTCAATTCTTTGAAGCAACAGGTAAGCTATTTAGAGAAGGCAACACAGACTCAGTAGCTAAAGCGATGACAAAATCGGTATTCGACAATGCGCTAGGACAAGCTGAGCGTTTGAAATCCAGCTCTTCAGTAGAGCATGGCCAGATGTTTTTTAAAGATGCTAGTTTAAAAACGCCAGTCGATGTATTGAATGCTTTTAGTCGACTTGATGCTCAAACTATTCAATCTTATGGTGGCGAGCTTAACCAATTGGCTGATCTTGCTATGTCTGAGTTACTGCTTGATACGGAACCTGCCAAAAGCCTAAATACACAAATTGGTGAGGGTGCAACAAAAGCATTAGCTGGCAAAGTTGTTAAAGCTTTTGGTGGCGGTGCGATGGGCGTGAAGAACAACCCAAATACCGCGATGGGCTTGGAAGTTGTATTTGAAACCGAGGTTAAGAACTTAAAAGCGGCACAAGCACATATTGAAGGTTTGGCAAACAAAGACTTGAGTTCGGGTGTCTATGCGGATTCGCTAGCGGAAGATAAGTTCAATAAAACGGGCACGACGAACAACCTTGAACGTGCTGCGGCTTGGATCATTAACGCATCGACTTCGAAAGGAAACGATGCTGATAATATTACTGCGCTTCTTAAAGAGTACGCGGCCAATGATAAAGACTTGCTGAACATGGATAACTTAAAAGAGCTTCATGCGCGAGCGGTGCCGAATATTGAAAGAGATTACCGAGGCCCAGCGACGGCTGGTGGCGCACTTCCATCAAGCATTGGTGGTGAAGGCATGCTAAAACAGCACATAGAGGGCTTTTTGAAAGAAAACCCAGTGGCAGATAAAGATCTTGGTAAGCAGTTGTTTGCTGGCGTGATTGGCTACCATGGCTTCACGGATGGTAACGGTCGTATGGGACGTATGCTGTATGCGATTGCTGAGCTGAGAAACGATTCATTTACGCCTCTTGCCATGACTGCTGAAAACAACTTGCACGGTATTAAGTAAGTATCCCAAAAATAAAAAAGAGCGACTTTCGTCGCTCTTTTTTATAAGCCTGTCGGCCTTTATTGGAAACTGAGCAAATTAGCGACCTTTAGTTTTTCATATTCTCAAGCATATAGTTGAGTACATTATCGTTGTCGTTAATGAGGTTTTCGATTATATCAAGGTGGTCTCTTTTTCGAGCGAGGTAAATGCGGCACTCTTGTTTAGCATCAAGCACTTTGGCGTGGTATTCCTTTGTTTGTCGGAAGAACTCAGGCGTGTCCAGTTCTGGGACAATCAAGTGCAACGGCGCCAGTTCCTCTTCTGAAGGAAAATCATTAAGCAGTGGACTCACCCTCTCCGATGATTCATTGGTCATCTGAATGTTATCGTTCACGAAGCTGTTCACAAGTGGTCGAATATCAAAAAGGCCAGCGATTGAAAAAACATCTTTGAGTTTCTCTTTGCCTTCTGCTTCTACTCCAAATTGTTCCCAATCTGTTTTATGGAGCATGGATACAAGTTGGCCGCCAGCCGAGTGGCCTACTAGGTAGACTGCGGGAGAATTATTCTCCACTGCGAGCGATAAGATTTCTTTAACTGCAAGCTGCATCTGTTTAAGGATGGACTCCATTGGCGCACCGTTTGTCCAGTGTTGAGCCATTCGGTAACTTGGCATGTAAACCGCAAAACCATTTTGATTGAAAGGTTGCGCGATAAACCCAAATTGTTCCTTTGAAAACCATTGCCACCACCCGCCATGTATGTAGATAACCATAGGTGCATCTTTGGCAAGCCCCTTTGGCTTGTAGATATCTATTTTTCCAGAAAACTCGCCTTCTCCATATGCCATCTCGGTAAGTCCTGTTTCCAGGTTTGTTCGATAACGCTCACTTTGCTGGCTAGTAAATTCTATGTGTTTCGGTAACAAATCATCCGTGGGTAATCTATTGGTCCATAACGTCGGATTGTATTGTTCATCTGCTATCTCTCGTGAGAAGTATTGTGCAATTGAGCTTGTGCTTGTTTTGTTCACTATTTTGTCCCCTTTGGTTGCTTTAGGACATTATTAATGATTTTATTGGTATGAAAAAGATAGGTAATTTAGTACGGACTGTTTAATTTTTATAAACTATGAACAAGTATATGCGTCATATGATCATCTTCACGAGAGTTGTGGAGAAGGGATCTATTACTGCGGCTGCACGCGAATTAAAGGTGGGTAAATCCGTTGTTAGTCAACATTTGAGAGCTTTGGAGGAGGCGTTAGGTGTTTTGTTACTCAAACGCTCCACTCGCCAACAATTGCTTACGCCTATGGGAATAGAGTTTTTTGAACGGTGTAAAAAGATTAGCGAGCTTGTTGATGAGGCATGGGATATTGCAAGGATCAGCCAAATTGAGCCAAAAGGAATGGTTAAGATTAGTTCACCCCACGCGTTGATCGAGCCCGTGATATCACCGGCAGTTGGGCATTTAGTCAGTATCTACTCTGAATTAGTTCCTACGATTCTAGCCAATGACGGCAGCGTGGACTTATTTGAAACGGCGGCTGATCTCGCGATTCATGTCGGTGAGCTGCCATCAAGTGAGTACATACAAAGAAGGATAGGTAGTTTAAAGAAAGTGCTTTGTGCAAGCCCTTCATATATTCAGAATCATGATCTCAGCATCGCGAAACTTATTAAGGATCCGTCTCAGTTGCTCGCCTTCGATTATGTGGCGAATATCTGGGAGGGGAAATCTATTCGATATATTTTACAACACTCGTCCAGTGGTGAGCGAATAGAAGTGTCGCTGGAAGCGAGTCGCTTTAATGATTCGGTTCATTCGGTTATCTCTATGGTCAAAGCGGGAGCTGGTATGGCATTAATTCCTGAATTTATGTTCGAAAGTCTCAGACGCAAAGGAGAATTAGAGAACATTTTTCCTGGGTATACGCTTCCCAAGATTCCTATTTATGCTGTTCATAATTACGCAAAAACGCCTCCGCTCAATGTCAAAATGTGCACCGATTTCATTGAACGACAGCTTAGAAATCTTAACTCTTCAGAAGATGCTTAATCGTTTTCTGAATCGCTTAGATCTATCGATTCCATTCTACTTTGTTAGCACACAGTTCTTTTTTGTACTGTGTGCTCTCTGAGCATGACGCACATGATTGTGAGAGAGTTATACTCGCGATTCCTCAGCCTGCTCAAGAGACGCAACCCAACGCAGGATCTCAGCGGTGGCTTCAATAAGATCGCCTGGAATGTACTGGTTTAACTGACCATCGGCATAAAGAGCACGTGCGAGTGGTACTTTTTGCATCACAGGGATGCCTTCTTCGTGGGCTATCGCGATCATACGTTTTGCCATCGCATCGGTTTCTTTAAGGGTTATCACAGGCAGCGGCGTTTCGCCTTTTTTGTAGTACAAACCAATCGCGATGTGGGTTGGGTTCGTGACCAACACATTCGAACGTTTAACGTTATCTCTTTGGTTCGAAGTTTGCAGCTCTTGGTGCAACTGACGACGCTTACTCTTGATTTCTGGGCTGCCTTCCATCTCTTTATATTCGCGTTTGACCTCGTCTTTAGTCATCTTCAGTTGCTTGGTGTGGTCGAATTTTTGGTATGCGTAATCGGCAGCTGCAATCACAATAAAGCCGACGGAAGAGATGATCATGAGTTGTTTCACTAATACGCCGGTGATGGTCGGTACACACTCTAATCCGCATGTCGGGATTTGCAGTAGCGTGTTTAAGTTGCCCTGCAGAGTGACCCAAATAATGCAGGAAAGGAGCGACACTTTAAGAATCGATTTAATAAACTCAATGATGCTCTTTAGCGAGAAAATTCGTTTTGCCCCTTCGACAGGGTTGATCTTTTTGATATCTGGTTTGACGGATTCACCACTAAACAGCAAGCCGAATTGCCCCATGTTCGACATGATGGCGATCAATGCCGCCACTATCAGTATTGGTGCCAGCAAGTAAACCATTTCTTTGGCGATTGCGACGGCTACGTCAAGCAACGCATCCTGAAACCCTTGATAAGCCAACTCACTCGGCAACAAAAGTAGGGCAGAGATGTGCGACATATAGTAGTCAGCAAAGGCAAATAAGACGGCAATTAGGGCTAGGATTAACGCCGATGAGACGACTTCCTGACTTTTAGCGACTTGCCCTTTTTGCCGGGCATCCCGAAGTTTTTTCGGGGTGGGGAGTTCTGTTTTTTCTCCGCTCATTGCTCTTCCTGTCTGTTATTACCAAATGGTATTGAGCTGCTCTCTGAACAGTACGATTTCAGAGAAAAGGGCTTGAAAGTGGTCCATCATCAATGCCAAATAAACAATCAATAGCACGCTGGCAATGGCACTTTTGATCGGCATGGCCAAAGAGAAAACGTTCAGCTGTGGGGCGAATCGGCTAATCAGCGCGAGTCCAAACTCGGCAAGGAACATGGCCAAAACCAAAGGCGCAGACATCAAAACGCCAAGCCACATAAGTTGCTCGAACTGAGCGTAGAAAAAGTGCACCCATTCCTCAGTGACGGTTGGAAAAAAACTAATCACAGGCCACGACGAATAGCTGTTAAACAGCGCATAAATAAAAGCGACAAAGCCACCGCCGGAGAAAAACAAGGTGATCAGTGTTTGAGTCAATAGCACAGCCGTTGGCGTTGACTGAGAGCCGAGAGTGGGATTAAACATACTTGCCATCGCAGCACCACGTTGGTTATCCACTAGAAACCCTGCCGCCTCAATAGCCCAAAAAGGGATTGCTGCAACAAAGCCAATCAGCATACCCAATAGTACCTCTTTGCCTAAGATGACCATCAACCAAATCCCATCCGTTTCTGCGGGCAGGTCTTGTTGGTTGATCATTGGGAAGATAAACAGCGCAAGCGAACACAAAACACCATTTCTCACCAAGGTGCCACCGAGCGTTTGTTTGTTTAAAATCGGCAAAAATATAAAGCAAGCCATTAACCTAGGGAGCGTCAAGCTGTATAGGAACAGGGCCTGGTGCAAATCATCGTAACTCATCGTATTTGCGGGATTTTATCTAAGGTCAAGGTAGCAAATGAATGCAGTTCGGCGCCCAGCCATTGTGTGGTAACAAATAGGGTTATGATGACGGCGATCAGTTTGACGACAAAGCCTAACGTCTGTTCTTGTACTTGTGTTAGCGCTTGGACAAGAGAGACCAAGGTACCGACAAGTGCCGCAACCAAAATAGGTGGCAGCGACAAGAACAGAACAAGCGTTAGAGCCTGAGTGGTAAAGTGGATGATTTCAGCCGGATTCATGCTTCTCTCCTCATTATCCGTAACTGAGCACTAGGCCATGGGTCAACTTTGTCCAACCGTCTAGCAACACAAAGAGTAATAGTTTGAATGGCAGTGAGATGGTCATTGGCGATACCATCATCATGCCCATGGCCAGCAAGATGTTGGATACGATCAGATCGATAGCGATGAATGGCAGGTACAACAGGAAGCCAATCTCAAACGCTCTCGTTAGCTCACTCACGGTAAAGGCGGGGAGCAACAACAACAAGCTGTCTGACTCCAAACGGTCGACGTACTTTTGTGGCCACAAGGTTCTTGCTGCATCGGTAAAAAAGACCGATTCAGTTTCACGGATGTGCTTTTTCAAGAACTCGCGGTACGGCTGCAATCCACTCTCGATTAAACCTTCGATGCTCTCCGAATCTTCAAGTGAGATTTCGTGCTGGGTCACGTAGTCATAGGTTTCAAACCCCACTGGCGCCATGATGAAGATCGACAGAATGATCGCCAATCCATACAAGGCCATATTGGGTGGAATTTGTTGTACACCTAAGGCGTTTCTTAGCAGAGAGAAAACCACGGCCAGTTTAACGAAGGAGGTCGCCATCATTGCAATGAAAGGAATCAAAGCAAGAAGGGCGAGTGTAACGATGAGGTTCAGTTCATCAGGTAACTGGATCATGCTGGCTCCTGACTGCCGCCAAACAGTTCGAGAACGCGGACACCCAAGCGTTCATTAATGTTCACTAGTTCGCATTCACCAATGATTTTGCCGTTTGCTCGCATGGTGACTGGGTTAGAAATTGGTTGGTTGAGCTCAAAGATAAAACCCGGTTGCAGCGCGTTAAGCTGTTCTAAAGTAATGGTTTGCTGACCAACATCGAAAGTCAGTTCAATTGGCAATTGCTGGTGGTCGGTCAGTGCTTCAGAGCTGTTGATATCATTCATATTGGTTTCTTTTTCTTGGATATGGAGTGTCGTATTATCGAGTTGGCATCGCCAAAGGTTGTGATTGGAGACCTGAAGAAGCACTTGGTGTTGCGCGATGTAGCAATCGTCGAAAAACACCACATCGCCCAGTTCAAGTTGCTCAAATTGACTGAGTGCCAAACGTGTTTTGCCAAAGCTCAACCAGAAGGGCAGTGCGATGTTTTGGCTCAGGTAAGAGGGCGCTTGTGGCAGAGTGTCAATCAACACATCTCGACCTTCATGGACCCACAGGCTAAGAGAGACATCATCGCGATTGATGGTGAGCATCAATACGTTTTCTTCTGGTGCAGGCTGCTCATGAACTTGAAGTTTGCTCAATACCGGAAGTTGTCCAAATAAGCGCTTAATCATGTCGGTGTAGGGCTCAATTTGGCTACTGAGCAACGCCAATTGCAAAGAGTTTGGTAGTGATTCAAATGCCGTCGAGTCAAGAATGCCATTCAACCATTGCTGTAATTGCGCACTGCTGAAATCGATTTGAATAGTTTGTCCACCAATCAGTAGTGTTAAACGATAGCCAGAAAACTCCGGCTTTTGGCCAAGTGTGACCGATAAGCTATTGCTCTGACTATCTTGAAAGTGACACTGTTTTGCGCAAAGTTGATTACTTAGCGTGATGCTTGAAAGCTCGACCTTTGGGAAATCTAATATCATCATTCGTCCTCAGGCTTCCATTCATCGTAAATGCTGCGTTGTTGTCGCGAACGTTGTTGGTCTTGTTGTTGGTTCATCTGTTCGCTGACTGCGATCCGAATCGGTTGGTCGATGCCTAAACGTTGCAGACGCTCGGTCAACTCTTGCTTAGCCGTTTGGTTGATCAGCGAAAGAGCGTGCTCTTGCTTAATCAGCACGCTGTAGCCAGAACTGTCTTGCTTGATGGAGATCTCGCCACCTTTTAATTGGCCTTCATTTAGAAGTAGGCGAACTTCTCTCTCGTTTGCTGAAGGAAGAGACACGTAGATCTTGTCGACTAACTTATTAATCAATTCGCTTACGTCTTGAGCTCTATTCTGGGGCCCGTGTGTCTCTACGTTTTTCAGGATGATGTCGCCTTGCGCTGTTGCTTGGCTTAGGTTGGGCATCGGGTGAAGCTTAGCGTCCGACTCTGAACTTGGATGACGCAGATCGATGTGCTTCACTGCTTTAACCTTCTCTTCAAGCGCGGACAATGCGGCTTTCAAGTCGATAATTTTCGAGTCCACAATAGTAGCAGCGTCTTTTGCCGTAGGGTCGAGTTTATGAGCTGCTGCATCTAACTTATGCAGTTGGCCTTGCTGCACACATTCTCTCTCAAAGAGAGCGTGACTTGGCTTTTCTGGATGCAGACCAGCTTCTGACTTTTCATTAGCAGGTTGATCTTTCAAGTTTTCAGGGTGTTCTTGGCCACCGTCGAGCTGCTCTTTCCCCGCCTTAGGAATAGCACTGCTGGCCTTGCCTTTGTTCTTCATGCTATCGAGCTTGTCTGCGTTCAATACAGCAGCGAATAAACGAGAAGTCTCTGACTCATGTTCGCTTTCTGCTTGCGTTGGCTTAAGCGCATTCTTAAAGCGAGATTCAAGCTCTTCTGAGACTTGGTTGACCGGCCTCTGTTGAATCTGTTGCGGATGTTCAGTTGTGTTTGGATGATCGTTTTTGACTCGCATCTGTACCTTCTATGAAACAACAACGTTGCGGAACTCTTCTTGTTCGAGCTCTTCTTGATACTGCGCTTGGCGTGCTTGCTCAGCGATTTCTTGTTCGTTTAATTGAATGAATTTTTCTTTGGTTTTATGGGCGGCCATAGCGTCTTGCTTTCTTTCCTTGAGTCGCTGGTTCTCTTGTTCCAATGCCTTTTTTTCTTCTGCGACTCGTTGTTTTAAATCGGCCTCTCTTTCCCTTAACAGCGCGATTTCTTGCCGCAATATTTCAAGTTCTTTTAGAACGACGGTTTTCTGTTTGGCTTTCGCAAAGCGCCGTTCTTCTTCCTCTTCGCGCCATTGACGATAGTCAACGACAGACTGTTCCGCCTTTCGGAGTGAGGCTCGTGCGTTATTGACTCGATACTCTTGTTGCTGAACCGCGCGATCCGCACGGTCGGCACGAATTTTTTTTATCTCTAGCAGTCGCTCGATCATAGGCCTGCAAGTCCTCGTAGCTGCGTGACGCTCTCACCGAGCTCACTTGGCTCGTGCGTACCTTGGCGCAAGAACGCTCCTATATCATCTCCCTGTGCGATGGCCATATCCGCGCGACTGTCGGCACCGTGTTGGTATTCACCAATTTTGATCAACAGTTCGACTTCTTCATATTTAGCCAGCATTTCGCGCATGTGAGCCGCGGACGCTTGATGAGTTTTATCGACGATTTGGTTCATTACACGACTGGCTGAGCGAAGCACATCAATGGCTGGGTAGTGGTTCATCGCCGCCAATTTACGAGAAAGAATGATGTGGCCATCGAGTATCGAACGCGTTTCATCGGCGACCGGCTCAGTCATATCGTCACCTTCCACAAGTACGGTATAAAGCGCGGTGATGGAGCCTTTGTCTGATTGACCTGCACGTTCCATCAGTTTTGGTAGCGCGGCAAAAACAGAAGGCGGATAGCCCCGTCGTGTTGGTGGCTCGCCAGCGGCCAAGCCGATTTCACGCTGAGCTCGAGCAAAACGCGTCACCGAATCCATCAGCAGCAGGACTCGTTTACCTTGATCGCGAAAGTACTCGGCGATAGAGGTCGCGACGAACGCCGCTTTGGCACGTTCCATTGCTGGCCTGTCAGAGGTTGCGACAACAAGTACTGACTTTGCCATACCTTCTTCCCCAAGGTCGTGCTCGATAAATTCTCTTACTTCACGACCCCTTTCACCGATGAGGGCAAGCACGGTTACATCGACATCGGCAGAGCGAATAAGCTTGGCAAGCAGGGTACTTTTACCACCGCCCGCTGCGGCAAAAATGCCCATCCTTTGTCCTTCACCACAGGTGAGCAATCCGTCGATAGAACGCACGCCCATCGAAATCGGTTTTTCAATCAGCTTTCGCTGCATTGGTGGTGGCGCATCGCGGTAAACCGGATACCAAGCGCTCGGCTCAGTGCTTTGAGAACCATCGAATGGGCGGCCTAGACCATCAAGAGTTTTCCCTAAAAGGTGATCGCCAACACCGACTTCGTGCATTTTTCCAAGCGGGCTCACTTCGGTATTGGATGAAATTCCAAACATGTTGCCAAGTGGAGTAAGCAACGCATGGTGTTGCTCAAAACCCACCACCTCCGCAAGCAGCGACAAGGTTTGATCTGGATTACGTAGCTCACAAAGCTCGCCGACACGAACACCAGGCACAACGGCTTTGATAATAGTGCCAGTAACCTGAGTCACACGACCGCGGATTTGGATCAAACGCGTTTGCTTGATGGCTGATTGTTGAGTTTCGATGATGTATGAGAAGTCGTTCAATTTAAGAAAACATGCAATAACTGATGCTGGGAGAATAGGAAGGATGAAGCCGTTTTTATAGTGACTATTGGTCGGGAGTTTTTAGAAAACTTAAAACGCCCTAAAAAAACACGTCTGATTTTGACAGCCTAATAAAAATGCAATTCCTATAATTCGCTCATATTGTAGGAAGGAGTGCAAATCAATGAGCACTATCAATAGCCAAATTTTTACGGGCAACAAATTTGACGCGCCAATTAGAAGTAACCTCGAGTCTTCCCGCACGGGAGCCTCAGTCAATGGTAACTACCGAGGTGAAACTGTCCGCGTACACAATGCAACTCAGTCGCTGTTTGATGCAATGGAAGAGCTGACGGCGTTAGGTTCAGAAAAAGCAGAAAAAGATCTCACGAAACGCAAAGTAAAAGACGGCAGTATTCGCGTGAATGAAGCGCACGAGCTGGTTTCTGACTACCTAAGAAAAGTGCCTGATCTTGAGAAGAACCAAAAGATCAAAGACCTTGCTACCAAAATGGCAAGCGGTAACTTATCAACGATTGCTCAGTTACAGGCGTACCTCAACGGATTCTCTGAAGAGAAGAGCCATCAGTACCTAGCGCTGCAAGCAGTGAAAAAGTTCCTCGGAGCCAATTCAGAAAGTAAGAATCTACTAGCGCTGATAGACCAAGCCATTCTGACCTTTGAGCAGAATCCGGACTCTTGGGCTCAGATTGATACTGAAATTCGTGTTTCAAGCTTCGCGGATGAATACAGCCAAGAGCAAGGCTTTAGCAGTTTGCATCAATTGCGTGGCTTCTATCGCGACACGGTACACAGCTACCAAGGTTTAGGCTCAGCATACAAGGATGTGGTTGAGCGTTTTGGTGCAAAAGAGGTCTCCACGGCGGTCGACTTTATGTTGCAGGGTATGAGCGCAGATTTGAGCGTTCAAGGTAGCAATATTGACTCCGTTAAGCTCCAGCTTCTGATGTCCGATATGCAAAAACTTAAGACGTTGAATACGCTTCAAGACCAAGTTAGTAATCTCTACCAGATGTTCAAACCTCAGCAGGCAAACTATGGCTTATCAAGTTACTGATTTAATGTCAGACGTCATCGCTTTGGTTGAGCAGCGTTGGGTGGGAAGTGTCGAGATATGGAACCTAGTGAACGCCATGGAGTTGGCGTCCACGGAGAGAAAAATCAGCTTTTTTAGGGAACTTCACAAACTTATTCGCCATATTCCAATTGATGTATTTAACGATGAAGAACAGCGACAAAACCTAATACAAGCTGTGCAAAAAGCGCTTGATGAAGCGATTGATTTAGAAGAAGAGGAAATGTGGGACGATGAATTGGATTGATGCATCAGTGGATGATTTTTGCCGAGGAATGGGACTTGAAGCGGTAGACTTCTCGTCAGCAGGACGTGTTCAACTGAGTTTCGAACAGAGCGGCACTCTGCACGTTGAGAGGCATCAGGACTGCCTGTTTCTCATGCTGGCGAAACCGCTGCATTGGCACCAATCAAATGAGCCGATTAAAAAGGCGTTGAGTTTTTGCCATTCAGGTCAAGGCTGGCCATTCGTCATAAAGAGCGGTTTACTGGATGAACAGACACTGGTCTTCTCTGCACAAATTGAAGGGGATGAAGTGACCCTACCAACCATCGAGCAAGCGTTCGCTCTACTGGTTCGTTTACATAAAGATGTGGCGGATTCATGAGCCGTATTAGTACGTTAAACGTCGGTATTGAAGGCTTTACTTACGTTTCACTTGAGCAGGCTGAAAGCGACTTCCCACAGCGTTTTCAGCTGTTGCCTGACGGTCAAGCCATCGCGACTCACTTAGAGAAACTGTACGAGCTTCGCCCCTCTGAGCACTACCTGGTGTCACTGGCCAAGCCAAAATTGACACATTCGGAGCTACTTCGCCCGGACAAGTACCGTCAACAGTTTGATGCCACTCAGCAGCGGCTTCAGGAATTGGCACAGAAAAATGGCTCTCATGCGCTCAATCAGGCTGTGGAAACATTGCAAAGTACTCAATTAGACCAACGTTATCTCACTATGGCGTTGAATCTACTAATTCAGGTTTAAAAAGCCCATGTTGAAGACAAAAGACGTGGAGCTTTTGCTTATCCACGCCGCACTCCAAGTTCAATATCAAAAGCCGGAACAAGCGATTATCTTGCTTGATGCACTGCTGGAAATCGAACCTCAGCATCAGGAAGCTCGCCAAACATTAGCGGTAGCATGCCTCAATTCAGGCCGATATACGCGTTCAATTGAGCTGTGCGAAAGCTTATTGGAAAGCGAACACTCAAATAAAGCGGGCTTGTGGTTTTGCCTAAGCCAAGCTCGCTGGAAAGAACAGGATGTTGAAGGTGCCCGCCGAGCACATCGACATTATCTACAATCTCTAAATAGTGAATCAAATGAATAAGTTGATTGATACTCTAAACAAAGTCGGACAGCGTAAAGACATTATGCTTGCCGTGATGCTACTTGCGATCGTCTTTATGATGATCTTGCCTCTACCTACGGCACTAGTGGACGTTTTGATCGGTACCAACATGAGCATTGCGGTCGTCTTATTGATGTTGGCTATCTACATCACTACACCACTGGAATTTTCTGCATTTCCAGCCGTGCTTTTGATCACTACCTTGTTTCGTTTGTCACTTTCTATTACGACAACGCGACTTATCCTGCTGCAAGGTGATGCAGGTCAGATCGTATACACCTTCGGTAACTTCGTGGTCGGCGGTAACTTGGTAGTAGGTATTGTTGTTTTCCTTATCATCACCATTGTTCAATTTATGGTGATCACCAAAGGTTCTGAAAGGGTTGCAGAAGTCAGCGCTCGGTTCTCTCTTGACGCGATGCCGGGTAAGCAGATGAGTATCGATGGCGATATGCGTGCTGGAGTTATTGATGTTCATGAGGCGCGTCACCGCCGTTCATTGATCGAAAAAGAAAGCCAAATGTATGGCTCGATGGATGGCGCGATGAAGTTCGTTAAAGGCGACTCAATCGCGGGCCTGATTATCATAGTGGTAAACATTCTCGGTGGTGTAACTATTGGGGTTACTCAAAAGGGCATGTCTGCCTCTGAGGCACTTGAATTGTTCGCAGTCCTGACCGTTGGTGATGGTCTGGTGTCGCAGATCCCGGCACTGTTTATCGCTATCACGGCTGGCATCATCGTTACTCGTGTCTCAAATGAGGATTCTTCTGACCTAGGTTCAGATATTGGTGGACAAGTGACCGCTCAGCCAAGAGCTTTGTTGGTTGGTGGTGTTCTGCTGATTTTGTTTGCTCTTATTCCGGGCTTCCCGAAGATTACCTTCTTAATTCTTGCTGCTGTTGTTGGCGGTGGTGGTTTCTTCTTATCCTACCAACAAAAGAAACAAAGCGAATCTGACAGCTCTGACTTGCCTAGCTTCGTTGCCCAAGGTGCTGGTTCGCCAGCCGCTAAGCCCAATAAACCGACGCCATCTCGTAACAGCAAAGGCAAGCTGGGTGAGCAAGAAGAGTTTGCGATGACAGTACCGCTGCTCATCGACTTGGATTCTCGCTTGCAAGAAAGTTTAGAGGCCGTGGCTCTCAACGATGAGCTTGCGCGTGTCAGACGTGCACTTTATCTCGATCTCGGTGTCCCGTTCCCCGGTATTCACTTACGTTTCAACGAGGGAATGAGTAACGGCGAGTATTTAATTCAATTGCAAGAAGTGCCGGTCGCTCGTGGTCGAATTGAAAGCGAGAAACTGCTGGTAACAGAAGGTAATGAACAGATCGATTTACTGGGCGTACCTTATGAAAAAGATGACGATTTTCTGCCGGGTATTACGAGTCTTTGGGTTGACCAAAGTCATTATGAAAAACTCCAAAACAGTCATGTGGGCTTTCTGACCCCTGATCGCATTCTGACTTATCATTTGTCTCACGTTCTGAAAGAGTACGCGCAAGACTTTATCGGTATTCAAGAGACCCGCTACCTGCTGGAGCAAATGGAAGGTAGCTATTCCGAACTGGTAAAAGAAGCGCAGCGTATTGTGCCTTTGCAAAAGATGACGGAAATTCTGCAGCGTTTGGTTTCTGAAGACATTTCTATTCGTAATTTACGAGTGATCTTAGAAGCCATGGTTGAGTGGGGCCAGAAAGAGAAAGACGTGGTACAGCTAACTGAATATATCCGTTCAAGCTTGAAGCGCTATATCTGCTACAAGTACGCCAGCGGTCAAAACATGCTACCAGCTTATTTATTAGATCAAAGCTTGGAAGATAGGATTCGTAATGGCATTCGTCAGACTTCTGCAGGCAGTTACTTGGCGCTTGACCCCTCTGTCACTCAACAATTTGTCAGCGACGTTAAGCAAACCATTGGTGATTTAAGTCGCATGCCAAATAAACCTGTGCTGGTGGTGTCGATGGATGTGCGCCGTTACGTACGCAAACTGATCGAGTCTGAATACTACGAATTGCCAGTGTTGTCGTTCCAAGAGCTGACGCAACAAATCAATATTCAACCGCTTGGCAGGGTAGGTATGTGATGAAATGCCTTCTCACTCAGTCTCTAGTGGCGTCAGGCATCGAAGTGAAGCCCTACTTTTGGCAGAAAAGTACTATCTTACTTGGTTATCGTTATGAATTTGATGGGATGGAGCTGGTCTTCCGTGTCGAAGAGGGCGAAATCATCATTGTACTACTGCGAAGAACCAGCCCGAACCAAGGTCTAGGCAACCCTTTCTCCGCGCTATTTGTGCTCGCAGAACATGCCATCCGTTTGTATCCGCTCGACTGGACTATTCGTGGCAACGTTGATGTATTGCGAGGTAGTAACATGAGCAGCCAACGGTTAGCACAATTCTACTTACGAGCCTGCGGCGCGAGCCATGATCAACAAGAGGATTGGTATTTCTTGCGCCTTAGTGATTACCGACCTTTGAGAAAGAGAAAAATTTAAAAACTCTCGACTGTTACTGACAGCATCCCAAAGATGCTTGGCTTTAAGATAGGACACAAGATGAAGCAACCCTTTACTGAAACCATTGAAAACGCGGAACTTGCTATTCGCAATGCTGAAGACAGAACTGATGTATTCAATGAACTACTCGAAGGATTAGGCGTTGGTCCGGTAGCAGGCAATATTCTGCTCGATGGGTTAAATGCTTCGCCCCAATTGATGAAACAAGCAGAGCATGAGTTGCTTGAAGAAGTACAACGCCGCAGACAACAACAGCATCAGCCACAAGCCACGACCACTAAAGGCATTAGGCGCAAGCGACCGACCATGATGCGTGGCATGGTGATCTAGAGGTTTTTACATGACGGATATGACAACCATGAACTCCATCAGCGGAGTTCTCAATACAACGGCCAATCGTGATTCTCAGATCGCATTCCAGCAGGGTTTGGTTAAGACCTTTTCTCCCATTCTGAGTGATGCCCATATCGACGTGAATCAATTAGAGTCATTGATTCGCCAATTACCTATTGTCGTAGGGCGCACGGAACAAGAAAGCTTGAGTCTTTATGCAGATTCATTGGACACACTGTTAAAGAAGCAAGAGGCCTTTACTGGTACTGCTGCCACTGAGACTACTGCGCATTGGATGCGGTCACTGCAACAACAAGCTTTGAATGGCCAGATTGCACCTAAAGAAGTGGAAATGGGCGTTAATACTACGCTCGCGCATCAATTTCAATCTTGGTTTAGCACACTACTAAAAGATAAGGTCGACAGTTCACTTTCGACCGATTTTATCGCTGATTTCCGCTTGGGGAGCCAGAGTAACCAAGCACTGCAAATTCAAGCTTTGAATACGAGTGCTCTTAAAGCAGCAATGGCAGAGATTAGCTCGCTTGTAAATACACTGGCGGTGCATATGAGAACAAGTGAGGTTCGTGAGAATGCTATTCCGTTCTTGCGAAATGCCTTTACTAATCTTGGTTCAGTTAACCTCAATGAGCTTAAGAACTCAGATTACTTTTTAACGGAAGAAAGCTTTAGAGCTGCGGTTGCCGATCAGCTGGTTGCTTCTTTCAATAGCATTGGGATCACCATCAGCACCGATGATGCAAAGGCATTGGCGAACAAGATTGCTTGGATTCCTGGCATGTCTAAGCAGGAGCTTACCGATGCGATTAATAGCTTAGCGATACAACTAAAAGGACAGTTTGAAAATGCCTATGGTGCAGAGGGTGTCAAACAATTAAAAGCCATTTTGGATTTAGAAGTTGACAGAATTAACGCAGATCCCAATGCGATCACTTTACCAAGTTTGTTTTCTAATATTGCGATTGCACTTATTAACACTCAGATCGATAAGTTCTTTAACGATCTACTTGCTATCCAGGTAACTCAAACAACACCAGAACAGCTTGAGCGTATCAAGCAAAATACCGAGCAAGATATTCGTTTTCTTTTCGAGAAAATAGTTGCTGGAAAAGATATCGGAACCGATTTTGTCACACGTCATCAAAAAATGATGGAGAACCTTTATAAGCTCAGTGAGCGTTTAGCAAAAATCACAGCACAGGAAGTTGATAGTAAAGAAGTAAATGCTGAGCATGCATTGACTGCTCGCGATTTATTGGCAGTTATTGAGTCGAGTATCGGTGATCGCTTTGATGAACGCGTGTTATTTGCCTTAAATGAGCGCCGCGTAGACCGTCTTGAAAAGCGTAATATTTTGAAAGGTGAACTGGAAAACTTAACGATGGAGTTAAGAATTTTTGGTGCCATACAGTCGAAGATACACTCAAAACAAAGTGCAAAAGAAAAATATGAACCAGGGAATACGAGTTTCCAAGCAAGTGACTTTGGCTACGACAGTGAAGCGTCTTTTAAGGCCTCACCTGAGTATGCATATCTGACAAATAATAAGTTCGAAAACCACAAAGACTTTCTGACAAAGCAGGGCGTATCAGTAGCAGCAGATAGTTTTGAGGGCGATCAATTGGCAAGTTTTTCTAATTCAGTAAGTGATCAGTCCAAGGTTAAAAACGATACAGTTCAACTAAAAACGACCGAGCTCAGTGATATCAGCTCTCAATACAATGCAACCGTTGAGGCGATGAACAAATTTGTTCAGAAGTACCACAGTATTTTACAAGAAATCCTACGAGCCCTTTAAGGATAAATAACCATGACTACACAAAACGCGCCAACTGACCTATCTCAAATGCGAGCAGAAGAACTCCTTTCATTTCTGGAAGAGGGAGGCACGCTAAAAATGCTGCACGATGTATCGGCAGATACCATTGAGCACATTTACGCGGTTGGATACAACTTTTTTCAGTCAGGCAAAATAGAGCAGGCCGCAAAGGTATTTCAGCTGCTTAGCATGCTTGATCACTATCAAGCGCGATTTTTCATTGGTTTGGGTGCGGCTCGTCAGGAACTAGGTGAGTACCTGCAGGCGCTTGATGCCTACAGCTACGCTGCGCTTATGGACATTAATGATCCACGCCCACCTTTCCACTCTGCAGAATGTCATCTCAAACTTGAGCAACTGACGGAAGCAGAGAGTGGGTTTTACAGCGCGAAGGAGATGTCTGCTGGTAAATCAGAGTATGCAGACTTGCATCAACGAGCAGGCATCATGTTAGAAGCGGTGAGAAACAAAAGGAGTAACTAGAATATGAGTTCTATTGTACTTGACCACATTCAGAATCAGGTATTTACGCTTGATTCTGACGAAACTACGTTAAACAAGGTTGGCAAGACCGCTGCTCACGCATCGCCGTCAGTAACCTTTGAAAACGTACAAGGTAAAGGTGCTGAAGCATTGAACACCGGTAAGGTAAAAGTTCAGCTTGATGCACCGAATGCCGCTGTCAGCGATAAGGTGAATGACCTGACGTTGAAGGCCATTGCACAGCTACAAAAAATTGTAGACTCGATAGCTGGTGGCTTACATGCTGTTGCTGACAGCACTGGATCACTAGCCGTGAGAATAATCGCAGGCTCAGTGGACGACTTTGAGATTGAGCTGGCTGCTATCGCAGACAAAATTAAGAGTGCTCAAAACAAGCTTAAAATGCAGGAAGTCAAAGTAGCTCAAGAAAAACATAAACTTGAGATGGCAGAAAACCAGGAGAAGATCAAAGAATCTGAGGCCGCGGCGAAAGAAGCACAAAAGTCGGGCTTAGCTTCTAAGATTTTCGGCTGGGTCAGCGCTGTAGCCTCTATTGTTGTTGGCTCAATCATGTTCGCAACTGGGATCGGTGCTGTTGCTGGCGCGTTAATGATCGCGGGCGGTGTAATGGGTGCTGTCAACATGACTTTGCAAGAACCTGCTGTACAGGAGGCGATGAAAGAGGCCGGAATTAATGTCGATGTGCTGAGTAAAGTCGTCATGGCTTTTGAGATTGCGACTGCTGTCATTGGTGCTGTTGTCACATTTGGTGGTGCTGCCGCGGCGGGGGTTGCCAAGTTGGCCGCCAAGAGTGCAAGCCAAATTGCACAGAAAGTCACTGATATCGCCACAAAAGCATCCGCCAGTATCACAAAGTTTGCTGATTGGGGGTCGAAAGCGGCAACGACAACTGCAAAAGCGATCCGTTTTGGTGCTGAGGGTGCCGACATCACTGTCAATGTCGGTAAAGTTGCCACGGATAGCGTTCACGGGACAAACAACGCCCGTTTGACCAACATTCAGGCGGACATTACAGAGTTAAGGGCTGAGATGACACTGAGCCAAGCGGTGCTTGACAAACTGAAACAAGAAATTTCCAAGTTGATGGAAGGTTTCCAAGAACTAATGAACGTCATCATGCAAATGGTCCTAGCTAAAGGCGAAACAATGAAAACGCTGACGAACCGCCCTACAAATGTTTAAGGAATAATTATGATAGAAAATATTAGTAATACTGGACACGCAGCTCTTCATGGTTTGGGCGAACTCAACAGAACCAGTCATACTGAGAAAACCCCTGAAACCAAAATCGAAGCAGCTGCAATCCGTGCTAGTGCTGAAAGCAACGTGACGAATGCGAAACACTACCAATTGGATGGCCCAAAAGCGCCAGCTATTGGAGACCAAGCTATCGCGGTAGCAAAATTGATGGATGAGTTGGCCTCAACAACAAACCTGTTAATGCAAATAACAGAAAACGCATTGGCAGGCAAAAACGTGGCTAAGTCCTCGTCAGAGGCTATTTCTCAGTCACTGTCCCTTATCGCTTTGCTGTATGAAGTATCCAAATTAACCCGTGACCAGCAAGTACAGCAACGTGAAATTGCGGTCGAGGCAAATGTAGCTAGTATCAAGAGCCAAGCCGAAGAATTAAATAGTGCGGCAAAGGCTATGCTCGCAATGGCTATCGTATCAGGTGTTCTTGCAGGAGCAACAGCAATCGTTGGTGCGATTGGTTCTTTTAGAACAGGTCGAGAACTTAGTTCTGAAGTCGCTCATAACAAGGTCTTGCAGACTCAAAAAGCAGGCTTTGAGCAAGCTGAAGAGCTGATGGCTAGTGGTAATATGTCGACGAAATATCAGGATCAAGTGAGAAAAGCATATGCAGCCGCTAAAGAAAATATTGCTGATACGTCGATCTCTTTAACCAGTACTGGACGTAAATTTGAAAAGATGGCGGGGTCCAATCAAGCGAGAAACGCTGTACTTCAAGCTCTAGGTCAAATGGGGAACTCAGCAGCAAGCGTAGAGCAAACGAAAGCTCAAGCTCGAAGCAAAGAGGATGAAGTATTAGCAACTCGTGCCCAATCAGATAAACAAAGGGCAGACGAATACATTGGTTTCCAAGAGGGTTTGTTAAAAGAGCTACGTGAGCTTTTCCGCTCTATCGCTGATAGTCAAACTCAAGCATGGCGAGCATCCACTCCAACGGTGTAATCGCGTATCAGACATCATATTGTTATTTGTGTTTGGTTAAATCTAGATTAAAGGCAAACAAAAAGGGCCAACTCTTTCGAGTTGGCCCTTTCCAAACGTTTGGTGGAGCTGGCGGGAGTTGAACCCGCGTCCAAAAACTATTCATCATTGGTACTACATGCTTAGTCGATCTTTAATTTCACCAGTAACCTGCGAACCGACACGCTAGTTAAAGGCTAACCTGAATTATAATTCGCGCTTTTCCTCTCAGGTGGGAGAAGCCACGCTAGCTTGTTTGGGTTTGATCTCTTGTTGGTCCCCGTCTTACGAGCGGAAGCTAGGGCAAGAGAGCTCTGAGCAGGTTATTAAGCTGCTAGTGCGTAGTTTTCGTCGTTTGCGACTATTTTTTTGCGGCTTTTTACGTGGCCAACCGCCCCACGGCATGCACCTCAGACTTCAAAATTCCTGTCGAATCCTAAATCAGCCCCAAGTGTTCTTGCATAGTACCAGAAAAGCTTACACTGTCTAGCACTGTGCGTTTAAGTGCTTAAAATTAGCGCAAATTACTCTTCATAATTCGTGCTTTATCTCTCGCCCAATCTTTTTCTTTCATATCAGTACGTTTATCGTGCAGCTTTTTACCCTTCGCTACGCCGATCTTAATCTTCGCCCAAGAGCGAGACCAGTAAAGTGCGGTTGCGACAAGTGTCATGCCTTCACGGTTAATACGACCGAATAGGTTATCGAGCTCTTTTCTCGACATTAGGAGTTTACGGACACGTGTTGGGTTCGCCACGATATGAGTACTCGCTTGAGTAAGCGGAGTGATCGTCATACCACTAATGAATGCTTCGCCATCACGGATGTAAACGTAGCTTTCTGCGATATTGGTTTTGCCTTCACGTAGGGATTTTACTTCCCAGCCTTGTAGCTCAAGCCCCGCTTCTATTTCATCATCGATGAAATATTCGTGGCGAGCTTTCTTATTAAGCGCAATGGTATTACTACCGGCTTTTGATTTTGATTTATTCTTTGCCATAATGGCCTCATTATACGGATTGCGCGAAAGATGGGGAATCCTTTTTATTTGCGCTCTGGCTCAATACCATTAAAATTGTGGTTTGTTTAATGTAACGCTGTCTTTAACAGGAGTCTATATGCCAAAGGTTACTCGTTCAGCATTAGTATCATTTAGTGCTGACCAGATGTTTGACTTGGTCAATGATGTTGCTCGTTATCCTGAGTTTTTGCCAGGGTGTTCTGGTTCTCGTGTAATAGAGTTTTCAGATTCAGCAATGGTGGCTTCGGTTGATGTTTCTAAAGCCGGTATTAGCAAAACATTTACAACGTCTAACCGTTTAGCGGATGGCGTTGAGATCTTAATGGAGCTGGTGGACGGCCCATTCAAGAAACTGCAAGGCGGTTGGTATTTTACTCCATTGGATGATCAAGCCTGTAAGGTCGAGCTTAAGTTAGAGTTTGAATTTTCTAGCCGAATGATTGAAATGGCATTTGGTAAGATTTTCAATGAGCTAACGACCAACATGGTGAGCGCATTCACTCAACGAGCGAAACAGGTTTACTAAACCATGACTATTGAATCAGATATGATCCACGTAGAAGTTGTGTTTGCACTTCCGCATGAACAGCGTGTGTTTACTTTGGTCGTTAATAAGAATGCGACCGTTGAAGAAATTATTGCGCAGTCTGGTGTTTTGGAACTGTACCCAGAGATCGACTTAGCGAAAAACAAGGTTGGCGTGTTCAGCCGTAACGTGAAGTTAGATGCAACGGTTCGTGATAAAGACCGTATCGAAATTTACCGTGCACTATTGGCCGATCCAAAAGAGATTCGACGTAAACGTGCCGAACAAGCAAAAGCCGCTGCTACTAAATAGCATCAAAAAGCGTATTCAATTCACAGAGAGCTCGCCAAATCGGCGAGCTTTTTTGTGTCAGTGAGTGAGATTTGGTGGGTTAATTTGTAAGCAAATATTAAAAAGCCTGCTCATTGAGCACAATGTAGATCAGATAAGGATCGGTTGACCGATCCTTCTTCTGAGAGATAATCGGAAGCCTGTTTCTAGGCTTCCGATTTTTTATGTCTATCCAAAACTATTTTGTCGATTTCCTCGAAGAAAATCCTGTTGATGTAGCTCAACTCACCACTTTCTCTGAACATATCCCAGATGAATGGGTTGTTAAGGCAGCTAGTCTTTCTGATAAAGCGACTATTCGCCGACGTCGACTACCAAGTGACATGGTCTTGTGGTTAATTGTCGGCATGGCCTTCTTCCGTAATGAACCAATTGCCGAAGTCGCACGAAGAATGAATGTCTGTGCGGATGGCTTGGCTGATGAAGAGTTATTAGCAAAAAGTGCTTTAACCCAGGCAAGACAACGTTTAGGCAGTGCTGCACCAGAGTGGTTGTTTAAACAATGTGGGCGAACGTGGGGTCTTGAACGATACCGTGATGATACGTGGCAAGGATTACAAGTTTTTGCTGTAGACGGTGCTCTTTTTCGCACCGCGGATACGCCCGAACTTAGAGAGCACTTTGGCTCGGGTAATACCTCGAGTAGCAGGCAGACACCACATCCAATGCTAAGAGTTGTGACTATGATGAATGTCCGTTCTCATGTCATCGTTGACGCTGCCATAAGCCCTTATCGGCGTGGTGAAATCCCACTTGCTATGCCCTTCATCGACTCTTTACCAGATAACTCTGTGACGTTACTAGATAAAGGTTTTTACGGTGCAGACTTACTTCTCTCTCTTCAAAATAGCGGTATTAATAGACATTGGTTGATACCAGCAAGGAAAGGGTTGAAATACACACTTTTAGATGAAGAAGAAAGCAATGATATGCTCATCGAAATGAACGTCTCACCGCAAGCTCTCAAAAAGAACCCTAGTTTACCTGAAAAATGGCAAGTCAGAGCGGTGACCTATGAAGTACAAGGTAAGCAGAAAACTGTTTTTACATCCCTTCCAAGAGCAGACTACGACGCGAAAGCGGTAGCCGAACTTTATCATGAACGTTGGGAAATCGAATTAGGTTATCGTGATATCAAAAGCTCAATGCAACACAATGCCTTAGTATTACGCAGTAAAACAGTAAACCTTGTTTATCAAGAACTCTGGGGGCTGTTGCTTGGTTATAATTTGGTAAGACGTGAAGCAAGTCAGGCAGCAGTTGAACATGGAAGAATGCCGAATGAAATTAGCTTTAAATACGCTTGTCAGTTTATAGCGAGCCAACTGAAGGTGATGAGTAAAGCGATATCGCCAGGCAATACACCTAAGCGTTTAAAGAGTCTAAGGGGAGACTTATCAGTCCTCTTTATAGACAAACGCCCTAAGCCTAATCGGCCTAGGGCGGTAAAAATATCAAAGACTCGCTACCCAATTAATCGCAAAGCAGCTCCGCTTAAGTGAACTACATTGTGCTCATTGAGCAGGCTTTTAAGCTTCTTGATTGAGAGCTTGTCTACTGAAAGCTAGCGAAGGCTTTCGAAGAACTCATCACTGGCTTCAAAATCACCGTTGATCGTAACTAGGGTGCCAGTAGCATCAAAGTTCACGACGAGGTTTTTCTGAATCGGGTCTTCATGACCTTTTTGGTGGTGGTAAATGTAGTACCACGTATCTGGGTAGCCATTTTCGATAAGCATAGGTGAGCCCATAACGTAACGAACTTGTGTTTTTGTCATGCCAAACTTGAGCTGGTCGACAGCTTCTTGTTCAACATAGTTACCCTGATTGATGTCAATTCGATAAACCAACTTCTCTAGTAGAGAGCAACCGGTCAACATTGTTAGTGCAAGTGGAACTGCAACTAACCACTTTTTAATTCGCATAGTTTGAGATCTTTCTTCGCTAAAATACTGTCTGATAATAAACAAGCTCCAGCAAGAAGTAAAAAGCTCCTTGCGCTTTGAGCTTGTTATGACTGGCAATTTTGAATTTAGTTGCAAAATTACCAATATTTTTCGTTAAATTATCAGAAAGTTGCTGAAGATTTAATCTAAGCTGCGACTAATAACTCTTTTGCGTTGGCAAGGGTCGACTCGGTAATTTGGCTGCCACCAAGCAGTCGAGCCAGCTCTGAAACGCGTTGTTGCTGATCAAGTGTGTGCATTTGAGTTTCGGTTTTACCTGATTTCGTGTTCTTTGCCACAAACAGCTGTTGGTGACCGCAACCGGCAACTTGAGGTAAGTGAGTCACACACATTACCTGAGTTGATTCGCCCAGCTTACGCAGCATCTTGCCGACTACAGCGGCGGTTGGGCCACTGATACCCACATCCACTTCATCGAAAATCAGACTTGGTGTATCGACTTTTTGTGCAGTGATCACCTGAATCGCTAATGAAATACGTGATAGCTCACCACCAGACGCCACTTTAGCGATTGGTTGCATCGGCTGGCCTGGGTTGGTAGACACAATAAAGGTCACGTTATCCATACCCAATGGTGAAGGGTGAGTGTTGGTGTTGTTTACTTCAATCGCAAACTGCGCTTTTTCCATGCTGAGCTCGTGCATGCTTTGCGTGATCAGCTTGTTTAGCTCTTTTGCGTAACGAGCGCGAGATTTATGCAGCTTCTCAGACTTTGCTACGAATGATTGGTATTGGTTTTCAACGTCATTCGCTAACTCTTCAAGCTTTTCATCAGAGCAATCCAATGCTTCAACTTGTTGTAGTAAGTCTTGGTGGTGTTTATACAGCTCTTCAGGCAATACGTGGTGTTTACGTGCCATCGACATCACTTTAGAGAAGCGTTCTTCAACGTAAGCCATGCGACCTGGGTCGACATCGATGCTATCAAGATAAGTTCTTAGCTCGCTGTTGGTCTCTTCAATCTGAATAATGGCCTCAGACAGCATATCTGGTAGTTCAGCAAGTCGCTCGTCTAATTCTGCTAGTTGAATTAGGGAGTGATTGGCCGATTGCAGAATACCAAGCGCATTAACTTCTTCACCTTCGTAAATAAGCTCGATAGCTTGCTGGCAGGTTGAGGCCAATTCTCCGCTATTGGCGAGACGCTTATGCTCTTGTTCGAGCTCTTCATATTCTTCCTCCCCAATAGATAACTCGTTTAACTCTTTGATTTTGTATTCAAGAAGCTGTTTCTGAGCTTGGTTTTGTTGGCTGTTTTCACGTAACTCTTTTAGGTGGTTGTCTGCTTGGCGCCAAGTTTGATAAGCATTACGTGTCGATTTCAATAAGTTTAAATGGCCTGCGTATTGGTCAAGCATTGCCATTTGGTAGTCGCTTTTCATCAGCTGGTGATGCGCGTGCTGGCCATGAATGTTGATCAGTAGTTGTCCTAGTGATTTCAATTGTGAAAGAGGAACCGGGCTACCGTTAATGAATGCGCGAGAGCGACCTTCTTTAGAGATGGTTCTGCGCAGGATGCATTCAGTGCCGTCTAGAAGTTCGTTATCTTCTAACCAGCGAGTTGCATGCAGATTGTTCTCAAGTAAAAAAGCAGCACTGACTTCGGTTTTTTCTTCACCTTGTCTTACCATTCCTGCATCGGATCTCCCTCCAAGACACAAACCCAAAGCATCGATTGCGATAGATTTACCCGCACCAGTTTCCCCGGTGATTGTTGTCATGCCTTTAGAAAGTTCTAGCTGTAAAGACTTAACAATAGCGAAATTATTAACACTTAAATGAGCCAGCATTTTTATTTACCTGTATAACTGAACAATACTGTATATAAGTTCAGTATATACTGTTTCTTTATACAGTAAAGTCGACAGGTGAAAATTTTTTGTGATAGCTCTCAGAATTGTACTTGTCTGTAGATCACTGAAACCACTATAGATTCCCAACTCAGTCGTTCCTCCTTCTTGGGAATGACGATCTCTAGGATAGGCGTGAAGGCAGAGTTGGTGGGCGTTATAAAGGTAATAAAAAAGGCTAACGAATATCGTCAGCCTTTGAAATTTTTGGTTGTTGCTAGTGCCGTTGAGTTAGAACAGCTTACTCGACCAGCCCAGTTTGTTACGTAGGACATGGTAGTAGTTGTAGTCTTTCGGGTGGATCAGCTTGAGCACATTTGGGCTTTGGTAAATGTGGATCTCGTCGCCTGGAGATACAGGTAGCGAGATTTGACCATCGCAACTGACTTCTTGAGTGCCGCGGTTATCAGGCGATACGATCAGTTTAATGTGACGTTTCCCATCGACAACAAGTGGTCGGCTTGAAAGCGTGTGTGGGAACATGGGTACCAAAGAGATGGCATTCAAGCTTGATGATAAGATTGGACCGCCGCCAGAAAGTGAGTAGGCGGTAGAACCGGTTGGTGTCGACACGATCAAACCATCAGAACGCTGCGAGAAAGCGAAGCTGTCGTCGATGTACACTTCAAACTCGATCATGTGCGCGACTTGACCGGGGTGAAGTACCGCTTCGTTGAGTGCCGCATTATGGCTTTTTATTTGGCCATGGCGGTGGATCTCTGTTTCAAGCAGGAAGCGTTCTTCTTCCATGAACTCGCCTTTGAGAACATCGGTCAGTGCACTTTGGAAGTTTTCTGGGTTGAGATCGGTCAGGAAGCCAAGGTTACCTCGGTTCACACCAATCACTGAAATATCGAAACGAGACAAGATTCGAGCGGCGCCGAGCATGTTTCCGTCACCACCGACAACAATGGCGAGATCGGCGCGTTTACCTAAGTCGACCAGGCTAGAAAAATGTTCTTTTGGGATATCGTCTAAAATACTGGCGAGTCTGTCATCCACAAACACTTGATAACCTTCAGCACTCAACCACTGATAGAGTTCTCTATGAGTCTGAATTGCTTGCTGATCTCGAGGTTTACCAATAATGGCGATCACTTCAAATGGCTTTTTCATAAGGTTTCCAAACGAATTAGGCTTGAATCAAAATTCTTCATCCCCATAATAAAGGCAAGTTGAACGTCTATGCGAGTGTTTTATATCAATTTGAGGCGCAAACCCGCCTGTCACTTGCATTGGAAACGAATTCTGGAGATATCATGAGCAACGAAGAAAACAAAGTAACCGAAGAAGAACTAGATCAGATCATTGCTGAAGCAGAAAAAGTTGAAGAAGCTGAACTGAACGCAGACGCTGCTGATGAGCAGGAAGCAAAGATTGCTCAACTAGAAGCGGCATTGCTAGCTAGCGAAACTAAAGTGAAAGAGCAGCAAGACTCTGTTCTTCGCGCTAAAGCTGAAGTTGAAAACATGCGTCGACGTAGCGAGCAAGAAATTGATAAAGCGCGTAAATTCGCTTTGAACAAGTTTGCTGAAGGCCTACTGCCTGTTATCGACAACCTTGAGCGTGCAATGCAAGCTGCAGACGCTGAAAACGAAGTGGTTAAGCCACTATACGAAGGTGTTGAGCTTACGCACAAAACATTCGTAGACACAGTTGCTAAGTTTGGTCTTAAAGAGATCAACCCTGAAGGTGAAGCGTTCAACCCTGAATTCCACCAAGCGATGTCTATCCAAGAAAGCCCAGATCACGAATCAAACACGGTTATGTTCGTGATGCAAAAAGGCTACGAGCTAAACGGTCGTGTAGTTCGCCCTGCAATGGTAATGGTCGCTAAGTAATTGAGTGGTGCTCGTTAAGTGAAAGGTTCGACTTTTTACTGATCAAGCTAGCTGCAGTTACAACATAATTCACTAGTTGATGTGAAATAAGAAGAGAGGTTTATGCCTCTCTTTTTTTGTGCCTGTCACTTGAGAATCCGCGTAAATAGCCCTTCAAAGTGCATTAAGGATGTCGTTCTTTTTATTTCATACAGAACAGCGGTTTAGAGTTTTGTGTTATGAAACTGGTTGTTAATAAGAAAATGTTTTGATGTCACAATTGTGATATTTTTGTAAACAAGTGCTTTTAATTGTTATCTTTGTATGTAAAATCCACTGCCATATAGCGATATTACTCGCATATACAACTATAAAAGTACAAATTTTAAACACAACAAACTGGAGAAGAACGATGGATAAATCGCTCTCAAGTAAGATTTTTGTAGGCCTATTTGTCGGCCTGATTATTGGTACTGCTATTCAGTACCTATTCAGCGGAATCGCTATTTTTGACACTTACCTACTTGGTGCTGCGGAAGGCGCTGGTGGTATGTTCGTATCACTTATCAAGTTGTTGGTAGTGCCTCTTGTATATGTATCTATTGTTTGCGGTATCGTTGAACTAAAGGATATCCGTTCATTTGGTCGTCTTGGTGGTAAAACCTTTGGTCTTTACATTATTAACACCATCATCGCGATCTCAGCTGCTCTAACGATTGGTCTTATTTTCCAACCTGGCGCTGGTGCAAACCTAGCGGGTACGGTTTCTGAGACGATTGCACTTACAACAACAGAAACACCAGACATCTTCTCTCTTGTTGTGAACATCGTTCCTAGCAACCCAGTACAAGCATTCGCAAGCGGCGACATGCTACAAATCATCTTCATGGCGATTCTGACTGGCCTTGCTATTCAAGCGCTTGATTCTCGTGGTGGCCCAGCTATCAAGACGTTCAAGATGGCTAACGAAATCATGATGAAGCTTATCGGCCTAGTAATGAGCCTAGCGCCATACGGTGTATTCGCTCTGATGATTCAACTAGGTGCAACGCTGGATGCAAATACGCTAATGTCAGTAGCTGGCTACGTAGCGCTTGTTGTTGCAATGCTTGTGTTCTGGATCTTCTTCTTCTATCCAATGATGGTGGGTTCATTCACTGGTATTTCTCCAAAGCAGTTCCTACGTGCAACTCGTGAGCAGGTTCTATTCTCACTATCTACTGCAAGTTCGAACGCGACTATCCCAGTAACAATGCGCACTCTTACTGACAAGCTAAACGTATCTAAGTCAGTAGCTGGCTTCGGTGTACCACTAGGTGCAACAATGAACATGTCTGGTGTATCTATCTACATCGCACTAGCAACTATGTTCGTAGCAAACGCATTTGGTCAGCCAATCAACACTGCTGATATCTTCACTCTAGGTCTAACTATCCTGCTACTGTCTATCGGTGCTGGTGGTGTTCCAGGTGGCGGTGTAGTAATGGTAGGTGTTCTATTGCACCAACTAGGTCTACCACCAGAAGGTCTAGCTATCGTTGCTGCTGTTGACCGTATCTGTGACATGTTCTGTACTTCTTCAAACGTAGTGGGTGACACAGCGGTAAACACTATCGTTGCTAAATCTGAAAATGAAATCGGCGTTGAAGCAGACGAAGAAGTTGAACTGAAGAAAGCAGAAGCTTAATTAAAAGTTCTTCCTTCTATAGACAATGTCTATGTAGAAAGTCTTGATTGAAAACGGAGCCCAAGTGGCTCCGTTTTTTTATTGGGTGATAAATGTAAATCTTGCTTGGAGTACCGTGGGCACAAGCATGGTGCGTTGAATTTTTTCTTCGCCTTGATGGTTAGCCATAAGGCTTTTACAAACAGTACCAGATATTATCCACACAAGGTAAAACGGGGCTTTTGAATCGAATAACGGGTTTAATGGTGTGTTAATGATATGCATTCTTACCTAATCATTCTTTTTATTAAAATAAATGTAAAAAAATCCGTTTTTACCCTTGAAAAGGTATCGTGAGCCCTTATCTATGGTGCATACGAAAGCAAATTGTATTTGCACTTTAATTTTGTGTATTAGGGTTGAATCTCTAATTACCACCCCCACATCAGTGGGTATAGCAAAAACTTAATAGAATATATTTCGGAGATAGCCTGATGGGTAAAATCATTGGTATTGATTTAGGTACTACTAACTCTTGTGTTGCTGTTCTTGACGGCGACAAACCACGCGTAATCGAAAATGCTGAAGGCGAACGTACAACAGCATCAGTAATCGCATACACAGAAGGCGAGACGCTAGTTGGTCAACCTGCAAAACGTCAAGCTGTTACTAACCCTCAAAACACACTGTTCGCTATCAAGCGTCTAATTGGTCGTCGTTTTGAAGATGAAGAAGTTCAACGCGATATCGAAATCATGCCTTTCAACATTGTTAAGGCTGACAACGGTGATGCATGGGTAGAAGCGCAAGGCCAAAAAATGGCTGCTCCTCAAGTATCTGCTGAAGTTCTTAAGAAAATGAAGAAAACAGCTGAAGACTTCCTAGGCGAAGAAGTAACTGGCGCAGTTGTAACTGTTCCTGCTTACTTCAACGATGCTCAACGTCAAGCAACTAAAGACGCTGGCCGTATCGCTGGTCTAGATGTTAAACGTATCATCAACGAACCAACTGCTGCTGCTCTAGCTTACGGTCTAGACAAGCAAGGTGGTGATCGCACTATCGCTGTATACGACCTTGGTGGTGGTACATTCGATATCTCTATCATCGAAATCGATGAAGTAGAAGGCGAGAAGACTTTCGAAGTTCTTTCAACTAACGGTGACACTCACCTTGGTGGTGAAGATTTCGATAACCGCATGATCAACTACCTAGTAGATGAGTTCAAGAAAGAGCAAGGTATCGACCTTAAAGCTGATCCACTAGCAATGCAGCGTGTTAAAGAAGCAGCAGAAAAAGCGAAAATCGAGCTTTCTTCTACTACTCAAACTGACGTAAACCTACCTTACGTTACTGCTGATGCGACTGGTCCTAAGCACATGAACATCAAAGTGACTCGTGCGAAGCTTGAGTCTCTAGTTGAAGACCTAGTACAACGTTCTCTTGAGCCTCTAAAAGTTGCTCTAGCGGATGCTGATCTATCTGTAGGCGAAATCACTGACGTTATCCTAGTTGGTGGTCAAACTCGTATGCCTATGGTTCAAGCTAAAGTTGCTGAGTTCTTCGGTAAAGAAGCTCGTAAAGACGTAAACCCTGACGAAGCAGTAGCAATGGGTGCTGCAGTTCAAGGTGGTGTACTAGCTGGTGACGTTAAAGACGTACTACTTCTAGACGTTACTCCTCTATCTTTCGGTATCGAAACGATGGGCGGCGTAATGACTAAGCTAATCGAGAAAAACACAACTATCCCTACAAAAGCGGATCAAGTGTTCTCTACAGCTGAAGACAACCAAAGCGCGGTAACTATCCACGTACTACAAGGCGAGCGTAAGCAAGCGACTTACAACAAGTCTCTTGGTCAGTTCAACCTAGAAGGTATCCAACCTGCACCACGTGGCATGCCACAAATCGAAGTAACTTTCGACCTAGATGCTGACGGTATCCTAAACGTATCTGCGAAAGATAAAGCGACTGGTAAAGAGCAGAAGATCACTATCCAAGCATCAGGCGGCCTGTCTGAGGAAGAGATCGAAGCAATGGTACAAGAAGCAGAAGCTAACAAAGAAGCGGACAAGAAGTTCGAAGAGCTAGTAACTGCACGTAACCAAGCTGACCAAATGATTCACGGTACTAAGAAGCAAGTAGAAGAAGCTGGTGAAGCTCTACCTGCAGACGAGAAAGAGAAGATCGAAGCAGCTATCGCGGCACTAGAAGAAGTTAAGTCTGGTGACGACAAAGAAGCTATCGACGCTAAAGTTCAAGAACTTATGCAAGCAGCTCAGAAGCTAATGGAAATTGCTCAACAACAAGCTCAAGCACAGCAAGCTGGCGCTGAAGCGGGTGAGCAACCTAAGCAAGACGACGATGTGGTAGACGCAGAGTTTGAAGAAGTTAAAGACGACAAAAAATAATTTTTCGTCGCTATAACACGTGATTTCTGCATCGAAGGTACTCACTTACACTTGTAAGCTCCGTGCCTTCTCCTTGAACTAACGTGTTTTAGCTTAGAAAAGTCGTTTTTCGATTTCTAAATATACGGGCGTCAGAGGTAACTCTCACGCCCGTAAATTTGTATTTAGACTTGTCGATCTAGATAATAGCTTTATTCGGTGATTCAGCCGGCAGAACTTTTATCTAGATTGATACACAGACTACTGAAGTTACTTTTCGGTAGTAGCAATTATTTTGGTGACCTAGAACATGTCAAAACGTGATTTTTACGAAGTATTAGGCGTAAGCCGCGATGCATCAGAGCGCGATATTAAAAAAGCGTACAAGCGCTTAGCAATGAAATTCCACCCGGACCGTAACCAGGGTGATGAGAGCGCAGCGGACAAATTTAAAGAAGTAAAAGTAGCGTACGAGATCCTAACCGATCCTCAAAAGAAAGCAGCTTACGACCAATACGGCCACGCTGCTTTTGAACAAGGCGGTATGGGTGGCGGCGGCGGTTTCGGCGGCGGTCAAGGTGATTTCGGCGATATCTTCGGTGACGTATTTGGCGACATCTTCGGCGGCGGTCGTCGTGGTGGCGGTCAACAACGTGCACAACGTGGTTCAGACCTACGTTACAACATGGAACTGACGCTTGAAGAAGCGGTTCGTGGTGTATCTAAAGAGATTGAAGTACCAACACTGGTTGAATGTGACACTTGTGATGGTAGCGGCGCGAAGAAAGGTTCTTCTGCGCAAACTTGTGGCACTTGTCATGGCCACGGCCAAGTACAAATGCGTCAAGGTTTCTTCGCGGTTCAGCAGACTTGTCCTACTTGTAACGGTAAAGGCAAGATCATCAAAGACCCATGTAACTCTTGTCACGGTCAAGGCCGTAAGCAGAAGACGAAAACACTTAACGTTAAGATCCCTGCTGGTGTTGATACTGGCGACCGTATTCGTCTATCTGGCGAAGGTGAAGCGGGAGAGCAAGGCGCTCCAGCTGGCGACCTATACGTACAAGTTCACGTAAAAGAGCACAACATCTTCGAACGTGACGGCAATAACCTTTACTGTGAAGTACCAGTAAGCTTCTCTATGGCTGCTCTAGGTGGTGAAGTTGAAGTACCAACACTGGATGGTCGTGTAAATCTTAAAGTGCCAGAAGAAACACAAACGGGCCGTATGTTCCGTATGCGTGGCAAAGGTGTGAAAGGTGTTCGTGGCGGCGGTGTGGGTGACCTAATCGTTAAGCTAGTGGTTGAGACTCCAGTGAAGCTAAGCTCTCGTCAGAAAGAACTTCTACGTGAGTTTGAAGAGACATGTGGCGGCGAAGCGGCAAGCAAGCACAAGCCTAAGTCTGAAGGTTTCTTCAGCGGCGTTAAAAACTTCTTCGATGACCTAACTAAGTAATTAGGTTATTGAAATATTAAGTTATCGATACTTTAACTTAATGACGAAAATAGAAAGCCTGCTCTTGTAGCAGGTTTTTTTGTGTCTGTAGAAAAGAGAAAAGTGGTCACACATGGTGCTGATTGGCTTAACTCATTATGTCCAACACGCTTCTGGCTCTGAGACACCAGAGTGGTGTAGCTCCAAAATATCAGTCGTTGAATCTAAGCAGTCATCATTAGTTTGTGGGGCGTGCGGCTCAGCTTGAATAGTATAGGTGGTGCTGCTTGCTGAGATAGCGAGCGTGTATCGGCTTGTATCTGTATCACAAAAACTGCATGTCCCGGCGGAAATAATCCCTTGGGCTGCGGATGCATAATCGCCCGTATATAGGGTTTCCATCTCTAATTGTATCTTGGTCAGGTCGGCCAACGCGGTGACACGATGCGCCTTCATGACATGGTTGGTGTAACTCGGGTAGGCGATTGCCCCAAGTATTCCCACGATGACTACAGCCAGCAATAACTCGATCAATGTCATCCCTCTCATACTTATGTTGTTGCTGTTGCATATATTTTTTCGAATCATCGCGAGTAGTTTCCTTTCATAACTCAGTACATTCTTCTCCGGTGGTAGCATCGCTGCAAGATTAAATACGGTTACGCACTGAATTACATAGGAATTTGGGAAATGACTCGCGGGTTTACTTTATTAGAGCTGTTAATAACGGTATCGGTATTGTCGATACTGATAGCGACGGCTGCCCCGAGTTTTAGTTCGGTGACTCAATCCGTCAAGATGCAGCGGTTGGCAGGTGAGTTCAATGGTTTCTTAATTCAGGCTAAGTCTGAATCGGTGAAAAGGAATCAGGATCTCTGGGTGCATTTCTCTACCGCAAAAAATGAAGTGCAATCGACTGGTGATTGGACGGTATGGTTGAAGCCGACGGAAGATCTCACAGGAGAAACTTTGCTGCAGTTGTCGGGTGAACCATTTCGCGATGTCTCGTTTTCTCACAACTACACAGGGGAAAGAATCAGCTTTGAGAGTGTCAGGGGGAGACCAGCAAGAGGCACGATCTACCTTTCTCCTAATGCATCTTCAACCGACCGTTTATTGATTAAATTATCTAGCCCTCCTGGGCGCATAAAAGTGTGTGGTGAGTCGAGTGCGCAGTATGGCTATGATGCGTGTTAAGCCTGTTGTGTTAGGACTCAGCAGGCAACAAGGCACTTCATTGGTTGAGTTAATGGTGGCCTCTGTGATTGGTATCTTCGCTATCTCGATTATCGGAAGTGTCTTTATTACAGGGCAGAGAATAGCCAAGGACAAAGGCATTGAGTTACTGCTGCTACAAAACCTAACCAGCACCATACAAGTGATGAAAGAAGACATTCAACGAGCGGGTTACGACGGCTCAAACGGTTACTCAATCAAGTTATCTGGTGCAGGCAATACGATTCAAGTGAGTGGTGGTGCTGCGGTGGGTTTTGTTTATTTCAGAGAGGGTTCGAGCGGCAATAAAAACCACCGCAATATTGTTTACCAAAAAAACGGCACCAAGCTGCAAATATGTGAGAAGGGCACTACAGTATCTGAGGCGATCCCCACGTTTGAACAGGTGACTGGCTGCTATTCATTGTTTGATGACACCATTATGGATGTCGATGAGTTCAATATTACGTCTCGGGTATTAGAGCAGAACTCGATAAAGAGCACGCTCACAGATATCAGTATAACCGCATCAATTCCAACTGCAGCGGTGACCAAGTCGGTGTCTGTTTCTATTAAGCAGAGGAATTGGCAATGAGGAATTATGCAAAGCAGCATGGCGTAGTGACTTTGTTGATTACATCAGTGCTTTTGCTTGGAGCCTTAGTCGTGACGCTAGGCTCCTATCGAAGCATCTTCCATCAGATGAAAGTGGCTCAAAATGAAGTTCAAGGCAGGCAAGCACATTGGCGATCGGAAGGTGGACTGGAGTGTACTTACGCTTATCTACTTGAACTAGATAAAAATGTTGCTGATATTCAAGATACCAGTACTCGCCCAGCAGACTTTGCAGACTGGTGCTCTCCTTATCAAAATCAGCCTCAAATAGATGTGTCGATTACTGCTAGCTCTAGTACATATTTGGTGACGTCTTCTTCGAACACCAACTCCCTTTATAAGACGATAAGAGAACAGTCCCAGTTAGGCACGGGAGCAATCCAGTCGACAGGACCAATCGAAATAATTGGGACACTAAGTCTCAAGCCAACAGCGAAAGAAGAGCCCATCAGTGGTAATGAATATGAGTGTGTCAGTGTCTCATTCGCTGATCTGTTTACTTATCAATATGATGCTACTCACGGTGATTCAGGGCAGGTGTTGGGGGTAGAAGTGCATAATCCTACTGCTGATGGGCCCTTTTCTGGTTTCGATGGCGTTTGTCATAGCGACTATAAAACGGAGATCCCGAAAGGCACTTCCGGTAGTTCCTATTCGATCTATGCCCCTGATTATTATCAAGCAACCAACCCACCGCCGTTCAAGAAAGACTTCAATCCAGATCCTAATATGAATCCGTTTTACACCTTCTTTGGCATGGCTAGAACGGAACAAAACATTCTCGACCTGTCGCAAGATACGGACTTGTTTAAGCATATTCAGCTATTGAACGCGACCGAGTGTGGTCCAGAGATCATGGACCATTTTACGATAGGCCAAACCAAAGGGCTGTGGATTGAAGGTAACTGTCACATCAATGCGGCGGTAGCAGCTGCAAATAACCCCTCTCAACTTCTCGTGATTCAAGATGGTGTGCTCGCATTGAATGGCGCTATGACCTATAACGGGGTGATTTATCACTTGGTTGATTACCAAAACAGCCATGTGAAAACGCGAGTCGATAACTTCTGGAACTCGCTTGCGGCTAACAACGTGTTTGCGCCTTTTATCAAAGACATCGATGAGGCTAGCGTGATCAAAAAGAGTGTCGGTATTCAGTTTGCCTCTGGTTTACCTTCTGGTGGCCTTATCTTTGATTCTCCCTCGGGAGTGACGACCATTGTGGGGGATATGGACATGGATTTCCGTGCGGATTCGAACCCAAGTGACCCGCCTTCTACGTACCAATGGCAGCGAGGCTCGTGGAGTGATTTCTAAGAATTCTGGCTTCAGTTTGCTAGAGGTACTTATCTCTTTTCTGCTGATTGGCGTCGCGTCGCTAGGGTTGGTTAAATTACAGGTGTATGCGGAACAAAAGTCGGATCATGCGCTCCAGAGTGTGGAAGCTTTGCATTTTGCAGAAAGGCAGATGGAGTATTATCGAACTCGCGCGCTCAATGTTAGTGGGGCGGTAGGGCTTATTCCTTTTGAGGAACTAAATCAGTCGAGCTACTGTCTCAACATTGCGAGTTCAGATCCCTTATCCGGTTTATCGGGCTCTGCGTATTCGATGACATGTGAAGTCACCAATGCGAACGGAGCCTTATCTGGCGCGCTCAAAAACATTACTGTCACAATTGCATGGCAAGATCGTATGAACCGCGCGCAAAGTATATATCTCGAAACTATGCTCTCCAAATACAGTGAGTTTGACTGATCCCTAAGCAAACGTTTACTGCATGCCAAGGCTTACGCCACTCCTTTTACTGACAATTTTCACTCCTCGGACATTGTTTAATTACTGGTTAAATTCATGTATATGGAATGGTGTTTTTTGTGTTTTTATATTGTTATAGTTGTATGGTATTTTTGCAAAATATGTCTCCATTTATGGAATTTAGGGTGGAATATTGTGCTTTTTATGGGGGCTTTTAATAGAATATGTGTTGTACCAATAGGCCGTGGTAAAAACTTATATTAGGCCTAAACAAACAACATCACATATGGAGTTACAATGAGTAACCAAGCCGTAAAAAAAGCACCATCGACTGACAAGATCAGTGGAATGGATCGCTTTCTAAACTTCATTGAACGCGCCGGCAACAAAATTCCAGATCCAGCAATCCTGTTCTTCTGGGCTCTAGTTATCGTATGGGTAGCATCTGCACTTTTGTCGAATCTTTCATTCGATCTAATCAACCCTCAAACGGGTGCTGCTCTAGAAGTAAACAACCTACTGACTGGTGAAGCACTTGCTAGCTTCCTAGCGAATATGGTTACTACGTTCACAGGCTTCGCACCACTAGGCATCGTACTTGTTGCTATGCTAGGTGTTGGCGTTGCAGACTCTTCAGGCTTCATTACTACTGGCCTTAAGAAGATGCTGAACTTCACGCCAGCGAAGCTACTTACGCCAATGCTAATCTTGGTTGCTATCGTGTCTCACACAGCAGCTGATGCAGGTTACGTTCTAGTAATCCCTCTTGGCGGTATCATCTTCCACGCTGCGGGTCGTCACCCTCTAGCGGGTATTGCAGCAGCATTTGCTGGTGTATCTGGTGGTTTCTCTGCGAACTTCATCCCTTCAGGTATCGACCCGCTACTAGCTGGTTTCACGCAAACAGCGGCAAACGTTCTTGACCCTGAATACGTGATTAACCCTCTAGCGAACATCTTCTTTACTGGCCTATCTTCAGTTCTTATTGTTGCTATCGGTTGGTACGTAACTGAGAAGATCATCGAACCTCGCCTAGCGAACACGCCAGTTGATGAAGATGCTGAAGAAGCACCTGATCTAGGTACGTTCACTGCAATCGAATCAAAAGCATTCAAATACGCAGGTTGGGCAATGGTTGCTGGTATTGGTCTGCTTGTTGCGGCTCTAATCCCTGAGAACTCTGCACTGCGTTCTCCTGAAGGTGAGCTAACAGCATTCTCTGCACCAGTTATGAAGTCTATCGTTCCTCTGATCTTCATCCTGTTCATCATCCCAGGTATCGTTTACGGCCGTGTAGCGGGTACTTTCAAGAACAGCAATGACGTAATCAAGGCGATGTCTGAGACAATGGCTACGATGGGCGCGTACATTGTAATGTCGTTCTTCTGTGCACAGTTCCTATCGGCATTCGGTCAATCAAACATCGGTACTATGCTGGCACTTTACGGTGCTGAAGGCCTGAAAGCGATGGACCTTCCTGGTGAAGCGACAATCGTTGGTATGATTCTACTAACGGCTTCAGTTAACCTTCTTGTTGGTTCTGCATCGGCTAAGTGGGCACTTATCGGTCCAATCCTAGTTCCAATGCTAATGGTTGTAGGTATCTCTCCTGAGCTATCTCAAGCGGCTTACCGTGTTGGTGACTCAGTGTCTAACATCATCTCTCCACTAATGGTGTTCTTCCCACTGGTTGTTGTTTACTGCCAACGCTACGTTAAGTCTACAGGTATCGGTACTCTAGCTTCTCTAATGATGCCATTCTCGATTGCAATGCTAATCGGTTGGTCTATCTTCCTGCTAGCTTACTGGGCTCTTGGTATCCCACTAGGTATCCAAGCACCTTACACTTACACTATGTAAGATTGAACTAAGCAAAATTAAGCTTTATTCATTACTAAGCCCGCACCGAAATGTGCGGGCTTTTTTGTGCTATTTTTTCGCTCTATTTTTATATTCAAAAATTTTTATATCAAAAAGAAAGGTACTCAGCTTATACTCCGGATTACGGCTAATTGTTGGCCGGTAAAATTAGGAAATCCAAAACATCATGAAAATTCTGCTTCTGGTAGGGTTAATTGTTTTAAATGGTCTGTTTGCCATGTCTGAGATTGCATTGGTAGCAGCAAAAAATAGTCGGCTGAAACGCTTGGCCGAAAAACACCGTTCTGCTCAGATCGCACTTGAGCTCAAAGAGAATCCAACTCGCTTCCTCTCAACCATTCAAATCGGTATTACCGTCATAGGCCTGCTCAGCGGCATCGTGGGTGAGGCGACGTTATCAGCGCCACTAGCCGTTCAACTAGAACTGTGGGGCATGGATGCAACGCAAGCGAATGTTCTGTCTACCGCGGTCGTCGTTGTCGGTATTACTTACTTTGCGATTGTTGTTGGTGAACTCGTACCAAAACGCTTTGCTCAATCTCAAGCGGAAACCATCGCTGTGTTGGTCGCTATGCCAATCTATTGGTTGTCTAAAATCGCGACGCCGTTTGTTTTTGCTTTGTCTGCTTCAACGGAAGGTATTCTTAAGTTGATGGGCCGAGGTGGCGAAGAAGACAGTGTGACGGAAGACGATATTCATGCGCTTGTAAAAGAGGGCTCAGACTCTGGTGTGATTGAACGTGGTGAGCAAGAGATGATTCGCAATATCTTGCAGCTTGATGACCGCTTGGTGAGCTCATTGATGACGCCGCGTCGAGACATCGATTTTCTGGATGTCGACCAACCTGTTGAGAACATCTTGAAGCAGCTCCGCTCATCAAAGCACAGCGTATTCCCTCTATGCCAAGACCATCTAAATAAGGTGGTGGGCACGGTGTCTGCCAAGGCTTTATTGAATCAGGCGGGTAATCTAAGTATTCAAGTGATCATGGGGCTGTCTAAATCTCCAATCTATGTACCGGAATCGATGAAGGCACTGCGCTTACTTGGCTACTTTAAAGAGTCGGGCACTGAGATGGCGTTAATTGTCGATGAGTATGGCGATGTTCAAGGCCTTGTGACTCATTACGATATTCTAGAAGCGATTGCGGGTGAGTTATCAAACAACCCGAACGATCTTTGGACTGAGTCTTTGCCAGATGGTTTGCTGGTGGATGGATTAATCCCGATCAGCGAACTGAAAAACCGCTTGGAGCTTTCAGAGTTAGAGGGTGAAAGCGAGGGCTTCCAAACTCTAAACGGACTCATCACATGGCTGCTAGGTCGCTTGCCTGATACGGGAGAGATCGTTGAGTGTCAGCAGTGGCAGTTTGAGATTATCTCGGTTGAGAACAATCGTATTGTGAGCGTGAAAGCGACGCAAATCGTCAATGATTTGCTTGAGGCTGAAAGCTAGACCGACAGTTAATCATCCAGTCCATGGTTATTGATGGGCATCTCTTTGTTGTCCATCATCACTAAGATTAGGTATGCTTCACCGCATACCTTTTTTATTTCTATTGTTTGCTTTTTGGAGTCCCCTTTGTCAGACCATCAATTCACCCCTCAAGATGAAATCTTCATGCGACGTGCCATCGAGGTGGCCAAAAAAGCGGAGAGTGAGGGAGAGGTACCTGTTGGTGCCGTGCTGGTAAAAGATGGTGAGATTATTTCTGAAGGGTGGAACCGTTCGATTGGCAGCCATGATGCAACAGCGCATGCTGAAGTGGAGACCTTGCGCAAAGCGGGGCAGGTTTTGGAAAATTATCGACTGCTTGATACCACCTTGTATGTCACGCTTGAGCCATGCCCTATGTGTGCGGGTGCCTTGTTACATAGCCGAGTGAAGCGTATTGTTTTTGGTGCGCCAGATCTAAAAGCAGGTGCGGCAGGGACGGTGTTGAACTTGTTTGAAAGCCAAGCTTCTTACCATTATGCCGATGTTGAGCACGGGTTATTAGAGGATGAGTGTCGCGAGCAACTACAGGCGTTTTTCAAGCGTCGTCGAAAAGAGATAAAAGAGAAGCGAAATCAAGAGCGTTTGCTAGAAGAGCAGCAGTTAGAAGCAGACAAGGCGCTTAAAAAGAAATAGCAGCAAGTTTAAGGCACTCTCATCGTTAGAGTGCCAAACCAGCTTACTTGGTTATAGAGTTTACTCGGCAATCATCTGCATGAAAGCACGGTTGCGCCAAATGATCTTCTTCTTATTATTTGAAAGCATACGCTTACGACGGTTTGCAGCAACGGTCTTATCAAGGCGTTTCGATTTCAGTTTCTTCATCATTTCAATGATTTCCTATTGGTCGTCTGACTGTGTCGTTTGGACTAACGATTTAATTATAGTGTGATTCGTCTGTTTTTTCTGTCGCGCAGAGGCTGACATAGAAGAGCAATTCCAGTCTCAAGCCTTTAACTTCGGCCAATGGCCAATAACCAAGCGCAACAGAACGATAATCTTGATTGTGGTGTGTCGTTATAAGGTGCGATTGTTACTGTAATATGACACCGCCTTTATCACGGTCTTTTATCCGCATCTCTCCCTTGTGTAAGCGATAGAAAGCGCAATAAAAAAGAGCAATGCTGGAAGACATTGCTCTTTTGGTTTTATTTCGAAGGCTCAGAACCACTTACTGTTGATTCTGCAGCACTGATGCTGGACTCAGCTCCAGAAGTCTCTAAAGGTGGAATAACGATCAACCCTTCAAGACTCTCTTCTTGTTTTTTATTACGTTTATTAACATGGCCGATGATGCTTTGGTAATAACGGCGAATGTTCTCTACGTAGTTTCTTGCTTCATCACCACGAGCATAACCATAGCGAGTTTGGCTGTAGTATTTCTTCTGTCTTAGTAGAGGCAGTCTGTCTTTTACATCACCCCAAGCATCAGGATCTCCGCCTTGCGCTTTGGTTAAGCGGCGTGCGTCCATCATGTGTCCGTAACCGACGTTGTATGAAGCAAGCGCAAACCAGATCTTTTCGTGTTGCGTGATTGAATCTGGTACTCGGTTCACGATACGACGCAGGTACTCAACACCACCTTGTACCGACTGTTTAGGGTCGAGACGGTTGGTCACACCAACGCTTTTTGCTGTCGGCAGTGTCAGCATCATCATGCCACGAACACCGGTTGGTGAGCGTGCGACTGGGTTCCAGTGTGACTCTTGATACGCCAGTGCAGCAATCAGGCGCCAGTCAAACTCTTGTGAATACTTCTGAAATAGTGGCGACCATTTTGGTAGCTTGCTGTCGAGCGCGCGGATAAAGGCACGAGTATCAACGTAATCAAAAGTGCCGATATGACCGATGTACTTTTCTTCTAGCGAAGCAAGTTCACCGGATTGTTTTAGATTACCGAAGAACTCAATCAGCAATGCGTACAGGCTTTCATCTTCAGACTTCTCTAAGTACCAAGAGATAGGTTGGTCTTCAGTAAGCTCAAACGCCAATGCTACGTCTGGGTACAAACGTTGTGCTAGTGATAGTTCGATAGAATCGGCAACCGTAAATAGGCGCTCGCCCGTCGATACTTCTTTTAGCAGGTCATTGATGTCGGCATTACCTATTGCATCGTAGATGAAGTCATCGTGCGTGTTCTGTAATTGCTTAAGTGTTGGTTCGAAGTGTGAGTCTTTGACCACAACCAAAGAGGGAGTCAGAGTCTCGTTAGGTGACGCGTCTTCTGATTCAGCTTGCGCTTTGATGAATTCAGCCTGGCGTTCGTTTTCAAACTTGATCAGTTGATCTAGGTTTCTTGGACGCCATTGGCCTTTTTTGTACACCACTTGTTGGCTTACGTAGTAATAAGCAGGCGCTGCACGATAAGCTCGCGTCAGTTTGTTGTTTTGCGTTAACCCTGTAGCGATTAGGTCGATCTCGCCTTTCTTTAGGGCGGGGAATAGGCCGGATAGACGGTAAGCCGGTTTAACCTCAAGCTTCACCCCCAGCTCTTGTGCAAACTCACGAGCTAATTCGTAATCGAGACCAGCTGGGCCATCAGGACCAATGTAATAAGAGAGTTGGTTATTTAGAGTTCCGACACGAAGCACACCGCGCTCTCGTATCTGCTCAAGAACACTTTTAGGTTCAGATTCAATCTGGCATGCAGTTAGCCCAAACAGAGCGATAACTAGCAGAAAGAACTTAGACGAAAAGATGAGAGAAAATTTAGGCATCAAAATGAAATCTCGAAAAGTGGAAGCCCCTTTATACCAAACCCCGCAAGGCTGGCAAAGCAGGTTTGATTAAACAGAGGTAAAAGTGGTGATAAATACAGCAAAACTGGCATTTGCGCAGAAACATGAAAAAAATCACGCAAACGGTTGCTTTTGGTGTTACGTCACAAAAAAAAATGCTTTATAATGCGCTCGCATTGAAGAGGTGGGATCGGCATAGGTTTTTAAACCTTCGGGAATAGCTTCGAAGAAAACAGTTAGGTTTTTCCTTTAACCCACTGAATTTATTCCAATATCACCTTAATCAACTGCATAAGAGACCTAAGCACATGAGAATTTTGCGTGGCTCCCCAGCTCTATCTGAGTTTCGTGTTAACAAGCTTTTAGAGCTTTGTCGTGAATTAAGCTTACCTGTAACAGGTATTTACGCTGAGTTTGCCCACTTTGCTGATTTAACAGCAGACCTAGACGCGTCTGAAGTTGAGAAGCTAGAAAAGCTACTGACTTACGGTCCAACGATTGAAGAGCATGAACCTGAAGGTTTATTGCTGCTTGCTACACCTCGTCCAGGTACTATTTCTCCTTGGTCTTCAAAATCTACAGATATCGCACATAACTGTGGCCTAGCGAAAGTATCTCGCCTAGAGCGCGGTACGGCTTTCTACATTGAAACGTCTTCTGAACTTTCTGAGCTTCAACTTGTTGAGCTGAAAGCGATTCTTCACGATCGTATGATGGAAGTGGTTTTCACTGACTTCGAATCAGCAGCAGCATTGTTCACCGTTGCAGAACCAGCACCTTATGCGGAAGTTGATCTTCTTACCGGCGGTCGTAAAGCGCTTGAAGAAGCAAACGTTACCCTAGGTCTTGCACTTGCAGAAGATGAGATTGATTACCTACTTGAAAGCTTTGTCACTAAGCTTGAACGTAACCCGACTGATATCGAGCTAATGATGTTTGCACAAGCGAACTCAGAGCACTGTCGTCACAAGATCTTCAACGCTGATTGGACTATCGACGGCGTTAAGCAAGAAAAATCATTGTTCAAGATGATTAAGAATACGTTTGAAGTGACCCCTGATAACGTTCTGTCTGCTTATAAAGATAACGCAGCTGTTATGACGGGCTCTGAAGTAGGTCGCTTCTTCCCAGATCCAGAAACTCGTCAGTACAACTACCACCAAGAGAAAACACACATCTTGATGAAAGTTGAAACGCACAACCACCCAACGGCTATCTCTCCATGGCCGGGCGCATCGACAGGTTCAGGCGGTGAAATCCGTGATGAAGGCGCGACAGGTATAGGTGGTAAGCCAAAAGCAGGTCTAGTGGCGTTCTCTGTATCTAACCTTAAGATCCCGAACTTTGTTCAACCTTGGGAAACAGATTTTGGTAAGCCAAGCCGTATCGTTACTGCATTGGATATCATGCTTGAAGGTCCTCTTGGTGGCGCGGCATTCAACAACGAATTTGGTCGTCCAAACCTACTAGGTTACTTCCGTACTTACGAAGAGAAAGTAAATTCTCACGCAGGTGAAGAAGTACGTGGTTACCACAAGCCAATCATGCTAGCTGGTGGTCTTGGTAACATCCGTGACGAGCACGTACAGAAGAAAGAGATCCCAGTAGGTGCAAGCCTAATCGTTCTAGGTGGTCCTGCGATGAACATCGGCCTTGGTGGCGGTGCAGCATCTTCAATGGATTCTGGTTCTTCTTCTGAAGATCTTGATTTCGCTTCGGTACAACGTGAAAACCCAGAGATGGAACGTCGTTGTCAGGAAGTGATCGACCGTTGTTGGCAGCTAGGTGATGCGAACCCAATCGCATTCATCCACGATGTGGGCGCTGGCGGTATCTCAAATGCACTTCCTGAGCTAGTAGACGATGGCGAGCGTGGCGGTATCTTCAACCTACGTGACGTGCCAAACGATGAGCCGGGCATGAGCCCACTTGAGATTTGGTGTAACGAATCTCAAGAGCGTTACGTAATGGCGGTTGCAGACAAAGACATGGCAACGTTCGACGCTATTTGTAAGCGTGAACGCGCACCTTACGCAGTGGTTGGTAAAGCAACGGAAGAGCGTGAACTTAAACTTGAAGATTCACACTTCGACAACACGCCAATCGACATGCCAATGGACATCCTATTAGGTAAAACACCTAAGATGCACCGTGACGCGAAAACGCTAAAAGCGAACAACCCTGCGATTGACCGTTCTGGTATCGAAATGAACGAAGCGGTTGACCGTGTTCTTCGCCTACCAACTGTCGCAGAGAAAACATTCCTAATCACTATCGGTGACCGCTCGGTAACTGGCCTTGTTGCTCGTGACCAAATGGTTGGCCCATGGCAGGTTCCTGTTGCTAACTGTGCTGTAACAGCAGCTAGTTACGATTCTTACCACGGTGAAGCGATGTCTCTTGGTGAGCGCACGCCTGTGGCACTACTAGACTTTGGTGCATCGGCTCGCCTAGCAGTTGGTGAAGCAATCACTAACATTGCAGCGACTAACATTGGCGATATCAAACACATTAAACTGTCGGCAAACTGGATGTCTCCAGCGGGTCACCCAGGTGAAGATGCAGGTCTTTACGAAGCGGTTAAAGCCGTTGGTGAAGAGCTATGTCCAGCACTGGGTCTAACTATCCCAGTAGGTAAAGACTCAATGTCGATGAAGACGAAGTGGGAAGAGAACGGCGAGCAGAAAGAAGTAACGTCTCCGCTATCTCTTGTTATCACTGCATTTGCTCGTGTTGAAGATGTTCGTAAAACAATTACGCCACAACTACGCACTGACAAAGGTGCTTCAAGTCTAGTACTTATCGACTTAGGTAACGGCAAAAACCGTCTAGGTGCAACGGCACTAGCACAAGTTTACAAGCAGCTTGGTGATAAGCCAGCAGACGTAGACAACGCAGTACAACTGAAAGGTTTCTACGAAGGTGTTCAAGCACTAGTTGCTAACGACCAAGTAGTGGCTTACCACGATAAAGGCGATGGCGGTCTATTCGTTACTCTTGCTGAAATGGCATTCGCAGGTCACTGTGGTATTAATGCAAACATTGAAGCGCTAGGTGAAGACACACTAGCAGCGCTATTCAACGAAGAGTTAGGTGCAGTAATCCAAGTTCGTAACGATGACCTAGACGCAGTTCTTTCTACGCTTGCAGCAAACGGTCTAGAAGCGTGTTCACACGTTATTGGTTCAGTTGAAGCTTCTGATGAGCTAGTGATTAAGTCTGGCGAGTCTGTAGTGATTGAACGTAACCGTACTGAACTACGTACTATCTGGGCAGAAACAACGCACAAGATGCAAGGTCTACGTGATAACCCAGCATGTGCTGACCAAGAGCACGAAGCGAAGAAAGACAACTCAGATCCGGGTCTAAACGTGAAACTGAGCTTCGATGTTAACGAAGATATCGCTGCGCCTTTCATCAATACTGGCGCTAAGCCTAAGATGGCGATTCTACGTGAGCAGGGTGTTAACTCTCACGTTGAAATGGCAGCAGCATTTGACCGTGCAGGTTTCGAAGCGACTGATATTCACATGAGCGACATCCTTACTGGTCAAGCAGTACTGGATGAGTACAACGGTCTTGTGGCATGTGGTGGCTTCTCTTACGGTGACGTACTAGGCGCTGGTGAAGGTTGGGCTAAGTCAGTTCTGTTTAACGACTCGACTCGTGAGCAATTTGAAAACTTCTTCAAGCGTGAAGATACCTTTTCTTTAGGTGTATGTAACGGTTGTCAGATGCTGTCTAACCTGCGTGAGCTTATTCCTGGTGCAGAGTACTGGCCACGTTTCGTTCGCAACGAATCTGAGCGTTTTGAAGCACGTTTCAGCCTAGTTGAAGTTCAGAAATCTGATTCTGTATTCTTCAACGGCATGGAAGGTTCTCGTATGCCAATCGCAGTTTCTCACGGTGAAGGCCGCGTAGAAGTGCGTGACAACGACCACCTAAACGCGATTGAAAATTCAGGTACGGTTGCTCTACGTTACGTTGATAACCACGGTAACCCGACGCAGCAATACCCGAATAACCCGAACGGTTCGCCAAACGCTATCACAGGTTTAACCACGACGGATGGCCGCGTGACTATCATGATGCCTCACCCAGAGCGTGTATTCCGTACAGTCGCTAACTCTTGGTCTCCAGAAGGTTGGGGCGAGAATGGTGCTTGGATGCGTATGTTCCAAAACGCACGTAAGAACGTGGGTTAATCATGCCGCGTTGATCTAGATTAGATTAAGCAAAAATCAAAAGCGCAGAGCGAAAGGTCTGCGCTTTTTTGTTTCATTTGGTCAGTATGTTTGAAGGTTGCTCAACAATTAATTGTTATTATGAACGAGGAAGTTGTTTTTATCATTAGATCTATTTACTCTCAGAGTAGATGACATCACTTCGGTTCAAATAATTGAATTGCTTCGTTTGGTAAGGCAATTTTTGATAAAGACTCAGTCAGTTCCTCCTCCAATTTATCAAGTAGAGCGTACCTTTTTGAGTAAAGGTTACGCTTACTTCTTTTTAAATGAGTCAGGTCTTTGCGCTCTAATTTAACTGGAATCTGATAAAAGAACTTACTCACTTTTTGTCCGCTCATCTCTTCCCACAAAGAGTCATAATCACTGCTAATAGCACTTCTTTTTGAACCCAAGTATCGCAAAGCTTGATATACATGGCCTTTATTTGATACTGCGATCACTTTGTTCACTTCAAAATACCTAGCAAACATTAAGCTCAAATTGAGCATTAGAGCTTTAGGGCGAAGGCCGTGAAGTGTTCGAGTTATTTCTTTAATCTTAATCTGACTATCAATGACATGACGGTTGGTCCCTTGTAAGCAACCTATGTGTAACACTCTGTCATTTTCATCTTCAGAGAGGTTGCACGTAATTGAATATATGGTCTGGCCAGAATGCAATTCTACAAGCTTAATGCCGATAGACCCCTCTCTTGACTCACCTGGATAAAGCTCAATCGTGTAAGGTTGACCATTTCGATCTTTGAAGGTTGTTATCTCGAATGGTTTTTCATAAAGGTTGATAACTTTGCTATCAAACTTATCAGTTAAAATTTGAAAATGCGATCGTATCAGCTCTAGCCTCTGGGTGGATGAGAAACTAGGAGAGATGAATGGTTTCAATGGCTTTTCAAAGAGCTTGTAGTCGTTTTCAAAGACTGCTGTTAGTTTTTTATCCTTCTGCAAATCGTACATTCCTTGAGTAACTTGGCGATTGAGCAATCCCCACATAACAAATCGAATGTTTTTACGAATGTAGTCTACTCCATAACAATGCGGGTGAACTTTCTTTGATAGATTGTGGAGTTTTTTTAAACTGTGCATGAGAATTTTTTTCGAAATGAGTGGATCAATTGAGATGATTATATAAAACAATAAAACACTGTTCAAAATCTCATGACCATTTAATTAGGTGTTAGCAGGGAGTTTGACCCTCTGAGCTGTTTCTGCCATGTGTCACAGGGTAAGATGAATTTGTTAGAAAGTGTGTATGTTAGTGGATTAAGGGGCGACATACTTTTGGATACTAGCAAAAGAATGAAGAAAGCCGCTGGATTTCACCCCAGCGGCTTCGTATTTTCTAGCATCTAATGCTTGATTAATTGTTGCTGTGTAGCTCGCTGTTCAGTTCAACAGCAGACTTGTTCGCTAGACACTCAATTTGACCAGTGATTGAGTTGCGACGGAATAGCAGGTCAGAAACGCCAGCTAGGTCGCGCGCTTTAATGATTTCTACTTCGTTGCCTTCTTTATCTAGCATGCGAACTTTTGTACCCGCAGTCACGTAAAGACCAGACTCAACAGTACAACGGTCACCCATTGGGAAGCCAAGACCAGCGTTTGCGCCTAGTAGGCAGTTTTCGCCGATAGAGATAACCATAGTACCGCCACCAGACAGAGTACCCATGATAGAAGCGCCGCCACCGATGTCTGAACCGTTACCTACAACAACACCTGCAGAGATACGACCTTCAACCATGCTTACGCCTGTTGTACCCGCGTTGAAGTTGATGAAACCTTCGTGCATTACCGTTGTGCCTTCACCCACATGTGCGCCAAGACGAACACGAGAAGTATCAGCAATACGAATACCTGTTGGTACCACGTAATCCACCATTTTAGGGAATTTGTCTACGCAATCTACAGACAGAGAGCGACCAGCTAGGCGAGCTTCGATTTGACGATCCGCTAGTTCAGGAAGGTCGATTGGGCCTTCGTTTGTCCATGCGATGTTGTGCAGTAGTCCGAAGATGCCGTCTAGTACAGTACCGTGCGGCTGAACTAGGCGGTTAGAGATAAGTTGTAGCTTAAGGAAGCCTTCAGCAACAGATGCTGGCTTCTCGTCTGTCGCAAGAACAACAAGAACAAGTGGCTGTTCAGATGCTGCTGCTTTTCCTGCGAAAGATGCGTTTGCTGCATCGTCGTTTGCTGCGAATGCTTTCGCTAGTTCTGCGCTTTGTGCAGCAGAGATTTCGATAGCTTGGTTGCCTTCAGTGTAACCTGCTACTTCACCTACAGCCGCTACTAGAGCGTCGCTTGGGTTTAGAAGTGGGCTAGGGAAGAACGCTTCAATGATTTTATTGTCGCGGTTTTTGGTTGCCGTACCGAAGGCTAGTGAAAAGAAAGCCATGTTGAATCTCCATGTGTTGAGTCTTGAATTTGCTATTTCATAACAGTGGCTCGAATAACGAGCGTCGTCGTTAGCAAAGTTAATTTAATTGCGTTCATCATAAAGAGAGCGCCCTCGTTATGAAAGGGCGCATCGGGATAAAGTCTGTAAAATGATATTGCTTGTCTTTTGAGAGATATTTTTCTGCAATGAGAAAACGCTGCAGATCAATACAAATTGGCGGATATGTGAGTCAATATTTCCCTTTGAATGACCATTTAAACAAACAGTGCTTTATGAGCTTGCTCGATCCCTTCAATCAACATCTGCATACCAATAACTGCCAGTATCAAACCCATCATTCGAGTAATCACATTCAGTGCGCTTGGTCCTACCGCTTTCACGAAGCGCTCGCCAAACACAAACAACACGTAGGTTAAGGTACACAGTAGGCCGAAAGCGATGATGGTAATGACGGTTTCATAGATGCCCTCGGTGCTGGCAAAGTTCATCGCGGTGGCTATTGTCCCCGGGCCAGCCAGTATCGGCATGGCCAGTGGTGATACTGCGATACTTAGCGCCGCGTCTTGTTGGGCATCTGAGTTGACCTTCTCTTTCGCCTTCGAGTGTGTCGATTCACCTTGTAGCATGTGAAAGCCAATCAAGAAGACCAAAATACCGCCTGTGATGCGCAGGGCATAAAGCGTGATACCAAAAAGGTCGAAGATCAGCTTGCCTGAAATGGCAAACGTACTGACGATGATAAATGCGATAAACACTGAGCGGAACGCGATCGACTTAACTGTCTCCCTGTCGTTGTCGCCTGTTAAACCAAGAAAGATTGGCGTGTTAGCGATAGGGTTCATGATGGCGAAAAAGCCCATGAAAACTGTGATGGTATGGATGATGAGCTCTTTCATATTATTCCTTTAAAAAGATGCAGTTAAATACACATGTTGAATAAGAATAGATACTAGAGCAAGTGTGAATAAAAAACAGCCAGCATAGGGCTGGCTGTATAGTTTTAGTGATGGTAGTAGAGTTTTGACTGTGTGTTGGTGTCGATTTTTCAACTAACGCCTTGGCTTGAGGCGCTAAATGGTGACAATCACTTCTATCATTATGCGTTTTGAGACTCGCTTACCGCGACAGCTAGTGCAACCGTAGCACCTACCATTGGGTTGTTACCCATGCCGATGAAGCCCATCATAGCAACGTGAGCAGGAACTGAAGAGCTACCTGCAAACTGAGCGTCTGCGTGCATTCTGCCCATAGTATCTGTCATGCCGTAAGACGCAGGGCCTGCCGCTACGTTGTCTGGGTGCAATGTACGACCTGTACCACCGCCTGAAGCGACTGAGAAGTAAGGCAGACCTTGGCGAGTACGCTCTGCTTTGTAGATACCCGCAACAGGATGTTGGAAGCGTGTTGGGTTGGTTGAATTACCTGTAATGCTCACATCCACCTCTTCTCTGTGCATGATTGCGACACCTTCACGAACATCATCAGCGCCGTAACATAAGATCTCTCCGCGAGGGCCATTTGAGAAACGGCGACGTTCTGTTTCAACGAGTTCACAGGTTTGGTAGTCGTATTGAGTGCGCACGTAAGTGAAGCCATTGATGCGTGAGATTAAGTACGCCGCATCTTTACCTAAACCATTTAGGATAACTCTTAATGGATTTTTACGTGATTTATTGACGTTTAGTGCGATTTTAATTGCGCCCTCAGCGGCAGCAAAAGACTCGTGACCTGCAAGAAAAGCAAAGCAGTGGCTCTCTTCATTCAGAAGACGAGCAGCAAGCGCACCATGACCAATACCAACTTGACGTTGCTCGGCAACACTACCGGGTTTTGTGAATGCTTGGAGGCCTTCACCGATGATGTTGGCTGCTTGTTCAGCGTTGCTCGCTTTACGGAATAGAGCCATGGCTGTACCTAAGGTGTATGCATCGGCTGCACTTTCAAACGCAATTGGTTGAGTGTCCATCACCAAAGTTTTTGGGTCTACATTGTGGGCTTTACAGTATTGCTCTGCTTGCGCCAAAGAGTCGAAGTTCATTTCTGCCAATGCGCGAGTTACTGATTCATTAAGTTGAGTGTTCATAATATCTTTCCTCTAAATTGGCAAAAATTACTGTTGGCGTGGGTTCATCTTGGTCACGGCTTCATCGAAGCGACCATAAGTCCCTGTAGCAAGGTCAGCCGCTTCATTGGCTGGCACACCTTGATTAATCGCCTTCATCATTTTGCCGAGGTTGAGATACTCGTAACCAATCACTTCGCTGTGGTCATCAAGTGCAAGCTTAGTCACATAGCCCTCTGCGAGTTCTAGGTAACGGACGCCTTTTGCTGCGGTTGAGTAGCTGGTACCAACTTGGCTGCGCTGGGTTTGACCTAAGTCTTCCAATGCAGCACCGATCTCTAGGCCACCTTCAGAGAAAGCAGATTGAGTTCGACCGTAAACAAACTGCAGGAAGATTTCGCGCATCGCGACGTTAATCGCGTCACACACTAAGTCAGTATTAAGTGCTTCTAGGATAGTTTTTCCGGTGAGGATTTCAGCGGCCATCGCGGCAGATTGTGTCATGCCTGAGCAGCCGATAGTCTCGATGAGTGCTTCTTCGATAATGCCGTTTTTCACGTTGAGAGTCAGTTTTGCCGCGCCTTGTTGTGGTGCACAAGTGCCTACGCCATGGCTTAAGCCAGAAATAGCGATGACATCTTTTGGGCTAACCATGGCGCCTTCAACTGGAATTGGAGCCGAGTTGTGAAGATCACCCCTTTGAATAGGGCACATGGATTGAATTTCTGAAGAGTAATGCATAATGTTTTCTCACTAATAAAGTCGTATTGACCTAGGGCGTTGAGAAAACAGGACGTGTTGGAAGAGGTGCGGCTAATTCACTACAGATCTTGAGTATCGATAATCCAAAGGAGTAATGGAACTTGGTCTTAATAGACGCAGCCCATTTCAAAATGGAGGAGTAGCGATACATCCAACAGTATTACCTGTTTTCGATTCTGTAGGAGTCATTAGCACGGTTCAAAAGAACGGGCGGTTGAAGCAAAAGCTTAGGTGGAACCCCATCACCTGATGGCAATAGATTAGATCTTTATCACACTTTTGTGCAAGCGAATGTTTAGAGCTATTTCGACTATAAACAAGCATCATTATATTTCGATAAGTATAAAAAAACGCCAATGACTGACTCTGATTAGAGGTGTCATTGGCGTTTTTTAGAAAGCTTCAGCTAATTAAGCTGCATCTTCTTCTGCGTCTTCAACCGCTTCAAGCTTCTTCGCTTTTTTCGGAGCTGGTTTACGCTTCGCACCTAATGCGTAAAGAACTTCTTCTTTGTTCTTAGCTAGGTACATTGCAAGTTCTTCTTGCTTGCCTTCATCTTCAACTAAATCGCTTTTGCCTAACAGTTCAAAAAGCTCATCAGCCATATCCAGCATTTTGTCGTATGCGTCAGCTTCGGCTTTAGAGGTAAAAGTCATTTTCTCTTCTCCGTTGCGTTCCACCACGTACTTGACGATAACAGCCATGGTTAATCCTCTAAGTTTGATAAATTTTACTGGCTTTTTATACAGTTTCTGAGGCTAAAAGTCCAGTTGGAGCCCGCACTATGCGGTCTTAATCTTGATGTGTCGCCCAGTCTTCACAATAACTCATGAAAGATTTCAGTAATGGGCTTTGGTATTTGTCTTTGTGGACCAGCATCCAGAAGCGACGTTTCATATCAAGTGGCACATTAAGCGCTTTTACTCGGCCTGAATCGATCGCTCGCTGAGCAGCTAAACGAGACAAACAGGCAAAGCCAAGACCGGCAGAAACAGAGTTGATGATTGCTTCTGTGGTGTTGAGCTCAAAAGACTCATACCAATGCTCGATGCGTGGTGCGACGGCTCGTAGGAAAAACTCACGCGTTCCTGAACCGGATTCGCGCAATATCCAATGGCTGTCTTCTAAATCTCGCAACGCGATTTTGTCTTTTGCCACTAAAGGATGTTGATTACTAACGATAATACACATTTCATCGCTACTAAACTGGCTAGAGATCAACTCCGGATGGAGTGTTTTTCCTTCAATTAACGCGATATCCAGTTCATAATCCACCAACTTTTGACAGATCAGGGCACTGTTTGAGATGAACAAACTCTGGTCTTGGTGCTGAGTTTTTTCTCGAAAGCCAGACAAAATAAAAGGCGCAACCTGATTACCGATCGTGTCACTCGCGCCAACCTTGAGATTGCCACTTAAGGGCTGGTCATCACGGAATAGAACATCGATGCCTGCGGCCCGGTGAAGAATCTCATCAGCCAAAGGAAGCAGTTTGTGTCCTTCTTGATTGAGAATTAATCGGTTGTTGACCCGGTCAAATAGAGAGTGCCCTAGCTGTTTTTCCATTTCACCGAGTGCCATGCTAACCGCGGCTTTAGAGAGAAACAGAGCTTCCGATGCGGCGGTAAGTGTCGAATGCTGGGTAATGGTGACAAACACTTTGAGCTGTTTGATTGAGATATTAGCCATCAGGTTCCTACTTTTACGCTGCTGGTGGAATTGGTTGTTCAGTATTGATGAACGCTTGTTATATATAATTGGATATAACTTAACGAAGTGCAAGCGTATTATGGCTTCAACAAGCTGATGAGTTCACAAGTTTTGTGAATTAAGTTCAAGAGAGGCTCACATGATTCAACGTATTAAATATAGATTAACAGGAGCTCCAACACCCATGGCAGGGTTAGCACTAGCAATCGCAAGCTTAGGCTGGTGCTGGGATGGCGTTTTAGTCGCACAAGGTATTTTACACACTCCTGGTTTAGTGCAGTGGATCAGTGCGGGTATCGCGGCGGTATTACTTCTTGTTTTAGCTGTGAAATTTTTGATTCATGGCCATCTATTGCGTGAAGATCTTGCTCACCCTGTAGTGGGGAGTGTAGTACCAACATTTGCGATGGGTTGCATGGTGGTGTCAGCATCTTTAGCGCCGATTTCTCAATTTTTACAAGAAGCGATGTGGCTTGCAGCGGTTGCTCTACACGTTGTGTTCTTAGTGAGCTTTTTGTATCACAGAGCTAAAAACTTTGAGATTCACCATATGGTGCCAAGTTGGTTCGTACCGCCAATCGGTATCATTGTGGCAGACGTATCTTTCTCGGGTAACCCAGTTTTAGAGCCTGTAGCGAACGCGACTTTGGTATTCGGCTTATTGGTTTACGCTGTGATGCTACCACTGATGGTTTACCGTTTGATCTTCTCTCACGAAGTGCCAGATGCAGCAAAACCAACCATTGCGATTATGGCAGCACCAGCAAGCCTATCTTTGGCGGGATACCTAACAGTGACAGCAAGCCCTTCACCAGTGATCATTGGGTTGTTATTTGGTATTGCTGTGTTGATGACGTTCATTATCTACATGGCGTTTTTCAAACTACTTCGTCTGCCATTCAGCCCTGGCTATGCAGCGTTTACCTTCCCAATTGTGATTGGTGCAACAGCCTTGTTTAAATTGGCTGCGTGGATGCAAGCACAAGGTATTGAAGCGCATTACATTAGCCAAGTGTTTAACCTAGCTTATTTAGAGCTGATTGTTGCGACGTTGGTGGTAGGTTATGTCGCTGTTCGTTACTACATGAACTACAAACCTCACCGTGTTTTAAGTGCGGTAGCGGGCAGATTGTAAAGGGCAATAGTTCAAAAGATAAACGGACCTTAAGCTTTCGGTATTTCATAAGCTTATATTCCTCATTCAAACTCAGCACTTATGCTAATCTGGCAGTATATTGTGGCAAGATTAGCGTGAGTGCACTTTGTTTACTGTTTACCATTCCAATAAAGTTGATACTTTAAAAATTCTTCTCGTTCACTTAATCAAAAGTGACCCTTTAGCCAATCCTTTCGAAAAAGAGCAGATCTTGGTTCAGAGCCCGGGTATGTCTCAATGGCTTAAGATGGAACTCGCCAAAGAGTTTGGTGTAGCAGCAAATATCGATTTTCCTCTTCCAGCGACCTTCATTTGGGATATGTTTACCCAAGTGCTTCCTGATGTACCGAAACGCAGTGCTTTTAACAAAGAAGCGATGACGTGGAAGCTAATGAGTTTGCTACCTGCGAAGCTTGACCACCCTGATTTCTTACCCCTACAGCGCTATCTTGAAAACGACGAAGACGGCTCTAAGTTGTATCAATTAGCCGAGAAAATTGCCGATATCTTCGATGGCTACTTGGTGTATCGACCTGAGTGGATGGCGATGTGGGAAGCGGGAGAACCCGTTGCAGAATTGATTGATAGTGAAGGGCAGCAAGAGCACCCTTGGCAGCCAATTTTGTGGAAGGCACTCTACGAGCAAACGCTCTCTCAAGGCCAATCGAAATATCACCGTGGTAATTTGTATCACGACTTCATTGAAGCGTTAGCTAATCAACAAGGCCAGTTACAACACCTGCCGAAACGTCTGTTTGTGTTTGGTATTTCGTCACTGCCTCCTCGCTACATGGATGCCTTGAAAGCGCTTGGCGAGCAGATTGATGTGCACTTGATGTTCACCAATCCTTGCCAACATTACTGGGGCGATATTCGTGACCGTAAATACTTGGCGAGAGTGGAAGCGCAGCGTCGTAAGCAGTTTGCTTTGGTTGATGGTTTACCTCAGCTTGAGGGCGAAGTCTCACCACTGAAAGATGGCATTGAAGCCAATATTGAAGACGAACTGCATACCAGCCAAGCGGTCGGTAATAGCTTACTTGCGTCTATGGGTAAACTGGGCAGAGATAACCTGTTCTTGCTGTCTCAATCAGACAGCGAAGAGCATGAGTTCTTTATTGATGTCGAGAGAGACAGCCTGCTGCATCAACTGCAAGCCGATATTCTTGAGTTAGAAGAGCACCAAGACGATCACATCTTAGACTCCAGCAACCATAAACAAGTGGTTGAGCTGGGCGATCGTTCGTTGACGGTACACGCTTGTCACAGTCCAATGCGCGAGGTTGAAGTTCTTCATGATCAGTTGTTAGCAATGTTTGACGCTGACCCAACATTAAAGCCACGCGACATCATCGTGATGGTGGCAGACATCAATGCTTACAGCCCTGCTATTCAGGCGGTATTTGGTAATGCTCCGGGTGAGCGTTATATCCCTTACTCGATCTCGGATCGAACGGCAGACCAAGAGAGCCCGATTCTGACCGCGTTTATGCAGTTGGTCGCGCTACCAAACACGCGCTGCTTAGCCTCTGAACTTCTAGAGCTACTAGAAATCCCAGCGATGATGGCACGCTTTGGTATTGATGAATTTCAATTCGAGCAAGCCAAGCAGTGGGTTGAAGAAGCGGGGATCCGCTGGGGCGTCGATTCTTCTACCGCAACCGAGTTTGATTTGCCTGCCACCGAGCAAAATACCTGGCTATTTGGTATCCAGCGCATGCTACTGGGCTATGCGATGTCGGATTCTGCAGGTTTGTTTGAAACTGAACACTCTCCAATTGCAGCTTATAACGAAGTTCAGGGCATTAACGCCGAACTTGCAGGTAAGTTAGCGCACTTTATTGATAGTATTGCCCATTACCGTCAACGCCTTGCCAAGACGCAATCCATCGATATGTGGCGTGAAACCTTGCTGCAAATGATTGATGATTTCTTCGCCGTTGAGCTAGAAGGCGAGGTGGTGCTTAAGTCGATTCGTGATGCACTTTCTCAACTGAATGAACAGCTTGATGATGCCTTGTACGAACAAGAGCTATCGCCAAGCATTATCTATCAGTACTTGAATAATAAACTGTCGGGCGCGCGTATTAGTCAGCGTTTCTTAGCGGGGCAAGTGAACTTTTGTACCCTGATGCCGATGCGTTCTATCCCGTTCAAAACTGTTTGTCTATTAGGCATGAATGACGGTGTTTACCCTCGCTCAATGCCGCCAGAAGGTTTCGATTTGATGAATGGGCGCACTCGACCTGGTGACCGTTCTCGTCGTGATGATGACCGTTACCTATTCTTAGAGGCGATGTTGTCGGCGCAAGAGTGTTTATACATCAGTTATGTCGGCCGCTCGATTCAAGATAATACTGAGCGAGTACCGTCGGTATTGGTTTCAGAGTTGATTGAGTACTGCCAGCAAAACTACTGCCTAAGTGCAGATCAAGCGCTACCAAGTGATGGTTCTGGTATCAAGCTGACTCAAGCGATCAGCTTTGAGCACACCATGACGCCGTTCAGCCCGGCAGCCTTTACACAAGGTGATGCAAGTCATGTATTGAGCTACGCCAAAGAATGGCTTCCTGCAGCTAACCGTTCCGGTGAGCGCAGTGGTGAATTCAATCGTGCCTTGGATGACTATTTGCTTGGTGCGACTTATCCGTTAGAACTCGATTTGGTTGAGCTACAGCGTTTCTGGCGCTTGCCAGTGCAATACTTCTTTAATCGCCGCTTAAAGGTAGTGTTTGAGCCGCCGCTTCCGGTAATGGAAGACGATGAGCCATTCGTGCTTAATGGCTTAGAGAGCTTCCAGCTTAAAGATGCTTTGCTCCAAGTACTACTCGATCACCCAGCAGGGGCAGATGAAGCGGTTCGCTTGTTTGTTTCTGAACAAAAGGCACAAGGTCGCTTACCGGTTGGTGCTTTTGGTGATATCGAGTTTGAAACCAACCGTGTTCAAGCGGAAGATTTAGCCAAAGAGATTCGATTTGTAAGTGGGCAGCCACAACAAGATCTCGAGGTAAATATTGAATTTGACGTGCTAGGCGAGGGCAAGCCGGTTCGTTTGATGGGGTGGCTGACTCAAAATTATCAATCGGGCTTAGTACGCTTCCGTAGCGGTAAAATTCGTTCGCAAGACTACTTGGCTGCGTGGATCGATCACTTGTGTTGCGCAGTGATGGGGCACGGCAAAACGACTCATATTATTGGCTACGACAGAAAAGAAGGTGTGGTGCACCAAACGCTACAACCTATCGGCGATACGCAGCAGGCGAAGAGTTTATTGGCTGAGTTAGTACGACTGTTTTATCAAGGTATGACAGCACCACTGCCGTATTTCCCGAAAACCGCCTTGGCCGGCGTTGAAGCGGGCTTTAGCCGTGGTAAATGGGTCGATGATGAAGAGAAGTCGCTCAAGAAAATGGCCGATACTTTTAATGATAGCTTCGCTTTCACGGGCGAGGGTCGAGATAGCTACATCTCGCGTATTTGGCCTAAGTGGGACGAGGAGCTGGCGGCTGAGTCGCGTATGTATTCAACGCTTGTGTTACAGGCGGCAAGGTTGGCTGCTGCCGATCTGGAAGATCAGGAGTAAGTGGCTGTGATCGACAAGATCAGTAGCGTGTGCGCTGAATTAATGAAAAACGAAAGAGAGTCGCTGGTAAGCATTTGGGGTGCTTACTTTCCAGGTAAAGGGAATCAAGGTGAACAGAAGCAAGGTACAGGAAATAAAGTGGCCGCCAGTAAATCATTATTAGTGTAGGGCGTTCGCTGTACGGCCACAGGTCAGAGGGACCATTATTCTGTGGTTCAAAGTAACGCCATAAAGTACAAAACTCGTACGCGCTCCTGAACTCGTGGGCGCATAGTAGCGAGGCGATCCGAATTGATCCGTGAGAGAGATCGCACTAACTATTAACAAATCAGCGTAGGACGTAAATTGAATGACGTTTTCCACGCTAGGTCACATTTGTAACAACACATTTATCAGAAGGCAGTAAGGCATGACGACCACAAGCAGTGTTCAGGTAATTGCTCCACAGACACTCAATACCATGACGTTTCCACTTCATGGCGCGCGTTTAATTGAAGCATCGGCGGGTACCGGTAAAACATTTACCATCGCTGGCTTGTACTTACGCTTACTGCTCGGACACGGCACGGCAGCACCACAAGGCGAGCTCGCGGAAGCTACCCGACATCACGAGCCACTGACCGTAGATCAAATCCTAGTCGTGACTTTTACCGAAGCAGCAACCGCAGAGCTGCGTGACCGTATCCGTGCTCGAATCCATGATGCTCGGATTGCGTTTGCTCGCGGGCAAAGTGACGACCCAGTGATTGCTCCTTTGCTGCAAGAGATCGAAGACCACGCTGGCGCTGCAAAAACACTGCTCAATGCGGAAAGGCAAATGGACGAAGCTGCGGTATACACCATTCACGGCTTCTGTCAGCGAATGTTGACTCAAAATGCCTTCGAGTCAGGAAGCCGCTTTGATAATGAATTTGTGACCGATGAAAGTCACCTAAAAGCGCAAGTGGTAGCTGACTACTGGCGTAAGCAGTTTTACCCGCTGCCGATTCAACTGGCTGGTGAGGTTCGTAATATCTGGGGTTCACCGGCTGCATTATTAGCAGACGTCAATCGTTATCTGACGGGCTCTCCATTGAAGCTAACCGTCGACGCGATGTCGGGGGATTTGCAAACTCTGCACAACCAAAACCTAGATAAAGTGAAGCAACTTAAAGCGCTGTGGTGTGAATCCGAAGCGGACTTTTTGGCTTTGATCTCAGGTTCTGATGTGAACAAGCGCAGTTACACCAAGAAGTCTCTGCCGACATGGTTAGAGGCGGTGACGGCATGGGCGCAAAGTGATACCCATGATTATCAATATCCAGACAAGTTAGAGAAGTTCTCTCAAGCCACTCTAATCGAGAAAACACCGAAAGGCACTGCGCCTCAGCATGCTGTTTTTGAAGCGATTGAAGATTTCTTAAATAACCCTGCCGACTTGAAAGCTCCGTTATTAGCGCATGCGATTACTCACTGTCGAACTATGTTAGCCAAGGCAAAACAGCAGAAGCAGTGGTTATCATTTGATGACTTGTTGACTCAGTTATCCGCGTCGATTGATGTCGATGAACAATCTTTGCTGGTGGAAAGAATTCGCACACTCTACCCGGTTGCGATGATCGATGAATTCCAAGATACCGATCCACTGCAATACAGTATTTTTAGCCGAATCTATCTCGATAATCCGCAGTGCGGCTTGTTTATGATCGGTGACCCGAAGCAGGCTATTTACGGCTTCCGTGGCGCAGATATCTTTACCTATATCAAAGCGAGAAACCAAGTTAGTGCTCACTACACCTTAGGCACTAACTGGCGTTCAAGTGCGGATATGGTTAGTGCAGTAAACCAAGTGTTTATGAACTCGGATAGCCCGTTTATTTACGACCAAGACATACCATTTTTGCCTGTTGCTGCCAGTCCATCAGCCGACAAACGCCAATGGGTGATGAACGGAGAAACTCAGCACGCACTCACCTTTTGGCTACAAGAGGCTGAAGATAAGCCGTTACCTAAGGGCGAATATCACAAGGCAATGGCTGAGGCGACGGCGAGTCAAATTCAAACCATTCTGACCGCTTCTCAAAACCAGCAAGCCTATTTCGATAACGGCAAAAAACAACATGCCGTGAATGCGGGCGATATTGCTGTCTTGGTTAGAACTGGTAGTGAAGGTCGTCTGATCAAGAACGCGCTGTCTGAACAAGGCATTGCAAGTGTGTATCTTTCGAACCGAGACAGTGTATTCACCAGCTTGATTACCCAAGATATTCAACGCTTGCTACAAGCTGTGCTGACCCCTGAAAACGACCGTGCATTGCGCGCGAGCTTGGCCTCTGAGTTGTTCGCTCTGGATGCGGCTTCATTGGATGAACTCAACAATGATGAAGTGGTGTGGGAAAACGTTGTTAACGAATTTCGTGAGTATCGTAAGTTGTGGCTTCAGCGTGGCGTGTTACCAATGCTTCGCAGCGTGATCAGCAAGCGACATTTGGCGGAACGCTTGCTGGAAGAAGACAATGGTGAGCGCTCACTCACTGATTTGATGCACATAGGTGAATTGCTGCAACAGGCAAGACAAGAGCTCGACAGCGACTATGGTTTGTTGCGTTGGTTGGCAGAAGCGATTTCCGATGCACAAAATGGTTTAGGCGGTAGTGAAGATGATATTCAACGCCTTGAATCAGAGAGAAACTTGGTTCAAATCGTTACTATCCATAAGTCGAAAGGTTTGGAATATGACTTAGTATTCCTGCCATTTGTTGCGAGTTACCGAGAAGCGAGCGAAGGCAAATTCTACGACCATGATTCAGACACCACAGTACTGGATATTACCGGTAGTGATAGTGCTTTAGCCCAAGCGGATAAAGAGCGACTCGCGGAAGACCTGCGTTTGATTTATGTAGCGCTGACTCGTGCCGTTTATGGCTGTTTCATTGGCATGGCACCACTGCGTAAAGGGCGTTCAACCAAAGAGCCTACCGGCGTGCATTTGAGTGCGATGGGCTATTTGGTTCAAAATGGTCAAGAGCAAGGTATTGCCGAATTGCATCAGGCTCTTGCAGCCATTGAGAGTAAGAACTCAAGGGTCCTGCTAGCCGAAACACCAACCGCTCACGAGCAAGTGTTTGTACAAACGGAGCAAGTGAGTGAAGACTTATATGCGAACGAACTCAAGGCTTCAATCGACAGGGCTTGGCGTATCACCAGTTACTCGGGGCTTGTAAAGCAAGGCAGTCACGGTGCGAGTCATGACGCGACCATTGAGGTGTCTGGTTTTGATATTGACTCGGCAGATGAGCAGGATGAGTCTGAGTTGATTGAACCTGAACGCTCTATCTTTACGTTCCCTCGTGGTGCTCGTCCGGGTACTTTCTTGCACACCTTGTTTGAGGAAGTTGAGTTTACCGAGCCAGCAACCAGCGAACACAACACGCAAGTAATCACTCACTTATTAGAGTCAGAGCAATACGAATTAGAGTGGCTACCTGTGCTTCAACAACTGGTTGATACGGTGCTGAACACCGCATTGGATGGCAAGAACTTAAAACTAAGCGAGAAAGACTCAACACAACGCTTAGTTGAGATGGAGTTCTTACTGCCAATCGAAGTGTTGGCTGCATCTGAATTGAATCAAACCATTCAATATCACGATCCGTTATCGGCTAAAGCGGGCGACCTAGGTTTTCAAACCGTGCAAGGCATGTTGAAAGGCTTCATCGATTTGGTGTTCGAGCATCAAGGTAAATACTATGTACTCGACTGGAAATCGAACCACTTAGGAGATGATGTTGCCGTCTACCATGGTGAAGCATTGAAATCGGCGATGGCCGACCATCGCTATGATCTGCAATACCAAATCTATGCATTGGCGCTGCACCGCTTTTTGCGTAGTCGTGTTGCCAATTACAGCTACGAACAACATTTTGGTGGCGTGTACTATTTGTTTTTACGAGGAATGGACGGCCAATCTCAGCAAGGTATTTTCTCCGCTAAACCAACGCTGGCTTTACTTGATGAAATGGATCAATTGATTGACGGAAAAGTGATAGACAGACGTTCAGCACAATTGAATGACGATGAAACTGGACAGATGGGGCTTTTATAATGACAACAACGACCACTAATACCAGCATAGATACTGCGAACACAGCAAAGCCAATTTCACTTATTCCTGAGCAACTTATGGATGTACTCAAGTTTCTTGCGGATAAGGGTTCTATTCGTCAGTTGGATTATCAATTTGCTCGTTTTATTGCTCAGCAAGCTACGAGCTACCCTCAAGAGATCGGCTTTCTCGCTGGGGTAGTGAGCCATGAATTAGGCAAAGGGCATATTTGTACTCAGCTGATACAGCAGCACACGACTGGCCACGAACAAACGGCAGATCTAGCTCAGTTACTTGGGTTGTACGGTGAAACGGCTCTGCAATTGAATCAAAAGTTGTTAGGTATTGATTGGTTGGCGGTACTTCAATCGTCCAATTTAGTTGGAGCAACCAATGACTGTGTTAAGCCGCTGATGTTTGATGGGCAGCGTGTCTACTTACAGCGTTACTGGAACTACGAGGTTGTGCTGGCAGACACGTTAAACCGTTTAAGTAAGCCGGTAGAGTTCAATATTGAACAGAAAAAGGCGCTGACGGAAACCCTCAATCAGCTATTTACGCGCAGTTATCACTTTCTGTTTAATGCCTTAGCCAAGGCTGAAGCAAATCAACAAACGTCTCAGGTATTACGTCAACAGCTGGTGTGTGATCATCTTGATATTGTCGATGAGCAATCTCTGAATTGGGGGGCAATCGACCAAGCGATCGTCCAAGTGAAGCAGGTAACGGACTTAGATGTTCTAGATGGTTTAGTACCGCTATCAGCATGTTTGAACTGGCAAAAAGTGGCGGCAGCGGTGGCACTGAGTCGTCGTTTTGCGGTGATTTCCGGAGGGCCGGGTACCGGTAAAACAACCACGGTAACCAAGTTATTGTCGGCGATGGTCGAGCAATCACTAAGCCAAGGTAAAATCCCAACGATTAAGCTCGTGGCACCAACGGGTAAAGCGGCGGCACGTTTAACTGAATCAATCGGTAAAGCGATTGAGCAACTGCCATTAGCGCCTGAAGTAAAAGCCAACATACCAACGGAATCAAGCACCTTACACAGATTGCTCGGTGCGATTCCCAACCGTGCTGAGTTTAGACATAACCGACGTAATCCACTTCACCTTGATATCTTGGTGGTGGATGAAGCGTCGATGGTTGATCTGTCAATGATGTATAAGCTGGTGGATGCGCTCCCTGACCACGCAAGGCTGATTCTGCTTGGGGATAAAGACCAACTGGCTTCCGTGGAGGCTGGGTCAGTGTTAGGTGACATCTGTTCGTTTAACTCTGCTGGTTATAGCAGCGCGCAAGGCAACTTGATTGCGGAGATGACAGGCTTTGATGCGATAGCCAATTCACAGCAGACAAAAGCGGGAGTCGTTAATCCTCCGGCGATTGCAGACAGCCTATGTATGCTGCAGAAGAGTTACCGTTTCGATGCCCGCTCTGGTATTGGTCAGCTGGCAAAAGCAATCAATAACGGCTCTGCGAATCAAGTAGACCAAGTGTTTGCCAAAGGGTTTGGCGATATTGAGAACCATCCTCTATCGAGTGACAGCTATAACTTGATGCTGCGTACCTTGGTTAATGAGTATGGTGCATATCTCAATAGAATGAATGTACCGTTGGAAGAGTTAGAAACTCAAGAAGCGAGAGCCAAATCGGTACTCGATTTGTTCAGCCAATGTCGACTGTTGTGTTCTATTCGTGAAGGTGATTTTGGTGTTAAAGGCCTCAACTACAGAATTGAAAGAGCGCTTGCCGCAAGGCGTTTAGTGAATCCACACAATGATGAATTGTGGTATCACGGGCGACCTGTAATGGTAACGCGTAACGATCATGGCTTGGGTTTATACAATGGTGATATTGGTATCTGCATGCTTGAATCGGATTCAAGCCACTCTGACTCTGCACCTAGATTGAAGGTTTATTTTGAGTTGCCCGATGGCAGCGTAAAGGCGGTGCTACCAAGCCGAGTACCAGATCATGAAACGGCTTATGCAATGACGATTCACAAATCGCAGGGCAGTGAATTTGATCTGACCTTAATGATCCTGCCGCCAGATTTCAGCCCAATTTTGACGCGAGAGCTTATATACACAGGTATTACGCGTGCGAAGAAACGACTGATGATGTTCAGTGATACTAACGTATTAAAGCGTGGAATTAAGGTGAAAACAGAGCGAGTGAGTGGTTTAGGAAGCCGCTTAACTAGCTAAAGGTGATAGAGGTACATGTACAAAGCAACCATCCCTGGTTGCTTTGAGCGTGCTAGGAATCAGTGCCTAAAAACGCTCGAGTAAACGATATGTGGTTTATCTTGTATTTTGCTTGGCAATTCAAAATAAACTCTTTTAGATTTTCGCTCACAGGGAACACGCAGTGAACGTCTAGCCCTTCTAAGAATTGGTTATCAGCCATATCCCAAAAACTTTGCAGCGAGTTACAAACAATGGTTCTCATATCAATGTTGCTCTTTTTGCTGTTTATATCAACGACCAGAGCATCAAGCGCCTGCTGATCGTTAACGGGTATAGCAATCCGTGCAGTAACCACGTCGATTCGCTCAAATGATTTGTGTCATAGGGCGGTCGAGGTGGTCATTCCAATAAAAACATTTGTTATTTTGTTAAAGCGACCAAATTCTAAACAATTTTGTTTGTGAGTTAAAGTGCATACCTAATAAACCTCATATAGAAAACGATTACATTTGCAATTATTTTTCCTGTGAAGTGAGATTTTAGTCCAAAACTTTGTTTACACATTTAACGCTAAGATTTTTGAGTTACGTTGATAGTTGTATAGGCCTTGTTTTTCCATCGGTAGCTCATCAACTCCAATCTCGTAAAACCCTTGTTCACGGAACCAATGCAGGCTATGTGTGGTTAACACAAAAATTTGGTCGATATCTCGAGACTTCGATTGATGACGCATATAGTCCAGTAATATTTGCCCGCGGTTGCCATCACGATAATCAGGATGGATAGCTACACAAGCCATCTCCGCCATATGATCTTCAGGGTATGCGTAAAGTGCCGCGCAACCGATAATCAGCCCATCTTTTTCAATAATGGTAAATCGGTGGATCTCTTGCTCTAGCTGTTCTCTAGAGCGGCGTACTAAGATGCCTTGTTCTTCAAGAGGGCGAATAAGGTCAAAGATGCCGCCAATGTCGTCAATCTGAGCTTGTCTTACTTGCTCGGCGCTCGCCATCACAACTTGGGTTCCAATACCATCGAAAGAGAACAGCTCTTGGATCAGGGCGCCATCCACTTTGTAGCTGATTAAGTGGCAACGAGGTACGCCCGCACGACAAGCGGAAATTGCTCCCTTTAGGAAGCGCATGGTCCCGGTGCTCATGTCTTCAACTGGATTCTGACTTTCGGTTAAGCGCTCTAGAATGAGTTTAGCGTCTTTAGGAAAGAGCTCGGCGAGCACATTGCCGTTTTGATCTGTCACCCCTTGCTCAGAGCAAAAGCCAATAAGCTTGTCGGCTTTTAAACGAATGGCTACCTGGGTTGCAACCTCTTCAGAAAGCAGGTTAAAGCTTTCGCCTGTTACAGAACTAGCAATCGGGCCAAGCAATACAATAGATCCTTGGTCGAGTGTGCGATTAATCCCTTCGATATCGATTCGACGAATACGCCCGCTATGGCAATAGTCGGTGCCATCATCAACTCCCAGCGGCTGTGCCGTAATGAAGTTGCCACTCATCACGTTGAGTTGAGTGCCCGCCATTGGCGTGTTGTTTAAGCTCATTGAAAGACGTGCGGTGATGGCTAGTTGAAGCTGTCCAGCAGCCTGCATAGCCACACCCAGAGCATATTCATCGGTGACTCTAATGTTCTTATGATAGGGTGTGTGGCAATCTTGTTTTGCTAGCAGTTGGTTGATCTGTGGTCTTGCACCGTGAACGAGAACAATCTTTACTCCAAGACTGTGGAGCAGAGCGATGTCACTAATTATGTTACCAAAGTTCTTATCGGCAACGGCTTCGCCTCCCAGCATTATGACCATGGTTTTGCCACGGTGTGCGTTTACATAGGGGGTTGATTGTCTAAAGCCTTTTACTAGCGCAGTACTTCTTAGTTTCACAGAACAAATCCATTTTGTTTATTTATTCGATAATTTAGCATTTAAATTCAAATTTAAACAACATCTTTTTGGAATAAAGCGCAAACAATTCTCATCTAGGCTTCATTATATAAAGTGTCTCAGTGTAGAATGCGCACAGCATCTTCATGAGTAGTAACCGAATGCCACAAGCTTCAGCACAAAAGAATAAAATCGATGAGATTACTAAAGGCCTCTACAGTGAGGCTGAACAGCGCAACCAATCTCCATTGAAGCGCAAGATCATAGAGCGTTGCCTGATGGTGCTGGCTCTGGTCGGTTCGTTTGCTGTCGTATCGCTTTATGGTGATGTCATCACTCGCTTGCAAGAGGCTGCAACGCCAAATCATTTGCTTTATGGCACTTGGATTGAGCAAGATGTGGCTCATTATGCGACGGATGAGTTTGTGTTGAATGCCAATGGGGTTTCTGTCGCTGGATCGATTATCGCGACCAGTTTTGAATTTGACGGCAACTACTTCGAGTATAAAGCGGGAGATAAAACGTACCGCTTCCGAATGACCAATTCTGACAACACAGAAATGACGCTGGATTCAGAGAGTCATTACAATCCCGTCTTTCGTTTAAAAGGCCACACTGATAACTCCGTCCGATAGGTTATCTTCTTGTAAACTCTTACAAACTAAGATTGTGTTATCTGATCGTTTTTGTCATCCTCGATGAATAGAATTTTTAGGATGACTCTTGTGATTAAAAAATGGCTTCCCCTTGTCGCTGCCACTGTTTTATTTGGCTGTGCTCAACCCACCGATCTCGCTCAACAACATCTTGATGATGAATTTCCTCGCACCTTAAATAAGGTCGATGTAGTGGAGTCTAATAAACCAAGAGATTACACGGCATTTGCTGAGCAAGCTGAGATGGTTGTGTCTCGATCACCATCGATGGCGAAAATCTACGAGCCGCTATACAAGCAACTTAATGAGTGGGCGATGCTAAGTGGTGACCCAAGTGAACTCGCAAACTTTGGGGTTCAAACGGCTCAGCTTGGTGGTGGAGATAAGCAGGGCAATGTGCTTTTCACAGGATATTTCTCTCCAGTAATGGAACTGCGCTATGAAGCGAATGAAGAATACCGTTACCCGGTGTATGGACTGCCAGAGTGCGATAAAGAGTGTCCAACCCGTGAAGATATCTACAATGGCGCATTAGAAGGTCAAGGACTTGAGCTTGGCTACGCTGCCAACCGTATCGACCCGTTTATGATGGAAGTACAAGGCAGCGGTTTCGTGCATTTTGGTGATGACGATACCTTGCAGTATTTTGCTTACGCAGGAAAAAACAACAAAGCTTACGTGAGTATTGGTCGTGTTTTGATCGAACGAGACTTGGTTCCCCGCGAAAAGATGTCGTTGAAAGCGATCAAAGAGTGGGTGTTGGCGAATGATCCAGAAGTCGTTAAAGAGCTGTTAGAACAAAACCCATCTTTCGTATTCTTTGAAGCAAGAGATGACCTATCGGTAATGGGCAGCGCAGGAATCCCTCTATTACCAATGGCTGCAGTCGCCGGTGATCGCTCTATCTTGCCAATGGGAACGCCGATTCTTGCAGAAGTACCACTACTAAATGCCGACGGTACTTGGAGTGGAGCACACCAACTAAGACTGTTACTGGTTTTAGATACGGGTGGTGCGGTTAAGCAAAACCACTTGGATCTTTACCACGGTATGGGGCCACGTGCAGGTACTGAAGCGGGTCACTACAAGCATTTTGGTCGAGTGTGGAAATTGGGCTTAGATGGCAGTGCGACTGAAGCGCCTTGGGCTTTACCACCTGAAAAGGTCGAGTAAACGACAATAGAATAGGGCATTGAAAGCGAATCGCTAATCCCCTAGACTTTTTATTCAAGAGTGCGTATAAAACGCACTCTTTTCTTTTTCTCAGAAATAAATTGGCGGCAACAATGCGTGAATTGACTACTCCAGCTTCAGAAAACTATGACCAACGATTCGGTGGCACTCGTCGCCTGTATGGTAATAGTGAAGTCGACATACTTAGAGCGGCACATGTGTGTGTGATCGGTATTGGTGGCGTTGGTTCATGGGCGGTTGAAGCGCTTGCGCGTACTGGCGTGGGTGAGCTGACATTGATCGATATGGATGATGTGTGTGTGACGAACATTAACCGTCAGATTCATGCAATGTCAGGCACGGTCGGTAAGAGCAAAATCGAAGTGATGGCCGAGCGTGTTAAGCTGATTAACCCTGAGTGTAAAGTTAACCTGATCGACGATTTCATCGGTCCTGACAATCAGGCTGAATACCTGTCGAAAGAGTTCGATTTTGTATTGGATGCGATCGATAGCATGAAGGCTAAGGCTTCGCTATTGGCGTATTGCCGCAGCAACAAAATCAAAGTGATCACCACTGGTGGCGCGGGTGGTCAAATCGACCCAACGCAAATTAAAGTGGCGGATCTGACTAAGACGATTCAAGATCCGTTGGCGAAGAAACTAAAAGACACACTTCGTCGTCATCATAACTTCCCAAAGAATCCTGCGCGTAAGTTTGGCATCGATTGTGTGTTCTCGACTGAGCAGCTTAAATATCCTCAAGCGGATGGCAGTGTATGTGCTGCGAAAGCGACAGCCGAAGGTCCAAAACGTATGGATTGCGCGACCGGTTTTGGTGCTGCAACGGTAGTAACTGCGACGTTTGGCTTTGTTGCTGTTTCGCGCATAGTAGAAAAGATCATTCAAAAGCACAGTAAGTAACTCGTTACTGTACGTTTACTAAGAATTTACTGGATATAAAAATGATGTCATTCCCGAGCTCTCCATTTGGCAACGAAATTACTAGTGATGATATTGTCGCAAAAATGCAGGCTTTCAACGGTTGGGAAGACCGTTACCGTCAAGTAATTCAATGGGGTAAGAAACTGCCAGTAATGCCTGATGAGCTGAAAAGTGAGCAGGTAGTGGTATCTGGTTGTGAGAGCCAGGTGTGGTTAGTTTCGCAGAATATCGACGGTGTTTGGTACTTTTGTGCCGATTCAGACGCACGTATTGTACGCGGACTTATAGCATTAGTAATGGCGGCATATGACGGTAAAACATCAGAGCAAGTTCAAGCGTTCGACATTGATGGCTATTTCGACGAGATTGGCTTGATTACGCATTTGAGCCCTTCCAGAGGAAACGGACTTAAAGCGATTGTTGAGCAAATCAAGAACCTCGCTAGCTCGTAACTGTCCCAATACTTTTTCACAATATTGTTTTAAAGAGATTGCAGATACTTTGTTCCTCAGTTCTGGAATGACGATTTCTAACTGTATTTCGTCATTCCCTAAAGCGACGAAGAGGCATAATAAGGAATCTCGTTTGGATAGTATTGCTATTAGAGATTCCAGATACTTCGTTCCTCAGTTCTGGAATGACGAATTCTAACGGTGTTTCGTCATTCCCTAAAGCGACGAAGGAGCGTAATAGGGAATCTCGCCATCCCCTAAAGCATATCAACGGCTTTTTCTATCGCCGCTACGAGCTTTTCAACATCATCCATGTTGTTGTATATGCCAAATGAAATTCGCACGGTTCCTTTTACCTTGAGTGCATCCATTAATGGGTGTGCACAGTGATGACCAGCGCGAACGGCAATACCTTGTTGGTCGAGTAACGTCGCAATATCTTGATGGTGAACGCCATCCATCACAAAAGTAATGACGCTTGAATTGGGCTTATAACCGAGTATTTGGATGTCGTCCAATTGACTGAGTGCTTGATAAGTTTTGTGTTGTAGCTGGTGGATATGATCTTCCACGTCTTGTTGTTCAAACTGATTTAACCACTCGATTGCTGAACTTAAAGCGATAGCACCTGCTACGTTTGGTGTGCCTGCTTCGAACTTACCAGGCAATTCAGAAAACGTGGTGCCAGAAAAAGAGACGCGTTCAACCATTTTGCCACCGCCATGCCATGGCGGCATCGCTTCAAGCAATTCCAGTTTGCCGTAAAGTACGCCAATCCCTGCTGGGGCATAGAGTTTGTGCCCAGAGAATACGTAGAAATCTGCGCCCAAAGTGGCAACATCTACAGGTTCATGAACGATACCTTGTGCGCCATCGACGACAACCACGGCGTTCATCTCATGTGCCTTTTCGATAACTTGCTTAATCGGCTGGCGAGAACCCGTCACATTGGTTATCTGAGCTAGGGCAACAATCTTGGTTCGTTCCGTCAACACAGCATCAAAAGCGGCAAGATCAAACTCACAGTCAGATGTCATCGGGATTTTGATGACCTTAGCACCAGTTTGTTCTGCCACGATTTGCCAAGGGACGATGTTAGCGTGGTGCTCCATTTCGCTCACTAGAATTTCATCGCCTGGTTGAAGGGTACTTCTAGCGTAGGTTTGAGCGATAAGGTTGAGTGCTTCGGTGGCTCCGCGAGTCCAGATAATCTCTTTCGATGAGGCAGCGCCAATAAACTGAGCGACCTTGTCTCTAGCGGCTTCAAATTGGCTGGTGGCGTGCGCGGTTAAGCTGTGACTACCACGATGAACATTGGCATTCTGCTTGGAGTAATACTGGCTAATGGCATCAATAACTACCTGAGGTTTTTGTGTGGTTGCCGCGCTATCTAAGTAAATCAGTGGTTGCTGATTGATGGTTTGTGATAGCGCAGGGAACTGCTCTCGGATGTGATTGATATCAAGCATCTATTCTTACCTAAATCTTGGGAAATTGGTGCCAGCGTTATGCTGAGCTGTATCATTATTTTATCGCGACTTATTGATTGGCGCAGGCTAATCTTGTTTCTTCCAGCTACTTTCTTGTTCTTTGACTTGCGTGAGGAGTGTTTGGTTAACGGGAACGTCGATTTGATGCTTATGTGCTGTCTCTATTAGAAAGCCAGTAATGAAATCTATCTCGGTTCTTCTTTGATAGAACATGTCTTGTTTCATAGAGGAGTTATTCTTTGCCGTCGCTTGAATAACTTTGTTGACGTTAGTTTCCAATTCGTCGAACGAGCAACTAATGCCCTCTGCCTGCATAACTTGCGTCAGCTCTTCAATGATTGCGGTTAGAGTATTACCAAAGCGTGGTTCGGACAGCTCTCCATTCTTGATTTGCTCAAGGCCAGTTAGCGGGTTGATTGCACAATTGATTGCGAGTTTGGTCCACAAAGCGGTATGTATTTCTGGGTTCCAGCTGACGTTAGGCAATGCGTGATTAAGGACATCGACTAAGAAGGTGCATTTCTTTCCAGCTTGATTAAAAGCCCCTAACTGAGTTTGACCAGCACCAGTGTGAGATACACTATTACGATCAGGTTTGAATGCTGCTTGGGTGGTGGTTGCCAATACTATCGGATGAGCATCAATCTGAGTGGCTATCTCATCTACTGCTCCCATTCCGTTGTGCATGAACATAAGAATGGTATCAGGGTCGAGATATTGAAGTAACGGAGTGGTTGCTTCTTCTACTTGCCAAGCTTTGACCGTGACGATCACTAAGTCACTCGCAGATAGCTTTTCGATATTGTTGTTACTGAATGAAAGGGAAGCTTGTCCATCAAGCGATAAGTCAATTGAGTTATAAGTGGTACGACTCCACAAAGACACATTATGACCCGCTTGAAGTAGTTTTATCGCCCATAAAGAGCCGATGGCCCCAGGCCCAACAATCGTGATGTTCACAGCAATACCGAGATAAGAAAGTGATGCTGCAAGGATAGCGAGGCATTAAATGAAAGCAATAAAAAATGGCACCCGAGGGTGCCATTTTAGAAACTTTCTTAGAAGTTCGATTAGAACTTGTAAGTTACTGCTAGGTAGTGACCTACACCTGAAGAGTCAACAGTTTGAGTCCATGGGAGTGCTTCACCATCTGAAAAACCGTAGATGTCTTTGTATAGCTTCAAGCCGTAACCAACAGCGAATTGGTCTGAGTGCCAGTAGATACCGTTAAACATAGCACCGCCGTTTGACGTGTTAGTGTTGAACTTGTTACCAGCCTTGTCTTCCATACCGAATTGGTAATCGATGTAACCTTGGTAAGAGATGAATGAACCGTTCTCGAAGAAGTAGAATGGTTTGAACCAGTTAGTCGAGATTTGGAAACCGTTCCAGTCTTTGTCGTTACCGTAGTAAGAACTATATAGGTTTAGGCCAACTTTACCGAACCATGGAACCATGATGTCAGAGCCAAGACCGATCTTCTGGTTATTTACACCAGATTTACCACCCCATTCCATAAGAGATGCAACGTAAAGTTCTTGAACTGGACCGAAAGAAAGGTCTTTACCAGTTAGTCCGTCTAGAGACATACGAGGTGCGAACTTCATAAAGATTTTTTCTTCACCAGCTTTGTCGCTGCCTGGATCTGAAGTTAGGTTGAATACATCAACGTAACCGTAAAGATCAAAGATTCCCGAGCGGCCGCCAAATTCCATTTCTAAGTAATCGTGAGTTGACTCTGGGCCAGCGCCTTTCTCATCGATTGCAGCCATAAGGTTGAACTGCATCCACTTGTAATCGTTCTTGTGGATGTCGCCGTCAGAATAATCAGCCGCCATTACTGGAGCAGAAGCTGCTGCAAGTAGGCCAAGAGTTAAAAGTGATTTACGCATAATGGAACTCTCTATGTTTGAAATAAGTAACCCGCTAATCCGTGCGTGTTTATGATGTCCGAATGCCGAGCATAATAGCGATTTTGTTCTCAAATAAAAGTGAGAAGCGATGAAAATTGCAATTATTAAGGTGAACTTGATCACACTAATGATCTAAATGATGGAACTTTAAGATGGAAATGCATCTTGATGCACCACTGATTCTATTGATTTTTTGAAATTCGATTATTTTGTGGATAAATTGGTGAATTACTGCTCTAAGCAAACGATTCTACTGAATAGAGTGACATGCATATCAAAATCAACAGTATTCCTTTCTATGTAATTTTCTCTCTAAAAGCGGATAAATCTCTCCTCATATAAACCCACTTCCTGATCTATTTTTAACCAACTTCGTAATGGTGGTGGAATCAATTGATGAACGACTGACGTGATGAGTCGTCTGGAATTTGAACATGGTTGCTTTTTCTGTCACAGAACTCTTGAGACAGTTATTTGTACGAAACTCAAAGATTGCGTGAACGGTTTTTTTTACAGCGGGAACTTGCTCTGTGACATTCTTATTGCTGGCTAATTATCTATTGTCGAGGTGGATTCTGTAGCGACAACCATTAGCTAATGGAGTGTTGAATCAAGTGGTGGTGATTGATGATTCGATGGACGTCGGTTTTCACTTAATCGCGGGTGATACGACGGACTAATTGTGCTCCTAGAGTGACTGACAGTAAAAAAGAGAGGGTAGCGCAATGCTACCCTCTTTTTATTCTGTTTTCTTTTTCTCTTATTCGTGGTTGTTTTTAGCTTTTTCTAGTAAATCTGCGAAAAAGTGGCGCAGCGAATAGAGCATGATCAAACTTGGAATCACCATCAGTGCAGTCAGTATAAAGAAGGTTGACCAATCATTGAGGTAATCAACCAACTCACCACTGAAAGAAGCCAGTGTTGTGCGTCCTAAATTCCCTAAAGAGGCAAGCAAAGCATATTGCGTTGCAGAGAAAGCTTGACCAGTTACCATGGTAAGAAATGAAACGAAGGCCACCGTTGAAAAAGCAGCAGTAAAATTATCAACCATAAGAGTAGCAAGAAATAGCGGCTCATTCGGGCCTACATGAGCAATCCAAGCAAACATTAAATTACTGGCCGCCATCGCTATACCGCCGATCATTAACCCTCTAACTATGCCGAATTTTACGTTAACCATACTACCAATTAATGTGAATAGCATGGTGAGTCCCCAACCAATTAATTTTGAGTAGTAACCGATTTGTTCATTTGAGAATCCGACTTCTTTATAGAAGGTGATCGACATTCTTCCTAAGAAGGCTTCACCTATCTTAAATAGGAAGACGAATAGTATTAAGGTTAAAGCGACTCTGAAACCACTACGCTTGAAGAAGTCAATAAAAGGTTCTGCGACTGTAACTGTAAGCCAAACCACAACAGGATTGCCCACCATTTTACTATGGCGAAGCTCTGCTTCTGCTTGTAAGCTATCACGTCGAGTTTTAGGTTCCCCAACGAGTAATGTGAATAGCATTAGAATAGCGACAATACCAGCCATGCCGTAATACACCCCATTCCATCCAATAGAATCTGCATTAATAAAGGCAAGGTAACCAGGTAGAGAGTAGCCAGTCCACCAACCAACGACAGCCATTGCAGAGGCTTGTGGTAGTTTTGAAGCTTCTGATTTTGGGAAGGTATCGATACGAAATGCATCAATTGCGATGTCTTGAGTGGCTGAGGCAATGGCAATAGTGAGCGCTAACATTGAGGTAAACGCCAAATTCTCAGCAGGATTGACGCCAGCAATTAATAAGGTGCCAGCTAAAACAATAGATTGGCAGAAAAATATCCAACTGCGGCGCTGGCCGAGTATCGCGTGAAGTACCGGTAATTTGACTCGGTCTACCAGAGGTGCCCACAAAAAGTTAATGGCGTATACGGCAAATACACTACCAAAGTAACCAATTGCTGCACGGGTTAAACCTGCGTCTTTAAGCCAGCCAGACATGTTGGAGCCAATAAGAACCCACGGGAAGCCGCTTGAGCAGCCGAGCATGAACACCCACAGTAAGCGCTTATCGAGATAGCTTCGGAAAGTTTGCATCCAAGAAAGAGAGGGGGTGCCTAATGACATAGGTCGTCCTTGTATAGAAAAACGCCCTCAAGAAATAAGGGCGTTGCTTTAGATTACTTAAGAAGGGTCACTTTCGTGATGACAATTGGATCAGCAGGGATATCTGCCATACGACCCATTCTTTTAGTTGGAATGGTCGCCATCTTTTGAATTACGTCAAAGCCTTCGGTTACTTTACCAAATACTGCGTAGCCCGGGTTGCCGCCTTTCGCGTTTAGGAAATCGTTGTCTGCATAGTTAATGTAGAACTGACGAGTTGCAGAGTCTGGTGCGTTAGTGCGGGCCATTGCGATGGTTGCTGTGTCATTTTTCAGACCATTGCTACCTTCATTTTTGATCGGAGCATACGTTGCTTGTTGCTGCATGTCTTGATTGAAGCCCCCACCTTGCGCCATAAAACCAGGAATAACACGGTGGAAGATAGTGCCTTCGTAACTACCGTCTGCTACGTATTTAAGAAAGTTCTCAGAACTAATTGGTGCTTGCTCTTGGTTTAGCTCGATTGTGAAGTTACCTAGCGTCGTCTCCACATTCACTTTAGGGCCAGCCCACACGCTTACGCTCACTAACATGAGTGCGATAGAAGATAGAATACGACCCATTAGAAACGTTCCTTCATGTAAGTTTGCAGTTCTTGGTCATTAGCGATCTCTTTAAGCACTAAGTCGATAACATCGTTAAGTACCATTGCGATATCGTCGTTTGATGCGCTTAATGCTCCAGTGCGAGTTGCTGTACCATTGAATGTCTTAACCAGTTTGCCTTCTGGTGTTTCAGCCGTAACTTCAAGCGTTACTTTACCGTCCATTTGGTTTTCCATAATGGTGTGTTCTACGGTAACTAAAGCTTCTTGAATCTCTAAAACAACAGAGTTTTCGCTGTTGACGCTGGCACGAAAGCCTTGAGACTCAAATTGCTGTGCGATAGCGTTTTCTAGAGAAATGCGCATGTTTTGCTTAGCGTGAATTGGCTGAATGTTTGCTCGGCCGCTATCAACAAGTGCAACATACTGAGCAGCGCGAACATCTTTACTGGTTAGTGTGTAGGTTTTGCCTTGTACTAGGTTGCTTGAGCTTAGTGAAGCTTCTGGCATTACATTGATCTGTTCTTGCTGAGGGGCTGAACATGCTGTCAAAGCCATGATAGAAGCAGCCAAAATCAGTTTTTTCATTCCTTTATCCTTTCTAAATTCACACCAGAAGCTCGGTATTTTAAATTCTTATAAAGCAGTCTACTGCCTATTTGTTAAAATTAGCAGGTTCTCTTGTTGCTTGTAATATCTCAAATTTTTGGTTTAGTTCAAGCGTTTCAACGTTCGCTTCACCAAATAATCTTGCTAGTTTGACATCGTATCCGAGGTGTCGGTTGCCAATAACAATTAATTTGCCTCCATTGCTAAGAACATGCTTTGCATCACAGAACATTTGCCATGCAATGTGATCAGTAATCGCTTGCTGTTGATGGAATGGAGGGTTACACAACACTAGGTATGTGCTGTTTTTCTTAAAACCGTCCAAACAGTTGTTAGCAATGAACTGGAAGTTGCCTTCTTCCCCAAGGTTATCTTTTACGTTTTGACGCGCTGATTCTACGGCCATAAAGCTTTCATCGACACACGTAATACGAGCTTGCGGATTCAGTTGACCAGCTTTAACACTCAGTACACCGTTACCACAACCAAGATCGATGATATGACGTAACTCTGGATCTTGAGGGATATGCTCTAGCATATAGCGAGCGCCCTGATCGAGTGCTTCCCCTGAGTAAACATTTGGTAAATTTTTCAGGCGGATATCTTCACCATCAACGTCCCACTCAACGAATGGTTCAACTTTGTGAATAGGCTGACAGTTTGGAGATGAGAACACCAGACGGTGCTTTTTCTTCGCCAGTGATGTTTTGGTTTCACCCAAGTACTTTTCAAACAGATTCAGCGTTGATGTGTGAATCTCTTTTACCTTGTTGACACCGATCACTTGGCAGCCTTCAGGTAAAGCTTGGCGCAATTGGCTTAGTTGCCACACCAAATGGCGGTTGGTTTTTGGTAGCTGCATCAGTACCAGATCAATACCGTGAGGGATATCATCCATGGTGTTTAAAAAGTTGACGCGATTGCACTGATTACGCTGTAAGTTTTTCAGGCCGCCACGATGAGAGATAAACGAGTCGCTCATCATGGTCACATCGTGATCTTTTGAGAACCAAGCGGATAGGGCACCAAAGCTGTCGTTTAAGATCAGAATGTGTTTGCCAGGTTCAAGGTTCATCTCTTCAACATGGTTAATAATGTATTCGTCGCCCGCATCCCAAGCTTGAAGCGTTTCATTTGAACGTTTAGGGAAACGATGTAAGGTCAAGGTTCTATCGTGAAGGGTAAGTTCAGTTTTCATTACTTGGGATACTTATGTGAGAAATAACAAAGATATTGTCTCAAATGCGAGCTGAACAAGATAGGGAAAACTCGATTAAACCTATGCTGTTCGTTATTAAATACTCAGACAGTAGCCTTGTTAGGGTTTATACTCATCCCACAGATAATGCCAACCCGTTATTAAGGAATCACAATGATCCAAGAAGTTATCGAAACAAAATTGCACAATGAGTTTTCACCAAGTCACTTGAACGTGATTAATGAGAGCTATATGCACAATGTTCCGGCTGGTTCTGAGAGTCATTTTAAGGTGATTGTTGTGAGCGATGCGTTTGAAGGTTTACGTCTTATTGCTCGTCACCGAGCGGTAAATAAAGCACTTTCAGAAGAGCTAGCGAACAATATTCACGCTTTATCTATTCACACTTATACAAAAGATGAATGGTTGAAGCAGCTAGATAACGTGCCAGACAGCCCAATGTGTATGGGTGGGGGCAAGTAATAGATTTAATACATATAAAAAGAGGTGGCTATGCCGCCTTTTTTATCGCCCAAATTATCTGTTTCTTGCCGTTATATCACTCAAACTGATGGCAAATTAAACGTCTAAAAATACCTACAATGAGTAGTGTTTTTATTAACAGTGTTTCAACATAACTCATAAAATATTAGTTTGTGACAGAGTGTTAATCTCTTGTTTAAAACACCTTTCAAAAGCCAATTTATCTGTGCGGCTCGTCAAATTTATACATATTTAAGAGTCCATATGCTTCAATTCTCACCAAATAAACGTGCTATTCAAGTTATTGGTCATGGCATCAAGATGCCAAAAAATGCTAGAATACGGCACCTGATAAATCTCACATGATTTGTGTGAGAATTTTATTAAGATAATGTTGCGATTTTGGTATCTCAAATTTACCAAAACCGGACACTGTAATGTCGTGTCTAAGGGCGATTTTAAAACGTCCTGAATTTACGCAATTAAAAGAATCTTTTTCCCGATAAAGTAGTGCAAGTGCGTATGATTACAATAAAGAAGGGTTTGGATCTTCCTATCGCAGGAACTCCATCCCAGGTGATTAATGATGGTAAGTCCATCACTAAAGTCGCCTTGCTTGGCGAAGAGTACGTTGGTATGCGTCCTACGATGCATGCTCGCGTTGGTGATGAAGTGAAGAAAGGCCAAGTTCTTTTTGCAGATAAAAAGAACCCAGGTGTTGTATTTACTTCTCCAGCAAGCGGTAAAGTTATTGAAGTGAACCGTGGTGCTAAGCGTGTTCTTCAATCTCTAGTGATTGAAGTAGCAGGCAATGAGCAAATCACGTTCAATAGCTATGAAGCTAACCAACTAGCAGATCTTGACCGTGAAACGGTTAAAGCTCAGTTAGTTGAGTCTGGTTCATGGACCGCTTTGCGAACTCGTCCGTTCAGCAAGGTTCCAGCAATTGATTCTGAAACTCAGGCTATTTTCGTAACTGCTATGGATACAAATCCGCTAGCAGCTGAGCCAGAATTAATCATTAACGAGCAGTCTGATGCTTTCGTTGCTGGTTTAGATATTCTTTCAACTCTGACTAACGGTAAAGTGTACGTTTGTAAAAAAGGTACTAGCTTACCTCGTTCAGCTCAGTCTAACGTTGAAGAACATGTTTTTGATGGCCCACACCCTGCAGGTCTTGCAGGTACGCATATGCATTACCTATACCCGGTAAATGCAGAAAACGTAGCGTGGAGCATTAACTACCAAGATGTTATCGCATTCGGTAAGCTTTTCCTTACTGGTGAGCTTTACACTGATCGTGTTGTTTCTCTGGCTGGTCCAGTAGTAAACAACCCGCGTCTAGTTCGTACTCAAATTGGTGCTAGCCTTGAAGAGTTGACAGACAGCGAGCTAATGCCAGGCGAAGTTCGTGTGATTTCTGGTTCTGTACTAACTGGTACACAAGCAACCGGTCCACATGCTTACCTCGGTCGTTACCATCAGCAAGTTTCTGTTCTACGTGAAGGTCGTGATAAAGAGCTATTCGGCTGGGCTATGCCTGGTAAGAACAAGTTCTCTGTTACTCGTTCATTCCTTGGTCACCTGTTTAAAGGTCAGTTGTTCAACATGACAACGACTACAAACGGTAGTGATCGCTCAATGGTTCCAATCGGTAACTACGAGCGCGTAATGCCTCTAGATATGGAACCTACATTGCTGCTTCGTGATCTATGTGCAGGCGACGTTGATAGTGCACAAGCACTAGGTGCGCTAGAGCTAGATGAAGAAGATTTGGCATTGTGTACCTTTGTATGCCCAGGTAAGTACGAGTACGGTCAACTACTTCGTGAATGCCTAGATACGATTGAGAAGGAAGGGTAATTTTCATGGGCCTTAAAAAGTTTCTTGAAGACATCGAGCATCATTTTGAGCCAGGTGGTAAACACGAGAAGTGGTTCGCGCTTTACGAAGCAGCGGCTACAGTGTTCTACACGCCAGGTCTTATCACAAAGAAAAGCTCGCACGTTCGTGATAGCGTTGACTTAAAACGTATCATGATCATGGTTTGGTTCGCGGTATTCCCAGCTATGTTCTGGGGTATGTACAACGCGGGTGGCCAAGCTATCGCTGCACTTAACCACATGTACGCAGGCGCTGAGCTAGCATCTGTAATCGATGGTAACTGGCACTACTGGCTAACTCAAATGCTTGGCGCCTCCTTAGGAGCCGATGCGGGTGTTGGCAGTAAGATGCTACTTGGTGCGACTTACTTCCTACCTATCTACGCAACGGTATTTATCGTTGGTGGTTTCTGGGAAGTTCTGTTCTGTATGGTGCGTAAGCACGAAGTTAACGAAGGTTTCTTTGTAACTTCTATCCTGTTTGCGCTTATCGTTCCGCCAACACTTCCTCTATGGCAAGCAGCTCTAGGTATTACCTTCGGTGTTGTTGTTGCTAAAGAGATCTTTGGTGGTACAGGTCGTAACTTCCTAAACCCTGCGCTTGCTGGCCGTGCGTTCCTATTCTTTGCATACCCTGCACAGATTTCAGGTGACGTAGTTTGGACTGCTGCAGATGGTTTCTCTGGTGCAACTGCGCTTAGCCAATGGGCTCAAGGCGGCGGTAGCGCGCTAGTGAACACAGTATCTGGTGAAGCAATCACTTGGATGGATGCGTTCATTGGTAACATCCCAGGTTCTATCGGTGAAGTATCGACTCTAGCACTTATGATTGGTGCAGCGATGATCGTTTACATGCGTATCGCTTCATGGCGCATCATTGCTGGTGTAATGATCGGTATGATTGCTGTGTCTACGCTATTCAATGTGATCGGTTCTGATACTAACGCAATGTTCAGCATGCCTTGGCACTGGCACCTAGTTCTAGGTGGCTTCGCATTCGGTATGTTCTTCATGGCGACAGACCCTGTATCAGCTTCATTTACCAACAAAGGTAAGTGGTGGTACGGCATCCTAATCGGCGCAATGTGTGTAATGATCCGTGTAGTTAACCCTGCATACCCAGAAGGCATGATGCTTGCGATTCTATTCGCAAACCTATTTGCTCCTCTGTTTGACCACGTTGTAATCGAGAAGAACATTAAGCGGAGACTAGCTCGCTATGGCAAGTAATAACGATAGCATTAAAAAGACGCTGTTTGTTGTTATCGCATTGAGCCTAGTGTGCTCAATCATCGTTTCAACAGCTGCAGTTGTTCTTAAACCTAAGCAACAAGCTAACGCGGTTCTGGATCAGCAAACTAAGATCCTAGAAGTTGCAGGTGTTGACCTTGAAGGTGACATCCCAGCGCTGTACGCAGAGAACATCGAACCTCGTCTAGTTGATTTCGCTACTGGTGATTTCGTTGACGGTGATGCTTCTGCATACGACCAACGTAAAGCGGCAAAAGATCCAGCTCAGTCAATCAAGCTTTCAGCTGAAGATGACATCGCTAAGATCCTTCGTCGTGCTAACACAGGTACTGTATACCTAGTGAAAGACGGTGCTGAAACTACTAAAGTTATCATCCCTGTTCACGGTAACGGCCTATGGTCAATGATGTACGCATTCGTTGCGGTAGAAACTGATGGCAACACAGTTTCTGGTATCACTTACTACGAGCAAGGTGAAACTCCTGGACTTGGTGGTGAAGTTGAGAACCCAACTTGGCGTGCTCAATTCGTTGGTAAGAAATTATTCGACGAAAACCACAAGCCAGCTATCAAGGTAGTTAAAGGTGGTGCTCCTGAAGGTACTGAGCACGGTGTTGATGGCCTTTCTGGTGCAACACTGACCAGTGTTGGCGTTCAACATACATTTGACTTCTGGTTAGGTGATATGGGCTTTGGTCCGTTCCTAGCAAAAGTTCGTGACGGAGGTCTGAACTAATGTCTAGTGCAAAAGAAATTAAAAAGAGCATTTTAGCGCCAGTATTGGATAACAACCCAATCGCGCTACAGGTTCTTGGTGTGTGTTCTGCTCTTGCGGTAACCACTAAGCTAGAAACAGCATTTGTTATGACTATCGCGGTAATGTTTGTTACTGCTCTGTCTAACTTCTTCGTTTCTCTAATCCGTAACCACATTCCTAACAGTGTGCGTATCATCGTTCAGATGGCAATTATCGCATCATTAGTAATCGTGGTAGACCAAGTGCTAAAAGCATACCTATACGATATCTCTAAGCAGCTATCTGTATTCGTAGGCCTAATCATTACTAACTGTATTGTAATGGGTCGTGCTGAAGCATTCGCAATGAAGTCTGCGCCAATCCCATCTCTAATCGATGGTCTTGGTAACGGTCTTGGTTACGGTTTCGTTCTTATCACTGTTGGTTTCTTCCGTGAGCTTCTAGGCTCTGGCAAACTATTTGGTATGGAAGTACTACCTCTAGTGAGCAACGGTGGTTGGTATCAGCCAAACGGCTTGATGCTTCTAGCACCTTCTGCATTCTTCCTAATTGGTTTCTTGATTTGGGCGATTCGTACGTTCAAACCAGAGCAAGTAGAAGCGAAGGGGTAAGGTAGTCATGGAACATTATATTAGTCTGCTAGTTAAATCGATTTTTATCGAAAACATGGCGCTTTCTTTCTTCCTAGGTATGTGTACATTCCTAGCGGTATCTAAGAAAGTTAAAACTTCTTTTGGTCTTGGTGTTGCGGTAGTTGTAGTACTTACAATCGCTGTTCCTGTGAACAACCTTGTTTACACAAACATTCTGAAAGAAAACGCGCTTGTTGAAGGTGTCGATTTAAGTTTCCTTAACTTCATCGCATTCATCGGTGTTATCGCGGCACTTGTACAAATCCTAGAGATGGTTCTAGACCGTTTCTTCCCACCTTTGTACAACGCACTAGGTATCTTCCTTCCACTGATCACAGTTAACTGTGCAATCTTTGGTGGTGTATCTTTCATGGTAACTCGTGACTACAACTTTGCTGAATCTGTTGTTTACGGCTTCGGTTCTGGTGTGGGTTGGATGTTAGCTATCGTTGCTCTTGCGGGTATCCGTGAGAAGATGAAGTACTCTGACGTACCTCCTGGTCTACGTGGCCTTGGTATCACGTTCATTACTGTTGGTCTGATGGCGTTAGGCTTTATGTCTTTCTCTGGTGTTCAACTGTAGGGTAAGCACCCAGTAATAAGGAATAACAAATGCAAAGCATTATTCTTGGCGTAGCGATGTTTACCATTATTGTATTGGCTTTAGTGCTAGTGATTCTATTCGCTAAATCTAAGCTAGTACCATCAGGTGACATCACTATTTCAGTAAATGGCGACCCTGAAAAGGCGATCGTTACTCAACCTGGTAGCAAGCTACTTGGTGCCCTAGCGGGTGCTGGTATCTTCGTATCTTCTGCTTGTGGTGGCGGTGGCTCTTGTGGTCAGTGTCGTGTAAAAGTTAAGTCTGGCGGTGGCGACATCCTACCAACTGAACTTGATCACATCACAAAAGGCGAAGCTCGCGAAGGCGAACGTCTTGCATGTCAAGTTGCTATGAAAACTGACATGGAGATTGAACTAGACGAAGATATCTTTGGTGTTAAAAAGTGGGAATGTACTGTTATCTCGAATAACAACGAAGCTACTTTCATCAAAGAACTTGCACTAGCAATCCCTGAAGGTGAAGAAGTACCGTTCCGCGCGGGTGGTTACATTCAGATTGAAGCTGAACCACATCACGTGAAATACGCAGATTACGATATTCCTGAGGAATACCGTGGTGACTGGGATAAGTTCAACCTATTCCGTTACGAGTCTATCGTTAAAGAACATTCAATCCGTGCTTACTCAATGGCTTCATACCCAGAAGAGAAAGGCATCATTAAGTTGAACGTTCGTATCGCGACTCCGCCGCCAAACAACCCAGACGTAGCTCCAGGTGTGATGTCTTCATACATCTGGTCTCTTAAGCCTGGTGACAAGTGTACGATTTCTGGTCCATTTGGTGAGTTCTTCGCTAAAGACACAGACAACGAAATGGTATTCATCGGTGGTGGTGCAGGTATGGCGCCTATGCGTTCTCATATCTTCGACCAACTTAAGCGTCTTAAGTCTACTCGTAAGATGTCTTACTGGTACGGCGCACGTTCTAAGCGTGAGATGTTCTACATTGAAGATTTCGATGGTCTAGCGGCTGCAAACGAAAACTTCGTGTGGCACTGTGCACTGTCTGATCCTCAACCAGAGGACAACTGGGACGGTTACACTGGTTTCATCCACAACGTATTGTACGAAAACTACCTGAAGGACCACGAAGCTCCTGAAGATTGTGAGTACTACATGTGTGGTCCACCGATGATGAACGCTGCTGTTATCGGCATGCTGAAAGATCTTGGTGTAGAAGATGAAAACATCCTACTAGATGACTTCGGTGGTTAATCCACTTAAGTGATTGATATTATGGCTGACTCCTACGAGTCAGCCATTTGTTTTTCTAAGACAGCTTTTGACAACATACTGGCTTATATAAGAAAGAGTAAGGCATTCAAAATACCTATTTTTTACTCTTATTTTTCCTTATATAAATCCTCAACATTAGACAGGAGTAAGCAAGTGAGAATTTGGCTTGTTGCATTAACTTCTTTGATTTTTCTTGCGGGCTGTGAGCAGTCAAGAGAGCAAGTGCATTTGAGTGGCCCAACGATGGGCACGAGTTACAATATTAAATACATCAACAGTGATGAATTTCCTGAGTCTAATGAAGTTCATACTGAAATCGATCGTCTACTTGAAGAAGTAAACGACCAGATGTCGACGTACCGTGAAGATTCAGAGTTGAGCCGCTTTAACCAATACAAAGGTGCTGACGCATTCGAAGTGTCTGAGCAAACAGCGACGGTTGTGAAAGAAGCGATTCGTTTGAACGGTCTTACTGAAGGAGCACTGGATGTAACGGTTGGTCCATTAGTTAACTTATGGGGCTTTGGTCCTGAAGCTCGCCCTGAAGTTGTGCCATCAGATGAAGAGCTGGCGGCTCGTAAGGCTAAGATTGGTATTCATCACCTTAGCGTTGAAGGTAATATGTTGAAGAAAGACCTACCTAACCTGTATGTCGATCTATCCACGATTGCAAAAGGTTGGGGCGTTGATGTCGTCGCTGACTACCTTGATTCTATCGGTATTCACAACTATATGGTTGAAGTCGGTGGCGAAATTCGTCTGAAAGGTTTAAACCGTGAGAACGTGGGCTGGCGTATCGCGATTGAGAAACCAAGCGTTGACGAGCGTAATATCCAAGAGATCATCGAGCCGGGTGATATGGCTATCGCAACCTCTGGTGATTACCGTAACTATTTTGAACGTGATGGTGTTCGTTACTCACACATCATCAACCCTGAAACAGGAAAGCCTCTTCACCATAAAGTGGTTTCTGTAACAGTTTTAAACTCGTCTTCAATGACTGCAGACGGTTTATCTACAGGCCTTATGGTCTTAGGTGAAGAGAAAGGAATGGAAGTCGCAAACCAACATAACATCCCAGTGTTCATGGTGGTAAAAACAGCAGATGGCTTTAAAGAAGTTGCTTCTGAAGCATTTAAGCCATACTTAGGTAAATAAGGTAAGCGAGAAAATTATGAATACATTTCTGATTACATTTGGTGTTTTTCTAGCTGTGATTACAGCAATGTCTATTGGCTACATCATTCAAAAGAAAGTAGTTAAAGGTAGCTGTGGTGGCTTAGGTGCAGTTGGTATTGATAAAGTATGTAACTGCCCAGAACCTTGTGATGCGCGTAAAAAGCGTGAAGCTCGTGAAGCTTACCGCGAAGAGAAACTGGCCGAGCGTCAGCAAAAAGAAGCTGCTTGGAATAAAGATCGTATTGCTTAATCAGCGATATTGATTGGGAGCGAATTAAGCTTTCCAAGAACAGAAGCCCAAGGTATGTGCCTTGGGCTTTTTTTGTTTTTCGCTAATTGGATTCATGCTTAGAAAGGTTCAGCTACTCGTTAACTAACTGAAGATTATTGCGAGCGCACACTAGCTGGTTTCGACCTTGTTCTTTAGCGGTATAAAGCAGTTCGTCGGCGGCTTTAATCTGTTCATCTAAAGAGCCCATTTGATCGGTTACCCCAATGCTCATGGTCACTTTAATGATTTGTGAATCATGCATCACTTGGTGACTTTCAATTGCATCTCTCATGGATTCCAACTCTTCCACAAACTGTTCAAATGGGCCGCAAGATTGAATGCAAAATTCTTCTCCGCCAAAACGAACGGGTAAGTCATCTTTAAAGTGTTGCTTGATAATTTTTCCAACTTCAATCAACACCGCATCACCACCATCGTGACCATAGGTATCATTCACTTTCTTAAAGAAGTCGATATCCATCATGGCAATATTGCGCTCTTCACAACCTTTACACGTCTGATTAAATAAATAACGACGGTTCCATAGGCCAGTAAGGGCATCCTCGTTAGCGTGACGAAACAGCTCACTCGTCGCTTCTTTCATATCGAGGAGTTGATGAATTCGACAGAAGAATTCTTCTTGATTAAAGGGCTTATAGAGGAAATCATTGGCGCCAGCTTTAAGGAAACGAGCGGTCATGGTGCGGTCATCACTGCCTGATAAGCCAAGGATAGCGAGTTGGTTACGGTCGTGCTGCACTCGAATGTCACGAGTCATCGAAATACCGTCTTTATTTGGCATATCGTGGTCAGTGACCACAACGGTGATATCAGGATCGTTTTGCAGCAGTGCGAGCGCTTGCTCTCCATCTTCTGCCTGAACGGTTTGAATATATTGGTGTTCAAGAAGTTGAACGACATATCGGCGAACCACAGCAGAATCATCAACAACCAGAGCTTTATGGTGTCGATTATTCGAGATTCGTTTTACAAGCGGTAGCAAGTAACTGACCGATGACATGCTGTCTTTGAGGATGTAATCCAACACACCTTTAGCCAGAACTTGTTCTCGTAGGGTGTTGTTGAACATGCCGGTAAGCACGATGATTTTTTGCTGATAGCCGAGCACTAAATCAATGATCTCACCATCTTGGCCGTCAGGTAGGCAGTAGTCGAGCACGGCGCACAAGAAATCCGTCCCTTGCTCTAAGATAGCTTTGGCTTCAGCCACAGATTCTGCGAGCGCAACTTCATAACCATCGTTTTTAAATTGCTGGTAAAGGTAGTTTCTGAATGCGCGACTGTCCTCTACTACTAGTATTTTTTCACTCAAAAGCTATCCCTACTTATAGACTAAATACTCCTAACAATACTATCAGAAGAGTAGGTGGCGATTGAAGCTAAACCTGTTGAGCTGGACTCTAGATCATTTTAAAACCAACAATTATCCATTATACTGTTCATAGATACAGTTGTAAGGTTGAATTACTGGTTGATGTGTAGTGCGGACCAAGAGAAAGTGAGAAAAATAATCCATGTCGATATGGACTGTTTTTACGCGGCTGTAGAAATGCGAGATAACCCGGCTTACCGTAATCGACCGTTAGCCGTAGGCGGGCATGAAAAGCAGCGTGGTGTGCTCAGCACATGCAATTATGAAGCGCGTAAGTTTGGTGTTCGTTCGGCCATGCCGACAGCTAAAGCGCTACAACTCTGTCCTAACTTGTTAGTTGTGCCGGGAAGAATGTCGGTTTATGTCGAGATCTCTAAAAAGATCCGTGAGATTTTCTCTCGATATACTTCGGTGATCGAACCGTTGTCGTTGGATGAAGCATTTCTTGATGTGACCGACTCAAAGCAGTGTCATGGCTCGGCAACGTTAATAGCAGAGTCGATTCGTCGTGATATTTGGAATGAACTTAATCTAACGGCGTCTGCCGGTATTGCTCCTATAAAGTTTTTGGCGAAAGTGGCTTCGGATATGAATAAGCCTAACGGGCAATTCGTTATCCCTCCACAAGACGTGCAAGCGGTGATCGATGAACTACCACTTGAAAAGATCCCCGGTGTTGGCAAGGTGAGCATTGAAAAGCTTCACCAAGCGGGCTTTTTTACCTGCAAGGATATAAAAGAGTCTGATTATCGCGATCTATTACTGAAATTTGGTCGCCAGGGCGCCTCGCTGTGGAAGCGCAGCCATGGTATCGATGAGCGAGAAGTCATTGTCGAGCGTGAGCGAAAGTCTGTTGGGGTTGAAAGAACCTTTACCCAAAACATATCGACTTACGCCGAGTGTTGGCAAGTGATAGAAGACAAGCTGTTTCCTGAACTTGAAACTCGATTGGAAAAGGCGAGCCCAAGCAAAGCGATCATCAAACAGGGTATTAAGCTCAAATTCGCTGATTTCCAACAAACCACTATTGAGCACATTCATGCTTCTCTAGACCGCGAGCACTTCAAAGAGCTGTTAAGTGAAATACTCAAAAGGCAGCAAGGGCGAGAGATACGCTTACTGGGTTTGAGTGTGATGTTGCAGCCCAAAGACCAAATGCGTCAGCTGAGCTTTTTCTAAAGACAGAGATTGGCGAGTGCTTTTCATAAAAACCGACTTCGCTTTGCGGCATAGTCGGTTTTTATCGTTTAGAGTTATCTTGGAAGCTGTTTTACGCGCGCTAAGGTGTCGGCGAAAGGTTGTTGCTCTAACTTTCCGTAGCCAGCCATTTTGCTTGCTTTAAGCTTGGTCGAAAGTGGGGTGGCGATTCCACAGAGAAAACGAGTGATGGCTTCGTCGGTAATCAGTTGCTGGCTTGCAGAAATAAACTCATGAATCCATGTCATGACTGTCTCATCATCGACCGATTCAACATCAACGCTTGGTAAGGTTGCTACTTGACCGCGGCATACAGAGCAGTGACCGCAGGCTTTTGGCGCTTCGTTGTCTGCAAAGTAGCTTGCTAGGCGAGAGCTTAGGCACGTGTCAGCCTCAAAGAAGCTCAGCATTTGATTGAGACGATTTATCTCGCTGTTCTCTTTTGCTTTAAACAACTCTGTAAGTCGCTCAGATAACTGCATTATCTCTTCAGAAGTATTGTGGATCGCATAAACATCGGTGATCTGTTTACTTTCCAACTCAATCCAGCCTTGCTCGTTAAAGTAATCGATAGCGGCAATCACGCGTTGACGATCAGCTTGGAAGTGAGTCCAAAGAGCTTCGAAGTCGACCTGGCACCAAACTCTCGCTTGCGGAGAACACTGGAAGATCGCTTCCACGAAGCTACGACGCTCACCTTGGAACTGTTCGGTTATCTGCTGTTTAGGGCGAATGAACTTAAATTTATAGTCAGCGAAGTAGCTGTATTTAGGCTCAATGACGCCTTCAATTTCAAGGTAAACCAGTAACGTTTTGAGTGGCAGCTGACGAATGTTCGATTCACGCGAAAGCTGGTTAAGCATGATTTCCCATTGATTAGCGCTAGACGGCCCAATATTTTGGTTTTCGTAGATCTCTCTCAATACTGCTTGGATGGATATGTTGTCCGGCGTATCGCCAAACACGAAGTTCTCAAGCGTGCTCAAGCCGTGTTTATTGGCCAGTAAGATACACTCAGAAGTTTGTCCATCACGGCCAGCTCTTCCTATCTCTTGGGAGTAGTTCTCTATCGATTTAGGTAAGTCAAAATGAATCACTCGGCGGATATTTGATTTGTCCACGCCCATGCCAAATGCAATCGTTGCCACAATACAGTGCACGTCATCATTCATGAATTGCTGTTGAATAGCATCTCTATTTTCTGGTTTAAGACCGGCGTGATAAGCCACAGAGTTAACCCCGGCATTACGGAGTTGTTGAGCAACCATCTCTGCCGTTTGCTGCAGAGTAACATAGACAATGGTGGGTGCTTGCGCTGCTTGGTTGACCACATTACACAAGCTTTCTAACTTGTTAGCTTGTTCACATGGCTGAATAGATAAGTCGAGGTTTTTACGATAGAAGCCTGTCACCACAACACGATCTTCATCGATATCGAACTTAGACTTCATATCTTGAATAACAGATGTTGTGGCTGTCGCTGTGAGCAGCAGTACCTGAGGAATGTTAAGCTGCTTTTGATATTGAGGCAGCTTGAGGTAGTCTGGTCTGAAGTTGTGGCCCCATTCAGAAATACAGTGTGCTTCATCGACCACAAGCAACGAGATAGGCACTTGTGAAATAAACTGGCGAAAGCGTTCGTTCTTCAGTCGCTCGACTGAGATCATCAGGATCTTTGTGTCTCCGCTGCGTACGGATTGCATTACTTGCTGGGTGGTTTGCCTGTCTTGGCTTGATTCGATTGCAGCCGCGCTGATGCCTTTGCTGTGTAGGAAAGCGAGTTGGTCTTTCATCAAGGCGAGCAGTGGTGATATCACCAAGGTAAGGTGGGGCAACTCTAAAGCGGGTAGCTGATAACAGAGTGATTTCCCCGAACCTGTCGGGAATATTGCCGCTGTCGAGTGACCAGATAGAACATTATCAATGACTTGCTTCTGTCCGTTTCTCAGTGAATCGAATCCGAATACTTGTTTTAGCTTCTGCTCAATCATTTGTGTTCTACCTGAATTAATAAGTGTTGTCTTGATGCTAAAGCGAGCGCTGATTGACGATAGCGTCGCTTGAGGTATCAAATCTCTTGCACCTGATTGTACCTAATTCTATTCTGTAGCTCCTATAGAAAAGCACCCCAATAGTATGAATAAGTCTGAGCTCCGCCAAATAATCTTAGAGCAACTTGAATCTCGAGTACGTATCGCGCAGTCCGCTACACAGCGTGCCATTGATGCTGCGACTGATGAAGAGACAGTTCCTGAACACAAGTACGACACGTTGGCGCTGGAAGCCTCGTACCTTGCTCACGGACAAGCGGTTAGGGTACAAGAGTGCGAAGAGGATATTCAGTGTTACCGAAACCTAGTTTTACGTGACAGTGAGAAGGTAACAGTGAGTAGCTACGTTGTGGTGATTGACGATCATGATCAATATAAGCATTTTTTCATGGGGCCAAGAGTCGGTGGGCTGTCTGTTACCTGGAATGGTAATGAGGTATCTATTGTGACTGCGAATGCGCCTTTTGGTCGGGCGCTTATGGGGAAAGAAGTCGGCGACGAGATTGAGTTTAGCGTCGCTGATAAACCGTTTTGTTACGAAGTGGTTTCTATTGATTGAGCCCCGGGTAAATTGATATAAAACCTTGCCCTGACAAAGAAGCATAAACTCGGGGTATAGTAATCTGGCAGATTGATGAGAGGATGTTATGAAAAGCAATGTATTTATGAAAAACAGTGTATTAATTGCATCGTTAACAGCGGCGATCTCTGTTGTGAGCCTGCCAACATTTGCGGCTCAATGTCGAGTTGATTTGAAGAATGAGTTGCGAATCGATGACCAAAAAGTCGAAATTCATCAGGTAAATGGTGATACCGCCGTGTTCGATGATAATAATAATCTCTATATTCATGGCGAGAAAGTTGAGCTTGATGCTGACCAACAAGCGGCGATTGAAAAATATCGTGAGAGTATGAGTGAGTACATACCACGAGCTAAGCAGATGGCAAGCGAAAGTCTCGCATTAGCCAATGATGTAATTGATGATATTGCTGTTAGTTTAGACTCTCCAGAATCGTTTGATAACGTAAAAGAGTCGATGAAAACGTTTTTCGCAGACCTAGAGGCCCGCTACTACAAAGACGGTGAATTGGTTTTGCCTGCAGACAGCTTTGAGTCGATGGCCAATGGTTGGTCTGAAGACTTCGAAAAAGCTAAAGAGATTTTTAACCAAGAGTTTATCTCTAGTGCTTTTAATGCCATGTCAGAGAAGATGAAGCAAGAAGGCGGACTCAACCTGACGGAATTGACAGACAGCATGGCTGAACTCAAGCTGAAAGTTGAAGAGCGAATGAAGCAGCACGCCAAGCAGATGGAAGAAGAAAGCGCAGAGTTCTGTGACTCTCTTGATGAGATGGCAGAACAAGAGCAAGAACTGCATGAAATCATTCCAAACTTAAAAGATTATCAAGTATTCACGATTTAATTCGAGTCTAATGATGAATAGCAAGAGCACCAGTTGGTGCTCTTTTTGTTTGTATTGTTCCCCCAATGATAAGTGTCAATTTTGTGGTCTGACTCTGTTGATGATCCTTTGGTGTCTATATTTGTAGAATTATTGAACTGGAATTTTGTTAATTTTGTGGTTCTAAATAGCGCATTGATTGTAAAAATTAGAGAATTGTTCATTTATTGGTTGTGTCTATCATTGCTTTTTATTACTGTACTTCTCAACTAGTTCACTGATTCTTTGTGCGAGCAATATGGACCAACAATCTTCCTCTTCAAGAGAGCTGTTTAGTTCTCGTTTAGGCTTTATTTTAGCTGCGGCTGGTGCTGCTGTTGGCTTGGGTAACATTTGGGGTTTTCCAACTCAGGTAGCGAGTAATGGCGGTGGTGCCTTTCTACTTGTTTACCTCATCATGATTTTCGTGGTTGCGTTCCCTATGCTGGTGGTTGAAATGGCGATTGGTCGTCATGGTCAAGCCAACCCAGTTGATAGTATGCGTTCACTAACGGCTAATCCGCTAGGCAAAAAAGTCGGTGAGTTTGTTGGTTGGATTGGATTAAGTGTCCCAAGTGCCGTACTGGCGTTTTACAGCATTGTTGGTGGTTGGTTAATCTGCTTCCTAATTGGTGCTGTCGCTGATCTTATTGGGCTAGAGGCTGCTGCTGATTGGTTTAAAGGCTTCAGCGTTGAGCGTAATGTATTTGGTACTGTAGCGTTCTACGTACTGACCATTCTTATTGTACAGGGCGGTGTTAAACAAGGTATCGAGAAGTGGTCGACGCGTTTAATGCCAGCACTGTTTGTTTTGTTCGGTTTATTGTTCGTATATATCATGACTCAAGCTGGCGCAATAGAAGGCTTGAAGCATTACCTAGTGCCTGATTTTGAAAAGGTGCGGGATAGAAAGCTAATTCTAGCAGCGATGGGACAAGGCTTCTTCTCGCTAACGATTGGTGGCTGTTCAATGTTGGTTTATGGATCTTACTTAAGTAAGAAAGAAAACCTGCCAAAAATGGCGATGAACGTGACGCTAGTTGATACCGCAGTGGCTTTTATTGCCGGTTTAGTGGTTATGCCTGCGATGTTTGTTGCGATGCAAAAAGGCGTTCAAATCTATGCAGAAGATGGTTCGCTGTTAAGCTCTGACACGCTAGTGTTCACGGTTCTGCCTTTGATGTTTGATAGTTTAGGTATGCTTGGTCAGATCTTCGCGATTGTTTTCTTCTTATTGCTAACCATTGCTGCGTTGACGTCTTCTATCTCAATGCTAGAAGGTCCGGTAGCGCTAGTGAGTGAGCGCTTCAATACCAGAAGAACGCCAACAAGTTGGGTGATTGGTGGTGCAATCGCACTGTTCAGTGTGGTAATTGTCTACAACTTTGCTGCGATGTTTGGCATGGTGGCGATGATAGCGACACAGTACCTGCAACCAATTGCTGCATTGATGTTCTGCCTGTTTGGTGGGTGGGTGTGGAGCCGAGCGTCAAAAGTGAAAGAGCTTGAGCAAGGCTGTCCTGATTTTCAGCTTGGTTGGTTTGGTAAGGTTTGGCCGATGTATGTGAAGTTCGTGTGCCCAATCTTAGTGGCAACGGTAATCTGGGCTTCTTTCGGTTAATTCGCCATTATTATTTGCTTGTCTATCGTCTAGACCTGAATTTAACAAAGCCGCTCTCGTAGAGCGGCTTTGTTGTATCTGAATGGGAACATTACGGTTTGTTGATAAGAAAAAGGCGCATCCACGAGGGGATGCGCCTTTGAAACTGAGGAGATAAGTAATCGCTTACTTAATTTCCATACCTTGTGCTTGCAAGTCTGCATGGTAAGAAGAACGTACAAACGGACCACATGCTGCGTGAGTGAAGCCTAGCTCTAGAGCAATCTCTTTTAGCTCGTCGAACTCTGACGGCGGCACGTAGCGCTCTACTGGTAAGTGGTGACGGCTTGGTGCTAGGTATTGACCAAGAGTCAGCATAGTTACGCCGTGCTCACGAAGGTCTTTCAATACTTGAATGATCTCTTCTTTGGTTTCACCAAGGCCCATCATAACGCCAGACTTTGTTGGGATGTCTGGGTGCTGCTCTTTGAACTTCTTCAGTAGATCAAGAGACCACTTGTAGTTCGCACCTGGACGCGCTTTACGGTACAGGCGTGGCGCTGTCTCTAGGTTGTGGTTGAAAACATCTGGCGGATTGTCTTTCAGTAGCTCTAGTGCGACGTCCATACGACCGCGGAAGTCTGGAACCAGCGTTTCGATACGAATGTTTGGGTTTAGCTCGCGGATCTCACGGTTACAGTCTGCAAAGTGCTTAGCACCACCGTCACGCAAGTCATCACGGTCAACTGAAGTGATTACTACATACTTCAGTTTCATGTCTTGAATTGTCTTCGCCAGTTTCTTCGGCTCTTCTGCTTCAGGAGCAACAGGACGACCATGGGCAACATCACAGAACGGGCAGCGACGAGTACAGATAGCGCCAAGAATCATAAACGTTGCCGTACCGTGGTTGAAACACTCGGCTAGGTTAGGGCAAGACGCTTCTTCACAAACTGAGTGCAGGTTATTTTTGCGCATTGCTGATTTGATTTCTTGGATACGATGGCTGTCTGAAGGAAGTTTAATCTTCATCCATTCTGGCTTACGTAGTACTTCTTTCTGTTCAGCAGGCATATTCTTTACGGGAATTAATGCCATTTTGTCAGCGTCACGATATTTAACGCCTTTTTCCATTTGGATTGGTTTGCTCATGATTTTATGCTTCTGCTGTAATGTTACTGGTGGCTTGAATGTCTACTTGGTCATAGCCGAGCAGCTCTACGAGCTCTTGTATTAACTGTTGCTCAACGTTCTCTAATTCACTTGGTCCGCCTAGCTGGCTTACTTGTGCCATTTCCATACCTTGGTAGCCGCATGGGTTAATGCGTTGGAATGGGGACAGGTCCATATCAACGTTTAGTGCTAGCCCATGGAATGAGCAGCCACGTCGAATTCGTAATCCGAGTGAACAGATTTTCTTGCCATCGACATAAACACCAGGAGCGTCAGGTCGGGCAGCTGAATCTATATTGTAAGCTTTCAGAGTGTTGATTACGAGGTTCTCGATATGAGTAACCAAATCGCGCACTCCGAACTTCTTGCGGCGGATGTTAATCAGAAAGTACGCAACTAACTGACCTGGGCCGTGATAAGTCACTTGGCCACCGCGATCGCTTTGTATCACAGGGATATCGCCAGCATTTAATACATGCTCAGCTTTGCCTGCTTGTCCTTGAGTGAAGACAGGGTTGTGTTCAACCAACCACACTTGGTCTACGTCTTCTTCTGTGCGTTCGTCTGTGAACTTATGCATGGCTTTCCATACAGGTTCGTAATCCTGACGGCCTAATTTTTTTACGATTAGCTTATTTTGCAAAGCGGCACTCCCTCAAGGATTAATAAAGTGAACGCATTATAAACGCGAAACATGATTCTAACTACAGATGGACTGCAAGGTTTTTCAACTTTCTTTGTATTTATTTAAAATTAAGTTGAATGAATTTGACCGTAATAGGGTGCTATAAACAAAAACAGCGGCATTAAGCCGCTGTTTTTCATGCGTAATCGAGGTTACAGGACCATACGAACGATTTCGATCTCGCCTAGTTCTTTGTATAGCGTTTCCACCTGCTCAATTGAAGTCGCAGTGATGTTGATAGAAACAGAGTGGTAGTTACCCTTTGCACTTGGTTTTAGTGTTGGGCTGTAGTCACCAGGAGCATGACGCTGGATCACTTCTAGCACTAGTTCAGTCAGTTCTGGCTTAGCGTGGCCCATTACTTTGTAAGTGAATGAACAAGGGAACTCTAAGAGGTCTTTTAGTTTTGCATCAGAATTGATGTTCATGATTAGCTCCAAAAGGCTAGACTCTCGCAAATTGGCGGAAGTCGATAAAAAGCGTGTTCGGTCAGTAGACTCGAGTAATAAGGCGGAATATTACGTGTAAATATCACTGAACTCAAGATCAACAAAAGCCGCACATGGCGGCTTTTGTTTCGCTAAAGAGTAAATCATGAACTTACTCATTAGGTTAGCTTTCTAGCAAGCTTAGTTTTTGTTTAGAACAAAACCTTGGACTTACTTAGAACAAGCCTTTGAATAGCAGTACTAGGTAATCCCATAGGCGGCTAAATAGGCTGCCTTGCTCTACGTCTTCAAGTGCTAGTAGTGGGTATTCCGCAACATCTTCACCATCAACTTGGTAGAAAAGTTTACCAACAACATCACCTTTGCTGATTGGCGCTTCTAGCTCTTTCTCAAGTACAAAGCTTGCTTTAAGGTCTTTAGCTTGGCCGCGAGGCAGAGTGACGAAAGTATCTTCATCAACACCTAGCGCTACCGTATCTTTGCTACCCATCCAGATTTTTTCTTCTACGAAAGTTTCACCAGCAGTGTGTGGTGCTACTGTTTCGAAGAAGCGGAAGCCGTAGCTAAGCAGCTTTTTGCTTTCTGTTTTACGAGCGTTTGCATTCTTAGTACCCATCACAACCGCAACTAGGCGCATTTTGCCTTCTGTTGCTGAGCTTACTAGGCTGTAACCTGCATTGCTTGTGTGGCCTGTTTTAATGCCATCAACGTTCATGCTCTTGTCCCACAACAGACCATTACGGTTGTATTGGGTGATGCCGTTGTATGTGAATTTTTTCTGTGAGTAGATACGGTACTCATCAGGAACGTCACGAATTAGCGCCTGACCAAGCAGTGCCATATCGTAAGGCGTTGAGTATAGGTTCGGGTTGTCTAGACCGTGCACGTTAGCAAAGTGCGTGTCTTTCATGCCGATAGAGCTTGCCCATGCGTTCATTAGGTCAACGAATGCGTCTTCTGAGCCAGCAATGTGCTCAGCCATTGCTACACAAGCATCGTTACCTGATTGAATGATGATACCGCGGTTCAGTTCTTCAACTTTAACCGTTGTGCCAACTTCAACGAACATTTTAGATGAGTCTGGGAAGTTTTTAGCCCAAGCATTTTCACTGATTACAACATCGTCGTTTAGGTTGATGTTACCACGCTCAAGTTCTTGACCGATTACGTAGCTCGTCATCATCTTGGTTAAACTTGCTGGAGAAAGTTGAGTATTCATCTCTTTCTCTGCTAGTACTTTGCCTGAATGGTAATCCATCAGAACAAAACCTTTAGCGGCGATTTGTGGTGCATCAGGAACAACAATTGGAGCAGCGAATGACGATGTAGCTATTGTTGCTGAAAGCGCAACAGAAGTAGCAAAAATCGTTTTAACAAGTTTATTAGATTTAATCATTTTGAATGCAATTATTTGGTGAACTATTCATATCTTACCAGAATCACTCTGTCACACCAGAGCGCTGATTACCAGAGGTTACTGTCAGATTAATTAGCGAGTTAGCGTGTGTTTCTTGATATAAGCAGAAGGGTAACCCATCAGCTTAACCTGTTCTAATTTCTCTTGAGTCAGAGCATAGTCATGAAATGGCCCAAGCATCAGTCGGTATTGACCATCATTTGGCTGCAAGAAGCTTGCTACTGCTAGCTTTTCGCTGAGATCTTTGGCTAACTTCTCCGTTCTGTCTTCATGTTGCGATGTCGCGACTTGAATAATAAACTGTGGCAAAGCCGCCTTCTTTTTAGCGTCAGTTGGCATTGCAACTTTGATCACTTCAATCTCAACATTTGCGGTGCCAGTCCTTAAGACATCAAGCTTGTAAGCCGCAGCATAACTGAGGTCAATGATTCGCCCTTCATGGAATGGGCCACGATCATTAATACGCACAATCGTTGTTTTGTTGTTGTCGGTATTCGTGACTTTTACATAGCTTGGAATAGGCAATGTTTTGTGTGCCGCCGACATCGAATACATGTCGTAAATCTCGCCGTTAGATGTCAAATGACCATGAAATTTTTTGCCATACCAAGACGCTTTGCCTTTCTCGGTGAAGCCTTCGGTTTCCTTTACGATTTTGTAGTCTTGGCCACGTAGGGTGTAGTCACTGTTACCACCCAGGCTGTAGGGTTCGTATTGAGGATGTGCGTCCTCTAAATGCTCGACTGAAATAGGGGCATCAGGTGCAATATCTGAATCGATATCGTAACGGCCACTTGGCTTCTGCGAGGAACAGCCATTGATTAAAATCGCTAAGCCCAGAACTGAGACTATTTTTTTGACTGGCAGCTCATCAACCAAGGATGCTTTTTTTGAAAACGTTGTAATAGACATCGATTAGGTCGCCTTTGAGAATGCTTTTCTGTGTGTGTGGATCGACATTAAAATACCAAAACCAGCCATTAGGGTAACCATAGAGGTACCGCCATAGCTGACCAAAGGAAGAGGTACACCTACAACCGGTAGAATGCCACTTACCATGCCAATGTTTACAAAAATATAAACGAAGAAGCTCAGTACAATACTGCCGCCCATCATTCGACCAAAGGCCGTTTGCGCTTGGCTTGCGAGGTACAAACCACGTCCAATAATGAATAGGTAGATAGCCAGTAAGAACAAGATACCTATCATGCCCCATTCTTCAGCGATAACTGCAAAAATGAAGTCAGTATGGCGCTCAGGAATGAACTCTAGTTGAGACTGAGTCCCTTGTAGCCAACCTTTTCCGGATATACCGCCTGACCCTATCGCAATCTTACTTTGAATGATGTGGTAACCCGCACCTAATGGATCGGATTCAGGATCAAAAAGGGTTCTTACCCGTACCTTTTGGTATTCACGCATTAAGAAGAACCACAAAATTGGGATAAATGCACCTAAGGCGACAGCAGCACTAGCAATGATCTTCCAGCTAATACCCGCTAGGAATATCACGAAGATACCCGATGCCGCGATAAGGATAGAAGTGCCTAAATCGGGCTGCTTCGCGATTAAAATCGTCGGTACAAACACCATAACCAGCGAGATCGCTAAGGTTTGGAATGTCGGTGGTAGTGAACGCTTACCAATAAATCTCGCCAGCATTAAAGGCACGGCGAGCTTTAAGAGCTCTGAAGGCTGGAATCGAACAAAACCAAAATTCAGCCAACGCTGTGCACCTTTAGAGGCTTCGCCAAAGAAGAGTACGCCTAATAGCAGAATAACGCCGCCAGCGAATAGCACTGGGGCTAGAGTCTCGTAGGTACGTGGTGATATCTGAGCTAAGAAAATCATTACGCCCAAAGACAGTGCCATACGCATCGCCTGGCGATCCATCATCGCTAAGCTCTGTCCACTCGCGCTGTACATGATTAATAAGGCAAAGCCCATTAAAACTAGAATGCCGAGTAAGAGTGGCAGATCGATATGGAGCCTTTCAAATAAGGCTCTGTTTCGTCCTGTTGAAGGATCAAGTTTCATTATTTTATTGGCTCGCTTTGATAATCTTCTGCAAGGATAATGTGGTCTAGAATTCGTCTTACTACTGGGCCGCCATTCGATGAACCACCGCCAGCATTTTCGAGAACGATAGTGACAACGGCCTCTGGGTCTTCAAGCGGTGCATAGCCAGTAAACAATGCGTGGTCACGTAGGTGCTCAGCGATTTCATCGGCGTTGTACTCTTCATCTTCTTTCAGACCAAAGACTTGTGCTGTACCTGACTTACCTGCGGTAACGTAAGACATATTTTGAAATGAGCGTCTTGCTGTCCCTTTTTTACCGTGGTTAGCCAGCTTCATACCTTCTTGAGCGATATCCCAGTACTTCTTCTTAACGCCTGTTAGTGGCGGGTAAGTTTCAATGTCCGACATAACTTGCTCGTCGAATGGGTGACCGTTTTCAATTGTGGCACGCAATAGGTGAGGTGCTGTTACCTCGCCCTTATTGACCAGCACGGAGGTCGCTTTTGCAATCTGCATTGGTGTGGCCGTCCAGTAGCCTTGACCGATACCTACAGGGATTGTGTCACCTTGGTACCAAGGCACACGGTGTCTGGCCATTTTCCAGTCTCGGGTTGGCATGTTAGCTTTACTTTCTTCGTAGATATCGATGCCCGTGTAGTCGCCAAATCCAAACATCATCATCCATTTGGATATGCGGTCTATACCTAGGTCATACGCGATCTGGTAGAAGAAAGTGTCCACCGACTCTTCGATGGCTTTTACGATATCGACTTTACCGTGTCCCCAACGTAACCAATCTCGGAATGGTCGAGTTTTTGAGTTCGGGATCTTCCAGTAGCCAGGGTCGTTACGTGTGGTATTCGGTGTGATGACACCTTCTTGTAAAGCTGCAACGGCCATGAAGGGTTTGATCGTTGATGCTGGTGGATAGATACCAAGTGTGGTTCGGTTTACTAGAGGACGATTTTTGTCCTGAAGTAGTGCGTTATAACCTTTAGAAGAAATGCCATGTACGAACGCATTAGGGTCATAGCTCGGGCTTGAAACCATCGCCAATACGCCATTATCTTTTGGATCCAATACAACTGCTGAGCCACGGCGTCCATCGAGTAGCTTATGAACGTAAAGCTGAAGGTTGATATCCAGGTTCAGTACAATATCTTTACCCGGAACAGAAGGAACAAATTTGAGCGTGCGGATAACTCGCCCGCGGCTATTGACTTCAACTTCTTGATAGCCGGCTGTGCCGTGTAGCAAATCTTCGTAATAACGTTCGATACCGAGCTTACCTATATCACGAGTCGCTTGGTAATTGGCGTCTTTTTCTTCCCGTACCAAGCGCTGCATATCACGGTCGTTGATACGAGAGACATAACCAATAACGTGGGTAAGCACATCACCATACGGGTAGAAGCGCTTTAAAGTACCTGTAACTTCAACACCTGGGAATTTGTGTTGATTTACCGAGAAGACAGCTACCTGTGATTCTGTCAGCTGATTAAGAATGGGTACTGATTTAAAGCGTCGTGAATTACGGCGCTCACGGTTAAATCGTTCAATACGCTCTGGTGGGATCTCAATTAACTCTTGTAGACGGACAAGTGTATCGTCCATATCTTTGATTTTTTCGGGGGTGATTTCTAGGTTGAAAACCGGACGGTTCTCGGCAAGAAGTACACCGTTTCGATCGTAAATCAAACCACGGTTTGGTGCGATTGGCACCACTTTAATACGGTTGTCGTTAGAGCGAGTTTTATAGTCTTGATATTGATTGACCTGAATGTTGTACAGGTTAACAACCAACAATGACATCATGACTATGATGCCTGCAAACGCAACAAAAGCACGACTAGTAAATAGTCGTGCTTCTGCTTTGTAATCACGGATTTGGCTACGTTTACGTAACATTAACGCTTATTCTCGATGATAAGGGTGGTTAGCAGTGATGCTCCAAGCTCGATACAAGCTTTCAGCCATGATAACGCGTACTAATGGGTGAGGGAGAGTAAGCGCAGACAGAGACCAACTTTGGTCTGCGGCCGCTTTACATGCAGGTGCTAATCCTTCAGGCCCGCCAATCAGGATAGAAACATCACGTCCATCCAATTTCCAGCTTTCCAATTGCTCAGCAAGTTGTGGTGTGTCCCACTTTCTTCCTGGGATATCTAGAGTGACAATTCGGTTGCCTTTTGGCACCGCAGCCAACATGGCTTCGCCTTCCTTTTGAAGGATACGAGCGATATCAGCGTTCTTACCACGCTTGCCTGCTGTGATTTCAACAAGTTCTAACGGCATGTCGTGAGGGAAGCGGCGTTTATATTCGTTAAACCCTTCTTCAACCCACTTCGGCATTTTCGTGCCAACCGCGATTAACTGGATCTTCAAGTTTTAGCCCCAAAGTTTTTCTAGTTGGTACAGTTCACGATGCTCTTCTTGCATAACGTGAAGCATACTTGTACCCATATCTAGTACAACCCATTCACCTTCTTGCTGGCCGTCCATACCAAGTGGCTCAAGACCGGCTTTCTTTACTTCGTCTGCAACATGCTGAGCAATTGAAGCTACGTGGCGCTTAGAAGTACCAGTACAAACGATCATGTAATCCGTCACACTTGATTTGCCTTCTACATCGATGGTCACAATAGATTCTGCTTTCATGTCGTCAGCTTTGTCTGCAAGAAAGTCTTTTAGTTCTTCACGTAACACTGGGTGTTCCTTAAATCTGAATTTGGTTCTACTAAGATCATAACACGCTTTTATGCGTGAGATGGTATTGAAGCTGAAGGGATACAAAACTCAACGCTTAACTGATGGATTAGTGGCCAAGGCGACTGCTCATACTGAGTTTTTGTTATCAATTCTGCTTGGGTCAGCAACGCAAACAGTGAGTGTAATTGAGAAATTGAAACTCTTGTTAGCGCGGCGTTATAAAGCGGCTTTTTCGATTGCCAGATACGATGTTTTTCGAAAACCTGACCGATCGGCATGAGTTTCATTTGTTGCTGCATTTGCAGTAGCAATGCAAGTTCTCGTTGTACGCTTCGCAGCAGAATAACCGGTTCGACACCTTCAGCTTCGAGTTGTCTTAGGATTCTCTGTGCTCGATTCCCTTTCCCTGCCAGTAGGGCGTCACTCCAGTGGAATGGCGTAAAGTGGTTGTGGCGGCTCAGAGACTCTTCTAAGCGTACTAAGGTTAGCTTTCCATCTGGATACTGAAGTGCCAGTTTTTCGAGGCTTTGTGTAAGTGCAAACAGGTTGCCTTCATGCCACTGCGCCAGCATCTGAATAGCTTCAGGATCTGGCGATAATCCGACTTGGCGACAGCGTGCTTGAACAAACTGAGGTAGCCTGCTGACATCAGGCGTCAGGCAACTTACCCAATGCCCTTGGCTAGAGAGTGCTTTAAACCATTTAGCGTTTTCTTGAGCTTTTGTCAGTTTGGTGCCAACAAGAATTAGCAAGATATCGCTGTGGATATGCTCAGAGATAGCCAACAGTTCTTTGGCTATTGCGGCATTCACGCCTGACTCTGGTAGTTCAAGCTCAATGATTTGACGGCTAGAAAACAGGCTTAGCGCTTGAGTACAGTCATAGACTTGGTTCCAGTCCATACTATTATCAATCGCAAAGCGGTGACGTTCCTCGAAACCTTGTTGTTTAGCCGCTTTTTGAATCGCTTCTCGGCTTTCTTGCAATAGCAGTGGTTCATTACCAAAGATCAGGTAAACGTTGCTCAGCTGTTTAGCAAGTTGTTCTGGTAAGCGGTCAGCAAAAATACGCATCAAATCAACCTATTATTGAGCAGATTCGCTGAGCTCTGGTTGCTGTTCTGTGCTTGGTTCGATTTCAACGTCGTCAATCTCAACATTCTTGATGTTGTATTGCTTTTCAAGCTCTTTAACTTGCACAGTTTCTAAAGACTCTAGATTCATGCTACCAGCGGCAATGTTGGCTTTTAGGCGAGCCATCTGACGAAGGATTTGGCTAGTTGCTAGCTTGCGCATTTCATCTTCGATCATGTCGCGTTCAACAGATTTTGCAAGAGCCGTTAACGGGTTATCGAGGTAACTGCGGGTAACACTGGTTGAGAAGGTTTTTGCACCGAGATCTGGAATCGTTACGCGGTATGAAGCGCGGAACGTAAGTTCTTTCTCAGCAGCACGAGTATTTTGGTATAGCGATAAAGTACGCTCACCAACACTCTCACTAATGATGTGCAGGTTAGGGGTATTTTCAGCTGGTGGCACAATTTCAACATCATTCATGCGCAGTTGGCCTTTCATCATACGTGTGAACGTACTGTATTGGTCGTAACTGGTTACTGAGATCTTGTTGAGTTCTTCTGGTACTGAGTAGTCACCACGTAGGTGAAAACCACAGGCACTAAGTAGGCTAACGGTTAGAACAACAATAGTAACTTTCAATGAAGATAGTGAAATCAGGCGCATTATTTGATGGCTCTCATGAAGGTAGAATACTTATTTAAAGGCTTTAGTTTGTTGGCGTGAGGTTAGTCACTGAAAGTAAAGCGTTTAAATAAGTAGACAGGGTAATTTAATTACCCTGTCTAAAGACTGCCAAAAACGAATTAAGTTCGTTTTAGTCTACAGCGATTAGTTAGCAACGATGTTTAGAAGCTTACCCGGTACAAAGATGACTTTACGGATCGTTAAGCCATCTAGGAACTTCTTAGCGTTCTCATCGTTCAGACCAAGCTCACGAACCTGCTCTTCTGTTGCATCAGCTGCCACAGTTAGCTTCGCGCGCAGCTTACCGTTGATCATAACAACGATCGTCTTCTCGTCTTCAACTAGTGCTTTCTCGTCAAATGTTGGCCATGTTGCTGAGTCAACATCTGATTCACCAAGAGCAATCCACATTTCGTAAGAGATGTGAGGAGTCATTGGGTAAAGCATGCGAACTACTGCTTTCAGTGCTTCGTCAAGGATTGCACGATCTTGTGCTGATTCTTGAGGCGCTTTCGCCAGTTTGTTCATCAGTTCCATGATCGCAGCGATCGCTGTGTTGAACGTTTGACGACGGCCGATATCGTCCGTTACTTTCGAGATAGTCTTGTGAACATCACGACGAAGTGCTTTTTGGTCACCAGAAAGTGTTGCAACGTCAACAGATTCAGCCGCGCCCTTAGATGAGTGAGCGTGAACCAGTTTCCAAACACGTTTAAGGAAGCGGTTTGCACCTTCAACACCAGATTCTTGCCACTCAAGTGTCATGTCTGCAGGTGATGCAAACATCATGAATAGACGTACTGTGTCAGCACCGTACTTGTCTACCATCTCTTGTGGGTCGATACCGTTGTTTTTCGACTTAGACATCTTGATCATGCCTGAGTGAGCAACGTCACGGCCTTGGTTGTCTTTCGCAGAAGTGATACGGCCTTTACCGTCACGCTCTACAGCAACATCTGTAGGAGCAACCCACTCTTTAGTGCCTTTCTCGTTCTCGTGGTAGAACGCATCTGCTAGTACCATGCCTTGACATAGTAGTTGCTTGAACGGTTCGTCAGACGTTACGTAACCTGCGTCACGTAGCAGTTTGTGGAAGAAACGAGAGTACAATAGGTGCATACAAGCGTGCTCGATACCACCGATGTACTGGTCTACTGGTAGCCAGTAATTCGCTTTTTCTGGATCTAGGATATCGTCAGCTTGTGGTGAACAGTAACGAGCGTAGTACCAAGAAGACTCCATGAACGTATCGAACGTGTCTGTTTCACGTAGAGCTGGTTCGCCGTTGAATGTTGTTTCTGCCCACGACTTGTCAGCCTTGATAGGGCTAGTTACACCATCCATTACCACATCTTCAGGAAGAATCACTGGTAGTTGGTCTGCTGGTACTGGGTGAACTTCACCATCTTCAGTCGTTACCATTGGGATTGGTGCACCCCAGTAACGTTGACGAGATACACCCCAGTCACGTAGACGGAAGTTTACTGTTTTCTTACCTTTGCCTTCAGCTTCTAGCTTCGCAGCAATTGCGTCGAATGCTTCTTGGAAAGCAAGACCATCGAACTCACCAGAGTCGAACAGTACGCCTTTCTCGGTGTAAGCTGCTTCAGATACATCTAGCTCAGAACCATCTTCTGGCTTGATTACTGGAATGATATCGATTCCGTACTTAGTTGCGAACTCGTAGTCACGTTGATCGTGAGCTGGAACCGCCATTACCGCACCTGTGCCGTAATCCATAAGTACGAAGTTTGCTACGTATACAGGAACAACACGACCGTTAAGAGGGTGGATAGCCGTTAGGCCAGTATCCATACCTTTCTTTTCCATCGTTGCTAGTTCAGCTTCAGCAACTTTGGTGTTGCGACACTCTTCAACGAATGCAGCAAGCTCAGGGTTGTTCTTAGACGCTTTCTCTGCAAGAGGGTGACCTGCAGCGATACCAACGTAAGACACACCCATCAGCGTATCAGGACGAGTTGTGTACACTTCTAGTGGTGCTTCTTCACCGTTAACAGCGAAAGATAGCTCAACACCTTCAGAGCGACCGATCCAGTTGCGCTGCATGGTTTTAACCATTTCAGGCCAACCTTCAAGGTTATCTAGGTCATCTAGTAGCTCTTGAGCGTACTCAGTGATCTTAATGAACCACTGTGGAATTTTCTTTTGCTCTACTGGAGTATCACAACGCCAGCAGCAACCATCTTCTACTTGCTCGTTTGCTAGTACAGTTTGGTCGTTTGGACACCAGTTAACAGAAGATGTCTTCTTGTATACTAGGCCTTTTTCGTAAAGCTTAGTGAAGAACTCTTGTTCCCAGCGGTAGTATTCAGGTGTACATGTTGCGAATTCACGATTCCAGTCGTAACCAAAGCCAAGAAGCTTAAGCTGGTTTTTCATGTATTCGATGTTTTCGTAAGTCCATGGTGCAGGTGCTGTGTTGTTTTTTACAGCTGCGTTTTCTGCAGGTAGGCCGAATGCATCCCAACCGATTGGTTGCATTACGTTTTTGCCTTGTAGACGTTGGAAACGAGATACCACATCACCGATGGTGTAGTTACGCACGTGACCCATGTGCAGTCGGCCACTTGGGTACGGGAACATAGAAAGACAGTAGAATTTTTCTTTGTTTGGGTCTTCACTTACAACGAAAGTTTCGCTGTTATCCCAGTGTTGTTGAACCTTTTGTTCAATCTCTTGCGGGTTATATTGTTCTTGCATCGATGGTATCCGGTTATCTTGGAATTTGTGAGTTCGGTTAGAACAGAATCTTACAGATCGTCATAGAATACCTAAAGGAGCTTAGTACAACAATAGTTATACCCTTCATACTTGCAGTTGCTGACTCGTAGATGGCGTAATTTTCACTGAATTTCGCAGGGCAACTATACTTAAGAGTATGAATTGCATTTGTTTGTAAGCGAGAGTGCATAGCAGCGCTTCGTTTACTCACTATAACGTTGGTTATCTTAAGGAGGTTGTTATGCCGAAGAAAAAAGCACTCTATGAAGAAGTGGTTGAAGAGGTTATCGAAACGCTGAAGCATAGTCCTGAAGAGCTCAACAACAAAATCGAAACATCAGGCAAATATGCGAAAGCCGCCAATGACATGACTAAAGATGAGCTATCGCTGATCTCTGCTTACGTGAAGTCAGACTTGAAAGAGTTTTCTGAGAGCTACGAAGAGAGCAAAAGCGGTCCATTTTATCTGATGATTGCTGACTCTATTTGGCAGGGGCTTCTAGATATTACCGATCGCACCAAAGTCGAGTGGGTCGAGCTATTCCAAGATTTAGAGCACCAAGGCTTATATCAAGCTGGCGAAGTGATTGGCTTGGGTACACTTGTCTGTGATGAGTGTGGTCATCAAACTGAATATAACCATCCAACGACCATCATTCCATGTATCAAGTGCGGCTCGAAAGGGTTTAGTCGCAAAGCATTAAAGCCATAAACCTCCCCATATACGGCATAAACACAAAGGGTTGACCAAACGGCCAACCCTTCAAGTTATTTCATGTCGAATCTAGTTCTTTGGTTTTCTCACACCCCAGCCAATTACCAAGCTTAGTAGCACCCAAATATACAATGGCCAAGTACCGACCACGCGGTAAGGGGTTTGGCCATCTGTTGAAACAAGCTCGGCTTTCAGAACTGCCGTTTCAAACTGAGGTATTTGCTTGATGATATTGCCTTTGTAGTCCGTCACCGCTGTCACACCGTTGTTGGTTGAGCGAATTAGCGGCTTACCAAGCTCTAAGGCACGCATTTGTGCGATTTCCATATGTTGTAATGGACCAATTGAACGGCCAAACCACGCATCGTTAGAGAGCGTTAGAATAAAGTCCGTATCGTCTGTCACATTCTGTCTTACTTGATCATTAAAGATGATCTCATAACACAGAGCTGGCGCTAGATGACGACCGTTAGCAACAATGTTTGGCTGGATGAAATCGCCACGACTGAACGATGACATTGGCAAGTTAAAGAACGGTGCTAATGGACGCAATATATCTTCAAAGGGTACAAACTCACCAAATGGTAATAGGTGATGTTTGTGGTAGCGCTCGTCTGGGTCATAGCTGTATTCACCATATGGGTTAACACCAAGAGAAAGAATACTGTTGTAGTATTTCTTATCTTCAGACTGGTTCAGTACACCTGTGATGATGGAACTGTTGTTTATCTTAGCTGCGCTATCTAAGTTACGTAGGAAAGACGGTATCTCGACTTCAAAAGCAGGGATCGCGGCCTCTGGCCAGATAATGATATCTGCATCCCAGTTTTCCCTGCTTAGGTCAGTGTATTTCATCATAGTCGGCCAGCGGTGACTTGGCAGCCATTTGCTGTCCTGGTCGACATTACCTTGAATCAACACCACTGAGGTGGTTTTTTCAGGATTCGGTGTTACCCAATCGATGTTGCGAATACCAAAGCCAGTACTAAATACGACTGCAGGAATAACAACGATGCTCCAGGCTCTGTTTATAACCGCATAAGCAAACGCTGATGCTGAAACGATAATGGTAAGAGTCACTAGCTCGACACCACCAATTGGTGCGAAAGAGCCTAACGGAGAGTCGATTTGGCTATAGCCCAACCACAACCATGGGAAGCCTGTCATTACCCAGCCGCGTAGCCAATCACTGATCAACCATAGTGCCGGAGCGGCTAGGAAGAATCGGCTTAAATTATTAGTGGGGAAGAACTTATTTAAGCTCCAAGTAAAGAGCCCTGAGTATACGGCTAAATAGCCAACGAGGAGTGCCATCAAAAATAGATTGGCCGCTAGTGGCATACCGCCAAAGCCGTCAATACTGACATATACCCAGCTGATTCCTGTGGTGAACTGACCTAGGCCCCATGCATAACCAATCCAAAGTGCACTCTTAGGTGAACGATTGTGGATCAGTAGCAGTAATAAAGCTGGGCTGAGAATGGCAAGAGGCCATATTGAGTATGGAGCGAATGAGAGGGTGGTTATAGCGCCAACAAAAACGGCCGCAAGCGGCCGTAATAGGCGATGAATAAAAGTCTTAGTCATCTAATTTCTGTCATCTCTTTAGAGAGAAGTGGTTATTCTTCGATAGTCGGAAGAGGCTGCTCGTCAGGAATGGTTACCTGTAGCTGAATCACACGACGATTATCTGCTGATGTTATTTTGAAATGGTAGTTTTCGATTTCTACAATTTCGCCACGAACTGGCAGGTGACCGAGTGCTGTCATAACCATGCCGCCTACTGTATCCACTTCATCATCACTGAAAGCAGTGTCAAACGTGTTGTTGAACTCTTCAATGGTGGTTAAAGCTTTAACAGAGAAAGTATGCTTACTCAGCTTACGGATATCCAACTCTTCTTCATCGTCGAACTCGTCTTCAATTTCACCAACGATTTCTTCGAGGATATCTTCAATGGTTACTAGGCCAGAGACACCACCAAACTCATCAACAACGATAGACATGTGGTAACGCTCTTCACGGAACTCCTTAAGTAGGCGATCAACTCGCTTACTTTCAGGAACAACAACCGCAGGGCGAATCACTTGTTCGATATCAAATGGGGCACTGTCTGAACCCAGGTATTTAAGTAGGTCCTTCGCTAATAGAATGCCTTCAACATGGTCTTTATCTTCACTGATCACTGGGTAGCGAGAGTGTTGAGCATCAGTAATCAACGCAATCAATGTATCTAAATCATCGGTGCGCTCTACTGTAACCATTTGAGAACGAGGCAGCATGATATCGCGTACTCGCATCTCTGAAATTTCCATAACACCTTCGAGCATGTCGCGAGTGTCGTGGTCAATCAGGTCATTAATTTCTGAGTCGCGGATTACATCTACGAGCTCTTGGCGGTCTTTTACCTCGCCTTGAAATAGTTGGCCTAGGCGTTCAAAGAAGGACTTTCTACTCGGACCTTCAGATTTTTTACTTCCCTCAGAAGTGGGGGGGTTACCTTCGTTCATGATTTCTCAAAAAATAACGCTATCAGAAGTGTGATAGCACACATCACAACTCAGATTCCTGAAAAATACAGGTTCGATGAGTTATTGTTTCTCTGCAATCTACGTAACTAGAATCGATTCACTTTTCTAGAATATATGGGTCTTCAAACCCCATAGCTTGCATGATTTCTGTCTCGAGTGACTCCATCTCTTCAGCTTCATCATCTTCGATATGATCATAACCTAGCAGATGCAGACTGCCATGTACAACCATATGAGCCCAGTGCGCTAGCAGAGGCTTATTTTGCTCTTCTGCTTCTTTTTCGACAACTTGGCGACAGATAATGAGGTCACCTAGAAGATCTAACTCAATCCCAGGAGGAGCCTCGAATGGAAAAGATAGCACGTTAGTTGGTTTGTCTTTACCACGATATTCATGATTTAGCTGGTGGCTTTCTTCGGTATCTACGATACGGATAGTAAGCTCAGCGCTCTTTTGAAACTGAGGTATAGTCTTATCCAACCAAAACTGAATGTCCTGCTCTGTTGGAAGACCTTGCTCATTTTCGACCGCTAATTGTAGGTCTAGTTCAATAGACATCTATTTATCACCTTGTTCTGCAATCACAGAACTATTTTGTGTTGCTAATTGTGTCGTAACCGCTTGCTGAGTCTCAAGAAGTTTCGCTTCGCGCTCTTCACGTTTACGTTTCTCAAACTCTTTACGCTCTTTCTGGTCTTTCGCTTCCCATTTCTCGTAAGCGTTGACAATACGAGCAACCACTGGGTGACGAACCACGTCTTCAGATATAAAGAAGTTAAAGCTGATGTCATCGACTTCACTTAGAACTTCGGTCGCATGACGCAAGCCAGATTTTGCACCTCGAGGTAAATCGATTTGAGTGATATCGCCTGTGATTACCGCGCGCGAGTTGAAGCCAATACGAGTTAGGAACATCTTCATCTGTTCAACAGTCGTGTTTTGGCTTTCGTCAAGAATGATGAAGGCATCGTTCAGTGTACGACCACGCATGTACGCAAGAGGTGCAACCTCAATCACGTTACGCTCAATCAGTTTCTCTACGCGTTCAAAGCCCAGCATCTCAAAAAGTGCATCGTAAAGTGGACGCAAGTATGGGTCTACTTTTTGGCTTAAATCACCAGGCAGGAAACCTAACTTCTCACCCGCTTCAACTGCAGGGCGCGTCAATAGAATACGACGGATCTCTTGGCGCTCTAATGCGTCTACGGCGGCAGCGACAGCCAAATATGTTTTACCCGTACCAGCAGGACCAATACCAAAGGTGATGTCATGAGTCACCATGTTCATTAGGTACTGTGCTTGGTTTGGGGTGCGCGGCTTAATCACGCCTTTTTTGGTCTTAATGAACACTTCTTTGCCGTGTTCAATATCAGACTCTACATTCTGTTCTAAAACACCAGACTCTTTGATAGCCAGGTGAATCTGTTCTGGCTCGATGTCTGGAATCGTGCCTTTGACCGGAGCAGATTCAACATACAGGCGCTTAACAATATCGAGTGCAGCAGCAGCCGTATGAGGCTTACCAACAATAGTGAAGAAGTTGCTGCGGTAGTTAATCTCGACACCTAAACGGCGCTCAAGGTGTTTGATGTTGTCATCGAATGGGCCACAAAGGCTTGCAAGGCGATGGTTATCTGCGGGTTCTAGATTGATTTCTAGGGTAACGATTTTATTGCTCAAATTAGCCTCTCATTTTGTGCCACCCACTCTTTCCAATAAACAAAGAGCAAGAAGCCCGATTGGTACCGGGCTTCTAGTGGCGATTTCCCTATTTCTAAGATGGTCACTTAGTTAGGTAATTTCAAGCTTTGTTGGTCAGCTTTTTGCTGAACCTAGATGTTTGGCTTATGGCGTAAATGTTGCCACACCCAGCTCATCTTCACGTTTTGTGTTAGCCATCATCTGTGTTGGAGATATGATGCTGCGTAGGTCCATATCCTTCTCTGTACGAACCAACTCACCACGTAGAGAGTTTGCGAATACGTCAGTGATCTTCACATCAACAAATTGACCGATTAGATCTGCGTTACCTTCGAAGTTAACAACACGGTTGTTCTCTGTACGTGCGCGAAGTTCCATTAGGTTCTTCTTCGACGGACCTTCAACCAGCACACGTTGCTCAGTACCAAGCATTAAGCGAGAGTAGCGCATTGCTTGTGAGTTTACGGTTTGTTGTAGTTCGTATAGGCGATCTTTCTTCTCTTGCTCAGGCACGTCACATGGGTAGTCTGCAGCAGGTGTACCCGGACGAGGGGAGAAGATAAAGCTGAAGCTCATATCGAAATCAACGTCTTTGATCAGTTTCATCGTGTCTTGGAAATCTTGGTTAGATTCACCGGGGAAACCAACGATAAAGTCAGAACTGATTTGAATGTCAGGACGTGCTTTACGAAGCTTACGAATAATCGACTTGTACTCGATAGCAGTGTGAGGACGTTTCATCATCGTAAGGATACGGTCACTACCACTTTGTACTGGTAGGTGAAGGAAGCTCACAAGTTCAGGTGTATCTTCGTATACTGCGATGATGTCATCACCGAACTCAAGCGGGTGGCTTGTGGTGAAACGAATACGGTCGATACCATCGATAGAAGCCACAAGACGAAGTAGTTCTGCGAATGTGCAGATATCACCTTCGTGAGTTGGACCACGGTATGCGTTTACGTTCTGACCTAGTAGGTTAACTTCACGTACACCTTGCTCTGCAAGTTGAGCAACTTCGAACAGTACATCGTCCATTGGACGGCTAACTTCTTCACCACGAGTATAAGGTACTACGCAGTATGTACAGTACTTAGAACAGCCTTCCATGATAGAAACGAATGCCGTCGCCCCTTCAGCACGAGGCTCAGGTAGGCTATCGAACTTTTCGATCTCAGGGAAAGAGATGTCCATCACTGGCGCTTCGTTAGATAGAGAAGATTTGATCATCTCTGGAAGACGGTGCAGTGTTTGAGGGCCAAAGATAACGTCTACGTATGGTGCTCGTTGACGGATGTGGTCGCCTTCTTGAGTCGCTACACAGCCACCCACACCGATTACCACACCTTCTTTTTTATCTTTTAGCGTTTTCCAACGACCAAGCTGGTGGAATACTTTTTCTTGCGCTTTTTCACGGATAGAACAAGTATTCAGTAGTAGTACATCTGCTTCCTCAGGTACTTCAGTTAGCTCATAGCCATTTGCGGCATTTAGCAGGTCAGCCATTTTTGATGAATCGTATTCGTTCATCTGGCAGCCCCAAGTTTTAATTAGCAGTTTCTTACTCATTTTTTGTTCGCTCGATCGTTAGTTTAATTTAAGGGAGCAAATCGCCCGGTATCTATCCGCGAGAGTCTATGGCCATAATTAGGTATTCATTTTATGGCTCACCCTAGCGGCAAGCGGCGTATTGTACTGGTTTCAAAACCGACTGACTAGTAGTCTGATAAAATCTCTTCGGAAGTGGTTTTTATTCTCGTTAACACTAGATTTAGCAAGGGGTAACCCATTTTTCAAATAAGGTTTTTGGTTACAAGTTCGTTGTGAAAACGTACAATCAAAAACAGTCAAAGAATCAAACTGATAAGTACAAAATATGAACAGTTACGATATTGTGGTCGTCGGCGGCGGCATGGTTGGTGCGGCAACAGCGATTGGTTTTGCTAAGCAAGGAATGCAGGTTGCTGTGATCGAAGGTTTTGCGCCCCAAGCATTTGATGAGTCGCAAGCTATGGACATTCGAGTATCAGCGATTTCTCAAGCGTCAGTCGATTTACTTGACGATCTTGGCGCATGGCAGAACATTGCTGCAATGCGAGTTTGCTCATACAAGCGCCTAGAAACGTGGGAACACCCAGAATGTCGTACTCGATTTGATGCAGCGTCACTTGATTTGCCTCGTTTAGGCTACATTGTTGAAAACCGACTTATCCAATTGGGCTTATGGTCTCAGTTCGATGCTTATGACAACTTAGACCTGCTGTGTCCTGAAAAGTTGGACTCTATCGAATTTGGCGAAACTAATACTGTTAAGCTTCAATCTGGTATCGAGTTGTCAGCGAAGTGGGTGGTTGGTGCCGATGGTGCGAATTCTGCAGTTAGACAGCAAGCGGGCATTGGTATCACTGCTTGGGACTACCGTCAGCACTGCATGCTGATCAATGTAGAAACCGAGCTCCCTCAGCAAGACATTACTTGGCAACAGTTTTTACCTAGCGGCCCGCGTTCATTTCTCCCTTTGTGCTCTTTTAATTCAGGAGACCAGGAACTTGGGCAGGGCTCGTTAGTTTGGTACGACTCGCCATCTCGCATTAAGCAACTGTCGGCAATGAGCCCAGACAAGCTACGCAATGAAGTACTTGCTAACTTCCCTGCGGAGTTAGGGGACATTAAAGTACTTAACTCTGGTTCTTTCCCTCTTACTCGACGTCATGCGCAATCTTATTTTAAGAACAACTGCATTCTGGTTGGGGACTCAGCACACACGATTAATCCATTAGCAGGGCAGGGTGTGAATTTAGGCTTCAAAGATGTTGCAGCGCTATTAGATGTAACCAAAGAAAAAGGCGAGCTGAATCATTCTGTAGTAAGACGCTACGAGGTGATGAGAAGAGGTGACAACCTAGTGATGCAAAGCGGTATGGATTTCTTCTATAAGACGTTCAGTAATGATATTGGTCCACTTAAGTTTGTGCGTAATGCTGCACTCAAGCTGGCAGAGAACTCAGGGCCGATTAAAACTCAAGTTTTGAAGTATGCTCTGGGCCTTTAATTGAGTATTACAGACACTTTATAAAGAGAAGGAGAGCGAATGCTCTCCTTTTTTGTATTCTATGATGTCTATCGCTGCTGTGTCACACAAACTGGCGCATCTAGCTCTAATGAGTAGCCCGTGTAAACCAGAGAGCCGTCTTCTGTATTTCGCTTGAATGACTTGATGTTGTTAGTGTGCTGGTTTGCGGCGATAAGCCATTCACCGTCATGAGTAATATGAAAATCACGAGGGAAGTTGCCTTCAGAACTATAGCTATCAATAAAAATAGGCACATTCGTTGTGGATTCGATTCTGAAGCAACTGATCATCGATTGATGTCGACAAGAGACATAGAGAAATTGCTCATCCGGCGATAGTTTTATTGCAGCCGTTGCTTCTCCTTTTTCCATATTTGGAAGTGCGTCGATCTCTTCGACAATACTCCATTTCCCAAGAGTTTTCTCCACCATCAGTATCGTTTCAGAGAGTTCACAGATTACATAGGCTTTATTTTCGTCTTTGTTGAAGACGAGATGACGAGGTCCATTGCCCGCAGGGACTTTAATGGATTGCATTGGTTCGTCTAGAAACTCTTCCTGTTCTTCATCAAAGCAATAGAAATTGATTCGATCAGCGCCAAGGTCGACGGTGACAAATTGTGGTGAGTTTTGTAAGAACAGACATTGATGAGCATGTGGAGCGGTCTGACGCTCTTTGTTTGGTCCTGACCCCACCATAGCTATTGTTTTAAGTCGTTTATCGATATTGCCATTGATACTTAAACTAAAAATATCGAATGAACCTGATGAGTATTGAGAAGTAATAGCAAACTTATGGCTAGGATCTATGGTGATATGACAAGGATGATCGCCGGAGATAGCACCTGAGTTACTAGCGGTCTTTGAGCTAGCATTAGCGATATGAATCAACTGTGGCTGTTTGGGTTGCTCAACTTCAGACGCGGTATAGATACCAAGCTCGGTCGCTACGACAAAAGATGGGTTAGTACACTCTGTAATGAGTTCCAAAGGTAATAGTTGACCGTTTTCCAAGTCTAACTGAGCCTGATACACGCCTTGGCTTTTACTGGGAGTGTCTGTGTAGCAACCGATCGTTAAAGTGAGATTTTTCATAAGGCGTCATACTCAATTAGAAAGTGGAGTAGGCATTGTCTTATAAAAAAGTCATGAAGTGATTAAATGGGGAGAAATACTTGGTGACGGAGTTATCAGATTTACATATTCCAGATAAAACAAAACCCAGCTAAAAAGTTGGGTTCTATTTAATGATGGTGCGGTCGGAGAGACTTGAACTCTCACACCTCTCGGCGCCAGAACCTAAATCTGGTGCGTCTACCAATTCCGCCACGACCGCAGCAAATCTTTGTAGTCATACTGAGTATTGGTGACTCAATAAAACGTTGTGCTCATTGCTATTAGCAAGGAGTTATAAATAGTGGCTGGGCTACCTGGATTCGAACCAGGGAATGCCGGCATCAAAAGCCGGTGCCTTACCGCTTGGCGATAGCCCAACAATGACATCATTTAAGACATCTGAATAATGGTGCGGTCGGAGAGACTTGAACTCTCACACCTCTCGGCGCCAGAACCTAAATCTGGTGCGTCTACCAATTCCGCCACGACCGCAGCAAATCTTTGTAGTCATACTGAGTATTGGTGACTCAATAAAACGTTGTGCTCATTGCTATTAGCAAGGAGTTATAAATAGTGGCTGGGCTACCTGGATTCGAACCAGGGAATGCCGGCATCAAAAGCCGGTGCCTTACCGCTTGGCGATAGCCCAACAATGACATCATTTAAGACATCTGAATAATGGTGCGGTCGGAGAGACTTGAACTCTCACACCTCTCGGCGCCAGAACCTAAATCTGGTGCGTCTACCAATTCCGCCACGACCGCAGCAAATCTTTATAGTCATACTGAATATTGGTGGTTCAATAAGACGTTGTCTTTCTATTTCAAAAGAAATAGTGGTGGCTACTGCGGGATTTGAACCTGCGACCCCATCATTATGAGTGATGTGCTCTAACCAACTGAGCTAAGTAGCCAATAATAAATCTAATCGATTCACTATTTGTTCTCTAATGAAAAAGAAATAATGGTGCGGTCGGAGAGACTTGAACTCTCACACCTCTCGGCGCCAGAACCTAAATCTGGTGCGTCTACCAATTCCGCCACGACCGCAGCAAATCTTTATAGTCATACTGAATATTGGTGATCCAATACGACGTTGTATAAGTGGTGGCTACTGCGGGATTTGAACCTGCGACCCCATCATTATGAGTGATGTGCTCTAACCAACTGAGCTAAGTAGCCAATAACGAATCTAATAGACTCACTATTTGTTCTCTAATGAAAGAGAAAATAATGGTGCGGTCGGAGAGACTTGAACTCTCACACCTCTCGGCGCCAGAACCTAAATCTGGTGCGTCTACCAATTCCGCCACGACCGCAGCAAATCTTTGTAGTTATACTGAGTATTGGTGACTCAATAAAACGTTGTGCTCATTGCTATTAGCAAAGAGTTTTAAATAGTGGCTGGGCTACCTGGATTCGAACCAGGGAATGCCGGCATCAAAAGCCGGTGCCTTACCGCTTGGCGATAGCCCAACAATGATATCAATTAAGACATCTAAATAATGGTGCGGTCGGAGAGACTTGAACTCTCACACCTCTCGGCGCCAGAACCTAAATCTGGTGCGTCTACCAATTCCGCCACGACCGCAGCAAATCTTTGTAGTTATACTGAGTATTGGTGACTCAATAAAACGTTGTGCTCATTGCTATTAGCAAGGAGTTATAAATAGTGGCTGGGCTACCTGGATTCGAACCAGGGAATGCCGGCATCAAAAGCCGGTGCCTTACCGCTTGGCGATAGCCCAACAATGATATCAATTAAGACATCTAAATAATGGTGCGGTCGGAGAGACTTGAACTCTCACACCTCTCGGCGCCAGAACCTAAATCTGGTGCGTCTACCAATTCCGCCACGACCGCAGCAAATCTTTGTAGTTATACTGAGTATTGGTGACTCAATAAAACGTTGTGCTCATTGCTATTAGCAAGGAGTTATAAATAGTGGCTGGGCTACCTGGATTCGAACCAGGGAATGCCGGCATCAAAAGCCGGTGCCTTACCGCTTGGCGATAGCCCAACAATGATATCAATTAAGACATCTAAATAATGGTGCGGTCGGAGAGACTTGAACTCTCACACCTCTCGGCGCCAGAACCTAAATCTGGTGCGTCTACCAATTCCGCCACGACCGCAGCAAATCTTTATAGTCATACTGAATATTGGTGATTCAATAAGACGTTGTCTTTCTATTTCAAAAGAAATAGTGGTGGCTACTGCGGGATTTGAACCTGCGACCCCATCATTATGAGTGATGTGCTCTAACCAACTGAGCTAAGTAGCCATCTGAGAGCGAGACAATATAATATAATCTTGCTTTCAATGCCATTATCTTTTTAAAGATAATTACACTTTAAATTGTGGCTGGGCTACCTGGATTCGAACCAGGGAATGCCGGCATCAAAAGCCGGTGCCTTACCGCTTGGCGATAGCCCAACAATGATATCAATTAAGATATCTCAATATGGTGCGGACGGAGAGACTTGAACTCTCACACCTTGCGGCGCCAGAACCTAAATCTGGTGCGTCTACCAATTCCGCCACGTCCGCTTTATTTCCTAAAAACTCTGTATGGTTAAAAACAAGTGTTTAATAACGAATAGAGTGCTTAGGAAATGGTGGCTACTGCGGGATTTGAACCTGCGACCCCATCATTATGAGTGATGTGCTCTAACCAACTGAGCTAAGTAGCCATTTCCAAATTGTTGCTCATTTTGAAGCGTTGCCGCTTCGCTGTGAACGGGGCGCATTATGCGTAGTTGAGTGAAACCCGTCAACTTTTTTTTTGAATAAATCACGAATAAACATCTGTTCGGTTTCTTTTTAGTCAAAGAGGCGTATTTGTCGGCAAAAAATAGGTCAAAAAGGCGATATATATAGGAAGTTAACTTTCTGATGTCGAGCTCTTGCTAAAGAGTAAAAACAAAAAGGCCAGTGAAATTCACTGGCCTTTTAACCGATATTTAATCAGCAATTATACGTTGAAGCGGAAGTGAACAACGTCGCCATCTTTTACGATGTATTCTTTGCCTTCTAGACGCCATTTACCTGCGTCTTTTGCACCGCTCTCACCGTTAAATTCGATGAAGTGATCAAAACCAACAACTTCAGCTCGGATGAAGCCTTTTTCGAAGTCAGTGTGGATCTTACCAGCCGCTTGTGGAGCTGTTGCGCCTACAGGAATTGTCCAAGCGCGAACTTCTTTAACACCCGCAGTGAAGTAAGTTTGAAGAGTCAGTAGTTCGTAACCAGAGCGGATCACTCGGTTTAGACCTGGTTCTTCGATACCCATGTCCGCTAGGAACTCTTCACGATCTTCATCGTCAAGCTCAGAAAGCTCAGATTCGATAGCAGCACATACTGCAACAACAACGTTGTTCTCTTTTGCAGCGTATTCACGAACAGCATCTAGGTAAGGGTTGTTTTCAAAACCATCTTCAGCAACGTTTGCGATGTACATTGTTGGCTTAAGTGTTAGGAAGTTTAGGTAGCCGATTGCTGCCGCTTCTTCTTTCGCTAGTTCAACAGTACGCGCCATACCACCTTCAGTAAGAACTGGTAGTAGCTTTTCTAGTACAGTGATTTCGAATTTAGCGTCTTTGTCGCCGCCTTTTGCTTTCTTAGCGTTACGTTGAATTGCACGCTCACAGCTGTCTAAGTCAGCCAGTGCAAGTTCAAGGTTGATCACTTCGATATCTTCGATTGGAGATACTTTTCCAGAAACGTGAACGATGTTTTCGTTTTCAAAGCAGCGTACAACGTGACCGATCGCGTCAGTTTCACGGATGTTCGCTAGGAATTTGTTACCAAGACCTTCACCTTTAGATGCACCAGCCACTAGGCCAGCGATATCAACGAATTCCATCGTTGTTGGAAGGATCTTTTGTGGATTAACAATTTTTGCTAATGCATCTAAGCGTAGATCTGGAACCGGAACGATACCTGTGTTTGGTTCGATCGTACAAAATGGAAAGTTTGCTGCTTCGATGCCTGCTTTAGTCAGTGCGTTAAACAGAGTTGACTTACCAACGTTTGGTAGACCAACGATGCCACATTTAAAACCCATGATATAAACCTTATTCTGCTTTGAACGTATGTAAGCGATTTTGTGCTTTTGGTAGGCCATCTTTTAATAAGATGTCTAGGCTGCGAACCGATTCGTCAACGACGGCCTCGATACACTCTTGCTCTTTTTGTGGAGCTTTGCCTAATACATAACCTGCAACTTTATCTTTGTGTCCAGGATGGCCGATGCCTAATCTCAGACGATAGAATTCTTTATTGTTACCCTGTTTGCTGATGATGTCTTTTAGACCGTTGTGTCCACCATGGCCACCACCTTTTTTGAACTTTCCAATGCCAGGAGGAAGGTCTAACTCATCATGAGCTACCATGATCTCCTCTGGTTTAATTTGGTAGAACTTTGCCAAAGCTGCAACTGCTTTGCCTGACAAGTTCATAAAAGTCGTTGGGATCAGCAAACGAAGATCTTCACCATGAACCATGATACGACCCGTTAGGCCAAAGAACTTTGGTTCGTTCTTCAGTGTTACGTTGTGTACACGTGCTAATTCTTCAACTACCCAAGCACCCGCATTGTGGCGAGTTTTGGCGTATTCTGGACCTGGATTAGCCAGTCCAACGAGAAGTTTTATTTGTTGGCTCAAGGTATGGATCTCTCTTGGGATTTCAAAAAGCGCCGTATGATATCACAGTTTATGAAAAAGGTGCGAGCTAGCTGATGGCACCATGATTATTCCGAGCTGTGATAAACAACAGTCACCAGGTATAAAAAAAGCACTTCATCAAATGAAGTGCTTAATGTCTTTCTCTAACGAGTTTCTAAAATAAAGCTAAATAGCCTTGATTAGTTGAACATCGCTGAGATTGATTCTTCGTTGCTGATACGACGAATCGCTTCAGCAAGCATGCGAGAAAGGCTAAGTGTTGTTACTTTACCTGTTGCAGCCATCTCTGGAGATAGAGAGATAGAATCCGTTACGATAACTTGGTCTAGAACAGAGTTCTTGATGTTGTTCGCAGCAGTACCAGAGAAAACAGCGTGAGTTGCGTAAGCGAATACACGCTTAGCACCGCGCTCTTTAAGCGCTTCAGCTGCTTTACATAGCGTGCCACCTGTATCGATCATGTCATCAACGATAACACAGTCGCGGCCTTCAACATCACCGATTAGGTTCATTACTTCAGAAACGTTAGCACGTGGACGACGCTTATCAACGATAGCGATATCAACGTCACCTAGCGCTTTAGCCGTTGCACGAGCACGTACAACACCACCAAGGTCTGGAGAAACCACAACTGGGTTCTCTAGGCCACGGTTAGCCATGTCTTCTAGAAGAACTGGAGTACCGAAGATGTTATCAACTGGTACATCGAAGAAGCCTTGGATTTGCTCTGCGTGTAGGTCGATAGTAAGAACGCGGTCTACGCCAACGTTAGAAAGGAAATCTGCAACAACTTTTGCAGTAATTGGCACACGTGCAGAACGTACACGACGATCTTGACGGGCATAACCGAAGTAAGGGATTACAGCAGTAATACGGCCAGCAGAAGCGCGGCGCATTGCGTCAATCATTACCACCAATTCCATTAGGTTGTCATTGGTTGGTGCACAAGTTGATTGAATCAGGAATACATCGCTACCACGAACGTTTTCATTGATTTGAACAGCGACTTCGCCATCAGAAAAACGGTCTACAGTAGCATCGCCAAGAGAGATGTATAGACGATCAGCAATACGTTGGGCTAGTTCAGGTGTTGCGTTACCAGCAAATAGCTTCATATCAGGCACGGTGGAAACCTCGGGTTGCGTCCAGTTTTAAATAGATTGTGGGTGAGCTGAGTGGTATTCAGCCAACGTTTCTTTCAAAGGAGAAATGTTTCGTCCTTTCGCTACAAATGCGGAAACGGTGTCAGGTAGTTTTTCTAGCACCAATTCGGCTTCTTTTCTGCTGCTAAATTCAGCAAAAACGCACGAACCTGTGCCAGTCAATCTCGACGGCGCGTATTGTAGCAGCCATGAAAGTTGCTTATCAACCTCTGGGTACAGCATTCGAACAATTTTTTCGCAATCGTTTACGTATTCTTGCTCTAGAAGCGTTGATAGCGCTCGCTTTGGCGTATTTCTGGTTAATTCTGGATGTGTAAATATGTCCACAGTTGCTATGCTCACTTGTGGCTTAACCACGAGATACCATTTTTCATCCGGATTAGCTGGCAACAGCTGCTCACCGACGCCTTCAGCAAAGGCGGCATAGCCTCGTACAAACACTGGAACATCTGCACCAAGCTTCAGACCGATCTCTGCAAGTTGATCATCAGAAAGATTCAGTTGCCACAAGTAATTAAGTGCAATCAACACAGTTGCAGCATTTGAAGAGCCTCCGCCAATACCACCACCCATTGGTAGCACTTTCTTTAGCTCAATATCCGCACCGAAAGAGGTTGAGGTGTATTGCTGAAGTGCAGTCGCGGCTTTCCAAATTAGGTTGTCTTCAAGCGCTACTCCAGGTATTTCTGGCGTGATGGTTATCGAACTTGTTTCTGAGGTTGCAGTAACCGTCAGTTCATCACCAAAGTCAACGAACTGAAATAGTGTTTGAAGTTCGTGGTAACCATTATCACGTCGGCCAGTGATATAAAGAAATAGATTCAGCTTTGCTGGAGAAGGCCAGTGTGTTGGTGTTGTAATCATTTTTTCAGTGTCCACTTCGAAACTACGATGTTGATTTTGTTTTGGTCTTGCTTGAAAGAGAGTCGAGTAGGGAGCGGAATAGTCTCTACTTTGACCTTGTCTTCATCGGATTGCTGCGCATTCGGTAACTCTGTGTTGCGATAGTTTGGAAAATTCAGAGTCCATAGTTGGTTGCTGACTTGCTTAGTCAGTGACTCAAGGGTGTTCGTTGTATTTAGTTGATAGCTATCCGCTTGGTCTGGAATGCCAAGGAACCATTGTGGCAGGTGATCAACTGGGATTTTCAAGCCTGTAAGCTGTTCAACCAAAATAGAGGCGCTCGCGTGGGTGAATACTTGGTCATCATAAGTGACGACTTTGGCGCCAGATGGATCAATGGTCAGGTTTAATGCGGTCTGACCAAGGAAAGTGGTGAGTCTTAATTGGCTTTGGTTTGGAGAGTGCTTCCAAACAAAATTGAGGCTTTGGCGCTGCTCGGGAGATATGTACGCAAGCTTACCGGAAGCTTGATAGTTTTCTATCTGCAATAGGCGGCTTTGGTGTGCTTGCCATTCAACACTTGTCGGTTGTTCCGGGATAGACGAGCAACCCACCATGATTATGGTAATAAAAATAAGAGACGCGATTTTACGAAGCTTGCCCATATTTGCTCACAACTTGTTCAAATTCATCTAAAAAACGCTTCAACTATAGCATTGAATTCACGAAGTCAGGAAAACAAATCCCGCTTGCTCTTTAAATAGAGCCATGCATCAAGTAAAATTCGCCCCTTGTTTCTATTCCCTGATCGAGAACTTCTGATACATGTCTTTGCTTGCCGTAGGTATCAATCACAATACAGCGTCGGTTGAATTGCGAGAAAAAGTCGCTTTTGGTCCAGATAAATTGTCTGAGGCACTTAAGCAACTTAACGCAAATGCACACGTAAATGGAAGTGTCATACTTTCTACCTGTAACCGAACTGAAGTGTATTGTGACGTTAAAAGCGGAGCAAAAAACAAGCTTATCGATTGGTTGTCGGTTTTCCACCAAGTGAGCCCGGAAGAGCTAAAGCCAAGTCTTTATATCCATGAAGAGCAGGCTGCCATTAAACATTTAATGCGCGTTGCTTGTGGTTTGGACTCTTTGGTTTTGGGTGAGCCGCAAATCTTAGGTCAGGTTAAGCAAGCTTATACAGACTCTCGTGGTAGTAAGTCTGTCGATGCTTCAATGGAAAAGCTGTTCCAGAAATCATTTTCTGTGGCGAAGCGCGTTCGAACGGAAACAGAAATCGGCGGAAGTGCGGTGTCTGTGGCTTACGCAGCTTGTACTTTAGCCAAGCATATTTTTGAGTCGATTGCTGATTCAACCGTGTTGTTGGTTGGTGCTGGGGAAACGATTGAACTTGTGGCTAAGCACCTTTCAGCAAATGGCTGTACTAAAATGATTGTGGCTAACCGAACTCGTGAGCGTGCTTTAGGGTTAGCCGAAGAGTTTGGTGCTGAAGTGATCAGCTTAAATGAAATTCCGGATCACCTGCACAGAGCAGATATCGTGATCAGTTCAACCGCAAGCCCGCTGCCAATTATTGGTAAAGGTATGGTTGAGACCGCTCTAAAAACAAGAAAACATCAACCTATGTTATTGGTTGATATTGCAGTGCCTCGTGATGTGGAATCACAGGTTGGCGAACTGAACGATGCTTACTTGTATTCGGTTGATGATTTGCAGTCGATTGTTGATGGCAACATCGAGCAACGTAAAGTGGAAGCAATCCAAGCTGAAGCGATCGTCAGTGAAGAAAGTGCCGCGTTCATGAGTTGGATGCGATCACTACAAGCGGTCGACAGTATTCGTGAGTACCGAAAGTCAGCGAATGAAATCCGCGAAGAATTATTGAGTAAAAGTTTACAATCACTTGCCGCTGGCGGTGACCCTGAGAAAGTTTTACTTGAGCTTAGCAATAAGCTCACAAACAAATTGATCCATGCTCCAACCCGCGCACTACAAAGTGCTGCTGAGCAAGGAGAACCTGCGAAATTAACGGTCATTAGACAGAGTTTGGGCCTAGAAGACCCTCAATAATATTAGACCTCCAACAAGATAAGACATTATGAAAGCCTCGATTCTAGTAAAGCTTGAAACACTTGTTGAACGCTACGAAGAAGTTCAACACCTGCTTGGCGATCCAGATGTGATCGGTGATCAAAACAAATTCCGTGCACTATCTAAAGAGTACTCTCAGTTAGAAGAAGTGACTAAGTGCTTCCAAGCTTACCAGCAAGCTCAAGACGATCTAGAAGCTGCCGAAGATATGGCGCAGGAAGACGACGAAGAGATGCGCGAAATGGCGCAGGAAGAAATTAAAGAAGCGAAAGAAGCGATTGAGCGTCTAACTGATGAACTTCAGATTCTTCTTCTACCTAAAGATCCAAACGATGAGCGTAACTGTTTCCTAGAGATCCGTGCCGGTGCCGGTGGTGATGAAGCGGGTATCTTCGCGGGTAACCTTTTCCGTATGTACTCTAAGTTTGCAGAGAAGAAAGGCTGGCGCGTTGAAGTAATGAGCAGCAATGACTCAGAGCAAGGCGGCTACAAAGAGATGATCGCTAAAGTAAGCGGTGAAGGTGTTTACGGAGTAATGAAGTTTGAATCAGGCGGTCACCGTGTTCAACGTGTACCAGAGACTGAATCTCAAGGCCGTGTTCATACTTCTGCATGTACTGTTGCTGTTATGCCAGAAATCCCAGAAGCGGATCTTCCAGAAATTAAGGCTGCAGACCTGAAAATCGATACCTTCCGTGCATCTGGCGCGGGTGGTCAGCACGTTAACACCACGGATTCAGCTATCCGTATTACTCACTTGCCAACAGGTACAGTAGTAGAGTGTCAGGACGAGCGTTCTCAACATAAAAACAAAGCGAAGGCGATGGCTGTTCTTGCTGCGCGTATTGTACAAGCTGAAGAAGAGCGTCGTGCTGCTGAAGTATCTGACACGCGTCGTAACCTACTAGGCTCGGGTGACCGTAGTGACCGTATCCGTACTTACAACTACCCGCAAGGTCGTGTTTCTGATCACCGTATCAACCTAACACTTTACCGTCTGAACGAAGTGTTAGAAGGTGACATGCAAAGTCTGATTGATCCGGTTCTACAAGAGCACCAAGCAGACCAACTTGCTGCGCTAGCTGAGAACAACTAAACCCTATGCAATCTGCCTATACGGTTGAAAGTGCATTAAAAGCAGCAATCGTAGCGCTTCAAGAGGGTGACAATACGTCACCCTCAATTGATGCTGCGGTACTGCTTTGTCACGCTTTAGATAAACCAAGATCTTACCTGTTAACTTGGCCTGAGAAGCACCTTACCTCAGAACAAGAATCTGAATTTCAAGCCCTTTTAAAACGTCGCTTAACTGGTGAGCCTGTGGCTTACATTGTCGGTGAACGTGAGTTTTGGTCGCTGCCGTTAAAAGTTTCGCCATCTACTTTAATTCCTCGCCCGGATACTGAGCGTTTGGTTGAAGTTGCGTTGGATAAAACTTATGGCAAACAAGGTGCTATTCTGGATTTAGGGACAGGTACTGGTGCTATTGCATTGGCGCTGGCGTCTGAGATGCCAAATCGGCCAGTGATAGGCATTGATCTTCGTCCTGAAGCTCAAGCGCTTGCAACAGAGAATGCGAAACGCTTAAACATCACCAATGCTACGTTCTTGCATGGCAGTTGGTTTGATCCGCTTAGCGGTCTGGCTTCTGATGGCGATGAGGTTAAGTTCTCCCTGATTGTCTCTAACCCACCTTACATAGAGAAAGATGATCCTCATCTATCTCAGGGCGATGTGCGTTTTGAGCCGATTACTGCGCTTGTTGCTGAAGATAAAGGGCTTGCTGATATTCGCTACATTTCTGAAAACGCACGTGGCTTTTTAGAAAATGAGGGTTGGTTGGCATTTGAACACGGTTACGACCAAGGCTTGGCTGTACGTGAGATAATGCAAGCGCTAGGTTATCTCGATGTGGTTACAGAGAAAGATTACGGCGGTAATGACCGAGTGACATTAGGTCGTTATTGCTCATAGTTCGTTGTTGTTTGCTTAGGGCTAGTAGTTGCTAGCCACTCATGTAATCCTAGAAGGCGAACTTACGAAATTGATACCTTTAACGCGAAATTACATTTGACTCAGTAGTGCATTTAACGCAGAAATACAGAGCACCAACGGGTCCAATGTCGCTCGTGTTAACGAAAGCACATATAAAAATATAAAGGAATACCATGTACGAAGGTTTAAAACATTTTCACCTACTAACGATTGCGATAAGCGTGTCACTTCTTTCAATTCGTTTCGTTCTTATGATGGCGAACTCACCAAAGCTTAAGCACCCTTTCTTGCAGCGTTTCCCGCATATCAACGACTCGTTGCTATTGCTATCGGGTATTGGCTTGATTTTTATCACTGGCTTTATTCCATTTACCCCAGCTGCACCATGGCTAACAGAAAAGCTAACGTGTGTAATGGCATACATCGCATTGGGTTTCTTTGCGCTTAAACTGGGTAAGAATAAACTATTGAGAGTATTCTCTTTCTTCGGTGCGCTTGGCTGGTTAGCGATGGCTGGCAAAATTGCGATGACGAAGACGCCAACATTTTTCGGTTAATGATCTCCTTATTTCGGTTAACTACCTATGTACGAATTTTTTGACGAAGACTTTGACCAGCTAGAATTAGCTGAAGGTGCATTGATCTTAAATAAAGCGATTAACCCAGATACTCAAGACAATTGGGCTGAGCAAGAGCTAGCAAGACTGTTTAAAGAAGCTGAGTTTGCTTTGGTTCATGAAACCGATGAGCAACAGAAGTTTGAATCCTTTATTCGACTATTCTTCGATGAATGGGGCTTTGCGGGTGATAAAGACGCTTATTTCTCTTCAGAGAACGCTTTCATCGATAAAGTGCTAGAGCGTAAGAAAGGCATTCCTGTTAGTCTTGGCGCGATCTTTCTTTTTCTAGGTCGCAAGCTAGGCTTTCCTGTAGAGGGTGTCTCTTTCCCGACTCAGTTTCTTCTTAAAGTGACTTGGTATGGCCAAGCAGCAGTGTATATCAATCCTTACAATGGAGAGTACGTTGGTGAGCAGACGCTACGAGCGTGGCTGATTGGCCATGATGGTCCATTAGCTGAGCTTAAATCTGAGCATTTAGAAGTGGCTGACCATCCAACAATCATTGGCAAGTGGTTAGCGCTATTAAAGAGTGCGCTACTGAGAGAAGAGCGCTATACGCTAGCATTGAAATGTACAGACCTTGCATTAACGTTTGTACCTGACGACCCGTATGAAATCCGCGACCGTGGCTTTATCTATCAGCAGTTGGATTGTCACCAAGTGGCAGCGACGGATTACCAATATTTTATCGACCAATGCCCAGATGACCCTGCATCTGAGTTACTGAAATCTCAAGTGAACGTCATGAATGAAAAGACCGTGGTTGTTCACTAATTAATAATTATTTAGAGAGAATATGATGGAACAGAAAACAGTTCATATTGGCGATATGCCAATTGCTAACGACAAGCCATTCACGCTATTTGCAGGCATGAACGTTCTTGAATCTCGCGATCTAGCAATGCAGATCTGTGAGCACTACGTGAAAGTAACTGAAAAGCTGGGTATTCCTTATGTATTTAAGGCGTCTTTCGATAAGGCAAACCGTAGCTCAGTTCACTCATACCGTGGCCCTGGTATGGAAGAAGGTCTAAAGATCTTCCAAGAATTGAAAGACACATTCGGCGTTAAAATCATCACTGATGTTCACACTGAAGCACAAGCTCAGCCGGTTGCTGATGTGGTTGATGTTATTCAACTTCCAGCATTCTTAGCTCGTCAAACGGACCTTGTTGAAGCGATGGCTAAGACTGGCGCAGTTATCAATGTGAAGAAGCCTCAGTTCATGAGCCCGAACCAAGTTGGTAACATCGTTGATAAATTCGCAGAATGTGGCAACGACAAGATTATCCTTTGTGAGCGTGGCTCTTGCATGGGTTATGATAACCTAGTTGTAGATATGCTTGGTTTTGGCGTAATGAAGAAGTCTTCAAACGGTAGCCCGATCATCTTTGACGTGACGCACTCTCTACAGATGCGTGACCCTTCAGGTGCTGCATCTGGTGGTCGTCGTGAGCAAACGGTTGAACTTGCAAAAGCGGGCTTAGCGACCGGTATTGCTGGTCTGTTCATTGAAGCTCACCCGAACCCAGATCAAGCGCGCTGTGATGGCCCCTCTGCACTGCCTCTAGACAAGCTAGAACCGTTCTTGAAGCAGATGAAAGCACTTGATGACCTTATCAAAGGTTTTGACCACATCGATATTAAATAGTCGAACAGTATAGAATTCCAAGCCGGCGTAATTGCCGGCTTTTTTGTACCTATAGCTAAGGGAATGGCGACTACCTTGAGCTCCTTAAGCTAGCGTTAGTATGAATTTGTGATGTTATAACGTATCTTTCAGGGCTCTGATAAATCGAATAAATTTAATGAAGGTCACTTTGTAGCGCTTTCGAACTGAGTAAATCACAAATAATCTAAAAAATGATGAAAACGTTTGCCTGTGATCACTTATTAGCTCAACTGCAACTTTGTCGCTTTGTTACACACTCGATAGGGGATTATGGTGATCTATCCTACATAAATATGAAATCACTCTGTTAGGTTTACCGTCTTAATTTAAACTACTTCAAGTTTTACCATTCTCTAACCATGTTTCTAAAGTGGACATGGGCTTAAGGAGAGTGGCAGAAGCAGTGGATTCCCCTAAAAAGTTCAAAGGTATGACAATGAAGCAACGCCTTATTCTAAAGACAGCACTAAGTGCTGCAATTCTAGCGACTTTAGCTGGTTGTGCGTCTCAATCTGTTCATGATTGGAACCAAGACGAAACTTATAAGCTAACGATTCTTCACACTAACGACAACCATGGTCGTTTCTGGCAGAACAAATACGGCGAATACGGCATGTCTGCGCGTAAAACGCTGATTGATCAACTTCGTGCAGAAGTTGAAGCAGAAGGCGGTAGCGTGTTGCTTCTATCTGGTGGTGACATCAACACAGGTGTACCAGAGTCAGATCTTCAGGATGCAGAACCTGATTTCAAAGGTATGAACAAGATTGGTTACGATGCAATGGCACTTGGTAACCATGAGTTTGATAACTCACTAGACGTACTACAAAAGCAAATCGATTGGGCTAACTTCCCAATGCTATCTGCAAACATCTACGATAAAGCGACTGGCGAACGTAAGTTCCAAGCTTATGAGATGTTTGAAAAGCAAGGTATTAAAATCGCGGTTATTGGTTTAACAACTGAAGATACCCAAAAGATTGGTAACCCTGAGTTCATCGCAGGTATCGATTTCCGTGACCCTAAAGAAGAAGCGAAGAAACTGATCGCTGAACTTAAAGAAACAGAAAAACCAGATCTTATCTTTGCTGTGACTCACATGGGTCACTACGAAAATGGTCAGCGTGGCGTTAACGCACCAGGTGATGTTGCACTAGCGCGTTACCTAGACGAAGGTGACCTAGACATGATCGTTGGTGGTCACTCTCAAGAGCCTGTATGTATGGAAGGCCCTAACGTTGCGAAGAAAAACTTCAAGCCGGGTGATGAGTGTAAACCTGACCTTCAAAACGGTACTTACATCGTTCAAGCTCACGAATGGGGCAAATACGTAGGCCGTGCTGATTATGAATTCCGCAATGGCGAACTAGAAATGGTGAGCTACGACCTAATCCCAGTTAACCTGAAGAAAAAGGTTAAGATCGACGGTAAGAAGCAACGCGTACTTATCCAAGACGAGATTGCGCAAGATCCAGAACTACTAGAGTTCCTACGTCCATTCCAAGAGCAAGGCCAAGCACAGCTTGAAGTTAAGATTGCTGAAACAAATGGCAAGCTTGAAGGTGACCGTAACGTGGTTCGTTTCCAACAGACTAACCTAGGTCGTCTGATTGCAACTTCTCACATGGAGCGTGCAAAAGCAGATTTCGCAGTGATGAACTCTGGTGGTGTTCGTGATTCAATTGAAGCGGGTGAAGTAACATACAAAGATGTACTAACAGTACAACCTTTTGCAAACATCCTGACTTACACAGACATGACGGGTAAAGAAGTTCTAGATTACCTAAACGTAGTAGCGACTAAACCAATCGATTCAGGTGCTTACGCACAATTCGCTGGTATCTCAATGACAGTAGCGAACGGTGAAGTGTCTGACGTTGTTATCGGTGGTAAGCCACTTAACTTAGAAGAAACGTACCGCTTCACTGTACCAAGCTTTAACGCTGCTGGTGGTGACGGCTACCCTAAACTGTCTGACCACCCTGGTTACGTAAACACTGGTTTTGTTGACGCTGAAGTACTGAAAGAGTACCTAGAAGCGAATAGCCCAGTTGACGTGAACAAGTACGCTCCTTCTGGTCAAATTGTTTACAAGTAAATGGATCATTGAGCGCTAAATGCGATTGACTCTAGCGCCATGATAAATTTAACTAAAGCGACGCTCCGGCGTCGCTTTTTGTTTATCTATCGTTTGGATTTGTTATGACCCCTGCAATCAATATTGCCAAGAAAAAGAAAATCGCTCATACGGTGCATCAGTATCACCACGATGCCAACAATACTAACTATGGGTTAGAAGCTGTTGAAGCACTTGGGCAGGATCCTAAACGTGTATTCAAAACGCTTCTATTCTGCCTAAATGGTGTGGCGAAAGACTTGGCTGTTGCGGTGATTCCTGTCGACCAGAAATTAAATTTGAAACTTGCGGCTAAAGCGGCAAAAGGTAAAAAAGCAGAGATGGCTAACCCAGATATTGCTCAGAAAACCACAGGTTATGTAGTGGGGGGGATTAGCCCGCTTGGTCAGAAGAAAGCGCTGCCGACTTTTGTTCATTCCAGTGCGACGGAGTTTGAAACGATCTGCGTAAGTGCAGGCAAGCGAGGGTTGGAAATTGAACTCGCCCCTAAAGATTTAGCTCAACTGACTCGAGCTCAGTTTACTGATTTGTGCTTGCAAGCTGATGGCTAGTCGTCACGAGGTATGATGTATGAAATAACAAATAAAAACGCCCACTTAGTCGTGGGCGTTTTTGTATACGGAGTTACTCTACTTTTTCAGACCTAGAGTACCACCAACACGTTTTGCTGCTGGTTTATTTGGTCGGTTTGACTCTTGGTGGCGATTAGTCGGCTTGCCACCTCGATTACGATCTGAACTCTTGTTGTCTGAGTTAGAGCGCTCAGAGCGAGAATTCGATTTCCAATTTTCTGTGTTGCCTTTACTCTGGCCTCTGTTTTCACCATTCGATGAATTACGACCACGCTTTGAATTCGGCGCATGACGGAATTCATCCGCGTTATTACCACGGTAAGTACGAGTACGATTCTCTTTTTGATTACGTCGAGCAGTGGAAGCTTGGTTCTCTTCACGGCTATCAAATAGCTTAGCGTCTGTCGCCTTGCGGATACGCTGACCCTTTGCGTTAATTTTAGATGCGTCTTCTGTACTTACAGAACCTTCACACATAGCTAGAATTTCTGCGATCTCTTCCTCGCTCAAGTAACGCCACTTGCCATTAGGGATACCGTCCAAAGAGATGTTCATGATACGAACACGACGTAGTTTGAAAACTTCATAGCCAAGTGCTTCACACATGCGACGAATCTGGCGGTTCAGACCTTGCGTTAATGTGATTCGGAATGAGAACTTAGTCTCTTTCTCTACTTTACATGGCAACGTTACCGTATCCAGAATCGGCACACCCGCTGCCATTTTCTGTAAGAATTCACCTGTGATTGGTTTATCGACACGAACCACATACTCTTTCTCGTGGTTGTTACCAGCACGAAGAATCTTGTTTACGATGTCACCGTCGTTTGTCAGGAAGATCAAACCATCAGATGGCTTATCCAAGCGGCCAATCGGGAAGATGCGCTTATGGTGACCGATGAAATCGACGATGTTTCCAGGAATATCACGTTCAGTGGTGCAGGTAATACCTGTCGGTTTATTTAAAGCGATGTAGATAGGTTTCTCTTTCGAGCGAACCGGTTTGTTGTCGATCTCAACATCATCACCTGGCATTACTTTGGTGCCCATTTCTGGGATCTTGCCGTTAATAGTAACTCGACCTGCATCAATCAGTTTGTCGGCTTCGCGGCGTGAGCAAAAACCAGTTTCACTGATGTATTTGTTAAGGCGTTTAGCTTGGGATTCTTGTGACATGATATTCTCTTAGCGTTTCACAACGGAAATATAGGGAGACAAAAAAGCAACTACAGAGCAGTTGCTTTACGTTTGAATTCGTTAACTGACAACAATTTTAGCACTTGGTTTGAGTCTAGGCACTAAATATCGATCTTGGGGTGAAAGCCCGCTCCAGAATTTCGATGATCAGCTAGTGCGCTTTTGATGACGCTCTCTATTTTCTAGTTTCTTCTCATTGCTTTTTCTAAGCATGACATAAACAGCACCGGTACCACCGTGAAATTGCTGTGCTGAGTGTACACATTGCACATCGTTGATCTGAGTCAGCCAGTTAGTCACGTAGCTTTTCATCATCGCTGGTGGATTTGAGCGTTCTCCTTTCCCATGAACGATAATGACAGTGCGAACATCCATTCTTAAGCATTGGCGTAAAAATGACAGCACTTCGTTGCGAGCGTCTTTCAGCGTCTTTCTATGGAGATCGAGTTTGGCCTGAATGGGGTACTTACCTAGGCGCAGTTTTTTGTATACGCCTTCCTGAACACCATCCTTCTTATAAGCAATAACGTCGTCTGGCTTAACCATCGGAGAGTAATCGAGTGATAGGTAATCTTTCTCATCATCAGAGAGCCACATAGCGGCTTCACGCTTAGCAAGCTGAGACTCTGTAACGCGATGTACTTTCTGGTGTTCTGCGGTGTCATGGTCGATACGTTTAACATCGCCCATCATTTGTTGGAATAGCTCTAAATCGTCATCATGAGACATAGTGTGCATCTCAAGTTGGTAAGAATAGAGTAAGTATACCTAAGTTGGGGTAGGGTTTAAAAATGAAAAAACCGGAGGAGACAAGAGAAGTCAGCTCCGGTGCAAAGCGTTTTCAAATTTACCTATAGTAATGAAGCTTTAGGCTGAGCGACTCTAGTGAGGAGATTTGTCAGTCATAACTTTGTAGATGAAGAAGCCTCCATAAAACATCATGAGACCCAGAGCCCCGAAGATTACTATCATTGAAGATAGTCCCACCGCATTACCAAATAGGAGATCTAGCCAAAAGTCCATGTGTATACCTCAAAGTTATATGACATGGGTTAGTGTATTAAGTGACATTATCAATTTACTGATCTGGATCAATCCTGTTGCATAAGTTAAATACTTGTTGGTAACTGTGTGTTTTTCGTCACATTGAGCTTGTTGTTGTATGTCTTTTGCTCGAACGATTCAAGATCGCAATAAATATGATAAAAAGCCCTTGCGGATAAACTCAGAATCCGTATTATACGCTCCATCGACAGGCAATGAGCCAGTTAGATATCTCGGTGAATAGCGCAGCTTGGTAGCGCATCTGGTTTGGGACCAGAGGGTCGGGGGTTCGAATCCCTCTTCACCGACCACATTAAAGAAAGCCGTAGCAGAGATGCTACGGCTTTTTTGCATTTGAATGTTCTGTTTCGGAACTAGTGGGTAGGGGGCTTGAATGCCAGTCCAATCCAATTCCTCTTCACCGACCACTTATAGAAAGCCTGCTCAATGAGCTAACACTGATCATTTAAGCATTTTTTCGATCAGTTGAACGATCCCATAGATGGTTGACAATACCCTTAAGCACTTTTGTTTAAGGGTATTTTTTATGTTGTCACACTGGTTAATTGATGTTGACGATTTTGCTAATCCAGAATCTCTTTCTTTGTTCCAAAAAGACCTGCCGCTAGATTGGATAAACCAAGCTTTATCTGAAACGAATAAAGCGAGTATGCGCCGTAGAAAGCTACCCGCTGAACTCGTTGTATGGCTAGTCGTTGGTATTGGTCTATATCGAGATAGACCGATCACCGATGTACTCGATAAACTCGACCTCAAATTGTCTAATTCATTGGGTGAGTCTATTGCACCTAGTGCAATTCCCCAGGCGAGAAAGCGCCTCACCGCTAAACCTTTACAGTCATTATTCTCAATCACTGCAAAACACTGGACACAGTTGGAGGATGCCGCTGATACATGGAATGGTTTGAGTCTATTTTCAATTGATGGCACACAGTTTAGAACTCATGATAATCCAAGCTTAGTCGAGCATTATCAATATGTTTACTACCGTAAAGATAGGCATACTGAGTACCCAATAGTTCGAATGTGCGCACTCACATCACTACGCAGCCGCCTTATTCATGATGTGGCTTTTGGGGAAAGCTCTAAAGGTGAAATCAGTTATGCAAAAGATTTAATTTCATCATCAGTTCCGAATTCATTGACCATTTTTGACCGTTGCTATTTGAGCGCAGAACTTATGCTTAACTGGCAACAAGAGCATGGGACAAGCCACTGGATGACCCCAATAAAGTCGAATGTGAAATATGAAATCATCGAGCAACTCGATGATGATGGACATGATCTTATTGTAGAAATGAAAGTCTCCCCCCAGGCTAGAAAACAGGACCCGAGTCTTCCGGAAACGTGGCAAGCTAGGCTGGCTCTATATCCCGATGATGGTGAACGACAACCAAATCATATACAAGGGTTGCTGACATCTCTAACAGATAGAAAATACAGTTTAAAATCATTATTAGATGTGTACTTCGAAAGGTGGGAGATCGAGAATAGCTATGGCGAGATTAAGCATGACATGCTTGAAGATGAAATCCTGCTCCGAAGTCAATCTGTAGAGGGCGTAGAGCAAGAAATATGGGGTATCCTTATCGCGTATAACTTGGTTCGTCTGGAGATTAGCCGGATAGCAAAAGAGGCAGAAGTCTCGCCACTTAGGATAAGCTTCACGATGGCTCTTCGCGATATTCAAGATGAACTAATGTGGTGTGCTATCGCCTCACCAGGTTCGATTCCCCAAAAGTTGCGTGCTATGAGAGAACGAGTGAAACGTTATATCTTGCCCGAAAAACAAAAACGGCCCAAAGATAGGACCGTTCGTTTTAGCAAAACTCGCTACATTGTGCGTTCTAAACATCTTAAATGATAGGTGTTAGCTCAATGAGCAGGCTTTCGTCGTTTAGGAGCGTAGAAAATAGGATTAGAACCTAAGTGGGGTTCGTCTGATACTCGAAATAAGCTCTTTACCGACCATATTAAAGAAAGCCGTAGCACTCTTTGCAATAGGAGGGGCTACGGCTTTTTTTGTATTTGGGCTTTTTGCATTCTAGCTGCTTTGGCTGTTTATGGTTTAGAGCAGAGAGTTAGGTCTATTGAACGAACTCATTAGTAGCCACATTATTCTTCACCCAGATTAAAGCTTGTAAGCGATTCTTCACCTTAATCTTTTTGAATGTATTGTGAAGGTGCGCCTTAACGGTATTCTCACTTACATAAAGCGTGTCCGCAATTTGCGTGTTAGATGCACCATCACCGAGTAGTTTGATGATTTGCTGTTCGCGTTTAGTGAGCTTGAGGTAATAAGGGCTGGTTTTCGCGCACTGCCTCTCTCTATAGAAGCTAATGCATTGGTAAATGAGCTTCCTGCTCATCCACATTTCACCCTGTAAGATACAGGTAAATCCTGTCACTAGCTTATCAAGCGTGTCAGAGGCATAAAAAATACCAACGAGATACTGCCATTTGAGCATTTCAGAGTGAGGGAAGTCGCTGGGCGTATTGAGTAATACTTCATGAACATCACTCTCGATATCATCTCTAAGCTCTTGATATTTTTCGGGGCTTTGTTGCGTAAATCGATGGAACCAAATCAAGAAGCTACGATCTGATCAGCTACACCTTTTAATCGTCGTAGCCTCATGCCTAAACCTCGTTACAAAACAACTAACTGGAAGCAGTACAATCAAGCCTTAACCAATCGTGGTTGTCTGACCTTTTGGATTGATGAGGAAGCGATAGCCGAGTGGAAGCAAAACAAACAAGGCAAGCGTGGTAGACCTCGCCGGTTCAGCGACTTAGCCATTACTACTGCATTGATGGTGAAACGCGTGTTCTCTATGCCATTGAGAGCGCTGCAAGGATTTCTAGACTCCGTATTTAAGCTGGCTAACATCCCACTTGTTTGCCCACACTACACCTGTATAAGCCGCCGAGCTAAGGAAGCTGAGGTTTCATTTAAACCCAAAACCAGAGGAGCAATACAACATCTGGCAATTGATGCCACTGGCCTCAAGGTTTATGGCGAAGGTGAATGGAAGGTCAAAAAGCATGGTACTGATGGGAAGCGCAGAGTCTGGCGTAAGCTACATTTAGCCGTTGATACTAGCAGTCACGAAATAGTCGCAGCAGAGCTGAGTTTATCTAACGTTACCGATGGCGAAGTGCTTCCCAACCTACTTAAGCAGACACGTCGTAAAATCATTGAGGTATCAGGTGATGGTGCTTATGACACAAGACATTGCCATGATGCAATACGTATAAAGCGAGCGGTTCCGCTAATCCCGCCACGCGAAGGGGCTGCCTTCTGGGAGCAATGACACCCTCGCAATTTAGCAGTTGGTTGTCAGAAGCTTTATGGCTCCAACAATAAGTGGAAAAAGCGGTATGGCTATCACAAGCGGTCGCTATCAGAGACAGCAATGTATCGAGTGAAACAGTTGCTAGGTGGGAAATTAAGCCTGAGAAACTACAACGCTCAAGTTGGCGAGACTTACGCTATGATCAAAGCGCTGAATAAGCTTACGGGGTTAGGTATGCCTGAAACTCAGTATATTGTTTAAGAGTCAAGCACATGGGACAGGCATGTCTTCGCTCTGAATTAAGCAACAAAGCCCATCATAGAGGTTCAACACTCTAGAAAACCGATCTTCAGTACAGCGTTGTCCCCCGGTCGTAGACAAGCAAAAGAACGAGCCGCTGATGCAACACGAGTTGTAGGGAATTACATCATTAGATGGCAAGCGGAAAGGCTCTTTCAGGATACTTACGACCTAGACCATGATGAATTTTAAGGAGCCAAGGATGTCGATACTTTTCAGAAAGGCAGCGCTTATTGCGTTGTTAGCTTCCCCTTCGATTTACGCGAGCGAATTAGTTTATACGCCCGTAAACCCCAGTTTCGGTGGAAACGCTTTAAACAGTTCTCACCTATTTAATCACGCTAACGCTATCAATGATTACGAAGATCCAAGTGCTAGGGATATTTTTGATGAACAAGAATCAGCATTAGATCGTTTAGCCTCCAGCTTAGAGTCTCGCCTGATTAGCCAATTGCTTGCTGACGTGGGTAATGGCAATACTGGGCAACTAGAAACGGAAGACTTCTTTCTCAACATCGTTGATGACTCAGGGACGTTATTGGTTCAAATCGTCGACAAAGCGACTGGTGAGTCAACTGAAATCAGCGTATCGGGATTAAATCCAGACCTCTAATCACAAGGGTTGTGTTATGAAATCGATTATTATCGTCTTTCTAACCTTCGTGTTAGGAGGATGCACTTACTCTATGCAAATTCCAGAGACTTCTGAAACACCTAAGCTGATGCCGAGAGGATCGACTTACACCGATCTCAGCTCACTACCTCAGCCTCGCGGTAAAATATTGGTCTCAGTCTATGATTTTAGAGACCAAACGGGGCAATACAAACCTCAACCAAACAGTAACTTCTCAACAGCTGTACCACAGGGCGGTACATCACTGCTCACGACAGCATTGATTGATTCACAATGGTTTGTCCCTCTAGAACGTGAAGGGCTACAGAACTTGTTGACGGAACGTAAGATCATTCGTGCGGCTCAGAAAAAAGACAAAGTCGTGAATAATCATGGTGCGGATTTGTCATCTTTGAGTTCCGCTAACATTGTTATCGAAGGCGGGATTGTGGCTTATGACTCAAATATTGTTACCGGAGGGGCAGGCGCTAAGTATTTAGGTATTGGTGGTTCTGGGCAGTACAGAACGGATCAAGTCACGGTGAATTTGAGAGCCGTCGATGTTCGAACTGGGCAAGTTCTTTTGAGTGTCACTACTACTAAAACCATTTCCTCTCATGAGATCGGCTTCGGTGCATTTCGCTTTGTTGACTATAAAGAGTTGTTAGAAGTTGAGATGGGCTACAGCCAAAATGAACCAGTGAATATTGCCGTAATGTCTGCGATAGATGCGGCAGTGATTCATTTAATCGTTAAAGGAATGAAACGTGGTATGTGGTCGCCTGGTGACCCTAATGCAATGCAAAACCCAATCATTGCACGTTATTCGGAAGCGAGCACTGACATTCTTTAAATAACCGAGTAAGCAGCAAAATAGGGCTATGCGGAAAATGGATCTTACCCGTAGCCCTGTTTTTTATCTGTTACTCAGCTGATTTATTTGACGTCACAAGTAATGTCTTTGATCGGTGTCTCTGAAGTAACAAAACAAACATAAGCTTCTGCTGGATTATTGGGACCAATTCGAATGTAACCCGCCTTCACTTCATCTTCATTAAACGTAGCCGAACTAGAGTTCCCAGTTTGATTATCGTAGAAGCTTGCTTCAAAGTTTCCATTCATTTGGCTGACGATGCGGTTTCTCGTTGTCGATGTTGTGAATGTTATCGTCGCACATCGCATTGGCGGCTTCTCTGTTATGAGAAATTGCCCACTTTCTTTATCTATCACACCCCCCTTTGTATCTGGCTGAATGTCGATAGCTTGAAATTGTTCTACCGTACAAGTTTCTTTGGCAGACACTACTGTAGGCATAAGGACGGCAAAGGCTAGAGGAAAAGCGAAAAGTACTGGTTTCATTAGAACAACACCATTTATAAAAAGAGCGAAAGATGATAGCACCACTATAGCGTTGCTAAATGTAAAATGTCTGTTATTAAGGAAACGCTTTTATAATGAAAAAGTCATGGCATCAAAATTAACTAGTGATCTTCAAACTGACACTGTGCTTTTTGGCTCTTTGATTGTTGCGTCACACTGAACCCTTTATCTTCTAACAACTGCAAAAGATTACCTTCGCCAATTAGGTGTAAGGTGCCGACGACTAACAAGTAGTGTCCTTTCGTATCGAGTTTCCAGTCATTGGATGATAGTTTATTTGCCCAGTCTACGTTGCGATCTGTTAGGAATGCTTTCTCAAGCTCGGTTGGCATTTCAGACAATTCCGCAAAATCCTCAAGTTTGGACTCATCGCCCGCTTTCCAGCTTTCAATGAGGCAATGCACGACACGGTCCGTTTGGTCAAATTCTTCAAGGCTAGTCAACAACCACTCTTTACCCGAATCTTTTTGTCCTGCGATTAGGTCAATTTGAAATTGTAGAGGCTCTAAGCTGATCACCGGAACGTCTTGTATGGTTGCCTTATAGGCTAATGTTGCGTCTACACCGCCCGCCGAGCCATAGCCGAGATTCTTTAATTGCTGCATTTGTATCGATAAAGATGTCGCCCAAGGTGGAGAGCTCAATAGTTGCTGAGTCGGCATCCCCAAAGATTTTGAAATGCTTGTTAGTAACTGCTTTTGTTCTGCGCTGAGCACATCAGCCGTGGTCACTGTTGTAGTCGGGTATACGACACCTTCGGATTTCCTGATATCCGTTTCGATGATTAGGCCATCGCTCTCTTTTAATGTGTCGGTAATCTGCGTGGGAAGTGGATACATGCTTTCATCCCCAACGTGTACAGAACCTAAAATTGTTAAGGTCAGGTCATCTTTTTTGGCTTGCCAATACAGAGGTTCTGCTAAAGCGTGCTTAGTCGTAAAGGTAAGAGCGAGTAACGTTAAGTGTAAGAATGTGCGCAAAGAGAGCTCCTAGAGGAAGACGTAACTCGTTAAAAATGATTTTGACGGAGTTTTTTAACGGTTTTTTTTTGAGAACAATGTCACGTTGTTTGTAAGAAAAGTATAACAATACGCTGAAACTCTAAATCCTTTCTGACTACCAATGACACGATTTTATGAAATCGGTAAAAAAGATTGTGATTCATTTCTCAAATTTTACGTCAAAATTAAAATGACGGAAGTGCCGTTGCTTGTAACTTGATGATTTTATTTAAATTAAATTTATCAATATTTTTGAGATTTGAAGCCGATCACTTTATTAGCTCGATTTAATTCACGGTAAAAAATAAGCCCATATAGTTTATCTAACTTTCGAAGCGCTCCATTTTGCTTCTTACTCAATTTTTAATTTATGGGTGAATACGATGTTGAAGAGAAACTTACTATCTGTAGCGGTATTGGCTGGCCTAACAGGTTGTGCAGTAACGCAAGCACCAGAACAAAAAGTAGTGAATGCACTGGCTGACAATCTTGATGTTCAGTACGAAATTCTAACTAATCATGGTGCGAATGAAGGCTTGGCTTGTCAGGATCTAGGTGCTGAATGGGCGTCATGTAATAAAGTGAACATGACGCTAACCAATGACGGTGAAGCGATTGACTCTAAAGATTGGAGCATCTACTTCCACAGTATTCGTCTTATTTTAGATGTTGATAATGAGCAATTTAAGATCACTCGCGTTACTGGTGACCTTCACAAGCTAGAACCTACTGAAAAATTTGACGGCTTTGCGGCTGGTGAAGAAGTGGTTCTTCCGTTAACGAGTGAATACTGGCAACTGTTTGAAACTGACTTTATGCCAGGTGCATTCGTGACGGGGCCAAACGCAGAACCTAAGATGATTGCATCATTGAATACAGAAGATGTTGCATCGTTCGTAACTGGTCTTGAGGGTAATAACCTTAAGCGTACGCCTGATGATAATAACGTAATGGCGACAGCGGTGACGCGTTTTGAAAAGAATGCTGATCTAGCAACGCAAGATGTATCAACAACGCTATTGCCAACGCCAATGTCGGTAGAAGCGGCTGAAGGTTCAGTAAGTATTGCTGGTGGTATTGCTTTACCAAAAGACGCATTCGACGCTGATCAGTTCGCTGCAATTGAAGAACGTGCAGATGTGGTAAACGTAGATGTGAGTGGTGACCTTCCTGTAAGTGTCGCTGTTGTTCCTACTCAGTTTACGGGTGATTTAGCGAAATCTGGCGCTTATGAACTAAGCATCTCGGAAGAGGGGATTGCGATTAAAGCATTTGATAAAACCGGCGCTTTCTACGCAGTTCAGTCTATTTTTGGCCTAATAGATAGTCAGAACGCTGAATCATTACCACAACTGTCAATTAAAGATGCGCCGCGCTTTGATTATCGTGGTGTGATGGTGGATGTTGCTCGAAACTTCCACTCAAAAGATGCCATCTTAGCAACGCTAGATCAAATGGCGGCATACAAGATGAATAAACTGCACCTTCACCTAACGGATGATGAAGGTTGGCGTTTAGAAATTCCAGGTTTACCAGAGCTAACGGATGTAGGGTCTAATCGTTGTTTTGATTTGGATGAACAAAGCTGCTTACTGCCTCAGCTAGGTTCTGGTCCTACAACAGACAACTTTGGCTCTGGTTTCTTTAGTAAAGCGGATTACGTCGAGATTTTAAGCTACGCTAAAGCGCGCAGCATCGAAGTTATCCCTGAAATTGATATGCCAGCACACGCTCGTTCAGCTGTGGTATCAATGGAAGCGCGTTACACTCGTCTCATGGCGGAAGGCAAAGAAGCAGAAGCGAACGAATACCGCTTGATGGATCCACAAGATACATCGAACGTAACCACGGTTCAGTTCTACGATAAGCAAAGCTTCATTAACCCATGTATGGAGTCATCAACTCACTTCGTCGATAAAGTAATCTCTGAAGTGGCGGCAATGCACCAAGAAGCGGGCGTTCCGCTAACGACTTGGCACTTTGGTGGCGATGAGGCGAAAAACATCAAGTTAGGTGTAGGCTTACAAGATATTAATGCAGAAGATCAAGTGGCTTGGAAAGGCAATATCGATTTGTCTAAGCAAGATAAGCCGTTCCAACAATCACCACAATGTCAGTCATTGATCGCTGATGGTACTGTAAGCGATTTCGGTCATCTACCAAGCCACTTCGCAGAACAGGTTTCTAAGATTGTTGCTGAGAAGGGTATTCCACACTTCCAAGCATGGCAAGATGGTCTGAAATACAGCGAGGGTGAAGAAGCATTTGCAACCGAAAGCACTCGCGTGAACTTCTGGGACGTTCTTTACTGGGGCGGAACTTCATCAGTATACGATTGGTCAGCAAAAGGGTATGACGTGATTGTCTCTAACCCAGACTACGTATACATGGATATGCCATACGAAGTTGATGCTGCTGAGCGCGGTTACTACTGGGCAACACGTGCAACCGATACTCGTAAGATGTTTGGCTTCGCACCAGAAAACATGCCACAAAACGCAGAAACATCATTAGACCGTGATGGTAATGGTTTCTCAGGTAAAGGTGAGGTTGAAGCGAAACCTTTCTACGGTCTGTCAGCTCAACTTTGGTCAGAAACAGTACGTACTGACGAGCAATATGAATACATGGTGTTCCCTCGTGTACTAGCAGCAGCAGAGCGTGCATGGCACCGAGCTGAGTGGGAAAACGACTATAAGGTTGGTGTTGAATACTCTCAAGAAACTAACTTAGTGAATAAGCAAGCGTTGAACAGCGACTTTAATCGCTTTGCGAATATTCTTGGTCAACGTGAACTAGCTAAGCTAGAAAAAGCAGGTATTGATTACCGACTACCAGTTCCAGGTGCGAAGGTTGTTGACGGTAAGCTAGCGATGAACATTCAATTCCCAGGTGTAGAGCTGCAATACTCTGCTGATGGCGAAAACTGGCTAACGTACGATGAGCAACAACGTCCATCAGTTTCTGGTGAGACTTACATCCGCTCTATTTCAGAAAGTGGTGAGAAAGTAAGTCGAGTGACCTCAGTTAAATAATCGATAAGCACTATTAGTAGAAGAGCTCCTGACCTTTATCTTATTCAAGATAAAACGGGAGCTCTTTTTGTTTACTGCGAATTAGGTGTTTATCCAAAACTGAAACATATAGAAATCGCCTTTGTTCATATCATCAACAATGCACATAAGGTGACTTTAATCCCAAAAGTGACGCGCTTCTCATTATTCTCTTCAAAAAATAAGTCCCCTGTAAAAAACTCTAAATCAGATGTGATTCAACTATCTAAATCTAATTTTTCTTCGTGAAATAATGTGATCCCGATCTGTATACTTTTCAATCTTGAGTTTTTTATCAATTTTTATGCCTTTAAGTTATTAATTTTAAAGTGTTAAATAACTTGTCTTTTTTTGATAGTGAGAGGGAACACTCTGTTGCCCCTTTTATTTTGAAACGCAAATTAATTCGAGCAACATAGATTTCATGCCAGGGAGGCGACCAATTACTCAAGCGGTGAAGGTGAATGATATACCGAAGATATGCCGCTGAAAAAATCAAACTAAGGCAGTTTACTATGAAAAAAATTATCGCTCTAAGTGCTCTTTCTCTTGCTTTCGCTTCTAGTGCTTTTGCTGGTTCTTCTTACGTTACAGGTAACGTTCAATTTCATTCTGATTTCCAACCAAACGCTACGTCTACTCTAGAAGCTGGACACACGTTTGACTCTGGTACAACGCTACTAACAGAGTTCGATGGTATCTCTCTTGGTAAGTACGACAATGACGCAATCCAAGATAGCGGCCTAGGTAACTCTCCATACATCACTTTAGGTGTTGAGCAGATGTATAACATCAATGACAACCTATGGGTTGCAGCTGGTTACCACCACCTACTAAATAACGGCGAAACGGTTCAGTATCGTCCATTAGTTAAGATCGGCTACAACTTCGATAACGGTATCTCTATTAGTAACCGTACTCGTTACCACGCAATGGAAGACAGCAAAGCTGATGACCAAACTCGTTTTGACAACCGTATCGGTTACGCAGTAAATGCTGAACTAGCGCTTAGCTACAACAACGTATACGTAATCAGCGACGCTGATAACACAATGGACCACGAGCTTCGTGCTACATGGACTCGTCAAGGTGTTCAACCTTACTTTGAGTACCGTAACCAAGCTGACAATGCTAACAACGCATTCGTATTCGGTGCTTCTTACGGCTTCTAAGCTGATTCGCTTAGCTGCTTAGTCGATTAGATTATTAGCTGAGTGAACTTCTTTGTTAAATAGCTTGCTAGCTAATTAGCGAGGGGAATATAGCGGTACTAACAGCCCGGTTGGTACCGCGACAAGATTTGCTTTACTGTCCAAAAGCAAAGAGCCTAGTAAGCAAACCACAGTCTTGGGTTTGCTTGATACTAGGCTCTATTTTTATGCTTTAAATTTTCTACCTTAGGTGAATTGGTACTCTAGTTACCTTTATAGTGACGGTACTCAAACACCTGACCCTTATCATTAAACGCGTACACAGAGTACTCGTCTTTCTTATCGCCATATTCCATACCCGGTGAGCCCATTGGCATACCCGGAACCGCCAAACCAATCGCATTGCGTGGTGGGTTTTCTAAAAAGGCTTTCACGTCTTCTGCTGGGATGTGACCTTCAAATACATAACCATCAATCTCTGCCGTGTGGCAAGATGCCAGCTCAGGGGTGACCCCTAACTTTTGCTTGATTGGGTTCATATCATCGTGGAGTTTCTCTGTTACATCGAACCTGGAATCACGCATATGCTCCGTCCATTCTGTGCAGCAGCCGCAGTATGGAGATTTATGGTTTAGAACATCAGTAGCTAAAGCCTGTCCTGAAATTGCAGCGACTGCAGTAAGAGTCATAACTTTACGAATCATGGTTAACCTCATGAATATGGTTTTTATTGATATTAGAATGGGTGGGCTTGAACAATCTCAGCCTGTTGGCATTGCTTACCACAGTAATTGACGACATCGCCATAGCAGCTCCTGCAATTACTGGGCTAAGCAGAAATCCAAAAAACGGGTAGAGCACACCGGCAGCAATAGGGATGCCAAGCGAGTTGTAGATGAAGGCCCCAAACAGGTTTTGCTTCATGTTTCTTACGGTCGCTTGAGATAGCTCGATCGCGTTGCTTACAGACAGTGGCGACGAGTTGAGGAGTGTCATTTGTGCACTTTCAATCGCAACATCACTGCCACTGCCCATTGCGATACCTATATCGGCTTGAGCCAGTGCTGGTGCGTCGTTTATACCGTCTCCAACCATTGCTACATTCTTATATTGTTGTTGAAGTTCAACAATATGTTGCGCCTTCTGCTCTGGAAGTACCTCAGAGATAACCTCATCGATACCGACGCTTTTGCCAATCGCTTGAGCAACCGAGTCGTTGTCGCCAGTGAGTAGCACTGTGTGAATTCCGGCGGATTTTAGTTGAGCAATAGCTTGTTTGCTATCTATTTTTAATGCGTCTGAAATGCCTAATATGCCTTCCAGTTTTTGGTCGATGACGACGAAGATTGGCGTCCATGCTTGTGCGCGGCAAAGCTCAATAAAGTCATTACCTATTTGAGTATCAATACCGAGTTGGGTTAGGTATTTCAGAGAGCCGACTTGAACGTGTTTTCCGTTGATATTGGCTTGTACGCCAAGGCCTCGGCGGTTTTCAAAGTCGCTGTGTGAGAGTGCTGAAACTTCTAAGTTTTCGGCATACTGGCAAACGGCTTTGGCAAGCGGGTGTTCTGAACCAACTTCAACCGAATAGGCGTAAGTCAGCAGTTCTTGTTCTGATAGGTTGTGGTAAAACGCTTGCTGCACGCTTGGTTTACCTTGGGTTAGGGTACCCGTCTTATCAAATACCACAGCATCGATTTTGCTCGCTGACTGCAACACATCGGCATCTTTGATCAGAACGCCAAACTCAGCAGCTTTTCCGACACCGACAGTAATAGAAAGCGGAGTGGCAAGGCCTAGAGCACACGGACAAGCGATGATCAGCACAGTCGTTGATACGACAAGCATGTAGCTTGCACTTGGTTGCGGACCAATAAAGAACCAAACTAGGGCGGCAACGGCTGCGATCGCGACGACAACAGGAACGAAAATAGCAGAGATAGAGTCTGCAAGCTTGGCAATTGCAGGTTTACTGCTTTGTGCTTGGCGAACCATCTGGATGATGCGAGCCAACATAGTGCTCGAGCCAATTCCTGTCGCTTCAATAATTAAGCTGCCATCACCATTAATGGTACCTGCAGAGACACTATCATTAACTGATTTTACGTTGGGAAGCGGCTCACCAGTTAGCATGGATTCATCGATGTAAGACTCACCTGATACCACAACACCATCAACCGGCACTTTCTCACCCGGTTTGACGCGTATCTGCATACCCACTTGGATAGCCTCTACAGCAATAAGCTGCTCTTTGCCATCGACGATAACCATCGCTTTTTGAGGCTGTAAATTAATCAGTGCCTGTAGCGATTTTGTAGTGCGAGCTTTGGCTTTGGCTTCGATATAGTGACCTAAAGAAATAAGGCCAATGATCATCGCGCTTGCCTCAAAATAGACATGGTGAGAGGCTTCGGGGAACCATGATGGAATGAGCACAACCAACATTGAGTAGAACCATGCTGCGCCTGTACCCAAAGCTACTAGCGTGTCCATGGTCGCGCGTTTATGCATCAAGGATTGCCACGCGTTAGTGAAGAAGTTCCGCCCAGAGGTGGCTAGTAGCACTAGGCAGATTACACCAATGAATCCCCAAGCCAGTTGATCATTTTGTGTTGCGATGGTCATGCTGCCACCAAAGACGCCCCATGCCATTAATGGTCCGCCAAGCAGTAGCGCACTCACTGAGTTTTTCAGGAAGGCCTGTTGAGTGCGAAGTTGTTGCTCTTGCTGTTTTTGTTGTTGTGTTGCCGCATCATCAACAAACTCGGCGCCATACCCTGCGGCTTTCACCGATTGGATGAGCTTGTTTTCTATCAGGTCGCGTGTCTGAGATGTGAAAACCAAGGCTGTTTGCTCGGCAAGGTTGATCTGAGCTTGATCGACGAATTTGTTGTTTTTCAGTGCTTTTTCGACTGAAGAAACGCAACTCGCGCAGGTCATCCCCTCAAGAACAAGATGATAAGTATATTGACTTGCAACGGGTTCAGTTGGCGTTGTAACTGTGGAGGCTGGTTTTTTATCTTCTTCTAAATCTGAACGTGATGACTGGTGATTAGATTCAGAGTAGGGAGCGGCGTGATAACCGACACTTTCGACCAGCTCAATAACCTCAGATTCAGAAAGCAGAGTAACCAGTGATAATTCCTGTTTGCTGACTTCTAGGTTTGAGGCTTGCTCAGTTTGTTCAAGCGTTTTAGTCAGTTTGCTCACACACTTGCCGCAGCTCAGACCGGATAGCGAAAGGTGCAGCTGATTACCCATAGAATAGCCAAGCGTTGCTAACTGTTCGTTGAGCTGAATGTAACCAAATGGAGTCGAAATATCGATGTAGGTCGGCGATATGTCATTAATCATCGTGCTGTCGAGATCGCTAAACAGTGTGCGAACTTTCTTCGCGCAACCCATGCAATTTAGGCCGTTGAGCGCCGTTGTGTAGTGGTTCATATCGATACTCCAATTCTCATCTACGCCTAACATAAACCTTCCCGTAAGGGTAAGGTCAAACATAAATTCAAGAATTTGATCTTGGTGGAGTGCTAGCTGGTGGTTTCAGTTTGGAATGGAAGAGGGAAATTAAGAATGTGCGGCTATAATCTACTGGCTAAGACTATCTATTTAGAACTTTAAGGGCGTAATTGGCCTTTCAATAACGGCTTTCGTACAACAACAGCGCATTAATCATTCACTACTGATTGTAGATTTAAGCGGTGGTGATAAAATAGTGCCCAAAATTTAGTGATGTTTGACTATTGCAGGCCTTGTAATAGGCTCCACTAAAAGAATCACCTACATAATCAAGGTATTTAAATGACGGTTAAAACTCGTTTTGCTCCTAGCCCAACTGGCTATCTTCACGTTGGTGGTGCACGTACTGCACTTTACTCTTGGCTATTCGCTAAAAACCAAGGCGGTGAATTCGTTCTACGTATCGAAGACACAGACCTTGAGCGTAACTCTCAAGAAGCGGTTGATGCAATTCTAGAAGGCATGCAATGGATGGGTATGGAATGGGACGAAGGTCCTTACTACCAATCTAAGCGTTTTGACCGTTACAACGAAATGGTTGATAAGCTTCTAGCTGAAGACAAAGCATACAAATGCTACGCGTCTAAAGAACTGCTTGATGAAATTCGTGCAGAGCAAGAAGCAAACAAAGAGATGGCTCGTTACGATGCGAACCACCCTAAAATTATTGCCGCTAACGAAGCAGCACAAGAAGGCGATGCGTGCGTTATCCGTTTCCGCAACCCTAAAGAAGGCAGTGTAGTATTTGATGACCAAATCCGTGGTCGCATCGAAATTTCTAACAGCCAACTTGATGACCTAATCATTCGTCGTACAGATGGTGCTCCCACTTACAACTTCGTAGTTGTAGTGGATGACTGGGACATGGGTATTACACACGTTGTTCGTGGTGAAGACCACATCAACAACACACCTCGTCAAATCAACATCTACGAAGCACTAGGCGCGCCAGTTCCAACTTTCGCTCACTGTGCAATGATCCTAGGTGATGACGGTGCGAAACTGTCTAAGCGTCACGGTGCTGTATCAGTAATGCAATACCGCGACGAAGGTTACCTACCTAACGCACTAAACAACTACCTAGTACGTTTAGGTTGGTCTCACGGTGACCAAGAGATCTTCTCTCAAGAAGAGATGATTGAGTTCTTCAGCCTGAACGCAATCAGCAAGTCTGCATCTGCATTCAATACTGAAAAGCTACTTTGGTTGAACAACCACTACATCAAAACTTCTGAGCCTGAGTACGTTGCAAAATACCTGCAATGGCACCTAGACGCGCAGAAGATCGATACAACAAACGGCCCTGCTATCACTGAAGTGATCAAGCTAGTTGGCGAGCGTTGTAACACGCTTATCGAACTTGCTGAGCAGTCTCGTTACTTCTACGAAGATTTCTCTGAGTTTGAAGCGGGCGCAGCGAAGAAGCACCTACGTGGTGTAGCTAAAGGTCCACTAGAGCTTGCTCTTGCTAAGGTTGAAGCTCTTGAAGAGTTCACGACAGCAAACATCAAAGATGGTGTGATTGCTGCAGTATGTGAAGAGTTAGAGATCGGCATGGGTAAAATCGGTATGCCACTTCGCGTAGCAGTAACAGGTGGCGGTCAGTCTCCTTCTGTTGATGCAGTTATGGAGCTTGTTGGTAAAGAGCGCGTAATCGCTCGCATCAAGATGGCTCTTGAGTTCATCGCAGAGCGTGAAGCTAACGCTTAATTGAGCAGTTGTTAGATTCAAAAAAGGGTCAGTAACTTGGTTACTGACCCTTTTTATTTGTCTCAAAATTTATTGTCTAAACGACTTCGTTTATTGTCTAAACAACTCGTTTTATTGTTTAAATAGCTTCGCTATAGCTGGTCGTCGGCAATCATTTGGGTTGCTTGCGCGGCTGATTTCTTATCGAACAATATATCCATCATCGCTTTGATACGTTCCATATCGTCACCAAACTTCGAAAAGTTGCCGCTATTCGGCGCCTTAAACTCTACGTTACCAACGCGCTGTTGATCTTGATAAGCTGAGATCTTTGCGTCTGCCACAAAGGTTCTCAAATCCCAGCTCCAACGAGATACGTAATCTAGCGTGACTTCTTCAGGCTTGTGTTCAGAGCCGTCTGCGACAACCTTACATTTAACTTGATTGTTCAAACACCAATCGAGCATCGAATCAAGAAACACAGTGCGCGTCTTGGTGTCTTCTACGATGGTGATGTTTTTAATGCTGTTCGCTTCTGGCAGTGCGTTTCCTGAATATTTAGGAGCACTACAACCTGCGAGTAAAGTGACAGCAGCAACGGCTAACCAGTTTTTCATTACGTATCCTAGATTTTCTTGAAGATGATTGAAGTGTTGATGCCGCCAAAGGCAAAGTTGTTGCTCATCAGATATTCAACATCCAATTCGCGACCCGAGCCCGTGATGTAATCGAGCTTGCCGCATTGTTCATCGACATTCTCTAGGTTTAGGGTTGGGCTGAACCAACCGCTGTGCATCATCTCAAGGCTGAGCCACGCTTCAATCGCACCACATGCGCCAAGCGTATGGCCAAAGTAACTCTTAAGAGAACTAATAGGCACTTCGCCAAAGATATTCGCTGTCGCGTTACTTTCGGCGATGTCACCTTTTTCAGTTGCAGTGCCATGCGCCGAGACATAGCCAATCTTTTCAGCTGGAAGTTGTGCGTCTCTCAATGCTTTTTCCATACAGATTTGCATGGTTTCCATTTGAGGTTGGGTCACGTGGGCGGCATCGCAGTTGCTAGCGAAACCAATGATTTCGGCATAAATTTTTGCGCCGCGAGCAACCGCATGTTCGTACTCTTCAAGTATCAGAGTACCTGCTCCTTCACCAATCACTAAGCCATCACGCTCGCTGTCGTATGGGCTAGGGGATTTCTTGGGTGTGTCGTTTTTTAAACTGGTAGCGAAAAGGGTATCGAAAACGGCAGACTCAGTTGGGCATAGCTCTTCACCACCACCGGCGACCATGACGGTTTGGTAACCATGCTTGATCGCTTCATAGGCGTAGCCAATGGCTTGGCTTCCTGAAGTACATGCGCTGCTGGTGGGAATCACGCGACCACGCAGACCAAAGAACAGGCCTACGTTTACCGCTGCTGTGTGCGGCATCATTTGAACGTAAGTGGTTGCTGTGATTGCTCGTGTCGACTTCTCATTCAGCATCACACCAAACGCACCAACCGCATCAGTACTGCCGGTTGAAGAGCCGTAAGCGATACCCGTTTCACCATTGGTTAATACATCGTGACCAATTAAGCCGGCTTGCTCCAATGCATTCTCAGTAGCAACCGTTGCTAGGCGTGATACACGCCCCATGCCACGTACTTGTTTACGCTTATAGTGTTTAGGCAGTTGGAAGTCATCAATAGGCGCTGCAAGCTTAGTGTTGAGACCGTCATATTGCTCGAAGCTTGGCATATATTGAGTCGCATTTTCACAGGCTTTTAGCTTTGGCTCTATCTGTAGCCAGTCGTTACCAAAAGCAGTAACACCAGACATGCCAGTTACAACAACGCGGCGGGTCATACTAAGCCTCCATTTACTGAAATCACTTGGCGAGTTACGTAGCCTGCAATATCAGACATTAGGTAGCTGACTAGACCAGCCACTTCTTCCGGCTCACCCATACGGCGCAGTGGTACTTGAGGAAGTGCATGATCTTTCACGTGCTCGTCAACCATACCTGTGTCAATTAAGCCAGGAGCGACACAGTTTACCGTGATCTTGCGTTTTGCGAGTTCTAGAGCAAGAGATTTAGTCGCGCCAATCACACCCGCTTTTGCCGCTGCATAGTTCGTTTGACCACGGTTACCCATAATGCCTGATACAGACGCTAGCGTGACGATACGGCCACCTTTACGCTTTTGCACCATAGGCATGACACAAGGGTGAAGTACGTTGTAGAAGCTGTCTAGGTTGGTATGGATCACGCCGTCCCACTCTTCTTCTGTCATCGCTGGGAATGCAGTGTCGCGAGTAATGCCTGCATTGTTTACTACGCCGTAGTAAGCGCCATGTTCAGCAATATCAGACTCTAGCTTTTCACGACATTCGCTGCGGTTGCTGATATCAAATTGGATAAGACGTCCAGCGCCACCTTGCTCGGTGATCGATTGTAGAGTCTCCTCAGCGCCTTGTTTGTCACCCATGTAATGAACGGCGATTTCAAATCCGTCTTTCGCGAGTTGAATAGCGATCGCTTTACCAATGCCTTTGCTGGCACCAGTGACTAAAACCTGACGGGTCATGATGGGCTCCTAGTTTTCATTTCTTGTAATTTTTGTTCGGTTGGTACGTAAACATTGAGTTGGCATTGAGCTACCAACTCGCCTTGGTCTTCGACTCTTGCGGTAAATACGGCCATACCACTGTCTTCCATAAGCTGCTCGGCATAGATATCAAGGGTCTGACCTTGAGTAAACTCATCACACAGTGATTTATAGCGACGAGAGCCAAGCAGGAAACCAATAGGGGGAGTGGTGCCGTTTTTTAGCGCGTGATATCCAGACCACGCCGCTACAGACTGCGCCATAAACTCGATGCCAACATAAGCTGGGACCGTTTGAGATTCGGCATTAAAGAACAGATTATGGTCACCAATATCGACCTGACAGTGGATCGACAACGCCTCTACGCTGATAGCACGATCGATTAATATCATCGGATCATCGTGAGGGAGAAGTTGGTCTACAGAAGGGATATCAGTCATTTACTACACCAAAAATCAGGCTAATGTTGTTACCACCAAAAGCAAACGAGTTGCTTAAGATATTCTTTACTTTAAGTTTCTGGGAACAGTTTACCAAATCAACCTCAATATCTTCAGCTTTATCCTGACATTTTTGTAAGGGAAGCGGTAAGTCATATTTCAAAATATGCCAAGCAATTGCAGCCTCAATCGCACTTGCTGCGCCTAGAGTATGCCCGGTCAACGGCTTGGTAGAACTTACGGGAACCTTGTTTGCAAAAATACGATGGATGGCTTTGCTTTCCATCGAGTCATTGAGTGGCGTTGCTGTACCATGCGCATTGATGTAACCGATGTCTTCTGCGGTTAACTGTGCAGAATATAAAGCTTTTTTCATCGCTTGTTCAGCTCCATTTCCTTCAGGATGAGGCGCTGAAATGTGGTGTGCATCAGAGCTATCACCACAGCCTAATAAGGCAATTTGAGGTGTGTTTTGAGTAGAATGAACACGCTTGATCTTGGTTTTACTGAGCAACATAAATGCGGCTGCTTCACCAATATTGATGCCATCTCGAGATGCGCTAAATGGCTTACAATGTTTAGTTGAAAGGGCTTCAAGACCATGGAAACCATTGAGTGTCAGCTTACATAAGGTATCCACACCACCTACTAATACGGCATCAGCCATGCCTGAACCTAACAAGCGCTGGGCGGTCAGAAACACGCGGCCGCTGGATGAGCAAGCCGTAGAGATGACGTAGTTTGGCCCCGTCAACGCGCAGTATTGGCTAACGAACTCAGAAGTGTCCCCAAGCTCTTGTTTTGAGTAATGGTAATCTTCTGGAAACTCACCGTTTGTCAGTTTTTGTTTGAAGGCCGCTTCACCATCGGAGATACCAGAGGTACTGGTGCCTATAACAACAGCAATGCGGTCTGCGCCAAATTGTGCCTTGGCAAGTTCAATAGAATCTTTGATTTGGTTGAGAGCTGATAACGCCAGTTGGTTGTTGCGAGTGGCATACTTCACGAGAGTGGACGGAACCTCTGGTAGCGCACCTGCGATTTTGCCAACGACAGTGTGTTTGCCGTCGTTCAGCATATCACTGACTTCAATCATGTTCGGTTCACGTTCGCCTTTTAAGCACCCATGAATGTCAGTAATACTGGAGCCTAGCGCTGAGTGGAAACCACAGTCTTGGATATAAATAGGCATAGTGTTTAGCTCTTACTTGGGGTATCGACAATCGTTGAATTCAACGTTTGTATAGTAATGGTGTAGCCTTGGGTCAAATGTTTAAAAACAATGTTGCCTGCCGTTTTGTGTGTATTCGGTTTGGCTTGGTAATCAATTCGGATGATTGCCTTCTTGTCGTCATCAAACACAGTGCGGCTGTTATCTGTATCGACTAAATGCCAGCCTATACCTTGTAGTGGTTGGGCCCATGCTTCTGCAGGCCACAAGGTGAGCATCAAATTAAACAGTACCTGTTCGGGCTGCGGTAGGGTAGCACCGAGGCCAGATAGCACTTGTGTTTCAATGGCTTGGTTTTGATACTGCAGCGATAATATGCGTGTACCCCAAGAAGAAAAGCCGGCTAAAACGACCTTATCGGGTGTAACTTCAACTTGAACTGGTAACTGCTGGGTATCTTCTTGCCAGCTTGCGCTAATCAACTGACTTGCTGTTAATGAGTACCCAAGTTCTTCGGGTAGGGGCAAGGCGAGTTCTCTGTCTTGATTGATAGTGACGCTCGCACCTGTCGGTTGTTGAGAAACCAGTGAACAGGCATTGAGTAGGAAGCTAAATACGACAGCGAGCGCTATCTTGATTGTCTTGTTCATCTAAATGCCTCACGAGGTTTGTTCTTTTCTGTGGCTTGCTCATTGTTGATGGCGAGCGGGGAAAGCAGCCACGCCACAAAAATTCCGGTTAACACGGTAATCCCGAAGCTATGAATGGCATGAGTCTGACTCAGTGACAGTAAGCCGAATGACAGCAGTGTCGTGAGGCCAGATAAAGTGATTGCTAATAGGGTGCTCAGCGACTTCTTCTGCTCCGCAAAGAACAGGGTGTAGTCGATACCGATCCCTAAAATCAGAATCAAACCAAGCAGATTAAATAGGTTTAATGTTGAGCCTAAAACGCCAGTCACCGCTAACCCCGCGACACCTGCAATTAGAGATGGTAGAAGCATTAATAGGCTTTGTTTCACGCCATATCGCCAACCTAGCACCATGCCAATAGCAGCGAAGGCAATCAATAACAGCTCGGTAATTTTGACGCGGTACTCAGCAAAAAGAGAGGAGATTTCATCTGCTTTATTGAGGTATTTCACACCTTGCTGCTGAGCAAAGTCGGACTCTAACCATTGTGAGAACAGCTCAGTGTTAGTGACGTCTTTGATCATGATAACTGACGCTGCTTGGTTATTGATTGGTTTTAACCAAAGCGGGCGAATAGGTTCTGATACAGGCGACGGTAGAAACTCATCGAGCGTGATCGGACTGTATTTAGGAAGCTCTGGGAAGCTCGGCCAGCCAAGCGTAGTTTGTAGTGTGGCGCTTTGACTATCATAAAGCTGCTTAACCAGCTGATAGTTATGGTGTTGTTCTTGCTCACTTGGCAGGTGTTGATTGACGCTGCGATAGCCTGAGATAGCTTGCTGAGCGACTAAGTTATCAAGATTAGAACTGATCAATGCTAACTTATTGAGCAGCGCTTGGTTGCTTTCGGCAGTAACTAGCAGCATGTTCTGAGCACTACCTAAACCAGATATCTCAGAGATAGCTTGCTCTTGTTGTTTTAGCTCGTCAGGCATTGCTTGAAGCTGCCTGATATCGTCGTCGTAGCGAACCTGAGTGATTGACGCCAAACTTAAGACGGTCACTATCAATGGCAAGCCGATTCTAAACCTAGGATGGCTCCACAAGTTTAACCATGTGTGCCAAAGGCCAGCCAAAGGAAGCGCTCGTTCTTGGCTCGGTTTAGAGGCCAACACGGGGTACCAACACACCACGCTTGCGTAGGCGGCGATAAGTCCGATGGACGAGAATAGTGCAAGTTGTTGTAGACCAGGGAAAGGCGCAACCAGCAGCCCTAAGTATCCGATTAAGCTAGTGATTAAACCTAGGGTGATGGCAACTAAGATGTGCTTTAGCCCTTTGTCACTCTGCCATTGGCTTCCTGCGGCCAAACGGTCAGTAAGGTAATGAAACGAGTAATCGATGGATACGCCAATCAAGCTCGCGCCAAACACCAAGCTGAATAGGTGGACCTTGCCAAAGATAGCGACGGTGCTCGCCAATGCGACCAATAACCCCGTGCTAATTGAGAGTAAAGACAAGGCAAGTGGGAGTGCGCTACGAAACGTTAACCACACCAATAAAATTACGCCCGCTAATGACCCTAAACCAATAGTGCTGATTTCAGATTTCGCACTTTGGGTGCCGTAATTTGCGTAGAAAACCACGCCAGTGTGCTGAACTTTAACGTCAAATTGCTTCTCAATGTCTCGCTCTAAAGTATCTAGCGCGGGTAGTTGTTCTTGAATCGTCAGGCTATAAGGAGAGCCCGCCAGCGTTGCGGTAACGAGGATATGTGATTGCTCTTGAGATTGAGCGGTGAGATAGCCATCTTTAAGTCCAAAGTTACTCGAGCGGGTGCCAACCTCGCTTATATAGTCTCGAAATAACAGGAATGGGTCTAAGGTTAGCTCGGTCGCTGTTACGCCTGAAAAAGGGTTGTACAAGGATTGAATCACATACTGAGCTCGTGACTCAGGTGCGTGCGTCAGAGTCTTTTTTTGTTGCTCTGTTAGTAGCTGAGCTCGATGACGGAAGTAGAAGTCACTCCATTGGCTTTGCGTACTTGAGTTGATTTTACCTTGTACATGCTTGAAGAGTACTGAGCCACCAGAAAACGTGCCATGATTGAGTGCTTTTTCAAAGGCTTTAGTTGCCGCAATAGTGTTCTTGATGTCTGCTCCACTCAAGATAAACACCACTTGCTCACTCATAGAGTTGGAAATCTGCTGGAAAGCTTGTTCAACCATAGGATCTTGTTGATTTTCAGGCAGCAATTTCATTATGTTGCTTTCGATCGGCACTGAAGAAGAAAAAGCGAACTGTTTAATCAACAGTCCGCTAAAAAGCGCCGCAATTACTAGCCAGACAAGGGCGAGCTTAGAGTTGAAATTGTTGCGCTTCGGCATCTGACAATACTTCCGGTTGATGGCTTAGCTGGCTAAATTCGATCACCGTGCTATCTCCGCGAATCTCCTTTAACTCAATACGCTCAATATCACTGTTACCTTGCAGTCTGATAGCCTCAAATATTGCATTCATTGGTGCGCTTTTGGGCTTAAGAGTCAGTGTCCAAGATCCTGTGTTTTGGTCTGAGCTTTGCGCAGTTGCAGGCTGGAATGACAGTGAGAATTGGTCTTGAAGTTTTTGTGTATCACCGTGGAACACAGATAGGAAAATATGGCTGAAATAAAACGCCATTGGGTTTTCTTTATCAGTGATGATCTTTGCGGGCTGGTCGGCAAACCTTTGGCTCAACTTGTTGTCGGTGAGCACTAAGTTCACCGGAAACGGTGTGGTTTGTGTCCAGAGTAGGCCATTTGATTTGTCTAATAGGAATGTACCTTGCGACGTCAGAGGTTGGGCGAACATCTCCATATTGCGCGTTTGAGTGAACTCGCCACGAACAATGCTATTTTCGCTGAGTACCGTCTGCAGCTCTGAGATAGAACCGACAGCAGCAGCGCTCTCTTCAGCGCTTACAAGGCCACTCGTCATTATCGCTGTAAGCCCAAGTAGCACAATATTGATGTGTTTGCGGCTGCGTTTAAACAGATTCATGATTCACCTGCGGTGGGCTAGAGGCCTGAGGTTGCTGTTCAGCTGTGAGAGGTAAGCAGCCAAACTGGTGCCAGTGTTCTACTTTTTCAGTAAACACTTTCGGTGAAGCAAAGCACATTTCTTGCTCTTCAATGGTTACCGCAACCTGCATAGTGTGTGCTCGAGTCATGCGAGCACCGGTTAGGGCATCATGAATTTCATAATCGACGCGCAGGCGGTTTTCCCACTCGGTGAGCTTCGCCGTTACTTTAATTTTGTGATTAAACGGTATCGCCTTAATGTATTTTACGCGGGTATCGATGATAGGCCACATGTAGCCTGAATCCTTCATCTCATGGTAGTTGTACTCAATCTTGTCCATCATGATGCGTCGTACTTCTTCGAAAAATCGGAAGTAGTTGCCGTGATAGATCACGCCCATTGGGTCGGCATCTTGGAATGAGGTGACAAGTGTCACCTCAGATTGTAATGGATGAAGGCTTTCAGACATAAATCGCTCTCAACAATATTGCGTAAAGGGTTGGCTACTTTATAAGGTCATAACTCTATGAGTAAAGTGACCAATGCTGATTTTGAATACGAGTAATAAAGTGGCGTAGATCGCCTTCAAGCGGGCGGTCCTCGACTATAAACTCAAACTCTTTCAGTACTTCGTCGCGAATGTGCTTGAGGTTTTCACTCATATGGTGCTCATCAAGCTCATTGTGGCGTTTACGTAGTTCAAGCGCTTGCGTACCGGCTAGAAGTGACGCTGCTGCCACTTGCTCTGTCAGTTCAAGAACGCGTAAACAGTCACGAGCTGCGATGGTGCCCATGCTCACTTTGTCTTGATTGTGACACTCAGTTGAGCGAGAGAACACACTTGCAGGCATGGTGTGTTTCAATGCTTCTGCTGTCCAAGCTGACACGCCGATTTGTACTGCTTTAAAGCCGTGGTTGATTGGCTTACGTTCGCCTTCAGCACCCGTTAGATTGAATGGCAGACCGTTGTTGAACTTGTAATCCATCAGCTGCGCCATTTGGCGATCAAGCAGGTCAGCAAGGTTGGCTACGGCAGTTTTTAGCGTATCCATTGCCATTGCGATATGACCACCATAGAAGTGTCCACCGTGCAGTACGCGTTCGTTATCACCATCGATAATTGGGTTGTCGTTTGCACTGTTTAACTCGTTCTCGATAATCTGGCGAAGCCAAGGTAGGGAGTCTTGAACCACACCGATAACATGTGGCGCGCAGCGCAGAGAGTAACGATCTTGTAGGCGGTCACTGTTACGTGGCGGGCGATCTGCTTGCAGATCATCACGCAGCCATGCCGCAACTTGTTGTTGACCCGGATGGGGTTTTACTGCGAACAAGGCTTCATCGAAGTGGAAGTCATTGCCATGCATACCGACCGATACCATAGCGGTGATCTTAGTTGATAGCTGAGCTAGGTATTCCGCACGCTTGTAAGCGATACACGCTAATGCCGTCATGACAGACGTACCATTCATTAACGCTAAGCCTTCTTTTGGCTTAAGCTTGATAGGGCTAATGCCTAGCTCTTTGTAGACGTCACTGGTTGGGCGCACTTCACCTTTGTAGATGACATCACGCTCACCAATCAACGCGGCTGCTAAGTAAGACAGAGGTGTTAAGTCGCCACTGGCACCCACCGAGCCTTCTTGAGGAATACGTGGTGAGATGTTTTGGTTGATTAGGGTAACGATCTGGTTAAGCAGATCATGAGTCACGCCAGATACGCCTTGTGACAGCGAACAAAGACGAGTTGCAAGTACCGCACGTGCTTGCTCGTGAGACAGTATTTCACCCAAGCCACAACCGTGGAAGCGTGTTAGGTGAAGAGGCAGTTCATCGACAAGGCTTGGCGGAATCGCAACCGTACAAGAGTCACCGTAACCTGTTGTTACGCCGTAAATCACACCTTCTTCTTTAAGTAGGCGCTCTAGGAATGCTACACCGCGGTCGATTTTTGAAGTGAACTCGTCACTGGTGTTCATCGAGGCTTTTGCGCCCTGTGAGATAGCGACAACATCCTCAATTGTGAGGCGTTCGGCACCAAAGGTGATGCTATTTGGATTCTTTTTCGTCATGGTGCTTGCTCAATGTCCAAAAATTAAAAAAGTTATACCACTGAAGTGGTGCTTTCAGTGTGTAGTGCTGAAGTCGGTCTGCGTATTGTTGAACGACTTGCTTTAAAGATTGTTCGCGTGTTTTTCTGGGTAGCTCGATTCTGTCGCTAAAATGCTCGAAATAGACATTAAAATGCGGTTTTGCTTGTGAATCGTCACGTAACCCAAATAGCAAAAATACGGGTGCTTTGAGTACAGAGGCTAACATAAATGGCCCTTGAGGGAACGGCGCTTCCTTACCCAAGAACTCTGCCCATACCGAGCGGCTCTCTTTGCTGGTGGAAGTTCTATCCCCGACAATAACGATCCACTCACCTTGCTCTAACTTCTGCTGTAAAAGGATCGCCGTATCAGGCCCCATTGAAGTCACTTGAATTAGGTTTAGATCTGACTGCGGATTAACCGCTTTCATTACTGAATTAAAACGCTCTGCGTGTTCTGTAAAAACCAGCGCATTGATTTTGATGTTTGAGTGTCTGCGACCTAAAGCGCGACATAATTCAATGTTGCCTAGGTGTGAGCCTAAAATCAGCACACCTTGCTTATTTGCCACCATGTTTTCGAATTGGTCTTGGCCTTGGATGGTGAGGTTCTCTACTGAGAAATCGCCTTTCCATGCAGCAAGCTTGTCGAGCATGGTATGCCCAAACGAAAGCAGATGGTTGTAGCTGGTTAGTTCGCCGGGTAACTCAATATTTTGCTGTTCCGCATAGGCCTTCAACTGAAACAAGTATTGCTCAGAAGCGTTTCGCGCGCGCTTGCCCGTTAAGTGGTAGTAACGCATCACACCACGTAGAATGAGGTTGAACACACCGCGACCTAACAAGGTATAAATGGCTAATAACAGTTTGATACCTAAAACGGTGCCGCGTTCCTGGGTGCGAGACCAGTGCGGTTGCTCTGAAGTTTGCTGTTCTGAATCCGTCGATGAAGCTTGGTAACTTTCAGCAGAATCGGATTTGAAATGGCGAGCAATCAGCTTTGGTGCTCTTGGCAACATGCCGAAGAACAGGCGCGTATGCATCCAACTGATTTTGATGTTATCCCACAATGCATCGAAATGAGAGATGCCGTTTTCAGGATAGATGACTCGAGTTTCAACGAAGTCTATGTCGCAGCCTTCCCAATACAGGCGAACTAGAATTTCGATATCGAAGTCCATTCTAGAGCCAATATCGTATTTGCTAAGTACCGCTTGTGTTTGGTTGATAGGGTACGCTCTAAAGCCGCACATGCTGTCTTTAATTGATAAAGAAAGGGTTTCTATCCATACCCAAATGTGTGTCGCGTAGCGCCCGTACAGTCTCGCCTTGGGCACACTCTCGTCGTAGACAGGCTGGCCTGATATCAGACGTTGTGGCTTAGCTTGTGAGGCCTCAATTAATGTTGGTAAGGCTTCAAGGTCGTGTTGTCCGTCAGCATCAATTTGAATGGCGTGGCTAAAGCCGAGTTCGTGTGCTTTTTTGATACCGGCCTTTACTGCACCGCCTTTGCCTTGGTTCTGCTCAAGTGTCACCAAGGTTACGTGTGAGTGCTCTGCTAGGGGAGTGAGAAATTGTTTTGTAGCGAGCTCACTACCATCGTCAACGATGATGATCGGCAACTCAAAATGATGGAGTGATGACACCACCTCAGGCATGGTTGCGCCATGGTTAAAGCACGGGATAAGGAAGCAAGCCTTGTAGTTGCTTTCCTTTTTGGGGTGTTGAGAAGTAGCCTCGACGGGAGTGCTATTCACTTTTCTCTCCCAGCTTCATTTTGCCTGATGAATGGGTTTGCTCACCGTTATTTGAGGTGTAGCTGAAGCTCAACTTGCTTTTATCAGCATCCCATTTGAGTGATAGTTGGATTGTGGCGTCAGGCAAGATAGGCTCTTGGAACTTAATGACTTCCATGCCTTTAAAGAAACCAGGAACGCCTAACTCTTGGACTGCGTAGTGAAGTGCCCAATCAATTTGCGTGACGCCCGGTAGAATAGGGAAGCTCTTGAAGTGCCCCTTAAAATCGGTGATATCTCCGCTAACATTAAGTGTCAGGGTCGATTCATTTTCTACAGTGTCTACCGCAATGACGGTTGGTTTTCTTTTATCCATAGGGCGTGCTTAGAATCCTTGGGCAAATATTGGTTCTTTGACAAAAATATAAAAAGATAATCTCAGTGTAAAATACGATCAGCGGTTACTATGATTTTATTAGCTGTTCTATGTGAGACGTTAATCGCTTACCTTGGCTGTTGAGGGGAATCTCATCAACAATACGATATTTTCTTGGGATAGCGATTGGCTCCAACCACTTTCTGAGTTCTGTACGCAGCATCAACCAGAATTTACCTTTACTCATGGTCGATAAAGTGGCTTGGCCTTGATCTGATAATACCAAAACCGAGGCTAGGATGAGGCGCTCTGGTTCTTCAAATGGAATCACCACACACTCGCTTATCCAAGGCAGTTGCTCAAGACGCTTTTCTACTTCAACCAGTGATACTCGTTTCTCTTCAATCTTGATCACCCGGTCCGTTCGACCTTTCAATATGAATTGACTATCTGAGACCATTTCGCACTCGTCGGCGGTTTGATACCAGTTGTTTTTATCGATATATGGCGACAATAACTTAATGCAGTTCTCACTGTTGAGACTAGCCTCAATACAATCAAAAAGTTGCCAAGGCGTTTGAGCGCTCTCTTGCTGACGAAATGCTATGCCGCCAGTCTCTGTGCTGCCAAATACCTCTATTGGTAAATGTCCTAGTAAATCACGCGACTGATGAGCAGACTCGGTAGGCAGTGGACCACCCGAAGAGAAGACTCCTGCAAGTTGTACCTGGTTGGTCTCATGCTTTAATCGCTTCAGTAGTGCAGGGCTGCTGATCAGCACACAGTTTTTATTGGCATGAGATAGAATTTGTTCAGGGTATTCTAGGTTGTTACGAGCAAACGGAATACCAGAGCAGAGTGGCCACAAGACTCTAAATAGTAAACCATAGATATGTTGATGCGAAACCGTGCTTTGAACTTGATTGCCTTTGAGCAGCTTGCCCCAGTTTTTGTGTAGCTGTGCGGTCTCAATATCCAGCAGCTCTAGCGTTTTATTTATCGCTTTTGGTGTACCGCTTGAACCTGAAGTGAACAGGGTCAAATGGGTGGCTGCCAAATCAATGGCCGGAAGACCATCGGACTGAGGTTTTTCTACTTCAGTGCTTGAGTCCAATAAGGTTTGGATATTGCGAACGTCACTCACCTCAACTTCGCCAATCGAGTCATCAACTAGCAGGCAATCAAACTGTTCACCTAACTCAGCAAGTGCACAAGGTTGGTAGTTACCCGGTAAGATGATGTGTTTGTTCGCTGCTGCACACGCTAAAAATGCTATCGAAAATAGGTAGCTATCTTGGGTACAAATCGCAACTCGTTGAAAAGGGGATGAAGATAAAAGGTGCACGAGTTGAGATAAGTCGTCGTTAAAGGTTTGCCACGTAATCTCACTATTGTCTTCAAAGCAGACAATAGATTCAGGGACTCTGTTCTGGCTGAGAAGTTCAGACAACGAGGTGTAAGATACGGTTTGGGTCATAACAATTTAACTCTGACGAATGCGCTGTCTTACTACCCACTCCCCTGCAAAGAGCACCCCTGCAAACAGATAGCTGAGTAAGCCATTGTATAGGGTCCATACTTCTAGCGGCTGGAAGCAGGTGTAAAAAGCAATAGAGCCATTGATAACAAAGAACAAGCACCAAACTTTGGTGACTTTTCTGGTGTAATCAATGCCACTTTGTGGAAGCTCTGGCTCTTGAAGGCGAGCAAGACGTTCGATGATCGTTTGTGGTTGCCATAGGCTTGAAGCAAATACAGCCAGCATACAAACATTAACGATAACGGGATAATAGGTTAGCCAGCCATGCTGCTTAAAGGTTAAACCTAATGTCAGCAGAACAATACCAGCACTTCCACTGATCCAAGCTAGGTGTTTTAGCTCTTTGATTTTTGCCTGGTCGCCGGTAAAAATGCGAACAGCAAAGATAACGGCCAACACGATACCCACGGTTTGCAGGCCAAACTTGTTGAGTCCAAAGTAAACCGCTATTGGATATGTGAAAAGTATGATTGCCGACAGCAAAGTCAGCAGAGGACGCATTATGCGTCCTTCAATAGTTCAACCACAGACTCTACAACGTCATTAACGGTGCGTACTGCTTTGAACTCTTCAGGCTTGATCTTCTTACCTGTTACGTTCTGTAGATGAACGACCAAATCAACCGCGTCAATGCTGTCTAGGTCTAGATCAAGATAAAGATGAGCTTTCGGCGTGATATCTTCAGCATCAAGCTCGAACAGCTCAATCAGCGCATCTTTAACCTGGTTGTATACTTCTTGTTGGTTAGCTTGTGTCATAAAGATCTGTCTAGTTGTTCGTTTGAGATGAGATGTAATTCGCTAGGTTTGCAACCGATGCAAAATGCTCGCGAGTGTTTGAATCATCAGCATCAATTACGATGTTGTACTTCTTCTTGATAGCAAGGCCAAGTTCTAGTGCATCAATAGAATCTAGTCCTAGTCCATCACCAAACAGTGGAGCTTCCGTTTCAATCTCATCAATGCTCATGTCTTCAAGATTTAATGCGTCGATGATCAGTTGTTTCAGTTCGTTGTGTAATGTTTCCACTTTGGCCTACTTAATGCTTTGTCTAAATGCTGCTTTAAGGGGGCGATTCTACATTATATGAGGTATTTTCGAAATGCCGATATCGCCTGTTATGTTATTGATACGCTAAATGTTTTCTTCGGAAGGGAAAATTGTTTGTGCAAGATGATGATTAAGGCGTCTTGCGGCCGAAGTTAAATTATTTGAGCCTTCAATAAATGGTGCGACTTCTATTTTACCTTTCACCGCGACATGAAAAAAGGGCTTCGTCACAGGAACTTGATACCATTTTTTCTCTTTCGTTAAGAATGTCGGAGAAACCGTAATATGAATCACCCGTAAATCAGTTTGTGTTCGGGTGGCAATTTGTGCCGCACCACGCTGTAAGGATGTTTCAATTCCGGGCGTTGTGCGAGTGCCTTCCGGAAAAACAAGTAGCACATTCCCGCGCGAAAAGCGCTCTTCACAGCGTTCTAAAAGATCGTCGGGAGCCTGATTGGGTATGTAGCCCGCGGCTTTGACGATCCTTTTCATAAATGGGTTTTCCCAAATGGCGGCTTTAACGAGGCAATCACATTGAGGAAGTTGCGATGCGATCAATACATAGTCAATCAAACTTGGGTGATTGGCAACGATGATACAGTTGCGATCTTCTCGCAGTAGTTCCGCACCATCAATTCGATAATCTATTGCGCCTGTGAATTTCATGATCTGGCAGAAGGCATTGAATGAGAAGCGAATCAATCGTTGAGCTCTGAGCTCACGCTGAATGGTGTTAGGAGTGATGAGCGCGATAGATGGCAAGATCAAGAAGCTGAGAATTAGGCCTCCCAAGCCGAAGATGGTAAAGCAGAGGCCTGTCGCGAATACTCGCCAATATTGGTCGACCTTGCTCATTATAGTTCTCCGGCTTTCGCGTTGTTTGTCCAAGTCCAATCTTGATGCTTACCTGTTATGGTCCAGCTCTGTGAACCTAGAAGGATGTTTTGTAGCGCCTGCAAGCCTTGTGGTAAAGGAGTGGCTGAGCTTTCGTTAGCTACAGCTCTTGATACTGAGTAATCACTTCCTGAGGTGAGCACTAACCCTAGCGCATAGTCGGTATAACTTTGAGCTTCGAACTCTTGATAGAGCTCTGGCAAAGGCTGGTCGAAATCGATAACTAACACACGATGTGATGGATATTGATTCAGGTAAAGATAGGCTTCAATCAAAGCGTTGTGGAAAGTATCTTGGCCGGCCGCGATAGAGGTCAGAGGGATTGGTGCTTTCGCTGCGATGGTAGTTAACCCTGCAGCTGTATTATGCACGGACTGTGAAAACGCCATTGGCGAGGCATCATCACCTTCCAATATCGACTGGATCAAGGTTGCGGTTCGGTGCAGTTCACCATGTCGACTGGCAAAAACCAGGTAATCAATCGAGTTGTCTTTTAAGAGTGTCAATGCAGTTTGAACGGCCAATTTACTTTGTAGGCTCATTCGGCGGCGCATCATCGGTGGGATCGCTTTAAATTCAGTTGAGCCATCTTGCGGCCAATCTAAATTAGTGCTCCAGGCTTGCCATTCGGCATCAGAATTGAGACCAGCCGAGTTTGCAGACCATTTCTCAATATTAAACGACATTAATTGGGATTGATTTGACATAGAGTATTGATTTGCTTTGGGTCTAACTAAATACTATGCGTGCTTATAAATAAACACAGGTAAGGAATTTTAATGAAATTACTAAAAATAGCCGTTTCAATGTTATTCATATTGGTTCTTGCAGGGTGTGGACGTGTCCAGCCTGTAATGAATGTTGAGGATACTCCAGTTGCACATAATCTTCAAAGTAAACAGGTGAAATCAGCTATTTATGAATCTGCTGAAAATCGAGGCTGGTTAGTTTCTGAGATTAAACCTGGTTTGATCCGCGCTGAATTGTATGTTCGTTCACATCACGCAGTGGTTGATATCCCTTATAACGACAAATTTTACTCTATTCTTTATGTTGAATCAGAGAATTTGAAGTATGACGATGGTGAAATACACCGTAATTACAACCGCTGGGTTAATAACTTAAACGTTGATATTAAACGTAAGCTTGCACAAATGGCAGCTGAGTAACCCTCTATTATTTATAAGTTAGGTTTTTCGTGTCGGAATATAAATTAGATCCATTCAATGCATTAGAAGCAAAAACAGAAGCACAAAAATTATCTTTTGCTCCTATTGTTTTTCATACTGCTCGTACACTTCGTGATTTAGGTATTTTAAAAGCGCTCGATGATGCGGGGAGCGATGGCTTACCTGCTGAGACTATTTCAGAAATAACAGGTGTATCTGAATATGGTGTGAAAGTGTTACTTGATATGGCGCTTAGCGCTCATATTGTTGTTTGGGAAAAGCCTAACTATAAGATAGCCAACCTTGGTTTCTACCTGTTGCATGATGGCATGACTAACGCAAACATGGATTTCACAGCCGATGTTTGTTATGCCGCGATGATGCACCTCACTGAAGCGATTGAAGAGGGCACTCCTGCTGGTTTGAAGGAGCTAGGGGATTGGGATACGATCTACCAAAGTTTGTCTCAATTACCTGAAAAAGCGAAAGAGAGCTGGTTCAAGTTTGATCACTTCTACTCTGATCGCTCATTCCCCGTTTTGCTTGAGAAGGTTTTCAGCAAGACACCTAAATCGCTGGTGGATATTGGCGGTAATACCGGTAAGTGGGCAATGCAGTGTTGCAACCATGATTCTGATGTTGAAGTCACGATTGTTGATTTGCCACAGCAGTTAGAAATGGCAATGGCGAACGCTAAGCAACATGGCCATCAAAACAGAGTGACGCCTTTCCCGGCCAACATGCTAGATAAGCAACAAGCGCTGCCAACGGGTGCGGATGTGTGGTGGATGAGTCAATTCCTCGATTGTTTCTCGCCAATGGAAATCCTTAGCATCTTAAAGCGTGTCCGCTCTCATATGTCAGAACAAGCGACCGTTTATATCCTTGAATTGTTCTGGGATGCACAGAAATACGATGCAGCTTCGTATAGCTTAAACGCGACTTCGCTTTACTTTACCTGCTTGGCAAACGGCAACAGTCGTTTTTACTGCAGTGAAGATTTCTTAGAGATAGTTGAAGAAGCTGGCTTTGAAGTGGTCACTCGCACCGATGATATCGGTCTTGGTCATACGCTTCTTGAATTGAAAGCTAGCGCGCAATAACACATAACAAACATGGCTTAAATTAATGAAAAAACTGTCTACTCAAGTAGTGATCATCGGAGCTGGGCCATCAGGGTCTATTGCCGCGTCTTTATTGCACAAAAAAGGCATCGATGTTCGAGTAATCGAAAAAAGCGTGTTCCCTCGCTTTTCAATTGGTGAAAGCCTATTACCCGCTTGCATGGAAGTGATTGAACAGGCAGGCATGACCGACGCGGTGACCAAGGCTAACTTCCAATACAAAGATGGCGCAGCATTTCGTAAAAATGGTGTGTACACCGCGTTCAATTTTGAAGATAAGTTCTCTACTGGACCGGGAACCACTTTTCAGGTTCAACGTGGTGCTTTTGATAAGGTGCTTGCAGATACTGCTGAGGCACAAGGTGTCACTATTGATTACCAGCATGAGTTGACGGGCATTAATTTTACCGACGACAGCACTATTTTAGATGTTCAAGTACTTGATGGAGAAAGCTATCAGCTCGAAGCACAGTACGTTTTGGATGGCAGTGGTTTTGGTCGAGTGTTGCCGAAGATGCTTGATCTGGAAGAGAAATCATCACTTCCACCTCGAAAAGCTATTTTCACGCACATTAACGATCATATCGCTGAGGTGGATACTGAGCTAGATTATGACCGAAACAAAATCCTAATCTCTGTGCACCCAACCAATCCTGATGTCTGGTATTGGTTGATCCCGTTTAGCAACGGTGTTTCTTCATTTGGTGTGGTAGGGGAGCCGAAGTTCTTTGAGTCTTACCCTGAAGATAAGATTGCCGCGATTAAGCAATTGGCAATGGAAGAGCCGGGTTTGGCTGAAATATTGGCAAACGCTGAGTACCCAAACCCTGCGGGTGAAATCGGTGGTTACTCTGCCAACGTTAAACACCTTGCAACTGACAAATACGCACTACTGGGTAACGCTGGTGAGTTTCTTGATCCTGTGTTCTCGTCAGGCGTGACGATTGCCATGAAGTCGGCGCAGTTTGCGGTTGAGTGTGTGGAAAAGCAGCTCAATGGTGAGACGGTCGATTGGGAACGTGAATACGCGGACCCGTTGATGGTTGGCGTAAACACCTTCAGAACGTACGTTGAAGGTTGGTACTCCGGTACTCTGCAGGATGTGATTTTCTATCAGGATCCCAACCCTAAGATTAAACAAATGGTGTGCTCGATTTTAGCGGGCTACGCATGGGATCAAACCAATCCTTATGTGAAAGATTCAAAACGCCGATTGACGACACTGGCAGAGATTTGCCGAAGCTAGATGGTCTATTTAGTGCTTTGTAATCGTGATAGTTCTATCTCATTGCTCCAAAAATAAAAAAACAGCTGCAAATGCGGCTGTTTTTGTATCTGACTCTCTAGGTAAACTGATTGGAATTTAAGGCTACTTCAGGTCGATGCTGTTGAGGCGTCCCATGAATATGAGTAAATCAATCACGTCTTTGTGAGCGTCAAGTAGTGCGCGCTTAGTTTGGCTGTATGCGGCCAGTCGACCGTGCTTTCTGATGGAGCAGACCTTGGTTTTGTATTTGTAATCGCCGTTATCGGAGAACACGCGCCATTTGGCGATATAGCACTCATCACGATGTTCAGGGTCACTTTGTGTTGGGTTTGGCTTGAATACAATCTTAGGCTCTAAACTATGCGGAAGGCGCGTCATTAGGTAAGGCTCCTTGAGAACCTTCTTCCAAAACTTACCCCAAAGCTCTTTACCCAGCTCGTCTCTCAATTTGATGGTTTTCTTGAGTGCTTTTTCTTCGCCCATACGAACAAAACCGACAGACCGGTGCAGTACCGTGTCTTCTGGTGTGTGGATGTGGATCTTAAAAGCGGTCTTACCTTTCGAAATAAAGCGATAGCCGGTAGCACCAATTAGATTATTCTGACTCATAGCTTGCTAAATGATGATTATGTTATTAGTAAGGTTACGACAAATACGTAAAAACCGAAACTAATACCCATGAAAAAATTAAAGCCTTAACAGAGGTGCTAAGGCTTTATTAGAAACTATGAGTTTAGAGTGCTGCTAACTACATGATTTTTTGCATCACATCACCAATTTGAATGCTTCCCGCCAGGCTTGGCTGATCAATCGTCAGTTCAGCTTCGTTCTCGTAGACGCGAGAAACGGTCAGTGTGATATCGCTTTGTGATACTTTATTGCGAGGTAAACCTCGTTGGTCGATAAACGAACCTGTGTGCCATAGCTGCAGTTTGTCACCCTGTTGTACGCCATGCATTCGGCCCAAATCAATGGTCACTGTATTACCGAAGACGGCTGCAACTTCAGGAAGCGTGATCTTACAAGAGACTTCAGACTCTAAGTCCAACATGATGTTACGGCTAACACGAAGCATCATGCTGCCGTAGGTCGATGCCCAGAAACGAGCACTGCGAGTGTCAACTTCACTGGTTTTAGCAAATGGCCACTTTGCCACTTCACGATAGCTACGGGTGTAGATTTGATGACCTGTCTTACCATCAAATACTTGCATCTCTAATGCAAACTGACGGTTGATGATGTCATCTTTTAATAGCTTGGATTCGATGGTTGCCGTTAAATCGGTAATGTCACCACCGATAATGTATTGCGCGCCCGTGTCTTGAGCGATCATCTTGATCACTTCAGGTTTACGTTTGTCGATGTCGTAATTGGTGGTACCGACAGAAACAAAGCTGCGAGACTCTTTTGCTAGCTGCCTATCAACCACATGGCCGAAATCATCACCGATGTTGTAGATTCTTCCCATCACGGCTTGTTGTGGAGAGGTGACATCGATATTCCCCACCAAGAAGGTTTTCTTGTATTGGCTCTCATGGCAAGCATTTGCCGAAGGGTAGATGTCGACTCTTGCGGTGATCATTAAATTGCCACCGCGTTTCTTCTCTTTATCAACCAAGATGTAGCGTACTTCGTGGTTAGTAAATTGGTATTCCTTTTTCTTGCCATCGAGATAAGGCGTCAGGTTCGCAATACTGCCAATGTCAGCCCCCGAGAACTGAACGGCCTTATAGACCGCGTCTTCCAGAGCGTGGATCCTTGCCGTCTCTTCTGACGAGACGATGGTTGCGGTACCGGTAACTTCATACCATGAGGCATGAGCACTGAAGCTTATGATTATCAGTGAACCTATTGAAAATAAGTAAGAAATTATTTTTTTCATCTATTCGTTACCAGTTGGGTATAAATATTGCTTAACAAATAACTATAAGCTTGAAGCTGACTTAAGTGCGTTTTTCTTAATCTGAACCATTAATGAAAAGCAAAGACTGTTCCAACATTGTAATCCATTGAAAAGAATAATGGCGAGAACATATTGGAACAGGTAGCACTAAAACTATCTGGAGATTAGAGAATGAAAAAATGGCTCGTAGTAATGAGTGTCATGTTGCTGACATCATGCGCTTATTCGCCGATCTATAACGGCAAGACTGAGTATGCCGGCAGTCAGTTCATGCTGATGGACAGCCCTCGTCACACCATGGATTTCTTCGTTGAAAGCATGACTGAAGACTTGATCGTGTCGAACACCAGTATCTCAGCAAGAACGCCTATTGCGATCACCTCGTTTGTTGACCTGCAACACATGGACACAACAAACTGGCTTGGTAATTCAGTATCTGAAGGTTTCATTCATCAGTTTCAGCGTCGTGGCTTCAAGGTGGTCGATTTTAAAACCACGGGTTCTATCCAAGTGACTCATCAAGGTGACTTTGCGATTAGCCGTGACTGGAAAGACTTAGCTCAAGAGCAAGACGTTCAATACGTACTAACGGGTACTATGCTGCGCCAAGAGGGCGGTGTGCTTGTTAATGCTCGAGTGGTGGGCATGCAAACTCGTATTGTCGTGGCTTCGGCACAAGGCTTTTTGCCTGCAGACCGTATTGGCCGTGACCTCGATACTCTGAACAGTATTCGAACTCAAGATGGCGTGATCATTCGTTCTGACCCAACGATCAGTCAGCCTTATACTGTTATTCTTCGCCCTTAGGAGTTCGAGATGAAGAAGTTAATATTTGTGGTTGTTGCTTTACTGCTTGTTGGCTGTCAGCCTTTGCAGAGCATGAGACCAGACGATTTCTTGGTTGCTGTTGGTTACGCGAGTATCAGTGAGCAAAAAGGTCGCAACGACGAAGAGAAGCGCATCCGTGCGATGAGAGCCTCTAAGATCGATGCCTATCGTGAACTTGCGGAACAAGTTTATGGTATGCGAGTCAGCGGCCGTGCTGAACTTGAAGACCAACGCCTTGGTACAGAGCGCACATCAGGTGCGGTTGATGGGGTTATCCGCGGTGCAGAAGTCGTGCGCAGTTACCCAGTTGGCGATAGCTATGTGACTGAGCTTCAGTTGGATATCCGCAAGATGGATCAATTACGTAACTACGGCGAAGTTCAGGCTGTACCTGAGAAGAGACAACAAACGCTGTTCTAGTATCGGAGCATGAATAAATGATATTGGCCGCCAGTCGCTTTCCAGATGGTGTATCGGCAACCAATAACCAGCAAACGCTGCCCAAAGGGTTCGGCTAAAAGCGTTTTACTCTTTGTTGAGGGAGATTTGCTTAGAATGACTAGGCTACTTCCCCCTCGCCGCGATTAAAACGCTTTTGACTAGGCGTCCCCATCCGAACAAAATTTAACCACGAAAGTTCAACACGCCCTAACATGAATATAAAAGCGGCAAGTATGAAAATACTTGCCGCTTTTTGTTTTTGCTGTCTTGGGCGTACTTTCAGATATGTGGGTGTTTGATTGGAGTCGAAATGTAGATAGGCTGAGATACAGATACAGATACAGATACAGATACAGATAGGAAAAAACAATGGTGTTATCGAAAAGGTGTAGCTTAACTAAGCTTTTACGTTGGTTCCCAACGTTGAAATAGTGTGCGTTTGACCGCCGGCGTTGTAAGTCATACCAATTTTGCCGTGGCTTTGTTGCATCATGTTGCTGAGTTTTTTGAAGCTGAGGTGTGCTCGATTTAGGGCCTCGCCATTCACCAGGTTCGCTTGATGACAATCGTGCACAATAGACTTGATGGTTGAGACTAACTGAGCAAGTTCAGGATTCTCGGTCAGTTCTGAGATATTGCTATGGGCAGCGATGCGTTGATCGGTTGATCTTAGCTGTTCGACAAGGACCACTTTTTCCTTGGCAATTCGCTCAATATCTGTCGATTGTCGGCTTGTAATAGCGGTTTTCTCTGAACTTAGTAGCTCAGATAAGGCTTTGGCATTTTGAAGTTGGAAATTAACTAAATCTGCTAGTGCCGCCATAACGTAACCTATCAATAATCTTGTGTGTCTTAAGTTAAGCACTCAGTACAAGAGGGGAGAACTTAAAGACCTTTTAATTCGTTTTCGAACTTCATCATATTGTCGGCCAGTTTTTCTGGGTCAACTGTGTATGAACCGTTCGCGATCGCTTCTTTGATTGCTGCAACTTTTGCAGAGTCAAAGCTTGGGTTTGCTGCCATGTCTTGGTGGAGTTGACCGATCGCTTTGCCTTGTTGGCTTAGTGAAACCGCATCTTTGCTCGCTGGTGATTTAGTTGAAACATCAGAGCGTGATGACTCAGAACTAGAATCAGAGCGTACTGCTGATCGGTTAGTGGTCGTTAGGGTTTGCCCTGAACGAATGTTATCAATGCCTGCCATAGTTAAGCCTTTTTCTTCAAAAATGGGAACCTGTACAGTCAATATCGACCAAGGGTTCGATTACTTTAGCAATTTTTCGCTCTTTAGTCGAAAAGGGATATAACACTGAAGCTACGTATTTCAATGCTAGAGTCGAAAGCGAAATAGCTAACGGTACCGCCAATTGAGAAGTAGAGAGTTAAAAGTAAACCGTGACTTCAGACATGTTGGTAACAATACCTTCAATTATACGCTGTGATTTATCATTTTTCACTCTTACTTGATCACCCATAGAGCCATCAGTTAGCGCTGTGCCTTTAGTCGTAATGGTCATGCCACCTTTTACTGCCTGTATGATAACCTTCTCGTTTCGACATACGACACAAATGTCACCCCTTTCGACAACGTCACCCGGCCTTAGGTTCTTTTTTACCTTGGCGCCGATAACTTGCTCTGGAGCGGTGAAGCCTTGGCGACGGAATTTGTTAAGAGAAATCATCGCGGTTGTCAAGTCGTATTGACCGACAATCTCGCCTCTCGCGAGTGCTCGAGTAGTCGTCACAAGCGGCACCGACATCGAAAGACGTACCGGTACATAAACTCGCCACTCATCAGGAACACATTGCACTAAAACCGTAATACTGCTGCGGGTATTTGTGGTGGTTGAGGCACTTGTCTCAAGAGGAACCGGGCAGTCTGTTGCTTTGATTCTTGAGTCAACATTTGCTGAATTAACAAAGAGTTCGCCGCCTCGTGGCTGCTCAACGGTATCAATAATGTGTCGCTCTGCCGCAGACTGAATCTTCTCAATTTGTTCTGGGGTCGCAGCTTGCACAAAAAAACTAAACAATATTGATAAAATGCCGATAAACTTAGCGACAGTTTTAAAAGTAGCTCTACACATTGCTATAGAAAGAGGTGGCAAATTTGCTTTATAATACGTCATTCCGTTTCTCTGGTGGTTCGTAGCCTGCAGTAGACTAACACTTTTTATACAAAAAAGTTTGATATGGAGATGAGCTCATGACGGGTATTCTTGATTCGGTGAATCAGCGTACGCAACTCGTCGGTCAAAACCGATTAGAATTACTAACCTTTCGCCTAATGGGGCGTCAGCGTTACGGCATTAATGTCTTTAAAGTAAAAGAAGTGCTTCAATGCCCTAAGCTGACGAAGATGCCAAACTTGAACCCACTGGTTAAAGGTGTCGCACACATTCGTGGCCAAACGATCTCTGTGATCGACCTGAGCTTAGCGATTGGTGGCCGTCCGACAACGGATGTTGAAAAGTGTTTTGTGGTTATCTCTGAGTTCAACCGAACCATTCAAGGTTTCTTGGTCAGTTCAGTAGAGCGCATTATCAATATGCACTGGGAATCGATTCTCCCGCCGCCAGATGGCGCTGGTAAAGCGAACTACCTGACAGCGGTAACCAACATCGACAATGAATTGGTCGAAATTCTTGATGTTGAAAAAATCCTAGCTGAAATTTCGCCTGTTGATGAAACTATGGACAGCAAGATTGCCGAAGAAATCGCAGAAGTAGAACAAGAAAAAGAACTCGTTCGCCGCATCTTGATTGCTGATGATTCAACCGTTGCACGTAAACAGGTTCAACGAGCTATTGAGTCGATCGGCTTTGAAGTGATTGCTGTGAAAGATGGTAAAGAAGCCTACGAAAAACTGATGCAGATGTCAGCAGAGGGCAGCATTTACGATCAGATCTCATTGGTGATCTCGGATATTGAAATGCCAGAGATGGATGGCTATACGCTGACTGCTGAGATTCGCCGTCACGCTGAGCTAAAAGATTTATACGTAATTTTACACTCATCATTGAGTGGTGTATTTAACCAAGCCATGGTTGAGCGTGTGGGAGCGAACTCCTTCATTGCTAAATTCAACCCTGATGAGCTTGGTGCAGCCGTTAAAGCTGCTTTAACTAACTAAAAGAGACATTAATGACTGCTATAACAATAAGTGATCAAGAGTATCGCGATTTCAGCCGTTTCTTAGAATCTCAATGTGGCATTGTATTAGGTGACAGCAAACAGTACTTAGTGCGCAGCCGCCTAAGCCCATTAGTGGCAAAGTTTAATCTAGCTTCGCTGTCTGATTTATTGAGAGATGTAGTGACGGGCCGAAACCGTGAGTTGAGAGTGGCAGCAGTGGATGCTATGACGACGAACGAGACACTTTGGTTCCGAGATACTTACCCGTTTGCAGTGCTTGCGGATAAACTTCTACCGGAAATAGCGGCAAATAAACGTCCTATTAAGATTTGGTCTGCGGCAAGTTCTTCAGGCCAAGAACCATACTCAATGGCAATGACGGTGCTTGAGACTCAAGCTCGTAAGCCTGGTATGCTGCCAAATGTATCGATCACCGCAACGGATATCTCAGCAAGCATGTTGGATATGTGCCGCACTGGCGCGTATGACAACCTTGCTTTAGGTCGTGGTCTTTCTCCAGAGCGCCGTCGTACCTTCTTTGAAGATGCAGGCGATGGCCGCATGAAAGTGAAAGACAACGTGAAGCGCATGGTGAACTTTCGTCCACAGAACCTGATGGACAGTTACGCACTGCTGGGTAAGTTCGACATTATCTTCTGTCGTAACGTACTGATTTACTTCTCTCCAGAGATGAAATCTAAAGTGCTCAACCAAATGGCGAACAGCCTGAACCCAGGTGGTTACTTGCTTCTGGGGGCGTCTGAGTCGTTAACTGGTTTAACGGACCGCTTCGAAATGGTTCGTTGCAACCCAGGTATCATCTACAAATTGAAGTAATTGCCGCCACCTAAATATGGTGTGACATTACTGAATAATTTTAAAACCCAGCCAAGTGCCTGTCTCTTGATCACAAGTCTGGTTAATCAAGAGACTTGGCGAGTTCATACCCTTCAAGGATGGTTTGTAACCTAAGCCATCCTTGCCATAACGTCTTTATAGAAGCGCGACCTGTTCGCTTGGTATTCTTCCAACCACCTAACCGAGCAATACCGTTGTAAGCCCATGATATATTAGGCGCTTCTTTCGGTAGTTTTTTGCTCTCCAACTTGAGCCACATTAACTTCCACGCTTTGCCTTTTAATATCTGCTCACAACTGCTCTTAGATAACTCGTCTGATTCATTCATAAACCTCAACTGGAGTAACCGAGTCGCGATAAAAGCCAAAACGACGCTGAGCCTTTCTAAGTTATCCTTACTTTGCATTCTCAGTTGCTCAACTTCAGTCCCTTCACTTTTCCAGACTTTATGAAAATCTTCTATCAGCCAGCGCCGCTCATAATAACTGACGATTTTGAGTGCCTCTTCCTTGCTCGTTATCGGCTCTGAAGTCAGTAAGTGCCATGCGAGCTTATTACCACTCTCTCCTTGTTCTATACATCCCACGTAGTAAAGCGGAATGTTATCGAACTCTTTCTTGTTAGCAGGAGACTTGAGTGTCACGGGGGCATATTTGATATCTAAATGAGCCTTGCGAGCTTTACGACCGCCTTTTTGCGGTATTTCGAGCACTTTCTCTCCGGCTGATAACAGGGTAGAAGCATAGCTATAAAGACGATTATCGTGCTCTTCAATACAGCGGCTTTGCATTGAGCGAACGAGGAACCTTTGTTGTTGCTCTCGCTTGTAAGTGAGGTATTCAAATAGGTCGGCTTCTCTATCGCACACAGAAATGACATCCGAAATTTTATCGCCAAGTCGCTCAGCGACATGGCGAGAGGCTTGTTCCCACTTATAACTTTCTTTCTCTTTGTATGGTCGAGTCGCATGCTGGTGCCTTTGACCTCGCTTTTCTATATCACGAGTCCAGCGCTGTTGTTCAATTAAACCAATAACAGATTGAGTGTCGGGAGCAAAAAGTAAGGTTGAGTGTACAAACATGGCGCGATGTCGATTGCCTTGATTAGAGTGCCCGAGTTCATCTCGAATGCTGCGATGGGAGTAACTGAGAGAAGTGGTGTCTTCTAAGGCAAGAAGTGTTTGTTGCTCTAATGCTTCTTGTGCGGTGACATAAAAACCCGCTTCTGCGATATCTTCTGCTTTGATTTGCTCATTACGGATGAAGCGATAAGCCCCTTCCATTTCAGCAGGGGATATAATGAGTTTCGAGACGGGTACGCCAGGCTGCTCGGCCAGTGAGGCTGCGAGAGCAACGAGTCTTTGAGTGCGTCTAGGGTCATTAAGGTGGGCTTGACCGAACTGTTTTTGTGCCCAAAGGGTTGGCTCTATATAGGTCATGATAATCATCCTTGTCATTGCTTAGATGATCAGATCATGAAACCTAAAAATAGTTCAAAAAAAATCCCCAAGCGTGGCTTAGGGATTTGTGTATAAGAGACAGGCCAAGTGCTGGGTTTTCTTTTTCCGGCTTAACCTATATCTTTAAGTCAGAGTGATATTCCAATTTACTCTATTTTTTGGCTTGTATATTGCAAGTTTACCCACGAGTAACCTGTAAAAGCATAAATAGACCACTTTGTTTCAAAAGTTGGTATATATATTGCTTTGGTTATTTCATAACAGTCAGTTCTTGAGTTGAGGTTTAGATGGCTATTTCTTTTGACAATGCTTTGGGCATTCACCAGCACACAGTTGGTGTACGTGAGCGTAACGCTGAGGTGCTTTCCACCAATATCGCGCAAGCAAACACGCCAGGGTATAAAGCAAAGGGATTAGACTTCAAGAAATCACTGCAGGCGGCAAGTTCTGGGGCAAGCATTGGTCTTAGCCGCACAGACGGTCGGCACATTTCTGCCGAAACGACGGTGAATGGGGAAACGAAGTATCGAATTCCTACCCAACCTGATACAGGAGATGGCAACACGGTTGATTTGGATTTGGAAAGAAACCTTTTCATGCAAAACCAAATTAGGCATCAAGCCTCTCTCGACTTCCTAGGAAGTAAGTTCAAGAATTTAACTAAAGCGATTAAAGGGGAATAATTAGATGAGCTTATTTAATGTATTCAATGTGACTGGTTCTGCGATGAGTGCTGAATCTGTTCGTCTAAATACGACCTCGAGCAACCTTGCAAACGCAGACAGTGTAAGTAGTTCTGCTAAAGAAACTTACAAAGCTCGCCACGCAGTGTTCGGCGCTGAGTTAAATCGAGCACGCAACAGTGACCACACTGTGCCTGTGAAAGTATTAGGTATCGTAGAAAGCGATAAGCCGCTGAGCGCGGAGTACAACCCAGACCACCCATTAGCGAACAACGAAGGCTTCATCTACAAGTCTAACGTGAACGTTATGGAAGAGATGGCAAATATGATTTCGGCATCACGTGCGTACCAAACGAACGTACAGGTTGCTGACTCGAGTAAACAAATGCTGCTGCGTACGCTGCAGATGGGTCAATAAGGATAAGGAGGTAGCACATGGCTGGAATCAACAACAATGTTGGTCAAAGCGGCTTGTCCTATGTTGACCAGCTGAAGAGTCTTCAAGATGGCGCTAAGAAGCCCGACGAAACAACTGGTAAGCAGGATCTTAAGCAAGAAGATTTCTTATCTTTGTTGACTAAGCAACTAGCACAGCAAGACCCTTTTAAGCCGGTTAGCAATGACCAGATGATTGCGCAAATGGCTTCATTTGCGACCGTTGATGGCATCGGCAAAATGAATTCACAGTTTGAAAGCTTGAACTCATCGATGACCTCTAACCAAGCACTGCAGGCCTCCTCTTTGGTTGGTCGTGATGTATTGGTTCCTGGTGCGGCAGGTGTAAAGCAAGGTGATGGCGGTATGGCGGCAATGGTTAAGCTTCCTCAAGCGATGGACAACGTTATGGTCCGTGTTGAGAACGAAGTGGGCCAATTAGTTCGCACTTTTGATATTGGCTCTAAACCTTCAGGCGATACACGTGTTGAATGGGACGGAAAAGACGAAGACGGTAACCCATTGCCGGCCGGTAAATACAACTTGAAAGCGTCGGGTTTACTGGATGGCGAGAACACAGAGTTCCAAGTTTCCAGCTATGCGAACGTGAACAGTGTGCTTCTTGGTAAGGGTGATGGCAACGTACTACTCAATCTGGCTGGTTTCACATCGCCAGTACGACTTGCTGAAGTACTAGAGGTTGGTAAAGCGTAGCTCTTAAGTGAGTGAACATGCTAGCTAGATAGATTAGGAGAATATTGGAATGTCATATGTAGCTTTAAGCGGCCTATCCGCTGCACAATTAGACCTGAATACAACCAGTAACAACATTGCGAACGCAAACACATTTGGCTTTAAAGAGTCTCGTGCTGAGTTTGGTGATGTTTACTCAAACTCGTTGTTCACAAACGCAAAAACGACGTCAGGTGGTGGTGCGCAAGCTAGCCAAGTGGCGCAACAGTTCCACGAAGGTTCAAGTATTTATACAAACAACCCAATGGATCTACGCGTAAGTGGTACAGGTTTCTTTGCGGTAGCGAAAGACCGTATGGTGCCAGAGATTAACGAACTAACACGTAATGGTGCATTTCACTTAAACAAAGACAACTACATGGTTACGGCTAGCGATGAGTTTCTTTTAGGTTACGATGTTGATCCAAACTCGGGTGAAGTTCTTTCTTATGCGCCAAAGCCTCTCGACATTCCAGCTGAATTTGGTAAGCCAAAGCAGACAGAAAACATTGAAGTAGGGGTTAACCTTCCCGCAAACGGTGACCTTAAAGATCCGGCTGCATTTAACTTCAAAGATGCTGATACCTATAACCGTGCAACGTCTTCGACGGTATACGATTCTATGGGCCAGTCTTACAAGTTAACGACTTACTACCTCAAAGATCAGACGCAACCAAATACTTGGCAGACGTACTACACCATGACTGATGAGACTGGCGAGAAGCCACTCAACATTACTGGTGGTGATGCAACGAATGCTCAAGGTCATGTTGGTCATACAATGAAGTTCAACAATGACGGTACGTTAGCAAGCTTGAACAGTGGTCAACCGATAAACTCGGACCCACTAGGTGCTGGTGCGAACCCAATCGACTTGAACGGTGCAGATCCAACACAAGTGCTTAAGTTTGGTCTAGATTCTTCAACCCAATTTGCGGCTCCGTTTGAACTGACTAAGTTTGATGAAGATGGTGCAACAACAGGTTTCTTAACCAAAATCGATTTCGATGAGTACGGCAGTGTTCTAGGTACTTACTCAAATGGTGAAAACGTAATGCTTGGTCGTGTTGGCCTAGTACGCGTACCAAACGAGCAAGGTCTGGATAAGAAAGGCGGTACCCAGTGGGATTCTACTAACGACTCAGGTGACAAAATCTGGGGCGAATCTAACAAAGGTTCATTTGGTAGCATCAACAACGGCTCTCTGGAGCAGTCGAACATCGATATGACTCAAGAATTGGTTGATTTGATTTCTGCTCAACGTAACTTCCAAGCGAACTCTCGTTCTCTAGAAGTACACAACCAACTACAACAGAATATTCTTCAGATTCGTTAATCGTTTCTAACGTTTGAATCATCTGTGAATACCCAATTCAATGTTATTGAATTGGGTATTGTTGTTTGCTTTTTTATTTGCCGCCCTTATTGCCGCCCGGTAATGCCACTGGCAACAATTCTTCCTCAATGATCCTTTTGTGATCACCTTTCTTGTTTGTTTTTTATTTAAGTTGTTGATAAATAACAGTTAAAAATATTGGCACAGTGTTTGCTTTATTAGCCCCAGAAGATGATTTTTGGAGCAAAATTATGGATCGCGCACTGTTTCTTGCCATGAGTGGCGCTAAGCAAAATATGCAAGCTTTGCAGCTACGTGCAAACAACCTTGCCAACGTAAGTACAACGGGTTTCCGTGCTGATTTAGCACAAGCGCGTTCAATGCAAGCGTATGGCGAAGGTATGCCTACTCGTGTTTTCAGCATGACAGAACGTCCAGGACATAATTTTGCGCAGGGTAGTGTTGTTACCACTGGTCGTGATCTTGATGTCACTATCCAAGGTGATGGTTGGATTTCGGTAATGGACAACACTGGTCGCGAAGGCTTAACACGTAACGGTAACCTAAAGGTTGACCAAAACGGTTTGTTGACCAATGCCAGTGGTCACTTGGTATTGGGCGAAAATGACGCGCCAATCACACTGCCAATCCCAATCAGTAAAGTCGAAATTGGTACAGACGGTACGATCTCAGTCATTCCTCAAGGCGCTCCAGCTGAGGAATTGGAGGTTGTTGATCGTATTAAACTTGTACGTCCAGATAATCAAAGTTTGTTTAAAGATACGAATGGTCTATTCCGTTCGAAAAACCCAGATCAGGCATACGAAGCAGATGCAGCTGTCACGTTGCTAAAAGGTGCGGTCGAAGGCAGTAACGTAAATGCTGTAGGTGAAATGACCAGCCTAATTGACTTACAACGTCAGTTTGAAATGCAGGTCAAGATGATGAGCACAGCAGAGGAAATGGACAAGTCGTCTGATTCACTGCTTCGTATGAGCTAATAGAATTTAAAGGAAATTGCTATGCATCCAGCATTATGGGTAAGTAAAACAGGTTTAGACGCCCAACAAACCAATATTTCAACGATTTCAAACAACCTTGCTAACGCCTCGACGATTGGTTTTAAAAAGAGCCGTGCAGTATTTGAAGATCTGTTCTATCAGAATATTAACCAGCCTGGCGGTCAGTCGTCTCAGAACACTGAGTTACCAAGTGGTTTGATGCTAGGTGCGGGTTCTAAAGTGGTTGCGACTCAAAAGGTTCACACACACGGTAACGCGCAGACTACGTCTAACAGCCTAGACATGATGATCGAAGGTGACGGTTTCTTCCAAGTTGAAATGCCAGACGGAGAAACAGGTTACAGCCGCAATGGTCAGTTCACATTGAACGGTGACGGCGCAATCGTGACATCGGGTCAAGGTTACCCGCTACAACCAGAAATCGTTATTCCTGAAGATGCAATCTCAGTGACAGTAGGTAACGACGGTGAGGTATCGGTTCGTCTCCGTGGTGAGCAAAACAACGTAGTGGTAGGTCAGATCACTATTACTGACTTTGTAAACCCAGGCGGTTTAGAACCAGTAGGTCAAAACCTTTACTTGCCGACTGGTGCAAGTGGTGATCCACAAGAAGGTGTACCTGGTTTTGATGGCCTAGGTAATATCCGCCAGTCGATGCTAGAAACATCGAACGTAAACGTAACCGAAGAGCTTGTGAATATGATTGAAGCTCAACGTGTTTACGAAATGAACTCGAAAGTTATCTCGTCGGTAGACAAGATGATGAGCTTTGTTAACCAACAGCTGTAATCGGTTAATTCACCGCTTACTTGTTTCGTATTAATCGACGTGTTCGTCATGACTTGCTGAGAGTATATCGCCATGAAACGTATTTTTTGTTTAGCCTTGTTTTTATCTATGAGCGGTTGTTCTGTATTGGATCCAATTGAGACGCCAGCAGAAGAGAACGCGACCACAGTGGTTGATGCGGTAGAAGGTGATAAATCGGCTCAAGAAAGTTCAGGCATTGTTGATACGCTTCGCGGCCGAACGGACCCTATTGCCGGTGATCCTGCATGGGCGCCAATTAATCCAAAACAGAAGCCAGAGCATTATGCAGCGGCAACCGGTTCACTATTCAACGTAAACCATATTGGCAGCATGTACGATGATTCAAAGCCTCGCGGTATTGGTGACATCATTACTGTGGCATTGGATGAAAATACTCGTGCGACGAAAAAAGCCAATGCAGATATGTCTAAGTCGAATGACTCATCAATGGAGCCTTTGGCTGTTGGTGGTCAAGAGTTAACAATAGACAAGTACAACTTCTCGTACGACCTAAGCAACACTAATACCTTCGCAGGTGATGCTTCTGCTAATCAGAGCAACAGCATCAGTGGTTACATTACTGTGGAAGTGATTGAAGTGCTTGCTAACGGTAACCTAGTGGTGCGTGGTGAAAAGTGGATGACATTGAACACCGGTGATGAGTACATCCGCTTAAGTGGCACCATCCGTCCAGACGATATTGATTTCGACAATACCATCGCTTCAAACCGTGTTTCTAATGCTCGAATCCAGTATTCAGGTACCGGAGTGCAACAAGATATGCAAGAGCCTGGATTCTTGGCACGATTCTTTAATGTATCTCTGTAGAGCTTGAGAGGGTGTCGACATACTGACAGCCCGTGTTACTCAAAAATATTTCGCTAAGTTATTATTAATTAAAGCAATACAGACAGGTTACTCAATGAAAAAACTGACACTCGTACTATTTGGCATGCTATTTCTTGCCACCAGTGCCCATGCTGCGCGTATTAAAGACGTGGCAAAAGTGGCGGGTGTTCGTAGTAACCAACTTGTCGGTTATGGTTTGGTCACGGGTTTGCCGGGTACCGGTGAGACAACTCCCTTTACCGATCAAACATTTAACGCGATGTTGCAAAATTTTGGCATCCAATTGCCGCCTGGCACTAAGCCAAAAACCAAAAACGTAGCGGCAGTAATTGTTACCGCTGAACTGCCGGCTTTCTCTAAGCAAGGTCAGGAAGTTGACGTCACGGTTTCTTCTATCGGTTCGGCAAAAAGCCTACGTGGTGGTACCTTGCTACAAACCTTCCTAAAAGGTCTAGATGGTCAGGTGTATGCCGTCGCGCAAGGTAACTTAGTGGTCAGTGGTTTTAGTGCTCAGGGTAACGATGGTTCTAAGATTGTCGGCAATAACCCTAACGTCGGTATCATCTCTAGTGGTGCAACAGTAGAGCAAGAGATCCCAACGCCTTTCGGCCGTGGCGACTACATCACCTTCAACCTAATCCAATCAGATTTCACAACAGCGCAGCGCATGGCTGATGCGGTTAATAATTTCTTAGGCCCACAAATGGCGTCTGCGGTTGATGCGACGTCTGTAAAAGTACGTGCGCCTCGAGAAATCAGCCAACGTGTGGCTTTCTTATCGGCAATCGAAAACATTGAATTTGATCCAGCTGAAGGCTCAGCGAAAATCATCGTTAACTCTCGTACTGGTACTATTGTCGTTGGTAAGCACGTGCGCCTAAAAGCGGCGGCGGTAACACACGGCGGTATGACAGTCGCGATTAAAGAAAACTTAAACGTGAGCCAGCCGAATGCATTCTCTGGTGGTCAAACGGTAGTGGTTCCAGACTCTGATATCGAAGTCACTGAAGCCGATGGCAAGATGTTTAAGTTTGAACCTGGCCTAACATTGGATGATTTGGTTCGAGCGGTTAACGAAGTGGGCGCAGCACCTTCTGATCTAATGGCAATCCTTCAAGCACTGAAACAAGCGGGTGCGATTGAAGGCCAGCTGATCATTATCTAAGGAATAGAGCATGATTAAGAATAACAACGACATCGGCTTTATTCACGACATTGGTAGCCTAGACCGTCTTCGTCAACAGGCAGTAAACGGTGAAGAGGGCAGTGAGAAAGAAGCACTTACCGCAGCGGCAAAACAGTTTGAGGCGATTTTCACCTCAATGTTGTTTAAGTCGATGCGCGATGCGAACTCTAGCTTTAAATCGGATATGTTGAACAGCCAGAATGAACAGTTCTACCGCCAAATGCAAGATGACCAAATGGCGAGTGAGCTCAGTGCTAATGGTTCACTAGGCCTTGCGGATATGATTGTTGCACAGTTAAGTGCAGGCCAATCTAGCGACGCAACAGAAGATAAGGTTCGTAGCGAAGGCTTTGATACTTCACTGCAAAGACCTCAATTCTCAGGTCGTTCAGAAGATAGAACGTCAGAAATCCAATCTGCGTCAGCAGTCAAACAGCCGGTCTCTTTCGATTCACCAGAATCATTTGTCACTTCAATGAAGCCTTACGCAGAAAAAGCGGCAAGCGCGCTTGGTGTGGACTCATCTCTATTATTGGCTCAAGCGGCACTGGAAACAGGCTGGGGTTCTAAGATGGTCAAGAACTCTCTGGGCAACAGTAATAACCTATTCAACATCAAAGCAGACAGAAGCTGGAAAGGCGATAAAGTGGCGACTCAAACACTCGAGTTCCATGGAAAAACGGCCGTTAAAGAATCGGCTTCTTTCCGTTCTTACTCAAGTTTTGAAGACAGTTTCAACGATTATGTGAAGTTCTTGAACGAAAACCCAAGGTACGAAACGGCGCTGCAGCACCAAGGTAATTCAGAGAATTTCATCAAAGGTATTCATCAAGCAGGCTACGCAACCGACCCGAACTACGCTGATAAAGTATTGCGAGTTAAAGCTAAGATTGATGAAATGAACTAGGTCAAATCGATTGAACACCTAGAGCTTGCCAGTGGCAGGCTCTTTTCTTATATGCTGTATAAGATTCAACACCATCAAACATAGTTATCTCTTTATACTTCAATAAATTAACGCCTTTTGATTATCTTCTTTATCTGTTGGCATACATATTGCTTTTTAAACTGGTAGTTAATCAGTTTATCCTGATTTTGTTAAGTTTTTTGGGGGCATTATGGCGTCGGATCTTCTGAATGTAGGGGCACAAAGTGTTCTTACTGCTCAGAGACAGCTAAACACCACAGGTCATAACATTTCTAACGCCAATACAGAGGGCTATAGCCGCCAATCTGTGATTCAAGGTGTTAATGACCCGCGCCAGTACGGTGGTCAAACCTACGGCATGGGTGTGCATGTGGAAAATGTTCGCCGCTCTTGGGACCAATTTGCCGTCAATGAACTTAACCTATCGACAACCAATGCCGCCAACAAAGGCGACACTCAAGGCAACTTGGACATGCTGTCGAACATGTTGTCTTCGGTGGCTTCGAAGAAGATTCCAGAAAACCTAAATGAATGGTTTGACTCGGTTAAAACCTTAGCCGATACACCGAACGACGTTGGTGCTCGAAAAGTCGTAATCGAGAAGGCTGGGTTACTCACAAAAACGTTGAATGAATTTCATGAGACGGTTCGTCAACAGTCTGATTCTACGAATAAAAAATTAGATATGGGTATCGAGCGAGTCAACCAACTCGCGATCGAGATCCGTGATGTACAACGCCTGATGATGCGAACTCCTGGGCCTCATAACGACCTGCGAGATCAGCATGAAAAGCTAATTAATGAGCTTTCTGGTTACACCAAAGTAACGGTGACACCACGCTCAAATGCCGAAGGCTTCAATGTCCATATTGGTAACGGCCACACCTTAGTATCAGGCAGCGAGGCAAGCCAGCTAAAAATGGTGGACGGTTTGCCTGATGCACACCAGCGTCGTTTGGCGATTGTTGAAGGAAAGTCTTTAAAGCCGATCACCAGCAGTGACATTGATGGAAAAATCGGTGCCATGTTAGACATGCGAGACGAACACATCCCAGCAATCATGGATGAGCTCGGCCGCTTGGCAACCGCGTTTTCGTACAAGGTTAATGCTCTTCAAGAGCAAGGCTTGGATCTCAACGGCAATGTGGGTAAGAACCTGTTTACCGATGTGAACTCTGAGCTGGTGGCAAAATCTCGTGTGACGGCAAGTGGGCAATCCAAAGCGGATGTCGCTGTGTTTATTGATGATACTTCTGCCTTAAAAGGTGGAGAGTACGGTCTTAAATACGATGGTAGTGATTACGTGGTGACCAAGCCAAGTGGCGAAACGGTCAAAGTGAGTACCGATTTGAGCGGCAACGCATTTTACCTTGATGGTATGCGCGTCGAAATTCGTAATCCGCCTGAACTTGGTGAAAAGCTGTTACTGCGCCCAACGCGTAATTTTGCCGCGCAGATTCATATGGCAACCACAGATCCAAAAGACATTGCCGCACAAAGCTATGAGGCATCGACGACGTTTGCCAAGGGTACTGCTGGGTTCAAAATCCTAGAGGCAGGCCAACTGCGTGAGTTTGAAGTGATCGTATCACCCAAGGGTGAGCAATTCGCGGTGACGGATCCAAAAGGCAACATCTTAATGCAGCCTCAACCGTATCCACCACAAGGGCCAGTGACGATTAACGGCACGACCTTCGAGTTGACGGCAGGCGCGTTGGCAAACGACAAATTTACGGCAAACCTTGTCCCATCAGAAGGTGACAATGGCAACTTGCGTAAGCTGCAAGATCTCCAAACGGGCAAGATCTTGAACGATGGTGAGTCTACGATTTTAGACCTTTACCACAACCTGAATACCAATACGGGTCTGAAGTCTTCAACGGCTAATCGCTTGAGTGATATTGCGACGTTAGAAAAGCAGTCAGCCCAGGAGCGTATTGCTTCAATCTCAGGGGTTAACCTTGATGAAGAAGCGGCAAACATGATGAAGTTTCAACAAGCGTATATGGCTTCTTCACGCATCATGCAAGCTGCTAACGATACCTTTAATACTATTTTGGCTCTGAGGTAGGAAGTATAAATGTTAAATCGTATATCTAGCTTCCATAACTACCAGTCCGTACAAAATGACTTGCGCCGCCAAGAGAACAAGGTGCATCACAACCAGGCGCAACTCGCTTCGGGTAAGAAGCTGCAGTCGCCAAGTGATGACCCGTTAGCGACGCACTATTTACAGAATATTGGTCAGCAATCAGAGCAGCTTAAACAGTACGTTGATGCTATTACTCTGGTTAGAAACCGCCTTGAGCACCATGAGGTGATGATCGCTAACTCGGAAGGCTTTGCTGATGAAGCAAAACGAACCGTGATGGAAATGATCAACGGCGCGTTGTCACCTGAAGACCGTTTAGCGAAGAAGCGTGAAATCCAAGAGTTAGCGAATAACTTTTTGTACTTAGCAAACTCTCAAGACGAGTCTGGTAACTACACATTTGCTGGTACTAAGCCAAAAAGTCAGCCCTTCTTTCGCGATAACGAAGGAACGGTGACGTATCAAGGTGACGACTATCAGCGAAAGATGCGTGTAGCGAGTAGCTTTGAAATGGCGATGAATGATCCGGGCAGTAAGTTATTTATGGAAATAGATAACCCATTCGGTGATTACGAGCCTCAATACGAGCTTGAGCCCGCATCTGAATTACTACTTGGTCGTGCAACAAACAGTGCAGAAGATGGTTCTACTTATAAAGTAACCTTTGTTGATATGCAGACTGGTAAGTTTGCGTACCAACTTGAAAAAGATGGCGCTGTGGTTGCTGCTGAAGATTTTGACCCTGCGACTGGCATTGTCTACGAAGGGCTAAATATTCAGTTTAAAGGACAAGTCACTAAGGGCGATTCGATCACCTTAGAGCCGAGAGAGACATTCTCGATCTTTGACACGTTCAAAGAAGCGGCAGAGCAGGTAGAAAATCCAGTGTCCGATGCATCGGCAACGGCAAAACTGCACCAAATGACGGAAGAGTTCCATGCTGCGTTTATCCATTTAACGAAAGCGAGAACGGATGTTGGTGCCCGTTTGAGTACATTAGATATTCAAGAGCAACAGCATGAAGATTTTAAGTTGTCTTTGGCGAAAGCGAAAAGCAACTTTGAAGATTTGGATTACTCGAAAGCCATCATTGAATTCAATGAAAACTCTCGAGCACTGCAAGCTTCACAGCAAGCGTTTGGCAAAACAAAAGACCTAACCTTGTTTAACTATATTTAACGATTGATCGGTATTTAGTGGTGAACTGCTAAATACCACGGAGTCGATTCTTTGCCTTATGTGCTATGCCATACGTGCGAATGACTTCAAAAATTGCCGCTTTTTCGTACGAAGCATAATGTTTCTTGATATAGCGGCAAAAAACGGCAACAAGAGGATGAGGGCAGTTTCATCTTCTAAAAGTAAACAATCATAATCGCGTTTAATTTTCTGTAAGTTTTTGATTATTAGTAAATAAAAAAATTATTTATACAAAATTAAACTTGGCATACAACTTGTATCTGTGTTGGTTATAAATGATTAATACAGATCTTAAACCTTGTGTAAGGTTTATTGAGTAACATACGGTCAGTGCTTATCCATATGAGAGTAAAGCTGGCCGCTTCGCAGAGAGCTTGCGAACTCATAAGGAGAGCAAAATGGCAGTTAATGTAAGTACTAACGTTTCCGCAATGACAGCGCAGCGTTACCTGAACAAAGCGTCTAATGACTTAGCGACTTCTATGGAGCGTTTGTCATCTGGTCACAAGATCAACAGCGCGAAAGATGATGCGGCAGGTCTGCAAATCTCGAACCGTCTAACGGCTCAGTCTCGTGGTCTTGATGTGGCAATGCGTAATGCCAACGACGGTATTTCGATCGCTCAAACAGCAGAAGGCGCGATGAACGAATCGACTAACGTACTACAACGTATGCGTGATCTAGCGATTCAATCATCAAACGGCACTAACTCGCCGGCAGAGCGTACTGCACTGAATGAAGAGTCAATGGCACTTCAAGATGAGCTTAACCGTATCGCGGAAACCACATCGTTTGGTGGTCGTCGTCTACTGAACGGGTCATTCGGTGAAGCTTCATTCCAGATTGGTTCTAACTCTGGTGAAGCAATGATCATGGCTCTGACAAGCATCCGTGCAGATGACTACCGTATGGGTGGTACTACGTTCGACTCAGAAAACGCGAAAGATAAGAACTGGGAAGTGCCGCCAACAGCGAGCGATCTTAAGTTTGAATTCAAAACTAAAGCGGGTGAAGACATCGTTCTAGATATCAACACTAAAGCGGGTGACGATATTGAAGAGTTAGCGACTTACATTAATGGTCAATCTGACTTACTAAATGCATCGGTTACTGATGACGGTCGTTTACAGTTATTCGTAGCAGAACCAGACCTAGCTGGCGCTATGTCAATCTCTGGTGGCTTGGCATCTGAGCTTGGAATTAAGAGCGAAGGCCGTGCAACATCAGTTCAAGATATCAGTCTAACAAGTGTTGCTGGTTCACAGAACGCTATCAGCGTTATTGATTCTGCATTGAAGTACGTAGATTCACAGCGTGCTGATTTGGGTGCGAAACAGAACCGTCTAAGCCACAGTATTAATAACTTGGCAAACGTTCAAGAGAACGTAGACGCTTCAAACAGCCGAATCAAAGATACGGACTTTGCGAAAGAGACGACGCAAATGACCAAATCACAAATTCTGCAACAAGCAGGTACTTCAATACTTGCTCAAGCAAAACAATTGCCTAACTCTGCAATGTCACTATTGCAATAGTTATTGGTTGAACTTGCTGCTCGTGTTCAGACGTGAGCCATGCAGCAAGGGAAACTGGCAAGCATACTTACTAGTGAGTGTTTAGCTCTCTCATCTCTCACCTGCTATCCATTTTTACGGTAAGAATGCAACGGCGAGTCGGAAATGTGTTCATTTCTCGATGATCTCCACACAGGCTCTGACGCGCCAACTAGCCCCGGTTCTCTCAAAGGAAAAGGGGCTTTTTCCTTTCTGAAGATTGTGTTTTATTTTCCCTTCTAACGATCTTTCTTCGTTTTCTCGCTCTGCTAGTTTTAATTTTCTCTGCCGACTTTGTGAAAAACAGCTCACCTTTTTGCCTACTATTTGCCCACAGCCATGAATTTTGCTGATTGATCATTTCTGTACACAGGCTAACTAAAAAACCAGTTTGAACGTTTTTCAAACAACCCACATGCTCTCAATAACAAAAATCTACAGTTATTTTAGAAAGTTTAATTTTTTAAGTTGTTGAAATTTTTATGGTTAGTGATTTTTTTTGTGGTTTTTTAAAAGTTTTTCTAAAGCTTCTGATTTTCGAGCCGTTATTAAAAGTAACTTTGAGAGAACTACTTGGTTTTCCGAGACGTCGGAAACCGCAATACCGGAAAATCAATTGGAGAAATCACCATGGCAGTGAATGTAAATACCAACGTTTCAGCGATGACTGCGCAACGTTACCTAAACAACGCAAACAGCGCACAACAAACATCAATGGAGCGTTTAGCTTCTGGCTCTAAAATCAACAGCGCAAAAGATGACGCTGCGGGCCTACAAATCTCTAACCGTTTGAACGTTCAAAGCCGCGGCCTAGACGTTGCTGTTCGTAACGCGAACGACGGTATCTCTATTGCACAAACTGCTGAAGGTGCAATGAACGAGACAACTAACATCCTGCAACGTATGCGTGATCTTTCTCTACAATCTTCAAACGGCTCAAACTCAAAAGCAGAGCGCGTAGCGATTCAAGAAGAAGTAACAGCACTGAACGACGAGCTAAACCGTATCGCGGAAACGACGTCTTTTGGTGGTAACAAGCTACTTAACGGTACTTACGGTACACAATCATTCCAAATCGGTGCAGATAACGGCGAAGCGGTAATGCTGAACCTGAAAGATATGCGCTCTGATAACGCTCAGATGGGTGGTAAGAGCTACCAAACTGAGAACGCTAAAGACAAAGACTGGAACGTACAAGCGGGTTCAAACGACCTAAAACTATCGTTCACAGATAACTTTGGTCAAGCTCAAGAAATCGACATCAGCGCAAAAGCCGGTGACGACATCGAAGAGCTAGCGACATACATCAACGGTCAGCAAGATTCTGTTAAAGCGTCTGTAACTGAAGACGGCAAGCTACAAATGTTCGCGGGCAACAATAAAGTAAGCGGCGATGTGTCTTTCTCTGGTGGTCTTGCTGGTGAGCTAGGCATTCAAGCTTCTAAAGAAGTGACGGTTGATACTATCGACGTAACGTCTGTTGGCGGTGCTCAAGAGTCTGTAGCAATCATCGATGCGGCACTTAAGTACGTAGATAGCCACCGTGCAGAGTTGGGTGCTTTCCAAAACCGTTTCGACCACGCAATCAGCAACTTAGACAACATTAACGAGAACGTTAACGCATCTAAGAGCCGTATTAAAGATACCGACTTCGCGAAAGAAACGACTCAGATGACTAAGTCTCAGATCCTTTCTCAAGCTTCAAGCTCGATTCTTGCTCAAGCGAAGCAAGCGCCGAACTCGGCACTTAGCCTATTAGGTTAATCGATTAAAAAGCCACGTTGACTATAAGCGTCGTTGAGACAAAGCGTTGACGTAAGGCCTCCACAAATTAGCTCGTGGTGAGAGATGAGCGCTAAACAAACCCAGCTTCGGCTGGGTTTTTGCTTTTCTGCGGTTTGTAAAAGTGTATGGGGGTATGCCTAATTTGGATCGTGGATGATAAGCGAGATTCCCTATCACGGTCGTCCCTCCCTGTAGGGAATGACGGGAATCGGACGATGATGATCCCAGCATTTCTTTATTAGCAATACACATGGCTAGAGTAAGTAACGACTCATTTAGAACAAATATTTTATCGTCATTCCAGAACCGAGTGGAGTGAGAAAGCAGAAATCTAGCTTTTAGAGGAGGTGATTTTTTAGTTTTGGTTTACCACTATCAGAAATGAAGAGCTATCTGTAAGTCGGTGAGGTAATTAGCCGTCATTCCAGAACTGAGTAGAACGAGGTATCAGGAATCTAGTTTTTTGAGGAAGTGATTTCTTTAGTTTTTGTTTGCCACTATAAGAAATATTGGGTTACCTAGGGAATAAGTTGTTCAAAGGACTAAAACAGTAATTCGTCATCCCAGAATCGAGTAGAACGAGATATCAGGGATCTCTTCTGATTTTATATTCAACACCACCCTCATTAACTTAAATAACGGGGCAACTTTAGCGAATGTCGCCCTATTAATTGAATGGCGATCACACTTTTCTTTGTTATTGAAAATAATGCGAAAAAAAACACATTTTTTATTAAAGCTTCTAATTAAGGCGCCGTTAAAGGGATTGAGAGAAATGATATGTACCAATGTAAGGTGAGAGAGACAGTGGTGCGTAAACAAATTGATATGTATTTGTGTGAGGTGAGAGTCACATGAGTGCATTAAAAAATGCCTAAAGGAGATCAACTATGGCGATTAATGTAAGCACTAACGTGTCTGCAATGACGGCTCAGCGTTACCTAAATAACGCGGCTGAAGGTACTCAAAAATCAATGGAGCGTTTGTCTTCTGGCTATAAAATCAATAGCGCAAAAGATGATGCTGCAGGCTTACAAATCTCTAACCGCTTAACGTCACAAAGCCGCGGCCTAGATATGGCTGTGAAAAATGCGAATGACGGTATCTCTATTGCACAGACAGCTGAAGGTGCGATGAATGAGTCAACCAACATTCTGCAACGTATGCGTGACCTTTCTCTTCAATCTGCAAACGGTTCAAACAGCAAGTCTGAGCGTGTTGCTATCCAAGAAGAAGTATCTGCTCTTAACACAGAACTTAACCGTATCGCTGAAACAACCTCTTTTGGTGGTAACAAGCTTCTAAACGGTACTTACGGTAGCCAATCTTTCCAAATCGGTGCTGACTCAGGTGAAGCGGTAATGCTATCTATGGGCAACATGCGTACCGACACTCAAGAAATGGGTGGTAAGAGCTACGGTGTTACTGAAGGTAAAGATGCATCTTGGCGTGTAGGCGCTGGCGCTGATCTGACTATCAAATACAACGATAAGTTTGGCGAAGCTCAAGAGCTATCTATCTCTGCTAAAGAAGGCAACGATATCGAAGAGCTAGCAACTTACATCAACGGTCAAAGCCAAGACGTTAAAGCGTCTGTAGGTGAAGGCGGTAAATTACAACTTTTCGCTTCTAGCCAAAAAGTTGAAGGTGATGTGGAGTTTGGTGGCAGCCTTGCAAGTGAGCTAGGTATTGGCGCAGGTAAAGATGTAACCGTAAACGACATCGACGTAACATCAGTTGCGGGTGCAAACGAAGCGGTATCTATCATCGATGGCGCTCTAAAATCTGTAGATAGCCAACGTGCATCTCTTGGTGCTTTCCAAAACCGTTTTGACCATGCAATCAGCAACTTAGAAAACATCAACGAAAACGTTAATGCTTCTAAGAGCCGTATCAAAGATACCGATTACGCGAAAGAAACAACGGCAATGACGAAGTCTCAAATCCTACAACAGGCGAGTACTTCTATCCTAGCTCAAGCAAAACAATCACCATCAGCAGCTCTAAGCTTATTGGGCTAAACTTACCTCGGTAAGTAGCGGTAAACTCCGCTTTATGTGGAGTTTTACTGTTGGCTCATGAAGGAGGGAGGGAGAGTGTTATGGAAATACCATCTAACGCATCGAACATCCAGCCTTATGGCTCACCTAATGGCATTAAAATTGCAAGCGATGAAGGTAGTAGTGCGTCGAGTATTTCACGCCTGAAAGAAGCAACCTCTTATAGCAAGGTAGAGAAATCGAAAGAAGAAGCTACCGAAGCTGCGATTCAATTAGCTCAAGAGAGAAAAGAGTTGAATGATGAAGAGCGAGTCAAAATGGTGGAGAAGGTAAACGAGTTTATCTCCTCTCTCAATAAGGGGGTTGCCTTTAAGGTCGATGAAGAATCGGGAAGGGATGTGGTGACTATTTATGAAACCACAACCGGCGATATTATTCGTCAGATACCTGATGAAGAAATGCTTGAAATTCTAAGACGCCTAGCAGCCCAAAACTCGAATAGTAGAATATTTGAGGTGAAGGTCTAAGTCGTATTATTGAGGTGGTTTAATGAGTTTTGGCCCAATGGGGATTTCGTCTGGCATGGATATCAATTCCATGGTCAGCAAAATTGTGGATTCGGAGCGTGTACCTAAACAGCAACGAATCGACAATGAAAGAGCGCGAATCGATACCAGCATTAGTGCCTATGGAAGACTCAGAGAATCTCTCGATTCGATGAAAAACCTGATGACAAACTTTCGTCAGGAAAAAGCTTTCGCTGTACGTACAGTAGAAAGTACTGATGAAGAGCTTGTTTCTGCAACCGCGACTACTGAAGCGATCGCTGGCAAATATGCCATCGATGTGTTGCAGCTTGCCCAGAGTCATAAAGTAGCGTCAGATGTTCTATCTGATGACATGAAATTTGGCCCAGGTAAGCTGCAGGTTTCGCTTGGTGATGATAGCTTTGATGTGCAAGTTGGCGACAGATCAAAGCTAATCGATGTTGTTCGCAGCATAAACGGTGCAGATAGAAACCCAGGCGTTCGTGCATCTATTATCAATGATGTCGAAGGCCCAAGACTTATCGTCGCCTCCAACCAATCGGGTGCCGATCAACAGATCAGTATCAGTGTCGACTCTGATGCGTCTAACCCTCTCAAAAAACTCGAATACAAAACCTTTGAAGAACGTGTTGAAGCGCTAGAGAAAGCTCGTATTGCCGCTCAAGACGTACTTGGTCTCACACCTGCTGGAAAAGCCGTTGATCTTATCGATGAGGCTATCTCTGATGATGATCCGAAAGCTGAACAAGCTGTCGACGAAGACGGCAATATCATTCCAGGTTCTCAAGCGGGCTCAACGTCTCCTGCAGAAGATGGCTCTCAAAGCCTTAGCTACGGTGAACAAGCCGCTGCAGATGGTCAAGCTGCCTTAGACGCCGCTCAAGCGGCAAAATCTGTCATGCCTGAAGACAATCTCCCAGGTTGGACGGAAACCGCTTCTGGCACGTTGTTAGATTCTTATTACACACCAGAGCTTGAGCTTGACGAAAAAGCGATCGAGAAGGCGCCTGATGTACCAGGTTGGTCAAACACGGCCTCTGGCACTTTGACTGATTCATACGTGACACCGAAAGAAGCCCAGCAAAAGTTAGAAGCAGAGCAAGCACGTATCGAAGAGAAGATCGCTCAAGAAAAAGCGGATCTGGCCAGGAAAGTAGAAAGCGGCGAATTGACCGCAGAGCAAGCGAAAAATATCGAGCGTGCCAAATTAGAGCCTGAAGAGCGAGAGCGCTTAGAGAAAGTCGACAAGGCGCAAGCTGACTTGGCGCTTGCTCAACAATCTTTTGATAGTTACAGCGGCATGACCGAAGTCCAAGCTGGTCAAGATTCAATGGTGGTACTGGATGGTGTCGCTCAGCTCTCTAGTAATAACAATGTGATTGAAGATGCCGTTGAAGGCATTGATATTACGGTGAAAGGAAAGACGCCAAAAGATAAGCCGCCAGCAGAAATTGGAGTTGAGTACGACCGTAATAGTGTTCGTCAAGACATCGAAGCCTTTGTGAATTCTTACAACCAGTTTTACCAAGTGTCTAAAAACTTGGCGGGTGTCGATCCTGCGACTGGACAAAAAGGCCCACTTTCTGGTGACAGCACGGTCCGTAACGCCGACTCACGATTGAAAGGGGTATTCTCGTCAAGTATTGAAGGGGCGCCAGAGAACCTTAAGTCTTTGACAGAGTTTGGTATCACAACCACTAGGCAAGGCTCGTTAGAGATTAACTACGACATGCTCGACCGACAGCTAAACAATAACTTTGATAAGCTGGGCGAGTTTTTTGGCGGCAACAATGGGTTTGCTAAAAAAGTCGAAGATGCGATTCAGGGCATCACTGGTATTACTGGTTCAATTCGTACTCGAGAAAAGAGTCTGGTTGAGCAAAACTACCGTTTAGCAGACGACCAAAACGCCTTAGACCGCCGTATGGACAGTCTTGAAAGTCGTACTCACTCTAAGTTCACCGCCATGCAAGATGCAACCAGTAAGATGCAGTCTCAGCTTGGTAGCATGATGAATGCGTTGGGTTAATAGATGACCAGTCAGCTTCAAGAGCTTTGTGAACTAGATCAATTAATTATCTCTAAGCTCGAATTTAGTGAAATTAATGCTGAAGAAATAGCGACGCTTGTCGATAACAGAGAACAGTTATTGCAAAACGTGCTTCAATTCATCGATTCACACCCTGACGTTAAGCAAAGTTCGGAGTGGTTTGAAGCCATTTCGAGAACAAGAAAATTAGTCGAATTGATGCAGTCTGAAACTGGCCGGGTAGGGAAAACCCTGCACAAGTACCGACATGGTGCCAAGTCAGTTCAACAATACAAAAAGTTTTTATAGAAGAGGTTTACTATGCGCGGTTCTTTACAGGCATATAAAAAGGTATCAGTGGATAGTCAGCTAACGGCTGCCTCACCGCATAAGATTGTGCAAATGCTAATGGCTGGCGCTATCGAGCGTTTGATCCAAGGTAAAGCGGCAATGCAAGCGGGCAATATACCGGTGAAAGGTGAGCGACTAGGTAAGGCTCTAGACATCATTATTAGCCTTCGTAGCTGCCTTTCTATGGACGATGGTGGCGATATTGCGAAAAACCTAGATCAACTTTATGAGTTCATGATCACGCAAATTTCTGCGGCAAATCACAAAAATGACCCACAGCCTATTGATGATGTTATCGATATTATCCGCGAAATTAAGAGCGCTTGGGACCAAATTCCGAATGAATATCACAACTTGACGTCTGCTGAAGTCGGTATTTAAAGAAAAATTGCAGTTTTAACTAACCTTAGATCCGCTAATTGGTTGGTTGCCTTATTTTTTTAATCAAATAAAATAGAAGCCATTAGATAGCCTAATGGCTTTTTTTCGTTGCTGATTTCATAAATTTGTCCTCGTAAACCATAATCATAGATAGAATTCTTAATTTTATGGAATACGTTGCTCACCGTTTTTCCGCATCGCACCAAAATAAAGGCAATAATTCCTACTTATGCAAGGTTTGGCAAAACTGCTTGTGGTCGACGATAACGCTCAAGATCGTCACAATTTAAGCACAATATTAGAGTTTGTAGGAGAGAGCTGCGAAGTAATCAGCTCTGAACAAGCGCGCAACGTCGACTGGTCACTACAGTGGGCTGGTTGCATTATTGGCTCAATAAAAGGTAAAGGCTTCAACGCATTACTGAATGATAAGCTTGTTCACGCGAATCACATCCCTCTGCTTGTGATTGGCAAAAACAACCACCCGGTTGACGAGCTCACCAATTTTGTTGGTGAACTCGAGCTGCCTCTTAACTATCCCCAATTAAGTGATGCATTAAGACACTGTAAAGATTTCTTAGGACGCAAAGGGGTTCAAGTTGTCTCTTCAGCCCGTAAGAACACACTGTTTCGCAGTCTAGTGGGTCAAAGTGCTGGCATTCAAGAAGTGCGTCACTTGATTGAACAAGTTTCCTCTACCGAAGCCAATGTACTGATTCTTGGTGAATCTGGTACCGGTAAAGAGGTGGTTGCTCGTAACATTCATTACCATTCAAAACGTCGCACTGGTCCTTTTGTTCCAGTGAACTGTGGTGCAATCCCACCAGATTTGCTGGAGAGTGAACTTTTCGGTCATGAGAAGGGCGCATTCACAGGTGCAATTACGGCACGTAAAGGACGTTTTGAGTTAGCTGAAGGCGGCACGCTATTTCTTGATGAAATTGGCGATATGCCAATGGCGATGCAGGTTAAGTTGCTACGCGTACTACAAGAGCGATGCTTTGAACGTGTAGGTGGCAATTGCACTATCCAGGCGAATGTTCGAGTAATTGCGGCTACACACCGTAACCTTGAAGACATGATCGACGATGATTCATTCCGTGAAGATCTTTATTACCGTTTGAATGTATTCCCGATTGAAATGCCGGCATTACAAGAGCGTAAAGAAGATATCCCTCTTCTACTTCAAGAGCTTATGACGAGAATGGAAGCGGAAGGCAGTATGCCTATCTGCTTTACGCCTCGAGCGATTAATTCTTTGATGGAACACGATTGGCCAGGTAACGTACGTGAATTGGCGAACTTAGTGGAGCGCATGGTTATTCTTTATCCGAATAGCTTAGTGGACGTAAACCACCTGCCAACTAAGTATCGATACAGTGATATCCCTGAATTCCAACCAGAGTTTAATAGCTTTGTGTCTGAGGAAGAGCAAGAGCGTGACGCTTTGGCTGACTTGTTCTCGGAAGATTTCAGCTTCGATCAGCAAGATGATATGACTGACAACGCGAATGCACCTCAGGAATTACCACCAGAAGGGGTTAACCTGAAAGAGCTGCTCGCTGATATGGAAGTGAATATGATCAATCAAGCCTTGGAAGCGCAGGGCGGTATTGTTGCTCGAGCGGCAGACATGTTAGGCATGCGCAGAACCACTCTGGTTGAGAAAATGCGTAAATACAATTTGCAGCGTTAGTGTTCTGCTTTTCGAGAAACGGAAAAACAAACACTAAATTTTTAGCTAATCGTTCACTTTAGCTAAGCGATAAGATAAACCATAGTCGAGTTGTTGCTTGCTTAACTATGTGATAAATATAGCAAATAGCCTGACTCGTTTTGTGCGTGTCAGGCTGTTTTAGTATTTGAGGCAAATTTTTGACATGCACGTATCTAACGAACCAGAAAATCAATCACACCTAGATTCAGTTGAACAACAGGTTGAGCGCTATAAGCAAGTGCTCGATGTTATGCCTGCTGGTGTCATCTTGTTAGATACCCATGGTGAAGTAAGAGAAGCAAACCCCGAAGCGCACCGTATTCTTGGCGTCGAGTTGGTTGGAGAGAAGTGGTTTTCTGTTATCCAAAGTGCTTTTGATCCCAAAGACGATGATGGTCACGAGATCTCATTAAAGAACGGTCGAAAGGTACGTTTGGCGATTTCTGCTTCGACTACGGGTCAGCTGATTTTGATTACCGATCTGACCGAGACGCGTTTGCTGCAATCACGAGTTAGTGATCTCCAGCGTCTGTCTTCATTAGGTAGAATGGTGGCGTCACTTGCTCATCAGGTTCGTACACCGCTCTCTAGTGCAATGTTGTATGCGTCAAACCTTGCCGCTCCGAATCTACCACCGGCAACGAAGACACGTTTTCAATCTAAGCTTATGGATAGACTTCATGACTTAGAGAAGCAAGTTAATGACATGCTGCTGTTTGCTAAGGGCGGCGATAATAAGGTGGTGAAACCTTTTACTGTGGCTGAGTTGATCACAGAATTTCAGCCAATGGTCGAAGCGGCGTTGAAATCGAACCAAATTGATTACTGCCAAGAAGTGGAAGGCGAACAGACTCAAATGTTCGGCAATGCCAACGCGATTGCCTCTGCTTTAAGCAATCTAGTTTTGAACGCGGTTCAAATTGCCGGCAAAGAATCACAGATAGATGTATTTTTTAGGCCGGTAAACGGCGAGCTTAAGATATCAGTACAAGACAGTGGTCCCGGTGTACCTAAAGAGCTTCAAGGTAAAATCATGGAACCATTCTTTACCACTCGCTCGCAAGGGACAGGCTTAGGCTTGGCGGTTGTACAAATGGTATGTCGAGCACATGAAGGTCGACTGGAATTGATATCAGAAGAAGGTGATGGCGCATGCTTTACCATGTGCTTGCCACTAGAAAGAAGCGCTTCTATTGAAGGCTAATAAGTTTTAACTGAATTTACACTGGAGAATCCTATGGCTCAAAGCAAAGTGTTAATCGTCGAAGATGATGAAGGTCTACGCGAGGCCCTTGTCGATACACTCGCGCTTGCTGGCTATGAATGGCTAGAAGCAGATTGCGCAGAAGATGCTCTGGTCAAACTAAAAGCGAACTCCGTTGATATCGTTGTCTCTGACGTTCAGATGGCAGGCATGGGCGGCTTAGCGCTGTTAAGAAACATCAAGCAGCACTGGCCAAATCTCCCTGTATTGTTGATGACAGCTTATGCCAACATCGAAGACGCCGTCGCTGCAATGAAAGAGGGCGCTATCGACTATATGGCAAAGCCATTTGCGCCGGAAGTACTGCTAAACATGGTGAGCCGTTATGCTCCCGTAAAATCGGACGACAATGGTGATGCCATCGTTGCCGATGAAAAAAGCATTAAGCTAATGATGCTGGCCGATAAAGTGGCAAAAACGGACGCCAATGTCATGGTTTTGGGCCCGAGCGGCTCTGGTAAAGAGGTGATGTCGCGTTACATCCATAACGCCTCAAACCGTAAAGATGGTCCGTTCGTCGCGATTAACTGTGCGGCAATTCCTGACAATATGTTGGAAGCGACTCTATTTGGATATGAGAAAGGTGCATTTACTGGCGCTATTCAGGCGTGTCCGGGTAAGTTTGAACAAGCTCAAGGCGGTACAATTTTACTCGATGAGATCAGTGAAATGGACCTCGGCTTACAAGCTAAGTTACTGCGTGTGCTGCAAGAGCGTGAAGTTGAGCGTTTAGGTAGCCGTAAGAGCATTAAACTCGATGTTCGTGTACTCGCCACCAGTAACCGAGACCTCAAGCAGTATGTATCTGAGGGTAATTTCCGTGAAGACTTGTACTACCGTTTGAATGTTTTCCCAATCTCTTGGCCTCCACTGTGTGAACGTAAAGGTGATATTGAGCCTTTGGCGAAGCACTTGGTTGAGCGCCACTGTACCAAACTGGGTATGCCAGTTCCGGTTATGTCACCTCAATCGATCAGAAAACTCGTCAATTATCCGTGGCCGGGTAATGTGCGTGAACTTGATAATGTCGTGCAGCGTGCGTTGATTCTGAGCGAAGAAGAAAAAATTTCTGGTGAGCATATCCTACTTGAAGGGGTGGATTGGCAAGACGCCAGCGGCCTACAGCAGATTGTGGAAGGTAGCGATGTGGCAACGCCAGATATCAAGCCTATTGCGGAAGCAAACCCAATCAACAAAATCGCTTCAAGCAGTGAAGGTCTGGGGAATGAGCTTAGAGATCAAGAGTATGCGATCATCCTTGAAACTTTGATCGCATGTAACGGCCGACGTAAAGATATGGCTGAGAAACTAGGTATTAGCCCTCGCACATTGCGCTATAAGTTAGCAAAAATGCGCGATGCTGGAATAGATATCCCAAACTAAGCACAGATTAGTAGTGTCAGCTTTCTGACTAGTGTAATACGATATCTAGTCGTTTTTAGGTATGGCACGTTAATTGCTCTGTCAATAATACAGCAAAATAGATAGTCATAAATTTGACTCCTTGAGGTAGTAAATGAGAATAGATGGTTTACAAGGCGAAATGCAGGCAATGATGGTTGAAGCTGCGAGCGCGCGTCCTGCTGCGACAGGGCAAACGGTCGGTGCAGACTTCGGCAACATGCTGACGAAAGCCATCAACAATGTGAACTCATTGCAAAAGACCTCAGGGGATCTACAAACTCGTTTTGATAGCGGTGACCAAAGTGTGTCGCTGTCTGATGTGATGATTGCTCGTAATAAATCTAGTGTGGCCTTTGAAGCGACAATCCAAATTAGAAATAAATTGGTTGAGTCGTACAAAGAGCTGATGAATATGCCGGTATAAGTTGGGTAGTTAAGTAGTGGCAGATAATAGTCAAACAACAGATTTAACCGTGAGCGATGGTAACGACCACGCACTCATTGCGGGTGCTGAGCTGGACGGAGAAGGGCAAAACCCGGATCTAGGTGAACGTAGTTCATCTAAATTTGATATGGCCGTAGGTGACCTCGATTTACTTCGTCAGGTCGTCTTAGTGCTGTCTATCTCAATCTGTGTCGCGCTTATTGTGATGCTGTTTTTCTGGGTGAAAGAGCCAGAAATGCGTCCATTAGGGGCTTATGAAACCGAAGAGTTGATCCCTGTTCTGGATTACTTAGATCAGCAAAAGATCGAGTACTCGCTTGAGGGTAATACCATCTCGGTGCCAGCAAGTGAATATAACTCCTTGAAGCTTAATATGGTTCGCGCTGGTTTGAACCAAGAGCGAAACGCAGGTGATGACATCCTCATGCAAGACATGGGTTTTGGTGTATCACAACGTTTAGAGCAAGAACGCCTCAAATTAAGCCGCGAAAGACAGCTTGCGAAAGCCATTGAGCAGATGAAGCAGGTGCGTAAAGCGCAGGTTTTATTGGCGCTGCCGAAGCAAAGTGTTTTTGTTCGTCATAATCAAGAAGCCTCTGCCTCTGTATTTCTAACCCTCAAAACGGGTACTAACCTTAAGCAGCAAGAGGTTGACTCTGTTGTCGATATGGTGGCGAGTGCCGTTCCGGGAATGAAAACGTCGCGTATTACCGTGACTGATCAACATGGCCGACTGCTGAGCTCCGGCTCTCAAGACCCTATGTCAGCGGCGCGTCGTAAAGAGCACGAGCTAGAGCGTAATCAAGAGCAAGCACTGCGTGAGAAAATTGACTCTATCCTTATTCCTATTCTTGGATTTGGAAACTACACAGCTCAAGTTGATATTCAGCTCGACTTTAGTGCGGTAGAACAAACCAGAAAACGTTTTGATCCTAACACGCCGGCAACGCGAAGCGAATACACCTTAGAAGATTACAATAACGGCAATACTGTCGCTGGTATTCCTGGGGCGCTGAGTAACCAACCTCCATCAGATGCGTCTATCCCTCAAGATGTCGCTCAGATGAAAGATGGCGCCATGACTGGGCAGGGCTCGGTTCACAAAGAAGCAACGCGAAACTTCGAATTAGATACCACCATCAGTCACGAACGTAAGCAGACTGGAACGGTGAACCGTCAAACAGTATCGGTAGCGATTAAAGACCGTCAATCCATCAACCCAGATACGGGTGAAGTGGTGCACACGCCAATCCCAGCTAGCGAAATCAACGCGATTCGCCAAGTGCTGATTGGTACGGTCGGTTTTGATGAAAGCCGCGGTGACTTATTGAATGTATTAAGCATGCAATTCGCACCACAAATCACAGATGTGGTTCCTGATGTGCCAATCTGGGAGCACCCTAACTTTAATGATTGGGTACGTTGGTTTGCGAGCGCGTTGGTTATTATTGTTGTGGTGTTAGTTCTTGTTCGCCCTGCGATGAAGAAACTGCTTAACCCAGCCGCAGACAATGATGACCAAATGTACGGCCCAGACGGCATGCCAATTGGTGCCGATGGCGAGACCAGCCTAATTGGTGGTGACATTGAAGGCGGCGAGCTGTTTGAATTTGGTTCAAGCATTGACTTACCGAACCTTCATAAAGATGAAGACGTGCTGAAAGCAGTACGTGCACTTGTAGCGAATGAACCAGAGCTAGCAGCTCAAGTAGTTAAGAATTGGATGGCAGATGGCTAACGAAATTGTTCCACAACAAGCTGAAGGCGGTGAAGTGCTTGATGTCTCAAGTGTGGATATCGGCTCTATCTCAGGCGATGAGCGCGCTGCGATCTTATTGCTAAGTTTGAACGAAGAAGACGCGGCCGGCATTATTCGCCACCTAGAACCTAAGCAGGTTCAACGTGTGGGTAGTGCAATGGCGCGAGCTACAGATTTGTCTCAAGAAAAAGTAGGCGCAGTGCACCGTGCTTTCTTAGATGATATTCAGAAGTACACCAACATCGGTATGGGCAGTGAAGACTTCATGCGTAATGCACTGGTGGCTGCTCTGGGTGAAGACAAGGCCAACAACCTTGTTGACCAAATCCTTCTGGGAACCGGCTCAAAAGGCTTGGATTCTCTTAAGTGGATGGATCCTCGTCAGGTGGCAAGTATCATCATCAACGAGCACCCGCAGATTCAAACCATCGTGTTGTCTTACCTAGAAGCCGATCAGTCTGCTGAGATTTTGTCCCAGTTCCCTGAGCGTGTACGTCTAGATTTGATGATGCGTATTGCTAACCTTGAAGAAGTTCAACCTTCGGCGCTTGCTGAGCTGAACGAAATCATGGAGAAACAGTTCGCGGGTCAAGCTGGTGCGCAAGCGGCCAAAATTGGCGGCCTGAAAGCAGCGGCAGAGATCATGAACTACATGGACAACAACGTAGAAGGTGTCTTGATGGATCAAATCCGCGATCAAGACGAAGACATGGCAACGCAGATTCAAGATCTTATGTTTGTCTTTGAAAACCTTATTGAAGTGGATGACCAAGGCGTTCAGAAACTGCTACGTGACGTACCACAAGACGTTCTACAGAAAGCACTTAAAGGTGCTGATGAAGGCCTGCGTGAGAAGATCTTCAAGAACATGTCTAAACGTGCTGCCGATATGATGAGAGACGATATTGAGGCGATGCCGCCAGTGAAAGTCTCTGACGTAGAAGCGGCTCAGAAAGAAATTTTGGGTATTGCGAGGAAGATGGCAGACAGTGGCGAGATTATGCTGTCTGGTGGCGCCGACGAGTTCCTTTAATACAGAAACCTCAAAAGCCCCACACCGTTGGGGCTTTTCTTTATCCAACCTCGAACCACAGATTAATTACAGTTTAACTGCCTGAATTTGAAAGCAGTTGGACTCACTCAGAAATAGGTACTGATATGTCAGGTGATAGAAAACGCGGCTTCCTTCGCCCTGAAGAAGATAATACGGTTGCCCAACCTCAGAAATGGGGGCTACCTGATTACACCTCTGATGTGAGTAAACAAGCCAAAGAAACGGCATTTAACTACGATCCGGGTTGGATGCCAACGGTTGAAGAAGCGATCGAAGAAGAAGAGCTGATTCTGACCGAAGAACAAATCGAACTGATCAAGCAAGGCGCTTATCAAGAAGGTTTGCATCAAGGTCAGGAAGCTGGCTTCAAGCAAGGTTACGAAAAAGGCAAAGAAGAAGGTTTTGCCGCGGGCCATGCCGAAGGTAATGAAGCAGGTAAGCTCGAAGGCGTTACCGCTGGTCAAGAGTACATTCAACAACAAGTCGCTATCTTTATGGGGCTCGCAAACCAGTTTGCTCAACCTTTGGAGCTGATGAACGCTCAGGTTGAAAAGCAGCTGGTGGATATGGTGCTGACCATGGTTAAAGAGGTGGTGCACGTTGAAGTTCAGACTAATCCACAAATCATCCTAGATACCGTGAAAGAATCAGTCGAATCGCTGCCGATCTCTGGCCACGCTATCACCTTGAAGCTTAACCCGGAAGACGTCACGATCATTCGCTCTGCGTATGGGGATACGGAACTGGATTGTCGCAATTGGACATTAGTTTCAGAACCAGCACTTAACCGTGGCGATGTACAGATTGAAGCGGGTGAATCGAGTGTGAATTATCGAATGGAAGAGCGTGTGAAGAACGTTATCCAGAGCTTCTGTGGTGCTAATCGTCATCAAGGTCATGCGTAATGCTTGAGTTAGCAAATCGTCTCAGCCAATACAAAGTCGAAGGGCTAAAATCACGTCCCGTTGCTTCTGGTAAGTTGGTGCGGGTAGTCGGACTAACCCTTGAAGCAACCGGCTGCAAAGCGCCGATCGGCAGTCTGTGTTTAGTTGAAACCATGTCTGGTCAGATGGAAGCTGAAGTCGTTGGCTTCTCTGGTGATAACCTATTTCTGATGCCGAGTGAACAAATCACAGGGATCTTACCTGGTGCTCGTGTCACCCCTATGACCTCTGAAAGTGGTATTCCGGTGGGTATGGAACTGCTTGGCCGTGTTATCGACGGTGTGGGCAACCCATTGGATGGGCTTGGTCCTATCTATACTGAGCAACGCGCATCATTCAGTGCCGAACCGATTAACCCTTTGGCTCGTAAGCCAATTTCTGAACCACTTGATGTTGGTTTGAAAGCAATTAACGGTTTGTTGACGGTAGGTAAAGGGCAACGTATCGGTCTGTTCGCAGGTTCTGGTGTTGGTAAATCCGTAACACTAGGTATGATGACTCGAGGTACCACAGCGCAAGTGGTTGTGGTGGGCTTGATTGGTGAGCGTGGACGCGAAGTAAAAGAGTTTATCGAAGAGATTCTTGGTGAAGACGGCCGTAAGCGATCGGTTGTAGTTGCTGCGCCTGCCGATTCATCACCATTGATGCGACTGAAAGGCTGTCAAACGGCGCTAACGGTGGCGGAATATTTCCGTGACCAAGGTTTAGATGTCCTGCTCTTGATGGACTCACTGACCCGTTTTGCACAGGCTCAGCGTGAAATCGCACTATCTGTTGGCGAGCCGCCAGCAACCAAAGGTTATCCGCCATCGGTATTTGCTAAGTTACCAGCGCTGGTTGAACGTGCGGGTAACGGCAATGATGAGCAAGGCTCGATCACGGCTTTTTTTACAGTATTAACCGAAGGCGATGATCTACAAGACCCAATCGCCGATGCCTCACGGGCGATCCTCGATGGCCACGTTGTGTTGTCGCGTGAAATGGCAGATGCGGGTCATTATCCTGCGATTGATGTTGAGAAATCTGTCAGCCGTGTAATGCCTCAAATCACCACCGAAGAACATGTGTTGATGTCGAAAGCCGTAAGACAAGTGCTTTCTATCTGCCGTAAGAACCAAGACTTGGTGTCGATTGGTGCTTACAAGCCGGGGACCGATCCCGCGATTGATAGCGCCTTCACCTTGAAGCCGAAGTTAGATGAGTACTTGCAGCAGAAGATGAAAGAAACAGTGCCATACGACATGTGCGTCAACATGTTGAAACATGTACTGGGTGGCTAACAGGTGATTAAGGTTAGTCATGGATAACGCATTAGAGTTTCTTCTCGACCAAGCAAAAGACCAAGAAAACCAAGCGGTATTAGCGCTCAACAAAGCGAATGCGGAGCTGCAAGGTTATTACGAACAGGTTGCGCAGATTGAAAAGTATCGACTGGATTATTGTCAGCAACTTGTTGATAGAGGCAAGGCAGGGCTAACTGCCAGTCAATATGGGCATTTGAATCGCTTCTTAACTCAATTGGATGAAACGCTTTCTAAACAGCGAGAAGCGGAGCATCACTTTAAAAATCAGGTCGATAACTGCCAAAACTACTGGATGGAACTGCGGAAGAAACGTAAATCCTATGAGTGGTTGATGGAGAAGAAGCAGAAAGAGAAAGCCAAACTGCAGGATCAAAGAGAACAAAAGCAGATGGATGAGTTTTCGACTTTGCTTTATAGCCGTAAGAAGATGTGATCCCGAGCCATGAATCCTACTGGCGCTGTTCACATGGTGATTAGCCGAGTTTTCTAGGCATGTTTCTTGCTCTGTTTTATATAAAATTGCGCCTTGTGCCTGCCAAAGGTATGAAAAGCATCCGACTTTCTTTTTGTTGCCTGTTTATGGTGGCAAAGCTAGTAGATAGAGCTTGTATATATGAACGTTAGTCCTTCTTCAAATTCAGCGACCAACACAACGTCTTCGTTGTTGGACACCGGTTCTGCCGCTTCAAAGGTAGAGGAAACCGGCGACTCAAAAGGTTTCTTTGAATCTTTCAAAGAAGCTATTGGCTTTGAAGAAAGTGGCAATAAAAAAGCTGAGGTGAAAGGCACAGAAAGTGCTGAGAAATCTGATGCTAAGCAAGCGGCTAAGGAAGGTGAAGCATCAGCTGAAGTGAAGACACCTGACTCTACAGATGAAGTGAGTAAGGCGAAAAGCGAGCAAGTGGCTTCAGAAGTCGAGGGCGAGAAAACCACTGTAGAGGCTGTGTCCAGCTCAGAGCCACAGCTCAAAGCAAATTCAACCGATGATGCAGCTATCGCTAACAAGGCGGATGGGAAAGATGAGTCGGTTAAGAGCAACGACTCTATAGAACCGGTAGCGCAACCTAAAGGCCAAGCTTCATCAGCGGTAGACGAATCGACTCAAGCATCGCAAGCGGCGGCTGCGATGAATGAAGGAAACAAGTTATTAGGTCAGTTGGATGAGGCAAATAAAACGCTGAATCAGACTCCAAACGGCAAAGCCTTGCCACAACAGTCTCAGTTAGAACAGGCTCCGTTCGAAAAAGCTCAAGGTAATACTCCAGGAGCTTCTGTTGCAGGCTTATCTGCTGCAGGTGAAGTGGGTAAGCAACTCCAGCAAACTCACTCAGCGAATCAAGGTAGCGCGCTAGAAGTGGACTCTGAAATTGCTGTGCTGACTGGCGGGAAAGGCGTTTCCCAATTAACAGATGATGAAATTCGTCAGTTGATGGATAAAGGCGTTACTCCAGAGCAGATTGAAGCAAGCATGAGCCGAGATCTCAGCCAGAAAAATGCGGCACAAGCAGAAGTTGCAGGACAAAGCCAAGCACTGTCTCCAGCAGATATTGAGTTGGCAAAACAGGTAGATGCACACACCAAAGCACTCAATCAACTGAATGCTCAGATTGAGTCAAAACAGTCTGTTGTTGATGGTCTACTGCAGAAGCAGCAAAGTGGCGCAAGTTTGACAACAGATGAACAAGCGATGCTGGCTAAAACGACCGCTGAGTTAGACGTTTTGGATAAACAACTCGTAAACGTTCAGCAACAAGCAACGGCTTTATTGAGCCAAGCTCCGGGCGCAAACAATGCCTCTGCTGAGCCTGTTGCGATTGATTGGGATAATACAGATTCAAATGAAGCCAAAGCTTTAGCAGCGGCAGCTTCAACAGCAGCGGTTGCGACAGCTGCGCAGCAAACTACGGCACAAGCTGCAGCGCAATCTGCAAGTCATTCGGCTACCACTCATGCAGCGACGGATAAAGCAGCAATGTTGCACGCTAATAATACGCATGTAGCCCAACAGGCAGCTGCTCAACAAGCTAATGTCACAGCACAACAGCCACAAGCTGCGTTGGATCCGGCGTTAACCGCGCAAGGTGTGGCGCTGAATGCAGCACCCGCCGCGACAAAAGCGGGTTCAACAGATATGTTACTTAAGGCCGGTGCAGGAGCAGCTGCTCTTTCCGGTCTTGGCAAAGCTGGAACTAAGGAAGATTCGAAAGACACCACATTTGCTCAGCAGATCGCTTCTGCGGCTGGCGTGCAAGGCGGAGCGAACGCAGGTTCGGCACCAACACGAGCCGAGATTCAAGCCGCTCAACAGGCACCGTTGCAGCTGACTAAAGAGCTAGCAAACGAACAGGTCGCTGAAAAAGTACAAATGATGATGTCTAAAAACCTTAAGAACTTAGACATTCGACTCGACCCACCAGAGTTGGGTCAGATGAAGATCCGTATGACTATGAACAATGACGTGGCGAACGTGCATTTTACGGTGAACAGCCAACAGGCGAGGGATGTAATTGAACAAACCTTACCTAGATTGAGAGAGATGCTTGCTCAACAGGGTATGCAGCTTGCCGATTCATCCGTTCAACAGCAAAGTTCAGGTCAGGGGCAAGACAGATACAACAGTGGTGAGCAACAAACAGGCTCTAACCGCACAAATGATACCCAAGGTGATGAAAACCTTGATAGTGGCAGCAATCTTGAATTGAATGTCGCATCAAAGCGTGATGGAATTAGTTATTATGCCTAATATCAGGCTGAGCGCATTTAATTGATAGATAGAACCAGCTGATAGAAAGAACCGTCAGTTAATCGAAAGAACAGGAAGTTAGAGTAAAGTATGGCAGAAGTACAAGATGCACCTAAAGGAAAGAGTAAGCTCCTTATTATCATTATAGCGGTCGTTGTTTTACTGCTTGGTATCGGTGGTGCGCTGTTCTTTTTCTTAGGCTCCGATGATAGTGCCTCAGAATCTCAGTCTCAGCCAGCAACAGCTGTGGTTGCAGCAGAGCCTGTTATGTATGTGAATATTCCTCAGCCCTTCTTGTTCAATGTAACAGGTGATAAAAAAGATCGCCTAGTTCAGATAAAGGCACAGCTGATGGTGCGTGGTAGCAAGAATGAAGACCTGGCGCGTTACCACTCTCCACTAGTAGAGAGCACATTGCTCGCAACGTTCGCTTCGGCAACGGTTGACCAACTTCGCTCACCAACAGGGCGAGTGGAACTGCGTGATAAAGCGACAGAAGATATTAAAGCAAGTCTGGCTCAAGCTGTTGGCCAGCCTGTGATTGAAAAAGTGTTATTCACTGACTTCGTAATTCAATAGGTAATTTGTGACCGATTTATTAAGCCAAGACGAAATTGATGCGCTGTTACACGGCGTTGACGATGTTGAAGAAGTTGAAGATGTCTTAGAGACCGACAATGACAGTGCGGTCAATTTTGACTTCTCCTCTCAAGATCGAATCGTCCGTGGTCGAATGCCGACCCTTGAACTTATTAACGAGCGTTTCGCACGTCATATGCGAATTAGCTTATTTAATATGTTGCGTAAAACGGCTGAAGTGTCGATTAACGGCGTACAGATGATGAAATTTGGTGAGTACCAAAACACCCTGTACGTACCAACCAGTTTAAACATGGTGCGTTTCCGTCCGCTTAAAGGTACGGCGCTGATCACCATGGAAGCTCGTCTTGTTTTCATTCTTGTTGAAAACTTCTTTGGTGGTGATGGTCGCTTCCACGCCAAGATTGAAGGCCGTGAGTTTACGCCAACGGAAAGACGTATTATCCAGCTGCTGCTGAAGATTGTATTTGAAGATTACAAAGAAGCTTGGTCACCAGTAATGGGGGTTGAGTTTGAATACTTGGATTCTGAAGTGAACCCGAGTATGGCGAACATTGTGAGTCCAACCGAAGTGATCGTTGTGAGCTCATTCCATATTGAAGTGGATGGCGGCGGTGGTGACTTCCACGTAGTCATGCCTTACTCCATGGTTGAGCCGATCCGTGAACTGCTTGATGCGGGCGTTCAATCAGACAAAATGGAAACCGATGTTCGTTGGAGCACGGCACTGCGTGATGAAATCATGGATGTGCCTGTTAACTTCCGCGTTAACCTTCTAGAGCAAGATATCTCACTACGTGACTTAATGGAGCTGCGCCCTGGTGATGTCATTCCAATGAACATGCCTGAGCACGCGACCATGTTCGTAGAAGAGTTACCGACCTACCGTGTAAAAATGGGGCGCTCGGGTGAAAAACTCGCGGTACAGATTTCTGAAAAAATTCAAAGACCTCATGTGGTCAAAACTGATCTCGCTTTCCTAGGCAAAGACTTAATGTCTGAACTAGAAAACAGCGATGATAACGAATAGCAAAATAGATAAAAGTATAGGAATTGGTAATGGAACCTAGTGAAGATCAAAAGCTAGCAGACGAATGGGCTGCAGCGCTTGGTGAAGACCCTTCTGCACCGTCAATTGATGTTGACGATGTGCTTGCGGCACCACTTGATGAGCTAACTGATTCATCGTCTCCGATTTCTGAAGACGAGCGCCGCAAGCTGGATACCATTATGGATATTCCAGTCACTATTTCTATGGAAGTTGGCCGCTCTCAGATCAGTATCCGTAACCTTCTGCAATTGAACCAAGGTTCGGTTGTAGAGTTAGACCGTATTGCTGGTGAGTCACTGGATGTGATGGTTAATGGTACTCTGATTGCTCACGGTGAAGTGGTTGTGGTGAACGACAAATTTGGTATTCGTTTGACCGACGTAATTAGCCAAACAGAACGTATTAAGAAGCTACGTTAATGCGCTTATCGTCTCTAAGGTTGACGAGTTTACCTCAAGGGCTGAAGAGCTTATCTCGAGCAATAGTTGGAGTAGGGCTGTTTGCTATTCCTTCTGTTGCCTTTGCAGCAACCCCACCTTCTCTTGATTTAGCGACCACTTTTGGGTCGCTAATTTTCGTTATAGCCTTCATTTTATTTATTGCTTGGTTGCTTAAGCGCATGCAAGTGCCAGCGATGTCCAATCAACAAGGTTTAGCGATTGTTAGACAAATCCCTGTGGGCACAAAAGAGCGTATCGCTATTGTGCAAGCGGGCGATGAGCAGTTCTTGGTGGGCATTACCACTCAATCTATTCAGCTGATCTCTAAGCTTGATAAACCTCTTACTCAGGAGATGCTGGAAAAAAGTACATTCTCAAGTCAGCTTTCCCAGCTCATGAAAAAAGATGCAAACAAATAACGGACTTTTGAACTCATCTTACTTTTACCAAACCGGAGCTTTCCGTGTGGTGAAAGTGCTGCTGGTTCAGCTTACTCTTCTCTGTACCCTTTTGTTTAGTGTGTCGGTATTTGCACAGGCTGAAGACGGCACTGTTATTCCCGCCAACACCGCGGGCTCAGAGTCGGTCACCATCAGCACGATGGAACAAGACCAAGCCAAATCGACCACCATGACTACCGGTAGCTTGACGGGTAACGGGGGCGGCATTCCTGCCTTCACCATGACGACCAATGCTAACGGTGGTGAAGACTACTCGATCAACCTGCAAATTCTTGCGTTGATGACTATGCTTGGTTTTTTACCGGCAATGGTCATTCTGATGACTTCGTTCACCCGTATTGTGGTGGTGATGTCTATTCTGCGTCAGGCAATGGGTCTGCAACAAACGCCATCGAACCAAGTCATCATTGGTATCGCAATATTCTTGACCTTCTTCATCATGTCACCGGTGATCAATCAGGTGAATGAGCAGGCGGTTCAACCTTATCTGAATGAACAGATCACGGCACGACAAGCATTTGATGTTGCCCAAGGGCCGATCAAATCATTCATGCTCAAGCAGACTCGAATTAAAGATCTGGAGACCTTTGTTGAGATCTCTGGAGCGGAGGTGACCAACCCTGAAGATGTTTCAATGGCAGTGCTGATCCCTGCGTTTATCACCTCTGAGCTCAAAACCGCGTTCCAGATTGGCTTTATGCTGTTCTTGCCGTTTTTGATTATCGACTTGGTGGTGGCGTCGGTATTGATGGCGATGGGTATGATGATGTTGTCACCAATGATCGTATCGCTGCCGTTTAAGCTGATGCTGTTCGTTCTTGTTGATGGTTGGAACCTGATACTCTCTACACTCGCCGGCAGTTTTGCCTTGTAGCTGGGGGACATCATGAATCCTGAAATATTCGTAGAGTTGTTCCGAGACGCACTTTGGATGGTGTTAATCATGGTTTGCGCCATCATTATTCCCAGCCTGCTTATTGGTTTGGTCGTCGCTATTTTCCAAGCAGCGACCTCTATCAATGAACAAACATTGAGTTTCCTGCCGCGTTTGATCGTGACCTTATTGGCCTTGATGCTGTTTGCGCACTGGATGACTCAGATGATGATGGAGTTCTTTTTTGAACTCATCGAACGTTTACCTCAAGTTCTGTATTAAACTGATATGGAATACCCAACGAGCCTTGTACTAGAGTGGTTAGCCAATTATTTTTGGCCTTACACTCGCATCTCAGCCATGCTGATGGTGATGACGGTCACCGGTGCACGTTTTGTGTCGCCGCGTATTCGTCTGTATTTAGGTTTGGCGATTACCTTCGCAGTAATGCCTGCAATTCCCGCAGTTCCCAAAGAGATTGAATTGCTCTCTTTCCAAGGCTTCCTAACTGTCTTTGAACAAATTGTGATTGGTGTGGCGATGGGCTTTGTCACTCAGTTTATGATTCAAACCTTTGTTATGCTCGGTCAGATCCTTGGTATGCAATCGAGCTTGGGTTTCGCCTCTATGGTCGACCCGGCAAACGGTCAGAACACGCCGGTATTGGGTCAGCTCTTCATGCTACTTGCCACAATGTTCTTCTTGGCGACCGATGGTCACTTGAAGATGTTGCAGTTGGTGGTATTCAGTTTTAAAACTCTGCCGATTGGCAGTGGGTCTCTGACCTCGGTCGATTTTCGCGAGCTGGCATTATGGCTCGGCATCATGTTCAAAGCGGCATTGGCGATGTCATTGTCGGGTATTATCGCGTTGCTGACGATAAACCTGTCATTCGGTGTAATGACGCGTGCCGCGCCTCAGTTAAATATCTTTTCTTTGGGTTTTGCATTTGCGCTACTCGTGGGTCTGTTACTTTGTTGGTACGTCCTTGGCGGCTTATATAGTCACTATGAGCTATTTTGGATGCAAGGCGAGCAACAGATATGTCGTCTAATCCGGTTAGATTGCTAGGAGACTGAAATGGCAGAGTCAGACGGTCAAGAACGCACAGAAGACGCCACGCCCAGACGCTTGCAACAGGCCAAAGAGAAAGGGCAGGTTGCAAGGTCAAAAGAGCTGGCGTCAGCATCGGTATTAATTGTCGGTGCCGTTGCACTAATGTGGTTTGGTGAATCGATGGCGAAGGCGCTGTTCGAGGCCATGCAACGCCTGTTTTCTTTAAGCCGCGATGAAATCTTTGATACCAATAAACTACTGGAAATTGCTGGTGGTTCATTGGTGAACTTGCTGTTTCCGCTGTTCTTAATTCTGATCACCTTGTTTATTGCGGCTGTTATTGGCGCAGCAGGTGTTGGCGGGATTAATTTCTCGATGCAAGCTGCGATGCCAAAGGCGTCTAAGCTCAATCCACTCAGTGGTATCAAGCGTATGTTTGGCCTACAAAGCTGGGTTGAACTGATTAAATCGATTTTGAAAGTGGCGCTGGTATCGGGGATGGCGGTTTATCTGATTCAAGCCTCTCAACATGACTTAATGCAGCTCAGCATGGATGTCTATCCACAGAATATCTTTCACGCCTTGGATATCTTACTTAACTTCATTCTCCTGATAAGTTGCTCTCTGCTAATTGTGGTGGCCATCGATATCCCATTCCAGATTTGGCAACACGCCGATCAATTGAAGATGACCAAGCAAGAAGTGAAAGACGAATTTAAAGACACTGAAGGTAAGCCGGAAGTGAAAGGAAGAATTCGTATGTTGCAAAGAGAAGCAGCTCAGCGCCGTATGATGGCAGATGTGCCTCAAGCGGATGTCATTGTCACCAACCCGGAACACTTCTCGGTGGCTTTGCGCTATAAGCAGAATCAAGATAAAGCGCCAATCGTGGTTGCGAAAGGTGTTGATCACATGGCGATGAAGATCCGTGAAATCGCCCGAGAACATGATATCTATATTGTTCCTGCACCACCGCTTGCGAGGGCGCTGTATCACACCACTGAGCTCGAACAACAAATTCCTGACGGTCTGTTTACCGCTGTCGCTCAAGTGCTTGCATATGTGTTCCAGCTAAAACAGTATCGAAAACGTGGTGGTGAGAGGCCAAAACTGCAAGATTCTAATATGCCGATCCCACCTGATTTACGTCATTAGATCAATTACTTGAGCTCAGCCTTATGAAGCTTGATAATAGAGGCATTAATTAGCTTCTGTTTGCCAACAAAGCGCTGATAAATTGACGTTCGATATTGGTACAGTGTTTGCTATATCAATCCCGAACATTATAAGCCGGTCATGGTAGACCTGATCACTATAAACCTTGTTGCTAAAACGTTGGCAACATAGCTTAGCCCTGAGCCCGACTTGTTGGCGAGAGGCTACAACATAGCGAAACTATCTAGATTTATGAAATTCTCCCTGCCTTTTGCGGACAAGCTACCAAAAATCCCTAACCGTGCCATGCCTGCAATTGGTGCGCCTGTTATGGTACTTGCCACGCTGGCGATGGTGGTGTTGCCGATTCCTGCGTTCTTGCTGGATATGTTCTTCACCTTCAACATCGCACTCGCTATGGTTGTGTTACTGGTATCGGTTTACACTCGAAGACCTTTAGATTTCGCCGCTTTCCCGACCGTTCTTCTTATTGCGACTCTGCTTCGATTGGCTTTGAACGTTGCATCTACTCGTGTAGTTCTACTGCACGGTCACGAAGGTGGCGATGCTGCGGGTAACGTGATTGAAGCCTTCGGTAACGTAGTTATCGGTGGTAACTACGCGGTTGGTTTAGTGGTGTTCTTGATCTTAATGATCATCAACTTCATGGTTGTTACCAAAGGTGCAGGCCGTATCTCGGAAGTAAGTGCGCGTTTTACCTTGGATGCGTTACCGGGTAAACAGATGGCAATCGATGCCGATTTGAATGCGGGTTTGATCGACCAAGATCAGGCTCGTCTGCGACGTTTTGAAGTAACCAAAGAGGCCGATTTCTACGGCTCGATGGATGGTGCTTCGAAGTTCGTTAAAGGTGATGCGATAGCGGGTATTTTGATCCTGTTCATCAACATCATTGGTGGCTTGAGCATCGGTATGGCGCAGTTTGGTTTGGGTTTCGGTGAGGCTATCGAAATCTACACGCTACTGACTATCGGTGATGGTCTGGTTGCACAAATTCCATCTTTATTACTGTCGATCGCTGCTGCGATGATGGTAACGCGTCAAAATACCGATGAAGACATGGGCCAGCAGCTCATCTTCCAGATGTTCGACAATCCAAAAGCCTTGATGATCACTGCGGCGATTCTCGGCGTGATGGGTATTGTCCCTGGCATGCCACACTTCGCGTTTTTGAGCTTAGCTGCGGTTGCTGGTGGTGCGGCTTATTACATCGATAAGAAACAGAAGAAGAAGACTTTGGAGCCGAGCCTTCCTGCGGCTGTTGAGGCCAGTGGCGAGACCGGTTCACAAAAAGAGCTCTCTTGGGATGACGTTCAACCTGTTGATATTATTGGCCTTGAAGTAGGCTATCGCTTGATTCCTTTGGTAGACAGAGACCAAGGCGGAGAATTACTCGAGCGCGTTAAAGGTGTACGTAAGAAGTTGTCTCAAGATTTCGGCTTCTTGATCCCTGCAGTACACATTCGTGACAACCTAGAACTGACACCAAACAGCTACCGAATCACCTTGATGGGCGTTGCGGTGGGTGAGGCTGAGATAAAGCCGGATATGGAGCTCGCGATTAACCCGGGTCAAGTGTACGGGATGATCGACGGTGAGCCGACTATCGATCCAGCATTTGGTCTTGAAGCGGTGTGGATTCGTGAGGAGCAACGTGAACATGCTCAGGCTCTCGGTTACACCGTAGTTGATTCGTCGACCGTGTTAGCAACCCACCTCAGCCAGCTGCTTACTAACAATGCGTCGCAGCTTATTGGTCATGAAGAGGTTCAGAACCTACTTGAGATGCTTAGCCGCTCAACTCCTAAGTTGGTTGAAGGTTTTGTACCGGATCAACTGCAGCTTGGTGTGGTAGTGAAAGTGCTACAAAATCTGCTTAATGAAGCCATCCCAATCCGTGATATCCGAACCATAGTCCAAACTTTGTCGGAGTACTCGAGCAAGAGTCAAGAACCTGACATATTAACGGCGGCAGTTCGTATCTCATTGAAACGACTAATTGTTCAGGAAATCAATGGGATAGAGCCAGAGTTACCTGTAATAACCCTAATCCCTGAGCTGGAACAAATCTTGCATCAAACCATGCAGGCATCCGGCGGAGAATCTGCTGGTATTGAACCTGGTTTAGCGGAACGTTTACAGACCTCTCTTAGCCAAGCGACTCAAGAGCAAGAGCTGAAAGGGGAGCCTGCAGTGCTACTGACTTCAGGCGTATTACGTTCGACTCTAGCTAAGTTCGTGAAGAACACGATCCCAAGCTTGAGAGTGCTGTCTTACCAAGAAATACCGGATGAAAAGCAGATACGTATAGTACAAGCTGTTGGTAATTAAGCCGCCTAATTAGAACGGACAATCGAATTGAAAATTAAACGATTTTTTGCAAAAGACATGCGGACTGCTCTGCTCCAAGTGAAAGAAGAACTTGGTTCAGACGCTGTGATCATGTCTAACAAAAAGGTCGCAGGTGGCGTGGAAATTGTTGCCGCTATTGATGGCGAATCTAGCCCGTCAACAGCGAGCCCAAGACTCAACAAACCTCAGCAGCCTGTGCATAGCCAATACACGCAAATGGCCGCTCCTTCAGCTCCGGCTGGACGCCGCGAATTAGATGATGACAAGGTAAGCCTTCAGTCAAGTTCTGAAGGTGGACGCTCAATGACGAAGCGCTTTGCAAACATGCTTAAGCAATACAGTCATGGTACGGACGATGAACCTCAGCACCGCGCTGAAAACGAAGACTCTCTGTCTGCATTACTCAATCGCCAATCTAGCAATAGCCACTTGTCGAACAACAGCCATCCATCGAGCGGTAGTTTAGATTCAGCATTTGCTCGCGAAACCGGTCTTTCTAAATTGATTGCTGAAGATCGCCGAGTTGAGCGCCCTTCGCCTCGCTTGGATCCGACTCGCTATGATCGCGGTCGTGACAGTGGTCAATCCAAAGGCTCTGATACTGAAATGGAAACGATGCGCGAAGAGATGACCTCAATTCGCCGTCTGTTAGAGCATCAAGTGTCAGGACTGATGTGGCAAGAAGTTGAGCGTCGCGAACCGCTAAGAGCCATGCTTATCAAGCGTCTTGAACGTATGGGCGTGTCAGCAGAGCTTGCTGATCAGATGGCTTGTTACATTCCAGAAGATACCAAACCAGCTCGTGCATGGAAGGCGTTGTTAGCCTTGGTTGCTGACCAGATCTCCGTGACACAGAAAGATATTTTAAAACGCGGCGGAATTGTTGCTCTACTTGGCCCAACCGGCGTGGGTAAAACGACGACGGTTGCAAAGCTTGCGGCTCGCGCTGCCATGGAATATGGAGCAGACAACGTAGCACTAGTGACAACGGATACATATCGTATAGGTGCACATGAGCAGTTATCGATTTATGGTCGAATTATGGGGTGTCCTGTAAGAGTTGCTAAAGATTCTAGCGAACTGGCCGATGTAATATATCAGTTACGTAATCGTCGCCTGATTCTGGTCGATACTGCAGGTATGGGACAACGAGATGTTCGCCTATCTGAACAGTTAGACACATTGATGCAAGAGAGTGGTTCCGTTATCAATAGCTACCTTGTTTTGCCGGCTACAGCGCAACGCAAAGTACTACAAGAAACAATTGAACACTTTAGAAGAATCCCGTTGTCGGGATGCATCATGACTAAATTGGATGAATCCCTCAGTCTTGGTGAATTCATCAGTGTCGTAATACAAAATGCATTACCAGTTGCTTACATAGCAAATGGTCAACGAGTTCCTGAAGATATCGTTATAGCTCAACCAAAGTACATGATTGCTAAGGCAAATGAGCTATTAGAGAAATCTACAGAGAATGAACCTCATTACTGGAATAGCGATTCTGAAGGGCTCTAGGCGGCGGATAAATATGAATGAAAATATGATACACGATCAAGCTAGCGGCCTCCGTCGCTTAACCAAGCCTTCAATCACCAAAGTTATTGCGGTAACGGGCGGTAAAGGCGGCGTTGGTAAATCTAATGTGACGTTAGGTATGGCTATTTGTATGGCGCGCCAAGGTAAAAAAGTCATGGTGCTTGATGCCGACTTAGGCCTTGCGAATGTCGATATCATGCTGGGTATTCGCTCTAAGCGAAACCTTGGACATGTGTTAGCGGGTGAGTGTGAACTCAAAGATGCGATTGTGGAAGGTCCGCACGGAATTAAAATTATTCCAGCGACTTCAGGCACTCAGAGCATGACAGAGCTATCGCACGCACAACACGCTGGTTTGATTCGCGCATTTGGTACACTCGAAGACGAGATGGACATCTTGCTAGTAGATACCGCAGCTGGTATCTCGGACATGGTGATCAGTTTCTCAAGAGCGGCACAAGATGTGGTGGTTGTGGTATGCGATGAACCTACCTCAATCACAGATGCATATGCGTTGATTAAGCTTTTGAGCAGAGAGCACCAAGTTCAGCGATTTAAAGTTGTCGCAAATATGGTCAGAAGCTACCGTGAAGGCCGAGAATTATTTGCAAAATTGACTTTGGTCACAGAGCGCTTCTTGAATGTGAGCCTCGAACTCGTAGCATGTATTCCTTTAGATGATAAAGTACGTCAATCAGTCAAGAGACAGAAAATCGTAGTCGACGCGTTTCCTCGCTCTCCAGCTGCATTGGCAATCAGCTCATTGGCAAACAAAGCATTGACCTGGCCAATACCAAAAACACCAAGTGGACACTTGGAGTTCTTTGTTGAAAGGCTGCTGAACCGTACTGAATTTGTAGAGGAACCATTTGGTGAATAAAGCGCTTACCTACGACCAACACGCTAATCACAATAGCCAACAGGCTTTTTTTGAGAAGTACTCTGTGTTGGTTAAACGTATCGCTCATCACTTGTTGGGGCGATTACCGCCTAATGTATTGGTTGATGACTTGATTCAAGCTGGCATGATTGGCTTGATTGAAGCGCAACAAAACTATGATGGTACCAAAGGCGCAAGCTTTGAGACGTATGCCGGTATTCGAATCCGTGGTGCAATGTTGGATGACATTCGCCGAGGAGATTGGGTGCCGAGATCGGTTCATAAAAACAATCGAGAAATCAGCAGTGCAATTGCGGAATTAGAAAGCACTCTCAACCGCGACCCAAGCGATGCCGAAGTGGCAAAGCATATGGGACTCAGTTTAGAGCAGTATCATAGTGCTTTAACTGATATTAATTGCTCAAGACTGGTCGGGATCGAAGATTTAGGCGTCTCAGATGATGTAATATCTCCGAATGAAGACTCTCAAGATAACGCGCCTTTTCAAGGGGTTGCTGATGAGTCATTCCGCCAAGCTTTGATCGATTCGATAAAACAGCTTCCGGAAAGAGAAGGCTTAGTGCTTTCGCTTTATTACGACGAAGAACTCAATTTAAAAGAGATTGGGGAAGTATTAGGTGTAAGCGAGTCTCGTGTCAGCCAAATATTGAGCCAATCTATGCAGCGTTTACGCACTAAATTAAGTGCTTGGACACAGAACGACTAACAACACTGATTTTTATTCAGTGGAGGCTAATTTGAACAAAAACATGAAAATTCTCATTGTTGATGATTTTTCAACGATGCGCCGAATTGTTAAAAACCTACTTCGCGACCTAGGTTTCAACAACACACAAGAAGCAGACGATGGCTTGACCGCGTTACCTATGCTGAAAAAAGGCGAATTTGATTTCGTGGTAACTGACTGGAACATGCCGGGCATGCAAGGTATCGACCTGCTAAAACACATTCGTGCAGACGCTGAACTTAAGCACCTTCCAGTGCTAATGATCACAGCAGAAGCGAAGCGTGAGCAGATCATCGAAGCTGCGCAAGCGGGTGTTAATGGTTACATTGTGAAGCCTTTCACTGCCGCAACTCTTAAAGAGAAACTAGATAAGATTTTTGAGCGCTTATAAGCATTAAAAATAACCTGTTTTAGGCGCTTCTAGAGAGACATTAACTTTTTAGTTTCCGTTTCTCTCAAACGTTGAAGCGTCACAAATATGCGGAGTAAGGCCGAATTCAGGATGATTTCATTAGAACAAGCAAAAAAATTAGTAGAGTTGCTTGAAAACGATAAGCAGCAAGATGCTGATTCTCTTGTTAGAAGCATTTATGAAGACAACTTTAATCTTCAAGACAATCCAATGCTTCAAGAAATAGGTAGTCTGACTCGCGACCTCCATGACTCTTTGACACAATTCAACTTTGACGAGCGCATTAGCGTTATCGCAAATGATGAAATCCCTGATGCAAGGGATCGCCTTCAGTATGTCATTGATAAAACGGAAGTTGCGGCAAATAAAACGATGGACGCTGTCGATCGCTGTATGCCAATCGCAGACAACCTACACGAGTGTTTACTTCAAGTAAGGCCTCAATGGAATGAACTGATGCATGGCCGCATTGAGCTGGCACAATTTAAAGCTTTATGTCACTGCATTGATGGATTGCTTGTCCAAGTAGAGGGCGATAGTACCGAACTACGTGGGCAACTGACTGAAATCTTGATGGCTCAGGATTTCCAAGATTTAACTGGGCAGATTATTAGCAAAGTTATTACCTTGGTGAATGAGGTTGAAGGGCGCTTAGTCGAGATTCTCACCGTATTTGGTGCGAATCAGGTTGAGCCAACTCCAACATCAGAGAAGAAAGCATCGATTGCTCCAGAAGGGCCAATCATGAATCCAGAAGAGCGCGAAGACGCTGTTGCTTCTCAGGATGAAGTCGACGATTTGTTATCCAGTCTTGGATTTTAAAGGTAACGTATGAGCTACGATTTAGACGAAGATATTCTTCAGGACTTTTTAGTCGAAGCAGGAGAGATCCTTGAGCTTCTATCAGAGCAGCTGGTAGAACTTGAGAATAACCCTGACGACAAAGACCTATTAAATGCTATTTTCCGTGGTTTCCATACAGTAAAAGGTGGTGCTGGTTTCCTAGCATTAACTGAGCTGGTGGATACTTGTCATGGTGCCGAGAATGTGTTTGACATTCTACGCAACGGCCAACGCAGCGTAACATCAGGCTTGATGGATACCATGCTGCAGGCTCTAGACACTGTTAATACACAGTTCCAAGCCGTGCAAGATCAGGAACCTTTAGTGCCAGCAGATCAAGCATTATTGGATGAGCTTCACCGTCTCTGTAAGCCAGAGTCAGCGGATGAAGTCGCACCAGTAGAAGCGCCTGCACCTGTTATCCCTGAGCCTATCGCTGTTGAGCCTGAACCGGTTGTCGAAAGTCCGAGCATCAGCGCCTCTTCAGTAGACGATATCTCTGAAGATGAATTTGAGCGTCTGCTTGATGAACTTCATGGTAAAGGTGGTTCACCAACGTCATCTGCGGCTCCAACACCACCGCCAGCACCAGCTGCACCACAACCTGTGGTTGATAGTGGTGATATCACTGACGACGAATTCGAAAAGTTATTGGACGAACTGCATGGTGCGGGTAACAGCCCGACAAGTGCGGGTTCGACGCCTCCTCCACCGCCAGCTCCTCCTGTTGCTCCAGTTTCGGCGATGTCTGAAGGCGATGACCTGATGACAGACGAAGAGTTTGAGAAGTTACTTGACCAATTACATGGTTCAGGCAATGGTCCATCAGTTGAAGAACTCGATGCCGCGACTAAGCCTGCTGAAAGTAAGCCCGTTGCACCTCAAGCTGCGCCTAAGCCGCAACCCGCAGCGCCAGTTGCTGTAAAAGCTGAACCTGCACCAAGTGCACCGGCAAAAGCGGAAGTGAAAGCGCCGGCTAAGAAGCAGCAAGCGGAAGCAACCGTTCGTGTTGATACTTCTACGCTGGATACCATTATGAACATGGTTGGCGAATTGGTATTGGTTCGTAACCGACTCGTTAGCCTTGGCTTGAACAGTAACGACGAAGAAATGTCGAAAGCTGTCTCTAACTTAGATGTTGTTACTGCAGACCTACAAGGTGCGGTAATGAAGACTCGTATGCAGCCGATCAAGAAAGTATTTGGTCGCTTCCCTCGAGTTGTCCGCGACCTTGCACGTAGCCTGAAAAAAGACATCGTTCTTGAGATGCGTGGTGAAGAAACGGATCTAGACAAAAACTTAGTAGAAGCACTTGCTGATCCACTGATTCACTTGGTTAGAAACTCAGTTGACCACGGTATTGAAATGCCTGAAGACCGAGTGATGGCGGGTAAATCAAGAACCGGTAAAGTGGTTCTGTCTGCCTCTCAAGAGGGTGATCACATTGAGCTGGCTATCGTTGATGACGGTGGCGGTATGGACCCCGATAAGCTTCGTGCTATTGCGGTTAAACGTGGTCTGATGGATGAAGATGCTGCTTCTCGTTTATCAAACAAAGAGTGTTTCAACCTAATTTTCGCGCCAGGCTTCTCAAGTAAAGAGCAGATCTCTGATATCTCTGGTCGTGGTGTAGGTATGGACGTTGTGAAAACGGCGATCAACACACTGAATGGCTCAATTGATATCGATTCTGAGATGGGACAAGGCACCAAGATTACGATCAAGGTTCCACTGACACTAGCGATTCTACCTACCTTGATGGTTGGTGTTTCTGGTCACCCATTTGCGCTGCCTTTGGCTTCGGTTAACGAGATCTTCCACTTAGATCTAAGCCGTACCAACGTGGTTGATGGTCAGTTGACGATCATCGTTCGCGATAAATCGATTCCACTGTTCTACTTGCAAAACTGGCTTGCACCGAAAGCCGGTGATGTTGAGCTACGTAAAGGGCATGGTCATGTGGTTATCGTACAACTTGGCAGCCAACGTGTTGGCTTTGTTGTTGATACGCTTATCGGTCAAGAAGAAGTGGTGATTAAGCCGCTGGATAAATTGTTGCAAGGTACGCCAGGCATGGCAGGCGCAACAATTACGAGTGATGGTCACATTGCATTGATTTTAGATGTGCCGGACTTGTTGAAGCAGTACGCAGCTGCGTCAAGAATTTAATTTAAGGATAAATATGGCGATTAAAGTATTAGTCGTTGATGATTCGAGCTTTTTTCGTCGTCGAGTAAGCGAGATCATCAATTCAGAGGCTCGCCTAGAAGTCATCGATGTTGCGGTAAATGGTAAAGAAGCGTTAGAGAAAGCGAAGCAGCTAAGACCTGACGTGATTACCATGGACATCGAAATGCCTGTCATGGACGGTATCACAGCCGTTCGTGAAATTATGGCGGCGTCTCCAACGCCTATTTTGATGTTTTCATCGCTAACGCATGACGGTGCTAAAGCGACATTAGATGCTCTAGATGCGGGTGCTTTAGACTTCCTACCTAAGAAGTTCGAAGACATTGCACGTAACCGCGATGATGCCGTTGCGTTACTTCAACAGCGTGTGATTCAGATTGCGGCTAAACGTGCTTTCATGCGCCGTGCACCAATTGCACCGAGGGCGACAGCAACGACTTCAACATCCACGTCATTGCGTCAACCGGTTTCTAATGCTACTCCAGCCGCTAGACCTGCGGTCGCATCCGCTGCGAAATTCAGAGCTTCGGGTAAGAAGTATCAGCTAACGGCAATTGGTACGTCGACTGGTGGTCCGGTTGCGCTGCAGAAGATTTTAACGCGTATCCCTGCGAACTACCCGCACCCTATTGTGCTAGTTCAACATATGCCTGCGACTTTCACAGCGGCTTTTGCTAGCCGCTTGAATACCTTGTGTAAGATCGAAGTTCGCGAAGCTCAAGACGGAGACGTGTTGAAGCCTGGCGTTGCTTATCTTGCTCCAGGCGGCAAGCAGATGATGGTTGATGGTCGTGCTGGATCGGCTCGCCTAAGAATCATCGATGGCGGCGATCGCATGAACTACAAACCTTGTGTGGATGTGACTTTCGGCTCTGCTGCGAAGATCTACGGCGACAAAGTGTTGTCTATGATACTGACAGGCATGGGTGCCGATGGTCGAGAAGGTTCACGCATGTTGAAAACCGCAGGCTCGACAGTCTGGGCACAAGATGAAGATAGCTGTGTTGTATATGGTATGCCTCAAGCTGTAGCAAAAGCTGGCATTTCTACTGAAGACCTACCTCTGGACCGCATCGCGGAACGGATCTTGGTTGAAGTTGGGTTAGCTTAGGTAAATCGAGATGATTGTTTGGAGTGTTGCAAACCAAAAAGGTGGTGTTGGTAAAACAACCACGACAGTGACCATGGCAGGCCTGCTTGCTTTAAAAGGGCACCGCGTGTTGTTGGTGGATACTGACCCACATGCATCACTGACCACCTATCTGGGTTACGACTCAGATACGGTGGAGTCGAGCTTGTTCGATCTGTTTCAGCTTCGTGAGTTTTCTGCGCAGACGGTAAGACCGCTGACGTTGCAAACCGAAGTTGAAGGCATCGATATCATCCCAGCACACATGTCATTAGCAACACTTGACCGTGTGATGGGAAATCGAAGCGGCATGGGGTTGATCTTGAAGCGTGCTTTGGCGGCGTTGAAAGAAGATTACGACTACGTGTTGATCGACTGTCCGCCAATTCTTGGTGTGATGATGGTGAATGCATTGGCAGCGAGTGACCGTATTTTGATTCCGGTACAGACTGAGTTTCTGGCGATGAAGGGGCTAGAGCGTATGATTCGTACGCTAACCATCATGCAGAAATCTCGCAAAACACCGTTTAAGGTGACGATTGTCCCTACCATGTACGACAAACGAACCAAGGCATCACTGCAAACACTTACGCAGCTGAAAGAGGACTACCCAAACCAAGTTTGGACCTCAGCGGTACCGATTGATACCAAGTTTAGAGACGCAAGCTTAAAGCGCTTGCCTGCCTCTCACTTTGCATCGGGAAGCCGTGGTGTATTTGCTTATAAACAGCTGCTTATTTATCTCGAAAGGTTGGCGATAAATGAGCGAGAATAAAGATTCAACAATAGCGCGACCAGGCCTATCAAGTGAACAAGCACTGGATGACTATTTTACTGCGCTATTAGGTGATGAAAGCTTTGAAACTGATGAATTTTTAGTTGATGAGTCACAATCTGAAGAGCCAGAGCCAGAGCCAGAGCCAGAGCGTCAATTAGCGAGTCATCACTCAAGCTACGCAGAAATACGCGCAGCTGAGTTTGAAGTACCTAACCTAGAGGACGTTCAGAAGCTACTGAGCCGATTAGAGGCAACCAATGTTGTTGAGGACCTGAATCTTGACGAACTGATGGACCAGAATACGCAGAAAATCGCTCAGCAAGCAGACATGCAAATGTTTGATGCTGCGGTTGAGTCGGTTCAAGTCTCGCTAGAGCCAGAGATTCAAGACTGGAATCTTCCGGAACCAGATTTATCGATAGCGGCAGAACCTCAAGTGGAACTGCAGCCAATCGAAGAACCAACAATAGAAGCTGAGCTTCTAGTCGTTGAGCAGCAAGTCTCTGAAATCGAAGCCGATGCTCCTGACATTGAGTCCGCGACTGAGCCTGAAACACAAGCGGGCGGTGCAGGGCAGTTTACTTCTAGGGAAAGTACGGCTCGAACAGAAGACTTCCAAGTTTTGTATTTCGATGTCAATGGCGTGACCTTCGCGGTACCGCTAGATGAACTGGGTGGTATCCATCGCCTCGAAGAGGTCAATCACATTATTGGCAAACCATCTTGGTACTTAGGGTTACAAACCAGCCGAGATAGCCAGTTAGATGTGGTCGACACCGCAAAATGGGTGATGGCCGAGAAGTTAGCCAGTGACGAATACAAAGAAAACTATCAATATATAGTTATGCTTGGACAAAGCTTGTGGGGGCTTGCGAGCACTGAGCTTAAAGGCACCGAGCTGCTGAATACTGACAAAGTACGTTGGCGAGAAATGGCAGGAAAACGCCCATGGCTCGCTGGTATGGTAAAAGAAAAAATGTGTGCTTTGATCCATGTCGAAGCATTAATCGCCATGCTAAATGCAGGGCTAGATGTAAAAGCATTGAGCTAGTACCAAGACTGGTACAACAAAAGCATCAAGTTAATAATAGTGGTCGGTAACGACGGCAAGAGGATTATCTATGTCTCAAATGAGTGAAGTTGAAGTAAGAAAAGATCAAACGAATGACGAAGTACTTCAATGGGTAACATTCCAGCTAGAAGAAGAAACTTACGGCATCAATGTAATGCAAGTTCGTGAAGTACTGCGTTACAGCGAGATTGCTCCGGTACCAGGTGCTCCTGACTACGTTCTAGGTATTATTAACCTACGTGGTAACGTTGTTACTGTTATCGACACTCGCTCTCGCTTTGGTTTGATGCAAGGTGAAATCACGGATAACACTCGTATTATCGTTATTGAATCTGAGCGTCAAGTTATTGGCATCTTGGTTGATAGTGTTGCTGAAGTGGTTTACCTACGTTCTTCTGAAATCGATACAACACCAAGTGTTGGTACTGATGAAAGCGCGAAGTTCATCCAGGGCGTAAGCAACCGCGATGGCAAGCTGCTTATCTTAGTAGATCTGAACAAACTACTAAGCGAAGACGAATGGGATGAGATGGCTCACCTATAATGTTTGAAGCGCTTCCTTTAAGCCCTGCTGCACTGATTGCTGGAGTCGGGGTTTTTACGTTATTCATTGTGATTTTGATTAGCAAAGTAAAAAGTGCGATTCAAAAGCAATTGGATCAGTCACGCCTGCAAGTCCGAAATTTGGACAAAGAGCTACAAAAGTCGAGTAAGCAATTGCTAGAAGTTCGCTCTGTTGTGGTTGGCCTTGGCCAGAAAGTGACTGAACAACAAGATCTAATCGAACACCTGAATGAACGTATTGTCGAACTGGAGCATGCGGATACCGATGGACGTTTGTACACTCGTGCAACGAAAATGGTTCAGCTTGGCGCTGGGATTAACGAGTTAATTGAAGAATGTGAATTACCTAAAGCTGAAGCTGAGCTTATGATGTCTCTGCAGAATAAGCTTGCCGGTAAAGAGAAAATTCCTTCATTAAGAAGCGACCCTTCCTCGTTTGATGGGCATCCCACCGCCTCTCGTGATCGCAGGGATCCACCTCGACGCCGTTAAATTGAGCGCTACTCGTGATAAACAAATTCTGTTTGTTACACATTCCTCTAAAAAGAAGCTTCGGCTTCTTTTTTTATGCCTGAGTAACTGTTTATAGAACGATATTTATAAGTGCTTGTTAGTATTGCAATATCTCATTTTTGGTCAAAATGTGTAAATTGTGATGCAGTAGTAACAGTTTCTTACCGACTTTGTTCTACTGAAAACGCCTAGTCCTGTTTTGTCACCATATTGGTGTGCTACTATACCCCTCTCATTACTCGACTAAATTTACCTATGCTAGAAGTCTCAAATTTAACTGCTATTCGTGACGAAAGGGTTCTGTTTGAATCGTTGTCTTTTCAATTGAAGCCAGGAGAACTGGTTCAAGTTGAAGGTCGAAACGGTACAGGAAAAACGACACTCCTTAGGATTATCACTGGTTTAGGTGATCGTGACGAAGGCACTATCTCTTGGGATGGCGAGCCAATCGAATCAAGTCGAGATGTGTATCATCAAAATCTGCTTTTTCTTGGCCATCAAACTGGCGTAAAACGTGAGCTTAGCGCTTATGAGAACCTCAGTTTCTACCAGTCAATTCATTGTGGCGAAACGAACAAGGAAGAGCTTTACCAAGCGCTTGCTCAGGTAGGGCTTGCCGGACGAGAAGATGTGCCTGCGGGTCAATTGTCTGCTGGTCAACAACGTCGCGTTGCTTTAGCTCGCCTTTGGTTAAGTAAGCAGATGTTGTGGATTCTCGATGAGCCGTTGACTGCGATTGATAAGCAGGGCGTTAAGGTTCTAGAATCGCTTTTTTCTCAGCATGCGGATAACGGTGGGATTGTGTTACTCACTACTCACCAAGATATGTTTGCTGATAGCCCGAAACTAAGAAAAATAAAGTTGGGTGAGTAATATGATCTCTTCAATGACCACGATTATCCGACGTGAGCTGCTTATCGCTTTTCGACGCCAAGCGGATATCTTTAACCCGCTATGGTTCTTCATTATTGTGATTACACTTTTTCCTTTGAGTATTGGCCCAGAGCCAAATTTACTTGCACGTATTGCTCCGGGTATTGTTTGGGTTGCCGCGTTGCTCTCTGCATTGCTTTCTCTTGAGCGTCTTTTCCGTGATGATTTTCAAGATGGCGCACTTGAACAAATGATGCTGATGCCCATCCCGTTGCAGTTAGTAATATTGTCCAAGGTCATAGCACACTGGTTATTGACCGGGTTACCATTAATTTTAATTAGCCCATTGTTGGCTGTCTTGTTGTCATTAGATTTTGACACTTGGCTATCTGTCGTAATGACTCTGCTTGTTGGAACACCTGCCTTGAGCTTTATTGGGGCGATTGGTGTTGCATTGACGGTTGGGTTGCAAAAGGGCGGGGTGTTACTGAGCCTGCTAATTTTACCGCTGTACATCCCTATTTTGATTTTCGCGACCTCAGCGATTGACGCTGCGGCGTTGGGCGTTGCATACAATGGTCAATTAGCGATTCTCGGCGCAATGTTGATGGGTGCGATGACGCTAACTCCTTTTGCGATCAGTGCCGCACTTCGTGTGAGTGTGAACTGATAACGGTACCAGTATCGTATAGCTATAGATAACCAAAGTGTTCGATGAGACTCATAGAGTCAGCAAAACAGATAGCAGAACAAAGATATTATTATAATTATAGCTTTAGTAGCTGTAAGCAATATGAAGTAAGAGTGAGATTACAACATGTGGAAATGGCTCCATCCCTATGCCAAAGCAGAAACGTCATACCAGCTTGCTGGTAAACTTCTGCCGTGGTTCTCAATCCTAGCGCTATTGTGTCTATCCGTCGGTACGGTGTGGGGCCTTGCGTTTGCCCCTTCTGATTATCAACAGGGTGATAGTTTCCGAATTATCTACATTCACGTTCCTTCTGCCATTTGGTCGATGGGCGTATACATGTCGATGGCGATCGCAGCGTTCATTGGATTGGTATGGCAGGTAAGACTGTCTGACATGGCGGCGTTGGCGATGGCACCGATTGGAGCGGTATTTACCTTTATCGCACTACTGACTGGTGCCGTTTGGGGTAAGCCAATGTGGGGAGCTTGGTGGGTTTGGGATGCACGCCTAACCTCAGAGCTGATTCTTCTATTCTTATATCTAGGTGTAATTGCACTGCACCACGCGTTTGATGACCAAAAAACAGCAGCAAAAGCGGCGGGTATTTTGGCTATCGTCGGCGTGATTAACCTCCCTATTATTCACTTCTCGGTAGAGTGGTGGAACACACTTCATCAGGGCGCAACGATCACCAAGTTCGCAAAACCTTCGATTTCAAGTGACATGCTATGGCCGCTTCTTCTCAACATCTTCGGTTTCGCTTTTTTCTTTGGCGCTTTGACCATGATTCGTTTCCGCAACGAAATCATCAGCAAAGAAAGTCATCGTCCATGGGTTCGCGAGCTTGCGGCTGATAAAGCGTAGTAGGGTAGGTATTTATGTATTTTGAATCTTTGAGTGATTTCTTTGCCATGGGCGGTTACGCGTCATACGTATGGAGTGCATTTGGAATCACATTTCTCTTGATGATTATCTTACTGGTGGTAAGCGTTCGTCGTGGTAAGCAATTACTAACTGAAGTACAAGCTAAGGTTGATCGCCAAGCTCGTATCGATGCAGCAAAAAATATGGAGAACACTCTATGAACCCAAGACGCAAAAAGAGGCTGGGCATTGTCCTAGCGATCTTTTTTGGTATCAGTGCAACTATTGGATTGATTGTCTATGCACTAAACCAGAACATGGATCTGTTCTACACGCCAACTGAACTTGTGAACGGCAAAGATGGTAAGAAACCTGAAGTTGGTCAGCGCCTACGCATTGGTGGCATGGTTGTCGTTGGTTCTGTGAACCGTGATAACGAATCATTGCGAGTTAGCTTCGATTTAGCTGATGTTGGCCCCAAAGTAACAATTTTATACGATGGTATCCTTCCTGATCTTTTCCGTGAAGGCCAAGGTATTGTTGCCCAAGGTGTCTTAAAAGACGCAACGACAATTGAAGCGTTTGAGGTGTTGGCGAAGCACGATGAAGAATACATGCCTTCTGAAGTTGCGGAAGCAATGAAGAAAACACATGAGCCTTTGCAATACACGACTGAACAAAAAGAAGGAAAAGCTCAATGATAGCCGAGATCGGCCATTTTGCGATGATCCTGTCCTTGGGACTTGCATTGCTGCTAAGCGTGCTCCCATTGTATGGAGCCGCTCGAAACAACACATTACTGATGAACAGCGCACGACCTTTGTCGTGGGGCATGTTCGGATTCTTAGCGATTTCGTTTTTTATTTTGTGTTACGCATTTTACACAAATGATTTTACGATTCAGTACGTTGCAAGTAACTCAAATAGCCAACTACCTTGGTACTACCGAATTACGGCTGTTTGGGGTGCACACGAAGGTTCATTGTTGCTTTGGGTACTTATCCAAGCAGGTTGGACGGTAGCAGTAGCGACATTCAGCCGTGGTATGCCTCAAGAGTCTGTGGCTCGCGTATTGGCTATCATGGGTTTGATCAGTGTCGGCTTCTTGCTGTTCATTATCGTAACGTCTAACCCATTCCTACGTACACTGCCTTTCTTCCCTGTTGATGGTCGAGACTTGAACCCACTGCTGCAAGATCCGGGTTTGATCATTCACCCACCGATGCTTTACATGGGCTATGTAGGTTTCTCTGTTGCATTCTCTTTCGCGATTGCTTCTCTAATGAGTGGTCGTCTTGATACGGCATGGGCTCGTTGGTCTCGTCCTTGGACAATTGCAGCTTGGCTATTCCTAACGGTGGGTATCGCACTAGGTTCATGGTGGGCATACTACGAACTTGGCTGGGGTGGCTGGTGGTTCTGGGATCCAGTAGAAAACGCTTCATTCATGCCTTGGTTGGCTGGTACTGCACTGATGCACTCACTAGCGGTAACCGAAAAGCGTGGCACATTTAAAGCTTGGACAGTATTGCTGGCTATCTCTGCGTTCTCATTAAGCTTGTTGGGCACTTTCTTAGTTCGTTCGGGCATTCTGGTCTCGGTTCACGCGTTCGCGTCTGATCCGGCTCGTGGTATGTTCATCCTAGGTTTCCTAGTTTTTGTTATTGGTGGCTCACTATTACTGTTCGCAGTGAAAGGTGCATCAGTTCGTGTTCGTGGTAACTTCGATCTAGTCTCTCGTGAAAATGCGCTACTTGGTAACAACGTTCTTCTGATTGCAGCGCTAGTTGTTGTATTAGTAGGTACATTATTACCACTGGTTCACAAACAGTTAGGTCTGGGCTCGGTATCTATCGGTGCACCATTCTTCGACATGTTGTTCTTCTGGTTAATGATCCCGTTCTCGTTCCTATTGGGTATCGGTCCTCTTATCCGTTGGAAGCGTGACAATTTATCTAGGCTTGTTAAGCCAATGATTATTTCAGGCGTATTCTCGTTAGGCTTGAGTGCGCTAATGGTGACTCTTCTAGCTGACCGCTTCAGTGGTACTGCGTTTGCTGGCTGGGTAATGGCATTCTGGATCATCTTCATGCACGGTTTTGAACTGCATGAGCGTGCGACTCACCGTCATAGCTTTATGAAAGGTCTAACCAAGCTGCCTCGTAGCCACTGGGCGATGGTGTGTGGTCACATCGGTTTAGCCGTAACTGTAATTGGTATCGCAATGGTACAGAACTACAGTATTGAACGTGATGTTCGTCTGGCACCTGGCGAGAGCTACCAGCTTGAAGAGTACGACTTCCTATTCACAGGTGTTCGTGACAAAGATGGTCCAAACTACGATGGTTACATTGCTGATTTTGAAATCACAAAAGAAGGCAAGTACATCAATACGCTTCACGCAGAAAAACGCTTCTACACGACGGCTAAGTCTATGATGACCGAAGCGGCGATTGACCGTGGTGTAACGCGCGACCTTTACATCGCAATGGGTGAGCGTCTAGACGACAACAAATCTTGGGCTGTACGTATTTACTACAAACCATTTGTACGTTGGATCTGGGCCGGTTCTTTGATCATGTCTCTTGGTGGCGCTATCGCTATCAGTGACCGTCGTTACCGTTTCCGTAAGCCAACCAAAAAGTCGGCTCAAGAGCAGGAGGCTTAACTCGAATGAACAAAAAGATTTTATTCATTCCATTGATTGCGTTCATGGTTCTAGCGGGAATCTTTGCAACGCAATTGGTGCGTAACCAGTCGGGCGATGACCCGACTAAACTTGAATCGGTATTGATCGGTAAGCCAGTACCTGAGTTTGATCTCGAAGACTTAGAGCAACCTGGCAAGTTACATGACCAAGCGATCTTTAAAGGTGAGCCGCTGCTTCTTAACGTGTGGGCGACTTGGTGTCCTACTTGTTATGCAGAGCACTCCTACCTGAACAAGCTGGCTGACAAGGGCGTTAAGATTATTGGTCTTAACTACAAAGATGATCGCAACAAAGCGGTTGGTTGGTTAAAAGAGCTAGGTAACCCGTATCTAATCAGTCTTTTTGATGGCAACGGCATGTTAGGTCTAGACCTTGGTGTGTATGGTGCTCCAGAAACTTTCCTAATCGACGCTAACGGTGTCGTTCGCTATCGCCATGTGGGCGATGTAAATCCAACGAACTGGGCATCAACGCTTGAGCCGATGTACAACGACCTGTTGGAGGAAGCGAAATGATTAAGAAGGCACTGATTACTTTATTTGCTACGTTTGCGATTTCAGCGACTGTGTCTGCAGCGGCTATCGAGTTTCATGAATTCGATAACGTTGACCAAGAACAGCAGTTTAAAGAGCTGAGCAACACGCTGCGTTGTCCTAAATGTCAGAACAACACAATTGGTGACTCGAATGCTGAATTAGCGGTCGACTTGCGCCAAAAAGTGTACGAGATGACAAAAGAAGGTAAGTCGAAGCAAGACATCATTGATTACATGATTGCCCGTTACGGTAACTTCGTGACTTACAATCCGCCACTAACACTTGCGACGTCGATCCTATGGATCGGTCCATTTGCAGTGGTTGTGTTTGGATTTGGCTTGATCATTGTACGAAGCAGAAAGTCAAAATCACAAGCGGCAACAGAGTCAGATAAAGACTGGGATGCAGACAAAGAAGCACGTTTAAAAGCGTTACTCGATGAAGAGAACGACGGAGATAAACAGTAATGACTCTATTTTGGGTTTCGACCATTATTCTTTCGCTAGCAGCAATCTTGATGATTGTTCTGCCTTTTATTAATAAAAAGGCAAACAACGATGATGTGCTTCGCGATGAATTGAACAAAGCATTCTACAAAGACCGTCTTGATGAGTTAGAAGTAGAAGCAGAAGAAGGTCTTGTTGATAACCAACAGGAGCTGATCGCTGATTTGAAACAATCTCTGCTTGACGATGTCCCTGCTAAGCAAGAGATGAAAAAGACTCATATCTCAACGCTTGGCGTGGTTGTTCCGTCAATCATTTTGGTTGTTGCAGTTACTTACGGTATGTACTTTAAGTTTGGTGCGTTAGACAAGGTTCAACATTGGCAAGAAGTCAGCAATAACCTTCCTGAGCTATCTAAAAAGCTAATGTCATCAGAAGGCGGTACGCTAACTGATGATGAACTTGAAGATTTGACACTAGCACTACGTACTCGCTTGCATTACCAACCAAAAGATTCAACGGGTTGGTTGCTACTGGGTCGTATTGCGCTAGCTAACCGTGATGTACAAACCGCGATTGATGCGATGGAGCGTGCTTATAAGTTAGAGCCTAAAGACGAAGACGTTCAACTTGGCTTTGCGCAAGCACTGATGTTGTCTCCAGATGAGGCAGAGCAAAACCAAGCTCGCTTGCTTCTAAGTCGTTTGGTTCAAAACGATTACGTTGATCTTCGTGTGTTCTCGCTACTCGCATTCGATGCATTTGAGCGTCAAGATTACCCTGGTGCGGTTAAGTTCTGGAGCATCATGCAACAAATGATTGGTCCACAAGACAGCCGTTATGAAATGCTTTCTCGCAGCATCGAAAGCGCTCAGAAGAAAATGGGCGACGTGATGGGTGTTGACCAAGGCAAAAGTGTGGCAGTAACACTTAAACTATCCGCAGAGGTGGATGCGGACCCTAAGTCAGTGCTCGTTGTCTCTGTGCACCGAGCGGATGGCTCACGTATGCCCATTGCTGCGGCACGTTATCCGCTGGGTTCATTCCCTCGTACAGTTGTACTTGATGACGGTAATAGCATGATCCAAGGTCAAAAATTGTCTAGTCTTGATACTTTGATGGTGAGAGCGAGGCTTGATTCTGATGGTAATGTCTCAACCCGAGGTGGTGATTGGTATGGTGAAAGTAAAGTGGTGGAATTGGGTACGCCAGTAACAATTAACATCAACAAGCAATATTAATTGGCATTTTGCATAGGGGGTAGCTATTCCGATTTTTATATAAACGGTATAGACTTACGCCAACAATTGAGGCTAGCGATTGCTGGCCTTTTTATTATTCCTTATGGAAAGGTGATATGTCTGTCAGTGTTTTAAGACTCTCGAGTTTACTCTTTATCGCAAGCCTTACGGTGGGCTGCTCTAGTGCGCCAGATGAAAGCAATAATAACCTTGAAACCTCTGAATACGTCGAAGAGTCCCACCCGAATGATCCTTTTGAAGGTTTCAACCGAGCGATGTGGACGGTCAATTATGACTACTTAGATCCTTATTTGGTTCGGCCTGTGTCTGTCGCTTATGTTGATTACACACCTGCCCCCATTCGCACAGGAATCTCCAATTTTCTCGCCAATTTAGACGAACCAGCCAGTATGGTGAATAACTTACTTATGGGTAATGGCAGAAAAGCAGTTGACCATTTTAATCGTTTTTGGATTAACTCGACGTTTGGTTTGTTAGGTTTGATTGACATTGCTAGCGAAGCCGGGATCACCAAATATGATGATAAATCTTTCTCTGATGCAATTGGTCATTACGGTGTAGGAAATGGGCCGTATTTTATGGTGCCAGGTTACGGTCCTGTCACGACTCGTGAAGTGACGAGTCAGGTGGACAGCCTCTATGTGCCTCTGTCTTTGTTGAACGTTTGGGCCGGTCTGGGCAAGTGGGCCTTTGAAGGGATGGAAACACGTGCTCAGTTAGTATCTCAAGAAGCCTTGTTAGATGACTCTCCAGATCCATACGCGCTAACACGTGATGTCTACATCCAACGTCGTGATTTTAAAGCTGAGATTGAACCAGAAGAGGTGGATCTTGAAGAAGAAGATTTCATCGATGGTTATCTAGAAGACTACTAGAAACTCGATTTAGGAAACCGATAAAAGAAAGGCTCGATGTTGAAAACAACATCGAGCCTTTTTAATGCTTTCTACTTTTAGATCAGTAGATTAGAAGCGGTAGTTAGCTTGTACACCAACTAGCCAGATGCTACCAGTCACTTCACCTTCGAAGTTACCACCAAATGGTGCAGAAGCTGCGTCATCTTCAACCATTTTTGCGTCTTTCGCTAGGATGTAAGTGAAGCCAGCATCTAAAGTTAGTTGCTCAGACCACTGGTAGCCAGCACCAATACTTAGCCAAGTACGGTCTGTTTCTGGAATCGTTGCTGTGCGGTGTTCTTCGCTTACCGCTGAAGTGTCGTATGCGATACCAGAACGTAGGGCAAGCTTAGGTGTCATTTGGTAAGTTGTACCGATAGCAAAGCGGTAGTTGTCTTTCCAGTTTTCTTCTTTGATATCTTGAGTACGTTTTGAGCCAAACTCAGGAATATCTGCCACAAGCTCTTTGAAGCTGCTCCAATTTGTCCAGTTAACGCTCGCGTGAACCGCTACTTTGTTGGTAAGTTGGTGGAAACTTGCCAGTTCTGCTGTAGCTGGTAAAGCTAGTTCCATCGAGCCACTATATTTTGGTTTTATAGCACCTAATCCAGCGCTTTCAGCTGCAGCCTTATCGAAAGCAGCGCCATTTGCGTGGCCTTCAAGGGTTAGATCTACTTCTGATTTGTAGGTAAAACCAAGGCGGTTATTTTCGTTGATTTGCCAAGCTGTACCTACTTGCCAACCCCACGCAGTATCATCACCTTCCATATATTTCAGAGCAGTACCTGGTTGCAGTGGAGCTAAAGAGTTCGCAGTAGATACCGCACCAAAGCTACCTTCAGCCATGATGTAACGAATACCACCACCAATAGATACGCTTTCAAGTACTTGGTAAGCGGCGTTAAGGTTTAGCTCCATGGTTTTAACGCTTGCTTCGTTGCCGTGGTTTGCGCCACCGAAGTCTGTACCTAGGTCAGTTTCCATGCCGTAGTTCGTGCCAGCCGCAAAACCTAACGCGAATTTGTCGTTGTACTTATGAGAAACATAAAAGTTTGGAATTACTGCACTGTGGGCGAAGTCACTAGAGTTTGAGCTCGTTGTACCACGAGGTGTTGTAGAGGTGCCGTCAATGTCAATGTTTGGATCTACATAGATAGCACCAACTGAAACTTGAGTGCCTTCTAGGTAAGTTAGCATAGCAGGGTTACGCCATTGTGCGTCTGCACCGTCAGCCATTGCTGCTTCACCAGCGTAAGCTCGGCCCAGGCCTGTTGCTGAGTATTCTGCTAGTTGAAAGCCCGCTGCTTGAGTCACCGTAGAAGTTGAAAGTAGTCCAACTGCCACTGCAGTAGATAGAAGAGTCTTATTCATTTTCATTATTATGTTCGCTGAATTATAAGTATTTAGTGTCATGATTCTACTTTTAGAGTTATTACTTTAAAAATGAAATTCGAGTAAAACAGTGTTTTAGCGATTAAATGATAAAATATGACTGATTATTAGCTTAATAGTCTGAATGTTTCGAGTGTGTTATCGGATTTGAGCGTACACTTGTAGCTAGATATGACCTGTGTAGGCTACAGCTGTAAGCTTAAATCGATGTTGGTCAGTGGCTTAGATAATAAAAAAGGGTCGCATAAAGCGACCCTTTTGGATTTGAAATAAGACTGGTGCTAGAATCTGTGCGTGTATTGAACACCAAATAACATAGCAGTAGCTTTAGTTGTCGTATTTAGACTTAAACCATCATTTTCTGCGCCACCGTTGATCGTATCTTCAACTTTTACGTCTTCACCAAGTAGGTATGTGAAGCCAAGGTCAAGTGTTTGGTCTTTGTTGAAGTGATAGCTTGCACCAGCTGAGAACCATTGACGGTCTGAATCTGGTACTGAAACAGAAGTTAGTGAGTCTTGAACGCCTTCATCGAACATATATCCGATACGCGCTTCCCAATTTTGGTTGATGTAATAAGTACCACCGATTGAGTAGTGGTAAGTGTCTTTCCACTTGTAATCTTTGATATTGGTACCGTCAGTAGTTACTAGTGAATCAAAGTCACTCCAACTAATGTATTGGATGCTGTAGTGTACGGCAAACTTAGTGTTTTCGATACGGTGGTAACCAGAAAACTCAGCCATTGAAGGTAATGGCATTTTAAGGTCGCCAATATTATCGTTACCTTGGTAAGAAACTGTGCCACTTGCTTCGATTTCTGGGCTGTAATGGTAGCTTAAACCGAAACGGTTGTTTTCATTAAGTTCGTAAACTGTACCTACATTGAAACCTACCCCCCAGCCTGATGCGTCTACGTCCATCAAGTTTTGAGTCGTTTGGCCTACAGGAGTAAAGTTAACACCGTCAGGAGTGGTAAGAACATTCATCGTACTGTCGCGCTTTAGTTCGCCTTGACCATAAATGATGTCTAAGCCAGCACCAATGCTCCATTGCTCGTTGATACGATAAGAACCAGCGATAAGCAGATTTACAGAGCTTACGTTGGTAGTACCACCAAACGCGTCAGCACCAGGAACGACGGTAGTGCCGGCAGGAGATTTAATTACGCTACCTGTACCAGCGCCCCAGCTGTTACCGAACTCATTAGTTGTACCAAAGTTAGAGTAAGCTCCGAAACCAACTGCAAACTTTTCATTGAGAGGAACCGCAACATACAGGTTAGGAACAACTGATGTTGCATCGTTTGTTGTGTCGTCAATAGATTGAGAGCCTAGAGGTGACGAATATGTTGTACCTTTGACTTCAACTTCGGAGTCTATAACGTTAAAGCCCAATGAAACTTCGGTGCGGTCGAATAATGCAAGAGCTGCTGCATTACGAGCCATTGCTGAAGCGTTATCTGCGATTACTGCATCACCAGCGAAAGCACGGCCAAGACCAGTTGCTGATTGTGAGTTGAGTTGGAAACCTGCTGCCATCGCTTGCGAAGACGCCAGTGTAATTGTTACTGCTAAAAGAGACTTTTTAAACAGACGCGTGTTGTTGGTAGTCATTCATTTATTCCTTTATATTTCCGCCTCTATAGGGCGATTAATTTGAGCAATTGCTCAATGGTGGCTGATCCTATTCGCAAGTATACGATATACAAATCCGACCATTGGAAAATTTGAGTGGAAAATTATGGAAATGACGCCTATCTGGCACGAAAATGGTGCTAAATGCTGTTTTTTAGAGTTTTAACTCTAGAGTTATTTATTTTGTGAATGGATTGGTGCTTTATTTATAAATAAAGCCCAGCAATATCAAGAATATAATTGCTGGGCCTTTAATTGAGAGGCTTTGAGAGTTGATTAGCTCATCGGTTTGATCATTTTCGTCAGCTTTTCTGAGATTTTAGACACATCCTCGCCATTTTCACCAACGAGTATCAAACTGCTGTTATCAATCGGTGTTACCGAGCCTGACATTCCTTTTTCGTCAAAGTCGACTGGTTTGTCTGTTGGGATGCCAGTTAGAAATAGCGTAACTTTGCCTTTTTCACCCTGGAATACCATGTGTACTGCGTTAGACTTCCCAAAACCACAATGGTTCAGGTAATAGACGTGGTATGGGAAGGCTTCATCAAACTGAAAAGCAAATGGGTTCATTTTTGCATTGATTTGCTGTGATGTAACTTGTTCATCAATAGTGCTGACAAAGCTTTTTTCATCGATAACATGCTGCATCGCCGTATCAGCCAAGCTTGCGTGTGCTGGAGAGACTAACGCATTTCCCCAGTTTACCTGGCCAACTAATAGACCAGCAACAAATGCTACGGAAGCGGCCATTGCCATTGCACGTCTCGCAAACGTAGGTCTTACGACTTTGCTCTCTTCGCTTGAGGTTTGATTGAACAGAATGCGATCGGCAAGATCGTCTGGCACGTCTACATTCATTGCAGAGTGGATCTGTTTATCAAGCGATAGTACGTCATCTAAAAAGTTACTGTTGGCTTCGCTATTTGCGGTTGCATCAACAATATCTTGTGTACGCTGTTTAGGTTCCGACAATACACGACGACGAAATTCTAAATCATCCATTATGTTGCCCCCTCTCTGCTTCTTCTGTATCCAGCATCTCTTTCAATTGATTTCGAGCTCTGAATAAACGTGTCATCACCGTGTTTTTGTTGAGATCGAGAATGTCCGCGATCTCGTCACCACTAAAACCACCAATCACTTGTAAGAAGAGAGGTTCACGGTAATCAATTTCAAGTTTCATGATCTGGACTTGCAACCATTGGTGTTGATGGTGCGGGTCATCACTGACACTGGCATCGTTACCATGATCGTCGATATCAACCAGATCAAATTGTTTGCGTTCAAAACGTCGAGCATTCTCGCGGCGCAAGATAGTAATCAGCCAAGACTTCGCGGCTTTTTCATCTTGTAGGCTATCGAGTGATTTCCAAGCACGAAGGCAAGTTTCTTGCACTAAATCTTCGGCAATGCTTTTGTCTTTGCATAACCAATAGGCGTAGCGAAAGAGGTCACGGTGATAGGCACGTACGAGTGCTTCATATTTTCTTTGTTTGTCCATATCAGAGTTGACCGGACGTTTGGCTTTTTTCTTTCCAAACATTTTTATTATTGACACTCGAGCCTCCATAATTGCTCTGCGTATAGCTGTCCTCTATACGTTGTGCTTCGTTTTATAGTCTGTTTCGTCTTTAGAGCGAACGAGCGGCAGGAAATCGTAAAATCACATTAAAATTGATCTACTTCAAAATCTAAGACCCTGAAAAAGTTATAGTACACCTTGTCGTCTAGTTAGTCATTCGTGGCTAGCATGTTGAGCAAGACGGCACTTCCTTTTGAAGGCTGACTTTACTTTCTCCTAATCAGGAAACTGATTATTTCAATTGGCGTTAAGTTAATTGCTTTATACACATTCCGACCACACAGTATTGTGTGGTTTTTTTTGCCTCAAGAAACCCAATCTCCTACATCGCTATAACAGTCTTTACTTACAATAGTTTAGTATCTTAGGACAACCTTTCACCCCAAAAGGTTCGCCTGAATTTGCAGTTATATTTTCAGACAGTGAGATACTCGTATCACGTTTATTTAAACGCTCGTTTGATTTAATTAACAACTTCTTTACAATGCTTCAGGTCAGACCTCTTAACTTTAAGGAGAAACCATGGGCAAACAGGAAGTCAAAACGCGTTCTGGAGAACGTGTTGCCGTTGTCGCTGGATTACGAACCCCATTCGCTCGCCAGAGCACCGAATTTAGTCAAGTGCCTGCGGTCGACTTAGGCAAAATGGTTGTGAGCGAAATGCTCGCAAGAACTGATGTCGATCCTGCGCTTATCGAACAAGTTGTGTTCGGCCAAGTCGTGCAAATGCCAGAAGCACCGAACATCGCGCGTGAAATCGTGTTGGGCACAGGCATGGATATCAATACTGATGCCTACAGTGTGACTCGAGCATGTGCGACCAGCTTCCAAGCTGCAGTTAATGTGACTGAAAGCATTATGGCTGGCACGATTGATGTCGGCATTGCTGGTGGTGCAGATTCTTCTTCTGTATTGCCGATTGGCGTTTCTAAAAAGCTTGCCGCTAACTTGCTAGCGCTGAGCAAAACGAAAACCATGGGCCAAAAACTGAAAATCCTCAAAACACTTTCAGTAAAAGACTTGATGCCAGTGCCGCCTGCAGTTGCTGAATACTCGACTGGTTTATCGATGGGCCAAACCGCTGAGCAGATGGCAAAGACACACGGTATTACTCGTGAAGCTCAAGATGCACTTGCTCACCGTTCTCACTCTTTGGCGTCTCAAGCATGGAAAGACGGCAAGATTAAAGATGAAGTAATGACGGCATTTCCGGCACCGTACAAAAAGTACCTAGCGGAAGATAACAACATTCGTCATGACTCTACGGTTGAAGGTTACGCAAAGCTTCGCCCTGCGTTCGATAGAAAATACGGCAGTGTGACTGCTGCGAATGCAACGCCGCTGACTGATGGCGGTGCAGCTGTGATGTTGATGCGCGAAGGCAAAGCGAAAGAACTAGGCTTAGAAGTGCTGGGTTATATTCGTGGCTATGCGTTCTCAGCGATTGGTGTTGAAACGGATATGCTAATGGGCCCGACTTACGCGACCTCGCAAGTATTGAAAAACACTGGTTTAGAGCTATCGGACCTTACGCTTATCGAGATGCATGAAGCCTTTGCAGCTCAAGTTCTAGCGAATGTGAAGATGTTTGCTAGTGATGAGTTCGCACAGAAGAATCTTGGCCGTGATAAAGCGATCGGTGAGATTGATATGGATAAGTTCAACGTGCTGGGTAGTTCAATTGCTTACGGTCACCCGTTTGCAGCAACTGGCGCGCGCATGATGACTCAAACATTACGTGAATTAAAACGTCGCGGTGGCGGCTTGGCACTGAATACAGCGTGTGCAGCTGGTGGTTTAGGTGCAGCAATGATCTTGGAGGTAGAATAATGTCTACGACTCTTGATGCAACAACAGAAAAAGAAGTAGTCACTAACGCGGAGTCAACTCCAGTGACTGAAGCACCGAAAAAGAAAGCGACCGCATTCTCTCTTAACATCGACGACCAAGACATTGCTTGGCTAGCGATTGATGTACCAGGTGAGAAAATGAACACGCTACAAGCGGCTTTTGCTGAAGAGATGAAAGCGATCTTTGAACAGCTAAAAGAAAAACAAAGCCGCGTTAAAGGCCTAATTGTTCACTCTCTTAAGCCAGATAACTTTATCGCGGGTGCAGACGTTCGAATGCTGGATGCGTGTAAAACCGCTGATGAAGCACAATCTCTAGCACGCCAAGGTCAGGAGATGTTCCAAGCATTGTCTGATCTTCCTTACCCAGTTGTTGCTGCAATTCATGGTCCATGTCTTGGTGGTGGTTTAGAGCTCGCATTAGCGTGTGACTACCGTGTGTGTACCGATTCAGATAAGACTCGCCTTGGTCTGCCTGAAGTTCAGCTAGGTTTACTACCAGGTTCTGGTGGTACGCAACGTCTGCCTCGTTTAATTGGTTTGCTACCGTCACTCGACCTGATTCTTACTGGTAAGCAGCTGCGTGCTAAGAAAGCGAAATCGCTTGGTGTTGTAGATGCTTGTGTCCCAGATACGATTTTGCTTGAAGTAGCGAAAAGCTACGTTGAAAAGAATACGGGTAGCAAAAAAGGTAAGCGCCTTGCTTCTAAGAGCCAAGCTTCGACGAAAGAGAAACTTATCTCTCGCAACGGCCTTGGTCGTAAAGTGATTTTTGAACAAGCTGCGAAGAAGACCAATCAGAAAACTCGTGGTAACTACCCAGCAGCTGACGCGATTCTGGATGTGATTCGTTATGGCCTAGAGAATGGCTTTGAAAAAGGTCTTCAGTATGAAGCGAAGCGTTTCTCTGAGCTAGTAATGACTTCTGAGTCAAAAGCGCTTCGTTCTATCTTCTTTGCAACCACTGAAATGAAGAAAGAACACGGTGCAGACGCAGAACCAAAAGCGGTTAAGCGTGTTGGTGTGTTAGGCGGCGGACTGATGGGCGCAGGTATTAGCCATGTGAGTGTAGCGAAAGCAAAAGTACCGGTTCGAATTAAAGATGTATCAAATGATGGTGTCCTGAACGCGCTTAACTATAACTACAAGTTATTCGATAAGCAGCGCAAACGTCGTATTCTGAGCCGTGCCGGTCTTGAAAGTAAGATGCTTCAGCTTTCTGGTGGTATCGACTTTACTAGCTTCAATCACACAGACGTAGTGATTGAAGCGGTGTTTGAAGATCTAGACCTGAAGCAGTCTATGGTTGCAGACATTGAACAAAATGCGAAGCCAGAAACTATTTTCGCGACGAATACTTCATCACTGCCAATCCATAAGATTGCAGAGAAGGCTCAGCGTCCAGAAAACGTGGTAGGCCTTCACTACTTCAGTCCTGCAGAGAAAATGCCGCTAGTTGAGGTTATCCCTCATGAAACAACGTCAGAAGAGACTATCTCGACGGTAGTAGCATTGGCGAAGAAGCAAGGCAAAACGCCGATTGTTGTTAAAGACACGGCAGGTTTCTATGTGAACCGTATTCTGGCTCCGTACATGAATGAAGCGGCACATCTGCTACTAGCGAATGAGCCGATTGAAAAACTGGATAGTGCACTGCTAGATTTTGGCTTCCCGGTTGGCCCAATTACCTTGCTAGATGAAGTCGGTGTGGATATTGGTGCTAAGATCATCCCGATTCTAGTCAATGAGTTAGGTGACCGTTTCCAAGGCCCTGATGTGTTCGACATTCTTCTGAATGACAACCGTAAAGGCCGTAAGAGCGGTAAAGGTTTCTACACTTACAAAGGTAAGAAGAAGGAAGTCGATAAGTCTGTTTACAAGCTACTTAAGCTGCAACCTGAGCCGAAGCTAAGTGATAACGACATCGCAATGCGTTGTGTGTTGCCTATGCTGAATGAAGCGGTTCGTTGTCTAGATGAAGGCATTATCCGCAGCCCTCGTGATGGCGATATTGGTGCTATCTTCGGTATTGGTTTCCCTCCATTCCTGGGCGGTCCGTTCCGTTACATGGACCAAATTGGTATTAAGTCACTGGTTGAGATGATGAACGACTTTGCTGTTAAGTATGGCGATCGCTTCGCACCATGTGATGGCCTACTGACACGAGCTGGTCTGGATGAATCTTTCTACAAGTAATTCTCTAGTCAGCTAAATATTGAGCCCGTATCAAGCAGTTGATGCGGGCTTTTTGTTTCTGGGCAGTTTGGAATATATGAGATTCCCGACTCAGTCGTTCCTCCTTCTCGGGAATGACGGGGAGAGGTGGGGTCTGTCTGTAAGAGCTGATCGGGATGGGAGATTCTCGACTCAGTCATTTTTCCTTCTCGAGAGTTACAAGGGAGTCATGCGTTCTGTTTGGAAGAGCTGAACGGTATGGGAGACTCCCGACTCGTCCGTTCCTCCCTCTTGGGAATGACGATAGAGAGGTAGAAAGTACAGCTATTGCGTTGATAAGGCAGGTGGTAAAACAGATCTCAATCAAAACTAACGTCATCTCCTAAAGCGACGGAGGAGCGTAATAGGAGATCTGATTTTGTGCTTCATCCAATAAAAAAGGTTGATGCTTTCACATCAACCTTTTGAATTGTTAGCCTATTAATTAGCCAAGCTCAGTATCTTTCGGGCGCAATTGAAACTCATCAATAGAGCCTATTTCCACACCAGCGGATAGTTTCTCTTCCTCGCTGTGAGCGTTACCATGTGCGTGCATAATCAGTCGATTAGCAGTACGTGGCTTAAGCTGACTAACCACAAAACGCATCATATCTGAGCGAGTGAGCCCTTTGAGCTCTTCTAGTACTCGTTCTCTCTGATTGAACTCCAAGTCCTTATTACCTATCGCAACCCATAAGCGCTGAGCACGTCCTCGCAATGTCGTATCTGGTGTTGATATTTGATTCCAAAGGCCTCGTTTACTGCTGTGCCATTGGTAGTCATTGAGTTCCAACAACACCATGTAAAAGGCGTTGAGAAACTCATCGATTGAGACTAGTAAATCAGCAGGAGCAGCATTCGGCGATTGTACATAAAGCACTATGCCGGGATGTCGATTGAGCGGCATATTGCCGGTACCAACCATGTAGCCCAGTTGCTGCTTGGTGCGTATTTCATGGAAGAATGTCGCAGACATCAAATGGTTGGCTAACGAATACAGCGCAATATTCTTTGGCGAAATATCAGGGCATTGATAATAAACCACGATCGCTGAATCATCTTGATTGCAGACTACTTCACGCTGGAAGCTACCGTTTTCACCCAGCATGATTAATGGGCGCAGTGACTCTTCATAAGCCTGGTCTTTAACTCGTAGGGCATCCTTGAGTGTTTCAGCCATCTTGTGTGCATCAGCTTGTCTCCAGTCGCCATACACAAACATTTCAACATGAATCTCGGCCAAAATAGATTGAACAAATGAAGAGAGCTCATCGACTTCAATCGTTTCTAGCGCTTCAATGAGCACCGCATATGGTGGGTTGTTAGGCTGTAAAATACCCGTCATTGCGTTAAACAGTTGCGAAATTGGGCGGTCTTGCGACGCGTTATTCCAGTTTCTGAGAAGTTGATGCTTAATGGTTTCAAAGCGAGTTGGACTAAAGTCTCGTGCCTGAAAGCGCTCTAGGATCATATTGAGCAGTTGTGGTTGCTTTTCGCTGAATCCAGAGAGTGTCAGTGTCACGCCACCTTGATGGGTGTACATGTTGTAACCCATGCCCGCGATTTCAGCTTGATAGGTCTCTTTTTCAAGAGAATCTAAGAACATCTCAACACATAAGCGTGTTTTTACGATGTTTCTTGGGCTGGCTACTGAGTGTGGGCTATCGATGGCGATATACACCACACCCTTAGGAACTCTAAACTGGTGATCCTGCAGGTGCCATAACTTAAAACCATCTAGCTCTTGTAACAGCTGAGGATGCTCAGTGTCACCTTCAAGTTCTGCTGGGTCTAAGTCATAGCAAATAAACGGGTTCTTACCGGGTAGCTCAAACTGCCAACCGGGGTTAATGCAGGTAAAGCATTGAATTTGCTCAGCTGTGAAAGGAGTCACCGAGTAAGGCGTAAAGTACCATTTTGCTTCTCTGTCATATTCAAAACCTTTAGCAATAATGGTCGCACGCATATTGTCGACGGTTAAGTAAGGAAGCAGTGAACGTTGCAGATCTTCGTCGAAATGCGACATTTTATAGTCGCCATACACCACATCTTGTTCTTGATAGTGTTGCATGTTGATAACCAAATGGCTGACGACATCGAGCGGTCTTGCTGGCTCTTGAAAACGGAAAGCGGATTCTAAAACGGCACGTTTTTCAAGGTAACGCCACTCTTCAATCCCTTGTTGTTCAATCAACTTGATATATTGGAACACCGCTTGGATGATGTGATCTGTTTTGGTTAAGCCTTCGATAGTTAGTGAGCAACTCACCGTGAAATCGCGGTAGTTACTGCCGCTTGCGCCACCGCCAGCAGAGAGTGATGTTATCCAGCCTTTCTCTTTGAGCTGCATCATCAAACTGCCTTCTCCTTCGTAACCTAATAGGTGTGCGAAGAATGACAGCGGTTTGACACCGTAGTGTTCATCCATGCTCGGCATAGGGAAGGTTAAGGTCAGTTTGCGGACATCCTTAACCGGTTCTACGTGTACCTGAACTCCAGTGCTCAATTCGCCAACAATGGGCACCTCAACCTTTTTGCCCTGAAGGTTGTGATTGGGGATTGAGTTGAAGCGCTCCTCAACCCAGCTTTGCATCTCATCTAATGATTGATTGCCGGACAGTGTTAGGGTCATTAGGTCGGCGGAGTACTGTTGCTGATGGAATGTGAGAATTTCTTCGCGAATAGTAACGCCATTTCTGTCACCTAACGTATCGATATTACCGACAGAAAACTTCGAGAATGGGTGGTTGTGATTAACCAACTCTTTGGTAACTTGGTATAGGCGTCGCGCATCATCGTTGAGTTTCATCTTGTACTCAGAATCAACGGCTTGGCGCTCTTTATCTAGTGCTTCTTCGTTAAATAGAGGGGCGGTAAAGAATTGGCTAAAGCGATCTAGAGCGCCCTCGAAGGCATTTAATTCGACGTCAAAAAAGAAGCAAGTGTGCTCTGTTCCGGTCCAAGCATTGTTACTGCCACCATGTTGGCTGATAAAACTCTGAAACTCTCCGACCTTTGGATACTTTTCAGTTCCTAGAAATAGCATATGCTCTAGGTAATGCGCTAAACCTTCTCGGTCGGCAGGATCATCAAAGTGCCCGACATTAACGGCGAGTGCAGCTGCGGCTTTTTGAGCACAATGGTCTTGAACCAAAAGCACTCGCAATCCGTTATGTAAGGTGAGGTAACGGTATTGATGTTCATCGTTGGGGCTTAAATGCACTGGAGCATCTCCAAAGAAGGTGGTTTTTAAATTATGTACCCGATGGTTCGGCGTGCAAACCTCGTGATCATATTTTGGGATATGAAGTGCTTTTTTGGCGACTTCTACATCACTTTTATCGATTTTTATCAGTGATTTATTTTCTTTTAACAAGATTGTTAAGAAAGTCGAACTCTTTAGCAAGTGACTTGATATAATTATTTATATAGACTGCGGCTCCCTCTGGATTGAGGGCCAAACGCTAAGTAGCGTATCGCTGATATGGGATATATCGACTTTCGAAATGTTACGTAGACAGGACAGAACATGAAAATATTCATAATGCGCCACGGTGAAGCAGAGCATTTTGCTAACTCGGACGCAGAACGAGCGTTAACTAAGCGCGGTAAAATGGCTTCTCTTGCGGTGGCTCAAGCTGCACATGAGCAGGGCATTAGCCAGTTTGACAAAGTGCTTGTGAGCCCATACTTGAGGGCGCAAGAAACGTGGTTAGAGATATCTCAGGCGTTTTCTGGAAAGAAAGTGGAAACCTGTGATGACATCACGCCTTATGGAATGTCTGACGATGTGTTTGATTTGACCTTGGCAATGGCTGAAGTAGAAAAGCTAGAGACCATTTTATTTGTTTCTCATTTACCTCTAGTGGGCTATTTAACAGCAGAATTTGCAACCGGTATGGCGCCGCCGATGTTCCCAACATCAGGTTTAGCGTGTATTGAATTCGACCTTGAGACACAAAAAGGTGAGCTGCTGTGGAACATCAACCCATAACTTAGGGTTTGAGAGAACATAGAGCGACAGCCAGAATAGAAAAGGGCACCTCAGTAATTGAGGTGCCCTTTGTTATTTGGTGTGATGTGCTTACGACTCGTTCTATTTCTCTGGGATAGAGAGCAACACTAACAGTGCACCATTGCCGCCAAATTCAAGAGGTGCTTGGTGAAAGGCCATCACATCCGGATGCTGAGCCAGCCACAAAGGCACTTTCTCTTTTAAGATGTGCTTACCGATGCCGTGTTGAACACAGGCACACGCGACACCTTCTTTCACACAATGTGCGATCATAGCGCCAAGCTCGCGTTTGGCTTCTTGCTGCGTCATGCCGTGCATATCCAGATAGACGTCTGGTACATAGACACCACGACGAAGTCGTTTCACTTCATACTTGGAGACATCGTCACGCGCATAGCGTGTTGGACCCTCTTCGCTAAGGTGCGGAATGAACTCATCTGAGAAATAAAACTCGCTGTCACTGGCTTGTCTTGCCGTTCGAGTAATTTCTTTTTGTTTGGCATTTCTTTTTGGCTGCTGGATTATGGTATCCTGTTGCAACTTTTTAACGCCCTTTACTGCATCGCTGAACAGGGCGAAATCGTCATCGAAATCGGTGTCTTTTTTGCTCATCAGGTTATGAATTCTAATTTGAAACGTAATTAGCAGTATTGTAGCGCTTTTCGGAGACAATTTTGGATAAGATTTTTGTAGAAGAAGCGGTATCAGAACTACACACGCTTCAAGATGTGATTCGTTGGACTGTTAGCCGCTTCAATGCAGCGGGCCTATTTTATGGTCACGGCACTGATAATGCGTGGGATGAGGCGGTACAACTTATTTTACCAACTCTTTATCTGCCGATTGATGTTCCTTCACATGTATTGAACTCTCGTCTAACGAGCAGCGAGCGTCTACGTATTGTTGAGCGTGTAATCAAGCGTATCAATGATCGTACACCAACGGCTTACCTAACGAACAAAGCTTGGTTCTGTGGCCTTGAGTTCTTCGTTGATGAGCGTGTTCTTGTGCCTCGTTCTCCAATTGGTGAGCTAATTGAAGCTCAATTCCAACCTTGGTTAACTGAAGATCCGACTCGCATCATGGACCTTTGTACGGGCAGTGGCTGTATTGCTATCGCTTGTGCACACGCATTCCCTGAAGCAGAAGTTGACGCAATTGACATCTCTACTGATGCATTGCAAGTTGCAGAGCAGAACGTTCAAGATCACGGCATGGAGCAACAAGTGTTCCCAATCCGTTCTGATCTGTTCCGTGACCTGCCAAAAGAGAAATACAACCTGATCGTATCTAACCCACCATACGTGGATGAGGAAGATATGAACAGCCTGCCAGATGAGTTCACTCACGAGCCAGAACTTGGTCTAGCTGCGGGTACTGACGGCCTGAAACTGGTTCGCCGTATCCTAGCTAACGCGCCAGACTACCTAACTGATGACGGTATTCTTATCTGTGAAGTAGGTAACTCAATGGTTCATATGATGGATCAGTACCCAGAGATTCCATTCACTTGGATTGAATTCTCTAATGGTGGTCACGGTGTATTCATGATCACTCGTGAGCAGCTTGTTGCTTGCGCTGATGAGTTCTCTATCTACAAAGACTAGTTGGTAGCTATTAGGCGAATGATCCGGTCATCGGGCTGTAAGCTTAGAACCTGAAATCTAGTAAGACGTTCGATTTGAAACGTTTTGTTTAAACGCTATGCATTGCTGCATGGCGTTTTTTATTGCCTAGATTAAAGATGTTTGTATTCATATCGAAGACGTTAAGTGCAATATTTAGTTGATTAATATGAGGGCTTATTCCATATTGGTGTTTAATATTTAGTCGTTTTAGTGAGTTAAGGAGAATTCACGATGAGCTTTGATACATGGATCTACTATCTGTTAGCCGTGCTGATTTTGACGGCATCCCCAGGCCCAAGTTCTTTATTGTGCATGACCAAAGGTGTGCAATCGGGCTTCAAATTATCGATATTTACTGCTTTAGGTAGCCTAACGGCGATTACCGGAATTCTCACGCTATCGTTTACGGGACTCGGAGTCATTATTGCCTCTTCTGAAGTGGTATTTAATGTCATTAAATGGACGGGGGCGGCTTATCTTATCTTCCTCGGATGGAAATCGTTGCGCTCGAGTCAGCAAGATTATGACCAACTACCGAGTCAGCAATCAGACTCTAAAGTCGTTAAAGAGAGTATCGTTTCTCACTACGTAAGTGGCTTTATTGTCGGTGCCAGTAATCCTAAAGCGATTCTGTTTTTTACCGCACTTTTCCCGCAGTTTATTGACCCATCACTCGCGCTATTACCGCAGTTTGCTGTGTTTGCTTTAACCTTTGCTGTGATGGAGTTGTCTTGGTTATTGGTCTACGCGTATTTAGGCGCAAAGTCGTCGAATTGGTTGTTCGCGAAAGGCCGAGCTAAGGTTTTCAATCGTGTGACAGGGGGCGTGTTTATTGGAGCTGGAGCGTTGCTTTCAACGACAAGTCGAGCTTAAATCTATGATTTATCAAAGGGGTGAATAGTTACAGAAACTTCTTGGTGCTGTCATAAAAGGTTAACATTAATATGCTTGCTGCTTTTAACAAAAAGCCGATATATTGTAGTTACACCATCACGTTCTCAAGGAGAGGCATATGCAGCATCAAGAAATGATTCAACACAGTAATTTTGGCGTTATCAGCCGTACTTGGATTTTCTCTACCCTTTCTCTAGTGGGTATTCTTGCTCTAATGTAGTCAGCTAAATGGCTCTATATTTCCACTTTTCATTATGAACATATTTGTAAAAAAGTTTTTAAAGTTAGAACTCTTCCTCCTATAAATGTGGCTTTTCTCACCAGCTTAGCCACTTAACCTTTTCCTAAACGCGTCCTTCTTCTTAGTAAAATTACATTTCATAGGGCAACAAAGCCAACTTTCGCACAAAGCTAATCGTGTAACCTCATCTGAAGTTGTTACTAAACTGTGATAATCTTAAATTATCTTTTATTTACAGTGTATCTCTCATGTCTGTCTGGGATTCTATTTCATTTAACAATCGATTTACTGCATTACCTCGACTGTTCTATACCCCAATCCAACCAACTCCGTTAAGCAATGTCCAATGGCTCGCCTGGAATCAAAACCTTGCGACTGAACTCGGCTTTCCGTCATTTGAGAGCGCTTCAGAAGAATTACTGGATACCTTATCTGGCAATGTGGAACCAGAGCAATTTTCTCCGTTAGCGATGAAATACGCAGGCCATCAGTTTGGTGCTTATAACCCTGATTTGGGCGACGGAAGAGGATTGTTGTTAGCTCAAGTTGTCGCTAAAAGTGGCGAAACGTTCGACTTACACCTAAAAGGTGCGGGGAAAACACCGTATTCGCGCATGGGTGACGGGCGCGCGGTTATCCGGTCGACTGTGCGCGAGTATTTGTGCAGTGAAGCGATGGCGGGGCTTAATATCCCAACGACTCGTGCATTGGCAATGATGACCAGTGACACGCCGGTTTACCGAGAGAAGCAAGAATGGGGTGCACTGCTGGTGCGTGCTGCAGAATCACATATCCGCTTCGGTCACTTTGAGCACTTGTTTTACACAAATCAGTTGGTTGAACATAAATTGTTGGCCGACAGAGTCATCGAGTGGCACTTCCCTGAGTGCCTAGATGAAGAAAAGCCATACGCTGCTATGTTTAATCAAATTGTTGATCGCACCGCAGAGATGATTGCGTTGTGGCAAGCAAATGGCTTTGCTCACGGGGTGATGAACACGGATAACATGTCGATCATTGGACAAACCTTCGATTACGGCCCGTTTGCCTTCCTTGATGAGTATGATCCCCGCTTGATCTGCAATCACTCTGATTACCAAGGGCGTTATGCGTTCAATCAGCAACCAAGAATCGGGATGTGGAATTTATCGGCATTGGCACACTCGTTGTCACCGCTGGTGGAAAGGGCTGATTTAGAGGCGGCATTGGAACAATACGAGCCACAAATGAACGGTTATTTTAGCCAACTGATGCGTCGAAAGCTTGGTCTGCTTTCCAAGCAAGAAGGTGACAGCCGCTTGTTTGAGTCTATGTTCGAATTGATGTCGCAAAACAAAGTCGATTACCCAAGGTTCTTTAGAACTCTGTCGAACCTAGACACTTTGCCTGCTCAGGAAGTCATTGATTTGGTCATCGATCGTGATGCAGCGAAGCTATGGTTGGATAACTACTTGCAACGTTGTGAACTTGAGGAGAGTTCAGCTACAGAGCGCTGCGAAAAGATGAGGCAGGTAAATCCTAAATACATTCTTAGAAACTATTTGGCTCAACTTGCGATTGAAAAGGCCGAACGTGGTGATAGTAGTGATGTTGATGCTCTGATGGTAGTACTCGCAGACCCATATGCGGAGCACCCTGATTACGAATACTTAGCTGCTTTACCACCGGAATGGGGCAAAGGTATGGAGATTAGTTGCTCGTCTTAAATTGGCTTACCAGTACAAAACCAACAGATAGCGGTCGCTTAGTTGTGATCTCTATCTGTTTGTTCTTCTAATTTTACAAACATATCAATAATCAAATACTCGACCTGCCTATACACTATGTGAATAAGTTGTAAATTTTATAGGTTTGGGCGATGCCAACAAATACTCGAATTCTCGTGGTGGATGATGATCAAGAAATCCGCGAGTTGCTGGAAGAGTACCTTACAAAATCGGGTTTCGACGTCTCTTCGGTTGGAGATGGGGTTGAACTAGAAACTCACCTAAAGAGCCAAGGTTACCCTGACCTGATACTTCTTGACGTGATGCTTCCCGGTGATGATGGTTTTACCCTGTGTCAGCGCGTCCGTAGAAACTCCAATGTGCCCATCATTATGCTGACTGCAGTGTCGGATGAAACCGATCAGATCATTGGCTTGGAAATTGGTGCCGATGACTATATCGCTAAGCCGTTTAGTCCCCGCCAATTAATGGCACGAATTAAAGCCTTGTTACGACGTGTTCAAGTGACGGAGGACAAGCCTAGTGATGCATTGCCTAAACAGATCATCTTTGGTGATTGGACGCTTGATACACTCGCTCATAGAATTTCACACAACGAAAGCGCTGAAGAGATGGATTTGTCAGGCAGTGACTTCTCACTGTTAATGCTGTTCCTTACGCGCCCAAACGAAGTGTTAGACCGAGATACTATTTCTTTTGCGACCAGAGGACGTGAAGCACTGCCTTTTGAGCGTGGCATTGATGTTCAGTTAAGCCGTTTGAGAAGCAGGTTAGGAGATAGCGCTAAATACCCGCACTACATCAAAACCATGCGTGGTAACGGCTATATCTTGGCTGTACCTGTTCAGTATGAGCACTGAGTAAGAAGTCCGTATGAAGTGGTTGAGAAGTTTAAAGCCAAACTCGTTAGTTGCTAGAACCTTGCTTTTGACCTTGCTAGCCGTCGTCATCGCTCAGGGCATTGCAACGTCGATTTGGTATGGCGAATCCAAACAAAAAGAACTAGAGGGTATTCGCTCCGCTTCATCGAGCATGGCGAACATGTTTGCCTCAACAGTGACTTTCTTCCAGTCTCTGCCCGTCAAATATCGCCATATCGTTTTAGACCAAATTCGTAACATGGGCGGGACGCGATTCTTCGTCTCTTTCAATAAAGAGGCTTTGATTGTTGAACCAATCCCCGATACCCGCTTGAAAACCGCATCGATAGAAGCGATAGAGAGTGTCTTGAGTAGCAAGCTTAATAAGGTGGAGTCAGTTCGTGTCGATTTCTCTCGCCCAGAACATCTTCGCTTGCTTAAAAATGATATCTACTTGAGCGATCTCCCGCGATCGTGGGCGCATCATACCTTAACCTTAGAGCCGCTTAATCCGCCAATTCTGGTTGTTCAAATCGAGCTAGCCAGCCATGAGTGGGTCTATATTGCGGCGCTGTTGCCTGCACCCTATGTCAAACTGGATGACACTATTCTTGGTCGTGAGCAGGTGATCTTTTTGCTCTCTTCAACGTTGATTCTGCTGGTGTTGACCTACTTAATGATTCGCCGCCAAGTGCGCCCGCTTAAAAAGCTCGCAAGGGCTGCTAACGAGATGAGTATGGATATCCAGCAGCCGCCACTTAACGAGGAGGGGGCGACTGAATTGGTCACTGCGACTCGGGCGTTTAATCGCATGCAGCAGCGTATTCGTCGTTATGTGGCCGATAGAGAACATCTCTTCTCAGCTATCTCTCATGATTTAAAGACACCGATCACTCGACTGAGACTCAGAGCTGAGCTGTTGGAAAGCGAAGTTAAGAAAGAGAAGTTTAACAAGGATTTAGATGAGCTAGAGATGATGGTCAAAGGTGCTCTGCAAGCCGTAAGAGATACAGACCTTCACGAAAACAACGCTATTATTGACCTTAATGACATGGTTGCTTCGGTTATAGAGTCGCATAACCAGCATCAAACCTTAGTAGAGTTTGAACCCATCGTAGTTGAGCCGTTAGTCGCTAAGCCGTTAGCGATTAAACGTGTGCTGACCAATCTTATCGATAATGCAGTGAAATACGGCACATCCGCGAATGTCGATATCAGTAGCGATTCTGTGTGGGTCATCGTGACGATTCAGGACCACGGCGAAGGAATCCCAGAAGACAAACTTGAGTTGGTGTTTGAACCCTACTTTAGGCTTGCGACCGACGATCAAGGACACGGTTTAGGGCTTGGAATCTGTCGAAATATCCTGCACGGACATGGCGGAGATCTCATTATTCGCAACTCCCCTCAAGGTGGCTTAGAAGCCAAAGTCTATATCCCACGTGGCCTAGAAGTGTAATGTAACAATTGTGTTACATTGGGCTTACCTTTTGTTTCAATCTTATAAATCAGAATAAGTAGACTCTTTATTGAACCGGGCGTCGAGTCCGCTAAACATGGAAGATTATAATGAAAATCAATAAAACCCTACTTACTCTATCTCTTCTTGCTGCCTCAACATTTTCTCAAGCTGGTGAAGTGGAAGTGCTTCACTGGTGGACTGCTGGTGGTGAAGCTAAATCCGCAGCAGTACTTAAAGAGATGATTGAAGAACAAGGTCATACTTGGAAAGATTTCGCTGTTGCTGGTGGCGGCGGTGAAAGTGCGATGACCGTTTTAAAAACACGAGCAGTATCTGGTAATCCACCATCTGCCGCGCAGATCAAAGGTCATGATATTCAGGAGTGGGGTGGTTTAGGTTTTCTAACGTCTCTCGATGCAACCGCGAAACAAGAAAAATGGGATGACTTACTACCCGCGGTTGTTACCAAAGTGATGAAATGGGACGGCGAATATGTAGCAGTTCCTGTGAACGTTCACCGTGTTAACTGGCTTTGGGCAAACCCAGAAGTGCTCGAAAAATCAGGTGTGACGGTTCCAACCACATTAGATGAGTTCTTTGTCGCTGCAGACAAGATCAAAGCAGCAGGTTTCATCCCTCTAGCGCACGGCGGTCAACCTTGGCAAGACGCGACAGTCTTCGAGGCCGTGGCACTTGATGTACTTGGCAGTGAAGATTACAACAAAGCGTTCGTTGATTTGGATATGGACGTGTTATCTGGCGACAAAATGGTGGAAGTGTTCACCAAGTTCAAAAAGATGCGTGATTACATTGACAGCAACTCTCCAGGTCGTGACTGGAACGTAGCAACCTCAATGGTTATCAATGGTGAAGCGGCAATGCAAATCATGGGTGACTGGGCGAAGGGCGAGTTTACAGCGGCAGGTAAAGTGCCAGGTAAAGACTACATCTGTGCACCAGCTCCGGGCACTGACGGCCAATTTACCTTCAATATCGATAGCTTTGCCTTCTTCGAGCTAGGCGATAAAGAGAATCAAAAAGCGCAACAAGATCTTGCGAAAACTATTCTTACTAAAGACTTCCAAGAGGTCTTCAACCTAAACAAAGGCTCGATTCCAGTACGTCTTGATATGGACATGTCTAAGTTCGACCAATGTGCGTTGGATTCAATGGCAACCTTTAAAGCGAGTGCGGAATCTGGCGACCTTGTACCGAGTATGGCTCACGGCCTAGCAACGACAAGCTATGCTCAAGGCGCTATCTATGACGTTGTGACCAACTTCTTCAATGAGAAAGATGCTGATCCTAAAGAGGCAGCAGCTAAGTTAGCGAAAGCAGTAAAAGCCGCTATCTAATCTCATTTGGTCTAGTAGCAAACCCCCAGGGTGGGTAGGTTCGTAGGGAGCCTATCCGCTCTTCACCTCAATTCTGATATGCGTGATGCTGATGTGGTGCCGAGAGGTAAGCCATTGGCTCAATTGTGCAACAAGGAAAAGTTATGGAGCATGTTTTGACTGAGTCGACTCCAAAACCGACAAGGAGCCAGCCTGCACCAAAGCCCAGTTTTGCTGACAGGTTACAACATTGGTTACCTAAGATTGTGTTGGCACCGACCGCGTTGGTGACCGTGGTATGTATCTACGGCTACATATTCTGGACGGCAGCGCTGTCGTTTACTAATTCTCGATTTCTACCGAGCTTCAATTTTGTTGGCTTTACTCAATATGAAAAGCTGATGGAGAACGATCGCTGGATCACCTCAATCACCAACCTCGGTGTGTTCGGGATCCTATTCATGGTGATTGCTATCGTCTTGGGTATCGGTTTGGCGATTTTGCTTGACCAAAACATCCGTCAAGAAGGCGCGATTCGTACCATCTATTTATATCCAATGGCGCTGTCATTCATCGTGACGGGTACCGCTTGGAAGTGGATTTTGAATCCGGGCCTAGGCATTGAGAAATTGATGCAAGATTGGGGCTTTACCGACTTTAAATTTGACTGGTTGGTCGACTCTGAAATGGCGGTCTACACCTTAGTGATTGCCGCGCTTTGGCAGTCGTCAGGCTTTGTGATGGCGATGTTCTTAGCTGGCCTGCGTGGTATCGATTCCTCCATCATTAAAGCCGCACAAATTGATGGGGCAAGCTTACCCACTATTTATCTCAAAATCATTTTACCTTGCTTGCGACCTGTGGTTTTCAGCGCGGTGATCATAACTTCTCACATTGCGATTAAGAGCTTCGACCTTGTGACGGCGATGACAGCAGGTGGACCAGGGTATTCCTCGGATCTTCCGGCGCTATTTATGTATGCACACTCATTTACACGTGGACAAATCGGCCTAGGTGCTGCCAGTGCCATGATGATGCTGGCCGGTATTTTAGCGATTCTGGTGCCTTATCTTTACTCAGAGCTTAGGGAGAAAAAGTCATGATGAATAACATCAACTTCGCTCGAATGTTTATCTATTCGGCGCTGCTTTTTTTCTGCTTGGTTTACCTAATGCCGCTGTTCGTCATGGTACTGACCTCATTCAAAACCTTGCCAGACATTAAGGCGGGTAACTTGATGAGTTTACCCAAAGAGTGGGTGTTCGATGCTTGGTACAAAGCATGGGACAGCGCGTGTACTGGCGTGAAGTGCGAAGGGGTAAAAGGCTACTTCTGGAACTCGTTCCAAATGGTAATTCCTGCGGTCGCTATCTCAACGCTACTGGGTGCATTCAATGGTTATGTAGTCACTAAGTGGCAGTTCCGTGGCTCAAACCTGTTCTTTAGTTTGCTGCTATTCGGTTGCTTCATTCCATTCCAAGTGGTGTTGTTACCTATGGCGACCGTACTGGGCAAGATGGGTTTAGCAAACACCACTGTTGGTCTGGTACTTGTGCACGTTATCTACGGCATGGCGTTTACGACGCTGTTCTTCCGTAACTTTTATATCTCGATTCCTGATGAATTGATCAAAGCGGCAAAACTGGATGGTGCAGGATTCTTCACCATTTTCTTCAAGATCTTATTACCGATCTCAACACCGATCATCATGGTGACGGTGATCTGGCAGTTCACTGCAATCTGGAACGATTTCTTGTTCGGGGTGGTGTACTCAGGCTCAGAGACTCAACCAATCACCGTAGCATTAAACAACTTAGTCAACACCAGCACAGGCGTTAAAGAGTACAACGTCGATATGGCTGCAGCGATCATCGCCGCACTGCCAACATTGTTGGTGTATGTCTTCGCAGGAAAATACTTTGTTCGTGGCTTAACGGCAGGATCAGTAAAAGGATAATTACCCATGGCAACATTAGATTTAAAACAGATCCGTAAAACCTATCGCAACGCGGACAACGAAACGTTAAAGGGCATCGACATCAGTATCGATTCGGGGGAATTTTTGATACTTGTCGGCCCTTCGGGGTGTGGAAAATCCACCCTAATGAATACCATTGCTGGGCTAGAAAACATTAGCTCGGGTGAGATAGTGATTGATGGTGTCGACGTGGCTCAGGTTGAACCTAAAGACCGCGACATCGCGATGGTGTTCCAATCCTATGCGCTATATCCAAACATGACGGTACGCGGCAACATCGCCTTCGGCTTGAAGATCCGCAAGATGCCGAAGGACGAGATCGATGCTGAAGTGAATCGCGTCGCTGAAATGTTGCAAATCGAACAACTGCTTGATCGTAAACCATCGCAGCTATCGGGTGGTCAGCGTCAGCGCGTAGCGATGGGACGAGCACTGGCGCGTCGTCCTAAGCTGTACTTGTTTGATGAGCCGCTTTCTAACTTGGATGCCAAGCTGCGTGTGGAAATGCGCCACCAGATTAAGCGCCTTCATCAAAAGCTCAACACTACGATTGTTTATGTAACCCATGACCAAATCGAGGCAATGACGCTGGCTGATCGTATCGCAGTAATGAAAGATGGTGAGCTGCAACAGTTAGGCACACCACAAGAGATCTACACTAAGCCAAGCAACATGTTTGTGGCAGGCTTTATGGGGTCACCATCGATGAACTTTATCAAGACTATGGTGGATCTCGACGAAGAGCAGAACCCGATAATCAAGGTTATTGGTACGGCTGATCAGGAGCACCATATTCGTCTGCCACAAAGCATGCGTGAACAAGACGGCAAAGAAGTTGTGATTGGCCTGCGTCCAGAGCACATTACTGAGCAGCAAGGCGATGATCTGTCTGCAACCACTAAACTGGATTTGCAATTGGAAGTGCTAGAACCGACAGGGCCAGATACGATTGCGATGGTTAAGGTGAACGACCAAGAAGTGGCGTGTCGCTTATCGCCGGAATTTGAAGTGTCGGTAGGGCAGATGGCACCGCTGCATTTTGACTTATCAAAGGCGGTATTCTTTGATGCGCAGACCGAAGCGAGAATTGATTTCTAGTTTTTGAGTCAGTCGATCAATTAAAGGCTAAGCTTAGAGCAAGGCAGTATCACCAATTCGTAATTGATAATGTGATGCTGCCTTTTTGTTGTTTTAGCTCGTTTTATTTCCTCATGAAAACAGAGGGATAAACGAGATAAGTAGATTAACTGAAATAATATCGCCAATTAGTCACGGTTAGCTCTATAAAGCGGACTGAGAACAGCGTAGGATCGCCCTACTTTAGACCTAATACTAGGTGCACTTTTGTGCATAGACAGAATAAAACATGAAACTAACAGCAAAACCCTCCGCTAGTAACGCTCTACTTATCTCTATTACGACACCTGATTTTAAAGGTGACGAAGCAAAAGAGTCTCTTGCTGAACTTGCTCGATTAGTGACAACCCTAGGGTTTAAAGTGGTCGGTACTCAGTCACAACACCACAGTTCAACCCAACGACAAAACGTATTGGGTGCCGGTAAGCTTGCAGAAATTGCTCACCTAACCGGTTACCAAGGTTCGATTCAAGAAGTGGAAGACGAAGACTTCATTGATGAGTCTTTTGATTTTCATGCTGGTATTGATGAACTCGATTTTGATGACCTGCCATCTGAAGAGGTGGAGTTTGGTACTGCTGATGTTGTGGTATTTGACTGTGATTTGAGCCCATCTCAACTACGCAATGTTGAGGCTCACTTAGGTGTCGAAGTGTTTGACCGCACCGGTATCATCATCGAAATTTTCAGTCGCCACGCTCGCACTCGTACCGCACGTCTGCAAGTAGAAATTGCTCGTCTAAATTACTTAGTACCTCGACTTCGTGAAACAGCCGACGGTGACAAAGAACGTCAAATGGGTCAGGGTGCTGGTGAAACCTCACTAGAGCTTGACCGTCGTAAAGTTCGAGACCAAATTGCTGCGCTTAAGCGTGAGCTGGTAAGTGTACAAGATGAAATGAAGAACCGACGCACACAGCGTTCGGAACTTTTCACTGTTGCTCTGGTTGGTTACACCAACGCGGGTAAATCTTCTATGATGCGTGCAATGACCGCAACCGAAGTGAGTGGTGAAGACAAGCTGTTCGCAACCCTAGATACCACAGTTCGTGCACTTCAGCCGATCACTCAGCCGCGTATTCTAGTGTCAGATACGGTTGGTTTTATCAAGAAGCTGCCACATGATCTGGTTGCTTCATTCCACTCAACGCTTGCAGAAGCACACGACGCGTCACTACTGCTTTATGTGGTTGATGCTTCTGACGTTTCATTCCGCGCACAGCTTGATGTGGTACATGAAGTATTAGCGCAAGTGGGTGTTGAAGGCAGTGAAAAACTCTTGGTACTCAACAAGTGCGATAGATTGAGTGAAGAGCAGCAGCTTGCGTTGATGGACGAATTCCCTGATGCAATGCTGACCTCGACTCGTGACCCGCTCGATATCACTAAACTGCACAAGTACATCGTGGGTGTGGCTGAGCAAGGAATGATCGAAGAAGAGATTACGATTCCTTATTCTGGACAAGGCATCATCGGTGAGATCCGCTCTAATATGAGTGTGGTGAAGGAAGAGTACGACTACGAGTGCATTAAGCTGACAGTACGCTCAAGTGCTATTGATTTAGCAAGACTTAAAAAGCGTATGCAGAACTTGTAATCATCTGTTCCAGATAATATTTCAATATCCTATTGAGATAACCAGCTCTAAAGAATCTCTATATAAGGCTGCCATTTTGTTTACCGAAGTGGTGGCCTTTATTTTTCCTCCTTACCTCTATTTGTCCTCTAAATCTCTATTTCATCATTGATAGTTTGGTCAACTCTCACCCATTTATAAATATTCTATGGGTCATTTCCCACCCATTAATATTATTGGCTGAGCTCCCTGATGAGCGGCTCGATATTACCAAGCCTTATGGTTAAAGGGTTGTTAATGATTTGTGTCAATATGGCGCGCTAATTGCCTTAGTGAAAGCACGCAGTTCCCATTGAAGGGCTGTTTTGTTTACTAAGGAGAATAATAATGTTTAAGCCTCTTACCCTGCTGTCTGTATCTGCTCTGGCACTCACCAGTTTTAATGCTGCTGCAAACTGTGACCCAGGTGAAATCGTGATTAAATTCAGTCATGTAACTAACACGGATAAGCACCCGAAAGGCATCGCTGCTTCTCTACTTGAAGAGCGAGTAAACACGGAAATGAATGGTAAAGCTTGTATGCAAGTTTTCCCTAACTCGACGCTTTACGATGATAACAAGGTACTGGAAGCCCTGTTAAATGGTGATGTTCAAATGGCGGCACCTTCGTTGTCTAAATTTGAGAAGTTCACTAAGAAATACCGCATTTTCGACCTTCCGTTCCTGTTTGAAGATGTAGAAGCCGTTGACCGTTTCCAAAACTCAGAATCTGGTGAAAAGCTGAAGAACGCAATGAAGCGTCGTGGTCTTCAAGGTTTGGCATTCTGGCACAATGGCATGAAGCAGATGTCTGCAAACAAACCGCTTATCAGCCCAGAAGATGCAGAAGGCTTGAAGTTCCGTGTTCAAGCATCTGACGTATTGGTAGCTCAGTTTGAGCAGTTAGGTGCTAACCCTCAGAAAATGTCGTTCAAAGAAGTATATGGCGGCCTGCAAACTAAGGTTATCGATGGTCAAGAGAACACTTGGTCAAACATCTACGGTAAGAAGTTCTTCGAAGTACAAGACGGCGTGACTGAAACCAATCACGGCATTTTGGATTACCTAGTGGTAACGTCAAACGACTTCTGGAAAGACCTACCTGAAGATGTACGTACACAGCTTGGCACCATCGTCCAAGAAGTCTCTGAAACTCGTAACGCTGAATCTTCAAAAGTTAACCTAGCGAACAAAAACAACATCATCGAAGCTGGTGGTGAGGTTCGTACGTTGACGCCTGAACAGCGTCAAGCATGGGTAACAGCACTTCAACCAGTATGGAAGAAGTTTGAAAAAGACATCGGTTCAGATCTTATCGATGCAGCATTAGCTTCAAACCAATAACACCGCTATAGGGCGGCGGCTCCCTACCGCTGCCCTTTATTAAAACAATTATAAGCGGAGCATTTTATGGAACAGTCTCAAATGGAACAGTCTTTATTTTCCAAAGTCGGAAGAGTCACCGATTTAATTGAAGAGTCTTTAATAGCCTTCTTTCTGGGGGCAATGACCCTACTAACTTTTGCGAACGTGGTCTTTCGATACGCGTTCAATGACAACATTTTATGGGCATTGGAACTGACGGTATTCATGTTTGCATGGATGGTACTGGTTGGCGCTTCTTACGGCGTTAAAAAACACTTTCACATTGGTGTTGATGTCATCATCAACCTTGCCCCTGAAAAGCTACGCAAAGTGTACGCGTTAATTGCCGTCACTAGCTGTCTTGCCTTTTCAATCTTACTTCTCATCGGTTCATGGAATTATTGGTACCCATTCGCGACTGATCGCGCATGGTATGAAACCGATGATATCCCAATGCCAGAGATGCTGCAGTTCTTAGCTGACTGGCTGAATGAAGGTGAGCGATACGAGAAACTACCACGCTTTATCCCTTACATGGCGTTGCCGATTGGTATGGCATTACTAACGTTCCGATTCATTCAAGTTGCTTACCAAGTTGTGACGGGCAAACTCGACCGCATGATTGCAGGTCATGAAGCCGAAGAAGAGTTGGATGCGTTGAAAGCGGATGTACTTGCGGGTTCTGACGAAGACGCGACTGCAGTATTGGATTCGACTACGAACAACAAGACCAGCGCGTCGGGTACAAAGCCTAACGGTAAGGAAGACTAATCATGGCAATGTTATTTCTATTTTTGATGGTAATTGCTTTTATGTTGGTCGGTGTGCCAATTGCGATTTCCTTAGGTTTATCAAGCATCCTGTTTTTGTTGATGCATTCAGATGCGTCATTGGCATCGGTCGCACAAACTCTGTTTAACGCCTTTGCTGGCCACTACACATTGTTAGCGATTCCTTTCTTTATCTTGGCCTCGAGCTTTATGTCTACTGGTGGCGTAGCGAAACGAATTATTCGTTTCGCGATCGCGATGGTTGGCTGGTTCCGCGGTGGCTTGGCGATGGCGTCGGTTGTGGCATGTATGATGTTCGCAGCGTTGTCTGGCTCTTCACCTGCGACGGTAGTGGCGATCGGTAGTATCGTTATCGCAGGTATGATCAAAAACGGTTATTCGAAAGAGTTTGCTGCAGGGGTTATCTGTAATGCAGGTACTTTGGGTATTTTGATCCCGCCATCGATCGTAATGGTGGTATACGCGGCGGCAACCGATGTATCGGTAGGTCGTATGTTCCTTGGTGGCGTGATCCCGGGTTTGTTGGCTGGTGTGATGTTGATGATCGCTATCTACATTGCAGCACGTATTAAGAAGATTCCAGCGCAACCATTTGTGGGTTGGGGTGAGATGTTCGCAGCCGCTAAAGACGCAAGCTGGGGGTTGCTACTGATCGTCATCATTCTTGGTGGTATCTACGGTGGTATCTTTACCCCGACAGAAGCAGCAGCAGTAGCGGCGGTATATGCCTTTTTTATTGCCAACTTTATCTATAAAGACATGGGGCCGTTTGCGGATAAGAGCAACACCAAGCCAGCGCTGGTTAAAGTGTTCCAAACCTTCTTTCATAAAGACACCAAAGACACACTCTATGATGCGGGTAAGCTGACGATCATGCTGCTGTTTATCATTGCTAATGCTCTGATTTTGAAGCACGTGCTGACAGAAGAACGTATTCCTCAGATGATTACCGAATCTATGCTATCGGCGGGCTTAGGGCCGATCACCTTCTTGATTGTGGTGAACGTACTGCTCTTGATTGGTGGTCAGTTCATGGAGCCATCAGGCCTTCTGATCATCGTTGCTCCGCTAGTATTCCCAATTGCTATAGCACTCGGTATTGACCCAATTCACCTTGGTATCATGATGGTGGTGAACATGGAAATAGGGATGATAACACCGCCTGTTGGGCTTAACCTATTTGTGACCGCGGGTGTCGCCAAGATGTCGATGATGAATGTGGTCAAAGCGGCGCTGCCTTGGGTTGGCGTAATGTTCCTGTTCTTGATAATCGTAACTTACGTGCCTTGGGTATCGACATGGTTACCAACCACCTTGATGGGACCGGAAATAATCACTAAGTAGTTGTTTTAGCTTTTTATTAGAATGGAATTTAATTCATAAAAAAGAGGAGGTCGTTAGACCTCCTCATCTATATGTCTTCCTCGCTTAACATGAGGATTGATCTGTTCGTATAGCGCTCTTTTTGCTTCTAATTCTGGCATGTTTAAGTCGAGATGTTCATCGGTATAGTAAATGCCATCTATCTCGAAAGTATCGCTAATCGAAGGAACTCTAGTTTTCTCACCCATAGCCATATCCTTATTACATTTATTGCATAACGTCCTGTTATTGAATTAAGTATAGGTGATCTTGCTCGCAAATCTAATTTAGTTTGATTCTACCTTAAATGACTCTTTAGATAGCTGATGTTTTTGCATCTTATCGTAGAGGGTTTTTCTTGGTAGCTGCAGCCTTTCCATTGTCTCTTTGATACTACCGTTACATTCGATAAGCACTTGCTTTAACGTGTTTTTTTCAAATTCTGATACTAACTCGGCCAAAGACATTTCTTTGGCGGTTGTATTAGCGTTGTCTGATAGGTGAGAAAGCTTACCTAAAAGGACAAAACGTTCTGCAGTATTACGTAATTCACGCACATTTCCCGGCCAATCATGCGCTAAAAGGGCGTGTAATTCACTTTGTGGTAGAGCAGGGGCGGTTTTGCCATAGCGAGCGGCAGCGACCAACAAGAAATGATGGAACAGGGCAGGGATGTCTTCTTGTCTGCTTCTTAATGGTGGCAAATCTAAGGTCACAACGTTAAGTCGATAATAGAGATCCTGGCGGAAAGTGCCTTCTTCAGCAGCCTTCTTTAGGTCGACTTTAGTGGCCGCAATGACGCGGATATCCAGAGGTACCAAACCGTTTGAGCCCACCCTTTCGATAACGCGTTCTTGCAACACACGTAGTAGGCGTATCTGTGCTTGCATCGGCATAGATTCTATTTCATCCAAGAATAGGGTTCCGCCCTGAGCAAACTCAAACTTACCCACGCGTTTACTCTCTGCACCTGTGAATGCGCCTTTTTCATGGCCGTAGAGCTCACTCTCAATTAGGTTTTCAGGAACGGCACCACAGTTTACAGCGACAAAGTTTTGTTCTCTGCGGCTGCTTTGCTCATGCAGGGAGCGCGCGACCAGCTCTTTACCTGTGCCTGTCTCTCCAAATAACAAGATATCGGCGTTGGTGTCAGCGACATGGGTAATCACAGAGCGAAGCTCAGTCATGGACTGAGTATCACCAATGATTCTTGGTCCAAGGGTTTTACTGGCTTTGAGTGAGCGTTTGAGTTCAAGGTTTTCCAAGGTCAGCTGGCGCTTTTCAATGGCGCGTTTGGTGGTCTCGATTAAGCGCTCATTGGCAAAAGGCTTCTCGATAAAATCGTAGGCGCCGTCTTGAATCGCTTGCACTGCCATCGAGATGTCACCATGCCCTGTGATCATGATGACGGGAATCTCTTTGTCTTTATGCATGACAGTGTTGAGCAAGTCATGGCCAGAGATACCGGGTAGACAGATATCGGTAATGATCACATGAGGTAACCCGTTCTCTTGAATCGCGAGCAAAGCTGATTCCGCATCGGGAAAGAATTCGGCGTCAATATCCGCGAGCTCAAAGCTCTGCTCATTCGCTATTCTTAGTTCGGATTCATCATCAATGAAATAGACGTGACACATAGTTATTCCTTTACTCTTTTATGCTGATTATCGCTGAGTTTGTTAGCCCGTATTTGAACGGACTCACTCAGTCTGTTTTTTATTTAGTATGTTGGTTTTTATTCTTTTCGTCTTTGCTGCTATTGCTCGATAAGCGGTAATTCGATGCTAAATCGAGCGCCACCTTGTGGACTGGTCCCTGTCGTGAGCTTGCCGTTGATCCCACTGATTATTTGCTGAGATATGGATAAACCTAACCCAAGCCCGTTCTTCTTGGTGGTATGGAAAGGCTCGAAAAAGTTACCGCTTGATGAAGACGTAAAGCCAGGCCCGTTGTCATCGATGTGAATCAGCAGCGTGTTATCTTGAGCCTCATCCGTTTCTTTGATTTCTAACAAGATGGCTAATTGCTTATCGTCTTGGTCTTCCATTGCCTGAACAGCATTGGTGAGCAAGTTGATAATCACCTGTTCCAGTTGAATGGCGTTAGCGAGTACACAGGCATCGAAGGTTTCGGGTAGCTCATTAAGGTTAATTCGCTCGCTTTTGAACTGTGGCTTCATCAGTTCTTTAGAGGAGTGAAGAATGGGCAATATTTGTAAGGTATGCAGCTCTTCCGCAGTCGACTTTTTAGCAAATGAACGAAGCTGGTGGCTGATTTTCGCCATGCGATCGGTGAGTGCTGAGATACGTGATAAGTTGTCATCGACTCGGTCTGTTTTCTCTTTGGCCAGAAACAATCGCCCATTGTCTGCATAACTACGAATGGCAGCGAGTGGGTTATTCAATTCGTGACTAATACTGGCTGACATCTGGCCTAATACCGCTAGCTTGGCTGCTTGGATGAGCTCGTCTTGGGTATGTCTCAATACTTGCTCGGTTTCGATACGTTGCTTGATCTCTCCATGCAGCTCAGAGGTTCTTTCGAGCACTTGAAACTCAAGCTTTTGGTTAGCTTCAGACTGGAGTCGGTCTATCTGTGCGCGTCGGTGCTGGCGATGAAGGTTAAGTTGGATGACCAGATAAATGATCGCGAATACTAAGCTTAATACCACCATGTAGGCGACCAAATCCCACCAAACCAAGTAGGTAGGGGAGAAGACCCTGACCGTTAATCCAGGGTCAGGTAGAAAGCGTGAAGAGGTAAAAAACTTTTCTCTAACTAAAGGATGAGATGAACGAATGCTGCTGGTCGCGCCCTCTAGATCGCCAGAGAAGTGAAGGCTTTCAATCTGGGTATCGAGATATTGCTGATTCTCCCGAATGCGAGCTTGTTGTGCATTATCGAGAGGCTGAAGACTTTTGAATAGCCATTCAGGATTGCTAGACATAAAGATAATCTGGTCTTTATCATCCGCGACAAAAAAGCTCTGTTTGCCTTGCCAGCTTGCTTCTATCGAAGACAGATCCATTTTTACCACAATTACACCAATGATTTCAGCGGCATAGGAGACAGGGTAAGAATAATAGTAACCACGCTTACCTGACGTAGAACCTAGAGCAAAGTACTGTTTTTCATGCCCTTGAATGGCTTGTTGGTAATAAGGGCGAAAGGCGAAATTACGCCCGACAAAGGAATGTTTTAGGTTCCAGTTACTGGCTGCGATAGTGGTACCGATGCTATCCAATAAATAGGTGTCAGACGCCTGAATAACAGTGTTGACGTGCTCTAGATAGCGATTGGTGAGTTCAATTTGAGCAGTGTTGCTTGGTGAGTGCAGGGCATCAACCAGCTCTTTATCCTTCGAAAGTAGCTCAGGGATATGGGCAAACTTATCCAATTGGCTGGCAATGTGGACGGAAAAGCGGTCTAAGTTAGATTGGTGATCATTTAACAAACTTTGATGGCTCGTATTCCATACCCAGTGACCACCAAGGATCATTAAGACGCTGTAGGCGATCAATAACAGGATACGAATTCTCGAAGCTTGAAACATGCTGGTTCTCCGCTAAATCGGGGGCGACAATATAAAGCCTGCTTTCTCTCATTCATCACAGTAATTAGCGGTAGTTTTTACTGAAAATAGAGAGCCAGTAGATGGAGTTAGGTTAAGGCTTTGTAACGGAGATTGTTGAAAAAGTTATCGACTCTGAGGGGTAAAACAAGAGCAAGATCTCTTTTTAAGGTTTTTAGCAAAAAAAGCCCTCGATTCCCTTGAAAAAGTCGCTATTGTCCCCATTTCTGTTGTGCTAAGTGATGTTCTGAACGTTTTTGTATCATTTAGTTGGACGAATTTAGAGCATTCATCATCAAGCAGAGGTGAACGGCTCGACAGAGATTAAACAGATCGCTAGAATGTCGCGTCTAAAATTTCTGTCCTGAGGCTAATCGGAGATACCTTTCTTGTTTCCGAAAACAAGCTTCGCTGCTTTTTATTAGCCAGTGAAAACTTAGCTCTTAACAAGTATGTGAAGATGAAGATATCGCTGATTAGTCTGGTGTTTGGTTGAATGATCAATTCAAACATCAATGCTCGATTTTAAATTAGGTGTTCGGATAGAGCACTACACAAGGATGCAGCCAACAACGCCGGCTTTTGAATTAAAGCCAAGTTACGGCTCATATGCTCAGATTACTGAGCCAGTTTTGAGGTTTATATAATGCAAGTTACTGTTGAAACGCTAGAAGGCCTAGAGCGCCGTCTTAATATTACTGTTCCTGCTGCTAACATCGAAGATGCAGTTACAGCTGAACTACGCAACATCGCGAAAAACCGTCGTTTCGATGGTTTCCGTAAAGGCAAAGTGCCAATGAAGATGGTTGCTAAAATGTACGGCAAAGCAGTACGTCAAGACGTGATGGGCGAAGTAATGCAACGTCACTTCATCGAAGCGATCGTTAAAGAGAAAATCAATCCAGCTGGCGCACCAACTTTCGCACCAGTTGAAAACAACGAAGGCGCTGACCTAGTATTCAACGCAACTTTTGAAGTTTACCCAGAAGTTGAGCTGAAAGGTCTAGAAAACATCACTGTTGAGAAACCAGCAGTAGAAGTTAAAGACGCAGACGTTGAAGAGATGATCGAAACTCTACGTAAGCAACAAGCAACTTGGACTGAAGTTGACACTGCAGCTGACGCTGGTTCTCGTGCAACTATCGACTTCGTTGGTTCTATCGACGGTGAAGAGTTCGAAGGCGGTAAAGCTGAGAACTTCCCACTAGAGATGGGCGCTGGTCGCATGATCCCTGGCTTTGAAGACGGTATCGTTGGTAAAACAGCAGGTATGGAATTCGAAATCGACGTAAACTTCCCAGAAGATTACCACGCTGAAAACCTAAAAGGTAAAGCAGCTAAGTTTGCAATCAAAGTAAACAAAGTTGAAGCTCGTGAACTTCCAGAACTAAACGAAGAATTCGTTGCTAAATTCGGCGCAACTGACGGCGTTGAAGGTCTTAAAGCTGAAGTTCGTAAGAACATGGAGCGTGAGCTTAAGCAAGCTGTTAAGAACCGCATCAAAGAGCAAGCTATCGACGGCCTAGTTAACGAAAACAACATCGACGTACCTTCTGCTCTAATCGATCAAGAGATCGGTGTTCTACGTCAACAAGCTGCTCAACGTTTCGGTGGCAACACTGAAGCTGCTGACCAACTTCCACGTGAGCTGTTCGAAGAGCAAGCTAAACGTCGCGTAGTTGTAGGTCTTCTACTTGGTGAAGTAATCAAGACTGAAGAGCTAAAAGCTGACGACGAGAAAGTTAAAGCTATCATCGAAGAGATGGCTACAGCATACGAAGATCCATCTGAAGTTATTGCTTACTACGAGCAAAACGAGCAAATGATGAACAACATGCGCAACGTTGCTCTAGAAGAGCAAGCTATTGATGCAATCATCGCTAAAGCTCAAGTTTCTGATAAAGAAGTTAGCTTCAACGAGCTAATGAATCAGCAACCTGCTTAATATAGTAATATCTGACGTAGAAGGTTGACGTACGGTCAGCAATTCTGCTAACAATGGTCCGTATGATTTTATCATTCGGGCCATTTATTTTAGGGACATAAGAATATGAGCTACCAAGAAAAAAATACAATGCCATCGATTATGGACGCACTAGTTCCTATGGTGGTTGAACAGACTTCCCGTGGTGAACGTTCTTACGATATTTATTCTCGTCTATTAAAAGAACGAATCATTTTCTTAACAGGTCAAGTGGAAGACCACATGGCAAATCTTGTCGTGGCTCAACTGCTTTTCTTGGAATCTGAAAACCCAGACAAAGATATCTACCTTTACATCAACTCACCGGGCGGTAGCGTAACAGCTGGTATGTCAATCTACGACACAATGCAGTTCATCAAGCCAAACGTGAGCACAGTATGTATGGGTCAAGCTTGTTCTATGGGTGCATTCTTACTAGCGGGTGGTACTCCAGGTAAGCGTCACGTGCTTCCAAACTCACGCGTAATGATTCACCAGCCACTTGGCGGCTTCCAAGGCCAAGCGTCTGATATTCAGATTCACGCGCAAGAGATCCTAACGATCAAACAAAAGCTAAACAAACTATTGGCAGAGCACACTGGTCAGCCTCTAGAAGTTGTTGAGCGTGATACAGATCGTGACAATTTCATGTCTGCTGATCAAGCAGTAGAATACGGTTTAGTGGATTCAGTTCTTAATCACCGCGGTCAATAATTGCAGGGCAATTGTTTGACGCAAAGTGATGCAAATTGATATACACTCAAACCATAGAGAGTAAAGGCTAAGAGGTTAGCGAATGACAGATAAAAGCAAAGAGGGTGGTAGCGGTAAACTGCTTTACTGCTCTTTCTGTGGCAAAAGCCAGCACGAAGTTCGCAAGTTAATCGCAGGTCCTTCTGTTTACATTTGTGATGAATGTGTCGATCTTTGTAACGACATTATTCGTGAAGAAATCAAAGATGTTCTTCCTAAGAAAGAATCTGAATCGCTGCCAACGCCGCGTGAGATTCGTGAGCACCTTGATGACTATGTAATCGGTCAAGAATACGCGAAAAAAGTGCTAGCAGTTGCAGTATATAACCACTACAAGCGTTTACGTAATGGTGATACGACAGCTGAAGGCGTAGAACTAGGTAAGAGTAACATTCTTCTTATCGGTCCTACCGGTAGTGGTAAAACGCTACTGGCTGAAACACTGGCTCGTTTCCTAGACGTTCCTTTCACAATGGCTGACGCAACTACACTAACCGAAGCGGGTTACGTGGGTGAAGATGTTGAAAACATCATCCAGAAGTTGCTTCAGAAATGTGATTACGACGTAGCGAAAGCGGAACGCGGCATTGTTTACATCGATGAAATCGACAAGATTTCTCGTAAAGCTGAAAACCCATCAATCACGCGTGACGTGTCTGGTGAAGGTGTACAGCAAGCTCTACTAAAACTTGTTGAAGGTACAGTTGCTTCTGTTCCACCGCAAGGTGGCCGTAAGCATCCACAGCAAGAGTTCTTGCAAGTGGACACGTCTAAGATCCTATTTATCTGTGGTGGTGCATTTGCTGGCCTAGATAAAGTGATTGAACAGCGTGTAGAAACAGGTTCTGGTATCGGCTTTGGCGCTGAAGTGCGTTCAAAAGACGAAACCAAAACTATTGGTGAACTGTTCACTCAAGTAGAACCTGAAGATCTAGTGAAGTACGGTCTAATTCCAGAATTCATTGGTCGTCTGCCTGTTACGACAACACTGACAGAGCTTGATGAAGAAGCGCTAATCCAAATCCTTTGTGAGCCAAAGAATGCACTTACTAAACAGTACGCAGCATTATTTGAGCTAGAGGATACAGAGCTAGAGTTCCGCGAAGACGCGTTACGTGCGATTGCTAAGAAAGCGATGAGCCGTAAAACGGGGGCTCGTGGTCTACGTTCTATCTTGGAGGGTGTTCTACTAGAAACGATGTACGAACTGCCATCTTCAACTGATGTAAGCAAAGTTGTGATTGATGAGTCGGTAATCAATGGTGAGTCAGAACCACTATTGATTTACAGCAACTCAGATAATCAAGCAGCTGGTGCAGAGTAGGTCTTTTTTAGACAAGTCGCTCAAATTGAAAAAGGAGGTAAGCAATTACCTCCTTTTTTTTATTCTTCCATTGAATCCAGTCGTTTAAGCCCCATATACTGCTTTATAAGTTAAAGCGGAAGAGAGAAATATATGAACTTGGAACGTTCCGAGCGTATCGAAATCCCCGTGCTACCTCTACGTGATGTAGTGGTTTACCCACACATGGTTATTCCATTGTTTGTTGGTCGTGAAAAATCGATTACTTGCCTAGAGTCGGCAATGGAAGCTAACAAACAAGTACTACTTGTTGCGCAGAAAGAAGCGGACACTGATGAGCCTTCAATTGACGACCTATTTAAAGTAGGTACCGTCGCTACCATTCTTCAGTTACTTAAGCTCCCTGATGGTACGGTTAAAGTACTTGTTGAAGGTCAGCAACGTGCAAAAATTCACGAGTTCAAAGAGAGTGAGTTTTTCCTAGCGGATGCCGAATACGTTGTTACCTCAGAACTTGACGAAAAAGAACAAGAAGTGGTTGTTCGCAGCGCGATCAATCAATTCGAAGGCTTTATTAAGCTAAACAAAAAGATTCCACCAGAGGTTCTAACCTCTCTGAACGGGATTGATGAAGCAGCTCGTCTTGCAGATACCATCGCAGCACACATGCCACTTAAACTGGTAGACAAACAGCACGTACTAGAGATTCTAGATGTGACTGAGCGTCTAGAGTTCCTGATGGGCCAAATGGAATCAGAAATTGATATCCTGCAGGTTGAAAAACGCATCCGTGGCCGTGTTAAGAAGCAGATGGAAAAGTCTCAGCGTGAGTACTACCTGAATGAGCAAATGAAAGCGATTCAGAAAGAACTTGGCGAGATGGACGACGCTCCAGACGAATTCGAGACTCTGAAGAAGAAGATTGAAGAGTCAAAAATGCCTCAAGAAGCTCGTGAAAAAACCGAGCAAGAACTGCAAAAACTGAAAATGATGTCGCCTATGTCTGCTGAAGCAACAGTAGTACGCAGCTACATCGATTGGATGGTTGGCGTTCCTTGGGCTAAGCGCTCAAAAGTTAAGAAGAATCTAGCGAAAGCGGAAGAGATCTTAAACGAAGACCACTACGGTCTAGAGCGTGTTAAAGAACGTATTCTTGAGTACTTGGCGGTGCAGAACCGTATCAATAAGCTGAAAGGTCCAATCCTTTGTCTTGTTGGTCCTCCAGGCGTAGGTAAAACCTCGCTAGGTCGCTCTATCGCGGCTGCTACAGGTCGTAAGTACACGCGTATGGCACTAGGTGGCGTTCGTGATGAGGCTGAGATTCGTGGTCACCGTCGTACCTACATTGGTTCTCTTCCGGGTAAATTAATCCAGAAGATGTCTAAAGTTGGTGTTAAGAACCCACTGTTCCTATTAGATGAAATCGACAAGATGTCTTCTGATATGCGTGGCGACCCATCTTCAGCACTTCTTGAAGTACTGGATCCAGAACAAAACAACGCGTTTAACGATCACTACCTAGAAGTAGATTACGATCTGTCAGACGTTATGTTCGTAGCAACGTCTAACTCGATGGACATTCCTGGCCCGCTACTGGACCGTATGGAAGTGATTCGTCTGTCTGGTTACACAGAAGATGAAAAGCTGAATATTGCTAAGAGCCACTTGTTGGACAAGCAAGTTAAGCGCAATGGTCTTAAGCCTCACGAAATTGAGATTGAAGACTCTGCAATCATCGGCATTATTCGTTACTACACGCGTGAAGCGGGTGTACGTAGCCTAGAGCGTGAAATCTCTAAGATCTGCCGTAAAGCAGTGAAGAACATCCTACTAGACAGCGACCTTAAGTCTGTAACGGTTAACATTGATAACCTGAAAGAGTACTTAGGCGTTCAACGTCACGACTTCGGTAAAGCGGATGAGAGCAACCGTATTGGTCAAGTAACAGGCCTAGCGTGGACTCAAGTTGGTGGCGATCTGCTAACTATCGAAACCGAAGCAATGCCGGGTAAAGGTAAACTAACGCAAACCGGTTCTCTTGGCGATGTGATGAAAGAGTCTATCCAAGCTGCGATGACGGTCGTTCGTTCTCGTGCAGAAAAACTGGGTATTAACTCAGATTTCTATGAGAAACGCGACATTCACGTTCACGTACCTGAAGGTGCAACACCGAAAGATGGTCCAAGTGCGGGTATCGCAATGTGTACTGCGCTTGTTTCTAGTTTAACGGGTAATCCTGTGAAAGCTGAGGTCGGTATGACAGGTGAAATTACCCTTCGTGGTGAAGTTTTACCTATCGGTGGCTTGAAAGAGAAACTGCTTGCAGCACACCGCGGCGGCATCAAAACGGTACTGATTCCGAAAGACAATGAGCGTGATTTGGAAGAGATTCCAGACAACGTAATCGCTGACTTGAAGGTGATCCCAGTTCAGTGGATTGACGAAGTACTGAAAGTAGCGCTAGAACGAGATCCGTCAGGGGTCGAGTTTGACGTGAAAAAATAGTGATGCATAGCAAAAATAAGTAAAGAATTACGCTGATAGGCCCGAAAAGGCTTGTCAGCGTTTTTTTTGGACGCTAAGTTATTGATCAAAGCGGCAGCCCTTTTGCAATAAGGGTTGCGGCTAAATTAAAACCAAAATGGAACGTACAGTCATCGAGAAGTAGTCACAGATGACACATAGGGGAAAAACAGTGAATAAAACACAACTAGTAGAATCAATCGCAGAAAACGCAGACATCTCTAAAGCTTCAGCTGGTCGCGCTCTAGACGCTTTCATCGAAGCAGTTGGCACAACGCTACAATCAGGTGACCAAGTTGCACTTGTTGGCTTTGGTACTTTCAGTGTTCGTACTCGTGCTGCTCGTACAGGTCGTAACCCAAAAACTGGTGAAGAGATCCAAATCGCAGAAGCTAAAGTACCTGGCTTCAAAGCGGGTAAAGCACTTAAAGACGCATGTAACTAATTTCTACTGCTGAAACCTCGATTTTAAAGAGGGGAAGGCAGTAAAATGCGTTTACTGTTTGAAAAATGATGTTTCATTCTTAAACAGTATATGTGCGAAGCACATTGAACTAATTTAAATTATGCGCATCCTACTGATGCGCATTTCTTTTTCTGATAATATCGCGTGAATAGATTTTTATTTTGAAGCCAATGCTTCATATCCGGAGAGCACTTAAATTATGATGGATCGATTACGCGAAGGCGTGAATAGCATCGCGGTAAAAATTATCCTTGGGTTGATTATCCTGTCATTCGTATTCGCAGGTGTAGGCAGCTACATCACCGGTGGCGGTAACAACGCAGCAGCTAAAGTTGGCAATACAGAAATCGGTCGTGGTGAGTTCGAACAAGCTTACCAAAACGAACGTAATCGCATGCAATCTCAACTTGGCGATTACTTCGCTCAAATGCTTGCAGACCCTGCGTACGTAGAGTCTTTCCGTAAATCAGTACTTGATCGCATGATCAACGACGTTCTACTTGAGCAGCAAGCAGAGTCTCTAGGCCTACGAATCAGTGATTCTCAAATCCGTACAATGATTCTAGAAATGCCTCAGTTCCAAACTGCGGGTCAATTCGACCAAGAAGTTTACCAAGCAGCACTACGCCGTGCAGGTTTCAGCGCAGAAAGCTTCGCTGAATACATGCGTCGTGACCTAATGCGCAACCAGCTTGTGACAGCACTTCAAGGCAGTGAATTTGTTCTTAAAGGCGAAATCGACACACAAAGCAAGCTAATCGCTCAAACTCGTGACATTCGCACAGTGACTCTTTCTGTTGCTGACCTTGCGAAAGACGTTGAGCTAACTGATGAGCAGATCGAACAGTACTACACTGAAAACCCTCTAGCGTACACTCGTCCAGAGCAAGCTAAAGTGTCTTACATTGAACTTTCTGCTGAAGCACTTAAGTCACAGCTAGAAGTGAGCGACGAAGAAGCACAAAAATACTACCAAGAACACTTAGACAAGTACTCAACGGCAGAGCAACGTAAAGTGAGCCACATTCTTGTTGAAGGCGACGACGAAGCAAAAGCTCAGTCAATCCTAGACGAGCTAAATGCAGGCGCTGACTTTGCTACGTTAGCAGAAGAGAAATCTGACGACTTCGGCAGTGCAGATGTTGGCGGTGACTTAGGTTGGATCGAACGTGATGTGATGGACCCAGCTTTCGAAGACGCAGCTTTCGCTCTTCAGAATGTTGGTGATACAACTGGCCTAGTTAAGTCTGACTTCGGTTACCACATCATCAAGCTAGACGAACTAAAAGCGCCTGAATCTCAGCCATACGCAGAAGTAGCGGCAGAGATTAAGCAAGAACTTCTAGACCAACACGCAGTAGACCAGTTCTACGAAATGCAAACTGAGCTAGAAAAAGTAGCGTTTGAATTCCCAGACTCGCTAGACGATTCTGCAGAAGCTATCAATGCTAAGATCACAACAACTGATTTCATCTCTCAAGCTGATGCTCCAGAAGTTCTGATGACGCCTGCAGTTATGCAAGCTATCTTGAGCCCTGAAGTGAAAGAAGATGGCCTAAACTCTGAAGTTATCGAAGTGGCTCCTGAGCACGTCATTGTTGTACGTGTTGAAGAGACTCGTGACGAGACGGTTCTTCCTCTTGAAGAAGTGAAAGATCAAGTTGTGGCTGCGCTATCTGCTGTAAAAGCGGAAGAGCAAGCTGTTGAGCTAGGTGTTTCTCTAGTTAACGATCTTAAAGCTGGTAACGAAGCAGTACTAGCGGACAACAACCTTGAGTTCACAGAGCTTGAGACGATTGACCGTAACTCTCCACTAGCGGCTTCTGTATTTGCTCTAGCGAAGCCAGAAGAAGGCAAAGTGGTATTCGGCCAGTCTAAAGACCAAAACGGCAACATCGTTGTTGTAGAGCTGTCTAAAGTAACGGCTGAAATTAACCCTGCATACAGCACTCAAATTGGTGCTCAGTTGGAGCGTGTTGGTAACCAGCAAGATCTGACTAACGTATTAAACGTACTACGCAAAAACGCAGACGTTGAATACTACGTAGTAGGTCAAGGTCAGTAATCATCAATTGTCTTGCTAGTTAGCCACAACTCATATTTGTGAGCCAACAAGCAAGCTGATGAAAATAAGATGTATAACAAAGCGGGTCACTTAGGTGACCCGCTTTATTTTTATCTGGCGCTCATGTTATCTCTTGCTGTAAACGCATAAGTTACCTTTTTTCACAAAGGAATGGATTATGCGCACTCTATACTCAACACTACTTCTTTCACTTCTGATGTTTTTAAGCCCTACAGCACTCGCAGACAGCCCAACTAAGGCTGAGCTTTATGATGGCATTGAGGTTACGGTAAACATTAATACCGCGACCGCAGAAGAGCTATCAGCGTTACTGGTAGGTGTGGGTGATAAGAAAGCCAAAGATATTGTCGACTATAGAACTGAGAACGGTGCATTTGCTACCGCTGACGATTTGGTGAGTGTCAAAGGGATTGGTGAAGCAACGGTTGAGAAGAATCGCGAAAGAATACAGCTTTAGTTCGTTTTTTTGCTCAATACCAATGAAATGATAGCTAGGAAGCCGCCTGCCAGTGCACCTGCTAGGTGGGCTTCAATAGCCACTCTCGCGTTAATTAGCTCACCAGTCGTGCTGGAAGGGCCTACAAATTGCTCCCAAGCGATTTTAGCGACTAATCCTGATACCAACAGCCAACTAGATTTCCTGCCGTTTAAAGCCTCTCTGAGCGCGAATAAGCCAAACAATCCATGCAGTGTTCCTGATAAGCCTACATAAATCTGAATGCTTGAAAGCAACAAAGCCAATCCAGTGATTAAACTGATCATAGCTAACGCAGAGATCAGTTGTTTTCGCGTGGGTTGAAACAGATAACTGATGATCCACAAGCCTGCTAGATTCATTAGCAAGTGTGAGTAGTTGGTATGTGAAAAGTTTCCTGTTAGGATCCGCCACCATTGTCCATCGACAATCGCACTTTTATCCCAAACGACCCAAGCCTGCACTGGCTCTAGTTGGAATATGACGCATAAAAGTGAAGTGAAAATTAAAACAGGGTACACATTACATCCATGTCTCGTTATTGCCCCCAATGCAGCAAGGCGTTGAAAGCTTGTATTTGTCATTGGGTTACACCACTAGAGTCGAACGTTGAGCTTATCATTCTTCAGCACCCATCAGAAGAGCATCGTCCGATGGGAACCGCGCGTATCCTCTCGTTATCTTTAAAAAATAGTGTGACGATCGTCGGTGAAGATCTTTCAGACAATGAACAACTGAATGACATGCTGGCTGATACGCAATATCAGCACGTGATTTTGTACCCGAGTGAACACTCTGCGCCAGTTGAATCTGTAACACGCCCTAATAAAAAGCTACGTGTGATTTTATTGGATGGGACGTGGAAGAAAGCATTCAAGATGTGGCAAGTGTCGAGTAACTTGCATGCGTTGAACACGGTCCACTTACCAAAAGATCTCAAGGGTAATTACCGAATCCGTAAAGCGCCAAGTGAAAATAGCTTGTCGACTGTAGAAGCTGGGTACCATTTACTGAGCTTGTTAGAAGATGGCCGAGATTTCAGTCCGTTGCTAACGGCATTTGACCAAATGATTCAGTTTCAAATCAATCAAATGCCGCCGGGCGTATTTGAGAAAAACTACTTAGCGTAATCTCACTAATACTTATCTAAGTATTGCGAGTAAGTCTAGAACTCTGTATGTGCTGAAAACAACTGTTGGTGCATCTTCTGAGCCAGGTCATCGGTCATTGATGAGATGTAATCGGCGATCACGCGCATCTTTCTGGATCCATCTTGATGTTGTAGCCATTGCTTCTTGATGGGCAGTGGCAACAGGCGTTCAGGATCGGCGCTGAAGGCTTCAAACATATCCATGATGATCTGCTGACCTTTGTACTCAATAACTTGAACCTGCGGCACTTGAATCACGAATTCGCTGACGAAGTGTTTCAGCTTGTCGAGGGTAGCATCCATGCTTGGCTCCAATACGGCATTGTAGGCAAGCAGTGCGTTCTCAAAACTTTCATCAACAGGCTTAATCGAGATACTCGTCAGCAGCGCGTTAACAATCCCACCAATGGCATCTTTTCTGCGGTACTGCTCGCCAGAGAATAACATCTCTGTGATGGAATCTAGATGTTCACAAATCCATGGATCAGCCATCTCTTTTAACTGCGGATAAGCAGATTCAACCCACTGCGCTTTAGTCACTGAACCAAGCACAATCGCATCTTCCAGATCATGCACGCCATAAGCGATGTCATCGGCAAGCTCCATGATGGAACAGTCGAGTGACTTATACTTAGTCTTGTTATGCTCTAGTGGCTCTGTGTGCGACTTTCTTTTCTGTTTGAGAAGCTGTTGGTCGTTCGCTGAGAGTGGTTCAAGTACCCAGTTGAATAACTCTTCGTCATGATCGTAGATACCTTTCGCTGGCATCCAGTCTTTGGCACGAAGTTGTCGCTGGTGCTTAACGGGTTCAGGTTGTTCTTTTGCCTTCACTTCACTGAGTAGTGAAGGGTACTTGATTAGCCCTAACAGGGTACGTCGAGACAGGTTCATCCCGTGGTGCTCTGTGTAAGGTTCTAGCTGGGTGACAATGCGAAAGGTTTGCGCATTGCCTTCAAAGCCGCCGTGTTCGCGCATCATATAGTTGAGTGCAACTTCACCGCCATGCCCGTATGGCGGGTGGCCGATATCGTGAGCCAAACATAAAGAATCAATTAGGCTATCTGAAGGCAGAAGGTCTCGAAACTCAGGTTGCTTTTTCTTGAGCTGCGCGACAATACCAGTGCCAAGCTGCGCTGCTTCTAGCGAATGAGTTAAGCGCGTGCGGTGAAAGTCATTAACCGTGGTGCCGTGCACTTGAGTTTTAGCTTGTAGGCGACGGAAAGCGGCAGAGTGCAGTACGCGTGCTCGGTCTCGCTGATAGGGGCTGCGGTGATCATCACGTCTTATTTTGTGTTCATCGTCATTTCGATGTTGCCACTCTTGTTCGAGTACAAAAGAGGATTCGAGTTGAGAATTCAAAATATCACCTATCAAATTGATTTTATTTAATTACAAGCAACTTATACCTGGCTAGCTTATCTCGTCTAGTGATAATTCAAAGCTTGGGGCAAAGGTGGTGAGAAAGTAGTCCATTTCCGGGCTTTTTCGCTGTGCGAGAGTTTCTTCTAGCCGACGTTTGGCTTGCTCATACTCATGGTTGCCAGCGCTGAGCTCTTCTAAACATTTTAGATACGCACAGATAGTATCGGCTTGTTTTACGATGTTCTGCTCTTCTTTACTGGCAGTGCCGGATATTAAGAAGGGGGCGAAATCATCTTGAAACTCTTCTGGCAGCATCGAAAGTAGCCTTTGCTCTGCAGCTGCTTCTATCTTCTTATACTCTTGAGCGATATCTGGGTTGTAGTATTTGACGGGTGTAGGCAGATCCCCAGTCAGTACTTCACTGGTGTCATGGTACATCCCGATTAGGGCAATGTGTTCTGGGTTGAGTTTGCTATCAAACTTTTTGTTTTTGATAAGCGCCAAGGCATGGGCGACGAAAGCGACCTGTAGGCTGTGTTCTGAAATGTTCTCGCTTGAGACGGAGCGCATCAGAGGCCAGCGTTGGATAAGCTTCATGCGTGCGAGATGGGCGAAGAAATGGCTCTGTTTCATAAATGTCCTATCTAGAGAGTGCTCCACTCGTACTTTTTGTTTGCCACAAACTGCACGAGACAGCGGATACAAAAAAGGCTCCTAAACTGGAGCCTTTTAAGCATAGAAGTGAATGAATACAAGTTAAAGTCTTTTAAAACAGCAAATTGTAGCCATCTTTCTTGTGCTCATTAACCTTCGATGAGGTCGTCTTGATTGTAAGTCTGCAAGAAGCGCTCTAGGCGACCAATTGCCACTTCAAGGTCTTCAATATGTGGCAAAGTCACAATACGGAAGTGGTCAGGCTTAGGCCAGTTGAAGCCAGTGCCTTGTACTAACAGTACTTTTTCTTGCTTAAGGAAATCGAGTACGAACTTCTGATCGTCTTTAATGTTGTACATCTCGGTGTCGATCTTCGGGAACAGGTACATCGCGCCCTTTGGCTTCACACAAGATACGCCAGGGATCTTGTTAATCAGTTCCCATGCTCGGTCACGTTGCTCAAGCAGACGGCCGCCTGGCAGAATCAGTTCATTGATACTCTGATAGCCACCCAATGCCGTTTGGATAGCGTGCTGCATTGGTACGTTGGCACACAAACGCATAGATGCAAGCATTTCTAAACCTTCAACATAACCTTTGGCTAAGTGTTTAGGGCCGGTCAAGAACATCCAACCACCACGGAAACCACAAACACGGTAAGCTTTAGATAGGCCGTTGAACGTTACCATCAGTACGTCTTCAGCTAACGTTGCAACAGAGGTATGTACAGCACCGTCGTAAAGGACTTTGTCGTAAATCTCATCAGCGAAGATGATTAGGCCGTGTTCACGTGCAATCTCGACAACTTGCAGTAGGAAATCACGGCTGTAAACCGCACCTGTAGGGTTGTTCGGGTTGATAAGAACGATGCCGCGAGTCTTCGGTGAGATCTTTGCGCGCATATCATCCAGATCTGGGTACCAGTCTGCATCTTCATCACACATGTAGTGAACCGGAGTACCACCAGAAAGTGCAACAGACGCTGTCCATAGTGGGTAGTCTGGAGCGGGAACTAAGATTTCATCACCATTATCCAGTAGCGCTTGCATAGACATAACGATAAGCTCTGAAGCACCGTTACCAATGTAAACGTCTTCTACGTCAAGATTACGTAGGCCTTTTTTCTGGTAGTGTTGAACAACCGCTTTACGGGCTGAATAGATACCTTTTGAGTCGCAGTAACCTTGAGATGTCGGCAGGTTACGGATTACGTCAACAAGGATTTCATCAGGGGCGTCAAAACCAAATGGGGCGGGATTACCAATATTAAGCTTTAGTATTTTATGCCCTTCTTCTTCCATGCGCTTAGCATGTTTGAGTACAGGCCCCCTGATTTCGTAGCATACGCTGTTGAGTTTTGACGACATCCCGATATTTTGCATTGCCGATTTCCTGAAATTAATTTAAATACTTTATTAAAGTACCGCAAAATGACGTTTGATAGAATAAAAATCTGATGAATGTCGCATTTCAGTGTCACGTTTGGTCTTTTTGTTGTCACCCTTTTCTAAGTTTTAATTCATCGCTTTTATGGTTATTGTCTAAAATGATAGAGGGGCTCGCTTAAAGTCACAGGGATGTTGAAAAGATATCGGACATTCTTGATCTAAGTGGGTGCTACCCATAAAGTATCAAACTAATATAATAAGAATTTAGATGTGAACGAGGTCGATTTGTCACATTTCCAGCAAACTATCTCCGCTTTGATTGAGCGAGTACAAAATGCCCAAGCAAGCGAAGTTCGTTGTGTTGAAGTTCTCACGCAAAAACCATCGTTTGCATTTATCGAATGGCTTCATGCTCAACCGCTTTTTCCTAAGTTCTACTGGCAGTCACGCGACACTCGTGAAGAGGTGGTTGCGCTTGGCCAGTTACACACATTTTCAGATCCAGCACCCGCGTATGCGATTCTAGGTGAAGACCAACGAATCTGGGGTGGACGTTCATTTGACGGCCACACTGAAAAAAATCGCCGCTGCATGGAATCTTTCTTCTTTCTACCTCAGATTGAATTGATCCGCTTTGACGACACTTGGTCGCTGGCGGTTAACTTGTCCCCTGATCGTGTTGTTTCTATTAATGCTTTGAATAAGCTATCCGTAGAAGCCGCGATATTGGCGCCTTTGTCTGCCCATATTGAACAGATAAACCACGTTCCAGAAAGAGAACAGTGGGGCGGGTTGGTTGAGAAAGTACTGAAAGGCATTAGCGACGAAGAGTACAAGAAAGTGGTTTTAGCGCGAAAAACCACGCTACAACTTGATGCACCTATTTGTGCGGCTCAATTCCTTAAGGCTAGTTACCTGCAAAACCACCATAGTTTTCACTTTATGTTGGTACTGGATTCGAAACACAGTTTCATTGGTTCGACGCCAGAGCGCTTATACAGCCGTCATGGCACCGAGCTTGATACCGAAGCGCTCGCTGGCACCATTGGTCGTGGTGAAAACGCGACCGAGGATATGGAGCTAGCCAATTGGCTTTCTCAAGACACTAAAAACCTCAATGAGAACCAATATGTGGTCGACGATATCATTGAGCGTCTAACGCCTCATTCACAATCCGTACACGTAGAGAAAGAAGCGCGTCTGGTTCGTCTGCGTAAGGTGCAGCACCTAAAACGCAATATTCACGCGCAGCTTAATAACGGCGTTAATGGCGTTCAGTTGCTTGCCGCTTTACAACCTACAGCAGCAGTAGCAGGACTACCGCGTAAAGAAGCAATGGACTTCATTCTTGAACACGAACCGTTTGCTAGAGGCTGGTATGCCGGCTCTGTCGGTTACATCAGTCATCAACGAGCGGAATTCTGTGTGGCGATTCGAAGTGCATTGATTGTAAACGATCAAGTACAGCTATTTGCAGGTGCTGGGATCGTGCCTGGATCGGTAGCTGAAAATGAGTGGCAAGAACTGAATAAGAAGATGTCGACCTTGCTTAGCCTAATCTCTGATCACCCACCATTGGGTGTGGCATCATGAGTCACGACCAAGCTGTATTAAACAGAGTTTGGTGTAACACATTACTTGAAGAGCTTGTCCGCAGCGGTGTTGAACATGTTTGCATCGCTCCAGGCTCTCGTTCAACACCATTAACACTCGAAGCCGAAGCTAACTCTAAGCTAACCTTACACACGCATTTTGATGAGCGTGGGCTTGGCTTCCTGGCTTTAGGCTTAGCTAAAGCGAGCAACAAGCCAGTTGCGGTGATTGTTACGTCTGGAACTGCCGTAGCTAACCTTCTACCAGCGACCGCTGAATCTGGATTAACGCGAGAAAAGCTAATCTTGCTTACCTCTGATCGACCGATTGATTTAGTCGACTGTGGTGCTAACCAAGCGATTCAGCAGCAGGGTATCTTTTCGTCTCACGTTGAAACGGCACTAAACCTTCCAAGCCCAACGACACAAGTTTCTTTGAATTGGCTTTTGACGTCGGTTGATAACGCACTGGCGAAACAGCGCAGCGTCGGTGGGGCTATTCATATCAACTGTCCGTTCCCAGAACCTCTTTATTCCGCTAATAGCGCTGAGATGTATGCGGATTATACAAAGAGCGTGGCAGCTTGGAGAGCTTCAACCAGCCTTTACTCGAACACTTATTTACCGAGCCATTTAAACGCTCAGCCTGTTTCAGCAAGTGATTATGTCGCTCGTAAAGGCGCGGTGATTATTGGTTCTATCGAGAATGAAGCTGCAATTAAAGCCAAGCAGTTTGCGTCAGCTTTGGGCTGGCCAGTTCTCTGTGACCCTCAATCGGGTGTCAGCAGTGACTGGAAGCACTATGATTTATGGTTGCAAAGTGACACAGCCAAAGCACAGCTTAGCCAGTGTGACTTTATTATCCAGTTTGGTGAGCGCATCGTTTCTAAGCGTCTTAACCACTGGGTAAAAGGGCAAGCTGCTACATTTTGTTCATCGCAGTACATCGTTGTTTCACCAGATGCGCATCGTATTAATCAAGATCATCTGCCTCAAACTCACATCGTCGCTGATATCGAATATTGGTTATCAGAGCAGCATCTACCGACGCTGTTGGGAGAACATGCTGGTTGGGCGGCACCTTTGGCGGAAGTCGCGAACACAGTTCAACAGTTGGCATTGGCACAAATCTCTAATAATGATCAACTTACAGAGTTGAGCGTCGCCGTTGACTTGTCGTCTAGACTTAAAGGCAGAGGGTTATTTGTGGGAAATAGCTTGATGGTAAGGCTGGTGGATATGTTGTCATCAATATCTGCGACTCAAGTGTACAGCAACCGAGGTGCGTCGGGCATTGATGGCTTGGTGGCAACGGCTGCGGGCGTGATAAAAGCTAACCAGAATCCTTTGATGATGCTGATTGGCGACACCTCTTTGTTGTATGACCTCAATTCGCTGGCGCTACTCACTCATAATACAACGCCAATGGTTATTGTGGTTACTAATAACGATGGTGGGGCGATTTTTGATTTGTTGCCGGTACCTGAGCAACAAAAACAGTCACTTTATCAGATGCCTCATGGTTTCAGCTTTGAGCATGCCGCCGCACAATTCAAGCTCGATTATGCTGCCCCTGAAACCCTTAACTGTTATCAAACGCTCATCGAAAAACATTTCGAACAAGGTCAAGGTACTTTGCTCGTGGAAGTTAAGACGCCTCCCGAACAAGCGTCTACTTTGCTGAAGCAATTCAGCTCAATGCTCACCGAGGCATTAGCCTAAGGACTTTACATGCTTTACTCCAATTACTACCCAGCTGCACAAGTACCTTCTGACAAACCTTTGCTTGTTTTTTTACATGGTTTACTCGGAAGCGGGGATGATTGGAGTGCATGCCACCCCTTCCTCGAAGATTTTCCTCGTCTTTGCATAGATTTGCCCGGACACGGACAAAGCCGCTTTATCGACCCTGTAGGCTTTGATCATTGCTGTACCAAGATAGTTCAGTGCATCACTTATCAATTGGCAGCGAACGATCTTCCTGCCGATTATCCTATCGTGGTGATTGGGTATTCTATGGGGGGAAGACTTGCAATGTATGGGGTGACAAGCCCTTGCTTTGAAACTCTTAACCTAGAGAAAGTCATCATCGAAGGTGGCAACTTTGGCTTGGAGTGTGATGAAGAAAGAGCACAAAGGTTAGTACATGATACGCAATGGGCCGTTCGCTTCGCGCAGCAGTCGATTGAAGATGTTTTAGACGATTGGTATCAACAAAGCGTCTTTTCTTCACTAAATCATGAGCAAAGACAAACTTTGGTCATAAAGCGTAGTGGTAACCTTGGAGTATCCGTAGCAAATATGTTGTTATCTACTTCGTTAGCTAAGCAACCGGATTTACGTGCCACATTAAAATCTCATGAGCATCAATTGCATTATGTGTGTGGTGAAAAAGATCGTAAATTCATGGAGCTAGCTGAGAATAGTGGCTTTGAATATAGTCAGGTTGATTACGCTGGTCATAATGTTCATTTTGAACAACCAGAAATGTTTTCAAACTTGATTATCCAATGTATCGCTAGTCGTTGATGAACTGACTGAGCGAGTCTCTCGTATCAAGCGCTATAGAAAGCAGAGCAACACCGTCGCGACTCTACGCTAGTCGCGCTCTCTAATAGAACAATGGGAATCACCATGGCTAAAACAGTAGGCATCACAGAAGAAGAACTTTACGCAGCCGTTAACTGGCGCGATGAAAGCAGTCAATATGAAGATATTCAATACCACAAGTCTGATGACGGTATTGCGAAAATCACGATTGCTCGCCCTCAAGTGCACAATGCGTTTCGTCCACAAACCGTAAAAGAGATGATCAATGCACTGGCCGATGCTCGTTATGACGAGAAAGTTGGCGTAATCATTTTGACGGGTCTTGGTGAGAAGGCGTTCTGTTCTGGTGGTGACCAAAGTATTCGTGGTGACTACGGCGGCTATCAAGATGATTCAGGTACACACCACCTAAACGTGCTTGATTTCCAACGCCAAATCCGTACTTGTCCTAAACCAGTAATCGCAGCGGTATCTGGCTGGGCTGTAGGTGGTGGTCACGTGCTTCATATGATGGCTGACCTTACTATTGCAGCAGACAACGCTCAATTTGGTCAGACTGGTCCTAAAGTAGGTTCGTTCGACGGCGGTTGGGGTGCTTCTTATATGGCTCGTATCGTTGGTCAGAAGAAAGCGCGTGAAATCTGGTTCCTGTGCCGTTTCTACGATGCTCAAGAAGCATTGGATATGGGCTTGGTGAACACGGTTGTGCCTGTCGCTGATCTAGAAAAAGAAACCGTTCGTTGGTGTCGTGAAGTTCTGCAACACAGCCCAATGGCGCTACGTTGTCTAAAAGCAGCGTTGAATGCTGACTGTGATGGCCAAGCAGGTCTGCAAGAGCTAGCAGGCAATGCAACCATGATGTTCTACATGACAGAGGAAGGCCAAGAAGGCCGCAATGCGTTTAACGATAAACGTCGACCTGATTTCGACAAATTCCCGCGTAACCCATAGTTTTATCCTCTTCAGAATGAGTCGCTAAATAGCGGCTCGTTTTGTTTTAATGCTCCCGTTTTTTAGGAAACCTTATGAATTCAATGAATTCCCAGCGTCACGCTAAACTGTATCGTTATCAATTACCTATGGATAGTGGCGTGGTGCTGCGTGATAATAAGTTGAACGAACGTGTTGGCTACATTATCCATCTTGAGTGTGATGGTAAGTCTGGTTTTGGCGAAGTCGCACCTTTACCGGGCTTTAGCCAAGAAGATGCCGATCAAGCCGGTATTCAATTGCAAAACGAGCTAGAGCTTTGGAGTCATAACAAACCTAACACCCCATTCGATGAGCTTTATCCGTCAGTGGCGTTTGGTTTTTCGATGGCGTTGATGGAGCTTCGAGGCGATCTCAATGCGGAAGGCAACTACCAAGCTGCGCCTCTATGTACCGGTGATCCAGATGAACTGATCCCAGTGCTTAATGAGATGGAAGGTGAGAAGGTCGCTAAAGTCAAAGTTGGCCTTTACGAAGCGATCCGTGATGGCATGCTAGTTAGCTTATTCCTAGAGTCGATTCCTGATTTAACGCTAAGGCTTGATGCTAACCGAGCGTGGAAGCCTGAAAAAGCGAAGCAGTTCATTAAATACATTTCGCCGTCACTTCGTCAGCGCATTAGCTTTATTGAAGAGCCTTGCCAAAAGCCAGAAGATAGCTTGGCCTTTGCCATCGACCATGGCGTAGCAATTGCTTGGGACGAAACACTGCAAGAGGCGGTGCGCAATCCTGAGTTTGATTTAAGTGATTTAACTGGCGTTAAGGCTGTGGTAATTAAACCAACCTTAATCGGCTCGGTAGAGCGTTGTGTGGCAATTATTGAGCGTGCACAGCAACTTGGTATTAAGCCTGTTCTAAGCTCAAGTATTGAGTCGAGCCTTGGCTTAACTCAGATTGCGCGATTGGCACAGCAGTACTTGCCTAATGAAGTGCCGGGGCTTGATACGATTGGTTTGTATCAACAACAGCTTGAAGTGCCATGGCCAGGTTGCCAACTTCCTGTTGCGACTCTTGAACAGCAGCAGCTGATTTGGTCTTCATAGCCCGATTGTTCGGTTGGCTCAATCAGTTTTCAATCTTTAACTTGGTTATCTTATGATGCGCCCACAATCTAACCATCACCCGCTCTGGGTACAGTGGGCGCAGCAGAACCCACATCAAACAGCATTCGTTACTCCAAACTACGCTTATACTTGGCTGCAAGTTGTGGCGTTAGTGAGTGATTACCAACAACAGTTATCTGAACAGGGCCTCTCGGAAGGCGATGTGTTGACCATTGTTGGTAAGAACCAAGTCGAAGTGATCCCCGTTTATCTAGCGGCACTGAACCTAGGCGTGCTTTGCGCATTCACCATGCCTCAACCTTCAGCTCGCTTAACGCAAAAGCTTGAATCGCTTTATAAGCCGTCGGCTAGACGTTATTTATGGTTGCTAGAGAGCAGTGGTTTAAATCAATCAAACCTTGCTGAACCAAACACTCCGTTACTTACATTGCCTTGTTTGAGTGATTTGAATGTTGATAAAAAACTGAATGTTGATGACAAACTAGCAGCAACGTTAGAACTTTCCTGTTTCAGTCCTCAAAACCTCGCGAGTATCGTATTTACTTCAGGTTCTACCGGAAACCCTAAAGCGGTGGCTCACACACTTGAGCAGCACCTATATTCAGCTTCCGGATTACTGGATGCCTTCCAATTTAAAGGCAGTGATACTTGGCTACTGAGTTTACCTATGTACCATGTGTCGGGGCTGGCGATTGTTCATCGTTGGCTCGTTGCTGGTGGCTGTATAAAAATGGGCATTGGTCAGCTTGAATCCGATATCAAGGGCTGTAGTCATGCTTCGTTGGTCGCTACTCAGTTACATAGGATATCAAAGAGTAAGCAAGCACTTACTTTAACTCATGTGCTGTTAGGTGGGAGCCATATTCCAGAAGCGCTTGGTCTTGAAGCTCAGCAAATGGGGATTGAGACTTGGCTTGGTTATGGCATGACGGAAGCGGCCTCAACGGTGACTGCAAAGCCTGTTGATGCGAGCAGCACTGCCGGTTTTTTGCTGAATCATCGTCAATTGAAAATTGAAAACCAACGTATCTATATTGGAGGCAATACCCTCGCTTCTGGTTACTACTATCAAGGTACTTTAACCCCATTAATGGATGAGAATGGCTGGTTTGATAGTAAAGATCTTGGGCAATGGGATGGTGAGCAAGTGTCGATTATTGGTAGAGCTGACAATCAGTTTATTTCTGGCGGTGAGAATATTCACTGTGAAGAAATTGAGCGAGCACTCAGTCAACTTCCTGAGGTTAAGCAAGCCTTTATCATACCCGTTGAAGACAGTGAATTTGGTTTTAGACCCGTTGCAATTATTGACTGTGATGAAATGCCAAGCAAAGTGTGGTTTGCCGAACAGCTACAAGGAAGTCTGGAGCGCTTTAAGTTCCCTATCGACTACTACCGCATGCCAGAGCAAGAACAACTGGGCATCAAGGTATCGAGAGCGGGATTAGCGCAGTGGCTGTTGCAACACAAAAAATCAAAATGATAGAAATGGAGATTTTAATCTGTTTAGTCTCCGTTTAGCAGATTTGGACATTAGATAGTTCAAAACAGAATTTATTGTATTTATAACCATCCATCATAATAAGCCATATAAATAACGGATTATAGAATAAGGTCTTATTATGAAAATTGCCCTCATCATTGCAGTGTTACTGCAGATAGGCCAAGCCATCACATCGTCAGGGCTGACGCGTTCGTTAGCTGAACTTACTGCATTTGTGTTAGTTGTGGTATTGGTTTTGATGAAAAGAGAGAGCCAGAAGAGTGATAAGCCCCTGTTTGAATAGCGAATTGGTCGAAATGTATCAAAAACGATAAAGGCAAAGCCCATATAAGCTTTGCCTTTTTATTTCCTGTTTCGATCTTCGAGCTTAGTGAGCTTGTTAGAGATTTAACTCCCTAGAGGTTATGCGAGGGTCAACCACGCTAATGAACCTGTAGAGATCATCACCCACATCGTAATACCAAACATCAACGGTTTTGGTCCCGCCGCTTTCAGTTTCTCTACAGAGATACCGCAGCCAATTAAGAATAGGCACACAACCAATGCACGCTTAGACACGTCAAAGATGCCTTGGTATACCACTTCAAACTGTGGCAATAAGTCGCTGACTGCGATAGCCGCGCAGTAGAAGAAAATGAAGTAAGGCACGGTAATCTTCTTTTGATCACTCTTGAAGATCATTGCGCTGACCAACGCGATTGGGATGATCCATAGTGCACGAGCGAGCTTAAGTGTGGTCGCGGTTGTCAGTGCTTCTTCACCATATGCAGAGGCAGCACCAACAACTGAAGAAGTATCGTGAATCGCGATGGCAGCCCAGGTACCGAACGTTTGTTGGCTCAATTCAAGTGCATGACCAATCATCGGGAATAGGAATAGTGCTACAGAGTTCAATACAAAGACGGTAGCCAATGCTAAACCAATCTGTTCGTCTTCTGCTTTGATTGCTGGAGCGACCGCAGCAATCGCACTACCACCACAAATGGCAGTACCAGAAGAAATTAGGTAACCAGTAGTACGGTCCAGCCCCATACGTTTTGCTAAGAACCAGCCAATAACCAATGTGCCGATGATAGTGGTAATGATCAAACCAATACCGTCACCAGTCACCGCTAGCGCCTTCTCAAACTGAATGCCAAAGCCCAAGCCGACAATGGAGTAGGCCAGTAGCTTTTTAGTGATTTTGCCAACCTCTACGTTTTCAGGCACTAAGCCTAAGCTTGCAAGCAGAAAACCGACAACCAGCGCGGTAGGTGAACTTACCCATGGAGTTAAACAAAATAGAGCAGCGAGATAAAATGGAATGGATTTATTCATTTTCATTATATTGTTTTTATCGTTTCTGGTTATGGCAGCGTAGCGAAGACTATACGCTTAACTTGATGATAAGTAAGTCTAAATGAATTGAACAAACGTTAAGAAAAACTAAACGTCTGTTCAGGAGGGGCATTTGGACCTATTTTAAGCTAATTACCTGTGAGAGCCACGCAGATCGGCAACGGCCTGACGTAGTGTTTCACAAGATGCATCGGCCGGCGAAATTGGCTCACCCGCTTCGATCTCTAGCTTTGTCCAGAAACGAGTTGGTAATCCTTTGCATGCTCGACCTTTGTAGCGACTGAAGTAGCTGCCCCATAATCCTTTGAGAGCCATTGGAATGACTGGTACGGGAGAGCGTCGGATAATCAGCTCCATACCACGCATGAATTCCGCAACCTCGCCATCTGAGGTGAGTTTACCTTCCGGGAAGATACACACGATATGAGCTTCATGTAGTGCTTGTTCAACCTCGTTGAAAGCGTTGCGAATCGAGCGGCGGTTGGTGGAGGAGATAGGAATCACTCCAGCTCTTTTCAAGAAGCGTCTTAATGGTGGAAGCTTGGCATAGTCTTCTTCCATGACAAAACGAATCAGGCGAGGGCATACCGCGCTGAGCAGCAGTGCATCCATATAGCTGACGTGGTTACAAACAATCAACGCTCCACCATTCTCAGGCAGGTTGTGCAGATTCTTGTGCTTAACACGGTACATGGTGTGAGTGACGACCCAAGTGAAGAAGCGGAAAGCGTAAATGGGTACCTGATAGAACAGGTAAAGCATCACGAAGGTGTTCAACAGCGCCAGCAGCATAAATAGCTGTGGGATGGATAGCTCTAGCACGCTTAAGCATACGATGCCCATCACAGCGCTGCCCACCATGAACAGGGAGTTGTAGATATTTAGCCCTGCAATCACTTGAGCACGCTCGTCTGGTTTTGCGCGTAGCTGCATCAGTGAATAAAGTGGAACAATAAAGATACCACCAGAGATGCCAAGCAGCAGTAGATAAGCAAACAGCGGCCATAGCTCTGAATAAATCACAAATTGCTGGAAAGAGCCAAACTCGGGCAAAGAATCAGGGATGGATGTTGCCATCAGCAAGCCAAAAATTGAAATTCCTAAACTGCCCATTGGCACGATGCCAATCTCAATTCGGTGATTGGAAAGCTTGTCACAGGCTAGAGAGCCAATGGCAATGCCGATAGAGAATAGAGCCAGCAAAAAGGCAACCGAACTCTCAGTGCCATTCAAATGCAGTTTAGTGAAGTTCGGGAACTGGGTTAAGTAGGTCGCGCCAAGGAACCAAAACCAACTGATAGACATTAAAGCCTGGAACGTTGGTCGGTCTTTTTTTGCAATCGCGAGTGTTGCTTTGGTTAGCTTGATTGGTTGCCATTTCACTTTAAGATCTGGCGCATTGCTTGGTGCTTCGGGAATAAAGCAGCTTGATACATAGCCAAGTACAGCAAATGACACAATACAAATTGCTGCAACCAGCTTCGCGCTCTCTTCCGATGCAATAATACCAGCACCCAAAGTACCAATTAGAATGGCTAGAAATGTACCTGTCTCAACTAATGCGTTACCTGAAACGAGTTCTTTTGTTTCTAGTTGCTGAGGGAGTAAGGCGTATTTTACTGGTCCAAAGAAGGCACTCTGCGTTCCCATTAGAAACAGAAGTAGAAGTAATATCCCGTAGCTTTCGTAGATAAAGCCAATCGCCCCCAGCGACATGATCAGCACTTCAAGCAGCTTCACTTTACGGATAAACCAAGATTTTTCGTATTTGTCAGCCAGTACGCCAGCCAAAGCAGAGAACAGGAAGAAGGGCAGAATAAATAAGCCAGCCGCCAAGTTTATGAATAGGTTGCTGGAGATAGGTAGTGTGTCTACGCTTGCGAAAGCAACAAACAGCAACAGAACATTTTTGAAGATGTTGTCGTTAAAGGCTCCCAGAAACTGGGTAATAAAATAGGGTAGGAACCTTTTTTGCGTTAACAGCGAAGATTGGCTGCTGTTGTTCATTGTCTTTCCTTGAATGCTTACCAGTTGGTTAAGTAGTTTGAGACTAGGTTATTAATCAACTCTTTACCATCGATAGGCTCAGATGCGAAAAACTTATCGTCAACACTCAGCAGTGTAATTCCGTGCACGCCAGACCATAATACACGGCTCGCTTTAACGACTTCGCTTTCGGTGTGCTCAGGTGCAATTGCGATTAACAATTGCTCTAGCATGCCAGTCATCTTATCGATACGGTTGGATTGCCATTCAGGTAGGTTTTCACCGTTCATGTTGTGCTCAAAGATAAGCTGCCAACGGTGTGGGTGCTTTTGCGCAAAATCGTGGTAGCAGTATGCAAGATTAAATAATGCTTGTTGCGCATTGCTTGATTGTTCAACGGCAGTTGCAGATTCAGCCGCGAGTTCATCTAGTGTTTTGGCTACGACATGAAGAAGCAAAAGGTTGTAGTTACCGAATACATTTACCAGGGTACTTGGTACATAACCAATCATGTTCGCGATTTTTCGTAGGCTCAACTCGTGATACGAGTGCTGCTCTAAAAAGTCTGTCACTGTATTTAAAGTCAGCTGGATCAATTGTTCTCGAGTGTGGTCGTTTCTGCGTGCCATGAGTAGTTTCTAGTAAATGAACATCGTTCAATATTTTAATGCTGCCCCTGAGTGCCGTCAATCCTTTCGCTAGTTTAGTAATCAACTAATCGCCGCAATATTATGAAACATGTGTAAACACAGTGAATATTTCATTGTGCTTTGTTAACGAGTATGATTAAGGTGTCGAAAGATAAAGAAACCTATAAAGGATAATAATGAAACGATTTTTCTCACTAGTCGCGATTCTGATGGTATCAGTCGCGGTGACACCAATCGCGGAAGCGAAAAAGTTTGGTGGTGGTAAGTCTTTTGGTAAGAGTTTCAAAACGGCTCCTGCACCCAAACAGCAACAACAGAACACGAATTCAATCCGACAAGATCAAGCCGGTAAGAACACAGCGGCTAACTCTAGCAAGAAAGGCCTAATGGGCGGTCTGCTAGGCGGTTTACTTGCAGGTGGTCTACTAGCAGCATTCTTCGGTGGCGCATTTGAAGGTATCCAGTTCATGGATATTCTGATTATGGGTTTGATTGCTTTCCTAGCGTTTAAGTTCCTACGTGGCATGCTTGGTGCGAAGCAGGGTTCTATGAATCAGCAGAATGCACGTGGCCAACAGCCAGCATTCGGCGGTATGGGACAAAATAAGTTTGAACAACCAACGCAACAGCCAAATGTTCATAACTTCGAGCAAGCACAACCTCAATCACAAGGCACTGCTGGTGGCTTTGGTTTTGGTGCGCAAAGCGATGTTCCACATAACTACCCACCGGGTTTTGATCAAGCGGCATTCATCAACGGCTCTCGTGAGCACTACCGTACACTGCAAGGTGCATGGAACCACAACGAGCTAAGCACGATTGAAGAGTACGTGTCTCCAAGCCTTTTCGAAGACCTAAAAGCTGAGCGTAGCAAGCTAGACGGCGATCAGCACACAGACGTAATGTACGTTGATGCTGAAATCGTTCGTGCAGACCATGACGGCAGCAAAGCACAGCTAAGCCTACAGTTTAGCGGTCGCTACCGTGATTCTACGGAAGGTATCGAAGAAGACATCACTGATATCTGGCACTTAGAGCGTGATCTAACAACCGACAACGCACCTTGGTTGATTGTTGGTATTCAAGGTTAATCTCTGGCATGGCTAACAGAAGACGTTAGCAAACCAGTACTTTGATTAATGAAAGCCCCTGCAGAGAAATCTGTAGGGGCTTTTTTGTGTCTGGTCGTTTGAGTCTGCAAGTGTCTAGAAGAGTTCTAGTTAGGGAAGGATTGGGAATAAGGTGGGCTAACCTCAATGCAAGTTACTCACTTTTAATATTTCTAATTAGTTACGTAACTAAATGAAACCGAGGAGTTAGTTGATATGACGAGGTTTTTTGAACCCATATTAGAGCCTGATCTTTCATAGCAGCAGAAACAAAAAATAGTGGATGATTGCGAAGAACCGGTTTCTAAAAACTGCTTAGGCTGCGCAGCTTATTTGGTTTGTAAGCGTCATAAAGAAGTTTGGAGTGATTGATTCATCGGTAGACTCAAGGGTATCAACTACCTTGCTATAAGATCAGTATTGCAGTGTTCTAATGTTTAGAAGCGAAGTTACGTTGAGAGATATGGAACGGCAGAAACGAAAAAAGCCAACTCAATGAGTTGGCTTTTCGATTTTCCAATTAAGGAGAATATGGTGGAGGGAGACGGATTCGAACCATCGAAGGCAGTGCCGGCAGATTTACAGTCTGCTCCCTTTGGCCACTCGGGAACCCCTCCAGGGTGTGTCTTACTTTTCACAAAGTAAGCCTAAATTGATGTTTTCCCATAAGCCCATCAACTAGGTTGTTCTCTTAACTCTTAGGTAGAGGTAAGAAGAATATGGTGGAGGGAGACGGATTCGAACCATCGAAGGCAGTGCCGGCAGATTTACAGTCTGCTCCCTTTGGCCACTCGGGAACCCCTCCAGGGTGTGTCTTACTTTTCACAAAGTAAGCCTAAATTGATGTTTTCCCATAAGCCCATCAACTAGGTTGTTCTCTTAACTCTTAGGTAGAGGTAAGAAGAATATGGTGGAGGGAGACGGATTCGAACCATCGAAGGCAGTGCCGGCAGATTTACAGTCTGCTCCCTTTGGCCACTCGGGAACCCCTCCAGGGTGTGTCTTACTTTTCACAAAGTAAGCCTAAATTGATGTTTTCCCATAAGCCCATCAACTAGGTTGTTCTCTTAACTCTTAGGAAGAGGAAAGAAGAATATGGTGGAGGGAGACGGATTCGAACCATCGAAGGCAGTGCCGGCAGATTTACAGTCTGCTCCCTTTGGCCACTCGGGAACCCCTCCAGGGTGTGTCTTACTTTTCACAAAGTAAGCCTAAATTGATGTTTTCCCATAAGCCCATCAACTAGGTTGTTCTCTTAACTCTTAGGTAGAGGTAAGAAGAATATGGTGGAGGGAGACGGATTCGAACCATCGAAGGCAGTGCCGGCAGATTTACAGTCTGCTCCCTTTGGCCACTCGGGAACCCCTCCAGGGTGTGTCTTACTTTTCACAAAGTAAGCCTAAATTGATGTTTTCCCATAAGCCCATCAATCAGGTTGTTCTCTTAACTCTTAGGTAGAGGTAAGAAGAATATGGTGGAGGGAGACGGATTCGAACCATCGAAGGCAGTGCCGGCAGATTTACAGTCTGCTCCCTTTGGCCACTCGGGAACCCCTCCAGGGTGTGTCTTACTTTTCACAAAGTAAGCCTAAATTGATGTTTTCCCATAAGCCCATCAACTAGGTTGCTCTCTTAACTCTTAGGAAGAGGTAAGAAGAAATATGGTGGAGGGAGACGGATTCGAACCATCGAAGGCAGTGCCGGCAGATTTACAGTCTGCTCCCTTTGGCCACTCGGGAACCCCTCCAGGGTGTTTTTCCTAACTCATAATGGATAGGCTAAAGAGATGTTTTTCCCAACGCATCTCTCAAGTGCGGAGCGCATCATAGCAAACACGTTAAACCTGTAAAGGGTTTTTCTTATGGTTTTGTGTTAAATGCTGCCTTTTTGGGCAAAGGTGGCGAAAAGTACGCATATTGCTCGTGAAGTGAACATCTGTACTAAGGTTTACGTACTGGTGGGTAACGCCTTGAGGTTATTGGCTTTCTGTCTTGCTGTTGTTTTGGCTAAACCACCACGAAACGTAAACGAAATTTAATCTAGATTTACACTTCTTGACGTTACAGCATCCATCAGTTGATAGAATACGGTTAATTTCATTTATAGAGAATAATACCAATCGTAGTAAGTAACTTGTCGTTCTAGCTTATTAAAATGCTCGACAGCTGCGTTAGGATGTTTGATTGTAGGATAACTACTTATCGAAGCTACCCTGTTGAAAAGAGCAGCCTTGTTTTCAAGCCTTTTTCCTACGCTATTGCTAACCACTTACTCACTGTGATTGCTACAAAACTTACTTGCAGACCATAATTATGAAAAATAAATCTGTTATAACCCTGCTGAGCTTGTCTATTCTTATGGCGTCTCCAGCCGTACTTGCAAAGCGCATGGGCCCGAGCACTGTCACTGTTGTTACTGAGCAGGTGGATATTCACCAAGTTAGCCAATCCCTTTCTCTAGTTGGAAAGCTAGAAGCTGAGCAATCGGTGATGATCACTTCTGAGGTGGCTGGGCGCGTTGACTCTATCAACATTAAAGCGAATCAAGATGTGACTAAAGGCCAGATGTTGGTTCAGTTAGATGACGATAAGGCAAAAGCTGCAGTTGCAGAAGCGCAAGCGTATCTAAAAGACGAGAAACGTAAACTAGCGGAATTTCAACGCTTGGTGAAACGTAACGCGATAACGCAAACCGAAATTGACGCGCAGAAAACCAATGTAGAGATCGCCAATGCTCGTTTGGCGGCAGCAAATGCCAACCTAAAAGATCTTCACATTAGCGCACCATTCTCAGGCACAGTCGGCTTTATCGATTTTAGCCGCGGCAAAATGGTGACAGCGGGTACTGAACTGGTAACTCTAGATGACCTTTCAGTCATGCAGTTAGACCTTCAGATCCCTGAACGTTACCTTTCTATGCTATCAAAAGGCATGAAAGTGACGGCTCGAACCAGTGCATGGGGAGATACCGAATTTACAGGTTCAGTGGTTGGCATTGATTCTCGTATCAACGCAGAGACATTAAACCTTCGAGTTCGAATCAATTTCGATAACAACAATGATTACCTAAAGCCGGGCATGTTGGTGTCGGCAGCGATGGACTTCCCACCAGTTGAAGCACCAATCATTCCAGTTCAAGCCCTTGAGTACTCAGGTACTAAACGTTTTGTTTATGTGGTTGGTGAAGATAACAAGGCAACGCGAACGGAAGTCTTCCTTGGTGCTCGTATCGACAACGAAGTTGTGATTGAAAAGGGTATCGAAATTGGCCAGAAAATTGTCGTTCAGGGCATCGTGAACATGCGTGATGGTGTTCAAGTTCACGAACTTGCTATAAACCGACCGGCTGACTCAGCAACCGAGAAAACAGCACAAGAAGGCGCTAACTAATGTTGTTATCTGACGTTTCAGTAAAGAGACCAGTAGCGGCTGTCGTATTGAGTTTGCTATTGGTTGTGTTTGGTATTGTCTCTTTTAGTAAGCTTGCCGTTCGTGAGATGCCTGATATCGAAAGCCCTGTGGTATCGATCAGCACACGCTACGAAGGCGCATCAGCGACCATCATAGAGAGCCAAATAACCTCCAATCTTGAAGACCAATTATCCGGTATCAGTGGTATTGATGAGATCGAGTCCACCACTCGTAACGGTATGTCGCGTATTACGATTACCTTTGAATTGGGTTATGACCTAAATACTGGTGTTAGTGATGTTCGTGACGCCGTGGCTCGTGCACAGCGATCTTTGCCTGACGAAGCTGACGACCCGATTGTTTACAAGAACAACGGTAGCGGTGAGGCTTCGGTATACATCAACCTAAGCTCTACTGAGATGGACCGAACGCAGTTAACCGATTACACAGAGCGTGTGTTGATTGACCGCTTTAGTTTGATCTCCGGCGTAAGTTCGGTGGATATCTCGGGTGGCTTGTACAAAGTAATGTACGTGAAGCTAAAGCCTGCGGAAATGGCAGGGCGTGGGGTTACTACATCTGATATTACGTCTGCATTGAACAATGAGAATATCGAGAGCCCAGGCGGTGAAGTTCGTAATGACGCGATCGTGATGTCCGTTCGTACCGCTCGTTCATACACAGAAGCGGAAGATTTTGAATACCTAGTGGTCAAGCGCGCTTCTGACAACACGCCGATTTATCTTAAAGATGTCGCTGATGTTTACATTGGTGCAGAGAACGAAAACTCGACCTTTAAGAGTGATGGCGTTGTTAACGTCAGTATGGGTATCGTGCCTCAGTCAGATGCCAACCCACTTGAGGTTGCTGACTTAGTACACAAAGAAGTGGAAGCGATTCAGAAGTTCTTGCCAGATGGTACGCGTTTGGCTGTCGATTATGACTCGACCGTGTTCATCGATCGTTCTATTTCAGAGGTTTATAGCACACTCTTTATCACGGGTGGCTTGGTTATCCTGGTGCTGTACATCTTTATCGGTCAAGCTCGTGCCACGCTTATCCCTGCGGTAACGGTACCTGTATCTTTGATCTCGTCGTTTATTGCGGCTTACTACTTCGGTTTCTCTATCAACCTGATTACTTTGATGGCACTGATTCTGTCGATTGGCTTGGTAGTTGATGATGCAATCGTGGTGGTTGAGAATATTTTCCACCATATCGAACGTGGTGAGTCACCACTGCTTGCGGCTTATAAAGGAACACGAGAGGTTGGCTTCGCGGTAATTGCAACGACGCTTGTATTGGTGATGGTATTCTTACCAATCTCGTTCATGGACGGCATGGTTGGTCTTCTGTTTACCGAGTTCTCTGTATTGCTTGCTATGTCGGTGATCTTCTCGTCGCTAGTCGCATTGACACTAACGCCAGTGCTAGGCAGTAAGATCCTAAAAGCGAACGTGAAACCAAACCGCTTTAACCTGTTTGTAGAACGTGTATTTGGCAAATTAGAGTCTGGATACCGCTCGGTATTACGCCGCGCGTTAAATTGGCGTTGGGCTGCTCCTATCATCATTATCGCATGTTTAGGTGGTAGCTATGGTTTGATGCAACAAGTGCCTGCGCAGCTGACTCCGCAAGAAGACCGTGGTGTTATTTTTGCGTTTGTTCGTGGTGCTGATGCAACCAGTTACAACCGAATGTCTGCCAACATGGACATTGTTGAAGAACGTCTAATGCCATTGCTTGGTCAAGGCTTCTTGAAGTCATTCAGTATTCAATCACCAGCATTCGGTGGTAATGCCGGTGACCAAACGGGCTTCGTTATCATGATCCTCGAAGATTGGGACGAGCGTGATGTAACCGCGCAAGAAGCGCTGAATGAAGTTCGTAAGTCACTAGCCGGTATCCCTGATGTACGTGTGTTCCCGTTTATGCCAGGTTTCCGAGGTGGGTCGAGTGAGCCAGTACAATTCGTACTTGGTGGCTCAGATTACTCTGAATTGCAAAAGTGGGCGGAAATCTTAAAGCAAGCCGCTGAAGATTCGCCGATGATGGAAGGCGCAGATATTGATTACTCTGAGAAAACGCCTGAGCTACTGATTACTGTAGACAAGCAGCGTGCAGCAGAGCTGGGTGTGAGTGTTTCTGACATCTCCGACACCCTAGAAATCATGCTAGGCGGTCGTAGTGAGACAACCTTTGTGGAACGTGGTGAAGAGTACGATGTTTATCTGCGAGGTGATGAAAACAGCTTCAACAATGCCAATGACTTGAGCCAAATCTATATGCGAACTCAGTCTGGTGAGTTGGTGACGTTAGATACTTTGACTCACATTGAAGAAGTCGCATCGTCGATTCGTTTGTCGCACTACAACAAGCAGAAGTCGATAACGATTAAAGCTAACCTGATGGAAGGTTACACGTTAGGTGAAGCTCTGGATTTCCTTGATGAACAAGCGATTGAACAACTACCGGGTGATATTTCGGTAAGCTATTCGGGCGAGTCTAAAGACTTCAAAGAGAACCAATCGAGCATCTTAGTGGTGTTTGCATTAGCGATGTTGGTGGCGTACTTGGTACTGGCGGCGCAGTTCGAGAGCTTCATTAACCCGCTAGTGGTAATGTTCACTGTACCTATGGGTATCTTTGGTGGCTTCTTAGGATTGGTAGTGATGAGTCAGGGGCTCAACGTTTACAGCCAGATTGGTATGATCATGTTGATCGGTATGGTAACCAAAAACGGTATCTTGATCGTTGAGTTTGCTAACCAACTGCGTGACCGTGGTATTGAGTTTGAAAAAGCTATCATTGATGCTTCTGCTCGACGCTTACGACCAATCATGATGACGGCATTTACCACGCTAGCAGGTGCTATCCCATTGATTACCTCAACAGGTGCGGGTTATGAAAGCCGTGTGGCAGTAGGTACGGTTATCTTCTTCGGTATGGGGTTTGCGACCTTGGTGACTCTGTTTGTAATCCCTGCGATGTATCGATTGATTTCTGGTACAACTCGTTCACCTGGTCACGTCGAAGCGGTGCTAAACAAAGAGCTAAGCCATGACAATATAGGTAGAACTAGCCACGGTTAATGTAGTGGTATAGATTAGTAATTGATGAAAGCTCGACAACTTACTCGTTGTCGGGCTTTTTATTTTGTTTGCGAATGGTGCCAGAAAAGAGTCAGACTCTATTGCTCGCTCAGGTATTGAATGGTTTCGAGCAGTTCTTCCATAGAGCGGTGGCCTCTTAGTTTCACCATATAGCGCCCATTAATAATAAAGCTCGGAATGCTGCTAATCGACGCTTGTTCGGTCTTAGATACAGCGTCTTCCACAAATTTAGCCCATTGCTGTTGTTGGGCTTGAGTCATGTCTTCTTGTTTCACAAGGTTGTGTTCTTTGAAAAAAGCGTCGATATCCGTTTCTTGCAGCGGTTTTTTAGTTTGAACCAGCGAGAATAATTCACTCAAAAGTGCATGAGACATATCCGGCTTTTGAGCCAACACGGTGTAGTAAATACCTGCAGCTTGTAAGGTCGAGTCGTTAAAAATCACGTGAGTACGATGCAATTTCAGTTCACCAGAGCCTTCTTTATCTTTGAGTAACTCTGTCATCTGCCAACAAGGCATGCAGGTCAATGAAAAGAATTTGTCTACTTGATACTCGGTTGAATAAGGCTTTTCCAAAAGCGTGTATTGTTTTCCCTCTGATGGAGATGCAAAAGCTGTAGCGCTTATAATAAGAGAAACTAATAGGATAAATACGTTTTTTAATCGTTTCATGGGAATTCCGGTTTATCTATGAATGTTTTGAAAAGCCTGCGTTTGCTCCTAGCGCAGTGCGGGCTTTTTTTGTATAACAATATCTGCTCAATACATTAAAAAATGAAAATTATTAAGGGACACTAAAGTGGCTGAATTTAAATACAAAGATCTTTCTCAAGAAGAACAAGACAAGCTGGATGCAGCAACCTTTCGTCGCCTATTAGCACACTTAGACAACAACAAAGATGTTCAGAATATTGATCTGATGATCTTGGCTGGCTTCTGTCGTAACTGCTTCAGTAAGTGGTACAAAGCCGAAGCTGAACAACAAGGTTTAGACCTTGATATTGATGACGCTCGTGAGCGTGTTTATGGCATGACTTACGATGAGTGGAAACAAAACCACCAACCAAAAGCAACACCAGAGCAACTGGCTGCTTTTGAAGCGAAGCAGAAGCCAGAATAGTCTTAGTTTGTCGTTAACCAAAGACACACAAAAAGAGCCCATTAAGGGTAATACCGATCAGTTAAGAAATTTGTGAGATCATTTGACCGATCCTCAAAAGGCTTCAGAATCCGATATTAGGAAACTAATATCGGATTTTTTTATGTCTTTAGAAAGCCAACTTGCCAATACTTTTCAGTCGTGTAATACCTTCCACCACTTTGAAAAATACTCTGAAATTCTTAGTCCAGAGCTTATCCAGCAAGGTTTTGAGCAAGCTGGCGTCGCAACCGTTAGAAGAAGACGGTTACCTTTGGAGGCCGTACTTTGGTCCGTTGTTGGAATGAGTCTCTTTCGTCAACAATCTGTTTGGGATATTGCTAACCAACTCGATATTGTCCTGCCAGACAGACAACGCTTTGTTGCCCCAAGTGCTGTTGTTCAAGCGAGACAGAGATTAGGCGAAGAAGGCGTTAAACAAGTCTTTAAGAAGATGGCTACGCATGGCTATCACTCGTCTAATTTCGAAACTTGGTGTGGACTAAACCTTCTATCCGTCGATGGTGTCGTTTGGAGAACGACAGATACACCTGAAAATCATCAAGAGTTTAAAGCACAGAGCAATCAATCATCGGAGAATATTTACCCTAAGGTACGTATGGTTTGCTTGATGGAGCTTACAAGTCATCAACTAATCGATAGTACATTCTCTGACTATCGCACCAGCGAAATGCGCCTTGCAGAAGAACTCATCGAACAAACCCCCGATCATTCGCTGACTATTTTTGACAAAGGATACTACTCTCTAGGGCTACTTAATCGCTGGAATAAGGTAGGCAAAGAAAGGCATTGGATGCTTCCTGTGAGAAAAGACTTCCAGTATGAAGTCGTTCATAAATACAGTCAGAGTGACGCTATCGTTGATATAAAAACGACACCTCAGGCAAGAAAGAAGTTCAGTGATCTCCCTGAGACAATAGAAGCAAGGTTAGTGTCGAAAATCATCAAAGGGAAGACATATCAGGTACTTACATCAATGCGTGATGGGTTACGCTTTCCTGGTGAAGACATCGTAGAGCTTTATCGCTATCGTTGGGAAATCGAATTAGGCTATCGGGAAATGAAGCAAACCTTGCTTGATAGTGAGTATACATTACGAAGTAAGCGCCCAGATATGGTCAAGCAGGAGCTCTGGGGGATTTTGCTCGCCTATAACCTTATAAGACAAGTTATGACAAAGGCTGCGATTAAATTAGATAGCGTCTGGCCAAATCAATTAAGCTTTACGAGTAGTGCTATGGCTGTGACTCAATACTTCGCGGCTTTACCTTTAACGAGTCCTGGAAAACTTCCTAAACATTATGAAGTCTTACTCAAGCAAATATCCATGTTTACCCTGCCACCTCGAAGAGAAGATAGAAGTTACCCTCGTTGGGTGAAACTGAAACCCCAAAAATATGCAACGAACAGGAAAAATGCCAGTCAGCTTAACTGACTGGCATTACCCATTAAGGGCTCTTTTTATTTTGGACGCTTGTGCTTTGCTTGGTGCTTAAACTAATTCACCCGTTTGAGAGAAAGCTTCTAACTTCGCAGCGTAAGGCTGAAGGTCACCAATGTTGTTGCTCACCCACTCGTCATTGAAGTAAGTGTCTAGGTAACGTTCGCCGCTATCACAAAGTAGAGTCACGATAGAGCCTTTCTCACTACGCGCTTTCATTTCACTTGCCAGTTGAAGCACACCGTACATGTTGGTACCCGTAGATGCGCCAACCTTACGGCCTAGAATGTCAGACAACCAATGTGTCGTTGCAATACTTGCCGCGTCTGGGATCTTACGCATTTCGTCAACCACACCTGGAATGAAGCTTGGTTCTGCACGAGGGCGACCAATGCCTTCAATTTTGCTGAATGTGCTGCCTTTTACTTCTGTATTGCCTGTTTTGTAATACTCGTGGAAAACTGAGTTTTCAGGGTCGACAACGCAAAGTTTAGTTTCATGCTGTTGATAACGAATGAAACGACCAATCGTTGCTGAAGTACCACCAGTACCCGGGCTCATTACAACCCAAGTTGGAACCGGGTGATCTTCCATCTGCATTTGATTGAAAATTGAGTTTGCGATGTTGTTGTTACCACGCCAGTCGGTTGCGCGCTCAGCGTAAGTAAATTGGTCCATGTAATGACCATTGAGTTCCGCTGCTAAACGACGTGACTCATCATAGATTTGGTCAGAGCGGTCAACTAGGTGTGCTTGGCCGCCGTAAAACTCAATCTGCTCGATCTTTTTCTTCGCTGTGCACTTTGGCATTACTGCGATAAATGGAAGGCCAAGTAGGCGAGCGAAGTAAGCTTCAGACACCGCTGTGCTGCCAGATGAAGACTCAATGATCGTAGTTTCTGGGCCAACCCAACCGTTACAGATAGCGTATAAGAATAGAGAACGCGCCAAACGGTGCTTCAAAGAGCCTGTTGGGTGTGTACTTTCATCTTTAAGGTAGATATCAATGCCTTCAATGCTTGGAAGGTCTAGTTTGATAAGGTGCGTATCCGCAGAGCGTTGGTAGTCCGCTTCAATTTTACGAATCGCGTTGTTAATCCATTGATGGTCAGTGCACATAAGCGTTCTCCTGATCGAGTGTAGGAATTTTTTGTATTTGGTATGGTTTTAATTTAGCTAGATCCGGAGAGAAAAACTTTGCCATATTTGCTTTATTTTGACTAAAATGTAGAAAATTATTCTATTTAAAAGCGATTTGGTGAAAGTGTGATAGATGCCGTAGATAAAAAAATATTAGCGTTATTACAAGAAGACAGTACCCTGTCATTGAACGACATTTCTGAAGCCGTCAACCTCACCACAACGCCTTGCTGGAAGCGCTTAAAGCGTTTGGAAGAGAATGGCATCATTGAAAAAAGAGTGGCATTGCTGAACCCTGAAAAGTTAGATCTTTCTTTTACCGCGTTCGTATTGGTGAAAACCAGCGATCATTCTCATGAGTGGTATGGTCGTTTTGTGAATACTGTGTCGGAATTCCCAGAAGTCATGGAGTTCTACCGCATGGCGGGCGAGTACGATTATATGATGAAGGTGCAGGTTAAAGACATGAAGTGCTTTGATGAGTTCTATAAGCGCTTAGTTAACAGTGTGGATGGTATATCAAACGTTACTTCTACGTTTGCGATGGAACCATTAAAGTACACCACCGCGCTACCGCTATAACCAATTTAAAGATAGTGTTTTGAGTTTAGATATCGCCTCTGCGATGAAGAAAAGGATTATTCATGTTTGCAAAAGTTTCTACTGCTATTCAGCTCGTGTTAGCTATCGCCATTTTTTACCTTGGCTACACCATCTATTCATTCACCAATAAAGTCGGTGAAATTGTCGATACCTATCCTCAGGTTATTGAGGATCTTTCTGTGCTCACTAAAGAACTAAAAGTCGAAGAGTTTCTGATACTGGCAGAGCACGTCGATGAATTGGCACCACAGATGTTGAATACCGTCGAAGATGTAAGAAAGACGGTGGAGAAGGTAAACAAAACGGTCGCATCGGTCGACAGTAAAATCCCAGCTATCCTAGACGAAGTGAAAAATGTTCGAGTTGAAGTCGGGCAGGTGAGAACCGATGTGATTCCGCCAACGCTGACCGAACTTAAGCGCTACCGTGTTGATGTGATGCCACCAATGCTTGCCGAAAGTAAGTCTTACCGAGAACAAACGATTCCTGTGGTGATTGCCGAGTCTGAGATGCTGAGAGCCGAAGTCCCTGCGATCTTGGTGCAAGCTAACTTGTTGGCTGACAAGAGTAAGGAACTTGCTCAAAGTGCGGCAGAAGGTGCGGTAAAAGGCGTGGTGTTATCGCCATTTAACTTATTGCGCGATGCGGGTGATGGTATCAAAACGCGAGTACAAGGTGAGTCTAAGCCGGTTGAGCAAGGGAACTAAACACAGTTTCGTTGAACTGCCATTGTGATTAAAAAGAGAAGAGGCTAGGTGCGATACCTAGCCTCTTTTCGTTTAAGGCGTTTGCTTGCAGACGCTCAGAACTATTTGATGGCTATTTAGTAAAGCGCATCACACCTTCTTGAACGGCTGTCGCGACTAAATCGCCTCTCTGGTTATAGATCTCACCGCGCACTAGGCCGCGAGTGTTGGCCGCTGTTGGGCTTTCAATCGCGTAGAGCAGCCATTCATCCATCTTGAATGGACGGTGGAACCAGATTGAGTGGTCTATCGTCGCCACTTGGAAGTTTGGCGTCATTAGAGAGACTTCGTGTGGATGAAGCGCAGTGACTAAGAAGCCCCAATCTGAAGCGTAGGCAAGCAGGTATTGGTGAATCAAGTGGTTGTCTGGCATCGCGCCATTTGCTCTAACCCAAAGGTACTGTTTCGCTTCCGTCTTCTTTGGTTTGAGTGGGTTAACCACCGTTACAGGGCGCATCTCAATTGGCTTTTCACCACAGAAGGTTTTACGCAACTTCTCCGGTAAGAACTCCGCAATATGGCTTGCAAGTTCAGTTTCAGATGCAAAGTTTTCCGGCCCTGGAATATCAGGCATCGGATTTTGGTGTTCAAAGCCCGGTGCGTCACCGTGGTAAGAAGCCGTCAGATAGAAAATAGGGCGGCCATTTTGAATCGCTTTAACACGGCGGGTACTGAAGCTGCGCCCATCTCTGAGGTTTTCCACATCGTAAATAATCGGCTTTTCAGAGTCGCCTGGGAATAGAAAATAACTGTGGAACGAGTGAACACTGCGGTCGTCTTCAACGGTATAACGAGCAGCAGAAAGCGCTTGCCCTAAGACCTGACCGCCATAAACTTGTGGGAGACCGAGGTTTTCACTTTGCCCACGGAATAAACCTTCTTCCAGCTTCTCTAGCTGAAGTAAACTGAGTAATTCTTTTAAAGGTTGACTCATCGTCAGCATTCCTCTTCGTAAAATGAGTGTCAGATTATGGTGTTAATCAATTAGCTTAGTCATATATCTGTCAATAAATCATAGGTTTTCAAGACAGAATATGAAAGCCCTCTTATAATTAGTCTGGAGATTTGCCGAGTTCGGCAAACATGTTGAGAGAAATTGAATATGAAAAAGGCTCTAATTCTTCTAATGTCTTTAGTATCGTTTGGCATGTTAGTCGGTTGCCAAACAACATCTGAAACGAACGCTTCTCAGGAAGTGGTTGCAGAGAATACTCAAGTGATTTCAGGAACAGTTAGCTACCGCGAAAGAATGGCATTACCAGAGAATGCATTGGTTACTGTAACGCTAGAAGATATTTCATTAGCGGATGCTCCATCAACGGTTATCGCGACTCAAGAGTTCACAACCGATGGTAAGCAAGTACCGTTTGCGTTCGAATTAAGCTTTGACGACAACAAGATTCAGCCTAACCACCGTTACAACATGCGTGCAACGATCCATGTTGACGGTAAACTACGTTTCACAACAGATACTATCAAGTCTGTGATTACAGATGTAGAAAACACACAACACGCTGACCTACGCTTGGTCGGTGTTCGCTAATTAGAAATGGATGCCACTGTTAAGGCATCTTGATTGGTTTAATCTAGCCAGTTGAATAGGCGAATGATGGCAGCTCTAGGGCTGCCATTTGTATATTCTGAGTTTAATTTTTCCTGCGTCACTCACTTCAATCCCTTCTTCCACCAAATGCTTCTTTTGGCGTTCAAACGAGTCGCCTTTCAAGGAAATCTCGCCTTTACTGTTGATCACTCGATACCAAGGGAGTTTGCTACCTTCAGGTAACTTACCCAATGCTTTTCCCACATGGCGTGCATAGCCCGGAAAACCCGAGAAACGTGCTATGTCTCCATAAGTTGTTACTTTTCCATATGGAATTTGGTGAATCACAGCAAAGATTTGGGCTAAAAATTGGTCCATACTAAATGTTCCTAGTTCATAAATACCACGGATCGGTAGAAGGAGAGAGCTATGGTCTTTTCAACGTTTCAATTTCTAATTACAACATTATTAGCCGTTGTTTGTGCGAGAGCAATCAGTTTAAGTGAGGGAGATATCCCAGTACTGGCGATGGTGATTCCTGCGTTATGGATCTTACCGCAGGGTGGTATCGCAGGTTTAGCTCTACTTGCTGCCATGACGACTTATGGCTTAACCCTTCCTCTACAGCCAATCACACTCTCTGTTAGCGCGTGGGTGTTGTTCCCATTGTTAATGGTGGTTTTCTCAAGACGCAGTAGTTTGTCGGTAGTGATTATTTCGGGTTTGATCGTGACTACTTTGCAGGTTGGGATTATGGTCACGCAATCAGCAGGTAAGCTTGATGGCACGCCATGGGTGACTCTATTACAAGTCTTGTCCATCATGGTGATTTGGTGGGCTGCTAATCATCTCAAACCAGCGAGTCGACACAGCTGGTGGTCATTGGGGTTAATCTTGCCTCTTTGGATAGCCGATTTACCTTACGCAGCGCTTGTGGCTTTATGTGTGACGGGCATTATGGCGTCAATCGAAGCGATGACGAAGCTGAAAACCTTCCGCTGGAATAAGTTGCTGTGTTGGACGCTACCAACCGCAGGCTTCGCAGCACTGGTGATTACACCGAGCATTGAAGTACCAAGCCCTGTATTTGTAGTCTGGCTATGTTTGTTAGGAACGGCATGGATGACAGACTACATCATTCGCACTGAAGATAACGAAGACATCGATATCTAGTGCCAATTCAATCTAGATGATGTTGTGTGAGAACTTCAAATCGTAGGTAAATGGTGAATTTACCTACGATTTACTTGTGGTTTGAATAAAGGATAAGCACTTAGACCACAATTGCTCAAAAAGAAAGGGGAAGGGCTTGCAATGGCTGCCGGGATGCTTAATAATCCAATCACTCTTTGAGGCAAGCCTCTTAGAAAACGAATCTATGGGGGCCTGGTCCTCCCGCAACAATAGCTCGTGAACTCGGTCAGGTCCGGAAGGAAGCAGCCGCAGCGTGTGACTTGTGTGCCGGGATGTGGCTGGGTTCCCACCCTTTATGAAGCCTGCAATATATGTTCGCATAAATTGCAGGCTTTCTTCATTTCTGCATCATAAGTCTTCATATTTGCACCATAAGTCTTCATAGTCTATTTTTTGTTGTAGGTTTACAACAAAAGTGATTTGCTATGTTCGACCAAACCAAGAAATCATCTCATGTACACAACATCTGTAAGTTCATGAGCTTGAAGAATGATGCTGTTGTTCGCACTCTCTCCATTTTGGAGTTCGATTTCTGCTTTCACCTCGAATATAACGCAAACGTTAAAAGTTTTACCTCTCAACCTTTTGGCTTCCACTATCAATTCAATAATCGTAAGTGCCGATATACCCCAGATTTTTTAGTAACAAATCACAACGAGCAGTCAACCCTCTTCGAAGTAAAACACTCTAGTCAGATTCTCAAACCTGATTTCAGGAATAGATTTGAAGAGAAACAAAGAGTTGCGTTGAATGAGTTCAACAGACGCTTAGTTTTGGTTACTGAGAAACAAATTAGAATGGGACCGACGTTAGATAACTTTAAGTTACTGCATCGTTATTCCGGATTGCGAACTGTGACTGAGTTTCAAAAGTTAGTGTTAGCGTTTATTCAACGTAAACAAATGGTGCAGCTACAAGAGGTGTCTTTGTATTTCGGATTATCGGAACAGGACACACTTATCTCGGGCTTGTTGCAAAAATTGAAGATGTTTCTGAGGTGCCTAATTTAGCACCTCTTTTCATGCGTAGATTCCGAAGATATTGAAGAGTTCATTGAGGAAGGCGGATCTCTCCTGCACCCTCAGCTTCGGCTCATCACGGCGTAACCAAAAATCAAACTGGCCTTTATTCAACATCCTTATCCCCTCAAAACCTTGAATCGTTGACCAAGCCCGCTTTCGAACCTTGAAGCCACCGGTAGCTTCGATAAGCTTTTTGATGGGAGCGTGGTCAGATTCAATGCCATTGTTGAGATATTTCACTTGCCGATGTTCTACATCTTGCCGTAAGCGGCCTTCACTCTTGAGACGATCAATGGCGTTCCCATAAGACGAATGTTTATCAGTATTCAATGCGTAGGGATGAAAGGAGGTTTTATAGCGACGTAGGCAGCGTTTAATAAATTGATAAGCGGCCTCTTTATTACGCTTATGAGAGAAGAAAAAATCCACCGCTTCTCCACGTTTATTGATGGCTCGATAGAGGTAATGCCATTTGCCTTTCACCCTGACGTAGGTTTCATCAAGCTGCCAGGAAGAATCGATGCGAGTGAATTGATAACGGCGTAACTTCTTATGTAGGATAGTCCCATAGTGGATAAACCAACGATATATCTTGGAGCGATTCACGAATACACCGCGTTCGGCCAGCATATCACTGAGGTTTGCGTAGCTCATCGCGGTAGTGCCATACCACCGCACACACCATAAGATCAGTTCAGGGGTGAAATGTCGCCATTTGAATTCAGACTTGGCCATAACGTATTGCTCAGTGATGAATCATTGTTAAAGTCTGGCGGGTTGTGAGGTTTTTGCAACAAGCCCTATAAAACAAGCATTAGCCCTAGAAACGTTACTTTCTAATGAAGCACTTGAGGGAGTTCACCTTGTCTGCGATTTCAAAATTCATGAGTTAGACAGTGAAATGTTGAACAAGCTAGAAGTGAGTAATTTAGAATCTATAAGCTTTTGTGATGATAAGGTTATCTACCCCATAGCGTCACAATCGAGAGGTGACTAAGTTGTGACGATAAAGGTTTTAACTAATTTCTTCGAATAGAAAGTTCACACAATTCCATCAGGTATGTTTTGTAATTCGTCCGCGGTGGTGTCTATCAAATTTTGCATGCAAAATTTGGAGGGGAGGGTGAGTAAAATTAGTTTGGGGCAAGACCATGATATGTTCTCCTTTAAGGTTTCCATCCAAACAACGATTGCTTGAAGCTCTTCGAGGCTGAACTCTCCATCAAGTGTTACTGTTGAATTACCTTTCTCAATTCAACGTAAGGGTTAAGATATTTAATCTCTTCTTCATTAACATTGGAAAAGGATTTTTTAAAATATCTAGTGCATTGTTTTTATGCATAATTTCCTCCGGTAATTAGGCTAACGACAAAGTCACTTAGTAGTTAAGGTACGACAGAATCGCTTGGTGATCACACTTCACAGGTTGAATTTTTACCCGTGGTATTTTCTAGCTCGAAAATGCTCCAAAGTCACTTAGATAAAATGCTCAACACCCTTTAGTGGGCGTGCGTTTTCCGTATAAAACCTAATATCAAGCTCATGGATACTTTACTTACCAGCTTTGCTTTCTTTTCTGTATAAATACAGTTTATTAATTTTTTGTGGGTTATTATAAATTAATCGAAATTCGAGCAGGTAGAAAAAAGAGACTGCCTGTTATTAAAAATGTTAGGGTTTTATGTCAATCTCTGAGGAGAGTTAAGTTGTTATATATTTTTGGTGGCTTACCAGGTACTGGGAAGTCAGAGCTGTCTAAATATTTGTCAGAGATTACTGGTGCAATGTATTTGCGTATTGACACTATTGAACAAGCTTTAAAGAATAATGGTATTAGTAATATTCATGATGAAGGATATAAAGTAGCCGCTTCAATCGCTTCGGAAAATTTAAAACTTGGACAATCAGTTGTTGCTGATTCAACCAACCCCGTAAATGAGTCACGGGAGTTATGGAGAAATGCAGCAACTAGCTCAAGCTCCCAATTTATTGAAATTGAGATTACCTGCTCAGATTTACTCGAACATAAACAACGAATAGAAACTAGAGCTTCAGATATACAAGAGTTGAAACTTCCAACATGGGAGAGTGTTGTTGAGCGTGACTACGATCAATGGATGACTAAAAGGGTTGTTATTGATACCGCTGGTAGAAGTTTAGATCAAAGTAGATATGATTTAATTAATGCTCTTGGGTTTTCAGTGCCAACAAAAACCTAACAAACGTCTAAGGTTTCAACATACTTTTCCTCATCTGACAGAAATGCTGTAGAGCACCAGTTCTAACGCGTTTCTGTCCAAAAGTGTGTTTCATATATGCTCACTATGCTGTGATCACCAAGCGATTCTGTCGTACCTTAATTATTAAGTTCTACTCATAGCGAATTGTAGCTGTTCTTAGCGTTGTGTAACTTTCTTACATTTAACTTTAGTGTTTTCGTTGAAACTTATAGAAAAGACATCTTATGGTTTTAAATTTGGACGTGTTATGGTTTTGGTTTTCATGTAAGTTATTGAAATTTAATTGATTGGTTGGACGCCTTATGGTTACAGCGACATTTAAAAAAGCCGCTCTTAATGAACTGACCCCCAATAGTGGACACCAATTATTGGGGGTCTTTTTATGTCCAAATATAACCGAGAGCTAAAATGTATCATTGCTAAGCAATACTTAGATGGCACATCATCTCTCTACTTAGCAAAACAATATTCAATCCCTTCAAGACAGATACGGTATTGGGCTCAAGTCTTTGCCATCCATGGTGCTAACTCATTTTTATCAACTAAGCATGCTGCTACTGCTCAGGAAAAACGAAAAGCGTTGAATTTAATGTGGACGAATGATTGGTCGCTCACGCACACTAGCGCAGTATTAAACCTCTCATCCCCTGGGATACTCTCTGTCTGGCTCAAAAGATTTAATGAGCTCGGTATCAAAGGGCTCAAAATGCGCCAGAAAGGAAGACCCTCAATGAAACAGCACCCTCAACGTACAACTAAGCCTGGTGATGAAATGACACTTGAGGAGCTAAAAGAGGAGTTGGTCTACTTACGAACCGAGAATGCCGTTCTAAAAAAGTTGGAAGAGTTGGAGCAGGAAAAAAACCGTCGAACAAAGAAAAAGCGATGATAGCTCTAACTCTTAAAGGCAAGTACCCGTTAAAACACTTACTGCATACTCTACAGCTGGCAAAAAGTGTCTTTTATTATCAGGCTCAAACAAGCAAGCGCCCAAATAGCTACGAACGTGAGCTGCGGTTGATAAAGTCAATTTATCATGAACATAAGGGGCGATACGGCTACCGCCGTATTCACTTGGAACTAAAAAATCGGGGATTCGTGCTTAATCACAAAACGGTTCAAAGGCTTATGGCTCAGCTCAACCTTAAATCGACGGTCAGGATTAAAAAGTATCGTTCATATCGAGGAGAGTCTGGAACAGCAGCTCCTAACGTACTTGAAAGAGATTTTAGTGCGACTCAACCCGATGAAAAATGGGTAACTGATGTCACGGAGTTCAGAGTCAAAGAGCAGAAAGTCTACTTGTCTCCCGTTGTCGACTTGTTTACTCAGGAAGTGGTTGCTTATAGAGTGGCCAAAAATGCCTGCTTGCCGCTTGTCACGGATATGCTAACGGAGGCTATATCAACGCTTAAACCCAACTCAAAGCCAATTATACATAGCGACCAAGGTTGGCAATATCGTCATCGACAGTATCAGAAAAAGGTAGCGGAGAGTGGTTTAACGCAAAGCATGTCGAGAAAAGGTAACTGCTTAGATAATGCGGTTGCTGAAAACTTTTTTGCTTTACTCAAAACAGAGATGTATCACAACCAAAGCTTTGAGGATGCAGATGCTCTGATAGAGCAAATTAAAGAATACATCGAGTACTACAATACCAAACGTATAAAAGTGAAACTAAAAGGCCTGACTCCGGATAGAATATCGAACTCAGGCCTTGAAAGCCGCTTAACAGAAATGTCCAACTTTACGGGGGCACTTCATAACGAGCGGCTTTTTGCTATCTGAAGCTTTCCAAATGTCTTGTCCAACACGCTTCAATCTCTTAATTCGCAGGCAACACCACTGCCGACGTTTCTTCCTCAGAATCTTCCTTACCTTCGACTTGTTCAGCAACCCAATCAATTGTCTTGGTTAAATAAAGTTTATTGGTTTCGGTATCACACCAACGCTTTGATAGACCTCTGCGGTTAAATTCGCTGCCAATAGCTGCCAGTGTTTGATTACTCGGCCTTCCGTAATACAAGGTGTCGCACAGTTGTAGGTTCGACATCGACTGCGGGTATGAATTTACGGACGAAGAGTTCATGCTTAACGCTTTCGACTGGTTATGAGTGCAGCCTGATAGGCTTAAGAAGAACAGAAGTGCTACGGTTTTTTTCATTATATCTCTCTAAGGGCAGCTTATGGTGGGTGAGAATTATTGGCATGATTCAGCCATTCATTTGTCAATTTTTCGCCAAGTACCAGCGTAGCACGACCTCGCTCGCAATTAGAAAGCATTATCCCGAGCTTTGAATCTAAAGCTAAAAACAGTATTACCGACCAAAAGCGCAATTTTGTACAAAAGCTACAAGAGCCTATAGAGTAGACTGATAAGTCGTTCGATAATTAACAGGCTTGGGAATTGTTATGGAGAACAAGAAACGTTCTAAAGAAAAGGCCGAATATAAAGTCGCTGAGGAGCTCGGCGGAATTGAAATCCTTAATGCTGAATACGAAAAGCAGAACTTCTCACGTCATAGCCATGAGGGGTACACGCTTGGGGTTATCGAGCAGGGCGCTCAACGTTTCTATCGCACAGGTGGTCACCATATCGCACCACAAGACGCTATTATTCTGGTCAATGCTGACGAGGTACATAGCGGTCATTCGGCAACGGAAGGCGGTTGGGCTTATCGCGCCATGTATCCGCTCCCTGAGCAACTGGCCAAAATTACTCAAGAACTAAACCTTCCTAATTATGGTGCCCCTTATTTCCCTAGAGCGGTCGTTGAAGACCCTGAACTCGCCAATCAACTTAGGCTAGTGTTTAACGCGATTGATGAATCGGATAATCGGCTGCTCCGTGAAACCTTAATGTATGGGATGTTGGTTAAGTTGATTAGCCGACATGGCAAGTCGAGTCTTAAACCTCAGTTGGATAGTAAAACCCAGCGACAACTTATTCTGGTTAAAGAGTTTTTAGATGACTTTCCGCAGGCTGATGTCTCTTTGGAAGAGTTATCGAAATTGGCGGCCTTAAGTCCATTTCATTTAGTTCGTTCATTTCAGAAAGAGTTTGGCCTTCCTCCCCATGCTTACCAGATCCAGTCTCGTTTGAGGCTGTCTCGCAAACTGTTAAAGCAAGGGCATACCATTTCAGATACTGCCCAAGAGTGTGGTTTTCACGACCAAAGCCATTTTCATCGGCACTTCAAAAAGGCCAATGGTTACACGCCGGGGCAATACATTAAGATGTTTTGAATGTCGGCGAAAAATACGGTCGCTTGATCGAGCAAGTTTGTACAATCGAATCCACTCAGGTGTTTTTACATTGAATAGCCAATGTGAAGAGAGAAAAGAACAATATGGACAATCAAAAGATGGATAGGCGAACACAGCTGTGGAAGGGCGTTTTAGCGGGAATGCCTCTGAGTATCGCCGTGATACCGTGGGGAATCTTAGCTGGCTCATACGCTATTGATGCTGGATTGAATCAACTGCAAGCACTAGCGATGTCAGCGATCTTGTTTGCCGGCTCCGCACAACTGGTCGCGGCAGGGATGTTCAAAGCAGGCATTGGCCTTGGCACCATGTTGCTGACCACACTGTTCATCACCTCAAGGCATTTTTTATACAGTGTGTCGATGCGCGACAAAATCAGTCACCTTCCTGCTCGATGGCGCTTATTGCTTGGCTTTTGGTTAACAGATGAGCTGTTTGCGATTTGTAGTGGGCAGTCTCAGCAAGAGTTTAATTGTTGGTATGCCGCGGGTGTTGGCGGCGGCTTTTATCTGGTTTGGAACATAGCGAGCTTCGTTGGCATTGTCGCTGGAAGCCAAATCCCATCCCTCAATGAAATTGGCCTCGACTTTGCGGTTGCCGCGACTTTTATTGCGTTGGTATTCCCGTTAATCAGAACACTGCCTGTTGTGGTGTGCGTGTTGGTTTCATTGGTGACTTCGGTTGCTATGTCGGTGAATAACGTTGAAGGCGGGCTCATGATTGCAGCAATTGCTGGCATGTTAGCGGGCTTTTTCAGTGAGTCATTTCAAGAACGCAATAACGGCAAAAAGCCAATCATGGAAGGAAAATAGAGATGATCTGGTTAACGATATTACTGATGACAGCGATTGTGTTTTTTAGCCGATACTTATTTCTAGAGCCAGCGATTCCGCTTCGACTCAACCAAACGGCGCGACGTTTATTACGTTATTCGAGCCCTGCGGTACTGACTGCGATCTGGGAGCCGATTGTGTTTGCCCCAGAGCAGACATTTTGGCCAAGTTTTGAAAACCCGTATTTAATCGGGGCTCTTGTAACAGGTTTGCTGATATGGAAAACAGGAAATGTACTGCTAACCATTGGTGTCAGTATGGCGGTGTTCTTGATCTACAACCTTGTGGCGATTGATTTCTTATTCTCTTGATGGCCAATCTAAATTTGGTTTGTTATTTGTTATTTGTTATTTGAGGGCGATATATGATTACTTGTTATGTTCGATATGTAATTGATCCTAAAAAGATTAAGGAGTTTGAGAACTACGCAAAAATGTGGATTCCTTTGGTGGCTAAATTTGGCGGTCAGCACAATGGCTACTTTCTACCATCTGAAGGCGCGAACAATATTGCGATGGCACTGTTTTCGTTTGATAGTTTAGCGGCCTATGAAGAGTATCGAACCTTATCCTTAAAAGACCCGGAGTGTATTCGAGCTTTTGAATATGCGGATGAAGTTGACTGTATTGTGAGTTATGAGCGCAGCTTCTTTAGACCCGTTTTTGAGTGATTGACCTTGCAAGACGTGGCTTGGTGACTTCTAATGTATTGCTTCACTGTTTGTGTTGTCAGTTTTTGGTAAGGAGTTAATTTGGCTAAGAAATATTATGTGGTTTGGAAAGGTCGTAAACCGGGTATCTTTACCACTTGGAATGAGTGTAAAGCGCAGGTCGATGGTTTTGCGGGCGCGAGATATAAATCGTTTCCAACACTGGGAGAAGCTGAATCTGCCTTTGGTGGTAGCTCGTCTTTTGCGACTAAGTCTACCTCAGGTTCTAAGTCTGCATTTCAGAAGTCCAGTGGTGCAAACAAGTCAAAGACTCCACCTCTTTCTCAGCAGCAAATTACTGACATGCCATTTGATATTAAAATCTTTACTGATGGTGCATGTGAGCCTAACCCAGGCGAAGCGGGAACGGGTTTAGCGGTTTATTTGAATAATGATCTCACTGAGCTATGGTATGGCTTGTACCAACCGATGGGGACTAATAATACTGCTGAGCTACAAGGTTTAGAACAGGCCTTTATTCTCGCGAAAGAGAAGCTGAAAGCTGGGCTGTCTGTGGCGATTTATAGCGACTCAAAATATTCGATAGACTGCATTACTAAGTGGGCATCAGGCTGGGAGAAAAAGGGCTGGACTAAATCTGGTGGTGAGATAAAAAACCTCGATATCATTAAAGCCGCTTACGCACTTTATCAAGAGCTCGCTTCTCAAATCACTATCTACCATGTGAACGGTCACGTCGGTATTGAGGGCAATGAGCTTGCTGACCGAATGTCTATTGTGGCGATCTCTTCGAAAGAGCAAGGTTTGAGCCGTTATACCGAAACGGACGATCTTGCAGAGATCTTAGCATTGCGCGCGGGTTAACAAGCACTGCTCGTGAGAGTACGAACTATCTAGAGCGTTACCGCTTTGAGCAATGTAACGCTTTGTTTTATTTTCTATTCTACTCGACAGCTTTAGCTGACCCTAAGCTGGGTTCTCTATCCAGTTAGACAACTGCTGGGCTTGCTTGAGAGAGTTAAACATAGTCTCAACTCGTGCTCTGGCTCTCATCCCCATTTCTGCTCTCTCGTCACTGCTTAGCTGAGCCAGCCGCTCGATGGTTTCTCTTAATTCCTCTACGCTTTTCTCATTCACTAAAAAGCCAGTCTCTGGAGTGACAATCTCTTTGCAGCCCATGATGTTTGTGGTGATCACGGGTACGCCAACCGCCATGGCCTCTTTCAGAACTAAGGGGCCGGTATCGACGCAGCCTGTTTCTGAAAAACAGAACGGCGCTACTAAAGTGTCGTACTTGGGCAAATTCTTTTTCACCCATTCGTGTGTTTGAGCCCCGTGGAAAGTAACGTTGCGAGTCAGATTTTGATGATTGACCTGCATTTTTAATTGCGCCTCTAAATCCCCCGTGCCGACGATATCTAAATGGATGTTGAGTGGCCCAGCAATAGGCTCGAGTGCGTCGATTAAGTGATGAACGCCTTTTTGTTCAACCAGTCGACCGAGAAAGATTAGGCGTAGGAGCTTGGTGTCGTTTTTAGGTTGTAGCTTAAACTGTTTGGTGTTCACACCACAGTGCAACAATTTAATGTTCCCTTTCGCCATGTGGTTGAAGTCGTTAAGCATGTCTTTGCACACAGCAATCACGAAATCACTTGAAGATATTTTGTGTTCAATGTCATAAGCAAACTCGTAAACATCATGCCCATGAGCGACAAATGAGCAGGTAATGTTAAGCAGCTTGGCAGCGACAATGGCATGTGCAGTAGTGTGTTGGCAGAAGTGCGCATGTACGTGGTCAATGTCTTTTTCTGCAAGTTGTAAAGCTAGCTTAAACCCATACCCGAAAAGAGACTTCTTGGGCATGCTGTTTTGTCTTGAGACAAATGACAGTGCTTTGACAAATCCTAACCAATTAATGCGGGTTATTTTGCCCATACGAACATCTTGGCCGATTTTAACAATATCGTAGTCGAACGATTTTTCGCTGCTTTCAATTTTGAATGTCATTACGCAGACGTCGTGTCCACAAGCTTTCAAGGATTCCACTTCCGTTTGGATAAAAGTTTCGCTAAGTACCGGGTATGTCGGCGCAATGAACGCTACTTTCTTCATTTTTCTCTCCCTTGACGAAGGTCACTACAGCTAACTAAGCAAGATGCGAACCAAGATTAAAGCTCTTTTGGGAGAGGCTTTTTGATGCTTTTCTTGATCTTATATGACGGTTAACCCTGTTTTTCTCAAAATGGAAATCAATTTCGAATTGAGCATGCTTCAATGCTATTTGTCATTTTGCAAAAGGGCACATAGGTGGCTGATATGAAAGCGATCCAGTAGGTCATGGAATACGGCACAGAACATGCAGTACAAGCTGTACAACGTACAAATGTGAGAGCGTCTTTATGGCTAAAGTAAGTGTTGTTATCCCTACCTACAACTGTTTGGGCTATCTACCAAAGGCCATTGGTAGCGTGCTTAAGCAGACCCACCAAGATATCGAATTGATCATTATCGATGATAATAGCAATGATGGAACCTCGACTTATCTCGCGTCGATTCAAGATCACCGGATCGTTAAGTTATCAACCTTGGGAGTCGGGGCACCACAAGCAAGAAACCTGGGTATAGAGAAAGCAACAGGGGAGTTTATCGCCTTTTTAGACGCAGATGATTTTTGGTTCCCTGAAAAAATTGAGCGCCAACTCGAGTTCCACCAACGATACCCTGAAATGGCAATGAGTTTCACTAACTACGAGCACCTAACAGAAGACTATGAAGTCATCGTTGATTGCTTTAGCTATTGGTCGCAATTTCAAAATCGAGAAGAGCAGTTCATCAACATCGATAACCCACTAGAGTTCATCATTGAAAACAATGTGATTGGTACGTCAACCGTCATGGTGAAAGCCGATGTGTTTTCGCAAACCGATAGCTTTAATGCAGACATCAAGTATGGTGAAGATTGGGAGTTGTGGCTTCGAATGAGCGAAAACCATCAGATTGGTGTGTTGAACTCTGTTGAGGTGGGTTACTTAATGAGAACAACATCTGTGACTCAAACTGAAGACCTCAAGCTCAGAAACCTAGCTTCTATAGAGACCATTCTTCAGCGTTATCAAAATAACAGCCAGCGATGGAATTTATCTCAGTCTAGTTTTAAAGTTGCAAAGGCCAGAATATTAGAGGGCTATGCAGACTATTATCGAGGCTTACAACAGAATAGACAGGCTATTGTCTACAGTTTCCGCTCTTTGGTGATGGCTCCTCAAAAACGTACATTGCGACATTTGATAGGTGACTGTAAGAGTTTCCTAAAGCCTGTTTGGTAAGGGATCGGTGACTCGTATGGGTTCGTTAAAACAGTCAGCCTATTACGCTATTGGCATATTGATGATGAAAGGGATTTCTTTGGTGATGATCCCTTACATTACTCACAAAATGACGTTGGCAGAATATGGATCATTAGAAGCGATCGTCTTACTGGCGGACATCGGTACGATCCTGTTTAGTTTCGGTATTGTTGAATCGATGTATCGTTACGTTGGCGTCGCCCAAGGCGATGAAAAGCGAAAGCTGATATCTAACTGCTTCACGCTTAGCCTAGTGGTGTGTTTACTTGGTGGCGTGCTTATTGCGCTTAGCATGCCTCTGTTGCTGCTGACGTTGCCTGTTGAATTCAAGCCTTATCAGATCGTTCTTCTACTCATTCCAACGATGCTCGATGGGGCAATATCCATCCCTCTTACTTTGATGCGAATGAACGCCATGGCGAAACGTTTTTGCCAACTCAACGTATTGAAAGCCGGTGTTCAGGCTATTATGACGTTTGTCCTGCTCGAAGCGGGTTATGGCATTGATGGCGTGCTGATTTCTGCCGCTGCTTCTAGTCTGCTATTGATGCTTTGTCTGGTGAGTTATCAATGGCAGCAGATGGGCAGTTTAGGTTGTTTTCAATATTCAGCAAAGATCTTGAAATTTGGGTTACCAACCTTGGTTGGCGGGGCATCCATTTACATGATCACCGGGCTAGATCGCTGGGTGATGGCAAGTTTTGTTGGAGTAGAGGAGCTAGCCATTTATGCGGTTAGTGGTAAGTTTGCGTTAATTCTAGGATTGCTACTGCAACCTTACGCGCTTTGGTGGTTTCCAAACCGAGTCGCCATGCTTCAGCAACCTGGCGGTAGCAAGATGTGTGCAGACAGAGCCTTAATCGGAGTTAACCTAGCCATAGTGTTAGGGGGCTTGATGATCTTAACTGTCCCTGGCTTCATTTCTCTTATCTTACCAAGCAGTTATCATCAGGCTGGGGTTATAGTTGTCGCATTGCTGGCTATCGCTGTTATTAAAAGTGCAGGCGACTACCTCAATTTAGGCTGTTTCAGCGGTAACTCAAGTCAATCTCAGATGTGGATACAAGGCGGCTGTGCGGTATTGGCAGCAATTGGTTATTTTACCATCACCCCAATATACGGAGTGTGGGGCGTGATAGCGGTTCTGTGTGCTATTTATACTTTGAGGCTACTGGTTCTGTATTTTGTTAGCCAATCGATGGAGCGTTTGCCTTATGATCATCGTAGATGGATAACTGCACTCAGCATTGCCATTGTCGCTATTGCTGGTGACCGTGTTCTAGGACTTTTCCTGGTCGATGTCCATGAGTTTGTTTTAGGAACCGTTGTTGCATTGATTACGCTGGTGGCCTTTGTGAAATATTCGGTGATCGTTATTCCACAGGCTCTACTTGATAAGCTCATACCGAAAAAACAGTCACACGCCAACTAAATAAAACACTGTTCATTATTGACTAAATTAGATAGTATTTATAAATTAAATGAATGCTTACTATGGAAAGATATATGAATAAGTGGATTGTACTTTCAGCGTTTTGCTCAACTCTGTCTTATGCTTCTACTGAGCTTGTTAACCAAGATTTATTGTCTCACCATTTTAATGCCCCAGAGCCCCCATCTTTGAAAAAGCAACACAGCGTTTGTAACAGCCTTGTCTGTAATTCAATATCAGAACCACAATTAGTTTCTTCTGCGGGGGATTTTCCTGAACGCGAATCGAACCCAACAATAGATACGATAACCAGCGCAATCTACTTTGTGGGTGAAATGGGCGTTGCTGAAAACCTATCAACTCCAGAATATGAAAAATTCTTTGAGAATTAGTTGAAAGTGAGGATGGCCGACCAGTATCTCTTTTTATGGCTTGCTAAAAAGATAAACTTTAATTATGAAGGGACATTTTAACTTTAATGATTCAATTGCCTTGGCATATTGAAACTAGGACATACCAATGGAAATATGGAAGTTGCTGCTGTTTATTCCAGCGTGCTTTGCGCTGAACATGACGCCTGGCCCAAATAATCTTTTGTCTATGAATAATGCCCGTTGCTATGGCTTTAAAGCTGCATTTATCGCAGGGTTAGGCAGAATCGTTGCTTTCTCTGGCATGATTGCGTTGGCGGCGTCTGGCTTGGCCGTCGTTCTTTATACTTCTGAGACCTTGTTCTTTTTTATCAAGCTGTTTGGCGCAATGTATCTATTGTGGATCGCGTTTAATTTATGGCGTTCTCAAGTTAGCCCTATCGTAGGCATCGAACGCAATAAAAACTGGTTTGGTCTAGTTAAACAAGAGTTCGCACTGGCAGCTGGTAACCCTAAAGCGATACTCATCTTTACCGCATTCCTGCCTCAATTTGTTGATGTTTCAGTCAATGTAAACACACAGTTCTTCATTCTAGGTAGCACATTCCTAGTGTTAGAGCTGCTCGCGATATCTATCTACGCTGCCTTTGGTTTATATCTCAGAAATTGGTTCTCCAAGCCGCAAATGGCGAAGCGTTTCAACAAAGCGTGCTCGGTTTTTCTTGCTCTATCCGGTGCTAATCTGCTGGTTAGTCGACAGTAACTCTCGGAATTAGAACAGTTAGTAATAGACAGTGTGAGGACGGTATTCAATGAGCAACAAAGACCTATCTAAAATGGGTTCGGCTAAGGTCACTCTTGTACATCGAAACGGCGTACCTTGTATTCGAAAGCAAGGGGCGGGTGAAGTTGAGATTTCTTTTTACCAACATGCTGCGCAGCATTTGTCTGGTGTGCACAGTCCTAAATTGTTGGCTGTGGAAGGAGATACTCTGTTCATCGAGCACATTCCTCACTCTTTAACACTAAATGAGCTTCAAACAACTTCAGAGGTGTATCAGCAACTATCTCGTATTCATCAGTCTCAATACTCGCCGAGTTTTGCAGTGAAAGAGCATAGATGGAGTACCTGTGACACTGAAGCTGCATTCACGTCTCTGAATTTACCTCAAGTGACTCAAGACAGCTTATTGCGTATCCAGCAGCATAGTGATGTTTTGTTTCACCATAACACCTTGCTTTCGGGTGATTCGAACGAAGGTAATTGGGGCAGAAGATACAATGGTGAGCTCGTATTATTTGATTGGGAGCGTTTTGGTTATGGCAGCCCAGCTATCGATTTGGCACCGCTCGTTTCTCGGATGGGCACTTTGTCTGACTATGAGTTTATTGTTGACCAGTATCTACTTCATAACAATCTGATTTCCCGAGAAGATTTAATAAAACAATTGATCATCGCGAAAAGCTGGATCGTTGTCGAAGTCACGAATATTTTAGTCTCGCGTAACAACCCTGAAGCTTCGAAATACATCCACTGGTTTAGAGATCAATTACCAACTTGGTTAGCTAGCGTGGAAGGTCAGCTGTAACAAGGTTGGAGTCAAATCTATAAAGGTCTATCTATGAATATTGTCTGTGCGGAAAAACAGGAACTGGCTGAAATTTACCAGCTTGAACATGCTTTGTTTGGTGACCATGCCTATCCGCAATTTTTCATTCGTCAGGCATTTGATTGCTGGGGAAAAGGCTTATTAGTCGCTAAGCAAGACTCAAAGATTGCGGGCTATGTCTTAACGACAACCACGGACATGCAGAATGAGTTTTGGGTCCTATCATTAGCGGTAGACCCGAATTATCGCGGTATGGGAATTGGCCGGAAACTGATGCAACAGGCGGTTGAGTAGTTGCCGCGAGACGCTAAGCTTTTGCTCACTGTAGATCCAAATAACACATCCGCTTGCGCGCTCTACGCATCAATGGGATTTTCTACGATCAAACAAGAAGAAAACTATTTCGGTGATGATGAGCCGAGGTTAGTGATGCAGCTCATCATCTAGATTGTTGTTAACGGTTGTCAATCAAAGGCTCATACTTCGAAGGCAGTCTCGTAGCTCTAGGTCAGCATCACGATACCGTGCATCAACACGACACTAGAGGTGAGCTGAGTTCTCATATCAAAGTATCCGTCGGGACCTTGGCTCTGGTTCTCTTCTCTCATCGTCCTTTCAGCTCGCCAAACCGCCATATAACCAAGGATAAGAATCAGAGTTGTCACCAGTTCCTTTTGTTCGCCAAGTAATACTGCCAGCCAAGCGACGAGCACAATCGCGTTGCTTAGCAGTAGCGCTTTGTTGCTTGATTGGCTTTCAAAGTTCTCTATTCCATTTGCCCACAAAATCCCTGAAAGAAAGCTCAAAATTGCCACGCTGTAGGTGATGAAGAGCGTTTCACCGCTTATCCCCATAAATTGGCTGTCGGTGAGCGAAAGGAGAAGACCGAATAAAAACGGAATTAATCCCATGTACCCCAGTTTGGCCATGGTGTTACGGGTTTGAGTTGTTGCCATATAATCTGTATTCATAGCTGCTGCTCGATCGCGTTTTTGAGCGTAGCGCTCACTGGTGATGTGGAGCTAGGGAAGGTGGCGACGACTTTACCTTCTTTACTGATCAAGAATTTGTAAAAGTTCCACTTAGGCGTTACGCCCGCTTGCTGTTGTATCTCTGTAAACACGGGGTTGGCGTTGCTACCAGACAGTGAAGCTCGCGCCATCATAGGGAAGGTCACGCCGTAGTCGAGGTAACAGACTTTTGCCGTCTTCTCTTCGCTTCCCTTGTCTTGGCGAAAATCATTACTTGGGAAACCGATCACGGTGAAGTCTTGGTCTTTGTAGGTTTGATGAAGTTGTTCGAGCTGCTCAAACTGCGGAGTGAAGCCACATTGGCTAGCGGTGTTTACCACCAATAGAGTTTTGCCTTGAAACTCATCACACAGCGCAATTTCTTCGGTCGAATTTAATAACCTCTGTTTACCATTGAGTATCTCGGGACAGCTCGCTGCAAACGCGATGGAGCTTGTGAGGCTTGTAATCAATATGGTTGAGCAAAGTAGTGAACATTTCATAGGGTTGGCTCATTTTAGTTGGCGTAATGGTTATTACTCTTGAGCACGATGAAATGATCACTTTGCGTATTATTTACCGTCTCTTTAACTCGCGCTTTTAGTTGTACATTTGTTCTCTGAGATAAGATATGGAGTGACCAAGCGACTGATATTCACTTTCGCGCCGAGGCGAGCGGCGAGTAAATACATACCTCCGATCTTCCGGTGTAAGAACAGCGCATCGGCGGGAGGGGTGTGCCAATACTCTTGTTCCATGCTCAAAATGGTTCCAGCTTCACGAAGCCTTTGTGCTAATCCACTTGCTTTGAAGTCGTACTCTTCGTCTACCAACATCGGCTCACAAGCCATCTTCACTAGGTTTAGAATCGCTTGGCGTTGTTCGGGAAGAATGGTCTCGCTAAAGAATCCAATCTGCTCTAATGCTTGATTGAGGCCTTGCTCATCGTTGTTAATGACAGAGGAAAAGGCCAAACGATAACCCTCGCTGAAGCGGTCACTGTACTCACGGGTTGCTCCGAAATCTAACAAACCAATTTGTCGGGTGTTTTCAACGTATAGGTAGTTGGCGAAATTGGGGTCGGTTTGCACCATCTTAAAGTCGAACAACTCTCTGAATAGGAGCTCAAGCAAGCTGTGCATTACAAAGTCACGGGTGCTTTGGTCGTAACTTTCTATTTGTTCTATTGAGACGCCCTCAATGAAGTCCATGGCGAGCACGGATTCTGAAGAGACTTGCGGATGGATCTGAGGCACGACGAAGTGTGAGTGTTCTTTTAATGCATTGTAATAACGGGTCGCATAGTCAGCCTCGCGAGCATAGTCTGCTTCATCATGGAGTTGCTTTTTTGCTTCCTCTAACAACCCTTTGTAGTCGACCGATTTTGGTATCAGACCAACAATGTTGAGCAGTGTGCCCACGTTATCTACATCACTGTCGATGCTTTTTCGAATCCCTGGGTATTGGACTTTGACGGCGAGTTTGTCCCCGGCATCGCTGTAGGCTTGATGAACTTGTCCGATGGACGCACTGGCAATCGGTTTAAAGTTGAAGGAAAGGAACTCGGTTTTCCAATCGTTCCCAAGTGAGCTATCTAAGACTTGATTGAGCTGCTTTGTTGGCAGTGGGTCAGCGTCTGAGCGCAGGCGAGAAAGAATGTCGGCTAACTCCGGTTCTAAGACATCCCCCACATCCATTGAAAGCATCTGTCCCAGCTTCATTGCAGCGCCACGTAGGTGTGCAAGTTGGTCGGTCAGGCGAGCAATGTTCTGTGGCGTTAACAACAAGTCTTTTGCCTTGGGCCTGTTGCCCTGTGCGATTTGCTTGGTGCCTTCTGTTAGCACGTTACCTGCGACTCTTGTCGCCAGCGAGGCGAACTTGCTAAATCTAGAAAGTCGATGAGTGGGAAGGTTTCTCTCTTTTGCCGACATAAAAGTTCTCTCTGGGAATCAGGGTTGATACTAATCTTAGTAAATTACTGTTCACGCTAGTTTGTTAAAAATATCGATAACATCGTTAGATTTTTTGATTGTAGAATAACTACTTACTGTGATTGGTATGACTGCAAAGTTCTGTCAATCATTACACAACCTCATGTATTGTTGTGATAACTTGTCGCCTGAATCAGTAACTCGATTGAAAAGGACAAAGCATGAAGTTTATTTGGTTGAAAGTCGCTCTTACCGTATTAGTATTTGCTGCACTGTTTGGCATCGTTTACTACAAAGTCGCCAGTGGTATGTCTTAACTCGATACTATTTGGTACAGCTGTTTCCGTTGCAACGTGATTGTCCGGTTAACCAGAATGAGATCTTATATCGATTCTTGGCAAACCTTAGGTAGCACCAGTCTGCAATCGGCTTAAATATGGCCCAACGCAATGGCGCATAAAGCCAACCTTTTCCTACTAGGTTCCATGCTTGGTAGGTCACATCTAACCCAAGTAGTAGCCTTCCGTTTTCATCAAGAGCATGCAGCACTGTGTTCGCGGCATCCGCATCAATTTGAGGATAGTTGGCAAACCCGTCACTATAGATGTCGATGGTATGAATCTTGTTCTTGATATCGTACTTAGCGAGCGCAGCCATTTCTTTAGCGCACAGTGGACACGTTCCGTCATAAAATATTGTTAATTCAGTCATTGATTTCTTTACTATTTTTGCCATTTTCAAACTATACGCAAATGTCGATTAGGTGGATCATTCTGCCCACATATCCGACACTGTCAGTGTGACGACTGTTTTACGATATCATCTAGAGGTAACATCTGTTCCATGCAATTAGAAATTAAGAGTCGAATTTACATGACAACCAAGCTAATTAACCGCTTTATCATCGCCTGTATCGCGCTCATCTTGAGTGGTTGTGTCAGCTACAGCATTACCGAGCAAGAGATGACAGAATATCTTGCTGATTCAGTCATGCTTGAACAAGAGGTAGGTGTACAAAGCGTGATGTACGCACAAGTGGCAGTGGATGATCTAGAAGTACAAATTGGCCGAGCCGATGAACAACGCGTGTCCGTGTTGGCGAATACCAATGCAAAAGTTCAAGTGTTCAATATGCCGAATATGGGGTTGGACCTAGATTTAGAATTCAGCGCGATTCCTGAATATGACAAGGAAAGTGGTGAAGTGTACCTAAAGTCGTTGCGTCTAGAGCGATTTGAAGAGAAGGAGCAGCAGCTATCTCCTGAGATCGAAAAGCTGCTTAAGCCAGCGGTATCGATGATCGGTTTTGCTTTGTCTCAATCTCCAGTTTACAAACTGGATAGCAACAAGGTGCAAGAGTCGCTGATCAAGTCATCAGAACCGAATCTAGTGATCCGAGATAACAAATTGGTCATTGAGTTGTTTGATTAATCCCACATACATAAGTTTCTACTAAGCTATCACACATAATGGCTGCCTACTGGGCGGCCATTTTTCTTTCTATTGAGTTGGTTCACGAACTCTATCTATTAGGCCATTTATTGAATTAGCCGCGTATCTCACCTTTACTTTACTCTTGTGAGCAAGTCATCGCTTCAGTCATCAAATCATAAGAAAGAAAAGGTGAACGAACTATGAAGAGTCCAGTAATTGCGGATAACAAACCCATCAAAGTAGAGCTGACGAAGGGAGAGGAGTATTACTTCTGTACCTGTGGGAAATCGAAAAACCAACCGTTTTGTGACGGTTCTCATGCCGGTACGGGGTTCAAACCGAAAAGCTTTGTTGCCGAAGAGGACGGTGATGCTTACCTGTGTCGCTGTAAGTATTCTAACAATCTTCCTTTTTGCGATGGCACTCATAAACAGTTCACTGCGGAGCAAGTTGGGCAAGAAGGCCCAGAAGTTCACATTCAAGCGGCAGCCCCTGATTTATCTCCTGCGGCAACCGCAACCAAAGAAGAGCCTACCGTGGAGTTTATTCATCAGTTAGCGCGTGATGGTTTGTCCAAGGTGGGGCACCATGGGCCAATAACTTCTATGGGTGTGCCTAGGCACCTCTTGCCTCACTGGGATGACATTCAAGTCATGGTCGCGCAAATGGCCACCAAGCCTTTATTGGAAAACGTGCCAGTAGGAACGGAACTGATTATTGGCCCTAACGCCAGAAAACCATTGAAGCTCAATATTCCTCTGTTTGTATCGGACATGAGTTTTGGGTCGCTATCTGAGGAGGCGAAAGTGTCTTTGGCGACAGGAGCTGAACTTGCAGGAACCGGGATCTGCTCCGGGGAAGGCGGCATGTTACCCGAGGAACAGGCCGCCAATTCTCGTTACTTTTATGAGCTAGCCAGTGCTCAGTTTGGTTACGATGAAGCCAAGCTCAAAAACGTTCAAGCCTTCCATTTTAAAGGTGGGCAAGGCGCAAAAACGGGAACGGGCGGGCATCTGCCTGGTGTGAAGAATATCGGTAAGATCGCGGAAGTACGTGGTATTGAAGCGGGCACTGCGGCTATTTCTCCCCCTACTTTTAAAGATCTAAAAACCGCAGCGGACTTTAAAAAATTCGCTGATCGCGTGCGTGAAGTGACAGGCGGTATCCCAATTGGCTTCAAGCTAAGTGCCAATCATATCGAAGAAGACATTCAGTTCGCATTGGATGCAAGTGCCGATTACATCATTTTAGACGGTCGAGGCGGCGGTACTGGCGCTGCACCAGAAATGTTCCGAGACCATATCAGTGTGCCAACGATTCCAGCTTTAGCTCGCGCTAGAGCTTATCTCGATAAACAAGGCGTCAGTGACCGAGTTACATTGATCATCACGGGTGGTTTACGTGTGCCGATGGACTTTGTAAAAGCGATGGCGCTTGGCGCAGATGGTGTCGCTATCTCGAACAGTGCCATGCAGTCGATAGGATGTGTGGCAGCGAGAATGTGTAATACTAATAATTGCCCGGCGGGTATCGCGACTCAAAAGGCCGACTTACGCCAGCGTTTAAATGTCGAGAAAGCTTCGAATCAGCTTAAAAACTTCTTCGAGGCGTCGACCGAATTAATGCAAGTGATGGCGAGAGCGTGTGGACATGATCATCTGAATCAATTCAACCCTCACGATTTGGCTACATGGAATCGTGAGATGGCAGAACTATCGGGCGTTGCCTATTCCGGTGTTAGTCCTCTCAATCCACTTAAGTAAACAGCACGTCGATAAAGCACATTCACTGGGTTTTTGAGTGTGCTTGTTTTCTCCATTCAACTATTAACCACTCCAATTCATTTACCCATTCCAATCCATTGCTTTGTAAGCACTTTTAAATTATTTCCTGTTTTTGAAAATATTACTTTACCTCAAGTTAACTTGAGGTTTTATCATCCTTCTCAATCTAAAAAACAAACCATTACCTTGTTACTTTCTAAGGGGGGCAAGTTCAGTAGAGGGCAATCATGAGGTGACAAACAAATCAGGGGTTAGGTATGGAACAGCGTCAAGTCACGGAATATTTTTCAAGAATTGGTTTATCTCAACCAAGCGATACCACAATCGAAAGCCTAAAGGCGATCCATCAACATCAACACCGAACCATTCCGTTCGAGAATTTTGATGTGGTTCAGGGGTTGCCTATTCAACTGTCTCAAGAGGCATTGCATGAAAAGCTGGTGGTTAATCAGCGAGGGGGTTATTGCCAAGAACTTAATGGGTTGTTGTTGAATATGTTAACTCATATGGGCTTTGAAGCGAGAGCTTTACTGGGGCGAGTACATCTAGCGGGAGAGCCGACAGGGCGTAGCCATCGAGTGACATTGGTGACGATTGATGACAAGCAGTGGCTAGTGGATGCGGGTTTTGGCACTTTTACCCCTCGCGCTCCATTGCTTATTGAAACCAATATTGAGCAGTCTAATGACTTACAAACTTTTCGTTTTATCGAAGATGAACGATATGGCTTCTTACTGCAGATAAAGCAGGGTGAAGAGTGGATGAACGTGTACAGCCTAGACATGACGTATGTGGGTGCCAACGACCTAGAGTCGAGCAACTTCTTCACTTCAAACAGTCCGAAATCCATTTTTACATCAAACTGTATTGCGGCACTGCCGATTGAAGGTGGGATTGTCACGCTGCTTAACCAGAAAATTAAAATTAGCAAAGATGGCTCAACCGAGGAATGGCTACTTGAAGACGAGCCTACGTACCTTACTGCATTACAAACGTACTTTGGTTTAGCGCCAAATGTGCCTTTTCAAACTTTAGAGAAATGTTTCTAACCAAATTTAAGGATCAACAATGAAAGTATTAGCAATGGGCGCAACCAACAGTAAAGCATCGATTAACCAACAATTGGCAGCGTACACCGCAAGCTTAGTTGAGGGAGCGCAAGTAGAGGTGCTCGATCTTAATGATTTCGAGATGCCTATTTACAGTGAAGACAGAGAAAAAGAGTCTGGCGTTCATCAACACGCGCAGCGCTTTTTTAGCAAGATTGGTGAAGCAGATACTGTGATCATCTCTTTTGCCGAGTACAACGGTTCATACACAGCGGCCTTTAAAAATGTGTTCGATTGGGCATCACGCATCGATATGAAAGTGTACCAAGGCAAGCCAGTGGTGATGCTCGCTACCTCTCCGGGTCCAGGTGGCGCGACCTCTGTGCTGTCTTCTGCAGTGAACTCAGCGCCTTACTTTGACGCTGACGTGAAAGGTTCGATGTCAGTGCCAAGTTTCTACGATAACTTCGATATGGAAACGGGCGAGATGACTAACTTAAAGATGATCGACAACCTTAAGATGATCATGAAAAAGATCTAGCGGAATAAGCTATCCAATGCATCTAAGAAAAACAGCCATCATTTGACGGCTGTTTTTACGATCTGAATAAGCAGCTTTTACATGATAATTAAAAGCTAATTCGAAAGGGCTAAACTTAAACTTAACTTTAGTTATACTGGTAAATGGACTTGAATGACTAAATGACATGGAAAAGGGAAGTAACAACATGAAAAACATCGTGTATTTAACGATTGGTCAACTCTCGGAACGTAGTGGTGTTGCCCCTTCGGCTCTGCGTTTTTATGAAACCAAAGGATTGATTGCCTCTATCCGCACCAATGGTAATCAACGACGTTATCAATCAGCGATGTTGAGGCGAATTGCCCTTATTCAAGTTGCTCAGTCAATAGGTTTCACGCTAGAAGAGATCACCGAAGAGCTGTCTAGCTTGCCGATGAACCACACTGCAACCAAGCGCGATTGGGAGCGAGTGGCAAAGAAATGGCAAGGGCAACTCGACAGTAAGATGGCACAGATCCGTTCATTACAAGAAAACCTCACAGGCTGTATTGGCTGCGGCTGCCTGAGCATGCAAAAGTGCCATCTATTGAACCCAGAAGATATTCTCCATGACCAAGGGCAGGGTGCTCAGCGTATTGTTGATTAGCCTCCATTTCGTCTGAACATCGAACTCAATTCTATATGTGTTATCACTTGATAGAGCTGTGGTGGTAGGGGTATCTCGTCTAGACAAAGCGGAATTAAGGGTCTAGTTTAGGTGGTTCTTTCAATAAAAGAAGAGGTTAGTTATGTTCAGCCATGTTTTTCTCGGTACCGAAGATATTGAACGCGCGAAGGCTTTTTATGACCCAATCATGAAAGTGCTTGGCTACAGTGAAGGTTCCGTTGACCCTAAAGGGCGCTGTGTTTACGTTAGCCAAACTGGTGTATTAGGTTTAACCAAACCGATTGATGGTCAGCCTGCAACGCACGGCAATGGTATGACGGTTGGCTTTTTGGCCTCTTCACCAGAAGCGGTGGATGAGTGGCATCGTGTTGGTGTAGAAAATGGCGGTACGAGTATTGAAAACGGGCCTGGTGAGAGAGGGTCGGATGAACGCCGACTTTACATGGCGTATTTGCGAGATCCTGATGGAAACAAGATCTGTGCAACTCACTTTATGCCTTAGTTCATGATATGCTTCAGTTCGTTTTATGCCACTGTGGCGTATAATTAAGTCATCTTAGTGGTTCAAACCAAACAGGCTATTGCAAAGGATTGGCGAGATGACTTCAAACGAACTATTTTAAGAGAGCTTTGAGCGTTGCCGGATTGATCAAGCGTTTTTAGAGTCATTCTTGGCCGACTTTTGCCAACATAACCCTAGGTTTTCAGAACGCTTTGAGAAAGTAGGATTGGAGCAACAAACTAAGATGCTCAAGGCTTCCATCATCCTCATCTACAATTCTGCTGGATTACCCAGTGTGCTTAATTCCGTAAAGCGACTCGGAAAGCAGCACAAAGATTTAGAAATGGATATCTCTGAGCAAGAGCTTAATGAGTGGTTTAAATCATTGCTCAATACGGTTAAGAAATACGATCCTCATTACAATGAGCAAGTCGAACAAGCATGGACAGAAACCCTCGATGTTGGCCTTAAAATCATGAAGCAAGAGTGCGTGGTCCCAAGCTCTGTAAACAGCTAGATTCTTGATTAGTTTTTCTCTGTTTTGCTTATTCGCTATTTAAAAATGGCAAGAGCTCGGCATAGCAGATAACACCATTATTATCTTCACGGCTGATAATGGCCCTGAAATAATGACATGGCCTGATGTTGGTATGACACCATACCACGGTGAGAAAGGTACCACGTGGGAAGGTGGTGTTCGTGCTCCGGCTCTCGTAAGCTGGCCGGGTAAAATTCCTGCGGGCAGTGTGGGTAACGGCATCCTCGATGGTATGGACTGCTTGCCAACACTTGTTGCTGCTGGTGGTCCTGCGGATCTGAAAGAGAAAATGCTGAAAGGTTACGATGGCTTTAAAGCACACCTTGATGGGTACAACCAAGTCGATATGTTAACGGAGAAAGGCTAATCGAATCGTAAAGAGATTTACTACTACGAACGTGACAAGCTACAAGCGGTTCGAGTCGGTGATTGGAAAGCTCACTTCGTAGTACAGAATCATGGTTGGAGCGGTCCGAAAGAAGAGTTAAATGCACCGCTACTGTTTAACTTGCGACGTGACCCTTATGAGCGAGCAGCAGAAGAGTCAGGTATGTACTTGAAGTGAATGGGACAAAAAATGTGGGCATTTGGCCCGGCTCAAGCGGCGGTACAGCAACACCTAGCGACCTTCAAAGAGTGGCCACCTAAGACGCCAGAAGCTCAGCCAGACAATACCGGTGGTGTGGGGAATTAGCGTACACTCACTTCCAGAAACTAAATAAACAAAGCTCAGCCCCTAAGTTTTAGAAACCTAGGGTGTTGGGCTTTTGTTTTGCTAAAAGAAAAAGGCTATCAGAAGAAGTGAACTAGTCCTCAAGAGGAAGTTGATAGCTGTTTTTAAGCTCTTTGACTGAAATGTTAGATTGGATTGCGCTTACACCTTTCACTCGTCGAATTGAGCTGATTCGCTCAAAATACTCTTCCAGATCTCTCGCCAAAACCTGAATCATGTAATCGGCACCGCCTGCAATGCAGTGACACATGGTGATCCAGTCTGTCACTGCGACAAATTCTTCAAAAGGCTCGGTGTTTTCAACCTCATGGTTACCGAGTGTCACTAGGGTAAAACCTGCCACATGAAGCCCTAGCTTTTTGCGATTAAGCTGCGCGGTATAGCCATCAATATAGCCCGTCTCTTCCATGCGTTTCCAACGACGCCAGCAAGGTGTTTCACTCAGGTTGACCTTCTCGGCAAGCTTGCTGTTACTCATGCGCCCATCTTTTTGGATATGTCCAAGAATGGCAATATCTGTATCATCTAGCACTTCATTGGTGGATTCTTTCACTTTCATGGTGTTTTTAGAGGGATTCTGCTCAAATTTGATTTTATACTAGCGCATATAGCAATTTAATTCCTACTCGAATCGGTAAACTCTTCTCCCAATAACGTTTTATTTACTAGGAGAAAAAGAATGAGCGCTCAATTAATGCTGGCGTTCTTGTTGTTTTCAATATCGATTGGAATTACACCGGGAGCAGGAAACATTGCATTGCTTGGGATATCAAGCCGATATGGATTTGCGGCAACATTGCCTTTTGTCTCTGGTAACGCTTTTGGCATTATCATCATACTGGCGGGTTCAAGCGCGGGATTGGTGAGCCTGTTTACCCTCTACCCAGAGATCTACACGGTAATGAAGTACCTTGGGGCGGCTTATTTACTGTTTATGGCGTGGTCGATTGCCAACATGGAAATTGAGCAAGAAGAGTCGGTGAATCGCTCAGGATTTATGTCTGGTGTTTTGATTCAAGTATTGAACCCGAAAGGATGGATTGCTTCACTGACTGTATTTTCTCAGTTCATCACCACACAGGCAGATTACCTGATTCAAGTGGTGACGATCACCACCATCATGGTGGGGACCGGTGTGTTGTGTATGTTGGTTTGGGCGTATTGCGGCACTATGTTGCAGCGCCTTCTGCAATCACCAAAACAAATGGTGATGGTTAACCGCTGCTTGGGTGGAAGCTTAGCGTTAGTGGTTGCTTTTATGCTTTATCAACCAGCGTAGAGCGTCTTTATCAAAGAAAAAAACCACTCCTAAATCCATAGGAGTGGTGTCTAAATATCGACAAAGTCGTTAACGATAAACAGTCAGTTAATCATCACTAATAAGTTAATCATAACTGATACGTTAACAAGGACACTTAAGGAAAATTTGATTACAAGATTAAGCGGTTTCAGCCTCTTTAACTGGAGCTGGGTTACGAATTAGGTGGTCAAATGCACCTAAACTTGCTTTCGCACCTTCACCCATCGCAATGATGATCTGCTTGTAAGGTACTGTTGTTACATCGCCTGCTGCAAACACACCTTTCATCGATGTTGCGCCATGCGCGTTAATCTCAATCTCACCGCGTGGTGAAAGCTCAACCTTCGAACCTTTCAACCATTCGCTGTTCGGCATTAGACCGATTTGAACGAAGATACCCGCAAGCTCAATCTGTTTCAGCTCTTCAGTGTTGCGGTCTTTGTATTCCAGACCCGTTACGCGGTTTCCATCGCCCAACACTTGTGTCGTTTGAGCCATTTTGATGATTTCGATGTTTGGCGTTGCGTTTGCTTTATCGATAAGCACTTGGTCAGCGCGTAACGTGTCTGCAAATTCAAGCACGGTCACATGTTCCACAATACCTGCTAGGTCGATAGCTGCTTCGATACCTGAGTTACCGCCACCGATAACCGCCGTTTTCTTACCTTTGAACAGTGGACCGTCACAGTGTGGGCAGTAAGCCACGCCTTTGTTACGGTATTCTTGCTCACCCGGAACGTTCATTTCACGCCAGCGTGCACCTGTACTTGTGATAACAGAGCGAGCTCGCAGTGTTGCGCCACTCTCTAATTCAACGTGGATGTAGCCGTCTTTTGTGTCTTCCGCAGCAACTATGTTGGCAGCACGCTGCTCAGTCATTACTTCTACACCGTACTCTTTTACGTGCTCTTCTAGGCTAGCCACTAGCTTAGGACCCGTTGTCGCTTTAACTGAGATAAAGTTCTCAATTGCCATGGTATCCATGACTTGGCCACCAAAGCGGTCTGCAACGACACCAGTGCGAATGCCTTTACGTGCTGCGTAGATAGCTGCTGAAGAACCAGCAGGGCCACCACCCACAACTAACACGTCAAATGGTGCTTGTTGGTTTAGGTTTGTTGCGTTCTTTTCCGCTGCGCCAGAGTCTACTTTATTAAGGATCTCAGCTAGTGACATACGGCCTTGACCGAATAGTTCACCATTAATGAATACACTTGGTACCGCCATGATATCGCGAGACTTCACTTCCTCTTGGAATGCTGCGCCATCAATCATAGTGGTCTTAATCAGCGGGTTAATCGCTGACATCATGTTGAATGCCTGAACCACTTCTGGACAATTTTGGCACGATAGTGAGATGAAAATCTCTACATTAAGCTCTTGATCTAATTCTTTTATTTGCTCGATTACGTCAGCTTCAAGCTTGATAGGGTGACCACCACTATGAAGCAGTGCCAGTACCAGTGACGTGAACTCGTGACCCATTGGTAAACCGGCGAAACCGATCGCAGTACCTTTCTCTTGGTTCACTACCTGCATGATAGGGCTACGCGTGCTTGCGCTATCATCGCGAGTTACTTCAATTTTATCGGTTAAAGATGCAATGTCATTTGCTAGGCCTTGGAGTTTGTGTGCGGTATCGCTGTCATCTAGGCTCAGTACTAACTGAACATTGGTTTTTAAGTTTTCTAGGTATGCTTTTAGCTGCTGCTTCATTGCTTGATCTAACATAATCGTGCCTGCTCTTAAATTCTGTGTCGTGGTATTGACCAATACCTTCTTGCTGAAAAAGGAAAATAAAAAGGGGGCGCAAGTCGGCAAATTGAATGTGGTGTTGCTGCTTTGAAAGGGGGGCGCGCAACTGCCCTTTAGGAGGGAGGCCGAAGCGCGCCTGTAGAACCGTTTGATTTGTTCTTTTTAGATAGGCATAGATTAAATCTTACCTACTAGGTCCAGAGATGGTGCTAGAGTCTCTTCGCCTTCTTTCCATTTAGCTGGGCAAACTTCACCTGGGTTAGCCGCTACGTATTGTGCTGCTTTAACCTTACGTAGTAGGTCTTCAGCGTCACGACCGATACCTTCAGCAGTGATTTCCATTGCTTGGATAACGCCTTCTGGGTCGATTAGGAACGTAGCACGGTCTGCTAGGCCTTGACCTTCACGCATTACGTTGAAGTTGTTTGTGATAGTGCCTGTTTGGTCGCCTACCATGAAGTATTCGATAGTGCCGATTTTGTCAGAAGTATCGTGCCATGCTTTGTGAGAGAAGTGAGTGTCAGTTGATACTGAGTAAACTTCTACACCGCGAGATTGAAGCTCTGCGTATTTTTCTTGTAGGTCAACTAGCTCAGTTGGACATACGAAAGTGAAGTCTGCTGGGTAGAAGAAGAACACTGCCCACTTGCCTTTAACGTCTTGCTCAGTGATTTCTACGAACTCGCCGTTTTTGAATGCTGTTGCGATGAATGGTTTGATTTCTGTGTTGATCATGTTTGGACTCTCTTTCTAATTTATAGTGTTTAACGCTATCCCGCGTCGATGGAGATATATTGCATCCGCACCGAAAATTAGTGAAATCGGACATTTCTATAGATTCAATAGGTGATTCCTATCTTTGAAAGGAGAAAGTTATCGACAAAAGCTACCAAACGTCGGCAACACCTAATTTGAGTGACTATGCTCGTTAGGTTGTTCTCTAAATTAGGCTTATCTCTATTAGCGTGAGTGCCTATGTATAGTGTGAGTATTTATTTGGCGTTTCTGAAGTGGGTTAGGATCTCATTGGTTTTTTTTGATAATATAAAATTATTATTAATATAAATTATGATAATTTCATTTAATTAATAGCTCTACCTATACTCTCTTCATCGAAACGAAATACAGAAGCTAAGCTTCGAAAGCTCAGAATAAAAACGAATTGGAGAAAGTTATGAAAATGAATCACGTAGGCATCATGGTAGGCGACATGGACAAAGCAGTAGAGTTTTACACTAAAGCTTTAGGTCTAAGAGTCGTAATGAACAAGACTAAGGTGATGGAGGAGCGTGAATCAGCAATAGGCCGTATGTGTATCGCTGTATTTGGTGAAGGCTTCAAAGGCTTCAACATTGCTCACCTAGTAACTTCAGACGGTATCGGTGTTGAGATGTTCGAAATGGTTGACCGCCAAGAGCGTCACGAAGTAGATTTTTCTCGCCTAGGCATTTTCCACTTCTGTCTGCAGCTTCCAAAAGAGCAATTTGATTCAGCTATCAAGCGCGTTGAAGAGTATGGCGGTAAAGTACGTATGGATATCCACCGTTACCACCCAGAAGACGAACTAAAACAAGCGCAAATGGTTTACCTAGAAGACCCGTTTGGCAACCTATTCGAGTTCTACTCTCACTCATACGAAGATACGTACGCGACAGATTACGAGTAATCGTGTTACTACCTTCGATAAGGCAGAAAACCTAGACACCCCCAAAAAGGATTGGTAGAGATACCAATCCTTTTTTGTAGCTTGAACTCACATAGATTCGATTCAAGCGGTTACTAAGTTACCTATGCTGGTTAGATAATTAAATATTGTTAATTTTAGAATTACCAATGAAATCAGAGAGCGCAGTAATTACTTTCTTCGTGATTTAATGAGGTATTTTACACCATAACTTGGTTTTTTTTACCATCCGTTTTGTTTATTTGACTTTTAAATCACTATAGATCGTTGATAGATATAAGATATACGTTGGTACGCAAATTGACTACGAATAAGCCTTTTAGTCAAGAATGTAGCGTTTATTAAACGCCTAGTTACTCACTTTAGGTATTACGAGGTTTTTCGATGATTAATAATCGACTTTTTGTATCAATATTTCTTTTTTTTAGCGTAACTTTTTCGTTTCTAGTTCCCGCTGAGACTCTTACAACTGGAAAAGATATAAAAATATTAGAGAAGGGTTCAAGTGTTACAAGTAGAGAAGAGTTTGTATTAGATACTAGCAGTATTATTTCAGCCATGGCCTCTTATAAAGTGCCAGCTGTGAGCTTTGCGGTTATAGAGAACAACGAGATCGCTAGAGCTGATGCAATAGGCTACATAAATAGTAGTGGATCGAAAGAAGTCGATGTAAACACATTATTTCAAGCAGGATCAATATCAAAATCTATTTTTGCAATTCTTGCTTTAAGCTTAGTTGATAGTGGACTCATTGATTTAGATGACAATGTCGAGCCATTTCTTGGAAATTGGCGTATACCAAACCCTAAAAATCATCAAAATGATGATGTGACCTTACGGACAATATTGAGTATGTCATCTGGCTTGGGTGTTGGTGGGTATTTTGGCTACTCTCCTGGAGAGTCAATACCGAGTCTTCTCGAAACTCTGGGTGGTAAAGAACCTGCAAATAGTAAGCCTGTTGTGTTAACACAAAAGCCTACCACCGCGTATGAGTATTCGGGCGGTGGCTATCAGGTTGTTCAGTTAATTACTGAGAATATCAGTCAAATGACTGCTCAGAGAGCTGCTAATAAGTTTATTTTTGAGCCGCTTGCGATGTTCAATTCAAGTTATGCTCAACCCACATATGATAATTTAGCCAACGCGGCTCAAGCAACTGATAGTGATGGTAAGGCATTTCCATATCAGTGGAGAGTTTATCCTGAATATGCAGCTGCTGGCCTTTGGAGCACACCTACTGATATTGGCAAGTTTATCATATCAATTAATAAAGCTTATAGAGGGTCTAATAAACAAATCGTTAGCCCTTTACTTGCAAGGCAATCTCTTTCTCGTCAGAAAAATACACCTTATGGATTAGGCTTTGTAGTGAAGGGCCAAGGTGATAACCTTCATTTTATGAAGCTGGGCCAGAACTCGGGTTACCAAGGTTGGCTAGTTGGACTACCGAACACAGGTCAAGGCGCTGTGATTATGACAAATTCTGATAATGGAAGAGACCTCGCTCAAGCTCTAATTTATTCGATTGCTGAAACTTATCACTGGCCGATCGTTGGTCAGCTTGAAGATGCTTGGATGATAAAATAGACCTCGGCTTTTATATCACTTATTTTTATTAAAAATTCAATGTGGACAAGCAGCTTTAGAAGCATTTCTTTGTTCAGAAGTACGTGGTTTAAGTATTTTGTGTTCGTTAGTTTCTGAAGATAATCTTGTAAAACTTATTTATAGTTTTTTGTGCATAGGATGCTTTGAACGTTTTTGAGCTTGGTGGGTTATTGATCCTGTTGTTTTCAAAGTACTGATGGATAGGCCGCAGTACTTTGATAGGTTTTGTTAAAGTTGACGTTTTGACGATAAAACCTTTCATGAACATGACTGGAGAAAGCGATCTTCATGAAAACATGGTGCATTCATACCGGATGGTAGCCTTTGCTGAACCGCGACTATACTCAGCATTGTATGGCGAACCAAAACACAACGAAAACAGAGAAAAATGCACAAATTAGCGCACCCAAGTTACATGAAAAAACTGCATATCACTTTTACCGCTCTTATTCTCATGATATTAGCCGGATGCACCTCAACGTCGGCGGTCGGCAGTTCTAAAACAAAGGAATATGCCAAGTCACATGCTTTGACTGGTAAAGCTTCTTGGTATGGTGACAAGTTCCATGGAAAGCTCACTGCAAGTGGTGAGACGTATAATATGAATGCTTACACGGCAGCGCATAAAACCTTAGCCTTTGGCACGATCGTGAGAGTGACTAACACTACCAATAATAAATCTGTCGAAGTGAAAATTAACGACCGAGGTCCGTACGTAAAAGGCCGAGTGATCGACCTTTCACACAAAGCATTTGCACAAATCGGCAACGTTAAGCAAGGCACAGTTCCTGTTAGAATCGAGATTGTTGATGACAGTAATACCTTTAGGTACAAGCATTAATCATCCCTCATTCTGAACTAGTTTTTGAAACTCCAAGGGTTGGTAGATATACCAACCCCTTCGTTTAGGGCTCCAATTTAGGTGCGACAAGAGCGTATTCTAAATAGATTGATAGAAAGGCATCGAGTGCCTCTGTGATAACGCAATCTCTACTCCTCTTAGCCTCAGATAGTGATAGAATCCCTGCATCAGAATTACCGAGAAACTCTATGTTTATCCATCAAGTTAATGACATCGACTGGCTGGTTATTACCGCTTTTGAAGAACTGAAAACTATGTTTATTGAAGATGCAGGCAGGATCCCTCGCTGCTTCTCTGTCGCTAGCGAATTGAGCCTGATTGATCAAGCCAAGCGTGCTTATGGATACTTACCTCCACTTCGCGGCGTTATCACCGATACCGGCACTTTTCAAAGCCCGGATAATGAAGAAGATTTGAATCCACAACTTGCCTGCTTAGTTGAAGGGCGTGGTCGAGTGTTTATCTATCACGGAGGTTTTGTTGCTTTTGTGGATGATGAACAAACCTTCATTACCCGAATGGACTGATCCCTTCATAGCTAAAAATGGAACGCTCTAGCGTTCCATTTTCTATTGATACCTCGGACATTTTTTATTTGTGTGCATCAAGTTATTAGAGCAATCAATCTCGTTTGTTTACTGAAAATGCTGGTGGGTAGCCAAACGCTTTTTTATAAGCGCTGGTGAAGTTAGAAGGGTGTCGATAACCTGCGTGGTAAGCTACCTCAGTGATTGACACCAACCCTTGTTCTAAGTGCTTGCGTGCCATTTCTAGCCGACGACGTCTTATGTAACTTTTGATGCTGCAACCAATCACGTCTTTGAACTTTCTTCTAAGGTTTGACTCGCTAGTGGTCGCGTATTCAGCCAAGGACTTAACTGATAAGTCTTTGTCGAGGTTCTCCTCAATGTAGTTAATCAATTCATCAATCGAGTGCTTTGCACTTTCAGTCGCCGCTGTTTGTGTTTCTGTAACTCCGACTTCTAACGCGGTATCACTATTGGACAACTGTTCGAACACTTCTAATACCAAGCTGTGCGTCAATGCCTCTAGCTTAATCTTCTTAAATGTGTCGCTTCCATCTTGTAACTGGATGATCTTGTCTAGTAGTTTTTGTAATTGATGATTTGATTGCAAGTCGAAATGGGATAAGTGTTGAGAAATGAAATCGTCAATCCGGCTGCTAGATTCTATGCGTTCTTGGATCCAATGGTGCGGGACGAGTACTTTTAATTTAGAAACCTTGTTGCCTTTTTGAACAGTTCGTCGGAAGGTTGCGGGTTTTGCTAGATTGACTACCAAGGCTTGATAGCCATGTTTTGAATCCATAACGAAGTTTGAATCGTCGTAGCCGAAATTGAGTTTTCCTTCTTTTAAAACTATTAAAATTAGAGCCTTACGAGCCGTCGAGATGACTTGGTGATCGTTGAGTTCTGTCGTAGTTCCCCAGTGCAGAGAAAAGTTCTCTTGCACCTTGCAAATATCCACATTGCCTTCAATTAGAGGGACTGTTTCTGAATATTGCTCCGATACCATCTGAAAATTTTCTTCACTCCCTACCCAGCGCACGAGGGCACTTTTCTTAAGAGGTGAAGGTATTCGATTATTCATAAGCTCCTGCCAATTTTCATAACAATCCAGTCACTTTGGATAACTCAATCTGCTGTTCCCAAGTAAAAAAGAAAATTACCATAAATGATAATCAATATCATTAACTGCAATTGGATTATCATGAAATGGATTTTTTTAGTTACCGCTCTGTTCACTCAAATAGTAAGTGCGCAGGCAATGATCGTTGAAGCAAATAAGCCTCAGCGCATTGAGCTCCACTCTCAGCAAGACACGTTTTTAAAGATCAATGAACCAGGTTACTACCGTGGTTTTATCCGAAGCCAAAGCCACATGGAACACGTGATTGCTTTTAATTCCGCTGGCGATCCAATAAAAAAATTACTGAATCATGAGGCGAGAGAGACTGAGATTTTTTGGTATGTCGATCAAGCTGACACTTATCGAATTGAAATGAAGAGTGCTGATACTGAGGTATCTAAGGCTGAAATGCAGCTTGCTCCTATGCCTCTGAAAAAGGATCAGTATCTATCGCCAGAGGTGTCGATGCTAAGCCCAACATTGTCACGTACTGCAGCTGATATTCAGGGCGGTGTAAAAGATGCTGAAAAAAAGTTTTGGCAAATCATTGAGTCTCAGGGAGCACCGCTTGTCGAGTATCAACTTAACAACAAAGCATTCGTTACTTTCTTATTTCGCGGAAATGCAAACAACGTTCGGCTATTAGGTGCGCCATATGGTGGACATGCACAGATGAGCAAAATTGAAGGCAGTGATATCTGGTTTCGCTCTTTTGAAGTTCCAGATTCAACGCGTCTATCCTATCGAATCGCGCCTAATGTTCCTCAATTAGCTCGTGATACTAATCGAGAACAACGCAGAGCAGTATTGGCGACTGCAGCACTAGACCTATTAAATTTGGAGCCCAGCTTTGGCTCTGATACTGGAATATTTGGCTCTGCTTCTACCTTGACGCTTAAACATGCATCAAGCGATAGCGTAGCAACAGAAGAAGGCAACCCCAAAGGTCAGTTAACGCATTTTCTTTATCAGGGGAATTCTGAGGCTGAAGCAAGGCAAATCAGTCTGTATGAGCCAAATAGCGTTTACTCAACAACTGATAAATCACCGCTTTTGATCTTGTTTGATGGTGAACCTTACCTCGACAAAGTCCCAACGCCTCTGGTGATGGATAACTTAATTGCGAGTAAAGCTATTCCTCCGATGAGAGTGGTGTTTGTTAACCCGCCCAGACCGAGCCTTCGAGCAAAAGAGCTGACACCGAATAAAGCGTTTGCCGACATGCTTGCTAATGAGTTTATCCCTTGGCTTTGTAGTACGCACTCAATATGCCCCACAGCTGAAAATACAGTGTTGTCTGGTTCGAGCTTTGGTGGATTAGCGTCAATGTTCATCGCGTTGGAACACCCTCAACGTTTTGGAAAAGTGTTGAGTCAGTCTGGTTCATTTTGGTGGCAGCCAAAGACCGCTAAGAGTATCGCAAGTGATAAACAAAGTTGGATGAGTGAACTGGTCGCATCAAGCGGTAAGAAAGACATTCAGGTCTACCTCAATGCAGGTGTTTTTGAGACTGAGCCGGTGCATGCAAGCATCTATCAAACCAATAAAATCCTTTTTAATACCCTCAAAGAGAAAGGGTACCCCGTTACGTTCAAAAGTGCTGCGAGTGGTCATGACTATTACAGTTGGCGCGTTTTGCTCGCTGATGGACTAACAACACTTTTTAGTAAGTAAAGACCAAGGAAATATCCAAGAAATGGAACACATAAAAATACAAAAAAATAAATTAGCAGCGGCCCTCATGCTGGCTGGATTTGCCTCTCTATCAGTTAAAGCTAGTGAAGCAAAGCACACAGAAACTATGGTTGTTACCGCAAGTCAGTAGGAAACGGCGATAAAAAATGCACCTGCATCAATATCTGTGATTACGCGCGAAGAGATAGATAAGCTTCCTGCGACCGATATCTCTACCGCGCTTGAGAGTGTCGCGGGTGTGCATGTGGCGAGAACAACGGGTGCTGAGCCTAGAATCATAATTCGTGGCTTGCAGAACCAGAATTCAGCCAACGGAAATTACACTCTGTTTTTGATAAATGGTCGTCGTATCAGCTCTAGCGAAACAGTGATTCGTGGGGCGTCGTTTGATTTATCGAGCATTCCAATGAGCGCGATTGAGCGAATTGAAGTGGTGCGCGGCCCAATGTCATCTCTATATGGTAGTGAAGCGATTGGTGGTGTGGTTAACGTGATTCTCAAGCATGCGTCGACAGAGACTCATGTTTCTGGAAGCCTGACTTATAGTATGCCAGAAGATAATAAAGCGAATGCGTTATTGTCTGATGCAGATGGCGAACTCAAAAGTGGCAATGTGTTCGTCAGCGGGTCGATCATTCCCGATGTTCTGACGTACACCACGACAGTCGATATTAGTGAGCGTAATGCTTGGTTCCCGGAAGATGCTGGGGCAAGCTTTTCTCCTCAAACGGAACAAAAAAGAAATGTATTTCGTGGATCTTTGAATTGGTACGCGACAGAGCAAGACGAAATCTATTTTGATCTTTCTTACTCAAAGGATGACCGTGTAGAGAATCGTTACTTGATTAACCCCAACAGGTTAGCAACTAGCTATTATGAGGGTGAAAAGCTAACTGGCACGCTAGGACATATACGTAATTGGGATTGGGGTGAATCAGATACCAGTTATTTCTACGAAACCTCTGAAGTGGATGAAGACAATTCTCACCCAATGGTAGATGCCGCGGTACTGAGCCAAGACAACCACACCGTAGATGCTAGGTTTGTCGTTGATCAGTTTGAAAGCCAGATTTTGTCACTTGGGGCACAAGTGTCTTATACCAGTGTTGAGAACGAGCGTGATTATTCTAGCTCTCGTTCAGTAACGCAAAGTGCCGCTTATGTTCAAGATGAGTACTTTGTTTTGGATGATTTAACCGCAACCGTAAGTGGTCGCCTTACACACAATAACCAATTTGGTAACGACTTTAGCCCTCGAGTTTATTTTGTCTACAACGGCATCGATAACGTGACCTTTAAAGGTGGTTATGGTGAAGGCTTTAAGTCGCCAACGCTTTTTCAATCGTCTGAAGATTTCTCAATAGTCAGTTGTGGTGGTCGATGTACATTGGTTGGAAATCCGGAGCTGAAGCCACAGACTTCGAAGACTTACGAATTTTCAGCGATGTATTCAGGATTTGATGGGTATGTACAGGCGACGGCTTTCTATAATGATGTGAAAAACTTGATAGACCGCGACTTAACTCCATTTTTCAATGGTACCTCCGCAATTATTCAGTATGAGAACGTCGATAAAGTCGAAACCAAAGGTATTGAACTAGAGGGTAGCTATGAGCTTTCCGTAAGCTGGTCGTTTACGGCAAATGCGACGTATACCGATGCGGTGAACAAAGTTGATGATAAAGATATGGCGTACAGCCCTGAATGGTTGGCGAATGCAAATCTCAATTGGTTGGCAACTCGTGATTTAGCTTTCTTTACTGGTTTGAATTATACCGGCAAGCAAAAAGATGGTTCTGATGCTGATCTAGACCCTTACACCATCGTGTCATTGGGCGGTTCGTATGCGTTTAATGACAACTTCAAACTTCGTGCTGGGGTGACTAACTTAACGGATGAGCGCTTGGACCAATCAAACCAAGTGTACGAAGAAACAGAAGTAGGACGTACCTACTATGTGAAGATGGATTTCGATTTCTAAGGCTTTACCTAAATAAAATGGGACGTAAGCGTTCCATTTTTTATTTGTATTTCTGCCACACACGAGTTCATTTCTCCAAGGCTATAGCCTTGTTCGTTTGTTATTTTGGTATTTCTACTTGATCGTTTGTTATGTTGGTGACCGGTAGGATATATACCAGCAATGAAAGTTCAGCTTAACTTTTACCCATTGGATTTCAGTGGCTACTCAATAACGAAGTGAGCTTGGTGGTTTTATGCTCTATAGGTCAGGCGCCTATTTTTATGCTTGTTAGCTTTGAGACTTTATCTATCGTTTTAAATAAGTACATCAAGCGTGCAGCTCTGCCGACTGTACCTTCAGAATAGCAAACAACGCGACTTTTCCGTGTTTCATTTTTTCTTCAACTAGCACATAAATTTGTACAGTCAGAGAGGTGTCAATCAATACTGATGATGTCTATCTTATTGAATATTCTAGTTTACTTTGTGTGTTGAGATTTCTTTACTAATAAACATATATGCATTTTATGTCATATTGGTTGTTAGCACGTATGTTTGTGGAGGGAACCACTACAAATTGATATAGGAAATCCAATGAAAGTAATCTTATCTAACCTTGGGATAGCGACAACATGTCTATTTTCTTCGTTCGTAAATGCGCAACCCCGGCTCCTCGTTCAGCCAGAATTACCTGTTATTGCCAATGAAGTTGAGTATCCACTGTCCCATCAAGCGTTGATTGAGACATCGGACAACCTATATAAACAGCGAATAGAGCATGTGGGGGCATCATTCATTAAGCTTCATTTCAAGTCGCTTGTCGTACCAAAGGGCAGTCTATTGCGCTTGAGTTCGAGCACCAGTGATGAAGTGGTTGAGTATAGTGACAGCCAGACAGATTGGTTCGCTCAGTCTATTTCAAGTGAACGCATGTTGATTGAGGTTGTGCCAAACTCAAAGGGCCAATACGCTGAGTTCGAGATAGATTACTACATGGCGGGCAAGAGTGCAGACGAAGAGGCATTGGCAACGTTATCGACATGTGGTGTTAATGAGCGCAGAGACGTAGCCTGCTGGGAAGAGTCTCATCCAGATAAGGTGGCTTGGACAACTCCGGTTGCAAGGCTACTTATTAATGGGCGTAGTTTATGTACCGCTTGGCGTGTGGGGCCAGATAACCATATGTTCACCAATAACCACTGTGTCGCATCAGAATCAGAACTGAGAAATACAGAGGTATGGTTTAACTATCAGCGTCGTACTTGTGATGGCTCTATGGCTACTACGGTAAAAGTCATGGGGAGTAAGATACTCAGTACTGATTATGATTTGGATTACACACTTTTCACTGTTGATGATTTTTCAAAAATTGAGTCGTTTGGTTATCTAGGCCTAGATGACCAAGAGCCAATCTTTGGCGATGGTATTTACATCCCACAACACGGAGCTGGTAAGCCGAAAGAACTTGCAATTGAAAGTGACCAAAATGGCTCCGGAATGTGTCAGATTGATGTAGCTTCAACTGGTGGGCGAAGTGCTAATACCGACACTGGTTATTTCTGTGACACCATTGGCGGTTCGTCTGGTTCACCTGTTTTGCGTACTGACAACAACAAAGCGATTGCGCTGCATCATTTTGGAGGTTGTGAAAATCAAGGCGTAAAAATCAGTAAGATTTGGCCACTCGTGTCTTCATACTTTGGTGATACGTTGCCAGGTGGCTCAGTCGGTGAGCCGAACAATGATATTCCTGAGGTCACTTTAGGAAACTTGATTAGCGATCTCGCCGCGACGTCCGGACAACAGAAATTGTTTGTGCTCAAAGCAGCAAATCGTACTACGAAGGTGAATGTTATTATGAAGTCTGGAGTAGGGGACGCTGATCTCTACATTCGTTCTGGCACGCAACCAACGAAAAGTACTTACGATTGCCGACCTTATCGCTCTGGCAACTTTGAAACCTGCGAGGTGCCTAGGGCTGATGAAGATCTCTACATCATGATCAACGCGTTCCGAAGTTTTTCTGGCGTATCTCTCTTATTGTCAGAGTCTCAATCATAGTCGTGAAATCAGCTTACGATATGAATAATCAAGGCGAACCTATTAGGTTCGCCTTATGGTTTATAATTAAACAGAATAGTGAATAAAAAGAATCGTTGTTAGTGATAGTTGAATATTTCTTGATTGTTTAAATTCTAAATTATTAATAATAAACGCCATGTCTCTATTAAGTTTCTCTCACTAACTTTATATCCATATTAAAATTAAGTTATTTAACCTTCGATATATAAAATATACCCGACGCCAATCTTTAATATTCATAAAAGCAATCATTGCTTCCACCAAGATCACAAATATTGATATGTATTGTGTTGCATATTTGGTTTCTGAGTTATTTTCCTGCCGCCAATCACAAAGGAAAAATAACAATGAAAAAAACAATAGCTTTATTCTCTGTAATCTCCTCTCTTAGTTCGTTTGCTTATGCTGATAATACTAATGTTATTACTGGCGAATCACCGGAAGAGGTTTACGTTCAATATCAGTCTATCAACCAAGTTACCGAGTCGATGAAGACAGAGGGTTTCACGATGCATCGCTGTGGAATCAAGGCTCTGCGTAATAATATCCAAGCGACTCAGAGCCTTGAAGTTCCTCATAGTCAGATCCAGTGTGTGTACTCTAAACCAGGCGCATCAACCAGTGATGAGTCTGAGTTGATCTACTGGCACCTGAATGTGCTTTATAGCATGGAAAGTGGACACTTTATTGCGGATAGTGAGTTTACCGAACGCTACACTAGCGAGATCTATACACATAGCCCTGAGTACCTTCTTGATATTGGTCCACATTACTACCGTCAGCGTTCTGAAGTTGAAGCGTTGGGAATGAAGGTCGGCGAATGTAATCTACAAAAAATTTATTACTTCAGCGCGCCAACAGAAGAGTCATATTTATCTGATATTGCATCTTGCCCTGTATATAAAGCTGACGGTGAATTGTCTGGTAATATCACCGTTGAAATTAACCATACACCGGCTAATTTCGGCTATAGTGAGAGACTTGTTCAATTTTACGCTATTTAATCCTGGGCATTTTTAAATCGATTTTATATTAACAATCTGACTCCTATTTATTTAGTTATTCTAAATTAGTATTAAATAAAAAAAGGGTTGGTACTAAATACCAACCCTGTAATTGTTAATAAACTACAGCGAACTTTAGAACTTAACCTGATAGTTCAGAGTATAAGTACGTCCACGGCCTTTGTATTGGTACAGCGCATCGCTACCGGTGTACCAGTGTTGAGCACGTTGGCTCCAGGTTGTGTAGTAATCTTCGTTTAGCAGGTTCTTAATACCAAAGCCCAGATTACCAACTGGAAGCTGGTAGCTACCTGTGAAATCAACTACTGTGAAGCCATCTAGCTCACGTTGATCTGCATCTTTGTAGTCAAACATAGTTAGGCTTTGTAGCTTCAGGCTATAGTCATTGTCGTACCAGCCAACCCAAGCCCCCGCTTTAGAAGTGCTCGCTTCCATCGCCTCGTGATCTTCCCAGCCAGTGTCTGTTTCAATTTCTGTCACAACATAGTGACCTAATAGACCAAGCTGTAGCATGTCTGTTGCCCAGTAGCTGATTTGAGCTTCCGCGCCGTAGACACGTTTAGGCTCTGCAAGACCTGATATCGATAGGTCATCTTCGTACTGAACGGTTGCGCTTGAGTGCGAGTAGTAGATTGCAGATTGTAGTGAGATATTATCTAAATCGTTACGGTAACCCAATTCGTAGCTGTCGGTTTTGATTCCATCTAGCTTAGAAGCGGCGACATCTTGAGTAGCGCTCTTGCCGTAGAAGCGATATAGCTGAGGGATATCGAAACCTTGTGAGAAGTTAGCCCAAATCTGAGAAGTAGGATTTAGGTGATAGATAGTACCAAAGTTAAACAAACCTTCAGCGTAATCTGTTGAGCCACCAGGAATGAAGTCCGAACTAGAGGTCGCTTGGAAGTCAGACACGTCTATGTCCATTTTCTGATAGCGATAACCTGTTTGTACTGACCAATCATCAGTAATGCTGTATTCCGCTTGAATGAAGCCAGCGATAGATTGAGTGTCGATCCCCGGGTAACGACCTTGCATTTCACTGATGACGTTTACTAAACCTCCCGTAGCTTCGGTCGTAGCTTGATCGTAGTTCGCTCTGTCGCTATCAAATTTATCGATGTAACCGTCGATACCGTAGGTCAGATTCCAAGAGCCAAATGATCTATTAAGTGCCGCTTTTATTGCAAAAATATCAGTAGATTGGCGAGAGGAGTTAGTCGATAGAGTTGTCTTGCCATCAACTGTGTAAGGCATGAAGGTGTGCTCTTCGGCACGGTAAGATAGTTCAGCAATTAGCTGATGGTTTAAGAAGTTGTTGTTGCTGTATGCCGCACTTAACATGACACGCTCTGTGCCTTGTTCTCGATCCGCTGAGTAGCCCTCTCTCACATCAACAAACTGGAAGTTACCGCTACCATCTTTATCAAAGTAAAGGCCGTAAGGAGTGTCTTGTTGGCTATTGTAGTACTGAGCCAACAAGTGTAGTTGTTGACCTTCAGCAACATTAATTTGTAGGTTACTCAGTAGGTCAATGGTCTCGTTAAACTGAGTCGAACCCTGAGTCATATCTGGAGTTACCATCTCACCATCTGCATCGAAATAGCCTTGTGTTTTGGTGTAAGCGACCGATGCGCGTCCCTGAATTTTCTCGTTTCCACCTGCTATTGACTGAGCCAGTTTGTAGTCAAAATCTTCGCTTGATGAAAAGCCTGAAGTCCCACTAACAAATGATTCAAATTCGACTTCTTCACCAGACGCTTTTTTAGTAATGATATTGATAACACCACCCGAAGCGCCGGCACCGTAAATTGATGTTGCACCAGAGAGTACTTCAATGCGGTCGATGTTGAATGGGTCAATTGAGTCTAACTGACGGCTTATTGATCGAACTGATTGTAGAGATATACCATCAATCATTACCATCAGGCTGCGACCGCGTAGGTTTTGGCCAGCGTGAGTGCGACCACCACTGCTTACATCCAGTGAAGGGATAGTAGCAGCTAGAATCTCATCAAGGCTTTTGCCACCGCGGTATTCTTGCTCGATAGTCTCTGAGTTAATGTACCAAACGGTACCAGGGATATCACTGATGGCTTTAGGCGTGCGGCTAGAAACCACCACCATTTTTTCTTCAGTGGTTAGATCTTGAGCTTGGGCTGTAAATACTGTGGTTACTGCCGCAACTGCTATTGCGACGGTGGAAAGCTTGAAACTTCCTTTTTCGGTCTTCATTTTTTTCTCTGCATTTATCAATGAAAGGCTGCACACATTTCTTTTGGCGCGGTGACTCTATTTTTTATTGTGTTTATCCAGACTCAACAGAGTGGTGAGTAATGACGAATCGGATAGGTGAGTCGTTATTACTGCTGTTTCAGCTCTCAGTCTAAATAAGAATCATTATTATTGTATTTTTGATGCGAAAAAACAATATGGGAGTGCAAATTATTTTTTAAATGTAACAATAACGTCTGTTGTGTAGGATCGTTCAAGCCCAGCCTTTATGTCTGGTTTTATCGTTTTATCCTAAGTTTCTTGATTCAATTTATATTTTTTCGTGATGGCGAGAGAAGACGTAAAGTTAACGCGGAGGAGACGAGCAGCATGAAACTATGCTGCTCCTAGGTTAGTTGTTTTTTCCTGAAATACTGCTGAGTAATTGTTCTCGTTGTTCGTGCGATACGTTCATGACATTGTTGTAGGTGCGATTCATTACTCGTATATCGTTTTCGAGCAATTGGGCTAGCTGTGTTGAGGCACTTTGATTGTCGCCTGCCAGAACCAGTTCCATGATGTCCAAGCGGCGCTGGCATGACTTGACCACGGAAGATTGGATATGCATAGAGACCAAATCAGTAGCCTTACGCAGACGATTTTGTTGTTGCATCATCCCCAACAAAAAGCGGTTTCCGGAGCTGGCTGCGAGCAGTTCATGAAAGTCGACACTTAGTGCGAAGAGTTGACTAGCGGAAGTCGATTTTGGATTGTTGATGGCGTAGATATGGCGATCTCGGCATGCTTCTAGTTCGTTACGCTTTAAGTTCCATGTCGGCTCAAGTAGTCCTGCCGGTTCAAAGATCAAGCGGCATCGATAGCTCTCGGTATGCCTTTCAAGTGTGTTTAGAACACCATCAAGTTGCCATTTATAGCCGGGGCTGCGGCGGAAAATACCATCGCTTTCTAGTAGACGAGTGACATTTTGAATTTCGCCACGATTAGCCTCATATCGTTCTTGTAAGTCTTTTTCCGAGAAGGAACTGTTTAATTCCCCAAAGAACAGGTCCATTAAAATATTCAGGTACAGTTGTTCTTGGCGGGGCTGTTCGTCGCCTGTCGGTACGTCTAGCTTGATATCAGCCGCGTCCATTTGAAGCACCGAACCTTTATAGGGAACAACCTTAGTCATGCCCTGACTCGACAAATGTTTTAAAACGGCGCGTATTGGGCTTCTTGAGACTTCGAATTGTTGTGCCAAAGAAGATTCATTGAGGCTGCTACCGGCTTTAGCGTCTTCGGTTTTTAAGCTAGCAATGACTTTAAATAGCAAGTCTTGTTGGAGCTTTGTAATTGTCGTTATGTCCATAGGGCTGACAAATCAGTTGATTATTGGAACCATGGTAAACATAAAAGTGCTCGAATACCATTTATTGTGTTTCTGCAACCAAAAAACAATTACCAGTATTCCGGATTAGCGATGCCGACTGAGAGGATAAAAGAGGGTTGAGGGGATAAACAAGGATTGAACAGACAAAGATAAAGATAGAATTGAAATAAGCCTCCACTTCGGAGTTCAGCGAAGTGAAGGGGCTTGTTGAAAGGTTACTTTCTCATTAGGTAAAGGAAGTAGCCGCCTCCAAGTAGAGAAGCAAGTAGCCCTGCAGGGAACTGCCAAGGGAACCACAACGTACGACCAATCCAGTCCGCTGCGACCATGATGTTCGCGCCCAACAATGCCGCTGTCAGCATTTGCGGAATTGCTCTATATTGGTGAAGCGAGCGGGCCATGTGAGGTGCTAATAGTCCGATGAAGCTCAGAGGACCAATAACGATAGTGCACAGCGTAGTCAGTGCTGCGACCAATAACAGCAAGGCTAAGCGAACTGTAGTTGTGTTCATCCCCAAACTGCTGGTGGTCACTTCACCCAGGTTTATAAGCTCAATCCAGCGATGTAGTGAAAGGGAAATAGCACCAACCATTGTCACACCAACAGCAAGTAAAACAACATCTTGTGTGGCAACCAGATACGTTGAACCCGATAACCAAGTCAGCAGCGCCGTGGCATTTTCGTTACCTGAACTCATCGTAATACGCAGCAAAGCATCAAGCCCAGCACTTAGCGCGATACCGGTTAACAGAGTTTGCGTTGGCGCGAAGTTGTGCTTTCTGCCCATCAACCAAACTACAGCCGTAACAGATGTTGCTCCAAGTGTACCAAGCAGCATTTGTTCTTCGCGTCCAATCGAGTTGCCCCAGAGTGTGCCGAGAACCAGCGCTAGGGAAGCACCTGAACTTATGCCCAACACTTCCGGACTCGCCATCGGGTTATTTGAAATACGTTGAATAATGGTGCCCGCGAAAGCGAGGCCAATACCGGCTAATAGTGCAACCAGTACTCGTGGCGTGCGCAATTCAAATAAGGATTCATGAATCTCAATACTCCAGCCGAATTGATTTTTACCGACAGTGAGCGCAATCAAACATGTAACCGCCAATACTAAAGACATAGCAATCAAGGTTTTGGCCGTATTAGCTCGCTTGTACTGTTCAATATGCTCGTTACGGCTCTTAAGATCCGACTGAAGTTTAGTACGTTGCAATAGCCACAATAAAAATGGAGCGCCAAGTAATGCCGTCATTGCGCCCGTTGGCAGTAGCTCACCACCAAAACCTGAGAATGGCTGAATCACTAAATCGACAATCAACAGGATTAAACTACCGATCAAGCCACTGGTTAATATTTGTTTAGCTAATGATCTAACGCCTAGTAGCCTTGCAATCGCTGGGGCAACAATACCCACAAAGCCAATTAAGCCCACCTCACTGACTACCGCAGCGGTGATAAAGATTGCGAGAGATAGACACAACAGTTTGATTTGCTTAATGTTCACGCCTAGCGAAGTGGCAACATTATCACCAAACTGCAATGCAGATAATGGCCTTTGCAGGACGAGCAGTAGTAGAGTTGGAATGGCAATCAGGGGTAATAAAACTTGAACGCTAGACCAATCATTTTGGTTAAGCACACCTGCGCCCCATACGAATACACTGGTGAGCTGTTGCTCATGCAGCATCAGTAGCATGGTGTTGAGTGATCCTAAAAATAGGCTCACGACCATACCCGCTAGAACCATATGTAGTGGCGAAAACCCACGTGTAGAGCTGAGTGCAAAGACTAAACCCGTAGCAAGGCAGCCACCAATGAAAGCAGGGATAAAAAGAGGAACAGCGACACTTGTCGGGGTTAAAAGTAAACCCAATACCATACCTAGCTCTGCGCCCGCAGCGACACCAAGTGTCGTCGGTGAAGCAATAGGGTTACGCAATACAAACTGCATCACACAGCCGGCGACTGCTAGTGCAAAACCACAAAGGAGTGCAACTGCAAGTCTCGGTAAATAAGTGAGATGGGTGATCAGGTGTTGGTAGTTCGCTGAATCAAAATGAAAGAGCGTATCCCAAATCAACCCAATGCCTTTCGAGTAAGGTGCGGTTATCTGAAGTAGCGAGCTGATAAGGAGAACAGCCGTAACCGATAGGGCGACTGCTTTAACGTGAGTTCTTGCCACTGCTGAACCTTCAATCTTGGTGGTTGCTATCATTTTTGGGTCAGTAGCTTTGTTATGTGGTCACTAAATCTTTGCGCAGCGATAAGGCCTCCAAAGGTCCAGATGCTCGGAAGCTCATACACTGAATCTGTTCTGGTGAATTCCATGGCCTGCCAAAGTGCAGATTGAGTGAGTTGATTTTTTTTGTTTTCAGTCAAAGGACCAAAAAGCATCACGTTTGCTTGTTGATGTTCCGCGAGTCTCACGACACCTGTGGTGCTAAAGCCCCAAAGGTTGGTCGGTTCCTGCCAATCGTTTTTTAGCCCCATCGCTTCAATGGTCGCTTGCGCTAGTGAACCTTGGCTGTGAATTCGTAAAGTTTTATCGTTGATGAAACGAGCAAAGATCAATGGCTTATCTGAATTGCCTGCTGCTTGTATTTTTTCACCGTTGTCATGAAGTCGCTGCTTTGTGTCTGCAATAATTTGCTGGGCTCTTTGTTTTTGGCCGAATAATTTACCAAGCGATAACGTAATCGCTGTAGCAGATTCAATCGGCTGCTTCTTTTGGCTGTAAACGCTATAAACCAGCACCGGTGCAATTTTATTGAGTTGGTGATAAGCCGCAGCCATGTGTTCGCTAATTAGGATGACATCAGGCTTCAACTTCGTTAATAGTTCTAAGTTAGGCTCGCGTCGAGAACCAACATCGGTGACACCTTGGTTCAGTTCTGGCTTCACAACCCATTGCTGATAACCTTTGGCATCGGCAATGCCCTCTAGCTCAACGCCAAGGCTGAGCACCGTTTCTGACAGAACCCAATCTAAAGCCACAACTTTTTTAGGGGTTGTTTCGAAAGAAGCGGTTCCCATTTCGTGTGTGATTTCTAATGCATGAGGGCTCTCTAGCGCGTAAGCATTAAATACGAATAAGACAGACAGTAGCGTCATCAACTTTTTCATAACAGATTCCTCATCATTTAAGGGATATAACTGATTGGTTGCCCTGTTTCAGGGTGGTCGAATAGCGCCAGCTCCATGCCATAGATTTTCATCAGCGTTTCCGGTGTCATCAACTTTTTCGGAGAGCCAGAAGCGACCACTTCACCGGAGTGAAGAGCAATAAGATGGTCACTGAATTTTGCCGCCATATTGACGTCATGAAGTACCATAATCACGGTCAAACCCAGTGATTGGTTAAGCTCTCGAATTAAAGACAGTAGCTCATGTTGATGGGCAACATCTAGTGCCGATGTTGGTTCGTCTAATAAAATACATTGGCTTTTTTGGGCAAGTAGCATGGCGACCCAAGCTCTTTGTCGCTCACCACCCGATAGGGTTGCAACGAATCTATCTGAGAAATCGTTCAAGCCTACTTTCTCAATAGCTTCATCGACAATTTGGTAGTCTTCTTTGCTGTATCTTCCAAATGCGCCTTTCCAAGGGTAGCGACCAAAGCAAACTAACTCACGAACGGTGACACCATCAGTGATAGGTGGATGCTGCGGTAGGTAAGCGACTTGATGTGCAAACTCTAGGTTACTGTATGAAGACAGTAGTTGTTCGTTGAAGAATACTTCTCCCTGGGTTGGGGCATTTTGTCGACTCAGTAGTTTCATGAGAGTCGATTTACCGCATCCATTATGACCAAGTAATGTGGTGACCTTTTTTGGCTCAAAGGTTAATTGGGTAGGGGAGAGGATCTTCTTACCGTCGATTTCGAACGAGGCATTGGTAAGTTTGTACATAGTGAAATATGAAGTTGAGTTATGGGCTACTAGCCGTTAATGTAACATAATGAAAAACAAATGATAATTATTCTCCAAATCAATTAGTTTACTGCTATTCATGTTGTTACCCACTCACTTGCTTTCAAAAATAGCTTAATCAACCTCGATATTATGTCCGTTATACAAAATAAAAAATTTCATTTAGTGGCTATTAGCCTGATTTCGGCGTTGATGGGCATAGGACAAAACGGTTTACTTGTCTCGTTACCGTTTCTTGTTGAACACTCTGCGTTCAGCTTACCTACGTGGTCTGTATTTATCGCGATTGGAAGTTTGCTGTTTTTGCCTTCCGCCCCTTTTTGGGGAAGGTACAGTGATAAACATGGCCCAAAGAAAGTGGTGTTACAGGCATTATCTGGAATGGCGGTTAGCTTTGCGTTATTGGCACTGTTTGCAATGAATAGCGCCTATTTTCAATCGGATAGCCATAGTGCTCGCGTGTACATTGTCTGTTTTATCGGGCTGGTCATCGCACGAATTCTATATGGCTGCACGGTCGCAGGTTTGGTGCCGGCAAGTCAGCACTGGGCAATATTGTTGTGTGGTGAGAAGAACCGATTGCAGGCGATAACATCGGTGAGTATCGGTTTGAGTGCTGGTCGATTGATTGGCCCACTCATCTCTATTGTGGCACTCAAATTTTCTTATTTCGCACCGCTCATGTTGATGATTCTACTGCCGTGTGTTGCGCTAGTCTTAGCTATTTTCTTGCCTGAACCGGCAATGCTCATTACCAAGCAGGCACAGCGAGAGAGCGCATCGTGGCTGCCCCCAAAAGGGCTATGGGTGTTTTTGTCGAGCGGGTTGTTGCTTTGTGCGACAGTGGCATTAACGCAATATAGCTTCTCGCCAATCATTTATGCTGTTACTAGTTGGTCAACTGAAAAAGTGAGTGATGCGATTGGCGTATTATTAACCATTAATGCTGCGTTTACTTTTGCGACTCAAGTTTTGGTGGTTAAGAAAAGCAAATTGACGCCCACAACTATGTATCGCTTTGGCGCATTATGTTTAGTGCTTGGGTTTATCGTGTTGCTGATACCTGATACCTGATATTTGGGTGTTTGGTGGTGCGATGATGTTGACGGCCATTGGTGCTGCGCTGCTTGTTCCTGCATACACGGTATTTGCGACTGAAAAACAAAATGAAGCCCCGGGTGCTGCCGCAGGCTTCATTTCGATGTCTCACACACTTGGCTATGGAGTCGCGTCGTTGCTGGCGTTTACTGCAACTCTCCATCCGCTATATCCAATTTACTTGTGTCTAGCCTTTGCGATACTCATTCTGGTCACATCGTTGTCAGTATCTAATAAAAACAGTTCCTTAGGGATAGAACGAGGCTAGTTTTAATCTCTCTGCGCATACACCACATCGCTACTTTCAGCTCGTAAGAATATCCAAGCGACTCAGAGCTTGGAAGTTCCTCATAGTCAGATCCAGTGTGTCTACTCTAAGCCTGGCGCATCAACCAGTGATGAGTCTGAGTTGATCTACTGGCACCTGAATGTGCTTTACAGCATGGCAAATGAACACTTTATTGCAGAGAGTGAGTTTACCGAGCGCTACACTAGCGAGATCTATACACATAGTCCTGAGTATCTTCTTGATATCGGACCACATTACTACCGTCAGCGTTCTGAAGTTGAAGCGTTGGGAATGAAGGTTGGTGAATGTAATCTACAAAAGATTTATTACTTCAGCGCGCCAACAGAAGAATCGTACTTATCCGATATTGCATCTTGCCCGGTGTATAAAGCTGATGGCGAACTGTCTGGTAGTATTACAGTGGAAGTTAATCACACACCGGCCAACTTTGGTTATAGTGAGCGACTTGTTAAATTTAGCGCTATTTAATCGTGTAAAGGTTTGAGTAGATTTTATATTAACAATCTGACTCCATATTTATTTGATTACTCTAAATTAGTATTAAATAAAAAAGGGTTGGTAATAAATACCAACCCTTTAGGTCTATAGAATTTTATGTGCTTATAGATATGTCACAGAAAATTTAGAGTCGTGTTTTCATTAGAATGGTGACAATTCTGGGCTATCAAGCATTCAATTTATAAACCCACTATCAAATAGAGATTTAAAAATCGTATTTTAGACCAACTTGTGGCATGAATTCGCCTAAGTCGGCACCTTGAGCTTTAAGTTTTCGATAGCCAAGCGCTGCTTCAAAAGCCCAATTGCTGCCGAATTTCGTATCTGAAATGGCATACGTTTCGTATAAGTCAATGTCCTGACCGCTCTCTTCAAGCTTACTAATGCTACCTAAAACTTTCAGCGTCCAATTCGCACTCATATGAATGAATGAGCCTAGCTCTAAACCATAACCATCCGCGGTGTAGCTCGCATCAGATATGTCAGGTGGTGTTATACCATTTGTGCCAGGAGTAAAGCTTCCGGTTGTACCTTTGTAGCTTTGTTTAAATGATGTCTTGTTTACTTTTACATAAGGTGAGTAAGAGCCTAATTCGAAGTAGTAGCCAATGCCGAAATCTTGCTTAGTTGTTGAAGCATAGGTTGTTGTTGAAAAATGTTGGCTTTGAAAGCTAGGGCCATCAAATGAGCTATAACTGATGTTGTAGTCAGCAAAGAGATGGTCATAGAAATTCCAAGATAAACGACCGTACCCACCAAGGCTACTTTCTGCATGCCCAATTACTGAGTCAGATAGGCCATCATCAATGCCATATTGAGCACCAAATGAGATAGAAGAGAAGTCATTCGCAGCAGCAGGTAAAGACGTTAACACAGCAAGTAAAATTAAATGTTTCTTCATGTGTAGCTTCATTATTTGTAAAAAGTTGCGGCATTGTAATTACTTTATTTAATCTGTCTGTTGCGAAAACTAACATTCTGAAAATGACATGTAACAACTGTTTCTTCGAAGTGAATAATGTTGCTTATTGTTGATTGTGAAAACCATTCACCATTTTGATACATCACATCGCCACGCAATACCGTCATCAACACTTGAGTCTTGGCGATGCCTCTTGCTGACAAGGTGGTGATATCTTTATCTAGAATGGCGAAGTCTGCAGACTTCCCAACTTCAATTGTCCCCGTAATATCATCAATCCCTAGACTTTTAGCCGCGTTGAGGGTGTAAGCGTCGATGGCGGTATAGATATCGGTTAGACCGGTTTTACCCATGATTAAGCTGTTAGCAATACCCACAAGTGGGTTGATATCGTGCACGTTCCAGTCACTGCTTAACGTGATATTGGCGTCGGTTTTGAGGATTGCGTCGAGGTTCATCATGGCTTTTGCGCGTCTTGCACCTAAGAAGGCATTAGCCCATTCGTGATCATGTTGCGCGACGTAGTCTGCTCCAACTTGGAAATCCGCGGTTACGCCGAGTTGTTTAAATCGTGGAACGTCCTCATCATTGATCAATTCACATGGGTGAGCGTGTATGGTTTTTGCGAACCTTGCTCACGTACGCTCTCGATGGCATCTAAAGATTCTCGAACTGCGCCGTCACCAATGGCATGTATGTGGGCACTAAAGCCGATTTTTTCTAGGGCCGTTAACCACTGTCTCATCTGTGCTGGTGGAATGTAGTTCAAGCCATTAGGAGAGCTTGGTAAGTAAGTATCTAAGTAAGGAGCGAGCGTTTTTGCCGTGCCATTGATAAAAATACCATCGCTGTACATTTTCACCTGATCGACCAACAATAGACGACTTTTGTCATCGGAATACATCTTCTCAAACACTTCCAATTGAGAAGGCAATGTCATGGAAGGGTAAACCCAAGGACGCAATGAGACGCGCGCTGTGAGATCTTGGTTTTGCTCGGCTTCTAGCCAAACGTCATACCAACCGCGTTTCCAATACATTCTACCGTCACCTATGGTGGTGATGCCGTGAGCAGCCGCTTCTTCAAGACCGTACATTAAGCCTTGGTAGCTTTGTTCGAAGAGCTCGCTTTGACTGTTCCACGCCATTTCCATGACTTGGTCACCTGCGTTGTCCAGTAAGATGCCATTGAGCTTACCGCTTGCAGGATCTTTTAAATATGCTCCGCCTTGTGGGTCTGGTGATTGGGGACTAATTCGGGCGATTTTTAGTGCTTTGGAGTTAACCCACATTGAATGTGAAGTCTGCTCCATGATCACGACTGGTCGATCGGGGAAGATACTGTCGATGATCTCAAGTGGCGTGTATTCGGAGTCACTGTTGATTGTGGATTCTAATGAAAAACCATACCCCATCAGCCAACCTCTGCCATTTGAATCAGCATTGATCTTACAGGCTTCTAAGTAGGGGATTTGCTCTTCGAGTGTTGCTTCAGAATCGAGTTCACAGGTGCCACCCAGCTCTGAGGCCGCTTCGAAAACATGGTTGTGGTTGTCTATGAAACCTGGCAAAACAAAAGCATTCCCTAAGTCGATAACGTCGGTATTCTGCCCTTGAAACGTTTTGGCTTGCTCGAGATCGCCAATAAAAATGATCTTGCCGTTATGGGTAACGATAGAGTCTGACTCTCGATGCCCGTATATATCGGCATTAATGAAGATCTGGTCAGCCGCTTGGCTTTGCACCGTTGATTTGGTTTGTGCGAGGGCCGGTGATACAGCACTTAACGTTGTGACTAAAGCGGCTAATGCAGTGCGTGGCAGAGTAAGCTTGTTGTTCATTATTGTGTCTTCTATGTTCCACTGTTTAATAAGTATAGAAAGCGAGTGGTCAGTGTGAAACTTTACATGAATGATGAACAAAAGCCGCGATCACCCCGCGTATTGTGGCTTTGGTATGCCTTTCATCACGGTTATTGTTTCAAACTTTTAAGCAAATCATTCTTGTACTCGGCGTATGAGTGATAGCCATAAAGTTTCCACGTATGATCACCTTCAATATTGTGGCTGTAGGTGATTTCTCCGATCCACTGCTGACGTGTGGCATGAATCATATCGCGTATTTTTAATAATAAAGTGTTCATAGTTGCTCTCCTGATTAAGTTCACCTGCAGTATATTTAGCGGAGAAAGTTGGATGAGTACCGTTAGCGCAATGTCCAATACTTTTCAGTCAAAGTGCTCACTTAAATGGTTTGATGGGTATACTTTCAGTATTGGAGGGTCACAGAGTGTCGTAATGAAAGGTTACTTAGAAAAGGTGCCGCAAAGGATTGGTGCGTCATGGCGTTACAAGAAAATCGTTGAAGGCAGCAAGAGTTACGGTTGGCATCGACATGAAGAATATGAGATAGCGATTCATCGTCACTTCTCGGGGCATAGCTTTGTCGGCCACCACCAAAGCGATGTGTTCCATAACCATATGATTTTGGTTGGCCCAGATTTGCCTCATGCCATTTATTCGGAAGAGAGCAGTGATGACTCACGTATTTGCGAAACCCATGTAATTTGGTTTCGTAAAGATTGGATTGAGCCGTTGATCGCATGCTGTCGTGAACTTGAACCGTTACGTACACTACTAGAAGACTCAAAGAAAGGGTTGCAGTTTTCTCCTAATACCGCAGAGAGGGCAACACAACTGCTAGCTAAGGTGATGGATCAGCCTCCTCATCAACAGCTACTGACTCTATTCTCTCTGTTTGCTCTGCTGATTGATGACCAAGAAGTCGTGCAGTTAATTAACCCAACTTTTAACTCGGTTGAAGAAGACGAAGTCAGCGACAAACTAGATAAGGTCGAAGCCTTTCTGATGAATCATTTTATTCATGATATTTCAGTAAATGACTTAGCTAGTCATTTGTATGTTAGTGAAAGCAGCGTCAGGCGTCTTTTTCAAAAGCACTACAACGAGAGCTTCAGTCAGCGGTTGAAGAAAATTAGATTAAATGTGGCGTGTGATTTACTGCTAAATACAGCTCTGCCTGTGAATCTGATCATGGAAAAAGTCGGTTATGACAACCAAGCTAACTTCAATCGCCAGTTCAAATCTTATAAGCAGGTGACTCCGACTCAATATCGAGAGTCAATGAAGCGGCTTTGATTTATTCATCAACGAAACGATGTCCATAAACGTCTGAATAATTTAATGTTATATGAACCATGCTAATGGGGTTCACGTATTAACAAGGGCGTAAGTTAAGACTCAAATGACTTACTCGTATTACGATTAAAACAAGTCGAGGTTAGGATGAAGAAAATACTATTGCTGCTGAGTGTGATTTTATTGGGTGGATGTGTTGGCATGCCAGAAACCGTCAAGCCAGTTCAGCAGTTTGAATTGGATAGATACTTAGGAAAATGGTACGAAGTGGCTCGTTTAGACCACTCGTTTGAACGCGGCTTAAGTAATGTGAGCGCTGAATACAGCCTACGCGACGATGGCGGCGTGAAAGTGATTAACCGCGGCTATTCGGCTGAAGAGGGCGAATGGAATGAGGCTGAAGGCAAAGCGTACTTTGTTGAAGGTAGCGACCAAGGTTACTTAAAGGTGTCGTTCTTCGGTCCGTTTTATGGTGCCTATGTGGTGTTTGAATTGGAAGAGGAAGGATACCAATACGCGTTCGTCTCTGGGCCAGACACTGATTACTTATGGCTACTAGCGAGAACGCCTGAAGTCGCACCAGAAGTGATGGAGAAGTTTAAAGCGATGTCGAAAGAGCGTGGTTTTAATACCGATGAGCTGATCATAGTGGAACATACCCAATAAACCGATAGCTATTATTGGTGAGAGTGACTTATAAACGCTAAGGCACAGAGGATGAATTTCTCTGTGCCTTTTTCATTTTTTCAAAGATAGAGCGACAACTAGCGAGGCTGGTTTCCATTCAAGAAAAGTGCAACGCATTCGCGCGTGTAGCTGAGTCTTTCTTCATCGGATTCACCGCTATCATGACCGAAGAACGACCAATAGGCTGACTTACCATGAAACATCAGCAGCAGTTGACGAGCTGCAATGATCGGTGAGCTAGACGTCGACAGAGTAAGATCACCAGAATCTATTTTCGATTGCAGGTAATCGGCGAGTAATTTTGTCGTTTTTTGAGGACCGCTTTCTAAATAGATAGAAGCGATCTCTGGGTGAGTATTGGATTGACTGACCGCGTTCTGAAAGGTTTGTCGTGACTGTTCATCCAGCAGTAAGTCCTGAAACTTCACACCAAACTTCACCAATTCTTCTTCCAAAGTGGCGTCCATATCAAAGGCTGAATGGCTCAGTTCACGCTCGGCACATTTGGTTTGCATGCAGGTTTCAAAAAGTACGTCTTTATTTTTAAAGTGAGAGTAGACCGTTTGCTTGGAAACATTCGCTGCTTTGGCTATTTGATCCATGTTGATCTTGAAGCCATGTTCAGAGAAAAGCTTACTTGCTGCGGTTAAGATCTGCGATCTCTTCTGTTCACTCTTGATGATTTTCGTCACGTGCTTATTTCTCGCTACCTAGTGCTAACTCGTTGTGCGCTAGCATTATGCTTTTTGTGATGGTTTTATCAATCACTAACGATGAAACTTATTTTTAACATAATCAAACTAGACAGTCTAGTTTGGTTTGGTTAGTCTAAAAAAAGAACATAATTGAGTACCGCATAGGAACAGTGAGTATGTATAAATTGATGAAGGGAAGCGCAGTAGCCGTGGCGTTGTCGACTCTTCTTGTTGGGTGTGGTGAAAGCACACAAGCAGAGACAACCTCCGATGCAGCGAGCACTGCTGAATCGAACAGTGCTGGCTCTACAGTGTTAACGGTAGAAACTGTCGCTCTAGAGCGTTCTCCATCATACGAAGTACAACGTGAATATGTCGGTGTGGTAAAAGCAGGCCAACAGGCGAATCTCGGCTTTGAATTGGCGGGGAAAGTTAACGAGATTCTGGTGGATGTCGGTGACACAGTCACAGAAGATCAGCCGTTAATCAAGTTAGATACTCAGCTGTTGAAGACTGAATCGAGCCAATTGAAAGCGCAAGCTGAAGAAGTGAAAGCGCAATTGAGCCTGGTTGCTGCGAACTTAAAGCGTCAACGTTCACTTAAAGCAAAAGGCTTCAGTGCCGAAGCAGAAATCGATTCGTTAACCAGTGAACAACGTGTATTACAAGCGAACTTGCTACGCATTGACGCTTCGGTAAAAGGTAACGATCTCAAGCTAGTGAAGTCGACGATTCTTGCTCCTTATTCAGGCACCATCGCCACTCGATTTGTCTCGCTCGGCGATGTGGTCAATGTCGGTAATCCAACGCTCACTCTATTGGCATCGGAAGGCAAAGAAGCCTTTATTGGTATTCCTGCCCACCAAATGCAAAAGGTCACCTCACTCTCTGCTCCTAGTATCCGAGTTGGACGTAACGATTATGCAGTAGAGCTATTGAATCCGGGCGCGATGGTCGACACTCAGTCTCGCAGTGTTGGATTACGCTACCTATTTCCCGAGCCATCTTCGGTATTGGAAGGGCAACTGGCCTACCTTCAATTTGATGAACAGGTTGAGGAGCAAGGCTACTGGGTCCCTTTAACTGGATTGATTGATGGCTTGCGCGGTGTGTGGAATATCTTTGTGATTGGCGATGGTAACAAGGTTGAACGTAGAAGTGTTCAGGTGCTGTTTGCCAATAATCAACAAGCTTACGTGAGTGGTGCGATTGAGGATGGTGAGCAGGTTATTGCGAGTGGTTTGCATCGCTTGGTTCCAGGTCAAACTGTGAAGCCAGCTAGCGTTACTGCTGAATAGGAAATAGTATGAAAATCATAGAGACTATTTCCAATACCCGATTACTGATCTTAATGACCGCGCTGCTGATGGTAAGTGGCATTTCAGCCTTCATGACGCTGCCGCGCGCAGAAGATCCGGTGATCATCAACCGTTATGCGAACATCACGACGAGTTTTCCAGGCGCCAGTGCCGAACGAGTGGAAACTTTGGTTACAGAGGTTATCGAGAATAAGCTTCGTGAGCTGAGTGAAGTTAAACTGGTGAGATCAACCTCAAGGCCGAGCGTGTCTATCGTGACGCTTGAGCTTGATGACACTATCACCGAGCCCGAACCCGTTTGGTCGCAAGCACGTGACAAGCTGTCTGATATCGAATCCATTTTACCTGCGGGTGCCCATTCTCCCGATCTCGACAGTGAGCATACCTATGCTTTCACTACCATTGCTTCTTTGACTTGGTCTGGTGCTGATGAGCCTGACCGCTTAACACTAGGGCGTTATGCCAAAGAGTTAGCCAAGCGATTAAGAACCCTTTCGGGCACTGAGTTCGTTGATGAATACGGGATGCCTCAAGAAGAAATCCAGATAAGTCTGCGAACTGCTGATGCTGCAGCGCTTGGTCGCTCTAGTTCAAACATCGCAGAGTCGCTAGAAGGGGCAGATGCTAAGAACTCAGCAGGTGAACTGGTTAGCGCGTATTCTCGATTTGGTTTAGAGATTGAATCGGAACTCGATTCGATTGAACGTATTAAGCAAGTCCCTATCGCGACGGATAGCAATGGTCACATCATCCGCATGGAAGACATTGCTTCGGTAAAGCGTGGTGAGAAAACCCCACAAGATCAGATTGCCATTATTGATGGTGAACCGGGTGTGATCGTCGCGGCGCGAATGCACCCTGATCTTCGGGTTGATAGCTGGACTTCACGTGCTAATGCGTTGATCGACAAGTTTCAACAAGAGCTGCCAAGTAATATCGATGTCACCGTGCTGTTCAATCAGCAGGGCTATACCGAAAGTCGCCTAGATGATTTAGGTAAAAGCTTGATGATCGGTTTCGGTTTGATCTTGATTGTATTGTTCGTGACCTTGGGTGTCCGTGCGGCAATATTAGTGGCTATTTCGCTGCCACTCACTTCACTGCTTACGCTATCGATCATGAAAATGACTGGTGTGCCAATCAACCAGATGTCAGTCACGGGCTTGATTGTTGCGCTCGGGATCATGGTCGATAACGCAGTGGTGATGGTTGATACGATTCAGGCGTATCGATTGAAAGGGCAACACAGGGCAGAAGCAACCATGAATGCGCTGAAGCACTTGTGGGTTCCCTTACTTGGCTCAACCTTGACTACGGTTCTGGCGTTTGCACCGATTATTTTGATGCCGGGTGCATCCGGTGAATTTGTTGGTGGTATTGCGATTACCGTTTCTTTCTCATTAATCGGTTCTTACATTATCTCGCACACCTTAATTGCTGGCTTAGCGACAAGGTTACTGCCGAAACAATTGAGTGATGTGGACAAGAAGGGGCAACATCACTGGTACATGACGGGCTTAAGAGTTCCTGCTCTAACACGTTGGTTCTCATCTTCTGTCCGTTTTGGTGTCACACATCCAATCATCACTATTGTGTTGGTATTGTTGGTGCCGTTTACTGGCTACTGGAGCATGTCTCAACTGACTGAGCAATTCTTTCCGCCATCAGACAGAGACATGTTTGAGATTCAGGTTTACATGCCGCCGCAAGCCAGTATTTATGCGACGAAAAATACCTCGGAAAAAATAGACGACATTATTCATCGCTATCCAGAAGTGGAGCGTATTGATTGGCTAGTGGGCGCTAACTTCCCATCTTTCTATTACAACTTGCAGGCAAGGCAAAACAACGCTCCGTACTTCTCGCAAGCTATGGTCAAAACTGAAAACTTTACTCAGGCGAATGCGTTGATTCCTGAGTTGCAAAAGGTGTTGGATGAAGAGGTACCGGAAGCACAAATCTTGGTACGTAAGCTTAACCAAGGTCCTCCCTTTACTGCGCCAGTTGAGCTGCGTGTTTATGGTGAAAACCTCGATACTTTGAAAGCGATTGGTGAAGATGTTCGATTGATCTTAGCGGGTGTTCCTCATGTAACTCACACGCGAGAAACCTTGCAGCCGGGTACACCTAAGGTGTGGTTGAAGGTTGATGAAGACACGGCAAAACTCAACGGCATTTCACTGAATCAGTTTGCTGGCATGTTGCAAAACACCTTGACTGGTCGCGAAAGTGGCTCTGTGATTGAAGGCAGTGAGTCAGTACCGATTCGTGTTCGTGTTGCGGATGAAGCGCGTGAAAACCTAGTGCATTTAAGCAATATCCGTTTGCCAATCAGTTCTGAGGTCTACTCGACGGGCATTAATGTTTCGACTTTGGCTGAGCTTGAACTGACCACCAGTCGTGGTGCGATTACTCGTCGTAACGGGCAGCGTGTTAACACCATAGAGGGCTATATTGAAGCGGGCGTCTTGCCGCAAACCGTGCTCAATGAGTTCCAACACCGATTGGAAAGTTACGAAATTCCATCGGGCTACAGCATCGAGTTTGGCGGAGAGTCGGCAGAGCGCGATCATTCGGTAAATAGTCTTATCTCGAATGTCGCCGTTGTGGTTGTGTTGATGGTGTTAGTTGTTGTGATGTCGTTTAACTCGTTTAGGCTAAGTAGCATCATCTTTATGGTAGCGGCACTGGCTGGTGGGCTAGGGTTGCTATCGGTGTGGATCTTCGGCTATCCATTTGGTTTTACGGTGATCATAGCGATGCTTGGAATCGCCGGGCTAGCGATTAATGCAGCCATCGTTATTTTGACGGAGTTGAAACTGGATGAACAAGCCTCATCAGGCAATGTCGATGCGGTCGTAGAGGCGGTGATGTCGTGTACTCGTCATATCAGCTCAACTACGATTACAACCGTTGGCGGTTTTATGCCGTTGATTATTGCTGGTGGTGGCTTTTGGCCTCCGTTCGCGGTCGCGATTGTTGGCGGTACGGTATTAACCACACTTATCTCATTCTATTTCGTGCCCGTGGTTTATCACCTGATGACTAAAAAACAGCGCAAAACCGTGGCACCACAAGCTGCATAATTGACAAATCAGCGCCCTTATTTTCCTCGAAGTGGGAGAGTAAGGGCGTGCTTGTCTCTGTATTTTGACGGCAAAACGACTCCTTTTACTCGGCTTTGGCTTGATTAACCTTCTATTTCGATACCCATCATCGTGATGAAATGAAGCTTATTATTCATATTGATAATGAATGCTTCGTGCTAACAATTTTATTTATGAATACCATTAAACTTGTATGTGAATTCATAAGTTTGAACTTGATCACGCTTTGTTTAATTCGCGATTTCTAATGTAGTTCATCGCTGTGGTGGTCGTTGACTACCTGTCTCTTCGTCCATTGTTTCTTTGCGATTCCTTTTCACAATTAGCTTTGCTGATGTAGCACGCTTATCTCGTGCACCTTTCTCTCGACTCATTTCAGCCATTCTACTTTCATAATTGGAAGGTTAGTTTTCAAGTTTGCTGGGTGAGCTTTCAATTCCAACTCCCCATAATGCTCCGAATGTAACAATGTATTTCAAAGTGTAACAATTAAGTCATAATTTTTGTGTGGTTTTAACCGTGCGGTAATGTTTTCACCAAGCAAAATTAGACTCAATTCGGCTTCCCTTTGAGATGCAGCGTTTCACATGCTCAACACATAAATATTCTAATGACCATGATAACCAGTACTCGGACGTTCGATTTGAGACTGGATAACCATCGAGAAAGTTAATGGAAGCTTCAAGATATAAACGCATTTTATCGAGAGCAAACCTGTCGAGGATTGGTTTGGTGGCAACTGCCCTGATGCTCGAAGGATGCAACTCCGCATTGCTCGACCCTAAAGGTAGTGTTGGCGTTCAGGAAAAAGAGCTGATTATTACTGCTTTACTCCTGATGCTGATTGTCGTTATCCCTGTGATCCTAATGACGGTCTACTTTGCTTATAGATACCGCGAAACCAATACTACGGAAGAGTATGCACCTGACTGGGCGCACTCGACCAAGATTGAAATCGTTGTATGGACGATTCCAATCATCATTATTGCGATTCTTGCGACCATCACTTGGCGTTCAACACACGAACTGGAGCCATCTAAGCCTCTAGAAAGTGATGTACAGCCAATGGTGATTGAAGTGGTATCGCTGGACTGGAAATGGCTGTTTATCTACCCGGAACAACACATTGCAACGGTTAACTACGTGGCATTCCCGAAAGATGTTCCTGTTACGTTTAGGCTGACTTCAGACAACATCATGAACGCGTTCTTTATCCCGCGTCTTGGTTCGCAGATCTACGCGATGCCGGGAATGGTGACCAAGTTGAACTTGATTGCAAACCACGAAGGTGACTTCAAAGGTTTTGCGTCGAACTACAGTGGCGAAGGTTTCTCTCAGATGAAATTCACAGCATCAGCACTGCCTGATCAAGTGGCATTTTTAAACTGGGTGGAGACGGTGAAGGCAAGCCCTGATCGCATTGAAGATTGGGAGCAGTTCCGTTCACTGGCTGCGCCAAGTGTCGCTGAACCTGTGACGCTGTTTTCTAGTGTCCCACCATTTTTGTTCACTGATGTTGTGACCCAGCACCCTGGTTCAATGAACTGTTTGCCGGAAAACCAAGGATAATCGTAATGTTTGGAAGATTAACTCTAGAGTCCATTCCCTACCACGAACCTATTATCGTCGTGACACTTGCGGTGATTGCGCTGGTTGGTTTGGCTGTTGTTGCTGCGGTAACGAAAGCTGGGAAATGGCAATACTTATGGAATGAATGGTTTACTTCAGTAGACCACAAAAAACTGGGCTTCATGTACATTGCCGTTGCAATGATCATGTTGATTCGTGGTTTTGCCGATGCGGTAATGATGCGCAGTCAGCAGTTGTTATCAGCGGCAGGCGAGAGCGGTTACTTACCACCGCATCACTATGATCAGATCTTCACCGCTCATGGTGTGATCATGATTTTCTTTGTGGCGATGCCGCTGGTTATTGGCTTGATGAACATCATCGTGCCGCTACAAATTGGTGCTCGTGATGTTGCGTTCCCTTACCTAAACAACCTGAGTTTCTGGCTGTTCGTCGTGGGCGTGATCCTAACCAATATGTCACTAGGCCTTGGTGAATTCGGCCGTACAGGTTGGCTAGCTTATCCGCCACTGTCTGGTATTGAGGCAAGCCCTGGAGTCGGGGTCGATTATTGGATATGGGCGCTGCAAATATCTGGTGTCGGTACAACGCTAACGGGTGTGAACTTCTTCGCGACCATTCTGCGCATGCGTACTCCGTCTATGCCAATGATGAAGATGCCTGTGTTCACGTGGGCGTCTCTGTGTGCCAACATTCTGATCATCATCTCTTTCCCGATCTTAACGGTAACTATCGCGCTACTGACGCTGGATAGATACATCGGCACGCACTTCTTCACCAATGATCTTGGTGGCAACGTGATGATGTATGTGAACCTGATTTGGGCATGGGGACACCCAGAGGTGTACATCCTAATCTTGCCTATCTTCGGTGTGTTCTCTGAAGTGACAGCAACGTTCGCACGTAAAAAGCTATTTGGTTACACCTCACTGGTTTGGGCAACGGTTGCAATCACTATCCTTGCGTTTGTCGTTTGGCTACACCACTTCTTCACCATGGGCTCTGGCGCGAATGTGAATGCCTTCTTTGGTATCGCAACCATGATTATCTCTATCCCGACCGGGGTTAAGATTTTCAACTGGCTGTTCACCATGTACAAAGGCCGCATCCGTTTCACAACACCTATGCTGTGGACTGTTGGTTTCCTTATCACTTTCACCGTTGGTGGTATGACGGGCGTATTAATGGCAGTACCGGGTGCAGACTTCATTCTGCATAACTCAGTATTCCTAATTGCTCACTTCCATAACGTGATCATCGGTGGCGTAGTATTCGGTTGTTTTGCGGCAATTGGCTACTGGTTCCCGAAAGCGACTGGTTTCACTCTGAACGAAGTTTGGGGTAAACGTGCTTTCTACTGCTGGATCATCGGTTTCTTGATGGCGTTCTTACCGCTTTACGCTCTTGGTTTCATGGGCATGACGCGTCGTTTGAGCCAAGATATTAACCCTGAATTCTTACCTCTACTGGCGGTTGCGGCTGCAGGTACTGGTGTGATTGCGATGGGTGTTGTGTGTCAGTTTGTTCAGTTCTTCGTGAGTGTTCGTGACCGTGACCAAAACCGCGATCTTACTGGTGACCCGTGGGGCGGACGTACTTTTGAATGGGCAACGTCTTCACCACCGCCGTTCTACAACTTTGCAAAACTGCCAAAAGGCGATGAGCTAGATGCGTTCTGGTATCAAAAGCAAAGCGGTGAGTTCGATCCAACTCAGGAAGAAGAATACGAACGTATTCATATGCCGAAGAACACACCGACAGGTATTTATGTATCTGCATGGTCGTTGGTATTTGGTTTCGCAATGATCTGGTACATCTGGTGGCTAGCGGCTGCAAGCCTAGTTGGTATTGTCGTGACGTGTATTCAACACAGCTACAACGACGATGTTGACTACTACGTGGAAGTAGAAGAGATCAAAGCGATTGAAGCGGCTCGACGTGCACAGTTAGCAGAAGCGAAAAAACAGTCAGTGGGTGAGAACAGCGCTGACGGTGATAACAACACAAATAAAGATGATTTGGAGACGACGTATGCAAGCTAATACTCCGTCACACACTTACGATCTTGCACACTCGCATGATCATCACCATGACTCAGCGGGCAACAAGCTGTTTGGCTTCTGGGTTTACTTGATGAGTGACTGTGTGCTGTTTGCCACGCTTTTCGCGACTTATGCCGTGTTAGAAAGTGGCTCTATTGCAGGGCCAACGGGCAAAGACATCTTCGAACTACCTTTCGTGTTTGTGGAAACCATGATGCTGCTGTTCAGTAGTATCACTTTCGGTTTTGGCATGATCGCAATGAAACGCCAAAATGTTGCTGGTCTGAAAAAGTGGCTAAAAGTAACGTTTCTACTGGGGTTAGCCTTTATCTGTATGGAAGTGTATGAATTCCATCACTTGATTGCTGAAGGTTATGGTCCTCAAGAGAGTGCGTTCCTATCTGCGTTCTTTACCTTGGTAGGTACACACGGTCTTCACGTGACGTTTGGTCTTATTTGGATGGCAGTGGCGTATCACCAGCTTTCAACCAAAGGCTTAAACGACAACATGTCGATGCGCTTTCAGTGCTTGAGCTTGTTCTGGCACTTCCTAGATATCGTTTGGATTTGTGTATTTACCATCGTGTACTTAATGGGGGTGATGTAATGGAACAGCATCTAGACAGTGGCGCAAAAGATTACGTGATTGGCTTTGTTGCATCACTGATTCTGACCATTATTCCGTTCTATGTTGTGTGGGCGCATGCGCTTCCAAGTACTGAGACTTACGTCGTTCTGTTTGGCTGTGCGCTAGTGCAGATCTTTGTACACTTTAAGTACTTCCTACATATGGAAGTGAAGACAACCGATGGTCAGTGGAACTTAGTATCACTGATGTTTACTGCCATTGTTGTATTGATCCTTATCGCTGGCTCGGTGTGGATCATCTACAACATGAACGTCAACATGAAGTTGTAGGCTAGGGTATGCTGAAAAGTTATTTGTCTATTACCAAACCGGGCATCATTTTCGGCAACCTGATTTCTGTTGCGGCGGGGTTTTTCCTTGCCGCAAAGACAGAACCAGCCAGTGCGATGTTGTTACTGACAACATTGGCGGGTGTGGGGCTTGTGATTGCATCAGGTTGTGTGGTGAATAACATTTTTGATCGCGATATTGATCAAAAAATGAAACGCACTCAGAACCGAGAGTTGGTTCAGGGCAACATCAATACTGACGTCGCATTCATCTATGCGTTAGTCATGTTGCTGGCTGGTACGGCTTTATTGTTCCAATACGTTAATCCAATGTCTGCGGTGGTGGTGTTGCTTGGCTACGTGTTTTACGTCTTTTTCTACACCATGTGGTACAAGCGTAATTCGGTGTATGGCACGCTCGTAGGCAGTATCTCTGGTGCGGTACCGCCATTAGTTGGTTACCTTGGCGTGACAAACTACTTGAGTATCGAAGCGGTACTGCTGTTTATCATGTTCTGCTTATGGCAGATGCCGCACTCGTATGCGATTGCGATGTTCCGCATTCAAGACTACCGAGATGCAGGTATCCCTGTACTCCCGGTAAAAGAGGGTGTCGATAAGGCTCACAAACATATGAAAGCGTACGTGGTTGCTTTTGGCGCGGTTGCTCTTGGGCTGTTCTTGCTCGGAGAAGCGGGGTACGAATACCTAGCGGTGTCGGCAGCAGTATGCTTTATATGGACCAAGGTGACATTCCGTAAGGTGGATTGCGCCAACTACATCCAATGGTCAAAGACGGTCTTTAAAGTCTCTTTGCTGGTGGTGATGAGCATCAGTGGTGTGCTCGGTCTCGAACTGATCCCACTGCCATTTTTGTAGCACAGCACTAATAAAATACCCCGCATCAGCGGGGTATTTTTTTATTCTTAACAGGTTATTTTTTTACCAAGCACCTAGGTAAGACTTGTAAGATTGTAGGCGAACTGTTGCTGCGCCAATCACGTCAATGAAGCCCCAGAAAGGATGCGGCTTCTCCGCTGAAATCCAAGCTGCGCCAGCGGCACCGATAGGAATGTTGTAGCCTTCTGGTTCAAAGATTTCTAGCACTACCGTACGACCTAAACCATTGCTGTTTTGAGCGACGTGCTGACCAACACTTTGTGGGCCTTGCAGTGGTGAAATACTTGATTCACCAGTACCTGCCGTAAAGCTGTGTACTTTGGCACGGAACACGTGACCCGGATATGCATCGACAAAGAATTCCGCAAAATCGCCCACTTGCACGTAACCGTAAGTCTGGTCTGAGATACGCATCTCTAAGAACTTTTTGCTGGTGTTGTACAGGTGCATGTTGCCCATGACAGAGCCTTCAGCAATGTTCACAATCGATACTTGCCCATCAAACTCTGCTCGCACTGTTTTCTTCTCTTGCGCCCAATTCACTTTCTGTAAATCGGCTTTCAGTGAAGCCAGTTCTGCGTGCATCACGCGAAGATCTGAGTGGTACTTTTCAACATCACGAGCATTGAAGATCTCAGGCGACGTTTCTGCACGCTCTAAATCACGCGTCATCTGTTTGATCTGCCCTCTTTCTGAACGATTGAAGATTCGATCTTCGCTTTGTCTGCTGCTGAGTCGATATCGACAAGTGTGTAGATCACGTCGCCTTTCTTTACCAATTGGTTGTGGTTAACGAACAATTCATCAATTTGCTGGCCGAAGATCGGTGACATTACTGCATGCGGCGCTTTTACCGTTGATGATTTGGTCATATCTACCGGAGCCCACAGGCGAGAAACAATTGCCAATAGGCCTAGAATTACCACGCCACCAATCGCAGCCTAAGTGTAGTTCTTAATTGTCTTCTTTAGTGCGCCAGTCGCAAACAGGGACCATACAATCAGAATGTATGGGATCATCATCTCTTTCATTATGCGGCCTCTTTTCCAGTTGCTGTCTGCTCAGACTTAGTTTCTTCTGCTTGTTCACTATCGGACTTTTGAAGCTTCGGTTGAATACCACGGCGAATGACATCACTGATCGATTGACCGATGTGTTTCCAGTTAGCGAGAGCAATGACTAGAGCGATAACCCAGAACGTCTTGTTAATGAATAAGCCACAAAGCGAGAGTGCAAATACAATCTGTACATGGGCACTTTTGTGCTCTTTCGCCTTGTGCACACCGAGCTCATGGATTTGCCACATACCGTAGATAGCAGCGAATACAACCGCGATAGTTACGGAGAACAAGTAACCGGAGAAGTACTCGCTTTGGAAGAAGTTCATCATCATTTCGTTCGGGTGGTTATTGAACTGAGAAAGGTCGATGTCTTTGGAGTGAATTGTACCCATAGGAGCAAGCGCCCAAGCACCAGCAAACATCAGGACCATAAATAGGCAGAATTTGACGAGAACCATCACGACGGCCCAAACTTTCTGCAGAACAATTTTAAGAATTTTCATATCTCAACCTAAATAATAAGGAGAGAGAAAGTGCAGTCTTGGTACAAGACTTTTAGATGACATCTGCAAGAGGTGTTGAATACCAGTGAGCGATACCGCGGACTGAAATCAAAAGTATTAGATGACAATTAAAAATCGCTTTGCCCAAAGAGACAACGCATTCTCGCGAAAACAGTGCTAAAAACACCGAGCGAAATCATTCTTAAACTAGAGTCAACCATTGCGAAGTTCGGTTGTTACAGTAGCTTTTTGCGCCGTCGTCCATGGTGCTTGCAACACTGTTATCTTCACATTTTTAGGTTTTCTATATCGCTTAAGAATTGATTTGTTGGCGAAATAATAGGAAGTGTGAAGGGCGCTATCTACCCAGTATAACGATATTGAACTATCGTAATTACGATAGGTTGATAGGTCATTAAAACGGCAAATGGAATTATTTGAACGGGCTCAAAGTCGGCTTATAAAATATGTCTACTAAATTAGCCTGGATCATAGAATCGGTTATAAAAGTATCAATAAGTCTGAAAAAAATATTGGATACTCCGAATAGTCTAGGGTGGGGTTTGAGTAGATTAAGCTATTCTGGCACTACGAATAGCGTTGGATTCCCAATCTGACGAATGTGGCAGCTATTCGTCACAGTAAGTTGTTCTTATATTTCTGCTCTTTACCGCATGATGCTTCATTATTTGTTTGGACAAATGAGCGATAATTAGCCGTTTTATTCTATCGGTTTTACGATAATATGATTCAATCTATCGCCTATTGAGTAAAGAATCATGAGCAACGACATTCCGAATTTTAACTTGTTAGCTGTATTTTCTGCGGTGATGGAGCTGGGCAGTCTGAGCAAAGCCGCCGATCACTTGAATACTAACCAATCGACAATAAGTACCTCCTTGGCGCGGTTAAAGAAGGAAGTTGATCAAGAGTTGTTTGTGCGCAAGGGGCGAGGAGTGATTCCCACTGCCTATTCACAAAGCCTGTACGAGCAGATCAAAGCGCCGATACAAGAACTCAACGGTGTTTTCCAAGGCATGGCAACGTTTGATGAAATCACAGCGGAGCGCAAGTTCGCGGTGTCGATTCCAGAGCACTTGCAATGGCTATTGTTGAATCGGTTCTTGGACTTACCAAACCAAGGACTCTCGTTAGAGGTGTATGATCAAGCGGACTCGGACGATCAAGTGCACGAAGATCTGTTAACGCAAAAGTTTGATGCGATGATCGATATTGTACTGCCAGAACACCCAAGCACGATGAGTGAGAAGCTATACGAGAGTGAGGTGGTGATTATTTGCAGAAACGGCCACCCTAGGATCAAAGGCGAGCTCACTCTCGATCAGTATTTGAGTGAGAAGCATGCCGTACTTGATCGAACGCGCCGACAAGTGAGAAGCCTCAATCACTACACATCACTGGATTTGTCTCAGAGAAAGATCATGATCCATGGCAGTTCTCTGTTCAGCAATTTATTACTGTGCAGTCAATCCGATTGCATTACAGTAGCCCCCCTTTCTATGGCGATTCAGTTCAAAGAGCGCCTCGATTTACAAATTTTCAAACCTCCGTTTGATTGTCAGCCTATTCCTCATCACCTGATCTGGCTAAAAAAACAGAATAATGATCCCGCACATAAGTGGCTCCGAGAGCAGGTTATTAATACGGTAGAAGAGATGTCAAAGGTGTTGAACAGCTGGAAGGCTTCATACTAGCGTTACTTGCTACTTTGATATTTTCTTAGACCAACTATTCATAACAAAAAATTATTACATTGAGAGGTTATGATAATTTCCTTTGTTTGTAGCCAACTCGTATATTGACCCCATCAGGTAAGTGGATGGTCTCCACTTCAATTATATCGGCCTGCGTCACTGGGCTAAAAAGGGTGAAATATGAAATTCCTACACACAATGATCCGAGTTGCTGATTTAGAAAAGTCTATTGAGTTCTACACCAAAGTTTTGGGTATGAAAGAACTTGAGCGCCACGTAAATAACGATTACCGCTACACCTTGGTTTTTGTTGGTTACGAGCAAGGTGGAACGACTATCGAGTTAACGCATAACTGGGATACCAATGAGTATGAAATGGGCAACGCATTTGGCCATTTAGCATTGGGTGTGGGAGATATTTACGCGGCATGTGACCAGATTAAGTCGCTAGGTGGCAACGTGACTCGCGAAGCCGGCCCGGTAAAAGGTGGTTCAACGCACATCGCATTTATTACTGACCCAGACGGCTACCAAATCGAACTGATTCAACTAGGTTAATCGAGGAAATGACAAGGACAAATGCACTATTTCAACCAATTCAACTTGGTAATATCGAGCTTAAAAACCTTATTGTTATGCCTCCGATGACACGTTCTCGTGCAACGTAACCTGGTAACTCAGCAAACGATATGATGGCGACTTACTACGCTCAACGTGCTACTGCAGGCCTGATTATTGCTGAAGGTACACAAATCTCACCAATGGGTCAGGGCTATGCTTGGACACCTGGTATCTATTCTGACGAGCAGATCGCTGGCTGGAAAAAGGTAACGGACGCAGTACATGAAAAAGACGGTGTAATCTTCGCGCAGCTTTGGCACGTAGGCCGCGTGACGCATCCAGATAACATTGGCGGTGAGCAACCTATTTCATCTTCTGCACTGAAAGCAGAAAATGTAAAAGTATTCATCGACAACGGTACTGATGAACCGGGTTTGGTAGACGTTGTTGAACCTCGTGAGATGACTAAAGAAGACATCAAACAGGTGGTTGAACAGTACCGTCAAGCGGCACTTAATGCGATTGATGCTGGCTTTGATGGTATTGAACTTCACGCGGCAAATGGCTACCTGATTAATCAGTTCATCGACTCAGAAGCAAACAACCGTACTGACGAATACGGTGGCTCTATTGAGAACCGCCTACGCTTCTTAGGTGAAGTGGTTGAAGCTATGGTTGAAGCGATTGGTGCTGAGCGTGTTGGTGTTCGTCTTGCACCGTTTACCTCATTGAATGGTACGGTTGATGCAACGCCAGTTGAAACGTACACAGCGGCAGCAGCGCTACTTAACCTATACAAGATTGTTTACTTACACATCGCAGAAGTTGACTGGGACGATGCACCTGAAACGCCAAAAGCGTTTAAAGCAGCTGTTCGTGAAGCTTATGATGGTGTACTGATTTACGCAGGTAAATACGACAGCGAGCGTGGTGAAAAAGCGGTGGCTGAAGGTGTAACGGACATGGTTGGTTTTGGTCGTCCATTCGTTGCTAACCCTGATTTACCAGCTCGTATTCAAAATGGTTACCCGCTAGCGGCGCACGATCCAAATACACTGTTTGGTGGTGCTGAAAAAGGCTTAACAGACTACCCAGCATACGCAGGCTAAAAACAGCTGCTTGAAGCAGAGTATTGAGATAGTATCTTGATCCTGTTGAATGTTTATAAAAAGCAACCTGGCAGAGTCGGGTTGCTTTATTCGTTATTGGACCGAATAAAATGATGAACGTGAAAGCGATGCGTGGGGAATTGTATCTCCTATTTGCCACCCTGTTAGCCGGGGTCGGATGGATTGCATCTAAGCTGGTGGTATTAGAAATGCCAGGACCAGTGTTCATTGGTGTGCGGTTTGTTGTGGCAAGCCTGATTCTACTTCCGTTTTATATTCACCATATTCGCAAGCTCTCTTTTAAGCAGATTCTATCTCTTTGCGGAGTGGGTTTACTGCTATCGGCTTCATTACAGGTGTGGGTATTTGCGGTTTCGGTGACAGAGACTTTATCTGAAGGGGCATTTATCATGAGCCTCGCGATGATCATTGCGCCATTTGTCTCTTGGGTGCTATTTCGAGTCAAACCTAATCGCGCCTTTTGGATGTCATTTCCGATTGCGATAATTGGTATGTTGTTGCTCACCTTGACCAACGGTTGGCATGTCGAACAAAGTCAGCTCTATTTCTTATTGGCTTCTATGCTGCTGTCCATTCACTTTGTAATGAATAAGCGTGTGATCACCAATATTAAGCCTATCGCGTCAATCTGTGTGCAGCTATTTATTGTGGGTGTGAGCGGTTTAGCGTTCGCTTCAATGACGGCTCAACCTGAGTTCGAGATTACTAAAACCTTGGTTTTCTGGTTTATAGTTTCAGCGGTTGTGGCGACTTCTATTCGTTACTTATTGCAAACGGTCGGTCAGCATTCCGTGAACATGGAAGTGGCGGTATTGATCATGATTCTTGAGCCTGTGTGGACGCTGCTGTTAAGCGTGAGTGTGCTTGGTGAAAGTGTTGAGATACAGAAGCTGCTCGGTGGGGCGGTAATCATTGCTTCACTGTTTTGCTATATCAAATGGTCACGAAAATAAGAAAACCCTCGTCTAGGGCGAGGGTCTATTGGACTGCGTTATTCAGCGGTCGCTGCTGAGTTGGCTTTAAGCTAAATAGCCGCGACCATTTTCTTAAGCAAGCCGATTATTTGTTGCTGCTCATTAGTATCAAGCGCTTCCATCAGCTCTTTGTTTAATTTTATTGGGATAGGAATCAACACTTCTTCAAGTGCTTTTCCTTTTTCTGTTAGGTAGATTCTAAAAGAGCGTCGACTGTTTGGGTCCGCTCTCCGTTCGACCAACTCAAGTTTTTCTAACTTATCTAAGGTTCGTGTTGTTGTTGAGTTTTCTACTTTAGATTTTTCGGCAATATCACGCTGCGTAACGCCTTCTTCTTCCCACAAACACATCAAAGTTGGCCATAAAGCGATGGTTAGGCCATGCTTCTTTAGCTCAAGGTCGAAATCCTTGCTCGCTTTATTCGCGATCACATTGATCATCCATCCGAAACTATTTTGTCTATCAAACTCTTCTGGCATTGGTTAGTACCTAATTTTTATGACATAACAACTATTGTCATCGTAACTAATACCGATGCGATTAGCACCAACAATGCTTTGCTATTTGATGAAAAAGCTAATTGAATGCCACTTTCGAAACTTTCCACTGACGGGGGGTGGCTTTGTTTACCTGTGATCATGGCTAACACCAGTGGTTTTGAACGTAGCTTGTAAGTCATGATTGCCAATACGTGGAGAACGACGCAGACCACTAATATACGTGCTGCAATGCCGTGCACCACACCTGAAACTTCAAATACGCCATCGGTAAGAAGGGTTTCTGAGCCTGGGATCGCATCAAAGAAACCTGCAATAACAAGGCCCGTAATACATTGGATGAACAAGGTGGTGATCATACCGATGACCATCCAAGCCCCTAATGGGTTATGCCCTGGCTTTGGCTGGATTTTACCTCGTAAGTACTGGAATGCAGCGCGAGGAGAGCTAACAAATTGTGAGAAGCGGCTCGTGTCACTGCCAATGAATCCCCAAATCAATCGCCATAAAATTAGGCTAAACAGTGCGAGCCCAAGATAAACATGTGGGCCATTGCCACTAAAACCTGATGCCGCTAGGCCAATGAATAGTAGTGCTTGTAACCAGTGATACAGTCGTGTTGGTAGATCCCAAATTTTCATAGTTCATTTCCCAGTTGTCGTTTACGAAGTGATATTAATTCACACAACAATAGTTGCGTACACAACTGTTGTTGTGTAAATTAAATGCCTCTCATCGATTGGAATTGAAAGATCAGCAAATAAATCAACCAATAAACAGGAGTGACACTATGAAAAAACTGACTATCGCTTTACTTATCGCAGTGCCAATGAGCACTATTGCCGCAACTGAAGCGGTCGACAATCGCCAACAAGCTTTTAGCTCAATAGAAAAACTCAACAAGCAAGTATCTTCAGAATTAGGGAATCGTAATACAGATTGGCAAAAGGTTGAGGGATTAAGTGATAACTTGGTAGAGCACGGACTTATTCTCACCAACAGTTTTGCTGTGAGTGATAAAGGCGGTAAAGCGAAAGATGCGGTATGGAGTAAGCCTGAGAAATTCAATCAACTGATGTTACAGATGAATCAAGGTTTTATTGAGTTACAGCAAGCCAGTCTAGAACAGGACAAAAGTAAAGCTGAGCGTGGTTTAGACTCGGCCAATAATACATGCCGAGCTTGTCATCGTACTTATCGCTCTCGTTGGTAGGTTTTACTTGAGGCTCTACAAACAGAAAGCCTGTACGAATAGAGTCGTGACAGGCTTGGGGGAATCATCGGTTAGATATAATGGCTTTAAAAATGCTACAGCTTGGGCTAGATATTTTCACCTAAGCTAAAGTAGGCTAGCACTTCATTTTCGTTGTTATAGGTGAAATCCATTCGCACATTGATGCGTTCCTGGCGCATTAAACGATAGCGTAGACCGAGACCAACGATAGTAAGTAGGTCACCATCGTCAAAGCTATGATAAGGGGCAGTTGGATTCAGCCTTTCACCAAATACCTTGCCTACACCCGTTAAACCTACCACCACAACGTTGTTCAAAAAGTTAATGGACGAGCCTGAAATCGAGTAGCGATATTCCATTTCAAGATTGGTCATGTGCGAAGCAATGTGATCACCCGCGACGAAACCACGTTGAACATTTCGTCCTTGTCGACCATAGGTGCTGTATGCACTACTTGGGGCATTTTCAGCATCCAGTAGATAACGAGTCACCCAGCGGCTTGCGATGATGTGATTGTCATCCTGCGTTAAGCTGTAAAACAGTCGGTAATCTGAAAAGAGCGAAGAGTAGGTCGCATCTTTGTCATTACCAAGCCATTCTCCATGGTCTTCATAGGTCAGCTCGAATAAAAAGCCATGATAAGGGTAGTAGTGCTCTCGCTCATCCCACAAGAAAGAGAACTTTGCTCCTGTGTCGGCTTGGTACTCTTCACTAAACCCGGTGAGTTTGAGTAAAAGTTTGTCACGCGGTGTATCGGCAAGATAGCGGGCGGTGGAGTAGTCTAAACCCATCCCAAGATAGATACTGTCGTAGACTTTGAAATAGAAATCACCATCGAACGTGTACTCTTGGTGGTTAGTATCAACCAGATCGACCAAGGTAATGTTGGTACTAGAGAAGCCCATTTCACCGCTAAATCGAATTGAATCCTCTTTCAATAAGAGTTCAGCATTGCCTTTGATGTAATAGCTATCATTCTGCGTATAAGTCAGCGTCGCAGATAACGTTGATGCGTTCTTTGATTCGCCGTCAGCGTAGAAGTTATAGATAGGAACGACGGAAATGCCTGTATCTACACTTGGATCGTAAAAGGGAATAGCAATGACACGAAATTGGTCATCCAGTTCAGGTTCTTGTGATTTTCGATTATCAACCTCGAAAGCTGAACTTGAGAAACTGGCAACAGAAGAAAAGAGCGCTGTTGTCCACAAAGAGAGTCGAGTCATGGTTAGAGTTACGTCCAATGTAAGTTGATCGCAATGCTGGAGAAGCTTGCAGATCAGGAGCATAACACGTCATTTAGACTGATGAATAGCGAGGATAGGGTTGATTATATAAATATACCGTACACCAATAAGTAAAGTTGATGATATTGATGGTTATAAATGGCGAGACTGAGTCTCACCATTTGTTGCAGTTTTCGGTGCGACTTATTCGTTGATCGTGACTTTTGTAATCACAATATCTCCACAAGGTACATCTTCGTGACCCCAGCGAATTGTCGTTGGCTCAGCTGCAATCTTATTTACTACATCCATACCTGCCGATACTTTACCGAATACTGCGTAACCCCAACCTGCGTTCGTAGTCGAGGTGTGATCCAGGAAGTCGTTGTCATCAAGGTTGATAAAGAACTGTGCCGTAGCAGAATGTGGTGCATCAGTACGTGCCATCGCCACAGAACCAATCACGTTCTTTAGGCCACGGTTTGCTTCATTTACGATAGGCGCACGTGTTGGTTTTTCTGTCATGTCGATAGTGTGACCACCACCTTGAATCATGAAACCTTCAATAACACGGTGAAATGTCGTGCCTTCGTAGAAACCGTCTTGGCAGTATTTAAGGAAGTTTTTCGACGTTACTGGTGCTTTTTCAAGGTTCAGTTCAATTTCAATGTCGCCAAAGTTGGTAGTCAGAGTGATCATAAAGGTCCCAATATTTGAGTGCTAAGGGTTTGGAGTACGAGTATTTTCAGTACAACAACATAGTCGATGACTTAATAAGGTGCAGTATATGAAAAATTGCTGCGGATGCCAGTGAACAATAGCGCGAGTCTTTAATTTACATGCGCTCTGAGCGCCGATAGAGATAAAAAAGCCAGTGATGAGTTCACTGGCTTGGAGATGAAACGTGACTTAGAGCGTTAGCAGATAGTTAACGAGCTGGTTGTACTCTTCGTAGCTTTTGATTTGGTCCGGCTTTACGATGTACTTGTTATTGACCAGTACACCAGGAACGCCGGTTAGCGTGCTCGCATCAAATTGCTGATCAAAGCGTTTCTGCATCGAGTTAACCGCAAAGCTGTTGTATGCCGCGTCAAACTTCTTAGCATCGACACCGTTATCAATGAATACTTGGCGTAGTTCAGCCTCGTCGCGTGGTGTCTTTTGTTTCTCATGGATCTGAGCAAACATAGCAGGAACCATGCTTTCTTCAGCATCCAGCGCAATCATTGTTGCGTAAGCTTTGGCCATCGGCACTGCCATATTGTTACCCATAAAAGCGACGTGAACTTTTTGGAAGCTTGCTGTTTCCGGTAGGTCTTCTTTTAGGTACTTAATTACTCCTTCGAACTTGTAACAGTGTGGGCAGTAGAAAGAGAAAAATTCAGTCACAACTGGCTTGTCTGCTTTTGCTACATCAAGGACCTTGTAGTGAGTGCCTTCTTCAAACTGAGCGGCGTTGACTGAAGCGCTCATAATTAAAGCAGCAAAAAGGCTAAATAGTTTTTTCATGTGTTTATTTCCTAAATTTGGATGTCGTTAAGCACAGCAAAACTGCTGTTTTTGGGTGGCATGGATTGCCAGTTTGGGACAAACGATTAAGAAATAGGGGGGCGATAAGGTGCTTGAGGTGCAATAATCGCTTTGTGTGAAGGCTCTTTTTCAATGAGAGCCAAAGAGGCAATTTGAGTATCGAAGGACTCAGACACAATCAATGGTGGCATTTTCAACAAGCAGACTGAGCCACAACAATGATGTTCAATGTTAGCTTGGACGATTGGCTGTGAAGGCGAGATACTGTTTGACGGCGTTGATAGATGTTGAGATGCCACGATATTGTTACCCGCAATGCTATCCACACTGATGGTGGCCATTAACATCGCAAGCAGCATAAAAACGTGTACCCAAATTTTGCTTATCAACTTTGGCATGAAATAGTGGTCTTTGTATCTGAACAACGGCTGAAATAAATCAGATTCTGCAACTGGCAAATCGCTCAGCCACAAAACGAGCAAATCATACCTCACTCGTTTGTCTATCTCTAATTAAAACCCGGCAAAACTTAGCAGGGCTCAACTTTTATTTGGCCTGGTACTGTTTGAGAAACATCTCAACCGTTGAGTTCACGATGATGTGCTTGTGCTGTGTGTCGGGAGAAGGGGCATGACCAATGATCTGCGGCCAAAAAGCGAACGACTTAATGAGTGCAATGAATTGAGTTGAAGCAAACAGAGGGTCGAGCTCGACTAAGCGACCATCGGCCTGCGCAGCTTTTATCCAAGTCGTCAGCCCACTCTCTGCTTGAGAGTATTTCTCCATTGCTTGGCTCGCAAGTTCCGCATTATGGAAGTACTCAGAGAAGAGCACGCGAGATAAGTCGATAAAGCCTTCAGACTCTAACAGCTCTAGTTCTTGATTCGCGATTGATGCGAGTTGTTGTTCAAGAGGCAGCTCAGCTTGATAAGGGAAGTGTGTGGCGGCGAGCGTTTTACTCCAAATACTGTCTAGTATTTCCTCGAGAAGCAGCTCTTTACCGGCAAAGTGGTTGTAGACGGTGCGTTTAGATACTTCTGCTCGGCTCGATATTTTATCCATACTGGTGGCCTTATAACCGTGCTCAGTAAATTCTGCGATAGCAGCGGCAACGATCGATTCTCGTTTTCTTTGGCTCAGTGTTTTCTTTACAGTCATTTGGGTACTACTCAATATGTCGCGGTTAGCATTGCATACGTTAATTTTACACCACGAAGTTTACTTTTAGAACTCCCACTATGGTTTTGGTAATTGGAGTGTTAGCAACTGAATCGCTATGCAATGTAACGTGGGTGTCATAGAATCAAAGACGTATTCGAATTTTATTGATATCAACGGAAGAGAATAAACAATCAATGAGTAGTATTTTAGAGTGTATTCGTACAGTTGGACGAGGCGAAAGAGGGCGTAAGCCTTTATCGTTCGAACAAGCCTACCGCATCATGGATGAGTATTTAAGCGGACAGGTCGGTGACGACCAGATGGCTATGCTACTGATGTTAATTCGTGTGCAGAACGAAACCAATGAAGAAATTGCTGGCTTTGTTAAAGCGTTTCAATCTCGAGTGCCCGATTTAGGGGCAGATATTGATTGGCCGTGTTATGCCGGTAAGCGCAATGAAAGCGCTAGTGGTAAGCCTTGGAACTTGCTGGCGGCTAAGATCTTGGCGGATAGCGGCTACAAGGTATTAATGCACGGTTACATGGATAAGCCGAGCGGTAGAACGCACGTAGAAAGCCATTTGCAAGATGTCGGTGTGCAATGTGCTGATAACCCTGAACATGCTAAGTCGATCCTTGAGCAAGATGGCATTGCTTATTTGCCGTTGGCTAATTTTGCTCCTGAAGCGCAAACCATGATTGGTTGGAAGCATCGTTATGGGTTGAGAACGCCGATCAATACAGTGGTTCGAGCACTGAACCCTGGTGGTGGCCGTTTAGGTTTACGTGGTAGCTTCCACCCTGGCTTCCCACAGCTTCATGCTGAAGTTGAACATGTGATTGGCAACAAATCTCATTCGGTTATCTCTTTCAAAGGAATGAACGGTGAGTCGGAATACAATCCTAAAGTGAGTCAAACGGTATGGATGAGCTCTCCTGATAAAGTTGAGTCTTTTTATTGGGAAGAGATGATGAACTCAGATCTACCACTGCCGAGTGAATGTGTACTCGGGACGCCGGCTGAAGAGATGACGTTGATGGCGAACACAGTGGTCGATAGTATGACAGCAATTTTGTTTGCGGAGACGCATGACAAAACTGAGGCCTACCAAAAAGCCGTACGCCTATGGCATGAGTACTGTGCACGTTAGTTGAAAGACTATAGAGCTTGTAAGAGAAGGTCAGCGATTGCTGGCCTTTTTTTGTATCGGGTGTTTCGGTTAAATGCTCAGGACAGAACGACTACTTAACTCGCATCAGCCGGTGCATTTTGTTTTCGAATTGAATTTCAATTACCTGCGATATCTTCATTTTATCAACACGATTGAGCATCTTGGTTTGATAGTCGCGTTTTTTCATCCACTCTAGTGGCTCTTTAAAGCCATCCTCATTTATGACAAATGATTGGTCAGTAATCGAATTTTCAAAGATATGAACCACCCAAATACGGGACTGAAAATCCAGCAATGCACTGAAGTAAGTTTTGATCTTGGAGGTGGCGGTGGATAAAGACATACGAGACCGAATAAAGAGGAGAACGTGTTGTTTATCAAGTATACCGTTTGTTGCTCAAGCTTGTCAGTCTGAATCCGGCAACCATTCGAACATGGCTGCCGTATAGCGAAGGGGTAGTGTGTGAGTTGTTACTTGAGGAACATGCCGAAATCGATTTCTTGCTCTTTCTGGTATTTGACGAGCTTCACTCTCAAGTTGTGTTGCGCCGCCATATCAATCGCTAAGCTCGACATGCTTTTTATCTCTTGTACACAGCGAGAAACGAGTGGCTTCTGTTGGTTATCAACCGTTGCTATCAGTGTGGTTTCTGTACCGTCGTGATGAGTATAAACATACGCGTAGATGGTTTTGTCGTGTTGCATAAACGTCCTAAATCGGGCTTTTCTAATTATTAGTGTGATGAAGGTTACAGGGTTTATCTATTCAAGCCACTATGGCTGAGTAAGGTTAAGCAAGAGAAAGTAAGGCTTTGTAAGGGCTCTTTTTTTACTTTTTTTGGATGTTTGAAAATGCGCTCAACCCTTTATCTGCCTCGCTTTTTTGTCTTGTTAGGTTTTGCCTATCAATAAAATTGCTGAAATCCATTTAGTAAAATCAAGATTTTAGACAACAATTAAATGAAAGAAGCAGATAAAAACATGACGCAAAGTATTTAGGGAGAACGCTATGCATTCAATTAAAGTGAAAGATTACATGACGCAGCAGGTTGTGACATTCACTCCTGATATGCCGTTAAGTCTAGCGTTAGACAAAGTGATGAGCAGTCATCACATGGGTGGACCAGTTATTGATGACAATGAACAAGTGATTGGTTTCCTTTCTGAGCAAGATTTATTAGAGAAGCTAGTTAAGGTTAGCTATTTCTGCCAAGACACACATATTGTTGGTGATTGTATGTACCAAGAGGTGCTATCAGTCGCTTCAGACTTATCCATTATCGAATTGGCAGATATGATGCAAGTAGGCAAACCGAAAGCTTACCCTGTCATCGACAATCAGAAACTGGTCGGCATTATCACTCGAACCGATGTTTTAAGAGCAATCGGCAAGAACTTAGATGAATGTTTCCAACATCCTGTATAGTAGCGTGTTAAGAACGAGTATTTTTCTCAACACCCTGAAATAAAAAAGGCGCACTAGCGCCTTTTTCTTCGTGGAGTTTTTCTAATTAGACCTGTTTGTCGGTCTATAGGTTTAGCCTGTGGTGTTTCAGTTTTTGGAGGTTTCATGTCAAACCAAACTGCAAAGTTTGTAGAAGGTTCAACGATGCGCCACATCTTGGTGATGTCGGGAGCAGGCTCAGTCGGCTTGATGGCATTGTTTGTGGTCGACCTGCTCGATATGCTGTTTATCAGTATGCTAGGTCAGGTTGAACTGGCTGCTGCGGTTGGTTTTGCTGGCACACTCACTTTCTTTTCTACTTCTGTGTCGATTGGTACTTCCATTGCGATGGGCGCCTTGGTATCAAAAGCGATAGGCTCAAAAAATAGAGACCAAGCTAGAAACCTCAGCACCAGCATTATGCTAACCGCGTTTGTCATTAGCTCAACCGTCACTGCTGTGATGTACGCTTATATCCCAGAGTTATTGGCAGCCATTGGTGCGAAAGGCTTAGCCGCTGAGCGCGCACAGGCGTATTTGCAGATTTTGTTACCGAGTGGCCCGTTTTTAGCGCTTGCGATGGCGGCCGGTGCTGGTCTAAGAGCTGCGGGTGATGCCAAACGCTCTATGTGGGCGACATTATCGGGAGGGATCGTAAATGCAATCTTAGACCCTCTGTTTATTTTTGGCTTTGGTTGGAACATTGAAGGGGCGGCTATCGCCTCTGTGGTGGCGCGTTTTTCGGTTCTGTTCTTCTCACTTTATCCTTTGATTCGCAGTCACGAGCTGGTGGCTCCACCATCATTTGTGCAGTGGCGCATCAATATCCGTCCAATCTTAGCAATTGCGATCCCCGCGATCATTACTAACATTGCGACACCTATCGGCAATGCCATTGTCACGACAGGTATTGCACAATATGGTGAAGACTTCGTTGCGGGCTTTGCGGTTATTGGTCGTTTAACGCCGGTGTGTTTTGCTGTGATTTTTGCTTTGTCTGGCGCGGTAGGGCCAATTATTGGTCAGAACTTTGGTGCCGAGAGAATGGACAGAGTAAAAGAGACGCTCAATAACTCTCTATTTGTAACCACTGTGTACACCATTGTGGTTTGTGTCCTGTTGTACTTCCTACAAGATCTCGTGATTCATGGCTTTAGTCTGCAAGGGGATGCGGCGATCATTGTTGCTGCTTTCTGTACCTATGTGGCCATTACTTTCATCTTTAACGGTGCACTGTTTGTCGCGAACACCTCGTTCAATAACCTAGGTAAGCCGCTGTATTCCACCGCTCTGAACTTAGGTAAAGCGACACTTGGTACCTTGCCTTTCGTATATTTAGGTTCTCAATGGTATGGCGCGTTAGGCGTTCTTTACGGACAAGCGCTGGGTAATATTCTGTTTGGCTTGTTGGGTGTTTTAGTACTTCGTTACCACATCTCTGAATTGATGCAGGGATCGAATGTCGAGCCAGTTGAAGATGACGTGTCTATCGTAAGTTTGAATACACAGCCTTTCTGTTCTCATGATGCAGTGCTGATTGATGATGTTTCAGCGAACAGAGAAGAGTGTGCCGAACTTAAGCCTCAATAATAGTGATTTACTTGGTCGAGCCTGTTAAATAAATTGTATTAACCGAAAACTTCTTCTTGACCTTGGAGCTACCTCCAAGGTTTATACTTTCGATGAAGTTGGGGTTGGTTACTTTAATGACTGAGTAGCCACTCCAAGGGTATTGGAATATTAAGGAGATACATTATGTGCGCAAAACACGCAGCGTGCCGCTCAGTAAAAGTGGACGTTCAACCACAAGCAGCCGCAACGAGCTGCTCTAGCCCTAAAACTTCAAGCATTACTGCAGCTGGTACATCATCAGCATGTTGCCGCTCTTCTTCAACGACAGTCGCGTCATCGGGTGATGGCTGTTGTAGTTCAGACAGTGGAGAAGAAGACAGTCAGTCCTTAACGATAACGAACGAAGCCCAATTTTCTCAAAGTTGGTTGGTTTCCGGAATGGACTGTCCAGCTTGTGCCAGAAAAATAGAAAAAGCGATCAGCAATATCGACGGTGTAATTCAAGCGAAGGTGCTCTTTGCTACCGAAAAACTGGTTGTGAAATATAACAATGAAAGTCTTGCTGACACCATCGAACAAGTCTCTATCAACACTGGTTTCCCGTTAACGGAAGTGGGTTCTAAGAAAGAAAAACAACAACCAGAGACATTTTGGCAAGCGTATATCCAACCTAATTTACAGATCATAGCGATAGCCGCTGCGATGCTGTTCGCGGCGTTACTGAAAAGCTCAGCGCCTCAATTAAGTGAAGGTTTATTCATCGCGACCTGTCTACTTGGATTGTATCCGGTCGCTAAGAAAGCCGTTCAGCTCGCTCGCTCGGGAACTCCTTTCGCGATAGAAACCTTAATGAGTGTGGCTGCACTGGGTGCACTATACCTAGGTGAGACCGCAGAAGCGGCAATGGTATTACTTCTTTTCTTAATTGGTGAACGTTTAGAGGCTTTTGCTTCTTCTAGAGCGAGAAGCGGCGTTCAAGCGTTAATGGCCTTAGTGCCTGATAATGCGACCAAGATTATCAATGGTGAACGTGTTGAAGTAGCGGTAAGCGAGTTGGTGCCTGGCGATGTGATTGAAGTGGCTGCGGGTTCTCGTTTGCCAGCAGACGGCCAGTTGATTACCGATGCTGCGAGTTTTGACGAAAGTGCGTTGACTGGCGAGTCTGTGCCTGTGGAGCATATCCAAGGTAATAGCATCATGGCTGGTGCTGTAGTGGTCGATAAAGTGGTACGCATTACGATTACCTCTAAACAAGGTGAGAACGCCATTGACCGTATTCTTCACCTGATTGAAGAAGCGGAATCACGTAAAGCACCGCTAGAACGTTTCCTTGATAAGTTCAGTCGTTGGTACACACCATTGATGATGGTAGTGGCTTTGCTCGTCATCATCACGCCACCATTATTGTTTGCTCAACCTTGGGAAACATGGGTGTACCGTGGTCTAGCACTACTGCTAATCGCATGTCCTTGTGCACTTGTTATTTCAACACCTGCAGCGATCACTTCTGGTTTGGCTGCGGCAGCAAAACGCGGCGCGCTAATCAAAGGCGGTGCAGCACTTGAGCAGCTTGGCAAGATCGAAACTATTGCTTTCGATAAAACAGGCACACTGACCGAAGGCAAGCCTCAGGTGACTGATATTGAGCCACTGTCAGGTTGGCAGAAAGATGCGATGCTTCGTGTGGTTGGTGCTATTGAAGTTGGCTCTACTCACCCGCTAGCAAAATCGCTGGTGGCAAAAGTTGAAGAATTAGGCATCGATATTCCTGAGTCACACAACAAGAAAGCGCTGATTGGTAGTGGCGTGGAAGGTGACGTCGATGGTGTGAAATATCGAGTACTTGCGCCATCTAAACTTGATTTCGCTTTGGATGCACAGGTATCTAAGCAAATCGAATCGCTAGAAGATGAGGGTAAAACCGTTGTTGTTGCATTAGAGGTTAAAGACTCTGCTCAGGCAGCCAACGCGATTGGCTTGATTGCATGGCAAGACACATTACGTAGTGATGCGAAGTTAGCGATTGAGCGCCTTAATGGTCTTGGTATTCAATCGATTATGCTGACAGGGGACAACCCGCGCAGTGCTGCTGCGATCAGTGACAAGGTTGGTATGCAGTACAAAGCGAGCCTGCTTCCAAGTGATAAGGTGTCTTACGTACAAGAGTTGTCTCAACAGTCGCATGTGGCGATGGTTGGAGATGGCATTAACGATGCGCCCGCGATGAAAACCGCTCATGTCGGTATCGCAATGGGTGGGGGCACAGACGTTGCTCTGGAAACTGCTGATTCAGCACTGACTCATAACCGTCTAACTGAATTACCAGCAATGATTGAGCTGTCGCAAGCTACTATCAATAATATCCGTCAAAACGTCGCTCTGGCTCTTGGCTTGAAAGGTGTGTTCTTAGTGACGAGCTTATTTGGTATTACGGGCTTGTGGGTAGCGGTTCTGGCGGACAGTGGTGCAACAGCATTGGTGACATTGAACGCATTGCGCCTGCTACGATTCAAGTCTAAAGCAGACTAAATCCAACGCTCTTATACAAAATTGCCTACTATATAAACGCCTTTAACGGTAATACGTTAAAGGCGTTTTTTGTCTCATTAGTATGCAACGAAGGTACTGAGATTGCTTATTTTTGTGATGCCAATCGGTTTTTTGTGAAACTTGAAATCTTGTTGCTATCATTGATGTGAGCTGTGTCACTTCATTTTATAATAAGCTTAGTTAGAGTGTGTTCGTACCCCACGAATTTACTATGAGCTTAAATAAGGGTAAAAAGCCCAATAAGCCAAAAGGAGCGAACTATGTCTCAAGCTGTTTTCCATTTAGGTGTTACTGAAGCAGATCTTAACGGTGCTACTCTTGCGATCATTCCAGGTGACCCTGCTCGTGTACAAAAAATTGCAGAAGAGATGGAGAACCCAGTATTTCTTGCTAGCCATCGTGAATACACACTTTACCGCGCAGAACTAGACGGTAAGCCAGTGGTTGTATGTTCAACAGGTATCGGTGGTCCATCTACCTCTATCGCTGTAGAAGAGCTAGCTCAACTGGGTGTTCGCACTTTCCTACGTGTTGGTACTACTGGTGCTATCCAACCTCACGTAAACGTGGGTGACATGATTGTTTCTACTGGTTCTGTTCGTTTAGACGGTGCTAGCCTACACTTTGCTCCAATGGAGTTCCCAGCAGTTGCTGACTTCGAAGTAGCGACAGCAATGAAAGCAGCAGTTGAAGAGGCTGGCGCAACAGTTCACATGGGTGTAACGGCTTCAAGTGATACTTTCTACCCAGGTCAAGAGCGTTACGACACGTTCTCTGGTCGTGTAGTTAAGCGTTTCCAAGGTTCTATGCAAGAGTGGCAAGACATGGGCGTTCTAAACTTCGAAATGGAATCTGCAACGCTGCTAACCATGTGTGCAAGTTCTGGTCTGAAAGCGGGTTGTGTTGCTGGTGTAATCATCAACCGTACTCAAAAAGAGACGCCTGATCACGACACACTAAAAGTAACAGAAGCACGCTCTATCAAAGTGGTTGTAGAAGCTGCTCGTAAAATGCTTTAAGTTGAAAAAGTGCTTTAAGTCTTAATCGGACAGCAAATTTTGAAATGGCCGTATCGACTGATGCGGCCATTTTTTATTTACTGGTTAAGTGACAGAGTGAAAATAGATAAGAAAAAGGCGAGTCACTAAATAGCGACTCGCCTTTGTTATTTTGGTTTAAGAGAAGCTTGCTCTTAAATGTTTCTTTTTAGCACTCTTGGTCTTCGTTACCGCCAGCAGCCGTAAACCAAGCGGTTAGGTGCGTTTTAAGATCTTTCAATTCATCTGGGCCGATCAGAGCAAGGCCAAGATCTTCTGCGCGTGTTATGTCGTTATGACGAAGTGGACGGAAGCTCACTAGCATAGCGCGGGCTTGTAGGCCACCTAATAGGTCTCTTAGTGATTCCAGTTTGTATAACGTGTCATCACCGTCATCACGCATGCCTTTCGTCTTACATTCGATGATGTGCAGTTTATTGTTCACCACAGATGCCACATCTAGTTCATTTCGAACTTCACGCTCGCCGAGCTGGCGGTATACCTGAACATTCAAAGAGCGGTCTTGAATGGTTGGCATGTCGTCTTGGATTTGTTTGACGGTGCTGTGAACCAGAGTTTCAAGCCATTCACCATTTGAGAAGCGTCGTGCGTCTTCATTAGCGAAAGTTAAAATACCATTGTCGTAAGTGGCGATCTTAGCTTCAACTAAATCACTCAATAGCATGTTTAGTTCACGATAGCCTTGCTGTTTTTCGGATAACTCAACATCCAGCTTCTGCTCTTTACGACAAGTGGTTGCAAGGTAGTTCAGTGTCGCTAGGCCAGGACCTAATTCAAGTGCGTTACTTGCCCAACGTTCACCTAGCTCATAAAGCTTTTGGTCTAATTGCGGAGGCAATTGCACGTCGCTGAATTCACCACGAGCGCCAAATACCGTGAGGTAATCGTCGATAGTGATGCGGTCTTGAACTTGCGCGTCTTCTTTGCCGTTCGGGTAAAGCCAGCATAGTTTGTCACTATTTGGTTCTACAACGAAGATAGGCCAGTGGTAAGTTCGGAACACTTCGTAGACTGAAAGTAGACGGTGACGTAGACCACAACTTGCGTTGAGTTTCACTTCTTGCCCACGTGCTTTTAAATCTTCGGCGAGGTTTTGAATGGATTCTTTAATCACGGACGTGTTTACGATCGTAGGAATTTCAAAAAACTCACTGGTAATGTCGCGCTTTTGCAAAACGCTGTCTAAGCGCTGATACATATCGACTTGATTTTTGTCGCCAATGAACACGATGTGCGTGCTGACCGTACGGTTATCAAGCAGTGGGGTAAGCAAGCGAATGGGGTCTTGATCGATAATGCCAACATGAACAGCCATATAAATTCCTTAATAGCGGCTCGCTCATAAAGGTGAAAGAAAAACGGGAAGCAGCAAGCCTTAATAATCATATAATGACAAAGCTCATAAAAAACAAGGGCAACTCTTGATAAAAGTTGCCCTTGTTCAAATAGTTACCACTATTGGGTAAGAAGTCCCAACAATCTCACCAAATATCTATGGTTTCATCATTTATCTATAGCTTAAATTGATGAACCAAATCCCCTTGTTGATTTGCGAGAATCGTTAGGTTTTGGCTCGCTTCAGCTATTGATGACATCGCTTGGTAACTGGCATCGGCGATGTGGTTAATGTCTTCAATATTACGCGCAATATCACCCGAGGTTTCACTCTGTTCAGCAGCAGCTTGAGAGATGTGAGTACTCATATGGCTGATTTCTAGAATCAAGGCTTGAATCTCTTCCATTGCACTATTGGCATTCGATGCTTGTTGTACCGACATGTCCATATCACTCATACAGCTTTCGATAACGTTACTTGCGGTTTTCGAGCTGGACTGTAGGTTGCTGATCATGGTTTCGATTTCAGCTGTAGATTGCGTTGTTTTCTGCGCTAACACACGAACCTCATCGGCAACGACCGCAAAACCACGACCTTGCTCACCGGCACGCGCCGCTTCAATTGCTGCATTCAGTGCGAGTAGGTTCGTCTGTTCTGCAATGCCGCGAATTACGTCTAGGATTGAGCCAATTTGGCTACTCATCTGCTGCAGTTCACCCACCGCACTTACCGACTCAGTTAGGCGAGTTTCCAGTTGGTTGATGGTGCTGATGTTGGTGTTCATGATCTGACGACCCGATTCAGAAGCCGTCTCGACTTGTTGAACCATAGTCAAAGAGCTTTGTGCGCTATTAGCAACTTCTTGTACAGAGTGAGACATCTCTGTCATCGCAGTCGCTACTGTCGCAGTTTGTTCACGCTGGCTGTTCAGTTGAGCCTGAGTTTCTGAAGAGGTCTTCTGGTTGACGCTTGCTGTTTTGGTTAGGTCGTCTGACGCATCGTTAAGCTTTACAAGAATATTGTGCAGGTTATCGGCTAAGGTGTTGATGTGACCACTCACGCGGCTGAATTCGTTGTTGTAACGAATGTCGATGCGCTGTGTCATGTCGCCTTCTGTCAGGCCTTCTAGTGTCTTAAGGATGCGCGTTAGTGGCTCTCTTACACTGTGAGCAATGTGGTAGCCAATCGCTGCCGCAAATAGTGTTACAACCACACCGATGGCAATCGCGTTGAATAGGCCTTTATCGTAAATGCTGCTCGCGTCTGCTAATGAAGAGTTGAGTTGTTCTTCGGCTGTTACGTTGAATGAGTCTAATACGGCCATCGCTTGGTCTACTTCAACCGCTAGATTGGCGATGTTTACATACAGGGCTTGCTTCGCTTGTAGGTAGTTGTTGTGCTTATCAAGAACACCGCCTTTTTGGCCTACGTCTTTGGTGAATTTCTGAACCGATTCATCGAATACATTCTTAAGAGCAGGTAGCTGTGTTGCCAAACCACGATAGGCGTAGTTTAGGTGAGTAACGGCTTTCTTGTTTTGGTTTACGGCTTTTTGTACGAATGCCACATCTGAGCTCGCGAGTGCGTCTGATGTGATCACTTCTGCATCTTGCAGTTTGATGAAGTAGCTTTTCGCCATGACTTTCACAGAGATGCTCTTCTGATCGGCAACGTACTCTTTCATGCCAACGGTCAATTCTGAGTGTAGGCGTTGGAAATCACGTGATGCTTTTTGTACTTGCTCTTGCGCTTCAAACATCGCGACGTAGTTGTTCATCGCTTCATCCGCTTCAGCAAAATAGCGTTCTTCCATGGCTCTTAGCTGAGTAATGCGTTCGATGAGTGAGGTGTGGTTTTGGCTTGCCGCTTCTAGATTACCAAGGACTTCTGAAAAAGCGTTTTGTGATGCAGCAAACTCTGTGCGCATTGCAGACATGCGTTCAGTGTTTTGTGTGGTTAAGAAATCTTTGAATGACTTATCAGCAGAAAGCAATTGGACACTTGTTTGATTGGAAAGCGCAACAAGCGGTAATGAGGTTTCTGAAACACTCTCAAAATTGCTGTGTATCTGATTCATGCTGTTCATCATGATGGTTATCGTGACTGCGAACATGATGATGATCAGTGCGAAACCAGCGTACATACGCTTGATCACAGATCCCTTCATGGCTTTCTCCCTAAATTAAATGCAGACCTAATGTCAGGTCAAAGTAAAAATAACAAAATTATCAGCATTCTATTGAGCTCCTCTTACGCATTTTATGACGCACACGTCAAAAATAGCGCTCAGTTATAATCAACATGCCATTCTTGAGAGCTAAGACCAGTTTTCTTTGATTTGAACGGTGTTTTTTATTAAGCTTTAAAGCAGGTTTATTGTGGTTTGTAGCGGCATAGCGCATACTCAAAGCACTAAAAAGTAAATGTTTTATCGGAGAAAAACATGGCTGAAGAAACCATCTTTAGTAAGATTATTAACAAAGAAATTCCAGCAGATCTGCTATACCAAGACGATTTAGTGACAGCGTTTCGTGACATCAACCCACGTGCGCCTAGCCACATCCTAATTATCCCTAATAAGCTTATTCCAACGACCAACGATGTTGAAGTGGAAGACGAAGCAATGATGGGGCGCATGTTTACAGTTGCTCGTAAGCTAGCAAAAGAAGAGGGTATCGCAGAGGATGGTTACCGTCTTATCGTGAACTGTAACTCTCATGGTGGCCAAGAGGTTTACCACATCCACATGCACTTAGTTGGTGGCCGTCCGCTTGGCCCTTTACTGATGAGCTAATCAAATAAGTTAACGAATTAACAAAATAGTTAATGAACGAGCTAGAAAGTTAATGAGTTAATTAAAACAAACAACAAGTTGGAAAATTTGTTGTTTGTATGCCAACTTTAATTGTTATCTGTTGTCTGAATATCGGCTTTGCTTAGCCAGAGCCCGATGAAGCAAGCATTTACTTGCTTGAGATCCTTTTTACAGCACGTTTCGTTTTGATAATGAGACTAGGGGCTGTTGAGCTTTTGAGCTGATTTCACCACGAAAGGTCAGCAGACCATAATAAAGTTGGCATTTTAAACATGCACGGAGACGATAAGTGAAGCAACAGTTTAGATTCGCTTCCATTGCCCTACTATCGGCGCTGACCGCGGGATGCGCGAGTATGTCTGCAGGTAACCTGTTCAGTCATTACAGCGCACAAAATAAAAGTATCTACCAAGCTGTTAAATCTGGAGATTATTCAGAGGCTCAACAAGAGTTACCAGATTACGCAGCAGGCGATATTCTCGATAATTTTGAGAGAGGCAGAATCAATCTGTTGGATCAAAAGTACCCAGAGAGTAAGTCTTCGTTTGAAGCGGCGGATCAGGCTGTTACCGAGCAGCAGAGAAAAGCCGTCATCTCTATCTCAGACAGTGCAACCAGTGTGGGTGCATTGGCTGTGAATGACAACATTACCGAGTATGTGCCGCCGGATTACGAGTTAGGCTTTCTTCACCTTTATCTCGGCTTAAACTATTTAAAGAAAAACGATTTAGAAGGTGCGGTGATCGAAATGCGTCGCGCCAATCAAGTTCAAGAGCAAGCGAAAAAGCAGCGTGAGGCCGAGCTAGAAAGAGCCGCCAACGATGCGAAGAAGCAGGGGCTGTCTGCCAATGTTGGCAGTATTCTCGCGAGTTACCCAGATGCGGGTAAAAAGCTGCAGTCAGTACAAAATGCTTATCTGATGTTTTTATCGGGCCTGCTTTATGAAGCTTCAAACGACTTAAACAGTGCTTATGTTGATTATCGACGTGCGTTGGCGGTGATGCCTGATAACCAAGAGATTATCGACAGAACCATGGCAACGGCGGCACGCTTAGGTATGCGACAGGATTTAGCGACACTCGAGAAGCGTTACAAGCAGTCATCTAAGCTAAGTAGCGGGCAAGGGCGCGTGATTGTTCTTCAAGAGCAGAGTGCTGTTCAAGCAATGGACAGTTGGCGATTGGATTTACCTGTTTATGACAGTCGCGATCAGGGAGCAATATACTCTCTTGCGCTGCCATATTACCCAAGTCAGAACGTAGAGCGTTTTTCTCCGTTACGAATCAGTGGGCAGCCGCTGCAAGAGCATTTGATTACCGACGTAAACGCCATGGCTCAGAACGATCTCTCTGAGCGTATGACGAGCATTGTTATTCGCCAAGCGCTACGTGTGGTCGCAAAGGACCGCATTCGAAAAGAGGCAACAAAGGGTGATGATGTTGGAAACATTTTGTTCAATGTGTGGAACACGCTGACAGAGCAACCAGACACTCGCAGTTGGCAATCATTACCAGCTGAGATTAAGAGCAGTACGTTTGTAGCAAACAGCGGTCAATATACTTTGGAAGCGGGTGCTAAAACCTACGATTTTGATATTCGAGAAGGGCAGACCACTTTGGTATGGATTTCTCGACAAGGAAACAACGCAACAATGTGGCATAAACAGCTAGGGAGGCTGTAATGAAAAAGTGGTTAGTGAGCTTAGCAGCGGTTATGGCTCTGGCTGGTTGTGCTGATAATACAGCTGGCGTAAGGGTTGATAGTCTGACTCAGAACGTATTCTTTGGCGACAATGTATTGGGCAGCCGTTTACAAGTTGAAGATATTCGTACCGATCAGATTGATGGTCACACTCGAGGTATTGTCCGCTTAAACAGTAACTATAAAGGTGACCAACATATCCTTTATCGTTTCTATTGGTATGACGATGCAGGGCTTGAGGTCAACTTGAAGCAAGGGCCTTGGAAGCAAGCGATTGTGCGTGGCTTTGAAAGCATTTCGTTGTCGGAAGTATCGGTAAATCCGAAAGCAACTCAGTTCCGAGTGCAGTTCCGAGAGCAGTAAGAACAGATTTAGTTATAACCGGTGCTAGTCAACGTGGACTAGCACTTAAGAAAGCGAATTGATTCGCACAGATAAAAATTTAAGAGTGTGGGTAACCCCACTCAATGATAAGTTGAGGAAACATCATGAAAAAGAGTGTCATTGCGCTACTAGGCTTAGCGGTTATTTTAGGCGGTTGTTCGAACAAGGTAAGCTACGGTGATGCACAAGCAGTAGAAACCACAACAATCGATTTCGGTTCAACTGACCTTCAAACTATTGCTGGTGAGATGGTTGATAGCATGATGGCTTCTGGTTCAGTGTCGTACATTACTCGTGATCAGCGTCCAATCGTGTTCGTAGAGCGAATCAAGAACAAAACAAGCGAGCACATCGATACTGAGTCAATCACTGACACAATCAGTACTAAAATGCTGAACTCTGGTAAGTTCCGTTTCGTTGAAATGGACCGTGTAGAGTCTGTTCGTGACCAACTAAACTTCCAAAACAACGATGAGCTAGTGAACCAAAGCTCTGCGATTCAGTTCGGTAAGATGGTTGGTGCTCAGTACATGCTGTATGGCAACCTATCAAGCATCGTTAAAAAAGCGGGCAGCGACGAAGACGTGTACTACAAAATGACTATGCGCCTGATGGACCTTGAGTCTGGCTTGATCGAGTGGGCTGACGAGACTGAAATCCGTAAGCAACAATCTAAGAGCCTACTAGGTCTTTAATTTCGCTTAACTGCCAAGTATGAACACTTACGTTTGAAAGTGGATAGGTTGGTCACACGCCAATTCAGTACATGATGTGCTGATATTCGAAGACACTGGCTCTGGTCAGTGTCTTTTTTGTAGGGAAACGAAGACGTTTATAGGGAATGAGCAATGGCAATTTTTTCTTGGTCTGAGGCTAAGCTTCTTGATACCAGTTTGAGTTCGCTTGATGGCTATTTTTCGCAGCCGCCAGTGAAGGCCCAGACACTCACCGGTGGTCTGACTAACCGATGTTGGAAGCTGGTTTCTGCTGATGGCGCTGAATACGTGTGGCGTCCGATCACACCAATTACCAAGGCCTTCTTTATTTCCCGCCATGAAGAGTACCAAGTGTTGTCTGCCATCGAGCGTCTTGGTATTGGACCAAGTCCGATAGTGGTGAATGAGCAGGGATTATTGGTTGAATGGGTTGCTGGGGATACGCTTTATGAAGGTTTAGATATTGATGACCTTTTGAAAACGCTTATCTCTGTGCATTTGGTTAACACAGCACGATTACCACTTAAGCCGTTTAGTTTTACAGCGCGAGTGGACCATTATTGGCTTCAGCTTGATGCTGTTCATAAGACAGAAATCTACAGCACCATTTATAAAGAGTGGCGTACAACGCCAAGTATCCCGAGTGTTGACCTCTCCTTATGTCACTTTGATCTCGGCGGTTATAACCTAGTCAAGAACAGTGACGTTATTAAAATCATCGATTGGGAATACGCGGCAATTGCTGACCCTAGATTAGATCTAACCTTAACCATTTCAGTCGCAGATGCCCCGGTGCAAGAAACGGTTGAAAAGTACTGTCAGCTGCGTGGTATTCACGATGTTCAGCCTTGGTTGGATGGTGTAGAAGCGTGGTTACCACGAAGTCGAATGATGGCAATGTTGTGGTATTTGCTCGCCCATCAACTGTGGGGAGATGAAAGTTATCTGCGTGAAGCTGAGGCTCTCAGTCACACTTTCTGTAGCTAGGATCACGTTTAGGAAGTGAAAAATATAATTTCGATGGTCTTCCCTTTAAAACCTTGTTTTTCGTGTTAGATTGATCAAAACGTACCAATATTCAATGGGGGAGGTACAATGATTATCTATCTTCACGGCTTTGACTCAACAAGCCCGGGCAATCACGAAAAAATACTGCAGTTGCAATTCATTGATGATGACGTTCGTTTCATCAACTACAGTACTTTGCATCCAAAGCATGACATGCAGCACCTACTGAAAGAGGTGCACAAAGTGATAGAGCAATCAGATGATCCACATCCAATTATTTGTGGTGTTGGCTTAGGTGGTTTTTGGTCTGAGCGTATTGGTTTCTTGTGTGGTATTAAGCAGGTAATTTTCAACCCGAACCTGCAACCTGAAAACAACATGGTGGGCCGAATCGATCGTCCTGAAGAGTACGAAGATATTGCGACTAAGTGTGTGGAACAGTACCGCATGAAAAACAAAGGTCGCTGCCTAGTGGTGCTTTCTCGTGAAGATGAAATTCACGACAATAGCAAAACTGCAGCTGTACTCGAAGATTACTACGATGTGATTTGGGATGAGAAAGAGAGCCATAAATTCAAGAAAATCTCTCAACATCTTCAAGCAATGAAAGCTTTCAAAGACGCTTAACATACTAAGTATTTTATAAAAAGCGGCACTCAATGAGTGCCGCTTTTTTTATTTTGAATGTAACGTTACTATTGATGATGCTGTCGTAGCTGCTATGTTGATAAGTTTGCGCAAACGTTAACTATTTGGCGGCGAATCCTCATTGAGGGTAAGGATTTTAGTTGCGGTCATCGGTTTGCTATATATAATGTTCCAAAGCAAAATATTTTGATAAATATCAAAAAAAATTGAGAGCGAGTGATAAACTTGCCCATTATTTGTGTACTACCTCTTAGGTTGTCACCTTTTTTATCCATGTGAGTAAGGCGATAAACGGATGTTTGTTGCTTGTAGCCCCTCTAACTACTCGGTGAGCTGTCGTTATTCTTTTTCGCGGTTATCCAATATGTCACAGCCTTATGTAAAGGCCGGGTAGATACATAGAATTTATCGGTTGGAGTGATCGAGCCGAACCCTATTTATTCATTTTGTAGAGGATTGTCATTGTGACAAAAATTATCGTAGTAGGCGGCGGTGCTGGTGGTTTAGAACTAGCAACTAAGCTTGGCCGCACTTTAGGTCGTAAGAAACGTGCCCAGATTACACTGGTAGACCGTAAAGCAAGCCACCTATGGAAGCCATTACTTCATGAAGTAGCGACTGGCTCTCTAGATGAAGGTGTGGATGCGTTAAGCTACCGCGCGCACGCAAAAAACCATTACTTCGATTTCCAAATGGGCAGCCTGAACGACATCGATCGTGAGCGTAAAGTGATTGCACTTAGCGAGCTGAGAGATGAGCACGGTGAATTGCTGATGCCAAGCCGTGAGCTAGAATACGACATTCTGGTTATGGCACTAGGTTCAACGTCTAATGATTTCAACACTCCAGGCGTTCGTGATAACTGTATTTTCCTTGATAGCCCAGAACAAGCTCACCGTTTCCGTACTGAAATGAACAACCAGTTCTTAAAGCTGCACGCTAAGAATGGTCAAGGTACGGTAGACATCGCGATTGTTGGTGCGGGTGCTACTGGTGTTGAACTGTCGGCTGAGCTCCACAACGCTGTGAAAGAGCTTCGTACATACGGTTTTGGTGACCTAGATTCAAGCAAGCTAAACGTAAACCTAGTGGAAGCGGGCGAGCGTATTCTTCCTGCTCTTCCTCCTCGTATTTCGAGCGCTGCGCACTCTGAGCTAACTAAGCTTGGTGTGAACGTTCGTACCAATACTATGGTAACGCAAGCCGATGCTGATGGCCTAACAACGAAAGATGGCGACAAAATCCCAGCTCAAATCATGGTATGGGCAGCAGGTATTAAAGCGCCGGATTTCATGAAAGATATTGGTGGTCTTGAAACTAACCGTATCAACCAACTGGTTGTGAAAAACACGCTGCAAACGACGCTTGATGACAACATCTTTGCTATCGGTGACTTGGCGCAATGTACACAAGCGGATGGTTCTTTTGTTCCACCTCGTGCTCAAGCGGCTCACCAAATGGCAAGCTGCGCATTCAGTAACATCATTGCTAAGCTGAACGGTCGTGACCTGAAAGATTACATCTACAAAGATAAAGGCTCACTAGTATCACTAAGCCGTTTCTCTACGGTAGGTAGCTTGATGGGTAACCTGACTAAAGGTTCGATGATGGTTGAAGGTCGTATTGCTCGCGTGGTTTACATCTCTTTGTACCGCATGCACCAGATGGCGCTTCACGGAATCATCAAGACGTCACTAATGATGTTGGTTGGCCGTATCAACCGTGTTCTACGTCCAAATCTAAAGCTTCACTAATTAGCTAGCTTTTCGAAGAAGAGTTAAGCTTTCAAAATGCTTAACGCTGATAGTAAAAAAGAGCTCTTCGGAGCTCTTTTTTGATCGTGTCAGTTAAGTGGTAGCCTTGTTGGTTATTGCTAAGCCACCGGTGGCAGTACTGAGTAAACGACCCCATCTTTTGGTTTACCGTTGAAGATGAATCGATTTTTGGCAATGGTTTCTCGCTCTGCGCCGCACTTCTCTATGAGCTTTTGGCTCGGTAGGTTTTCGGTATCACAAACAATCTCTAAACGCGTTAGTTTGAGCTGCGCAAAGCAAAATTCAAACAGAGCCAACATCGCTTCTTTTGCAATGCCTTTTCTCTGAAATTGGTCGCCAACCCAATATCCTAAACTCGCCATGTTAAAGGTGTGGTAAAGCTCATTGATGGCTACCATGCCGACCAGCTTATCGCTTTTTCGCTCAAAAATACCAAAGCCAAACGCATCGGCTTTCACCCAGTTTAGGCGAGTTGCCAGAATGAACTTCTCTGCCTCTACGATAGAGAACTGATCGTGACACCAATCGACCCAAGGCAGTAAGCTAGGGGAAGACTTGATCAGTTGAGAAAACTCTTGTGCGTCAGAAGGCTCAATAATTCTTAGGCTAAGGTTTTGAGTATTGATCTGGAAGTCGGGGCTCATAGGGCGTACCAATTAAATTTGTAAGTACCTGCTGAAAGTAGCCAGCACTTAATAAAACGCCCTCACAATGGAGGGCGTTTTGAGTGATTAATATGAGTATAGCGAGATCGCGAGTAGAGTAACCAGCTTAGTCGCTATATCACTAGAGCCGCTTATTGAGCAACACGACGGACTTGAATCACCATGCCAAGAAGCGGGTGGTCAAGGTAGTGAGTTTCTGTACTACGCATACGACGTTTTTGGTCCATACGGTAGCTCTTAAGGAACTCTTCTACTTGAACGGTCGGTGAAATCTCGGTTAGGTTGCCCACCTGAACATTGCTCTCTGCACCGCTTACTGGAGAATCGAGTTCAATTTGCTGTTCTTGCAGCGTGACTTCACGAACGCTTGGTGCTTTCAAATCTAGAGTGGTTTCAGCGTATAGGTAGTGCTGAACATAGATTTGTAGCTTGCCGTCTAGTTCATAAAGCGGTTTGTCGATGGTCTCTTCTTGGAAGCCATCAGCACTTGCGGTAACCGCGCCTTTTTCAGATCCGTCAGCATTGAACTGTTTAGAGAAGTCTTTACCTGCTTGAATGTGGAAAACAGGTGCTGAGCTCTTACCTTGATCGCCTTGACGCCAAGCCGTATGCATCAGTACTTCAAAGCCAGCGTGCTGCTTTAGCTTATCTTTCTGAGGCGTCAGTTTGTACTCCGAGTAAGGGAGCATTTTTACCCCTTTACTTGCTCGGTACTGGGTGTCCTGAAATGAACCAACGCGCTCAAGTGAAATCTTTGGCTGCGTGTTTGGCCAAGACTCATTCACCTTCTCAGCATCAACTGCGCGCTTAAAAATGATCACTTCTATATCAAATTGTCTCTGTGCCAAACTTGGCAGTGAGACGAACAATAGTAGCAGTGGGATCAGTCTTTTCATTTTTACTCCGTTTTCCAGCCGCACTACCGGCTGGATAAATTATATGTGCAAGTGGATTAGGCTTTACGCTGAAGGCAGCAAGTTCTGTCTGAATTCGCCTAGTAAATCACTAACAAATTGAATTCGTTTCCGTCTGTCGACCAATGGTATCGTAAACTTGAACTTAGTTGGTCCTTCCATTGAAAACTTTTGCGGTTGAGATTGCAACAGTTTAACGAGGTAGTTAGGGTTTATGTCAGCATCCGGGTAGAATTCGATAAATCCGCCTTTATCGTGCGCTTCAATTTTCTTCGCCTTGATAGAGGCAGCAGCCAACTTAAGCTCGGAAACCGATAACAAGTTTTTGGTTGCATCGGGAAGAATACCAAAGCGGTCGATAAGCTCGACTTTTAGCTCTGCAAGTTCATCCGTGTCACTCACGCTCGCAATGCGTTTGTATGTTGATAAGCGCGTGTTGATGTCTGGAATGTAGTCGTCTGGCAATAGAGCAGGAATGCGCATCTCAATCTCAGTTTGCTCACGTAACAGATCATCAAGTGACGGCTCTCGACCTTCTTTCAAGGCCTCAACCGCTTGCTCTAGCATCTCCATATACAGCGTGAAGCCGACAGATTGGATCTGACCGCTCTGTTCATCACCCAACAGTTCACCGGCACCACGGATCTCTAAATCGTGTGTTGCGAGGGTAAAGCCTGCGCCTAAGTCTTCCAGAGATGCAATCGCGTCTAGTCGTTTAATGGCATCTTTGGTCATCGCTTTCGGATGCGGCGTCAGTAGGTACGCGTAAGCTTGGTGGTGAGAACGACCCACACGGCCACGCAATTGGTGAAGCTGTGCTAGACCAAGATTATCGGCTCTGTCCATCAAGATGGTATTGGCTGTCGGAACATCGATACCGGTTTCGATGATGGTTGTACACACCAACAAGTTAAAGCGTTGGTGGTAGAAGTCGTTCATGATGCGTTCTAGTTCGCGCTCTCGCATTTGACCGTGAGCGACGGTTACTCGCGCTTCCGGAATCAGTTTTTGTAGTGACTCTGCGGTTTTCTCAATGGTATCGACTTGATTGTGCAGGAAGTAAACCTGACCACCACGCATGATCTCACGAAGTACTGCTTCTCTCACTACGGCATCGTCACTTTGACGAACAAAGGTTTTGATAGCCAAGCGTCGTGCTGGTGGCGTTGCAATGATCGATAGGTCACGCATCCCACTCATCGCCATGTTGAGCGTTCTTGGGATTGGCGTTGCAGTCAGCGTTAGAATGTCGACATCGGCACGCATCGCTTTTACTTTCTCTTTCTGGCGGACACCAAAGCGGTGTTCTTCATCGACGATCAGTAAGCCAAGGTCTTTGAATTTGATATCACTAGAGAGCAGTTTGTGAGTACCGACTAGGATATCCACTTTACCGTCCGCGACATCTTGCATGATCGCTTTTTGCTCTTTCGCGGACTTGAATCGAGACAGTACTTCAACACGAATTGGTAAATTTGCGAAACGGTCTCGGAAGTTTTCGAAATGTTGCTGAGCAAGTAGGGTTGTCGGAACCAGAACCGCCACTTGTTTACTGTTATCCGTACAAACGAATGCCGCGCGCATTGCGACTTCTGTTTTACCAAAACCAACATCACCACACACTAAGCGGTCCATGGCTTTTGCTTGGCACATGTCAGACATCACCGCATTGATTGCCATCGCTTGGTCATCGGTTTCTTCAAATGGGAAGCCAGATTTGAAGGTTGCGTATTGCTCGCGATCTAAAACAAATTTATAGCCAGGTTTAAGCTCACGCTTGGCGTAAACATCCAGCAGCTCTGCAGCAACGTCACGTACTTTTTCAGCGGCACGCTTACGCGCTTTTTGCCAAGCCTCACCACCTAGCTTGTGCAGTGGTGCAGATTCTTCGGCGCCACCAGAGTATCGTCCAATAAGGTTCAAAGAAGCTACTGGCACGTATAACTTGGCATCGTTTTGGTACTCAAGTGTCACGTATTCGGTTTTCATGCCGCCGGCTTCGAGGGTTTGCAGGCCGATGTAACGACCAATACCGTGGTCAATGTGCACAACAGGTTGACCTGGTTTTAACTCTGCCAGGTGGCGGATAACCGTGTCGCTATTAACGCTTTTCTTATCTTTCTTACGGCGTTGAACAACGCGGTCACCAAGTAAGTCGCTTTCGCAGATAAGCGCGAGGTTTTTCTCTTCGTGAACAAAACCGTGTTCAGCAGAACCTAGGATCAGACTGAACTTGTCTTTAGCCTTAACGGCTGCATCGAGGTTTTCAACTTCGTTTGGTCGTATTTTGATACCGCGAAGTAGTTCGCTCAATGCTTCACGACGACCTTCTGACTCAACCGAAAAAACAACCTTGCCATCGAAGGCTTCAGTGAATTTTCTTAGGTTTGCTAAAGGCTCTTTGTTTTGGTGTTGAACACTGAGATCAGGCAGTGACGTAACCGGAAGGTTGATGCGTCCAGCTTTCTCTTCAATAGATTCTAAGCTCAGGTTGACCTGTGGCTTTTGCTTGAAGTGTGCGAACAGTTCGTCTTTTTTCAGCCAAAGCTGTTCTGGCGCTAATAGAGGACGTAATGGGTCGACCCCACGTTGGTCGTATCGATGAGCGACATCAGCAAGGAAAGAGTCAACGGCGGTTTCGACATCACCTAATACCAGAATCTGTGCTTCGTCAGCGACATAGTCAAACAGTGTTTCTGTGTGATCGAAGAATAGAGGCTGCCAATACTCAATACCAGCAGGCCATGTGCCTTTAGATACCTGCATGTAAACCGATTCTGGTTCACGTCGTGCATCGAATTGTTGACGCCAACGAATGCGGAAATCTTCTATCGCTGTTTCCGAAGTTGGAAACTCGTGCGCTGGTAAGAGTCGAATTTCAGAGATGTCTTCGATAGAACGTTGGTTCTCTGGATCGAAGGTTCGGATGGTGTCGATCTCGTCATCAAAGAAGTCGATACGATAAGGATCTTTACTGCCCATCGGGAACAGGTCAAGAATAGAACCACGGCTCGCGTATTCACCGGGGCCAAATACTTGGTCAACGTAACGATAGCCAGATTTTTCAAGTTGCAGGCGCAGTTTCTCTAGTGAGTAAAGATCACCAGTTTTCACCATTAGAGTGTGCTGTAGCAAGAAGTCACGTGGTGATTGGCGCTGGAGTAGCGTGCTGATCGGTACGATCGTGATGCCGTCTTTTAGCGTCGGCAATGCATAAAGGCGCGCGATACGATCTGAAATGATCTCTTGGTGTGGTGAGAAGCTGTCGTAAGGCAAAGTTTCCCAGTCTGGGAATAGTGCAACTTCGCTCGCCGTAAACTGTTCAATTTCAGATTGCAGCTTGAGTGCGATTTGTGGATCTGGTACAGCAAGTACAGTATGACTGTTGTGTTGCTCTGCGAGTTTAGCGATAGCAAGAGCGAGAGACGAACCAACAAGGTTACCAATGTGCTTCTTGTCACCGGCTCCTTTGAGGGTAGGTAGGGTAAAAATAGATTGTTTGGTCATGTTAATTTACTTGTTATCTCGGTCTAGAGAGCGTTGACGCAAAAGTTTCTGTTGTTGATGAAGTGCCGCTTTGATCAGCAGGTCTTGGTCAGAATCACGAAGATGAGCGTATTTGAAGTTAATTTCGAAACCTGAATCTTTAGGTTGGCTTGCAAACACTTCCGCATAGCAGTAAATCGCTGCGGCAGGGTGTTCCAAGAACAGCTTCGCCTTTACCAAGCGACCTGGCTCGATGTCTGTCTCAGAAAAACAGGAAAATTGGCTCGCACCGAATGAGTAGGTGTGAGTTCGAAACTTCTCATCATCTTGCTGCGATAACATAAAGCTCAACAGCAGGTTTAATTTAGAGTTCTGTGCATCCAATAAACTGGTGACATTCTTCAAGTCGCTGTTTTTCAGTTCAGCGCGAGCGCTGTCGGCTAATAGGTCCAGTTGGCTAAATTCACTCGCCACAACAAAAGGGGCAGGGATCTCGGATTCGAACTGAATTTGAGAGGGTAAAGTGAAGTTACTTTCCATCGGTTCTATATTAGCGGTAAGACTGTGGTGAACAGTGAAAAACTCTTGTTCTGTCATGCGTTAGTTCCTTGAAGTGATCTATTGATTATCGCTATGTGGCGGCAGTAATCAAGGTCAGTTAATTGAAACTATCAAATAGTTGTTTGAAATTTGGTGTTTTGACAGGGTTCTGTTTTTCGGGCCTAACTAATTGAGTTAATTCACTCTATATTTTCAATTAACCCCTACACAGTAACAGCAATACCCGTTACATTAACCCGCATCCCTTTTTGATGGTTCAAAGTATGTTTCATCCTATTTCAATGTTTGTTGGCCTGCGTTATTTGAAAGGCCGTTCAGGTGATCGCTTTAGCCGTTTTGTTTCTTATATGTCGACAGCGGGTATCACCATTGGTGTGCTGTCTTTGATTACTGTTTTATCGGTAATGAATGGATTCGAAGCGCAATTAAAAGACCGAATTCTCGGCGTTCTTCCTCAGGCAGTGGTTTATGAGCAAGGTGGTAAGACGCTACTCTCTGAACAAGCCCCTGGTTTTGCTAAGCAAATTTCGCTTAATGGTCATGTTGAACCGATCGTTCGCAGTGAGGCGGTGATTCAGAGCCCTGCGCAACTGTCAGCGGGCCTTTTGATTGGCATCCAACCCAATTCTGATGATCCACTTCAAGACCACCTCATTGCGGGTAGACTGTCTTCACTAAAAGCTGGGCAATATCAGCTGTTCCTTGGTCATACACTGGCGAGAAACCTAAAGGTATCGATGGGCGACAAGGTTCGCCTAATGGTGACTAGCGCAAGCCAATACACACCACTTGGCCGTATTCCTAGCCAACGTAATTTCACCGTAGCCGGTATCTTTAATACGGGCTCGGACATTGATGCTCAACTTATGGTGACGGATATCCAAGATGCAGGGCGTTTGATGCGCTACAAGTCGGACACTATTTCAGGTTGGCGACTGTTTTTTGAAGACCCATTTGAAGTCGCAGAGCTATCGAGTCAACCCTTACCAGATGGTTGGTTATGGAGCGATTGGCGGGACCAACGTGGCGAGCTGTTCCAAGCGGTTCGTATGGAGAAAAACATGATGGGCCTAATGCTTGGGCTGATCATCGGGGTTGCCGCATTTAATATTATCTCTGCGTTGATTATGGTGGTGATGGAGAAGCTATCTGAGGTCGCGATACTTAAAACCCAAGGCATGACCGATGGTCAAGTGATGGGCATCTTTATGGTTCAAGGTGCAAGTAGTGGCGTTATTGGCGCACTATCCGGCGGCGCATTAGGCGTTGTTCTGGCAATGAACCTTAACCCGATTTTAGAAGCGATGGGTGTTGCTCTATTCTCGTTTGGTGGTCAGTTACCTATTTTGATTAACCCAATTCAAATCGCCGTTGTTGTGGTACTTGCTATTGCACTTAGCTTGATTGCTACTATTTTCCCTTCTTACCGTGCATCTTCTGTGAAACCTGCTGAGGCCCTTCGTTATGAGTAATTTTCTTCAATGTAATGATATCCGTAAAACGTACCGTGAAGGCTCGTTGGATACTGAGGTCCTTAAAGGGGTGAGCTTTGAGATCGAAAAAGGTGAACTGGTTTCTATCATAGGTACTTCTGGTTCAGGTAAGAGTACGTTACTGCATATTTTAGGAGCGCTTGATGATGCTTCTGCGGGGAGCGTGAGCTTTCTGGGTCAAGACTTAGCTAAACTGAGCTCGAACAAGCAGGCTAAGCTTCGCAACCAGCACCTTGGTTTTGTTTATCAATTCCACCATCTATTGTCTGACTTTTCAGCATTAGAAAACGTCGCTATGCCGCTGTTGATAGGTGGTGAAAAGCCTGCGAAAGCCAAACAAGAAGCACAGTTGTTACTTGATAAAGTGGGACTAAGTCATCGAGTTGATCACCGTCCTTCAGAGCTTTCTGGTGGTGAAAGGCAACGTGTGGCGATCGCTCGTGCATTAGTAAATAAGCCTGCTCTTGTGCTAGCGGATGAGCCGACGGGTAACCTAGACCACAATACTGCGCTTTCCATTTATGACTTAATGCGAGAGTTGAATCGCGAATACGATACCGCCTTTTTAGTGGTGACCCATGATGGCGAACTCGCTGGCAAAATGGATCGTCAACTGCACATGCAAGATGGTTTGTTGGTTAACGTAGAAAAAGAGGAGAGCTAAGTGTTTTCTTCTTTATCTCTTTTGATAGGCGGCCGCTTCAGCCGTGCTAAACAGCGAGACAAGATGGTGTCTTTCATCTCTTTGTCTTCGACGATTGGTATTGCGGTTGGTGTGGCGGTGATCATTATCGGTCTGTCAGCCATGAATGGTTTTGAGCGTGAGCTAGAATCGCGCGTTCTATCTGTGATTCCCCATGGTGAGTTTGAAGGGGTCAATGAACCTGTAACTCGCTGGCAGCATGTGGTAGAGCAGTCCGAAAAAAATGACAAAGTCGTTGCCGCTGCGCCTTATGTGAAAATCACAGCGCTCGCTGAAAAGGGCAAAGAACTTAAAGCGATTGAGGTGCGTGGTGTTGACCCACAGCTTGAGCAACAGGTATCGAGTCTATCAAGCTTCATTAATAAGCAAGTATGGAGCAATTTCAAAGCAGGGCAGCAGCAGATCATCTTAGGCTCTGGTGTCGCCAATGTGCTTGGCGCGCAAGTGGGTGATTACTTGACTTTGATGATCCCAACAGTGAACGGCTCGGTTAAGGTTCAGGCGCCAAAGCGGGTACGAGTAAAAGTTGCCGGCTTACTGACGCTGAATGGACAAATTGACCATAGCTTAGCGCTCATTCCGATTGGTGATGCTCAGGTTTATGCGAACTTGGGGGAGGCTGTGACAGGTGTCTCTTTGAAAGTGACCGATGTACTGAACGCTAACGAGATTGTACGTGAGGTTGGCAACCAGCTTGATGTGTATGTTTACCTGCGCAGTTGGCAACAGAAGTTCGGCTTCCTATATCGAGATATTCAATTGGTTCGCACCATTATGTACTTAGTCATGGTGCTAGTGATTGGTGTTGCGTGTTTCAATATTGTCTCTACCTTGATGATGGCAGTAAAAGATAGGGCTTCGGAGATCGCAATCTTAAGAACCATGGGCGCTTCCGATGGTTTAGTTAAACGTATTTTTGTTTGGCAGGGTGTGTTCTCAGGCGTATTAGGTAGCTTAGTCGGCAGTGCGATAGGTGTTTTGGTTGCACTCAATCTGACCACTCTAATTAAGGGTCTTGAGAAGCTGATCGATCACCAATTCCTGTCTGGTGATATCTACTTTGTCGACTTCTTGCCATCACAGCTGAATATGATGGATGTCGTTGTAGTATCAGGTACTGCAATCGCTTTAAGTCTGCTGGCGACATGGTACCCAGCATCTCGAGCAGCGAAGTTAAATCCAGCTTCTGTGCTGAGCTCCAAATAACCAACCGACTGTTTTGACAGATACAAAAAAGGATCCCTTGTGGGATCCTTTTTTATTGAATTCAAACTGTATTATCTAAGACTTTCATTACATGCCTATCATCTAATGGCTTATAACTCGTCTTATTTTCACAGCTATCTCTTAAAGTGGAGAGCGCGTCAGTATAGATTCACTATCTTGCTTGTCGTTTCTTCCAGCTTCTTACTACTGAGTAGCGCCATAAGCCACGAATACCGAAATAACCAATCATTGCTGAAATCACACCACAAATCATACAGCCCAGCAGGAACGGAGGCCCGATGGTACTCATTTGCGCCAAGATAAAGTCCCAAGACAGTTCGAAGTGAAAGGCTTGCGGCGGAACATGCATAACGAATGCACCTACTTTATAGGCAAAGTAGAACAAGACTGGCATGGTTACGGGGTTACTGATCCAAACGAGAGCGACAGCCAGCGGTAAGTTAACACCACATACAACGGCTAGGCCTGCAGACATAATCATCTGGCTAGGTAGAGGGACAAACGCCATGAATAACCCAACAGCGAACGCGCCGGCCGCGGAGCGACGATTAAGGCACCATAAGTTGGGGTTGTACAAAACATTGCCAAAAACTTTTAATGCTTTCTGACGCTTGATGAGCTCATGGTCAGGCATAAATCGTTTGATAAACTTTCTTGGCATAGGAGGAAGCTACTCTCTTGTTTAACACTTGGTTCTTGATTTCATTTGCTGCGACAGTTGTGTCTGCCAGCTTCTGGCCTGTGATGCCACATTGGGTCTTGGCACCATTGATGCTGTTATTACTAATCGCATCAATAAAGTATAGCGTTTTCCGACGTACAAGAGGTCTAGCTACTGCGTTGACACTCGTTGCATGCCTAGGGAATGCGATTGAAATCCAAACAAGTCGCTTATTTCAATCAGGGCAGAATACTACCATAAATGCCTCAGTAGTTAGTCTTTTTAGTGAAAATAGCCATGGTTTTGAAAGCGTAGTAGTAGTTAGATCAATTGACGGTGAAAAATTAATCTTTCCTCAATTGATAAAATTGCGATTGTTTACGCCTTTCAAGCTCACTTTGGGTGATGAAGTTCATTTGTCGGTCAGTATCAAGCCTGTTTTTGGGAAGCTTAATGAAGCGGGCTTTGATTTGGAAAAGCACCTGTTTAGCACTGGGGTTACGGCAAATGCGAATTACCGAACGAATACTAAATATAGAATCCACTCTAGTAACCATCTACGAGCTCGGTGGTTCGAGCGCAGTCTTGATAATCTTAGCCAGCTAAAAAATAACGATTTAATAGTCGCTTTGAGTTTCGGCTATCGAGATCTTATTCCTTCTTTGCGATGGGAGCTGTTGAAAAGTAGCGGCTTGATTCATCTGATGGCGATTTCAGGGCTTCATATCGGTATTGCCTTTGGTATCGGCTATCAGGTGGGGAAGCTAGTGCGTTTGTTGTCTCCTCAGTTGTTATGGTTTCCGACACTGTTTGGTTTAGGCTTCGCTTATTTCTACAGTTGGTTTGCTGGGTTTACACTGCCGACCCTGAGAGCGCTAGTGATGTGTGTCGTGGCAAGTTACTTTCTGTGGCGTGGGCAAAGTATCAGCGTGGCTCGTTATGTTTTAATCAGCTTGTGTATCGTTCTCGTTATTTGGCCTTTTTCTGCGTTATCCAGTAGTTTCTGGTTATCTTTTGGTACATTGGGTGCGGTTCTCTACATTGCGTTCAATAGTGATGCTTCTTCTTCAAATTCTACCTTTATTGAACGAGTGCTAAAGCTCATCAAAATACAGGTCATGCTGACCTTGTTAATTGCTCCCTGTTCGATGTTGTTTTTCAAAGGCGTTAGCTTGATCTCGGTCGTCTACAATTTGTTGCTATTGCCTTGGGTGTCAATGGTGACGATACCTTTGCTGTTTTTGTCGATGTTTCTAAGTTTGGTCACTGAGTCTTTATTTTGGGGAAGTCACTCAATGGCTCGTTTTTCTGCTGAGTTATGGAAACTGGTTGATTTGTCACTTGAACCCTTGGTGTTTAGCTTGCCTTTCTCTGAACAGTTTTGGATTCAGGTCGATAATCACGTAACCGTGTTGCTCGTTTTTCTTATCTTATTCTTCGGTTTTATTGGTCGATACCTTAAACATGGGGTAGCCGCTGTCATCATTGCTGTATTCCTGTTGTGGTGGGAATTTGGCAAAGTGAAACAGGACAGGTTAACTATTGATGTTTTGGACGTAGGGCATGGCTTGTCTCTCATTTTTGAAAAGAACAATCACGTGGTGGTGTACGATTTAGGTAACGCGTGGCCGGGAGGGTCGATGGTCGAGTCACTATTGATTCCTACTTTATCTCAAAGAGGTATAGATGAAATTCAAGGAGTGATCATTAGCCATTTCGATTCTGATCACGCTGGTGGTTACCCTGCATTGCTTGAGAACTATCAGCCTGAATGGATAAGAGCTAGCCAAAGTTTGAATCATCAAATGAGCTCAGTTTTTCAAGCATGTACGTTAGGTGAGGTGTGGGAATGGCAGAACGTGCAGTTTGAGGTGTTGTGGCCGCCAAAACTAGTGAATAGGGCGTATAACCCACACTCTTGTGTCGTACGGATAATTGAACCAGAATCGGGCTTTTCGATGTTGCTCACGGGTGATATTGAACTCGTAAGTGAGTGGTTACTTGCTCGGGAACTTGAACAGCTTCAAAGCGATGCCATGCTAGTACCTCATCATGGTAGTGACAGCTCATCTATCGCCCCTTTCATAGAAGCGGTTTCACCAAAGTTAGCGATTGCTTCGTTGGCAAAGGGAAATCAATGGGGTATGCCAAGCGAATCAGTCGTTCAACGTTACTTACAAAGTGGAAGTGCTTGGCTTGATACAGGTGAAAGTGGACAAATAACCATCACTACCAACCAAGAAGGTTGGCATTATCATACGATTAGAGAGGAACAAGGTCGGCAGTGGTATAGGCAGATGCTTCGTAAGGGAGTAGAATAGATAGATTATTGTGAGAAAATTAAGCGATTTTATGTCAACACAAACAGATGAAACTACCTGGGTCACATTTAAACGACTTTGGACTTATATTCGACTATATAAGGCTGGCCTTGGTGTTGCGGTTATTGCGCTTATTATTAATGCCGTCTCAGATACTTACATGATTTCTTTGCTAAAGCCGTTGCTAGATGAAGGCTTTGGTAGTGCGGAATCAGATTTCCTACGCACACTTCCTCTTATTATCTTTGCCATGATGTTCATTCGTGGTGTCAGCGGTTTCGTATCCACCTATTGCTTAAGCTGGGTTTCTGGCAATGTGGTGATGGAAATCCGCCGTAAAATATTCAGTCACTTTATGCACATGCCAGTCTCTTTCTTTGATAAAGAGCAGACGGGTGCGCTGCTGTCTCGTATTACCTACGATTCGGAGCAAGTTTCTGCGGCAACCAGTAAAGCGCTGGTGAGTATTGTTCGTGAAGGCGCAAGCATCATTGGTTTATTGACCTTGATGTTTTGGAACAGCTGGCAGTTGTCTTTGGTTCTATTTGCGGTTGCTCCACTGGTAGCTTGGGCAATCAGCATAGTATCGAAGCGATTCAGAAAGATTTCTAAAAACATGCAAACCAGCATGGGTCACGTTGCTTCGTCAGCAGAACAAATGCTGAAAGGGCACAAAGTGGTGCTCACTTATGGCGGTCAGGATTTAGAAAAACATCGCTTTGATAAAGTAAGTAACCAGATGCGTCAACAGAGCATGAAGCTAGTAACAGCACAAGCGGCCGCTAACCCAATCATTCAGATGATTGCATCGGTTGCTATTGTTGTTGTACTTGTCTTGGCGAGCGTTGATTCAATTAAGGCTGAACTAACTCCGGGTACGTTTACGGTAGTGTTCTCAGCAATGTTTGGTCTAATGCGTCCACTAAAAGCACTAACTAACGTAACGTCTGAATTCCAACGTGGTATGGCTGCAAGTACGACACTGTTTGGTTTGATGGACTTAGACACAGAGCAGAACACAGGTACCTTGAAACCTGAAACGGTAAGTGGTGATGTTGCGGTAAAAGATGTGACCTTTACTTACGAAGGTGCCGAGAAGCCTGCATTGGATAATGTGAGTTTTAATATACCGAAAGGTAAGACGGTTGCGCTTGTTGGGCGATCGGGTTCAGGTAAGAGTACCATTGCCAACCTATTTACTCGTTTCTATGACGTAGACTCTGGCTCTATTGAACTTGATGGTCACGATATTCGTGATTACGAATTGAGAAATCTGCGTGAGCACTTTGCTCTGGTTTCTCAAAATGTGCATCTGTTTAACGATACGGTGGCTAACAACATCGCTTACGCAGCAGAAGAACAGTATTCACGCGAACAGATCGAACATGCCGCTAAACTTGCTCATGCGACTGAGTTTATTGAAGGTATGGAAAATGGTATTGATACTGTCGTGGGTGAAAACGGTGCGAGCTTGTCTGGCGGTCAAAGACAACGTATTGCGATCGCACGAGCACTATTGAGAGACGCGCCAGTTCTGATTCTTGATGAGGCGACGTCTGCACTAGACACAGAGTCAGAAAGAGCGATTCAATCAGCACTAGAAGAGTTACAAAAAGATAAAACTGTGTTGGTGATTGCTCACAGGCTATCGACGATTGAACAAGCTGATGAAATTTTAGTTGTTGATGATGGTCAGATTGTAGAGCGAGGCCCACACGCAGAGCTAATTGCTCATGATGGTGCCTATGCTCAACTGCATCGAATTCAGTTCAGTGGATAAGATTAGGTCTTTGTTGTGATCGAAAAGATTTGGTTTAACAATCACCCGTTAAAATATCTTCTTTGGCCACTATTGTGGCCATTGAGCCTGCTGTTCAAAGTGATCAGTGGTCAACGTCGTAATGCTTATCTCTCTGGAAAGAAAGAAACCTATCGACCACCTCTGCCTGTAATCGTTGTTGGTAACATTACCGCTGGTGGCAATGGTAAAACCCCTGTTGTGATTTGGTTGGTTGAAATGCTTCAAGCCAACGGTTTTAAACCAGGTGTGGTTTCTCGTGGTTATGGTGCGAAAGCGCCGAGTTATCCACTGGTTTTAGAAGAGAGCACGCCCGCTGAACACTCGGGTGATGAACCCCGCTTGATTCGAAAGCGAACGGGCGCGCCGGTAGCGGTTGACCCAGTAAGAGCGAATGCGGTAAAGGCTTTATTGAATCAAGGCGTGGATGTCATTATCACTGATGACGGCCTGCAGCATTATGCACTTGAACGCGACATTGAGTTTTCAGTTATCGACGGTGTAAGGCGTTTTGGTAACGAGAGTCTGATTCCACTAGGCCCATTGCGAGAGCCTGTATCGCGTTTAGCTGACGTAGATTTCTTGATTAACAATGGTGGAGAGGCACAAGGGCGAGAGTTCTCAATGTCTTTGGCACCAAGTAAAGCGGTTAACCTAAAGACAGGTCAAAAAAAGCCAGTTGCAGAATTACCAAAGCTTGTGGCTTTTGCTGGAATAGGGCACCCGCCCCGCTTTTTTAAAACATTAGACGATCTTGATGGTGATGTGGTTTACACACAAGGCTTCGCCGATCATCAGGATTTTGATAAAGATGAACTTCATGCCTTAGCAAAGAAAGGTATGAATATGATTATGACAGAAAAAGACGCTGTAAAATGCGAAGAATATGCTCAAGACAACTGGTGGTATCTTCCAGTTTCTGCGCAGTTCGAAGAAGAAGCGCAACAGCAAATTTTAAAAAGAATAAAAGAGGTTATGGAATACTATGGATCACCGTCTGCTTGAGATCGTTGCTTGCCCTGTATGTAAAGGTAAACTAACCCTTGACAAGGATAAGCAAGAGCTTGTTTGTAAAATCGATCGCCTAGCTTACCCAATTAAAGAGGGTATTCCTGTTCTTCTTGAACCTGAAGCTCGTACTCTTTCAATGGACGAGGGCAAGTAATGTCTTACACGGTAGTTATACCAGCAAGATACCAATCGAGCCGTTTGCCAGGTAAGCCTCTGGCTGACATTGGCGGCAAGCCGATGATTCAATGGGTATACGAACAGTCAATGAAAGCAGGGGCTGATAACGTAATTATTGCTACCGATGATGCCCGCGTTGAGAAGGCTGCGAAAGCATTTGGTGCGACTGTGTGTATGACGTCACCGAATCACGAGTCAGGTACTGAACGCCTAGCAGAAGTGATTGATGTCATGAACATCCCTGACGATCACATTATTGTCAACGTACAAGGGGATGAGCCACTTATTCCACCGGCGATTATTAATCAGGTGGCGAACAACTTAGCAAACAGCACTGCGCCAATGGCAACACTTGGTGTTGAAATCTCTCACCTTGATGAAGTTTTTAACCCTAATGCTGTAAAAGTCGTGACGGATAAAGACGGCTATGCGCTGTATTTTAGCCGTGCGACGATTCCTTGGGATCGTGATGCTTATGCTAATAACGGTACTGCTGCAGAATCTCCGTTGCTTCGTCATATTGGTATTTACGCTTACCGAGCTGGTTTCATCAATACCTACATCAACTGGGAACCAAGTACCCTAGAGCGCATAGAGTGCTTAGAGCAACTTCGCGTACTTTGGTATGGTGAAAAGATTCACGTAGATGTTGCTGTTGAAGCGCCGGCTGCGGGTGTTGATACTCCAGAAGACTTGGAAGCGGTACGCGCCATCATCGGTTAGACCTGCTTGAAGCAACAAATATACTTAGCCTCGCTCATGCGAGGCTTTTTTATGCCGATTTGTTGCCAATAGAAAGCCTTATTAGCATCAGGTGATTGATATTAGGCCTGTTGCATTATCGAATGCATCATCAAGATTGAATTATCTGAGATTTACCTCGCTCGACTTCCAATTTTTCTCTATAATATGCCGCCTATAAAGTAGTGGCGACTCGCTAGTACAGAATAAAACTTACGACTAAACGTGGAGTAAAAGATGCCTTCTCAAAGCCCAGTGATTACGGTTGATGGACCAAGTGGTGCAGGTAAAGGTACCCTGTGTATGTTACTAGCAGATAAGCTAGGCTTTCATCTTCTAGACTCAGGTGCGATCTATCGCGTACTGGCTTTAGCATCAATTCATCACGGTGTAGATACTGAATCGGAAGACGCTTTAGTTCCTCTTGCAACTCACTTAGACGTTCAGTTTATTGCTGAGGGCGATCTAGTTAAGGTTATCCTAGAAGGTGAAGATGTGTCGGGCGAGCTTCGTAAAGAAGAGACCGGCATGGCGGCTTCAAAAGTTGCTGCATTACCTCGCGTACGTGAAGCATTACTTCGTCGTCAGCGCGCATTCAGCGCTGCGCCAGGTTTGGTGGCTGATGGCCGCGATATGGGAACCGTTGTCTTCCCTGAAGCAGAAGCAAAAATATTTTTAGATGCAAGTGCAGAAGAGCGTGCGACTCGCCGCCTTAAACAGTTGCAACAGAAGGGGTTAGATGTTAAATTTGACGACCTTTTGAGCGAGATCCAAGAGCGAGACGACCGAGATCGTAATCGCCCAGTGGCGCCACTTCGCCCTGCAGAGGATGCTCTAGTGCTTGATTCCACCTCAATGAATATTGAGCAGGTAGTAGAAAAAGCACTACACTATATTGAATCGAAACTAGCTGGGTAATTCTGCCCGGCTGGCAAGAACGTTGGTCGCAAGGATGATGACCGGCGAATTTATCAACCCCATGCGGTAGGATACCCATGGACGTTTAATTATTGAAGATTAAATAATGACTGAATCTTTTGCTCAACTCTTTGAAGAGTTTCTAAACGAAACAGAATTCCAACAAGGCAGCATCGTTAAAGGTACTGTAGTAGCTATCGAGAACGGTTTCGTTCTTGTTGACGCTGGTCTTAAGTCTGAATCTGCTATCCCTGCTGAACAGTTCAAGAACGCTGCTGGCGAACTTGAAGTTGAAGTTGGCGCTGAAGTAGACGTAGCTCTAGACGCTGTTGAAGATGGTTTCGGTGAGACTCAACTTTCTCGTGAGAAAGCTAAGCGTCACGAAGCTTGGATCGTTCTTGAGAAAGCTTGCGAAGAAGCTGAAACTGTTGTTGGTATCATCAACGGTAAAGTTAAAGGCGGTTTCACTGTTGAACTAAACGGTATCCGTGCTTTCCTTCCAGGTTCTCTAGTAGACGTACGTCCTATCCGTGACACTGCTCACCTAGAAAACAAAGAGCTAGAGTTCAAAGTAATCAAGCTAGACCAGAAGCGTAACAACGTTGTTGTTTCTCGTCGTGCTGTTATCGAATCTGAAAACAGTGTTGAGCGTGACGAACTTCTTGAAACTCTACAAGAAGGTACTGAAGTTAAAGGTATCGTTAAGAACCTTACTGACTACGGTGCATTCGTTGACCTTGGCGGTGTTGACGGTCTTCTACATATCACAGATATGGCTTGGAAGCGCGTTAAGCACCCATCAGAGATCGTTAACGTTGGTGACGAAATCCTAGTTAAAGTTCTTAAGTTCGACCGTGAGCGCACTCGTGTTTCACTAGGTCTTAAGCAACTAGGCGAAGATCCATGGGTAGCAATCGCTAAGCGTTACCCAGAAGGTCACAAGCTTTCTGGTCGTGTTACTAACCTAACTGACTACGGCTGCTTCGTTGAAATCGAAGAAGGCGTTGAAGGTCTAGTACACGTTTCTGAAATGGATTGGACTAACAAGAACATCCACCCTTCTAAAGTTGTTAATGTTGGCGACGAAGTTGAGGTTATGGTTCTTGATATCGACGAAGAACGTCGTCGTATCTCTCTAGGTCTGAAACAGTGTAAAGCTAACCCATGGCAGTCATTTGCAGAAATGCAAGCTAAGGGCGACAAAGTTACTGGTAAGATCAAGTCTATCACTGACTTTGGTATCTTCATCGGTCTAGAAGGCGGTATCGACGGTCTAGTACACCTATCTGACATTTCTTGGAATGTTGCTGGCGAAGACGCTGTACGTGAGTACAAGAAAGGCGACGAAATCTCAGCAGTTGTTCTAGCAGTAGATGCAGAGCGTGAGCGTATTTCTCTTGGCGTTAAGCAAATGGAAAACGACCCGTTCAACGCATACGTTGCTGACAACAAGAAAGGTGTTCTTGTAAACGGTACTGTTACTGCAGTTGACGCGAAAGGCGCTACTATCGAGCTAATCGAAGGCGTTGAAGGTTACATCCGCGCTTCTGAGGTATCTCGCGATCGTATCGAAGATGCATCTCTAATCCTAAGCGTTGGTGACAGCGTTGAAGCTAAGTTCACAGGTGTAGACCGTAAGAACCGCGTAATCAACCTATCTATCAAAGCTAAAGATGAAGCTGATGAGCAAGAAGCAATGGCTTCACTGAACAAGTCTGAAGAAGGCGCGTTCGGTAACGCAATGGCAGACGCATTCAAAGCTGCTAAAGGCGAATAATAGCTTCTCATTAAGAGAAATATAGCTATATAGCCAAGAAAGGAGCCGTAAGGCTCCTTTTTTTTTGCTTATTTTTCCGATAGGTCTATAATTTCTAAAAAGAAAACCAACGAGGGTAACTATGACTAAGTCTGAATTGATTGAAAGACTGTGCGCTGAGCAAACGCATCTTTCTGCAAAAGAAATTGAAGACGCTGTAAAAGACATTTTAGAGCATATGGCTTCAACACTAGAAAGTGGTGATCGAATCGAAATTCGCGGTTTTGGCAGCTTTTCTCTGCATTATCGTGAGCCTCGTGTTGGACGTAACCCAAAGACTGGTGACAAGGTAGAGTTAGAAGGTAAATACGTTCCTCACTTCAAACCAGGTAAAGAGCTACGTGAACGAGTAAATACAGGAATGTAGTCTACTTATCGGAATTATGAAAAGCGGCATACTATAATGTATGCCGCTTTTTTATGACCATAATATGGTGGTCTGATTAGTAATTTTCCTGCATAATCGTACAGCTAACCAACCAATGAGTGATGAACTATGAAAATTATAAAAATAGTCGCCGTTATCGCACTTTTCCTAATTGCACTGGCTTTAGGCTCTCAAAACCAAACTATCGTGAATTTTAATTACCTGCTAGCACAAGGTGATTTCCACCTTTCAAGCCTATTAGGTATTGTCTTCATTTCAGGCTTTGCTCTTGCTTGGTTAGTCTTTGGTAACATGCATATGCGATCTCAGCTGAAAATTCATCGCTTGAAGAAGCAACTCAATAAGCAATCAAAGCAGGTAGCTGCTGATACTAAAGCTTAAAGGCTATATTTGATGTTAGAGTTACTGTTCTTACTTTTACCTATTGCAGCCGCTTATGGTTGGTATATGGGTAATCGTAATGCTCAGCAAGAAAAACAAAAGCAATCACACCAGATCTCCCGTCAATACGTGACGGGTTTGAACCTATTACTGTCAGACCAATCTGACAAAGCGGTTGATCACTTCATTGAGCTGCTTCAAGTAGACAATGAAACCATCGATACTCACTTGGCCTTGGGTAACCTATTCCGATCAAGAGGCGAAGTCGACCGCGCTATTCGCATTCACCAAAATCTTATCTCCCGTTCTGGGCTGACTCTCGATCAGAAAAACCTCGCACTGCAACAACTAGCGAAAGACTATATGGTCTCTGGCTTTCTTGATCGCGCTGAAAAAATCTTTGAACAGCTGGTTGATGAACCTGACCACAAAGAGGGTGCTCTGCAGCAGTTAGTTGCAATTTATCAGCAGACTCGAGAATGGAACAAGGCGATTCATTACGGCAATATTCTAGTAAAGCTTGGTAAGAAGAAGATGAAGATGCGTGCTACGGTCGCGCATTTTTGGTGTGAGCTCGCTATGCAAGAACAAGCTGATGGTAATCGTTCAAAAGCATTAGCGCATTTTAAGAAAGCGTTATCTGAAGACCCTAAATGTGTGCGTGCCAGTATCGCTTTGGGTAAATTCCACTTAGCGAACGAAGATTACCAGAAGACGATCGACTGCCTTGAGGGTGTTCTTGAGCAAGATATCGATTTTATCAGTGAAGTGTTACCAACTCTTGCTGAGTGTTATCACAAGCTCGGGCACGAAGCACAGTTGGTTGAGTTCCTTAAAGCATGTATCCAGAAGAAGGCTGGTGTGTCTGCAGAATTGATGCTGGCTCAGCTGGTTGCTCACCATGAAGATGTTGGCTCTGCGCAAGAGCTCCTGACCAAGCAACTTGTTAAAAACCCAACCATGAAAGGTTTTTATCGACTGATCGATTACCACCTAGCAGAAGCAGAAGAAGGCCGAGCAAAAGAAAGCTTAACCACGCTTCAATCTATGGTTGGTGAACAGCTTAAGGTTAAGCCTCATTACCGTTGCCGTCAGTGTGGATTCTCAACACATTCAATGTATTGGCACTGCCCTTCATGTAAGGGGTGGGGAACGATCAAGCCTATTCGTGGGTTGGATGGTGAATAGATTTGTGGTCATTAAAAGACCAAATTATTAATTGCAGCTTTCGGGCTGCATTTTTATGACTGTTATATATCGCCTGCAAGGGTAGATAGATATTTTTTAAGAAAGTTAACTGCGTTAGGAGATGAAATGAACGACCAAAAAATCATTGTAGCTTTGGATTATGACAACCAAGCGGATGCGTTAGCCTTTGTTGATCGTATTGACCCTGCATCTTGCCGCCTTAAGGTGGGTAAAGAGATGTTCACCCTATTTGGTCCTGAGTTTGTTCGTGAATTACACAAGCGTGGTTTTTCAGTATTCTTGGACCTTAAGTTCCACGATATCCCGAACACATGTTCAAAAGCCGTTCGTGCAGCCGCTGAACTAGGCGTATGGATGGTCAACGTACACGCAAGTGGCGGTGAGCGTATGATGACGGCTTCTCGCGAAATTTTGGAGCCTTACGGTAAAGATCGTCCATTGCTGATTGGCGTAACAGTACTGACGAGCATGGAGCAGTCGGATCTAGCGGGTATCGGATTGGATCTAGAACCACAGCAACAAGTGATGCGTTTAGCTTCTCTTACAAAAAACTCTGGTCTTGATGGTGTGGTGTGTTCAGCGCAAGAAGCTTCTTTATTGAAAGGTGCGCTTGGCCAAGAGTTTAAACTGGTGACTCCAGGTATCCGCCCTGTTGGCGCTGATGTTGGTGACCAAAAGCGTATCATGACGCCTTCTAAAGCGATTGAATCTGGTTCTGACTACTTGGTTATTGGTCGTCCAATTACTCAGGCTGTAGACCCTGCAGCTGTGCTTGCTGAAATCAACGGCACACTAGCTTAACTTTCTCTTATAGCTAGCGTGAAACAAATAAGAAGGCCAGCAGTTAGCTGGCCTTCTTTGTTTGGATTGGAGCTGCTTTCTTAGCGGGATTATACTGGTGCGCCACTATGGAATTTAAAGTCGCTGTCGTCTGAGGTGATCAGATCTGCTTCTACTTGAGCGAAGTGGGCGATACGTTCCGAGATATCTTTACCTGCGATTTGCTCTGCTAATTCGAGGTAATCTTGGTAGTGACGAGCTTCTGAACGAAGTAGGGATACGTAAAACTTCTCCATGTCTTCTTCTAAGAAAGGGGCCAGTTTCGCAAAACGTTCACAAGAGCGTGCTTCAATAAAGGCGCCGATGATCAGTTTGTCGACCAGAGCATCAGGCTCGTATGTCTTTACTTGTTTGATCAATCCTTTCGCGTAACGACCGGCTTCGATCGGCTGGTAAGTCACGCCTTTCTTCTCCATTAATTCCATTACTTGATAGAAGTGGTGGAGTTCCTCTTTAATCAACAGCACCATCTTATCGATAAGGTCAGCGCCGTAATTACAGCCTTCTTTTGCTGTGATCTGTTTTGAAACGTTGCTCTTGCCACGAAGTGACTCTAAATCACCAATGCGACGGTAAGCAAATTGCTCGTATGGCAAGATCCATTCGTTTAATTGCTTGGCACTTTCTTTATCTACCGCGTATTTACGGATAAGGAATAAAGCACTTTGAGCAGCCTTGAGTTCACACAACATGTGGTCGCGCAAAATGATGTGGAGGTTTTCAGGCTTTTTGGCTTCATCGATCCATGAATCTGGCGTTTCAGCTTTAAGAAAAGAGTGGATTGGAGCGAGTAATTCTTGATACATGGTCGGAGCAGGTTTGTTGATAATGCGGGATTTTATCACAGCTAATGAGATCTCCCTATACGGAGGAAGGAAATTCATTAGTGACAAAAAAGGTTCATCGCGGATTAGCGGGAACTAAAAACAAAAACGGTAGTAAGTGATATGGTTTAGTCGCCAAACAAAAATCATACACAAACTACCGTTTTCATGCCGAATCATACTTTCCTATCTTCATTCTGGGAAGGCTTTCAAGTCGTAAAGTCTCACCAGACAGCATCACTTATTACCCTGACTCTTGAACCGAACTCTGAGGCTAAGTGCCTTTGTGGTCTCGAGGCCGAGGCTATTCATGAGTATCAATGGCGTCATGTAAAAGAAGCCATGTTGCTCGGTGTTCCTGTTGTTCTTTCTGTTCAAACGCGAAGAATCAAGTGCCGTGAGTGTGGCATAAAAACAGAATCTCTATCTTGGTTGGAGCCTTATGCTCGTATAACGAAGCGCTTAAGAAGCTATATAGAACAATTACTGCCTCTTCTTCCTATTAAGCATATCTCCCGGTTAACGAACGTTCATTGGCACACCATTAAAGAGATAGATAAATCCCGACTTAGAAAAGTGGTACCGCCAGTGAAATGGGAGGAGCTAAGGCAACTCGTCATGGACGAGTTCGCCATCTTTAAAGGGCATCGATATGCCACGGTCATCGCTGACGCTAAGACACACCAAGTCATTTGGATAGGGTTAGGCCGAAGCCGTAAGGACATACGGCCGTTCTTCGAGCAACTAGGCAAGCATGGCAATAATATCGAAGCGGTCGCAATGGACATGAATACGGCTTTTGATCTTGAAGTTAAAGCACACTGTCCGAACGCAAAAATCGTTTACGACTTATTCCATGTTGTTGCTAAGTTCGGTCGAGAGGTGATGGATAGAGTCAGAGTCGACCAAGCCAACAAACTCAAGCAAGATAAAAAAGCGAGGCAATGGATCAAGCGCTCACGCTGGGTGTTGCTAAAAAACAGGGGTAATTTGAATACACAGCAAAACAGCTATCTTACCGAAATATTGAATATCAATAAGGACTTAATGACCACTTATATACTCGGAGCACAACTCAAAGAGCTTTGGTATTGTGAATCAGAAGTACATGCTAAAGGGCTCTGGGAGGCGTGGTGGGCACAAGTACAAGAGAGTGGAATTAAGCCATTGAAAGAGTTCGCACGAAAACTAAGGCCTTATCTTCACGGCATTATCGCATCTGCGAGTTATCCGCTTAACACCTGCACATTGGAAGGGATAAACAACAAGATAAAGCTAATCAAGCGAATGGGATATGGGTATCGAGATACAGACTACTTCTTCTTGAAGATAAAAGCGGCTTTCCCCGGAAAGCCGCGATGAACCACAAAAAAGGCCACCTTAGCGAACTGAGGTGGCCTTCTCGGTGACTTGATTAAGTGGTTACCACTTCTTCTTCTGACCGAATAGGGCATCCATATCGTCATCGCGTTCTTTAGATTCCATTTGCTGTAAATCTTGCGCGTTTTTGTCTTGGCGTTTTTGGTCAAGCTCGTTCAGCATCTGTTGAAGCTTTTCTTTTGCTCTCATTGAGTATGCGTCATTCTTGGTTGCCAGTGCATCAATACCTTTACGAAGCAATTGAATAGCGGTACCTGGTTGGCCGCGTGAAATTGAATCGTTAGCACGTTTAATCACGTTCTCAATGTTGATTCGAATCTGAATAGTCTCTAAACGTGCGTTTTCTACCACATAAGCTTGGGTTTCAAAACGGCCTTTATTGTGTTCGTTACGTACCGTATCGCGTAGGCGCTTAACCAGTTTGAGCATCATGATTGCTTGTTTATCGCTGCTAGGAACTCTAAAGGCCGTGCTTTCGCCACCTTGGTAGTTCTCTTTAAGCTGGGTGATTTGCTGTTTTACGCTTTCAATGCGCTGGGCAAGTTGCTTATTTTTGGGGTCGAGCTGATACATGTTTTCTAATGCATCAAGAATTCGATTATTTAAGCATACAAGAAGATCTTGGCTAAACGGCATGTGGTGCGCGTTGCCAATAAGCTCTTCGGTTCCATCAATAATGGTCAAATAACGAGAAGCTTCCTGTTTCTTCGCTGTTTCTACCTTAACTTTGTACTGAAGCATGATGTTGTAACCTAATACCAACACCAAAAGAATCGCAACTAAGGCAATAATTAAACCAGGGTTATTCATATATTTATGTCTGCTTATGTTTTCTTGAGCTAACTAGAGAGGATACACGATTCCATTGTGTATCGGCACTCGTAAAATGCAATTTCTGATTATCTCTTATTGAGCGTAATCAGCAATCAAAACTATCAACTAATTTATGGGAATGAGGACTAGCTTGCAAAGCCATCGTGGCATTTTTATTTGTTCATCGAGAAAAACTCAATTTTTCTGTCTTTTTAGCGCTTGAAGCGTTATAACTAATAATTATATTACACGAGACTAGAATGCTCTCTTTGCAAATAAGTTAGCACAGAAATGAGTAAAGGATTACGAGGTTAGATATGAAGTTACAGCAACTGAAGTACATTGTTGAGGTTGTAAACCATAACCTAAATGTTTCTGCAACAGCAGAGAGTTTATACACATCTCAGCCAGGCATCAGTAAACAGGTTAGACTGCTTGAAGATGAATTGGGTATTCAGATATTTGAGCGAAGCGGCAAGCATTTGACTCAAGTTACTCAAGCTGGTGAAGATATTATTCGTATCTCTCAGGAGATCCTTGCTCGTGTTGAAAGCATTAAAGCGGTCGCTGGCGAACATACTCACCCTGAGATGGGTACATTGAATATTTCAACGACTCACACGCAAGCTCGTTACGCATTGCCAGATGTCATCAAAGGCTTTACCGCGCGTTACCCTAAAGTGTCGCTTCACATGCACCAAGGTACACCGAGCCAAATGTCTGAGGCAGTAGCTAAGGGCACAGCAAACTTCGCGATTGCGACAGAAGCACTTCACCTTTACCAAGATGCGATAATGCTGCCTTGTTACCATTGGAACCGTTCTATCGTGGTAACAAAAGATCACCCGCTGGCTCAAAAGCAAAATATCACCATCGAAGATCTGGCTGCTTATTCTCTGGTGACTTACGTCTTTGGCTTTACTGGCCGATCTGAGCTGGATACGGCCTTCAATAAAGTAGGTCTAACACCACGTGTTGTGTTTACTGCTACAGATGCCGATGTAATCAAAACTTACGTTCGTATGGGCATCGGTGTTGGTGTGATTGCGAGTATGGCGATTGACCATGAACAAGATACCGACTTGGTTGCCATTGATGCGAGCCATCTATTTGGTGCGAGCACAACCAGTATTGGTTTTAGAAAAGGTACGTTCCTGCGTTCTTACATGTTTGATTTCATGGAACGTTTTGCACCTCACTTAACTCGCCCAGTGGTAGAGCAAGCTATCTCTTTGAAATCGAATGAAGAAATCGAAGAGATGTTTAAAGATATCGAGCTGCCAGTTCGTTAATTCTATCTCGAAAAACAAGATTCTTAATCGGCCTGTAGTGACAGGCCGTTTTTTATCAGCTTTTTAACTTTCACCTCTAAGTTCTCTTTGTCTCCCACCTTTTCATTTACGCCGGTTACCCCTACAATCCACGCATCATAGGGGGAAGCATGCATTCACGATTTAAAATACTCGACTCATTTCTGCTTGAGCACCAAGTTTATTGGCGCTCTGAGCCTTTTCACCTATGCCAAACACAACAGCAGCCATGGAAAGAAGTTAACCCACCCCTTGTGGACTGGTTAAATAGTTTAACGATTGAAAATATTCAGACGCTGAAAGAACTGCCTGATCTGCTGCTTACTGAACTCAGCTATTTTATGCCTCAGCTTGCGGACGCTCACCAAAGCACTCAATTTACGAATACAAATCTCAAAGGATTGCAGCTTCCTAGAGGAACTGAAGACGGTATTCCAGGAAGAAAGTTGCAGCAAATCATATCGATGGGTGAAGCGGCGCTTGAACATCACCAGGGTGAAGAGTGGTTGGAGTGGTGTTCTGGTAAAGGATTCTTAGGGCGAATTTTGTCTCAGCAATCTAACCAAAAGGTGACCAGTTTCGAATGGCAGCAATCACTGTGTGAGAGTGGCCAAAAAATAGCGGATGCACAACATCTAGAAATGACCTTTGTGCAAGGTGACGCTTTTTCTGAGAGTGCTGACAAGGTGTTTAATGCCAATCAACATGCGGTAGCACTGCATGCTTGTGGCGATCTCCATGTTGAGTTAGTTAAAAAGTCCGTATCGCATGGGCTTTCTGCGGTGACTATATCCCCTTGTTGTTACCACCTTATTCGAGACGACAGCTACCAAGCTATGTCTTCAGTGGCAAAAGCCTCAGCGTTAACATTAAGCAAGAGTGATTTACGAATCCCACTCCAGGAAACGGTTACTGGTGGTGAAAGGGTAAAGCGACACCGTCAATTGGAGATGAGTTATCGCCTAGGCTTCAGCCGGTTACTTAAGACTGAAATGGGGATTGATGAATACATCCCAGTACCGAGCATCAAAAAGTCAGAATTATCTGAAGGGTTTGAATCGTTTTGTCAGTGGGCTTCTGAAGTGAAAGAGATAACACTTGGTTCGGATATCGATTTTGAATCCTATTTTGCTCAAGGCGAGAAACTTTTCTGGGAAATGGAGAAGCTGAGTTTGGTTCAACAAGTTTTCAGACGACCATTGGAGATATGGTTAGCTTTAGATAGAGCGATTTACCTACAAGAGCAAGGCTATGAGGCAAGCATCGAAGAGTTTTGTGAGCGCAGTGTTACGCCTAGAAACCTGTTGATACATGGCGTTAAGAACGACTGATAGACGATGCGTCTAGTAGAAAGCATGCTCCTCACAGCTTTCGAACGTTAGTGTTACAGAGACAAAAAAGCCAGTTCGACATAATCGGACTGGCTTTTTTGATGCGTATGATTCAACTGAGCGCCTCAACGAGAAAATTTGACGCTCAGTGACTCATGACATCATTAGTTGAACATCGCGATAGCTTCAGCTGGATCTACGTATTCTAGGTCAAAGCTCTCTGCAACTTCTTTACAAGTCACTTTACCGTGAATCACGTTAAGACCTTCTAGGAAGCCTTTGTCTGATAGAAGTGCTTCGCGGTAACCTTTGTTCGCTAGCTTAACAATGTAAGGAAGTGTTGCATTGTTTAGTGCGTAGGTTGAAGTGCGAGCAACAGCACCAGGCATGTTTGCAACACAGTAGTGAACTACGTCGTCAACGATGTAAGTTGGATCTGCGTGTGTCGTCGCGTGCGAAGTTTCGAAACAACCACCTTGGTCGATTGCAACGTCAACAACCGCTGAACCTGGTTTCATCTTAGCGATGTGCTCTTTTGTAACCAGTTTAGGTGCTGCTGCACCAGGGATCAGTACTGCACCAATCACTAGGTCTGCTTCTAGAACATGCTTCTCGATAGCGTCTTCAGTAGAATAAACTACTTTTGCGCGACCTTGGAATTCTTCATCAAGGCGACGAAGCGTGTCCACGTTACGGTCAAGAATCGTTACATCAGCGCGAAGGCCAACAGCCATACGTGCTGCGTTAGCACCTACAACACCGCCGCCAACAACAACAACTTTCGCTGGTTCAACACCAGGAACGCCGCCTAGAAGAAGACCACAACCACCGTTAGATTTCTCTAATGTTTGTGCACCTGCTTGAATAGACATGCGACCAGCTACTTCAGACATTGGTGCTAATAGTGGCAAGCGACCCATATTATCTGTTACAGTCTCATAGGCTACGCAGACAGCTTTGCTCTTGATAAGCTCTTCAGTTTGTGGAAAATCTGGTGCAAGGTGTAAATAAGTAAATAATATTTGCCCTTCGCGAAGCATAGCTCGCTCGACAGCTTGAGGTTCTTTAACCTTTACAATCATCTCTGCTTTCGCGAAAACGTCAGCAGCAGTAGGAAGAATGGATGCGCCTACAGCGATGTAATCATCGTCTGAAAAACCGATACCAGTACCGGCATTGGTTTCAACAAAAACTTGGTGGCCGTGTGAGATTAGTTCTCTCACGCTAGCTGGGGTCATACCAACGCGGTATTCGTGGTTTTTGATTTCCTTAGGTACGCCAATGATCATCCTGACTCCTTATTTTATTTTGGTTGTTTTATCTATGTGTAGGGTAATTCTGTCGAATTAATATCTAGTATAGATATGTTCAGATAAAATTTGATACTGAATATTAAAAAGTTGTAGTATATTTTTTTGCAAGGAAGTAATAAGGTGGAATAAAAAATGGCAGACAATTATAAGAAGCCGTCCAAGGAACTAGATCGTATTGACCGCAACATTCTTAATGAGTTGCAAAAAGACGGTCGTATCTCGAACGTTGAACTCTCAAAACGAGTAGGACTTTCTCCGACTCCGTGTCTTGAGCGTGTTCGTCGTTTAGAACGTCAAGGTTACATTACTGGGTACACAGCGTTGCTGAACCCACAGTACCTTGATGCTTCACTTTTAGTGTTTGTTGAAATTACGTTGAACCGTGGTGCGCCAGATGTGTTCGAACAATTCAATACCGCTGTGCAGAAACTGGATGACATCCAAGAGTGTCATTTAGTGTCGGGTGACTTTGACTATCTTCTAAAAACACGTGTATCTGATATGGGTGCTTACCGTAAGCTACTGGGTGATACGTTACTTCGTCTACCGGGCGTAAACGACACTCGAACTTACGTAGTAATGGAAGAAGTGAAACAAACCAACCAACTTGTGATTAAAACTCGTTAGTCATAATTGGTGAAATGAAAGAAAGCGGACATTTGTTCCGCTTTCTTGCTTTCTGGAATTGGGTTTTTTGGTTTGATATGGTTAAATCAACAGTAGTTTCATTGAAACGGGCGGCCTGTGCCGCTCGCTATGTTTTTATCTCGTTTAATTATTAAGTTGGTTTATGTTCAAGCAGAGCAGTAATAAAGTAGAAACAATCATTAAAACGAGTGAAGAGCCCCAGTCTTCTCGTTTAAATGGTTCTCAACGCCTTAAAGAGTGCAGCCTGATACTGGGCGTTCTTTTCTCTATTCTACTTGCCGTTGCGTTATTAACCTTTAGTCCAGCCGATCCATCATGGTCGCAAACGGCGTGGGGTGGTGACATTCAAAACGCGGGAGGCTATCTAGGAGCATGGCTAGCAGATACGCTTTTCTTTGTGTTTGGCTCTCTGGCTTATCCACTGCCGATCTTAGTGACCGTTGCCGCATGGGTCTTATTCCGTAAGCGTAATGAAGATGAGCAGATCGACTTTATGTTGTGGGGTACTCGTTTACTTGGTTTGACAGTGCTCATTCTGACCAGCTGTGGTTTGGCAGACATTAACTTTGATGATATTTGGTACTTCTCGTCAGGTGGTGTGGTTGGTGACGTTTTAACGAGCCTCGCACTTCCAACGTTGAACATTTTAGGCAGTACGCTTGTGCTTCTTTTCCTTTGGGGGGCAGGTTTTACGCTTCTTACTGGTATTTCTTGGTTAAGAATTGTTGAATGGTTGGGTGAAGGCGCAATCAAACTCTTTACTTCAACGGTTAACAAAGCTCGTGGTCAAGACCAAGAATTGCTTGAGCCAGAACTGAAAGAGTCAGCAGACCGAGCTCCACAGCAAGAGCTACGTCAACAGCCAACGTACCGCGATGACGAAGTGAAAGAGCAATATGCTGAGCGAGAAGAAGCTCTCGATCCTGCAATGAGCTTCTCAGCGACCAATGAGCCTTCTGGTATTGCAACAAACACATCTAAAGAGAGTGTTGCAGAGAAGCGTCATTACAATATTCATATGCCAACAGAAGCGCCGGTTAAGCAGCAAGCGCCTGTTTCTCAAGATCCAGTTTATCGAGTGACTCAACCGCCTGTTGCTCCTCAACCAGAGCAGCCAATTGCTGTCGCTCCGGTTTATCAAGCGCCACAAGAGCCATTGGAAGAGGGCGTTGAGCGTTCTAAGCAGTTAAATGCGACCATAGAGCAGCTAGAAAGTGCTGCAATGTATGAAGATGATCTTGCTGAGCAAGATCAGACAGATGCACATGAATCTCAAGCGGCTTATCAGCAATACATGCAGCAAGAACAGGAGCCTGTTCGTCCTACTGAACCTATTGTGGATGCGACAACAGAAACAGCTCTTGATGATCAATATGCACAACCAGAGGTTGATTGTGAAGCTCACGAGTCTACAGAGTTTGATGCTGATGACGTTCAGCCTGAATCTTTGTATGTCTCCCCTATGGGCGAGCCAGATGCTGATACTCAAGATGATTTCTCAGCGCACCGTGCACCATTTGATGCGCCTGAAGAGCAAGGCTACGAGCAGCCTTCTGAGTTTGATTCTGAAACAGTAGAGAGTGATATCGAAGAACAACACGAACCATTCTCATATCAGCAAGAGCAAGCTGCACAACCTGCCGTTGTGGATGAAGAGCCTGCGATTGATCTGCCTTGGGAAGAAGTCTCGGAAGATGAAGACCTGAATCAGGATAAAGACGTTGCGGCTTTCCAGAACATTGTTTCTGAAGCGCAAGCAAACATGGCAGCTGCACAAAACCCATTCTTGGTTCAGCAGGAAGTTAATTTGCCGAAACCGGCGGAGCCACTACCGACACTTGAGCTTTTGTTCCACCCTGAGAAACGTGAAACATTTATCGACCGTGATGCACTAGAAGCAATTGCGCGTCTGGTTGAATCCAAGCTAGCGGACTACAAGATTAAAGCGGACGTTGTTGATATTTTCCCTGGTCCAGTCATCACTCGATTTGAGTTGGATTTGGCACCTGGTGTGAAAGTAAGCCGTATTTCTGGCCTATCTATGGACTTGGCTCGCTCATTGTCTGCGTTGGCGGTACGTGTAGTTGAAGTAATTCCGGGCAAACCTTATGTTGGTTTGGAGTTGCCAAACATGAGCCGTCAAACCGTATTCTTCTCAGACGTAGTGGGCAGCGAGCAGTTCCAAGAAGCGAAATCACCAACAACGGTGGTGTTAGGACAAGATATTGCAGGTGAAGCTGTGATTGCTGACCTAGCTAAGATGCCACACGTCCTAGTTGCGGGTACTACGGGTTCTGGTAAGTCGGTTGGTGTGAACGTAATGATTTTGAGTATGCTGTATAAAGCATCGCCTGAAGACGTTCGTTTCATTATGATCGACCCGAAAATGCTAGAGCTTTCAGTATATGAGGGTATTCCTCATCTACTATCTGAAGTCGTTACCGACATGAAAGATGCGTCGAATGCACTTCGTTGGTGTGTTGGCGAAATGGAACGTCGTTACAAGCTGATGTCAGCACTCGGTGTTCGTAACATCAAAGGCTACAACGACAAGCTTAAGATGGCTGCCGATGCAGGTCACCCAATCCACGACCCATTGTGGAAACCGGGCGATAGCATGGACCAAGAAGCGCCATTGTTAGAGAAGCTGCCATACATTGTGGTTATCGTCGATGAATTTGCCGACTTAATCATGGTGGTAGGTAAGAAGGTTGAAGAACTGATTGCACGCTTGGCACAAAAAGCGCGTGCAGCTGGTGTTCACTTGATTCTTGCAACTCAGCGCCCATCTGTAGATGTGATTACAGGTCTGATTAAAGCTAACATTCCAACGCGTGTTGCCTTTACGGTATCAACTAAGACTGACTCTCGAACGATTCTTGACCAAGGTGGTGCAGAATCACTGCTTGGTATGGGTGATATGCTTTACTTACCGCCAGGTTCTAGCCATACAATCCGTGTTCATGGTGCGTTTGCGTCAGATGATGATGTACACGCAGTGGTAAACAACTGGAAAGCACGTGGTAAGCCAAACTACATTGATGAAATTACTAATGGTGAGCAAACGCCTGAAACCTTGCTTCCGGGTGAGAAGATGGAAGGTGATGAAGAGGTTGACCCACTGTTTGATCAAGTAGTCGAGCACGTTGTTCATTCACGTCGCGGTTCAGTTTCTGGTGTACAACGTCGATTCAAGATCGGTTACAACCGAGCGGCACGAATTGTGGAACAGCTTGAGGCGCAAGGCATTGTAAGTGCTCCAGGCCATAACGGTAACCGAGAAGTCTTAGCACCAGCGCCACCGAAAGAGTAATCGCTTAATTGTGTAGATAGGAACTCAACCCTTAATAATCGGTCATAGCTTTATGACCGATTTACCTCGTAACAGGATTATTAATGAAAAAAGTATTCGCACTTTTATTTATGAGCTTCTCAGTGTTTGCTTCTCCGAAAGAAGAGTTGAGTAGCCGCTTGGCATTAAACGCAGGGTTTAGCGCTGACTTTAAACAAGTGGTCACAAGCCCTGATGGCGATGTTGTAATGGAAGGTGAAGGCACGGTTGAAATTGCACGCCCAAGCTTATTCCGCTGGGAAACCACGTTCCCGGATGAGAACCTATTGGTCTCTGATGGTCAGAGTTTGTGGTATTACAGCCCGTTCATTGAGCAAGTCAGTATTTACTGGCAAGAACAAGCGACATCGCAAACGCCTTTTGTGCTGCTGACACGCAACCAAGAGAGCGATTGGGATAACTACAATGTAGCGCAATCGGGTAACCAATTTACGCTGACACCAACGGCGGTTGACTCTAATCAGGGTGACTTCCAGATTAATATCAATGAAAAAGGCATTGTTCAGGGCTTTAATGTGATTGAACAAGACGGTCAAAAAGGCGAGTTTACTTTCAGTAATGTGAATTTGGGTAAACCAGCGGCAGACCGCTTTACTTTTGTGGCACCGGAAGGTGTCGAGGTCGACGACCAAAGAAACTGATCGAATCAAGTCGATCATTTGGTAGTACGTCGATAGGCATTAATGCCATCAACGAATCAAGAGATTGCAATTGAGTAATTACAGCTTAGATTTTGCAGGGGACGAAGATTTTCGTCCCCTTGCTGCTCGTATGAGACCAGAAACTGTAGAGCAGTATATTGGTCAGCAGCATATATTATGTCCAGGTAAACCCCTTCGTAGAGCTCTGGAAGCGGGGCATATCCACTCGATGATTTTGTGGGGGCCTCCTGGTACTGGTAAAACCACGCTCGCAGAAGTTGCCGCCAATTATGCCAATGCAGAAGTGGAGCGTGTGTCCGCCGTGACATCGGGTGTGAAAGACATTCGCATCGCTATTGAAAAAGCGCGTGAAAACAAGCAAGCAGGGCGCAGAACCATCTTGTTTGTGGATGAGGTCCATCGCTTTAATAAAAGCCAGCAAGATGCTTTTCTGCCTCATATAGAGGACGGCACGGTTACCTTCATTGGTGCAACCACAGAAAACCCTTCCTTCGAGTTAAACAATGCTCTGTTATCTCGTGCGCGAGTGTACAAGCTGACATCTCTCAATACCGATGATATTGCGACGGTAATACGTCAAGCGATTGAAGATAAGCAGCGTGGCCTTGGTGATGTACCTGCACACTTTGCTGATAATGTTTTGGATCGCTTAGCTGAGTTAGTGAACGGTGATGCGCGTATGTCGCTCAACTACCTTGAGCTGCTGTACGACATGGCAGAAGACAACGACAAAGGCGAGAAAGCGATCACCTTACAACTGCTTGCTGAAGTGGCGGGTGAGAAAGTGGCTCGCTTTGATAACAAGGGTGATATTTGGTACGACCTAATATCAGCTGTTCATAAATCGATTCGTGGTTCAAAACCTGATGCAGCCATGTACTGGTCGGCTCGAATGATTGCAGCAGGCTGTGATCCGCTTTATATCGTTAGGCGCTTATTGGCGATAGCTTCTGAAGATATTGGTAACGCGGACCCTCGTGCTATGCAGGTTGCTATGTCTGCTTGGGATTGCTTTACACGCATTGGCCCTGCAGAAGGTGAACGTGCGATCGCACAGGCGGTTGTCTATTTAGCGTGTGCACCAAAGAGTAATGCGGTTTATACAGCTTGGAAGCAAGCCTTAACCGATGCTCATAATCTTCCTGAGTATGAAGTGCCTCATCATTTACGAAATGCACCGACAAGTTTGATGAAGGACATGGGCTATGGGCAAGAATACCGTTATGCTCACGACGAACCAGGTGCCTACGCGGCGGGTGAAAAGTATCTGCCTCCTGAGATGGGCGAGAAACAATACTATTTCCCAACAAAACGAGGCTTAGAGACCAAAATTGGCGAGAAGCTAGATTATCTGGCGGATTTGGACGCAAAAAGCCCACAAAAACGCTATGAAAAGTAGTCTTTTTTGGATATCTTTACCTAGTCATAAAATTCAGATTAAATCGTTACAAATTGGTTGAAATAGCACCAGTTTTAGGGGTTTAGTGGTGATTCGGTAGCCAAGCTACTGAATATTCAAATAACTAAAGCATAGGATTAGCAATGCTGGATTCTAAATTACTTCGAGCTGAGCTGGATGAAACAGCGGCAAAATTAGCACGTCGAGGCTTTGACCTTGATGTAGAGACAATTCGTGAACTTGAAGAAAAGCGTAAGTCCCTTCAGATGAAAACTGAAGAGCTACAAGCGTTACGTAACTCTCGATCGAAGTCCATTGGTCAAGCGAAAGCAAAAGGCGACCATGAAGAAGCTGAGCGTATCCTTGCTGAAGTAGGCAACTTAGGCGCAGAACTAGACCAAGCTAAAGCAGCATTGGCTGAGCTTCAATCTGATCTAGAAACGATCACTATGTCTATTCCAAACCTGCCAGACGAGTCTGTGCCAGAAGGTAAAGACGAAGATGATAACGTTGAAGTTTCTCGTTGGGGTCAACCTAAGACATACGACTTCGAAGTGAAAGATCACGTTGATCTTGGCGAAATGTCTGGCGGTCTTGATTTTGCTAGCGCAGTAAAAATCTCAGGTTCTCGTTTCATCGTGATGAAAGGCAAATTTGCACGTCTACACCGTGCGATTGCTCAGTTCATGTTGGACCTTCACACTGATGAGCACGGCTACACAGAAATGTACGTACCGTACCTAGTGAACCACGATAGCCTATACGGCACGGGTCAACTTCCTAAGTTTGGCGAAGACTTGTTCCACACAAGCCCGCTAACTGAGCAAGTAAGTGATGTTCCTCTTAAGACGCTATCACTTATCCCTACTGCGGAAGTACCGGTAACGAACATGGTTCGCGATACCATTACAGACGAAGCTGAACTGCCACTTAAGATGACAGCTCACACACCATGTTTCCGTTCTGAAGCAGGTTCTTACGGTCGTGACACTCGTGGTCTTATCCGTATGCACCAATTCGACAAAGTTGAACTAGTACAAATTACTAAGCCAGAAGACTCTATGGCTGCTCTTGAAGAGCTAACAGGTCACGCTGAAAAAGTACTTCAACTTCTAGAGCTTCCTTACCGTAAAGTGGTTCTATGTACTGGTGACATGGGCTTCGGCGCTGCGAAAACTTACGACTTAGAAGTATGGGTTCCAGCACAAGAGACTTACCGCGAAATCTCTTCTTGTTCAAACATGTGGGATTTCCAAGCTCGTCGTATGCAGGCTCGTTTCCGTCGTAAAGGCGAGAAGAAACCTGAACTTGTGCACACACTAAACGGTTCTGGTCTTGCTGTTGGTCGTACTATGGTTGCGATTCTTGAGAACAACCAAGAAGCAGATGGCCGTATTGCTATCCCAGCAGTACTTCAGCCATACATGGGCGGCGTAACGCACATCGGCTAATCGTTTTACGATTTAATGAGTCCGTAAAATATTGAAAACCCAGCCTATTGGCTGGGTTTTTTATTGCCTTAATAATAGGTTGGTGCATTCCTTAGCTACTTTCATTTCAGTACTATTACCATAGTGTAATAGTATTTTGTTATCTTTGGTTATTATTACTTAATTGATATGTGGCTATAATGTCCTCTTACCGCGGTAGGTAAAGATTTTCTCGTTTATGTATTGAGGAGGGCTTATGGCCGTAGGATGGGCTGGAGACGACAGTGTCAGCCAGCAAATACAAAACACCATCGATGATGAGATCTCTCGTGTAAGAGGGAACCTAGGAGGTGGTGAGAGTTTGCGTTATTGTGATGAGTGTGGCGACGAGATACCAGAACAAAGACGACTCGCGATAAAAGGCGTTCGTTTGTGTATCGAATGTCAGTCATTATTAGAGCATGACGCACATCGACATTCATTGTTTAACCGTCGAGCAAGTAAAGATAGTCAATTACGTTAAACTGACGGATATCTTCAAAATAGATAAGGCCTTACTTTTATGTAAGGCCTTTTAGTTTTATTAAATGGTTTATTATTGAAGATATACGGAAATAACCATCGCTCTTGTTTAGAACAATAAACGCATTATTTAATTACGATTTAAAGCAATGAGCATTTTTTAATGCAGTATCGATAGCAGCGACTAATTGTTCGATATGTTGTGGTTCGCTAATAAACGGAGGCATCATATAAATTAACCTTCCAAATGGACGAATCCAAACGCCTTGTTCAACAAAGTGAGCTTGAATTGTTTCCATGTCGACAGGTGAATGGGTTTCAACTACACCAATAGCGCCCAACCAGCGAACGTCTTTAACCAGTGCATGCTCTCGCAAAGGTGGCAGCAATTCAGAGAAAAGCTGTTCAATTTGTAGGGTTTGATTTTGCCAATGGCCTTGCTCTATGAGGGATAAACTCGCTGCTCCAACGGCACAAGCTAACGGGTTACCCATAAAAGTCGGGCCGTGCATGAAGCAACCTGCCTCACCTCCACATACGGTGTCCGCGACTTCTTTGCTTGCTAGTGTTGCTGAAAGCGTCATATAACCACCAGTCAGAGCTTTGCCGACACACAAAATATCCGGCTGAATATCTGCATGCTCGCAGGCAAACAGTTTACCTGTGCGGCCAAACCCCGTTGCAATTTCATCTAGAATCAACAACACGTTAAACTCATCACAAAGCAAGCGAACTTGTTTCAAGAATTCAGGGTGGTAAATACGCATACCGCCAGCGCCCTGAACGATTGGCTCTAAGATAACGGCGGCGACTTCTTCATGGTGTGCGGATAGCTTTTCACGAAAACTATCAATGTCACTTGGGTTCCATTCATCCCAAAAGCCAGTCTTTGGCGATTCAGCGAAAATATGCTCAGGTAAAAAGCCCTTATAGAGACTGTGCATTGAGTTATCGGGGTCTGTCACTGACATCGCAGCGAACGTGTCACCGTGATAACCATCTCTCAGCGTTAAGAATTTAGAGCGAGGTTGTCCTTTCGCATGCCAAAATTGAAGTGCCATTTTCAGGCTCACTTCTACCGCGACTGATCCTGAATCAGCCAAAAATACGTGTTCTAGATTGTCTGGTGCTAGTTTTAGAAGTTTCTTACATAAATCGATAGCCGGCTGGTGGGTGATGCCACCAAACATGACGTGTGAAACCTTATCGATTTGGCTGTGTGCGGCTTCGTTTAAGACAGGGTGATTGTATCCGTGGATCGTTGACCACCAAGAAGACATGCCATCAATAATTCGATTTCCGCCTTCTAGTTCTAGGTAAACGCCGTCTGCATTGGTAACAGGATAGCAGGTCAGAGGTGTTAACGTTGATGTGTAGGGATGCCAGATATGCTGGCGATCAAAGGCGAGATCCATAACGATTTCCGTTCTTGTTGTGATTAAAAAATAACCAGATGTAAACTTTTGTTATTATCAATGTGTTGACAGTCTAAAGCTTGTCGGTAGACTAGCCAAGCATAAATGCAATCTCTATTGATGGAGATGCGACATCAAATAATAAAAAAGGATCGACACGTGGAAGTTCGTCATGACTGGACAGTCGCTGAAGTAAAGGCACTGCTTGAAAAACCATTTATGGATTTAATGTTTGAAGCACAACTGGTTCACAGACAGTACCAAGAGCACAACCACGTGCAGGTGAGTACGCTGTTATCTATCAAAACAGGTGCTTGCCCTGAAGATTGTAAATACTGCCCTCAAAGTGCGCACTATCGAACTGATGTCGATAAAGAGCGCCTGATGGAAGTTGAACGTGTGCTGGATGCCGCACAAAAAGCGAAGAATGCGGGCTCAACACGTTTCTGTATGGGGGCAGCATGGAAGAACCCTAAAGAGCGCGATATGCCACACCTTACCGATATGATTAAAGGTGTGAAAGATATGGGGCTAGAAACCTGTATGACACTTGGCATGCTAACGCCTAAACAAGCCGGTGAGCTCGCAGATGCAGGATTGGATTACTACAACCACAACCTTGATACCTCTCCAGAGTTTTATGGAAGCATTATCACCACTCGTACCTATCAAGATCGTCTAGACACGCTATCTCACGTTCGTGATGCAGGTATGAAGATCTGTTCGGGCGGTATTATTGGTATGGGCGAAAGCACCAATGACCGTGCGGGCTTGCTAGTTGAACTGGCTAACCTTCCGGTACACCCAGAGAGTGTACCTATCAACATGCTTGTTAAAGTGAAAGGCACACCGATGGAAAACGTCGATGATGTTGAGTCTTTCGACTTTATTAAATTGATCGGGATTGCTCGCATCATGATGCCTAAGTCTGCGGTTCGTTTATCTGCAGGTCGTGAGAACATGAACGAACAAATGCAAGCGATGTGTTTCATGGCGGGTGCAAACTCTATCTTCTATGGCTGTAAGCTACTGACTACGCCAAACCCGGATGAAGATACAGATATGCAGCTGTTTAAGAAGTTGGGTATCAACAGCCAAGAAGTGGCTCAAAAGCCTGATGAAATTCAAGAAAACGAACTGTTAGATCAAGTGGTGGAGCGTGTTGCAGCTCGCCCTACGAAAGATGACATGTTCTACGATGCCACGGTTTAAATCTCGCATTGAAGAAGCCCTTGTTCATCGCCGTGAGCAAGGGTTAACTCGTCAACTCAAGGTGCTTGAAAACAGTAATGGTCCATTGCTTAGTAGTGAAGGTTCATCCTTCATAAACTTTTCGAGTAATGACTATTTGGGACTGGCGAACGATCCTGAGTTGGTCGAAGCATGGCAAAACGGGTTGTCTCAGTATGGCGCTGGCAGTGCAGCGTCGCCATTAGTCACCGGGTTTAGCCCAGCTCATCGAAACCTAGAAGCTCAGCTGTGTGGGTGGCTTGGCTTCGAACGTGCCATTCTTTTTAGTTCTGGATTCAGCGCTAATCAAGCCCTGTTGTTTTCTTTGCTCGAGAAAGATGACGTCTTGCTACAAGACAAGCTTAATCACGCCTCTTTGATGGAAGCGGGTGTACTTTCTCCTGCCACAATGAAACGCTTTAAGCACAACGATGTGCAGCACCTTGAGTCGTTACTAAGCCGTTCTCCCCAATCGTTAGTCGTGACGGAAGGCGTTTTCAGCATGGATGGTGACCAAGCCCCTCTCGATATCATGTCTTGCTTGACCAATCGACACGACAGTTGGTTGGCGGTTGATGACGCTCATGGCATCGGTGTATTAGGCGACAGAGGGGCAGGAAGCTGCAATGCTGCGCAAATCACACCTGATATTTTAGTGGTGACTTTCGGTAAAGCATTTGGTCTCTCCGGTGCTGCGATTCTATGTTCAGCCGAGGTGGGTGATTACTTAACCCAGTTTGCACGTCATCATGTGTATTCGACGGCAATGCCGCCCTCACAGGCTGTCGCTTTGTCTCATGCTTGTCAGATGATTCAAACCCAAGAGTGGCGCAGAGAGAAACTGACTGAGTTAAGTGCTCTTTATGCGGAGCAGATGAAAAGCGTACCGGGCTTTGTTGATACCAAGACTCCGATCAAGCCCTTGGTGATAGGCGAAGCAAAGGCGACATTATCGGTCGCAGATGAGTTAAAAAACAATCAGATTTGGGTGACAGCAATCAGGCCGCCGACTGTACCGGCAGGAACAGCTCGTTTGAGAATCACATTAACTGCCAATCACACTCAGAAACAGGTTAGCCAGTTAAGCAGTTTGTTACTTAAAGCTATCGAATCCAGACCTGTATCAAAGGAAGAGGCTCAGTAAATGTCACAAGAAGCAGTAGTGCATGAATACCTAGGCCAAGACAAAAGTGCAATTGCCGAAGCGTTTGGTAAGGCAGCAACTACCTATGATAAACACGCTGAGTTTCAGCGCGATGTTGGTCACCGATTGCTGGATAAGCTACCAAACGATCTTTCTGGTGTTAAGGTGCTCGATCTTGGTTGCGGGACGGGCTATTTTTCAGAGCAATTGTTGAATCGTGGTGCAGAAGTGGTTTGTGCCGATCTCTCTATTGGAATGCTAGAGAAGGCAAAGCAGCGTTGTGGTTCTGCCGTCTCCTTATATCAACAAGCTGATGCCGAACAATTGCCGTTTGCAAATGGAAGTTTTGACATTGTTTTTTCGAGCTTAGCTTTGCAATGGTGTGACGATTTATCATCGCCTTTGAAGGAGATGAAGCGTGTGACTGTAGTGGGTGGGCGGGTTATTTTCTCAACTTTGCTCGATGGATCACTGTTTGAGTTAGAAAAGTCATGGAGCAAAATTGACGCACATCAACACGTTAACCATTTTATTACAATCAATCAGGTAAAAATTGCGTTAGCGCAATCTAGCTGTACGGTTCATCAACTAGACTTGCCCACCATCACCGTTTGGTACGACACTTCATTTGAACTGATGCGCGACCTTAAAGGTATCGGCGCTAATCACGTAAGTGGTCGCTCACAGGGTTTAACAAGTCGTCGCATGTTGCAGCTTGTTGAACGGGAATATCGAGAGTTTAAAAACCATCAAGGTTTCTTACCAGCAACATATCAAGTTTGTTTAGGGGTTATTCAATTATGATTGATGCAGTATTCATTGCAGGTACGGATACCGAAGTGGGAAAAACTGTGGTTTCAAAAGCGATTCTTCAAGCTTTGGCCGCACAAGATTTATCAACAATTGGTTACAAGCCAGTTGCTGCAGGGTGTGAAAAGTACCCTGAAGGGTTACGTAACAGCGACGCGCTGCATCTTCAAGAAGCTGCAACAAAAGACATCGCCTATGAAGACGTTAACCCATACGCATTGCTACTACCATCATCACCTCACATTGCTGCTAAGCATGACGGCGTAGTGATTGAGGAAGACGTGCTATCGGCTAAGCTAGCTGAACATAAGCAGAACTCTGACATCGTTTTGGTAGAGGGTGCTGGTGGTTGGCGTGTGCCCGTCTCAGACGACGAATACCTGTCTAGCTGGGTTAAGAAAGAAAAGCTTCCTGTGGTTCTGACGGTAGGTATAAAGTTAGGCTGCTTGAGCCATGCTCTACTAACTGCAGAAGCGATTCGTGCAGATGGCCTAAACCTCGTCGGTTGGGTAGCTAACCGTATTAACCCAGGCACAGAACATTACGCAGACATTATTGCGATGCTTGAAGACAAGCTAGGCGCTCCAAAACTGGGTGAGATCCCTTACGTACCAAAAGCTAAGTCTAAAAATATTGGTAAGTACATCGATGTACAGCCATTGCTTGCACTGTAGCTTTGAAGTAACACCTTGAATAAGAAAAGGGCTGCGATTGCAGCCCTTTTGCTATTTAAGCCTTTAAAGAGTCAAGCTTGGGAATTAGTGATCTTTTGTCAGCCCCATTAGTGCTTGTTGTGTCTCTGTGATGTTTGTCTGCGCAGCCTCTGGCGTAAGAATACCGATCTGTTTTTTCGCTTCTTCTTCAGTAATCCCCAGGTGACAGCACAGTAAATCGATAGCCATTTGAGTGTTAGTACCTTCAACCATGATCCTTTCCTTTTGTTACATGAACTAGCCAATCATTAATTGATTAACACTCTAAACTGAACGATAGAGGTAGACCATACTACTTAGGTCTAATGGACGAGTGCAAATTGCGCTACTCCCGTAATCAAATGTTTCAATTTAATGCTTAACCTTGTTTTCTTAATCTAAGACTATATGTATAAGTAAGTATAAGTCGTCAAGGTTAGAATCAATTGCTGTCTGCCTTGTCTATAACAATAAGTTTGATAAAAACAGCTTTCATGCGGAGATAAGTAATGAAGCGAGTAATGTTGTTCCTTGCAACCAACCTTGCGGTTGTATTGGTACTAAGTGTTGTTCTTAATATTGTATACGCAGTCACAGGTATGCAACCAGGTAGCCTCTCAGGCTTGTTGGTGATGGCTGCGGTATTCGGTTTCGGCGGCTCATTCATCTCACTAATGATGTCAAAGAAAATGGCACTTCGTTCTGTTGGCGGTATGGTGATTGAAAGCCCACGCAACGAAACAGAACACTGGTTGATGGAGACGGTAAGCCGTCAAGCTCAACAAGTGGGTATTGGTATGCCGACAGTGGCGATCTACGATTCGCCAGATATCAACGCATTTGCGACAGGCGCTAAGCGCGACGATTCATTAGTCGCAGTATCAACAGGCCTGCTACACAACATGACGCGTGATGAAGCTGAAGCGGTATTGGCTCACGAAGTTAGCCACATCGCAAACGGCGACATGGTGACAATGACGCTAATGCAAGGTGTTGTGAACACGTTCGTTATCTTCCTTTCTCGTTTCATTGCTAACATTGTGGCATCGAACGACAACGAAGAAGAGGGTGGTAGCAACATGATGGTCTACTTCGGCGTGTCTATGGTGCTGGAGTTGGTATTTGGTTTCTTAGCGAGCTTCATCACCATGTGGTACAGCCGTCATCGTGAATTCCATGCCGATGCAGGTGCTGCGCACTTGGTAGGTAAAGAGAAGATGATTGCTGCACTAGAGCGTCTAAAGGTGAGCCACGAGCCACAACTAGAGGGTTCTATGATGGCATTTGGTATCAACGGTAAACGTTCTCTAACAGAGCTTCTAATGAGCCACCCACCGCTTGATAAGCGTATTGCTTCTCTACGTAACATGTAATCTCTAATATATTGAGAGAGTGCTAAAGGCTTCCTACGGGGCTGTCTCTTGATCACAAGTCTGGTTAATCAAGAGACTTGGCGAGTTCATACCCTTCAAGGATGGTTTGTAACCTAAGCCATCCTTGCCATAACGTCTTTATAGAAGCGCGACCTGTTCGCTTGGTATTCTTCCAACCACCTAACCGAGCAATACCGTTGTAAGCCCATGATATATTAGGCGCTTCTTTCGGTAGTTTTTTGCTCTCCAACTTGAGCCACATTAACTTCCACGCTTTGCCTTTTAATATCTGCTCACAACTGCTCTTAGATAACTCGTCTGATTCATTCATAAACCTCAACTGGAGTAACCGAGTCGCGATAAAAGCCAAAACGACGCTGAGCCTTTCTAAGTTATCCTTACTTTGCATTCTCAGTTGCTCAACTTCAGTCCCTTCACTTTTCCAGACTTTATGAAAATCTTCTATCAGCCAGCGCCGCTCATAATAACTGACGATTTTGAGTGCCTCTTCCTTGCTCGTTATCGGCTCTGAAGTCAGTAAGTGCCATGCGAGCTTATTACCACTCTCTCCTTGTTCTATACATCCCACGTAGTAAAGCGGAATGTTATCGAACTCTTTCTTGTTAGCAGGAGACTTGAGTGTCACGGGGGCATATTTGATATCTAAATGAGCCTTGCGAGCTTTACGACCGCCTTTTTGCGGTATTTCGAGCACTTTCTCTCCGGCTGATAACAGGGTAGAAGCATAGCTATAAAGACGATTATCGTGCTCTTCAATACAGCGGCTTTGCATTGAGCGAACGAGGAACCTTTGTTGTTGCTCTCGCTTGTAAGTGAGGTATTCAAATAGGTCGGCTTCTCTATCGCACACAGAAATGACATCCGAAATTTTATCGCCAAGTCGCTCAGCGACATGGCGAGAGGCTTGTTCCCACTTATAACTTTCTTTCTCTTTGTATGGTCGAGTCGCATGCTGGTGCCTTTGACCTCGCTTTTCTATATCACGAGTCCAGCGCTGTTGTTCAATTAAACCAATAACAGATTGAGTGTCGGGAGCAAAAAGTAAGGTTGAGTGTACAAACATGGCGCGATGTCGATTGCCTTGATTAGAGTGCCCGAGTTCATCTCGAATGCTGCGATGGGAGTAACTGAGAGAAGTGGTGTCTTCTAAGGCAAGAAGTGTTTGTTGCTCTAATGCTTCTTGTGCGGTGACATAAAAACCCGCTTCTGCGATATCTTCTGCTTTGATTTGCTCATTACGGATGAAGCGATAAGCCCCTTCCATTTCAGCAGGGGATATAATGAGTTTCGAGACGGGTACGCCAGGCTGCTCGGCCAGTGAGGCTGCGAGAGCAACGAGTCTTTGAGTGCGTCTAGGGTCATTAAGGTGGGCTTGACCGAACTGTTTTTGTGCCCAAAGGGTTGGCTCTATATAGGTCATGATAATCATCCTTGTCATTGCTTAGATGATCAGATCATGAAACCTAAAAATAGTTCAAAAAAAATCCCCAAGCGTGGCTTAGGGATTTGTGTATAAGAGACAGTCCTACGGGGAGCCTTTTTTGATCTCTGTTTAAATGGCTGATAGGAAGGAATGTGTTTTGCCTATTCTGAGGGCTTAGGTCGATCAAAGTGAGGTGGACAGGTAGGGTTTGTGTTCTTGTTTGGTAAGTCTGTGTCTGGGCATGTTATTGCACGTAATAAAAAGGCTTCCACATAGGAAGCCTTCTCATATCTTCTAATTCGAAGATCGAATTACAGCTTGTCAGTTAGCTCGACAGCTTGACCGATGTAGTTCGCTGGAGTCATCTCTTTCAGACGAACTTTCTCGTCTTCAGGGATCTCTAGGCCGTCGATGAATGCGCGCATGCCTTCGCCATCTACACGTTTACCACGAGTTAGCTCTTTTAGCTTCTCGTATGGCTTCTCGACGCCGTAACGACGCATTACTGTTTGTACTGGTTCAGCAAGAACTTCCCAGTTCTTGTCTAGTTCAGCAAGTAGTGCTTCGCGGTTAACTTCTAGCTTGCTAATACCTTTCAGAGTTGAAGTGTATGCAATGATTGCGTAGCCAACACCAACACCTAGGTTACGAAGAACCGTAGAGTCAGTTAGGTCACGTTGCCAGCGAGAAACTGGTAGTTTCTGTGCTAGGTGGCCAAATACAGCGTTAGCTAGACCAAGGTTGCCTTCTGAGTTTTCGAAGTCAATTGGGTTAACTTTGTGCGGCATGGTAGATGAGCCGATTTCACCAGCAATCGTCTTCTGCTTGAAGTGACCAAGAGCAATGTAGCCCCAAACGTCACGGTCGAAGTCTAGAAGGATCGTGTTGAAACGAGCGATCGCGTCGAATAGCTCTGCGATGTAATCGTGAGGTTCGATTTGAGTTGTGTATGGGTTCCAAGTTACGCCAAGAGATTCAGTGATGAACTCTTCTGAGAACTGGTGCCAATCTACTTCTGGGTATGCAGAAAGGTGTGCGTTGTAGTTACCAACAGCGCCGTTGATTTTCGCTAGGATCTCAACGTTTTCGATTTGCTTGTATTGACGTTCCATACGGTACGCAACGTTAGCCATTTCTTTACCCATAGTAGAAGGAGAAGCAGGCTGACCGTGTGTACGAGAAAGAAGAGGAATGTCGCGGTATTCGTTCGCAAGCGTTTTGATTGCGTCGATTACGTTGCGGATCTCTGGAAGAACAACTTCGTCACGAGCTTCTTTAAGCATAAGTGCGTGAGACGTGTTGTTGATGTCTTCAGAAGTACATGCAAAGTGAATGAATTCGTTTACAGCGTGAAGCTCAGGAACGCCTGCTACTTTCTCTTTCAAGAAGTATTCTACGGCTTTCACGTCGTGGTTTGTTGTGCGCTCGATCTCTTTGATACGTAGAGCGTCTTCTTCGCTGAAGTTAGCGGCTAGTTCATCAAGAAACTGGTTAGCTTCTGCACTGAACGCTGGTACTTCTTTGATTGCATCAGTAGCTGCAAGCTTTTGTAACCAACGAATTTCAACGATAGAGCGGTACTTTAGTAGGCCAAACTCACTAAAGATGCTGCGTAATGCAATAGTCTTACTTCCGTAACGGCCGTCTACTGGTGAAACAGCAGTCAATGCTGACAGTTCCATGGTGTTCTCCTGAATTGAGTTTTCTAAATTTTGAGAGGTTTATACCAGTAACAATCTCAATTGTCACGCACATTGCGCAAACGTTTGCGTGAGAGTTGTACTGATACAAAAAACAAGCTCGCGACGAGGCGCGAGCTAATAAGTTACATTCGAGCTAATAGGATTTGAGCCTGCTCGATCATCTTCTTGCGACCGAAGATAAGGTGACGACGTTTGCCGCCAACTTGACGCCATAGAACAGCACTTCGAATCCCTGAGAGTAGTAGGGCGCGAACCTTGTGTTGACTCGAGGTTTGTTGAAGTACCGCTGGTGTACCAGAAACCTGAATACGAGGGCCTATTGGGCTTACAACATCAAGGTAGATGCTCGCTAGGTTGCTGATCATTTGTTCATCAAACAAGTCGAAATGTTCACTCTGGCGCTCTGCTGTTTGAATGCGGTCACCAAGCTGAGACATAGAATCGTTGCGAGATGATAGCTTACGTTCAAGCGCCATTAAGCTGATGATGTAACGAGTAATATCGCTACCAGCAGGAGTACTATCGATACCTTTTACTAGGCACTCAAGCCCAAGTTTTAGGTTAGCTTCACGCCCAAAAACACCCACAGTGTTCGCTGGGTTAGTGTTCAAAATAGCACTGAGTGAAGCTTCGAAGGCATCTTTATCACAATGGCCGTCTTTCGCTACTTGTTGAACCAAAGCCACAGCTTGGCAAATTCCGGCGAAAGCAATAGTACGGTCATAAAGTGTATTAGCCACGTAGTAACTCCTAGTTGTCTTCTATCGTTTGTCGTTCGATCAGTTAGATGCGTTTTTCGATGATACCACCACCAAGACATACGTCATCTTGGTAGAATACTGCAGACTGACCAGGGGTCACTGCGATTTGTGGCTCGTCAAAAATAACCTTAATGTTCTCGTCATCAATTGGGATGATTGTACAAGGAATATCGGTTTGACGGTAACGTGTTTTTACCGTGCATGTCATAACTTCAGTAATTGGTGTGCGATTTACCCAATGAAGCTGAGAAGCGATCAAACCTTCTGATTTTAGAAGTGGGTGATCCTTACCTTGTACGGCAATCAGAACATTACGTTTAAGGTCTTTTTCGCCAACAAACCAAGGGTCTTCGTTACCGCCACCGCCTTTGGTGCCACCAATGTGAAGGCCTTTACGCTGACCCAATGTGTGGTACATCAGACCGTTGTGCTTACCAATCACTCTACCTTCTGGTGTTTCGATATCACCTGGTTGTGCTGGTAGGTATTTGCCAAGGAACTCTGTGAACTTACGCTCACCGATAAAACAGATACCTGTCGAATCTTTCTTCTTCGCGGTGATTAAGTCTTGCTCTTCAGCAATGCGTCGAACTTCAGGCTTCTCTAGTTCACCAACTGGGAATAGGCTGCGCGCAACTTGATCTGAGCTTAGTGTGTAAAGGAAGTAGCTTTGGTCTTTGTTGCTGTCTAGACCGCGTAGCATTTCTGGTTTAACGCCAGCCTCTAGTTCTTCTTGAGTCGGGAAAGTACGACGAACATAGTGACCCATCGCAATGTAGTCTGCGTCTAGTACTTCATCGGCAAACTCTAAGAATGCTTTGAATTTGATTTCTTTGTTACAAAGAATATCTGGGTTAGGCGTACGGCCTGCTTTGTATTCCGCAAGGAAGTATTCAAATACGTTGTCCCAGTATTCTGCAGCAAAGTTGATAGTGTGAAGGTGGATACCTAGTTTGTCACATACCGCTTGAGCATCAGCAAGATCTTCAGCTGCTGTGCAGTATTCTTCGTTATCGTCTTCTTCCCAGTTTTTCATGAAAAGGCCTTCTACCTGATAGCCTTGTTGCTGAAGAAGATACGCCGATACTGACGAATCTACACCGCCGGACATACCGACAATTACTTTCTTTTCGCTGTTTCCAGAGCTGATATCTGACATGTCTAAACACCGTTACTATTACTTGGTCGCAGATTCTAACAGAAAGAGAAACGCCGTGACAGATCCGAGACCGGAATCACAGTTTCATTTGCACAAATAGTGCGCTGAGTTTGTTAGGAATCGCATGAGAGCGAGGTGAGTCGCTAGGATGTCAGAAGTATATGTGGCATAGTCGCTCGAAATCCAAGACCTGAGATAAAAAAATGTCTGAACAAAACGAATTTATGCAAGAAGAGCAGTTGATTGAAATTATTGAAAATCAGCTAGAAGACGGCCAGCCAATTAAGGTAAAAGAGACGTTAATGCGTCTGATGATGACAGGCACAGCGCGTGAAGATGCAATTGCAGCAATGGCATGTGCACTTGCCGTTGAAGTATTTGACGTAATGAAAAATGGCGCAGAGTTTAACCAAAAGCGTTATGCAGAGCATTTAGAGATGCTGCCTGATTTAAGCTTTATGGAAGGCGAATAAAAAAATAGCTCAGCAAACGTTTGCTATAGTTTGAATGATTGCCGCGTTAAATATAGCGCGGTAGAATCCGCCACCTATTTCCCCTTGACTTAGACTAGCCCTATGAAATTCCCTGGACAACGTAAATCAAAGCACTATTTTCCGGTTCACGCTCGTGATCCATTAGTGAGCCAAGCTCAAAGCAGTAAAAGAATGTCACGTACTCATATTATCGGTATTGACCAAACTTTGGTGGATATTGAAGCAAAAGTGAGTTATGAACTTATTGAGAAGTACGGTTTAAGTAAGGGACACTCACTGGTTATCGGTGATGAAGCGGCTGAGTCTTTATATCAAGAACTCAAAGAACAGTGCTTAATTACCAACGAATATGCTGGTGGCACTATTGGTAATACATTACACAACTATTCAGTACTGGCGGATGACCGCTCAACGCTGCTGGGCGTAATGAGCCAAGATATTAAAATCGGTAGTTATGGTTACCGCTATTTATGTAATACATCAAGCAGAATGGATTTGAACCATTTACAAGGGGTAGATGGCGCAATTGGTCGCTGCTTTGCATTAATTACTGAAGACGGTGAACGTACTTTCGCAATTAGCGAAGGTCAAATGAACCAACTAAATCCAGAAAGTATTCCTGAAAAGATTTTCAAAAGTGCTTCTGCTTTAGTATTAACTGCTTATTTGGTTCGTTGTAAACCAGGTGACCCTATGCCTGAAGCAACAATGAAAGCGATCGAATACGCGAAGAAATACGATGTGCCTGTTGTTTTAACACTGGGTACGAAATTTGTTATTCAAGACGATCCTGAATTCTGGAAAGATTTCTTAGAGCAACACGTAACGGTTGTTGCAATGAATGAAGACGAAGCTGAAGCCCTAACTGGCGAAAGCGATCCACTCGCTGCTTCTGATAAGGCGTTAGACTGGGTAGACCTAGTACTATGTACTGCAGGTCCTGTTGGTCTATTTATGGCGGGTTACACGGAAGACGCAGCGAAACGTGAAACATCACTGCCTTTGCTTCCAGGTTCAATTGCTGAATTCAACCGTTATGAATTTAGCCGTCCGGCTCATAAAGATTTATGTGAAAACCCTACTAAAGTTTATTCACATATTGCGCCTTATATGGGCGGTCCTGAGAAGATCAAAAATACCAATGGTGCAGGTGATGCGGCTTTATCGGCTTTATTACATGATATGGCAGCGAATAAGTACCACAAAGAAAACGTGCCAAACTCAAGTAAGCACCAGCATTCATTCTTGACGTATTCTTCTTTCTCACAAGTTTGTAAATATTCAAACCGTGCGAGCTATGAAGTATTGGTTCAGCACTCTCCACGTTTATCTCGCGGCCTTCCTGAAAGAGAAGACAGCCTAGAAGAAGCGTACTGGGAAAGATAAGAGATTTTGTTTATCTGGTGCGCATGAGTTTATCAAATGCGCATCTATGTTTATAAAAAACATTGAAGAGTAACAAAATATAAAAAAGGCTTCTTTCGGAGCCTTTTTTGTTTCTGAATATATTGAAGCCGTAAATAATACTTTGGTCGACTTAAATATTAATTCTATTGCTTAGTAGGTAATTGGATTACTCACTCTGCAAACTAAACGCTTAGATAGCGAAATCTTCCAGAGATTTACCAGCATCTAGTTGTTCTTGGATAGCTGAAGGCGTACGACCTTGGCCTGTCCAAGTTTTCTCGTCACCGTTTGCGTCTACGTATTTGTATTTAGCTGGGCGAGGAGCGCGTTTTGCTTTTGTTGTTTTAGATTTTGCTTCACCAGAAAGTGCAGCAATAAGATCAGCAACATCAATTCCGTCTTTTGCAATTTGCTCAGCAATAGCAGAAAGTTTAGCTTCTTGTGCTGCTTTTGCTGCACGTTCTTCAGCTTCAGACTCTTGACGCTCTTGTACAACAATAGTTAGCTTGTCTAGCGCTTCTTCTAGTTGCTCAAGAGTTAATTCACGTGAGAATGCGCGAAGGCTACGGATATTTAATAGAGTTTTTGTTAATTCAGACATGATATTTTCCATCAAGGTAAACTAAATAATCCACCTAATAATAAACAGAGCTTAGGAATAAAACAAATAGTATTTCTTCTATTACATATTTAAATATAAAAGTGAGATGAATAGTTGAAAATTTCCATGCACCTTTCTATTGAATTTATAATAGATATTAAGATTATCTTAAAAACTGATATGTGACTGGTGGAGTAATTACCTTATGTTGACTACGCTTAGGTTGATTAGTTCATAAATAAAAAGCTGCTTTTCTCGGAATGATATGTTGCATTGTTGCTCTTGATGGGTACAATTGCGGCTACCTGATGCGATGCTTTGGTTAATCATTTGTTAAACTGTTGTTTGATTGGTTAATAATGTTGTCGCACGTAGAGGTGCAATTATAAAAAGTAGTTTTCGTTGGGGTGATGCCAATGAACGGGAATGAAAGGTGTAATTGCCGAAGTAAATTGTATATCTAAGCAATTTGCTGGGGTTGTGCTCAATAGGTACAACACTGCCATAGTCTTAATTTTAAACTATGGAGCGCTACTGTAGGGTTGGGTGAAGTGTTCACTTCCCTTTCGCTTAGTTCAACATGAACTTGGTCAGCCGTATCAAGTTTGTCTGCAGTAGATCTCTAGCCAAATAAAAAACTGGTTTTTGAAGATCATGAATTTAATAGATTTTGCAACATCTCCTTTATCTTTGCTTCCGCCACTTGTGGCTTTAAGTCTTGCTATTGTTACCCGCCGTGTATTGGTTTCTTTGGGTGTCGGTATCGTTATGGGTGCCATCTTACTGGCTGACTATTCAGTAGGTAATGCCGCTAGCTACGTATTTACTAAAGCATCTGGTGTTTTCATCGAAGATGGTGGTATCAATACTTGGAACATGAGCATCATTGCTTTCCTAATTATTCTTGGAATGACAACAGCGCTATTAACGCTTTCTGGTGGTACTCGTGCATTCGCTGAGTGGGCTCAATCTCGAGTTAAGAGCAAGCGTGGTTCAAAACTGCTTGCTGCATTCTTAGGTGTATTCATCTTTGTTGATGATTACTTCAACAGCTTGGCAGTGGGTGCAATCTCTCGTCCTGTTACAGACCGTTTCTACGTATCTCGCGCTAAGCTAGCTTATATTCTTGATTCTACAGCTGCACCAATGTGTGTGATCATGCCCGCTTCTAGCTGGGGTGCTTACATCATTACCATCATCGGTGGCATCCTAGTAACACACGGTGTGACTGAGTATTCTGCACTGGGTGCTTACGTTCGTCTTATTCCAATGAACTTCTACGCTGTGTTCGCACTGCTTATGGTATTTGCAGTTGCATGGTTCGGTCTAGATGTTGGTAAGATGCGCGATCACGAAATCGAAGCGTCTCAAGGCCGTGGTTTTGAAGGTGACAACGATAGCCAGCAAGCTCACGATTTAAACGAAGAGCTAGATATCGAAGAGAGCGAGAACGGTTCTGTTTCTGACCTAATCATGCCGATCGTTTCATTGATCGTAGCGACAGTTGCAGCAATGCTTTACACAGGCGGTCAAGCGTTAGCTGCTGATGGTCAAGCGTTTAACCTACTTGGTGCATTCGAAAATACAGATGTTGGTAAATCTCTTGTTTACGGTGGCATCATCGGTCTTCTTGTTGCGCTAGCGACTGTATTTAAGCAGAAGCTATCTATGGCAGACATCGCAAGAACGATGTGGATCGGTTCGAGCTCTATGTTTGGCGCTATCCTAATCCTTGTGTTCGCTTGGACTATCGGTTCTGTAATCGGTGACATGAAAACAGGTTCGTACCTATCATCTCTAGTAACGGGCAGCATCGATTACCACTGGCTACCAGTTATCTTGTTCCTTCTAGCAGGCGTTATGGCGTTCTCTACAGGTACTTCATGGGGTACGTTCGGTATCATGCTACCTATCGCAGGTGACATGGCAGCAGCATCGGATATCGCACTGATTCTTCCTATGTTAAGTGCGGTTCTAGCGGGTGCAGTATTTGGTGACCACTGTTCTCCAATCTCTGATACGACGATTCTGTCTTCTACTGGTGCTCGTTGTAACCACATCGACCACGTATCGACACAGCTTCCGTACGCGCTGTCAGTCGCATTTGTATCGTGTATTGGCTTTATTACCTTAGGTATTACAGCTTCTATCGGTATCGCATTCAGCGCTGCAGCACTAACGTTCGTAGCTGTATGTTTCGCTCTGGCTTATTTCTCTCGTTGCAAAATGGCGACATGTAAAAGCTAAAAACGAAAGTTAATCAGTAAACTATCAGGGAGGCGTTGGCCTCCCTTTTTTATGCCTGTTAATTTAATTTTAAGTTTCGTGAAAAAAGTTCGAATAAATGGTTGAAAAAGGATCTTACCTTAGTTAGTGTGGAGACAAGACAGCAAACAACCTAAGAGCTGATAAGTATGCGTAAATTAGTAATGAACATTCATCACCATCATCACCCTATCTAGTCTTTCGGGGAGATTTACGTATACCCGGGAGCAAGATTACTCCCGGAGGTTAAGTCAAAAGAATTTAGATTTAAACCCTCGGGATGACAGAGTCTTCCGAGGGTTTTTTAGTTTTAGCGCTTTTAAATAATCAATAAATTCAAATATTTGCACAGGGATACAGCAATGCAGACACAACGCCTAAGAATCGCAATTCAAAAGAAAGGTCGCTTAAGTAAAGAGTGCCAAGACCTACTAAAAAAATGTGGTGTTAAATTTAACATCATGGGTGAGCGCCTAGTCGTTCATTCACTAAATATGCCAATTGACCTGCTATTAGTTCGTGATGACGACATCCCAGGTCTTATCATGGACGGTGTGGTTGACCTTGGTTTTATCGGTGAAAATGAGCTTGAAGAAGTTCGTCTAGATCGCCTTGCTCTTAAAGAGCCTGCAGAGTTCGAAACACTACGTCGTCTAGATTTCGGTGGCTGCCGTTTATCTATCGCAATTAACAAAGATGAAGAGTACAACGGCCCACAAGATCTAGCGGGCAAGCGTATTGCAACAACCTACCCACAACTACTTAAAGCCTACATGGACGAACAGGGTGTTGATTTCAGCACTTGTATGCTAACAGGCTCGGTTGAAGTAGCTCCTCGCGCTGGCCTTGCAGACGCAATCGCGGACTTGGTTTCTACTGGTGCTACGCTAGAAGCAAACGGCCTAAAAGAAGCGGAAGTGATTTTCCAATCTAAAGCGACCTTGATTCAACGTACTGGTGAATTCGACGCAGACAAAACAGCATTGATTGAAAAACTACTGACTCGTATGCAGGGTGTTCAACAAGCGAAAGAATCGAAGTACATCATGCTACACGCGCCAACTTCTCAGCTGGAGCAAATCAAAGCACTACTGCCTGGTGCTGAAGATCCAACGGTTCTTCCACTATCAACGGATAAAGATAAAGTAGCTGTTCACCTAGTAAGTACCGAGAACTTGTTCTGGGAAACGATGGAACAGCTGAAAGAGTTAGGCGCAAGCTCGATTCTAGTACTACCAATCGAAAAAATGATGGGGTAATGACGATGAGAACCGTTGTTTGGCAATCTTTAAGTGAGTCACAGCAAGACTCGGTATTAGAGCGTCCCGCTGTTACTGAAGGTGTAAACATCACAGCGACAGTTTCTGATGTTATTGCAAAAGTACGAAATGAGGGCGATGCAGCGCTTAAAGAACTGACTGAGAAGTTTGACCGCGTGACTCCAAAATCAATTCGAGTAAGTTCAGATGAGATTGAAGAAGCGAGCGCTCGTCTAACTCCAGAAATGAAGCAGGCGCTAGAACAAGCTTACAGCAATATTGCTAAGTTCCACGAAGCTCAGAAACCTCAGCCAATTAAGGTTGAGACGCAACAAGGTGTTGTGTGTGAGCAAGTGACACGTGCAATTAACACGGTTGGTCTGTACATCCCAGGTGGCAGTGCGCCGCTTCCGTCAACGGTTCTTATGTTAGGTGTTCCCGCTCAAATCGCAGGCTGTCGTAAGGTTGTGCTTTGTTCGCCTCCACCAATCGCTGACGAGATTTTGTACGTCGCTAAGCTTTGTAAGATCGATGAGGTTTACAACGTTGGTGGTGGTCAAGCGGTTGCTGCGATGGCTTACGGTACGGAAAGCGTTGCTAAAGTCGATAAGATTTTCGGCCCAGGTAATGCCTTCGTAACTGAAGCGAAACGCCAAGTGAGCAACGACTTCCGTGGCGCGGCGATTGATATGCCAGCTGGTCCGTCAGAAGTGTTAGTGATTGCTGATGAAACAGCAGACGCAGACTTCATTGCAGCTGACTTGTTGAGCCAAGCGGAGCACGGCCCTGATTCTCAAGTGGTGTTGGTCACACCTTCTCCATTGATTGCGGATCAAGTGACCGAAGCCGTTCAAAAACAATTGAAAGAGCTGTCTCGCGCGAGTATCGCTCAGCAAGCGTTGGCATCAAGCCTAATCATCATTGCTGAATCCATCACTCAAGCGATAGCGATTTCAAACTTCTACGGTCCTGAACACTTGATCGTTCAAACCAAGAACCCACGTGAATTGCTGCCATTGCTAGACAATGCAGGCTCTATCTTCCTTGGCGATTGGTCTCCAGAATCTGCAGGCGACTATGCCTCTGGCACTAACCACGTATTGCCGACTTACGGCTACACCAAGACATACTCTAGCCTTGGTTTAGCTGATTTCTCTAAACGTATGACGGTGCAAGAACTGACAGCCGATGGCTTAAAAGGTCTGGCTCCGACTGTAGTAACAATGGCGGAAGCCGAAGGCTTGGATGCACACAAACGCGCTGTGACCATCCGAGTTGAAAAGTTAAACCAAGCAAAATAAGGGCAGGGCATGGAAAAGTTAGCGAGAAAACAAGTTCAGGCTCTTACACCTTACTTGTCTGCAAGACGCATTGGCGGCACGGGTGACGTTTGGTTAAACGCCAATGAATCCCCATTCGATAACGAGTACAACTTAAACCTGTCTCGTCTCAATCGCTACAGCGAATGCCAGCCTAAAGAGTTGATTGATGCTTATGCTCAATATGCAGGTGTGAAATCAGAGCAAACTCTGACAACACGTGGTGCCGATGAAGGTATTGAACTGCTGATTCGTGCTTTTTGTGAGCCGAACGAAGACGCTATTCTTTACTGCCCACCAACCTATGGTATGTACGCGATTAGCGCTGAGACGATTGGTGTTGAGCGTAAAGTTGTTCCTCTAACCGCAGAGTGGCAACTTGACCTTCCAGCGATTGAAGCTCAGCTAGACAACGTGAAAGTTGTGTTTGTTTGTAGCCCAAATAACCCGACTGGTAATTTGGTTGAACGTAAGGACATCATCAAGCTACTTGAGATGACCCAAGATAAAGCAATTGTTGTGATGGATGAAGCGTACATCGACTTCTGCCCAGAAGCGTCAACCGTTGATTTACTTGAGCAATACCCGAATCTAGCGATTCTGCGTACCTTGTCTAAAGCTTTTGCATTGGCTGGACTACGCTGTGGCTTTACGCTGGCGAACCAAGAGCTTATCGATGTATTGTTGAAAGTGATTGCGCCATACCCGGTGCCAATCCCTGTTGCGGATATCGCGGTTCAAGCACTTTCAGAGCAAGGTCTTGCAAGAGCAAAGTTTCAGGTTTTGGACTTGAGCGCTAACCGAGCATACTTACAGGCAGGCCTAATGGGGATGCCTAACGTTACGGTATTTGATGGTTGGGGTAACTACCTTTTGGTTAAATTCCCGAACGGTGACGAATTGTTTAAAGCGGCATGGGACAGTGGCATTATCTTACGTAATTCGCCAATTGAAGACTGTGTTCGAATTAGTATTGGTAACCGGGAAGAGTGCGAAAAGACACTTGGATTCATTCGTAACTTTTATCAGTAGCGAAAGGCTTGCCAGTAATAACATTTGTTAGCCTTTATTCGATGAATAATAGGCTGACAAATGAAATCAATATTTTGGGTTAGCGTTTGATTTTTGCTAGGCCACCAGATTTAAAATTAAAAGGAAGTTCAAGTGAGTAAACAACAGAAAACACTTTTTATAGACCGCGATGGCACCTTAATTGTTGAGCCGCCAGTCGATTTCCAAGTAGACCGTTTAGACAAACTAAAATTTGAAGCGCTAGTGATTCCTAGCCTACTTGCATTGCAAGATGCTGGTTACCGTCTAGTGATGGTAACTAACCAAGATGGCCTTGGTACTGATAGCTACCCACAAGAAGATTTCGATGCGCCACACAATATGATGATGGATTTCTTCGAAGCTCAAGGCGTAAAGTTTGATGACGTGCTTATTTGCCCTCACTTTGACGAAGACAATTGCTCTTGCCGAAAGCCTAAGCTAGGGATGGTTAAAGAATATCTGCAGGGCGGTAAAGTCGACTTCCAACACTCTGTTGTGATTGGCGATCGAGTAACGGATCTTCAACTTGCAGAGAACATGGCAATCCGCGGTATTCAATATGGCCCAGATGCTGAAACGGAAGGCACGCTAAACTGGCCACAAATTGTAAAAGACCTAACGGTTAACGCGCGTGTTGCTGAAGTGGTTCGTACCACCAAAGAAACTGACATCAAGGTAGCGGTAAACCTTGATGAAACCGGTGGCAACAAGATCGATACAGGCATGGGTTTCTTTGACCACATGCTTGATCAAATCGCGACACACGGTGGTTTCCAAATGAACCTGACCGTGAAAGGCGACCTGCACATTGATGATCACCACACAGTAGAAGACACAGCACTTGCGTTAGGCCAAGCTCTGAAAGACGCGCTAGGTGACAAACGTGGCATTGGCCGCTTTGGCTTTAGCCTACCTATGGATGAGTGTCTGGCTCAGTGTGCGTTAGACCTTTCTGGTCGCCCGTACTTGAAGTTCGATGCTAAGTTCAGCCGTGAGCAAGTGGGTGACCTGTCAACGGAAATGGTGGTTCACTTCTTCCGTTCTTTAACTGACACGCTAGCTTGTACGCTACACCTTTCTTCTGCTGGCAATAATGATCACCACATCATTGAGAGCCTATTCAAAGCATTTGGTCGTACTCTGCGCCAAGCAATCAAAGTTGAAGGTAACGAGTTACCGAGCAGCAAAGGCGTTCTGTAAGGAATCGGTATGAAAGAGCAGAAAGTAGTTATTATTGATACTGGTTGTGCCAACGTCTCATCGGTTAAATTTGCGATTGAACGTCTAGGTTACACTGTTGAAATATCAAAAGAGCCTGAAGTGGTTCTTGCAGCCGACAAGCTATTCCTGCCAGGTGTAGGTACAGCAAGTGAAGCAATGAAAAACTTACAAGAGCGCGATCTTGTCGCTCTTGTAAAGCAAGTAGAGAAGCCTCTGCTTGGCATTTGTTTAGGCATGCAGCTTCTTGGTAAGTTATCTCAAGAAAAAGGCCAAAAGGCCGACGAGCTAGTTGAATGTTTAGGCTTGTGTGAGGGTGAAGTTCGTTTACTGGATACGGGCGATTTACCACTGCCACACATGGGTTGGAATACCGTCACTGCAACACCGAATCACCCTCTATTTAAAGACATTGAAGAAGGCGAGTACTTTTACTTCGTTCACAGCTTCGCAATGCCAGTAGGTGACTACACCATCGCACAGTGTGATTACGGCAATCCGTTTACCGCAGCAGTCCAAAGCGGTAACTATTATGGTGTTCAGTTCCACCCTGAACGCTCATCAAAAGCTGGTTCTAAGCTGATTCAGAACTTCTTGGAATTGTAATAAGGATTAGGCAGCGGCTAACGTTGCCATATAAGGAATGTAAATGATTATTCCCGCATTAGATTTAATTGAAGGCCAAGTAGTTCGCTTATTCCAAGGGGATTACGGTCAAGTAACAGAATACAAAGTAGACCCAGCAGAGCAGTTCAACTTATATCACCAAGCTGGTGCTGGCTGGTTGCACCTTGTTGATTTAACAGGTGCAAAAGACACGACAGCTCGCCAGTTGGACCTGATCGCTAAGCTACTTGATAGCACGCCTGCTAACATTCAAATTGGCGGCGGTGTACGTAATGAGCAAGATGTGATTGACCTACTGGAAGCAGGAGCACAACGTGTTGTTGTTGGTTCAACGGCAGTTAAACAGCCAGAGCTTGTTAAAGGCTGGATGGAAAAGTATGGCGCTGAAAAAATTGTTCTTGCTCTGGATATCAACATCGACGAAAACGGCACTCGCAAAGTTGCGATTTCAGGTTGGCAGGAAGATTCTGGTGTGACTATTGAAGCACTGATTGAAGATTACCTGACCGTTGGCCTTAAGCACGTTCTATGTACTGATATCTCTCGTGATGGCACGCTAGAAGGATCAAACGTAGAGCTTTACGTGGATCTTTGTAAGCAGTACCCGCAGGTTCAGTTCCAATCATCGGGCGGCATTGGCAGCCTAGCAGACATCGAAGCTCTAAAAGGTAGCGGTGTGGCTGGTGTGATTGTTGGTCGTGCGCTACTTGATGGTAAGTTCACCGCAGAGGAGGCATTTGCATGCTGGCAAAGCGAATAATCCCTTGTTTGGATGTCCGTGACGGACAAGTGGTTAAGGGCGTTCAGTTCCGTAACCACGAAATCATTGGCGACATCGTTCCGCTAGCACAGCGCTATGCAGAAGAGGGCGCGGATGAATTAGTATTTTACGATATCACGGCATCAAGTGATGGCCGTGTTGTTGATAAGAGTTGGGTAAAGCGTGTCGCAGAGGTAATCGATATTCCTTTCTGTGTCGCTGGTGGTATTAAATCAGCAGAAGATGCAGCGCGCATTCTAGAGTTTGGAGCTGATAAAGTATCCATCAACTCGCCAGCACTGGCTAATCCACAACTGATCACTGATCTTGCGGATAAGTTCGGCGTACAGTGTATCGTTGTTGGTATCGATTCATACTTCGATAAAGAGACTGGTAAGTATCAGGTTTATCAATTCACAGGCGATGAAGCGCGTACTAAAGCAACCAAATGGGAAACCAAAGATTGGGTGCAGGAAGTACAAAAGCGTGGCGCAGGTGAAATCGTACTAAATATGATGAACCAAGATGGTGTTCAAAACGGTTACGACCTTGAGCAGCTCAACATGGTGCGTGAAGTGTGTAAGGTGCCTCTGATTGCTTCGGGTGGCGCAGGTGCAATGGAGCACTTTGCTGAAGCTTATAACAAAACTAATGTGGATGGAGCGCTCGCTGCTTCAGTATTCCATAAACAAGTCATCAATATTGGTGAATTAAAGCAGTATCTAAAACAACAAGGTGTAGAGGTGCGTCTATGAGTTTTGCAGCGACAGAAGTAAATACGCTAGCTGAACGTATCAATTGGGATAAAGACGACGGTCTCGTTCCTGCGATTGTACAAGATTTCCAGTCAAGCCAAGTGCTGATGATGGGTTACGTGAACCAAGATGCGTTAGCAAAGACGGGCGAAACAGGTCAAGTGACCTTCTTCTCTCGTACTAAAGAGCGCCTTTGGACTAAAGGTGAGACGTCAGGAAATGTTCTGCAACTGGTGAATATGTCACTGGATTGCGACAACGATACGTTGTTGGTTAAAGTCAATCCAATTGGCCCTACATGCCACTTGGGTACAACAACATGCTGGGATTCTGATCCACAGGAAGAGTCTCAGATGGTGTGGCTTCATCAACTTGAGCAGCTACTGGCTGCCCGCAAGGACGCAGATCCTGACTCTTCTTACACTGCCAGTTTATATGCCCGTGGCACCAAGCGTATATCGCAAAAAGTGGGCGAAGAAGGCGTTGAAGTCGCGCTTGCGGCGACGTCGGGCGATAAGGCGGAATTAGTGTGTGAATCTGCGGATTTGATTTACCACCTAATGGTTCTTCTTCAAGACCAAGGTCTATCAATGAACGACGTAGTGAATAAACTTAAAGAGCGCCATAAGTAATCTATCTTTAGGATACATCTAGATAAGTAAAGCCCCGCAAACATTGCGTTTACGGGGCTTTTTAGTGTCAATTTATGAGTCGAGTTCTTTGTCTTTATGTCTCGTCACTCCGAGGAGCGTTAGCGACATCAGGAATCTCTTCTATTAAGCTGACTTCCTAGTTGCGCGAGTTAACCGCAGCACTTCTTGTATTTCTTACCACTGCCACAGATACACGGATCATTACGACCGATCTTAAAGCTCTCTACGGTTTGGTTTAGGCGAGGGTCAATCTCAGGTTCAGGTTGGCTTTGTTCTGGATATTCACCATCGATATAGAACCAAAGGCCGTTTTCACGAACGAACCGAGAACGTTCTTGCATGCAGTATTGCGCGCCATCCTCATTAAAATAGGCTTTAAACTCAACAAAGCCCTCGTTTTCGTGAGAACCTTCCGCGGTATCGATAACCTCTAGCCCCGCCCAATCACTGTTGATCGAATCTGCAATGCCTTCTCTTTGTTCTTCGGCATTGCAACTAGGATGATAGGTAGCAACCACATAATCGACCAATCCTAAAACATGCGCGGAATAACGAGAGCGCATCAACTGCTCTGGCGTTTCAACTGAGCTGTGATCAAGGTGTGCTGATTCACAGCACTTTGGGTAAGTATTGTTGCTACCACATGGGCATAAAGACATAGTCAAATCCTGTAAAAATGGCCTCTGAGTAAGAGGCCATAAATGAATGCGTTGGAGTTTAACAAGAAACTAAAGCTCACCAAAGTGTAGTTTCAATTTAAGTAGATTCCTGATGTTTAGGCGGGAGCTAATAAATCTTGAGCCCAAGCCGTCGCTTCGTCATAGGCAAGGCCGAGTTGAGCCTCGCTGAGTTTGAGGAGATTACGAATGCGAGTTGCTTCATCCCATCGAGCTTGCTCATAAGCGACCACCATGGCCAAGACCGCGCCTAATACACCTTTGCGTAGTATTAGTGCTTGTTTTATCTCTTCGTCAATTGGTACTGAATCCAGCACTTGCTTTAACGGTTGATCAAACAATGAATCCAATAACGAGAACATACCGGTTAAGAAAGCTTGTCCGGGTTCAACCTTCACGTTCATCTTTTCGACTAGCAGTTCGCATTGACGAGCGCGAATCACCGCTAAGCCATAAAGTGAATCTGGTTTGTCTTCTTTCGCCGATGCTATCGCTACGAGAGATACAAATTTACGCAGTTTCTGCTCGCCTAAATAAACCAGTGCTTGGCGGAACGAGCGGATCGTGGTTGCTGAACCACCTGCTGAGTTTACGTAGGTTAGTAGCTTATAGGATAGCGTCACGTCTAATGTGATCAGTCGTTCTACTTCACCAAAATCGATAGGATCGTTGGCGATCTCTTTCAGAAGCTGGACGATGGTCAGAAAAGCGGGGTTGAGAGCGCGAGTCTGGATCATTTCAGGTTTGCTGAAGAAATACCCTTGGAAGTAACTGAAACCGGCTTTGTTTGCTTGCTGATATTCCTCGTAAGTCTCTACTTTCTCGGCAAGAAACTTGATATCCAGCCCTTGCATAGAGCTCATAAATATTGAGGCTTTTTCGATAGGTATCAGACGGATGTCGAATTTGATAATCGATACGTAAGGTAAGAAGCGCTTCCACGCCTTACTTGGAACAAAGTCATCCAGAGCGATGGTGTAGCCCGCATCATAGATAGTCTTAATTGCTTCAAGTAACTCATCGGTCGGTTCGCAGTCTTCAAGAACCTCAACGACTAAACTTTCTTTGGGGAACAGAGTCGGGACTAAGTTGATCAGGCTTGCATAGGGAAAATTAACAAAACCCAGCTTATCACCCAAAGTATTGTAGTGGGTCGACAAGAAATGGTCAGATAGCAAACGGCTTGTAGCGAGCTCCGGTTCAACTTCAGGGAAAGTGTTCTTAGGACCATCCCTGAATAGCAACTCGTAACCTATGGTTTTCTTATCTGCATCGAGTATGGGTTGACGCGCTACGTATGAATATTTCAAATTGGTACTGTGTTCGGTTTACTTCTGATAGAGAGATAATAGCTAATTTGCTAGAAATTACCATACACAATCGAAGAAACTCTGACCCACTATAACAATCAAACTGAAAGTTTAAGACTGTTGTTGAAAGCTGTTGCTAAACGCTCGATTCTGTAGTTCAAAACTTTGTGGAGTAAAGACCAGTACAGAGCCTTGTGTATACCAATCACCAAGTACGATACGAGTTTTAGTGCAATTATTAGCATCAAAAGTGTGGACGTTTGGACGATGGGTATGGCCGTGGATCATGAGATCAACATTGTTTTTCTCCATCACGTTTTCGACCTCTTGCTGTGTTACGTCCATGATGTCCAAAGATTTGGTCTGTTTGTCATCTTTAATATCTGACTGAACCTTAGAGACGATCTTCTTTTTAATGAAGAATGGGATTCTGTTGAAGATCCACTGTAGCCATGGTTGATGGACTTTTTCACGGAAGGCGAGGTATTTGACATCTTCAGTGCATAGAGTGTCGCCATGCAGTACCACGGCTTTTCGTCCGTAGATATCGATAGTTGTCACTTCGTCTAGAAGCTGCACACCAGTCTGTTTTGCAAATCTTTTACCGACCAAAAAGTCACGGTTACCTTGCGTGAAGTAACAGGGTACGCCTGTTTTCACCAAATCGATAAACGCTTGGCGAATAGAAGTCGCGAACTCGCTCTTGTCGTCGTCACCAATCCAGAACTCGAAAAGGTCGCCTAACACGTAGAGCGCATCGGCTTCTACCGCTTCATTTTTCATGAAGGTTAGGAAGCAGTCCGTGATGTCTTGTCGTGACGGAGCAAGGTGCAGGTCTGAGATAAAATATGTTTTCATACAGTTTGAAAAAAGGGAGCGAGTGCTCCCTTGTCCTAATTATGATGTATCAATGGTGAATACGAATCGAAGGCTAAATTAAGCTTCGATTGTTGTACCAGTGATGATCACTTCTTCTAGTGGTACGTCTTGGTGCATACCCATAGAACCAGTGCTAACACCTTTGATCTTGTTTACTACGTCCATGCCTTCTACAACTTCTGCGAATACACAGTAACCCCAACCGTCTAGGCTTTCGCTACGGAAGTTAAGGAAAGAGTTGTCGTTTACGTTGATGAAGAACTGAGAGCTCGCTGAATGCGGTTCCATAGTACGAGCCATAGCTAGCGTACCAACTTTGTTCGCTAGGCCGTTATTTGCTTCGTTCTTGATAGTTGCGCGAGTCGCTTTTTCTTTAAGGCCAGAAGTCATACCGCCGCCTTGAATCATGAAACCATCGATAACACGGTGGAATAGTGTGTTGTCGTAGAAACCGTCACGGCAATACTGTAGGAAGTTTGCGCTTGTTTCTGGTGCTTTTTCTTCGTTTAGTTGAACTTTGATGTCACCAAAATTTGTGTGAAGGATGATCATGATTATTACCTTACTGTATTTTTAATATGAAAGGCGATTCTAGCCTAGTTTGATTGAGTTTCAAAATACGAAATCGTCAATAGATAACAAGGAGTTTAGCCGATTTGGTGGTGAAAGGTATTACCTATTAAGGTATGACTTGTTATACTGCGGGCTTATTTTGATTAATCCATAAAATAGATAGAGATCATGCTAAAGATATATAACACGCTCACAAGACAGAAAGAGGAATTCAAACCAATTACAGCTGGCAAAGTCGGCATGTATGTCTGTGGGGTAACCATATACGATCTCTGTCATATTGGTCATGGCCGTACGTTCGTTTCTTTCGACGTTGTGACTCGCTACCTGCGTTACTTAGGTTACGACCTAACGTTCGTTCGTAACATCACAGACATCGACGACAAAATCATTAAGCGTGCGAACGAAAACGGTGAGTCTTGCGATTCTCTGACTGAGCGCCTAATTGGTGAAATGCATGCAGACTTCGATGCGTTGAACATGAAGCGTCCAGACGTTGAGCCTCGTGCAACGGAATTCATTACTGAAATCATTGAGCTTGTAGAAAAGCTGATTGAACGTGGTTTTGCTTATGTAGCAAGCAACGGCGATGTAATGTTTGAAGTTAAGAAGTTTGACGAATACGGCAAGCTTTCCAAGCAAGACCTCGATCAGCTTCAAGCTGGTGCTCGTGTTGATGTTGACTCTGCAAAACGTAGTCCGTTAGATTTCGTGGTTTGGAAAATGTCTAAGCCGGGTGAACCAACATGGGAATCACCATGGGGCCCAGGTCGTCCGGGCTGGCACATCGAATGTTCTGCAATGAACTCATCAATCCTTGGTAATCACTTCGATATCCACGGTGGTGGCTCTGACCTTCAGTTTCCACACCACGAGAACGAAATCGCACAATCTTGCTGTGCACATGGTACTGACTATGTAAACACGTGGATGCACAGTGGCATGGTGATGGTAGACAGAGAGAAGATGTCTAAGTCTCTAGGTAACTTCTTCACTATTCGTGATGTACTGACACACTACGATGCGGAAACGGCTCGTTACTTCCTAATGTCTGGTCACTACCGTAGCCAGCTAAACTACAGCGAAGACAACCTAAACCAAGCTCGTGCATCGCTTGAGCGCCTATACACGTCACTTCGTGGCCTAGACCTTACTGCTGCACCTGCTGGTGGTGAAGAGTACGTAACTCGTTTCTCTACAGCAATGAACGATGACTTCAATACGCCAGAAGCATACTCAGTGCTGTTTGAAATGGCTCGTGAAATCAACCGTATCAAGACAGAAAGCATTGAAAAGGCGAGTGGACTTGGTGCGTTGATGCGTGAACTAGCGGACATCATCGGTATTCTTCACCAAGATCCAGAAGCATTCCTACAAGGTGATGCTGCGGGTAATGATGACGAAGTGGCTGAAATCGAAGCTCTGATCAAACTGCGTAACGACTCTCGTGCTTCAAAAGATTGGGCAAATGCCGATCTTGCTCGTGATAAGTTAAACGAGTTAGGCATCGTTCTGGAAGACGGCCCAGAAGGTACGACTTGGCGTCGTAAGTAATCTTATAAAAAAGGGCTGATTTTCAGCCCTTTTTTCTAGCAAAAATTCTCGAATTTCACCTTTTCTATATTCAACTTTATTAGACAGGAATATTTCTGTGGCTCAGATGTATTTTTACTACTCGGCAATGAATGCGGGTAAATCAACAACGCTTCTTCAATCTTCATTTAACTACCAAGAACGTGGCATGACGCCGGTGATCTTTACGGCAGCACTCGATGATCGCTACGGTATTGGTAAAGTGAGCTCTCGAATTGGTCTTCAATCTGAAGCACAGCTTTTTAAGAGTGACACGAATCTTTTTGAAGCGATTAACGAGCTGAACGAGCAAGAAAAGCGTCACTGTGTACTGATCGATGAGTGTCAGTTCTTGTCGAAAGAGCAGGTATATCAGCTAACAGAAGTGGTGGATAAACTGCATATCCCTGTGCTTTGTTACGGGCTAAGAACAGACTTCCTTGGTGAGCTGTTTGAAGGAAGTAAGTATCTACTGTCTTGGGCTGATAAGCTGGTGGAACTGAAAACCATCTGCCACTGTGGCCGCAAAGCGAACATGGTAATCCGTACCGATGAGCACGGTGTCGCGATCGCGGAAGGTGATCAAGTGGCAATTGGTGGCAACGATAAATACGTGTCTGTATGTCGCCTTCACTACAAAGAAGCGCTATGTAAATAAGCGTTTTTCAATATTTCGGTGATAACTGAAATACAAAGTAATGGAACAAAAAACGGTGGCTCAGTGCCACCGTTTTTTTGTTTTTATTGGTTATCGCTATCTATTCAAAGCCGAGTTTCTTAATCGCTTGATAGGCGTGATCCACTTCCTCTGGGATAGGCATTTCAATCTGAAAACCTTTAGCGGGGTACGATTTAATGCGTTCAAAATCCGCCACCAATGCGCCTAACACCATATCTAATGGCAACTCTTCATTAAAGTAATCGACCCAGTCCTGCCATTTGGAGGTTACGGTTATTTCCGTTGTCTCTTCAGGCCATTGTTTACTGAAGGTGGCGTAGGTTCGTTTCTCCATAAAAGGCTTCTGCACTAAGGTCAGTTTTTTCGGGGATAAGCCACACTCAGTAAGCAATTCGTATGTAAAGCGGACATTTTCACCAGTATTAGTCGCCTGTTTTTCAATGATAATGTCAGATTCCGGTACACCACTGTCTCGCGCAATCGCCGCAAAGGTTTCGGCCTCTGAACGGTCAAAATTGCCTTCAGTGAAGCGTCCAACACCACCGGAAAAAACGATGTAGGGCGCTATTTTTTGGTGATAAAGCTCGGCCGCATATTCCGCGACTCTTCTGTCGTTGCTACATAACACAAAAATACAGTCTGAAGGCTCAACTTTATGACCCATAGACATGAAATTCCAAAGCGTATCGATCGAACGGTGCAGCTTATTTAATGGTTGTTTAGTCATGAAGAGCGTCCAATGTGGATTCAAACTTAAACGAATAGCCTAAGTCGAGAATCTTTTTTGAAGAGATCAGTTTGTCTGGGTCATTAACAATAGGTGGAAGTGGCTCGTTACTATTCGCGCTCTTTAAGGCTGCAGCATAGAACTCCGCTTTGCTTACTGTGTTTGGCGTTGTCACATTCGCGACTTCGTTATGCAGGTGACTGATTGCAAAATCAACCGCACCAATCGCATCATCAAGGTGCAGCATATTCGCTGGGGCTTGGTTACTCACTTGCTTTAGTTTACTAGCAAATCTTGATGGGTGACGATTTGGGCCAATCAATCCACTAAAACGAAGGATGGTGTAATCGATATCAGAATCTATTACCGATTGTTCAGCTTGAAGCATGATTCGTGCGTTATCGGAAAATGAGTTAGCCTGATCGCTGTCAGCGAGTGCAAGCGCAAGTGATGCGTCATCTTCATAAAGAATGCCCGGTTTAGTTGGGTATACCGTCGTTGAACTGACCATGATGAGCTTTTTAATATTGGCTTTTTGGCAAGCGCTAATAAGTAACTGCCAATAGTCGGCATACTCTTTTCCTGCGCCTTTTCTAAAGCCGGGAGGGAAGCTGCCAATTACTATCTCGGAGTTGTTTTCGAGCAGCAAAGAGTAGAGTTGTCCCATGGTTTGATCAGGGTTTGACGAGTCAAAGCTGAATACTTCGCAGGGAATACGTTTACTACTGAGCGTGTCTGCACCTGCTTGGGTCGTTTTAGTGACGACGACGCGATTGCCATGTCTTTCTAGGTGTTCAGATAAAGGTGCGCCTACCCATCCAGCACCAACAATAAATATAGAAGCCATCTTTTCCTCACAACGACAAGCTAGGGATTTAATAAGCCTAACAAACCTTTGGCCAAAAATGAAAAAACTCCACGGCCGAAGCGAGTGGAGTTTTTACTATAACAGTAGCGCTTTATTTAAGTACGCGAAGTAGCTTGTCTGCACGCTCTGCCATCTCAATACCTTCATCGGTTAGGTAACCACCGTCTGGTTGAGTACAAAGGTTTTTTTCGAATAGGCGCTTAACGGCGTCTTGAGTCTCTTGGCTAGCCTCTTGATGAACTTTAATGCCGGTAGCAGCGCTACTTACATCAAATTGAAGAAGGAGGTTTAAATCAGCAATATGTTCAGCGTTGTACTTCATAATTAACCTATAAATTCATAACGTTCTCTACCTTCACCTTAGTGCGCATTCCCGGCTCAAGCAACAGCAAATAAATAGATTTGATAACTGATACCAAATTGAATGATTAATCGTCGCATGGTGAAGTTATTTTGGTTGGATTGAGTGATTTGTGCCCACTTAAATGGCGAATGATGTTTATTGCTAAATGGTTGTAATATATTGTTGAACTAGAAATATATTGCATTCAGCTAATATTGTACAAAAAAGGAAATGCATCAGTGAGAGCAAACAAAGTAGCATTAGTTCTTAGCATGCTATTTGCAATCTCAGGTTGTCAAAGCACACCCTCAGAGCAGACAGACGCAAATCAAACCACAAATAACAACAATGAATCTGCAGCAGAGGTCCGTTCTTTTCATTCAGTACAGGTTGTTTACGCAGAGTGGCAATCCAAGCTTGAAAGTCATGCTCAATTGTCTCTCTATGCTCCAGAGAATTACAATGAGTTGCTAGACGCATGGGAAGACGCTGAAAGTATTTATGCCGATTTACTAAAAGACGAAACGCGTCTGACTAAAAGTTATTCTATTTTTTCGAGCTTAACTTACGCTGAAGCCTTCGACGAGAAAATCGCACTAATCAAATCAAACTATGACGCAATCCTAGTGCTTAAGAAAAAAGCGGATAGAGTACTTGCTGATTCGATCGTGCAAATGGATTACCTAAAATACCTTGGTGCTGACACCATGTTTGCTTCGAGTTATAAGCGTTTGTATTCAGAATACAGTGAACTATTTGAGTATGTATTAGTTGATGAGCTAGAAGACGCTCAAGAAGCTCAAGTTGAATTCCTCAACAATGCTCGGCTGTTGGAAGTGAAAGTCGCACATAAGAAATACATCGAACCGTTAAAAGACGAATTAGAGTATTTAGAAGATGAAGATTTTGATGACGTTGTGCCGTTGACCTTTGCTAAGGCCTCTGCACAAATCGCGTTAGCTGAGAATCAGGTCAAAGCGAGCCCTCGTGAAAAGTCTATCATTGAAGATGCTGTTAAGGCTGCGGAGTTTGAGTTAGACCACGTACGAAGTGTCGCTCATGAAGTTAAAGTACTTGCGAGCATAAAAGGGGACAAGTTCGAGCAATCGGTGTTGAATGCTGAAAATCAGCTATTAAGCATTTCACAAGTGATCAACGATGAAGATTACCGTGACGTTGTGCTACGTCTTCAGTCTCAAAAAATTGTTGCCAGCATTAAAGCGCTTAAAAGCTCAGACATGACAGCTTTGCTGAAATCTGAAATCGAGTCTCTAACTGAACAAGTTGCGACATTAGAAAACGCAAACCAGCAGCAGGCGCAGCAGTTGTCAGAAGCAACAAAACGTAGTCAACTTCTCGACGAACAGATAACCAAGAGTGATGCACATATTAAGAGCTTAGAAGAGCTAGTGGACAGCCTGAAGACGCTTGGTGGTAAAGTTGCTAACGAAAGCGATCCTGATCTAGCACTCCCTAGTCCGGAACCAGACCGTACGGATGCTGCTTTAGAATCTGTGTCTGAAGAAGTGATTGAACCGTCGGTTTAAGACAACGAATCTCTTGAACTGTGATTGAGTTAAAAGCGCCTGAGGGCGCTTTTTTACGTTCTGTTGATCTATGTCAAAATCTAGAAATAAAAGCCTTAAAAACACGGTTTTAGTGTACGCCATTTCTTAGGCTTTAACGTAACTTGTTGATATTTATAGATGTGTTGTTTTTATCGTTGGTGAAATTTCATTCACCAGACTTTTCTTTTTACTACTAAAGTCGTATGAAATTTCAATATCATTCCAGGTTTGGCGTGTTCTTGGTTGGTGAGGAGAATTAAGGCTTAAAATAGCTCTTGAATTAAGAAATGAAAGAGAGGATTATCGCGCTCCCGACGACATGTTTCAAAATGTAAATCATCATGAATCTAAACCAATTTGACTCATTATTACCGCCACAAATGGCTGAGCGCGCTGCAGATATTGGCGTAGGTAAAGCAACCAAAGATCCAATCAAATCTTTTCTTCTAGCGATTTCAGCTGGTATCCATATCGGTATTGCGTTTGTGTTCTACACTATCGTAACGACTGGTGCTGGCGATCTGCCATGGGGTATTACTCGCTTGTTGGGCGGCCTAGCATTTAGCTTAGGCTTAATTCTTGTTGTAGTTACTGGCGGTGAACTGTTTACCAGTTCGGTACTAACCTTGGTGGCTCGTGCAAGTGGCAAGATCACTTGGCACACCTTAGTGAAAAACTGGGCGACGGTTTACATTGGAAACCTGATTGGTGCGTTATTGCTGGTGGCTTGTATGCTACTGACGAAGCAATACATGTTTGATCATGGTCAGGTTGGCTTAAACGCGATGGCGATTTCTCAACACAAAATGCACCATGATTTCATTCAAGCGGTCGCGCTTGGCATCATGTGTAATGTGCTGGTGTGTATCGCGGTATGGATGACATTCAGCGGACGCACACTCACTGATAAGATCGCAGTGATGATCCTACCAGTAGCGATGTTTGTATCAGCAGGCTTTGAGCACTGTATTGCAAATATGTTCCAAGTTCCGCTTGCTATCGGTATCAAGACATTTGCTCCTGCTGAGTTCTGGGCCATGACAGGTGCTAACCCTGCCGATTATGTCGACTTAAACATGATCGACTTTCTGATGAATAATCTATTGCCTGTGACTTTAGGTAACATCATCGGTGGTGGCATCTTTGTCGGCATGTGGTACTGGTTAATCTACCTGCGTGACTAAGATATAGCGCCACTAGTTATCAGTGAGTAGTCAGAGCTGTTGATGAAGCTCACTTAAACACTCAACTTACTTATGACATTAAAAAGACGGTCTGCATTGCAGGCCGTTTTTTATTTGTGGAAAACCATGTCGTTCATGTCCTCAATTACTAAGAAAAGACTCAACAACAATGATCAGCACATGTGTATATGTCGTTGAAAGTAAGCAAAGATCAATGTGAATGATCTTTTGAAAGGGCGAAGTGGACAAAAAAGGATCTATATTGATTTGGTTATCCACAGATTCTGTGGATAACCTGTCTCAAATTCAGTGAGTAACCAGATCTCAAAAGAGGTGAGAGGTTATTTCGAAGGTTGGATTTGGGCGAGAACTCGCCCCTCTTTAGTTAGTGATGTCTTTAAAGATAGGTGTAATGCGAGGGCCAAAGAGCAGCTCATCATCACGAAAATAGCCAACATGATGATCAGTTGATATTTAATTGCGATCATTGGCGAAGCCCCTCCAAGAATTTGTCCTGTCATCATTCCTGGTAGCGTTACTAAGCCGGTCGTAGCCATAGACGCTATAATCGGTGACATCGCTTTCTGGATCGCTGTACGTACAAAAGGTGCAGCAGCGTAGCTTGGTGCGGCTCCTAGGGCGACTGCTGCTTCATATTCTGACCTTTGGGTTTCAAAAGCACCAAACAAGTTCTGCAGTGCCACGATATTACTGCTTAAGCTATTGCCTAATAACATCCCCGCAATGGGAATAAGGTACTGCGCATTAAATAGCGGCGTCGGTTTAATAATAAAAAAGCAGATGAATAGAACAATAGGGACACAGGTCACTGCAAGGCTAACGGCTACCGGGGCTAGCAGTAGCTTTTGGGGCAGTTTGGACTTTTCAACAATTGAGCTCGCACCCACTATTATCATGGCGAACAACCACAATAAGTTGACCCATAAGCTATTCAAAGTGAACAGGTACTCCAAGTAAACACCAACTAGAAATAGCTGAATAGCCATGCGAACAATGCTAATAGTGGCCTCTTTACCCAGACCTAATTTCAGTTTGTGATTAATTGCAATGGGCAGGATAAGAAGTGAGCTAAAAAACAGCAACTGCCACCAAGATATGTCTATAACGTCTTGCATAGTGCTTCCTTTTAATTGGATACACATCATATCTGAAAGTGCCAAATGATGCATTTCAGCTCTTCAACAGTGAATTCAAAAAGTACTCAATAAATTAACAATGCGAGTACAAATTATTGGTCGTTTAAGGCATTTTTAGCTACTACTTAGTAGGTCAAACGTTAAAAACGGTTACAATGTAGTTGCATAGATGTTGGTTTTTAACATCTTTGAAATGTACTTAATTCTTCACATTTGTTAATACTTTTTAATATGTTTCTTTAACTGAAAACAACTCTGGATGAGCTCAAAAAAGTATTGATTAGCAAGGGTTATAACGGGAGATTTCATTGAACCCTACTTTGCGTATGGTTAAAATTTGTTGTTAGATACTCAGAACTTTAGCCCCCTAGAATGGGCTACTCGAAATTACTAAATACAAAATAGGCAAAATGTATGAGTGATGTTAACAAAATTGAAACTGGCGAAAAACGCTCGCTGGAGTGGCAATCTTTCCTCTTCATTGCAGTGGTTCTCTTTCCAATATTAAGTGTTGCTTTTGTAGGTGGTTACGGCTTCCTAGTTTGGGCATTACAAGTGTTTGTATTCGGACCTCCTGGTGCTCACGGCGGCATGTAATGCCCTCTAGTAACAACAATTTTTAAAATCAATATTTAAGAGAGCTAAACATGAAATCATTTTTAGTTAAATTATGGCGCACTATGACTCGCCCAGCAGTACACATCAGTTTGGGTGTACTAACTATGGGTGGCTTTATCGCCGGTGTTATTTTCTGGGGCGGTTTCAATACAGCGCTAGAACACACAAATACAGAAGAGTTCTGTGTAAGCTGTCACACCATGCGTGACAACGTATACGTAGAGCTACAAGAAACGGTTCACTGGAAAAACACTTCTGGTGTGCGTGCTACTTGTCCTGACTGTCACGTTCCACATGAATGGACAGCAAAGATCGCACGTAAGATGCAAGCATCTAAAGAAGTATTCGCTCAAGTATTTGGTGATCTAGACACGCCAGAGAAATTCGAAGCTCGTCGTATTGAATTGGCTAAACACGAATGGGACCGTTTCTCTTCGAACAAGTCTCTAGAGTGTAAAAACTGCCACAACTACGATTCAATGGATTTCGAGAACATGCGCCCAACAGCGCGTATTCAAATGAAGAACGCAGCAGAGCGTGATCAAAGCTGTGTTGACTGTCACAAAGGTATTGCTCACAACCTTCCATTAGATATGGAATCGGCTAGTGGTATCGTTGGTGAGCTTGAGCAAGTTGCTAGCAGCACTTCTTACTCTAATGGTTCAGACGTGATTTCAATTCGTCACCTTCCAATGTACACGGATGAGACTGCAACCGTTGAAGCGGGTCTACTAAGCCCTGCAAGTAAAGTTGCTGTGATCGATGAGAAAGGCGACATGATCAAGATTCAAATCGACGGTTGGCGTAAAGCGAAAGGCTTCGGACGTGTAATCCAAGAAGACTTCGGTATGAACATCTCAACAGCGATCTTGACGAAAGAAGTATCTCAAAGTGACGTAATCACTGTTGGCGAGAAGAAAGAAGATGAGCTAACTGGCCTTCCATGGGAAGAAGTTAACCTAGCACTTTGGATGAAGAAAGAGTCTATGGTTGATAACTTCGATCCAATCTGGAACGCCGCTGGTCAAGCGTATCAATCTAACTGTTCAACTTGTCACTCACAACCAGATGAAGCGCACTTCAGTGCTAACGGTTGGGTAGGCATGCTAGATGGTATGATTGCATTCGTTAACTTCGATACAGATACAGAAGCATTGGTTCTTAAGTATCTACAGAAGCACTCATCAGATTTTTCTGAAGGCCATCACTAATAAGACGTCAATTGGAGTAACACAATGGCAATTACAAGAAGAAGTTTTCTGAAAGGTGTCGCAACGACGAGTGCGGCATCGGTTATCGGTCCAAGCTTATTGGCGTCGGCTTCAGCATCTGCTGCAGAAACAGACGGCACATGGAAAGTCTCTGGTTCTCACTGGGGTGCATTCCGAGCTCGCGTTTACGCGGGTAAAGTACAAGAAATTAAACCTTTAGAAATCGATCAACACCCAACAGAGATGTTGAAAGGTATTAAAGGTATTATCTACAGCCCATCTCGTGTGCGTTACCCAATGGTTCGCCTAGATTGGTTTAAGAAGCACAAATACAGCGCTGACACGCGTGGTAACAACCGCTTTATTCGTGTGACTTGGGATGAGGCACTAGACCTTGTTTACCGCGAACTAGAGCGCGTACAGAAAGATTACGGTCCATGGGCGCTTCACACTGGTCAAACTGGTTGGAGACAAACTGGTCAGTTCCACAGCTGTACTAACCACATGCAACGTGCAATGGCACTTCACGGTTACTCTGTGAAGAAAATCGGTGACTACTCAACAGGTGCTGGTCAAACGATCATGCCTTACGTGCTGGGTTCTACTGAAGTTTACGCACAAGGTACATCTTGGGAACTTATCCTAGAAAACAGTGACAACATTGTTCTTTGGGGTAACGATCCAGTTAAAAACCTTCAAGTAGGTTGGACATGTGAGACTCACGAGTCTTTCGCATACCTAGAACAGCTGAAAGAGAAAGTTGCTAAGAAAGAAATCAACGTTGTTTCTGTTGACCCTGTTAAGAACAAAACAGGCCGTTACCTAGAAAACGAGCAGTTCTACATCAACCCACAAACTGACGTGGCGTTCATGCTTGGTGTTGCTCACGTACTTTACAATGAAGGTCTATACGACAAGAAGTTCATCGAAACTTACTGTCTAGGTTTTGAAGACTTCATCAAGTACGTTCAAGGTGAAACGAAAGATAAAGTTGAGAAGACTCCAGAGTGGGCTTCTGCTATCTGTGGCGCTAGCGCGGATTCTATCCGTGACTTCGCTAAGATGTTGGTTAACGGTCGTACACAAATTCTTGTTGGTTGGAGTATCCAGCGTCAACAACACGGTGAGCAGCCTTACTGGATGTGTGCAGTTATCGCAGCAATGGTTGGTCAAATTGGTCTACCTGGCGGTGGTATCTCTTACGGTCACCACTACTCTGGTATCGGTGTATCTTCAACTGGTTTCGCTGCTCCGGGTTCTTTCCCGCTGAACATCGACCAAGGTCAGAAACCTAAGTACACAAACACAGATTACAACGGTTACAGCCGCGTAATCCCAGTTGCTCGTTGGGTTGATAGCTTGCTAGAGCCTGGTAAGAAGATCAAAGCGAATGGCGCAACGGTAACACTGCCTGATATTAAGATGATGGTATTCAGTGGTAACAACCCGTGGCACCACCACCAAGATCGCAACAAGATGCGTAAAGCATTCAAGAGCCTACAAACTGTAGTTGCTGTTGATTTCGCTTGGACTGCAACTTGTCGTCACTCTGACATCGTGCTTCCAGCATGTACTCAGTGGGAACGTAACGATATCGATGGTTACGGCGCATACTCAGGCCGTGGTTTGATCGCGATGCATAAACTAGTGGATCCTCTGTTCCAGTCTAAGACTGACTTCGAGATCATGTCTAGCCTAACTAAACGTTGGGGTCGTTACGACGATTACACGCGTGGTATGGACGAAATGCAGTGGGTTAAATCTCTGTACGACGAATGTCGCGCAGCAAACGAAGGCAGCTTCGAAATGCCTGAGTTCGCTGAGTTCTGGGAAAAAGGCTTCCTAGACTTCGGTAAAGGTAAGCCATGGACTCGTCACGCTTCATTCCGTGAAGACCCAGAGATCAACGCATTAGGTACACCTTCTGGTTTCATCGAAATCACAAGCCGTACTGTTGGCAACATGGGTTACGAGCACTGTCAGGAACACCCAATGTGGTTCGAGAAATCTGAACGTTCACACGGTGGTCCAGGCTCTGACAAACACCCGTACTGGCTACAATCTTGTCACCCAGACAAGCGTCTTCACTCTCAGATGTGTGAATCTGAAGAGTGGCGTGCGACTTACGCGGTACAAGGCCGTGAGCCAATCTACATCAACCCAGTTGATGCTAAGAAGAAAGGCATCAAAGACGGTGACGTAGTACGTGTGTTCAACGACCGTGGTCAACTACTAGCAGGTGCTGTTCTAATGGATAGCTACGCTCCTGGTGTTGTACGTATCGAAGAAGGCGCTTGGTACGGCCCGATCAACGAGAAAGTGGGCGCGCTAGATACATACGGCGATCCAAATACACTAACTCAAGACATCGGTACTTCTGAGCTAGCTCAAGCGACGTCAGCAAACACATGTTTGGTCGACTTCGAGAAGTTCCAAGGCAAACTGCCTCCAGTAACTTCATTCGGTGGCCCAATCGAAGTTTCTTAAGCATCTCGCTTAAAAGCTAAGATTAAAGCTTGAATTAAAGCCCCTGTAAGCACTCTTACAGGGGCTTTTTGTATTTTATCTACTGAACCTTGTATTTACGGTCAATCAACTGTGTAGCGCGTTTAGAAGCGTATTGAGGGGGAGCTAGTAACTGTATAGGTTAGAGGGCGTTTACAAATAAGAGCGGTGGAGAGTAGGGATTAGAGTGACCAAGGGTTAGAAAGCAAAAAGGTCGATACCAAGTACCGACCTAAATAGGGACTTATCGAGCTTTGAGATCTAAACCTCGAACATAAACCAATATCCGTATGCGCAGATTAATGCGGGCGCACTAGAGTACAACGTAGCGACTAATGCAGCTTTAGGTGCCATTGCAATGGCAGGGAATAGGGCATCACCATCATTTGAAATTGCATTACCTATCTGTGCAGAAAGTGGAAGCGCACCTGAAAGGTAAAGGCTAGTCACCAATAATTGTGGCCCACAGCCCGGTAGCAAACCCATCAGGACTCCAGCCAGGGGGAGCATAATTCCCCAGCTTGAGAATAGCGTCTCAAAATCAACATTTGCTATCACAGAACCAAACTCAAAGAACAAAAAGGCAACCACCACCCAAGCGGTAACAAAGTTTGTGTCCTGAGCGGTCTTTTGAAGTGGGTGAGAGCCGACACACTTTTCATCTTCACTTACCGCCGATTTGTAATCTTCAATCTCGCGAGTTAGCCCCCAAAGAAACATTGAGCTAATCAACAGAATTGCGCCGACCCATTCCATAGACATCTCGGGTAAGGCGAGCAGTTCGTTGACATCAACTTGAAAAGAGCCAAGTAGGGCAACCGCTGCTCCAGGAATAATTAGAACCGACCAAAGGTAGCCTTGCAGGTTAATCGCTTTTTTAGACACCGCTTCTTTGGTCTGAGATTGAGACGAACAGTTAGCGGCAGATACATTTGTCTCAGCTTGTTTTGGGCGTAAGAAATCATCGGCATGGAATAGGTTAATGATTCGGCCTGACGCAGTACCAACAATGACCCCCATCGCCATCATAGCTAATCCCGTTTTTGGCTCGCTGGCGATAAGTAGAAAGGCAGCATCACCCATAGTGGATACGAGCACGGCGACGACAGCGCCAAACCCGAGCTTACCTGAAATAAACTGAGTGGTTACTACGATTGCGCCACCACAGCCGGGTAGGGCACCCATTAAGGCGGCGAACACAACTTGGTTAGAGCGAGACTGATGGACCAGCTTGCTGAATACGTTGTCTTTGTTGATGTAAAGACTCAACCAGTGGTAGACCGCTAGGGTTAAAGCGACATAACAAGATACCGCCCAGAAGGCGTCTGATAATGTGGTTACGGTCAATTCACGCGTTGCAGGTGCCGCGACCAAAGCTGCTAATGAAATAGGTAACAGTAGGCGCTTGAATGAGAGTGAAAACTGAGTTGTTTTCGAAGCGCGACTGCTTGGTAATAAAGAGATTAGTCGGTCCATAGGTGTTACTCAAAATAGATGTCTTAGGATTAATATATACGAATGATAATAATTATCAATTGCATCTTTGTTTTTTTTATCTATTCTGGATGTGGGAGAAACCGACGAAACATGACCAATCTAAAAAAATAGGGTAAAGTATGCCTAATAAAAGAGAGGCTCTATAGGTAGAGTCGTAATTGTTAGTGTAATAGGAAGAAACATGATTTTAGTTGTTGGTCACAAAAACCCTGATAGTGACAGTATTTGTAGTGCGTTAGTTGCAACTGAGCTTCTTAAAGCTCGTGGCGAGGAAGCGACACCAATTCGCCAAGGCGAGATCAACCGCGAAACTCAACACATTCTTGAAGTTGCTGGTGCAGACATGCCAGAACTTCGTACTTCTGTTGCTGGTGAGAAAATCTGGCTAGTAGACTACTCAGATCTAGCACAAGCACCAGATGATGTTGCTGATGCAGAGATCCTAGGTATTGTCGATCACCACCGTCTAGGCGACGTGATGACAGTAAACCCTATGGAAGCTTGGATCTGGCCTGTTGGTTGTACAAACACAGTACTTTTCAACATGTTCAAGATTGAAGGTCACGCTATCTCTCAACAAATCGCTAAGCTAATGATGTCTGCAATCCTTTCAGACACTGTTGGTTTCGCATCTCCAACTTGTACTCAAAAAGACAAAGACGCGGTTGCTGAACTTGCTGAAATCGCTGGCGTAGAAGACGTTGATGCATTCATCAAAGCACTTCTAATCGCTAAAACAAACATCGAAGGTCTATCTGCTGCACAACTAGTAGAAAAAGACCTTAAAGGCTACCCATTCAACGGTCGCGATGTTGTTGTTGGTCAAGTTGAGCTTGCGACTCTTGAGCAAGTTGACGGCATGATCGAAGCGCTTGAAGCGGATCTTGAAGAGCGTTGTGAGAAAGACGGTCTAGCATTTGCAGCTGTAATGCTAACTGACATCACTACTGCTCAAACTCGCCTTCTTTACAAAGGTGAATGGGCTGAGAAATTGGTTAAGCACGAAAAAGACGGCATGCTAATGATGGAAAACACGTTGAGCCGTAAGAAGCAAGGCTGGCCTTGGCTACAAGGTGAGCTTGTTTAATCAAGTCACTTAATAATAAACGCCTGCTAAATTTAGCAGGCGTTTTTCTTTGAAGTGAGCACTTTTCTTCATCGATAATATTTGCAGTTAAAAGCACTCTGCATAAAATAACTTTAAGCGCAAAGTTACTGACTAAAGTAGGAAATTAAGATGACTACACAGCTAGACGATAAAAGAATCGCAGAAATCAATAAGTATACGGGTGAGCAACGCCTAAAGTACTGTGTGAAAGAAATCGTAGCAAACCGTGAAGTATGGATCTTAACCGATGAGCACGGTTGTGTAATGCTAAACACAGAAGACGAAGATTGCGTACCTGTATGGCCAAATCAAGAGTTTGCTGAGTCATGGGCGACAGGTGACTGGGCTGAGTGTAAGGCTGAGTCTATCTCATTAAACAAATGGCACAGCCGCTGGACAAATGGCCTAGAAGACGACGAACTTGCTGTGGTTGTATTCCCTAATGAGCAAGAAGAAGGCGTTATCCTGTTCCCTGATGAATTCGACTTCGAGCTGAAAAAACAGGCTGCTAAGCGCTAGTTCTTTCGTCATACCGTAACATCGTAAGTCAGCGCTGCCTTTCTTAGGTAGCGCTATCATTCAATTATCCCATCTAAGTTGCTTCCAACTTGTATTCGTCAATATCCAATCAACTGATACAAGGGTGCTTGCTGTGCGGCTTTAGAAGCTTGTTGAAGCACACCTGTTTTGCTGTATCTCCTGAGTATCTTTCGAACGCTAGGTTTTACTTCAGATTTTGTCATTCCAGCTTTTAGTTCTGGTTCATACAATAGTTGCAGTAGCACTACATCTAACGGCGATAATAAGTCTTCTGGCGTGTGGTCGTTGAAAATAGAAGGGTAGGCTTTATCTGAATCATTGGGCAGGCCTAGAACCTGAGTGATCTCTTCTACGATACAGGCGACGAGCTTGCCTCGAGATCTTGCCTGATCTACGGGAATTACAATCCCAGCGTAAACAATCTCACCTTGAGAATTGGTTCGATAACCCGCCGTACAGATGGCGCTATTTAAATGCTGAGTTGATTTGAGCTTGAGTACTGATTTCGCCTCAGACAACCACTGACTCTGCCTCGTGTATATCCACTTAACGTTCGCTTCAGACTCTTTATCGACGAGTGAGATAGGATGCTGGGTCACTTGAGCTAAGTGTTGGATATGCAGCTCTGCGAGTTCTTGATGAAGCTCTTTATCGCCGACACGATGGTCAATCCAAATTTTGATCGGTTGCTGCCATTTGGCGAGTGGTTTTGTTCCTGAGGAGTATTCGTGTTGCAGTGCCACGTTATAAAACGCGGTTTCTATGAAGGCTTTATCTAACCAAGTAAGCGGTGTGCTTGCCGCTTTAAATGAGAGGCTAACAAGCAAGAGGGGAAGCATTGTAGCAGCTCGTAACATACTTTCCCTCCTACTGAACATAGCGTGGTTCTAGCTTAGTCGTTTCAGCTTAGTGGTTTGGCGCTTTGGAGAAATGGCTCTCAACCAGTCTTTGGGTGATTTGGTGACCTGGGTTGGTTAACACTTCATCGGTGTCTCCGCTCTCAACCACATCACCTTCGTGCATCACGATGATCTTATCGGTGATGTGCTTAACAATGCCAAGGTGTTGAGATACGTAGACGAAGGATACGCCCATCTCTTCTTGAAGTTCTAAGAATAGGTTGATGATCTGAGAACGCATTGCCATATCTAGACCGTTCAGAGCTTCGTCAGCGACAATGATTGATGGCTGAAGTATCAGGGCGCGAGCTAGACAAACTCTTTGTTTCTGGCCCGCTGCAAGCATCTGAGGGTAGAAGTAAGCATGCTCTGGTAGAAGACCTACACGTAATAGTGTGTCCTTTACACGGCGCATACGGGCTTCTGGCGGCATGTTGGTGTTTCGCTTCAGTGGACCTTCCAGAATACGGCCAATCTGAATACGCGGGTTAAGCGATGTGTTGGGATCTTGGAAGATCATGCGAATCAACTTACAGCGAGTCGAATAGTCTTTATGCTCTAGCTTTTCACCGTTTACACGAATCTCACCCGCAGTCGGTTCTACCATGCCTGCTAGCATTCTTGCTAACGTCGATTTACCAGAGCCGTTTTGACCAATAAAGCCGATCGTTTGGCCTGCTTCAAGCGTAAAGCTTACCGGCTTCACCGCTTGATGAATCTTTTTACGGAAAAGACCAGAGCGAGTCGTAAAGTCTTTGGATAATTCACTGACTTCTAATAATGCACTCATGATTTCTTTTTCTTCTCCATATTCAGAGGGAAATGACAGTTAAACTTATGATTTTTGATTCGTTTAGTATGTGGGATTTCCACACACTGTCTTTGCGCGTAAGGGCAACGTGGACCCAATCGACAACCAATAGGAAGATGTTGTAGTGGAGGAATCGATCCTGGTAGCGACTGAAGTTTCTCTTTGTGTGGAATCCAGTCGTTGAAGTCTGGCATCGCTTTCAACAGAGCCACCGTGTATGGGTGCTTTGGTGCATCCAACAGTTTTTGCGTATCCGCAGATTCAACAGACTGACCACAGTACATAACAGTAATTCGAGTCGCCCATTGAGTGATGGTCGTTAAGTCATGGCCGATCAGGATGATTGTCGTGTTATGGAGCTGATTCATTCGGCTCAATAATCGCAAGATCTGAGACTGGGTAATCGGGTCCAAGTCGTTGGTTGGTTCATCGGCAATCAAGACTTTCGGTTTGGCAGCGATCGCCATCGCGATCATCACCTTTTGACACTCACCATCAGTGAGCTCGTAAGAGTAGCTGTCCAATAGGCGCGAGTGATCTTTGATGCCGACTTTGTGCAACAGAGCGATAGCTTGCTTCTTGCGCCACTTAAATCGTTGCCACCATCGACCTTCAAAGGCGTGTGAGGGAATGGCTTCGATCAGTTGATTGCCCACTTTTTCTGAAGGATCAAGACACGTTGATGGCTCTTGGAAAATCATCGCAATATCACGAGCAATGACACGTCTGCGCTCTTTAGGGGTCAGTTGAAGCAGGTCAACATTCCCGAGTCGCATACGGTCAGCGGATACCTTCCAGTTTTCTTTACAAACACCAACGATCGCTTTAGCAACCAAGCTTTTACCAGAGCCTGATTCACCTACTAAACCACGAATTTCCCCTTCATTGAGGGTAATACTCATTCGATCTACCGCTTTAACCATCCCTTGAGGAGTCTCAATTTCGATAGTTAGATGTCGAATATCAAGTAATGGCATTATTCGATTCCTGCATTTAGCGCTTGGCGAACACCTTCACCGACGAGGTTAATCACAATTACTGTAAACATAATGGCTAGGCCAGGTAGGGTTACTGTCCATGGTGCGAGATAAATAAGTTCTACAGAATCACCTAGGATAGAGCCCCATTCGGTGCTTGGTGCCTGAGCGCCAAGACCAAGGAAGCCTAAGGCGGTGATATCAAGAATTGCGACGGATAACGCCAGTGTAATTTCTAGTGCCACCACAGTAAGAATATTTGGAAGAATCGAGTTCCACAGCAGGTAGAAGTCGTTCGCACCATCAAGGCGAGAAGCCAGAATATAGTCTTTCTCTACCTCAGCATGCACGGCAATGTAGACCGAGCGAATAAAGCGCGGAATCAATGCCAAACATAAGGCCAGCAAGATATTGAACTCGCCAAAGCCAAGGAATGCTACAAAGATGATTGCTAGTAGCAGAGACGGAATCGACATCACCGTATCAAGCAGGTGGTTTAGAGTACTTGATAGCAAACCACGCGTCATACCCGCAAGCACGCCAATGAGACAGCCAATAACGGCAGCGATAAAGGTAATCACGACCGCCGCACCAAAGGTAAGCTGAGAGCCAATGATTAAGCGAGAAAGAATATCTCGGCCTAGATCGTCTGTACCCAAGAAATATTCAACAGTACCTGCTGGATCCCAAGATGGCGGTGTTAAAAGATGACCCGTTTGCTCTTGTGCGTCATGGGGAGCTAACCACGGAGAAGTGATCGTCACCAGAATGATAAGTATCAAACACCACAAGCCAAACATCGCAAGGTTGTTAGAGCGGAAGCTACGCCAGAAGCGCTCAAACTGGGTAGGAATCTGTTCTTCCTGGTAGACGTTATTTGTTAGCATACCATTCCTTCCTTACCAGTGGGTTGACCATAGCGCCTAGCAGGTCAGACAGAATATTTGCAGTCAAAACCAGAGTTGCCACCACAATTACGCCAGCTTGAATAGAAACGTAATCTTGATTCGATAAAGCATCCAATAACCAGCGGCCAATTCCCGGCCAGTTAAAGATAGATTCCGTAATGATCGCAAGCGTTAACATACTTGAAAGTTGAACACCGACCTTAGGAATAATCGGTGGAATCGCATTGCGCAATACATGCTGAGTAACGATCTCTCTTGTTGATAGACCTTTAATACGCGCCGCGCGAATGTAGTTTTGCGTCATTACTTCAGCCACTGATGCTCGCATGAGACGAATAACTTGAGTCGTTGGTGCTAATGCTAAAACAAGACACGGCAGCGCCATGTGCTCGATGACACTTTGCAAAGCGTGTGCGCGGTAGCGACCTTCAGCAAAAAAGGCATCGATGATCGCAAAGCCAGTCACATGTTCAATCTCATAAAGTAGATCGTATCGCCCGCCAACAGGGAACATCTCAAAATGCAGTGAGAAGACCATGATCATCAATAGTGCGACCCAGAATATAGGTGCAGAGTAACCTGCCATCGAGGTAAACGAGATAGTGGTGTCGACAAATTTACCTTGTCTCATGCCCGCGATAGTCCCAAAAGGGATACCAATTAAGAGCGCTAATACAAAGGCAAAGAAACACAGCTCTAATGTCGCTGGGAAAACGACCACAAGCTCATCAATGATTGGTGTACCGTGCTTGCTTAAGCCAAAGTTTAGTGTTGATAGCTCT